>NZ_JAENIM010000030.1 GCF_016595495.1 Persicirhabdus sediminis
AAAAGCGTAACCCAAATCTGTAGAGACTTCCAAATCTCGCCCAGCCAATTTTATGCCTGGAAAAAGAAGCTCCTTGGGGACGCAGAGAGTGACCGAGCCTCAGGCGAGGGCATGAACGAAGTCCCCAAGGAGGCTTCGGTCGCAGAGTTAGCTGAGGAAGTTAGGAGGCTGCGCCAAGAGCTAGCCAAGTCACAGCGCCGTGAAGAAATCCTAAAAAAGGCTGCGCTCATATTGGGAAACGATCCTCACAACAATATGAGCTAGTTCAGAAAATGAAGGATCAGGGTAACTATTCGGAGCTAGAGCTGTGCGCAGCTTTCGGCGTTTCAAGAGCTGGTTATAGGTACTATGTTAGCCAGCCGTCAACTCAGAGAAAATGCACTCAGTTAGAATTGCTTGCAGAAATTAAAGCCATACATAAAGACCACAACCTTAAGGTTTATGGCTCGCCTCGAATGACTAAAGAGCTACAGGCCAGAGGCTGGAAGTGCTCTGAAAATACCGTAGCCAATATAATGCGCCAGCACCGCATTGTTGCAAAGCCAGCTGGGCGTTTCAAACCACCCAAAACCACAACTGTGGACAAAGAGGCCAAGTACAGCCCTAACTTATTAGAAAATCAACAATCAGACCGCTTTGCTAAAGTGCT
>NZ_JAENIM010000031.1 GCF_016595495.1 Persicirhabdus sediminis
ACGGTATTTTCAGAGCACTTCCAGCCTCTGGCCTGTAGCTCTTTAGTCATTCGAGGCGAGCCATAAACCTTAAGGTTGTGGTCTTTATGTATGGCTTTAATTTCTGCAAGCAATTCTAACTGAGTGCATTTTCTCTGAGTTGACGGCTGGCTAACATAGTACCTATAACCAGCTCTTGAAACGCCGAAAGCTGCGCACAGCTCTAGCTCCGAATAGTTACCCTGATCCTTCATTTTCTGAACTAGCTCATATTGTTGTGAGGATCGTTTCCCAATATGAGCGCAGCCTTTTTTAGGATTTCTTCACGGCGCTGTGACTTGGCTAGCTCTTGGCGCAGCCTCCTAACTTCCTCAGCTAACTCTGCGACCGAAGCCTCCTTGGGGACTTCGTTCATGCCCTCGCCTGAGGCTCGGTCACTCTCTGCGTCCCCAAGGAGCTTCTTTTTCCAGGCATAAAATTGGCTGGGCGAGATTTGGAAGTCTCTACAGATTTGGGTTACGCTTTTTGCACTACTCAGAAAGTAATCGATGACTTCCTGCTTAAATTCTTCGCTATGTCTTCTACGTGGTTGTGTCATGGTCTCTATGATTCCTTGGTATCAATTAGGAGACCTGCTGGCTAGTATTTTGGGGAAGTTCACACCTCTTTGACTGTAAGGGCATCATCTTTGTTCTAGCTATCGATAAATCCCACTTAGAGCATAGCGTTAAAGCTCTGTATGGAGATATTGATTTCCCTGCCTATCTACGAAAATTTGTTCAACGAACAATCAAATTGCCTCCACCAACAGAAGGCAATTATCGAGATTTAGTATCTCATTACTTCGACAACTACCTGCCCAACTTATTTAAGACTCCAGGTCCTGTTGATCATGCCAGGCGCCTTTTTTTATGCCTAGAATGCATTCGGATATTTAACGTTAAAAAAGTCAAAGCCAGAGATGCCCAAGAGATCTTTCGTATATTCTCTTACTTGACCTACAAATCAGGCCAAAATTTGAGCCAAAGTAACGCATATGGAGCTCTAATACTTTCTATTGCTCATGTTCTCGGAGAGCCCCTGAGCTATGACGCACCAGCTCTGAGTCTTAAAAGTATAATGGATTTCATCGCCATTCCTTTAAGCGAGAGGAGCCAGCATGTAACAATGCTCCTGAATGGATACGGACCAAATAATGCGGAGAAAACATATCGTGAAGTAATGAGCGTCTCAGGACAGACAACTGACCTAGACTATCATCTTTATCGCACAAGCCAATGGGATGGCATCTCTTTTCTGACCCTTGATAAATACCTACATAGTTTAATTGAGATTGAAAAGTAAACACAATCTGCAGAGGGCTGTGTTTACCTTAGTTATGGGCAATTTGGCTTAATTGCCGAACTCTACTTTCAAGATATCATTGGCTGTGGCCTGGGCTTTAGAGGCGGCATTGATGAGGTAATTTGAATCGCTCTTGAAGGCTTTGATACTGGCGCTGAAGGCGGCCAAGAACAAAGCCCATGGCTTCAGCCATGGGGGGGATATGATTGGGTAACGCGCCCTGAAAGGGAGTTAGAGATTGCCGATGTCGAGCTAGCTGGAGAAAGCGGAGAAGGATCTCCGCAGTCCGAAAGCCTTCGGCAGAACTGCTGAGCTGTGGAATTGTTCTGGGCACTTTTCTAGTAAGCTCTATCAGTAGGTGATTATTCTAGTAACTGCTGTCTGAGCTCGTTGAGTTCGGCGTCTGTGATGCCTAAGCCGTCGCGAATATAGGCCTCCATCGAGCCGTATTTTTCAACAGCAGCTTCCAGCGCGGCGTCGATGTAGGCTCCTTCTAGCAGGTAGAATGCCTCCATGTTAGTTGAGTCGACGTCTTCAATGGGGATAGATAGATTTTTGGCGTGGAGTGCTTTTAGCTGGCCAAGGCGTTTTGTGTTTTCTTCAGCTCTGGCTTGGTTAGAGATGAGGTAATCTTTGCGCACGGTTTCCCATGGCACTCCGAGCGCGGAGAGCAGGATGGCGGCGCCGGTGCCGGTGCGGTGGATTCCGTGCGAACAATGAAAGACGAGAGGGCGATTTGTTGGGGCGATGGCTTCACGCAAGAGGGCGGCGTATTGCTGTTTGGCCTCCTCCATCAAGCGGCGGTGCAGGTCTGGGTTGAGCTCCGGTGGAACCGCTGAAAAGTCGCCTGTTGTGCGCGCTTCGAGAACGACGGCAGCTAGCTCACCGAGGTCGCCAGCTTCCATAGTTAGAGCGACGGTATTTGTGCCATCTGGTAGGCGGTCTTCACCACGCTGGGTGATTTCAGCCTTTGTGAGGAAATTGATGACGGTGCGGATTTCTAGTTCTTCAAGTTTGGCGACGTCACCATCGCTCAGCTTGGGCAACTCGCCGGAGCGGAAGACTTGCCGCCATTTCACGGTTTTGCCGTCGCTAGTTTGATAGCCACCTAAGTCGCGGAAATTCGACTGACCATCTAGCTTGATGATGCGGCTGGGGGAAGGTTTGGTTTCAGCTGAACTCTCAGCTTTTTTATTGCAGCCAGCGCTAACGAGCGCGATTGCGCTGAGAAGAACGTGCAGGGTGATAGTGATAGCCTGTTTTTTCATGGTAATATTGGAGTGATGTTAGGATGGTGCGTTGCTGTATTGATAGGTCGATTTTTACAAAGCGCAAGGCTTAGCCATGGGATGGATGAGATTGGGTATCGGGCCCTGAAAGCGAGCTAGAGATTGTTGATGTCGAGCTAGCTGGAGAAAGCGGAGAAGGATCTCCGCAGTCCGAAAGCCTTCGGCAGAACTGCTGAGCTGGCTGGAGGTGTTTTAGAAATCTGTGTCGCTCTTGCAGAGCTGTATTGTGGCTGGCGCTTTTCCTTGGGTTGCGTTGCCCCTTTGGGGCTGCCTTACCCAAGGCTAGGCTGTTTCACGCCTTCGGCGTTGGCTGGAAAGATGGCGGACCTTATCCCGCGACTGCGGGAGGACCTTCATCCCGCGACAGCGGGAGGACCTTCAGCTGGCGGACCTTGAACTGGCGGACCTTGAACTGGCGGACCTTCAGCTGGCGGACCTTGAGCTGGCGAACCTTCAGCTGGCGAACCTTCAGCTGGCGAACCTTCAGCTGGCGAACCTTCAGCTAGCGAACCTTGAGCTGGTGGACCTTGAGCTGGCGGACCTTGAACTGGCGAACCTTCATCCAGCGACTGCGGGAGGACCTTGGGACTGCGTTTGATGGCGGGAATGGACGTTTTATCTGGCTGGGTGGATGTTAGCCCAGAATGCATCTTGTTTCCTGACTTTCGCGAATTAGTATGAACACTTCGGTTGTGCGGTATCAGACCACATTTCCTAATAGAAGATAAGAATGATGAATAAGGTAAATGCAGCTAAGTTATTTGGATTGATGATGGGGGCCGCTGTCTGTGCCGCCAGCGCGGATGAGCGACCGATGAATGTGATCATGATCTATACCGATGATCAGGGGTATAATGATCTGGGTTGTTATGGCTCAGAGATGATTCGTACGCCAAATATTGACCGCATGGCTGCTGAGGGGGTTCGTTTTACAGATTTTAATGTGATGTCGTCGAAGTGTACGCCATCGCGCGCGGCTTTGATGACGGGTTGTTATCCGCGTCGTGTTTCTCTGCAGCGAGGTGTAGTGATGGACGGGCATACGCATGGCCTGCATCCAGATGAAATCACCATGGGCGATCAGATGAAGTCTGGTGGTTATGCCACGGCGCTTTTTGGCAAATGGCACCTGGGTCACGCGGATCGCTCTATGCTGCCGCAGCAGCAGGGGTTTGATGTATTTTTCGGCCTGCCGTACAGCAATGATATGAAGCTGAGCCCACTGCTGGAGCTGAAGGAGGGGTTTGTGGAGCGCGACCATGCGGCTGGCGGCGTGCATTTTCAGCGTCGCAGCGGCTTGCCGCAGGGAGTACTGATGGAGGGGGATGTGGTGATTGAATACCCCACGGATCAATCGATGCTGACCCAACGGCTGACTAAGCGAGCGCAGAGCTTCATTGTGGATCACAAGGACCAGTCATTTTTTATTTACCTAGCTCATCCTATGCCGCATGTGCCAGTGGATGCCAGCCCCGCTTTTGCCGGTAAATCTCCATTTGGCCCGTACGGCGATGCAGTGGAGGAGCTCGACTGGAGCGTAGGTGAAATTCTCAATACGCTGAAGGAAGAAGGATTAGATAAAAATACGCTGGTGGTTTATGCCTCAGATAATGGTCCGTGGGGGTATGGCAAAGCGCCGGATGCAAAAGTTGGCCTAGCGCATCCGCTACGCGGTACGAAAGGGACGGTTTTTGAAGGTGGCCCGCGTGTGCCATGTATCATGTGGGCGCCTGAGCACCTGCCGGCACGAGTTTACACTGGCTTGGTCTCCAATATGGATTTGTTCCCAACTTTCAGCGCGCTGGCTGGCATTGAGCTGGCTGACGACCGCGAGATTGATGGTAAAAATATCTGGCCGCTGCTGCGCTCGGAGGTGACTGACGAGGATGTGCACGAGCATCTATTTTATTATGAAGACCGCCACGGCAAGATTGCCGGCGCGCGACAGGGCTCATGGAAATACGTGGAATGCGAGGTGAAGCGTAACGGGCCGGTTGTGCCTCAGCTCTACAACCTAGCCGAGGACATTGGCGAACAACAAAACGTGCTCAAGCAGCATCCGGAAAAAGTACGCCAGCTGCGTGAGGCGATGGAGAAGTTTGATGCCATCATGGAGGAAGAGGCGCGACCGGTGCTTAGGATTGAATAGAAAAGTGTGAGCTCCTGCGAGATGGAGTCCTGCTTTAGGGAGAAATTTAATCTCCGCACATACCAGCTGGCTGGGGGTAGCTTATGGCTAACTCGAGTTCAGCTGGTTTTTTGTTGCTCAGTGGTCTGTGTCGCTCTTGCAGAGCTTTTCTACTGGCTGGCGGTTTCCTTGGGTTGCGTTGCCCCTTCGGGGCTGCCTTACCCAAGGCTAGGCTGTTTTACGCCTTCGGCGTTGGCTGGAAAGCTGGCGAACCTTCATCCCGCGACTGCGGGAGAACCTTGAGCGTAGCGGACCTTGGGCGTAGCGAAAAAAGATGTACGGCATTTTTTAAATGTAAGCGCATAATTTTGAGCCAGCTAGATGTGTGTGAAACCTCTAGAAGTATTGTAGAATCAACAAAAGTAGGTGAGGTCTGGGTTGTTGACACTGTAGCCGCGGGTGGATGATAAAGCGGGTTTTTCCGGTGGAGCCGCGGGCATGATATGCAGGCTTCTGAAGAAGGTGGGCTATGAGCGCTGCGAGCTGTGTCGCTCTTGCAGAGCTTTTCTACTGGCTGGCGGTTTCCTTGGGTTGCGTTGCCCCTTTGGGGCTGCCTTACCCAAGGCTAGGCTGTTTCACGCCTTCGGCGTTGGCTGGAAAGCTGGCGGACCTTCATCCTGCGACTGCGGGAGAACCTTCAGCGTAGCGGACCTTGAGCGTAGCGAACCTTAAAAAAGATGTACGGCATTTTTTAAATGTGTGCGCATAATTTTGAGCCAGCTAGATGTGTGTGAAACCTCTAGAAGTCTTGTAGAATCAACAAAAGTAGGTGAGGTCTGGGTTGTTGACACTGTAGCCGCGGGTGGATGATAAAGCGGGTTTTTCCGGTGGAGCCGCGGGCATGATATGCAGGCTTCTGAAGAAGGTGGGCTATGAGCGCTACGAGCTGTGTCGCTCTTGCAGAGCTTTTCTACTGGCTGGCGCTTTTCCTTGAAAAAAGATGTACGGCATTTTTTAAATGTGTGCGCATAATTTTGAGCCAGCTAGATGTGTGTGAAACCTCTAGAAGTCTTGTAGAATCAACAAAAGTAGGTGAGGTCTGGGTTGTTGACACTGTAGCCGCTGGTGGATGATAAAGCGGGTTTTTCCGGTGGTGCGGCGGGCATGATTGGCAGGCTTCTGAATAAAGGTGGGCCTTGAGCGCTGCGAGCTGTGTCGCTCTTGCAGAGCTTTTTCTACTGGCTGGCGGTTTTCCTTGGGTTGCGTTGCCCCTTCGGGGCTGCCTTACCCAAGGCTAGGCTGTTTTACGCCTTCGGCGTTGGCTGGAAAGGTGGCGGACCTTCATCCTGCGACTGCGGGAGAACCTTCAGCGCAGCGGACCTTCATCCCGCAACGGCGGGGGGCTGTTTGAGCGAGACGTGTGGGCACAAAAAAACCGCGTGGTTAGCGCGGTTTAGAAGCAATCGATGGTGGGCAGGGCTGGATTCGAACCAGCGTACACATTACGTGAGCAGATTTACAGTCTGCCGCCTTTAACCACTCGGCCACCTACCCTTTATTCGGTCGATTGCGTTGTCCCTTGCGGGCGGCAGGGAGATACCCCGATTTGCCACCTTTGCGCAAGATTAAAATAGCACTTTTCGTAAAAAAATTACCGATTACATTTTTCTGGCGTTACGACCTTCGTCGATGAGCTTCCAAAAATGTTTGGATTGAGATAACGCTTCGTCTTCAGCTAGAGGCATT
Source organism: Persicirhabdus sediminis (assembly GCF_016595495.1). Lineage (GTDB taxonomy): Bacteria > Verrucomicrobiota > Verrucomicrobiia > Verrucomicrobiales > Akkermansiaceae > Persicirhabdus > Persicirhabdus sediminis. The sequence goes on from NZ_JAENIM010000031.1 coordinate 6,487, forward strand.
TTCGAACGGAAGAGGAAGTCGGCGAGGGTGTTTTTGTGCATCACACGGTGAACGATCACATGTTTGTTTGCGACTTCGAAATAAATGCGGTATTCGTCGGTGCGGAAGCGGTAGAATGTTTTTCCATCGCGGTCTAGCTTGCCAAATCTCTTATCATCGAGGTTTTCAAGGTCCTCTTCATGGACTTTGAACGAGTCGAATAGGTCGAGCTGGGTCAAAGTATCGAGGCGAGAGATCTCTGCGGCACTGATTTCGTTGAATACTATCTGGAGCACGAAATGAGCAAAGCACTGCGTGGGAAAGATTCAAGTTTCAAGTTTCTGACGCTTGACCTATGTTGTATCTCGGAGTCTGATATGGTTGTGTTAGCGATTACGTTAGTTTGCAGGCAAATGAGGGGCATTGCGCAGGCGCTGGTGTTTGCCCTGCTGACGATTGCTTGTGCGCCCTTGTCAGTGTCTGAGATTAAAGTAAATAAGGTGATGCCGGAATTATTAGCCGATGAATATGTTTCGTACGATGGGGATCATTTTCCCTATCACCGCTGGCTGGGCGATGGCAAGGTGGACACAATTGTCATTGGCATGCACGGGATCGATGGCACGGCGCAGGATTTTGCCAATCTCGGTGAGTATCTGCAAAAGCACCGCACAGGGGTGGCGCTGTACGCGGCTGATGTGAGAGGGCTGGGCATGGACCCGCTAGTGGAGCGCCGTGGGGATATTCATTCGGAAAAAGAATGGTTCCGCGATTTGGCGACATTTTCCCAGCTGGTTGCGGCGAAATACCCAGCTGCTAAGGTGGTGTGGTATGGCGAGAGCATGGGCGGGTTGATTGTCGCTCACGGGTATGATTTCGCCAAAGCGAACAGCTGGCCGCTGCCTGACGCGGTGGTGGTGGCTGCGCCGGTGGTGAGCCTGGATGATAAGCTGGCTGGCTGGCATTACGGGCTGCTGAAGGTGGGCGCGCTGGCGATGCCGAATATTAAGGTTTCGCTGCAGACTCTGGCTGGCGGTGAGCCGCTGGAGGTTTTTGAAGGGGTGGACCACCACGATCAGGTGGCGCAGAACCCGTGGCACGTCGAGCGTTACTCGCTGCGCTTGCTGGTGACGCTGGCTGAGATGGTGCGTGGCATGCCGCAGGCGCTGAGCGAGGCTGCGGCGCCAACATTATTGCTGCAGGGTGGGAAGGATATTTTTTCTACCCGCGAGCAGCTCCGCCAGCTGGTGGAGCAGGCAAATCGGCCTAGTTTACAGTGGAAATATTACCCAGATAGCTTTCATTTGTTGCTGTATGATCCGGCGCGCGAGGAGATTTTTGCTGATCTGGTGACATTTCTAGCAAGTTTGGGCTCGCCTTGAGCGCCTTATTAAGAAGAGAATAAGGCATTGCAATTCGTTTGGATAAGGGAAGATTAAAGATATGAGACTAGGCGCAAAGATTTCTGTAATGGTGAGCTCACTTGGAGCTGCTTGTTGTTTTGCGCTGGCGGCTGATTCTCAGGTGGCGGGCGGCGCGGTGAATGAACTGACCGAGCAAGATGGTGTGGTGGTTGAGGGCGATGGTAGCGGCCAGCCAGCTGAGCCTGAGCTAAGTGCCAAAGAGAAGGCGGAGAAGCTCATTCCTTTGCTGGCTGGAAACAATTACCAAGAGAGGATCCAGGCGCATATAGATCTGTGGGAATTGGGTATGGATGCCTTGCCTGCCGTTGAGCAGGCGATGCTTTCTAGTGAGCCAGAGATTCGCCTGCGCGCTACTGAGCTATTTCAGTATATTTCTGCAGGGGTATTAGCGGATTCTGACGATGAGATCAAAAGCATGGTCATGAGCTATAATAAGGCGAATGTGAGAACCAAGCAGAACTTGCTCAACCAGCTAGCTCAAAAACAAGCCTACTGGCAGATTTTTCACCTCTACGAGCGCGAGAAAGATGAGTTCGTACGGGCCAATATGAAGGGCTTTGTGCAGCGTATTTCGCTTGTCATGGCACGGCAAGCCGTGGCTGCAGGAGATCTGGCGCGCGCTAGGATGGTGCTAGAAAAAACTCCAGCTAGTGAGGCGACGTCAATTTCCCTAGCCTGGCTGCTGCGTGAAACTGGTGAGCTGGAATCGGCTATTGAGGTGGAATTACAAAAACCAGCTGATGCAGATAAGTCATTGCTCAAGGGGCTGTATCGCGTCTCTGGCCAGCTCGAGAAAGTCGCAGAGGTGGCTGCTGCTGAGAAAAATTTGGAGGATCAGGTGTTGGTATCATTATTGCAAAATGACCCTGAGCCATTGATGGGCTGGCTGCTGCGCGACCACAGAACGCAGAATAGTCTAGCTAGTTTGTCGCTGATGATTCAGCGCCTCCGCTGGCAGGGGAAATTTGCCGAAGCCGATGAGCTAGCTGCAGAAATTCAGGATAACGGCGAGATGATCATGCGCGATAACGATGTGCTCGATCATAGCTATTTCCTGCTAGCCAATGGCTACCTCAAAGAGGCGAAGAAGTTTTTTGGCCTCTATAATACTTATGCATTGGACAGCTACTACGACGCTACCATGCAGCTGGACCATCAGCTGGACCTGATGGGTATTGAGCCTGACTCACTGGATGCTTGGGTTGAGACACAGATGTCGGTGATCAAAGATACAGAGGATAAAGCTGACATCGGTCGTTTGCTGGAGGCAGCTTGTTTTTTTGATTCTATTGGTCAGACTGAAGAAGCGAACAGAGTTCTGCAGCCGTATTTGCAATCAACATACAGCAGTGAGGCTAAGGACGCCGAGAACCCAGAGTTGAAGGATTTAGAGGGGTGGCTAGAAATGTTGAGCGACATGCTCGGTGATGAGTATCGCTTACATGATTATGTTCACAATGAGGTTTTGGCGCGCGGCAATAGCGAAGAATATTTCAGCGCAGTGGTAGCCGAGCTCTATAGCCGTAGCGCAGATGATTTACTTTGGAGCTATCTACTAAAAAATAGTGAATCGGCTAAAGACGCTTATGAATCCTTAGCAATACTCCGTGGTTATACTCGCAGTAGTGATGAAAAGGCTAGAGGTCTGCAGGAGAAGTTGCTCGAAGAATTTGCTGATTTGCCAGCTGGCGACCAGGCTGAATACAAATCTGAGCTGGCTGTTATCGCTCTGTATCGTAGAGATGTGGAGTCGGTGGGGATGCTGCTTGAGGATATTGGCGCTGAGAAGATTACAGCGAGTTGGAATGATACTCATGAACTGCTGGAGGCGGAAAAAAATGGGTGGCGGCAAAGTGCGGATGATCTCGCTGAAATGGTTAAAGAATTTGACGGTGCTAGCACAGGACCAGATCAACAGGTCAGTACCCTGATCCAGTGGCATATCGCCAGTGCGCTCTGTAAAGATCAGGTAATGGTTGATGAGTCGACTGAGCTTATTAAGCTGTTTATCTTGGGCGATGTCTCATTGCTGCAGGATATTGCCGTTAAGTGCTATTCTCGCCAGCTATATGATCTGGCTGAGTACTGGTGGCAGCAGGCATTTTTATGTGCTGGCATATGGGACAATAGTGCCGTTGCTCGCTTGCAGACATTACTCAGGGGGTACGGCAGTTGGGGAAGTGGGCTGGACACCCCTAAAGATTGGCAGAAAAATGCGGCGATCTCAGAAGCGACTATAAGTTTTCTCTCGCTGAGGGGGAATAATGATGGCGGCATTGTGACGCCGTTATACCTTCGACATTTTGCCGACATGTATCACGGGCTGGCATTAGCTGAAGCTGGCAACATGGACCTGGCTATCAAATACCTCGATGATGCCCATCGCATCTGGGCGACACATGCAGGGATTGCGGATCATTTTTTCCCACAGGTGATGAAATTTGTTGATGCTGATCAGCTAGACGCGTGGGTGGAGAAAAGTTACCAACCAGTTTTGGCAATGACACAAAAGTATCCAGACGCACATAATTTACAAAATGGCGCAGCGTGGATCTTGTCCAGAGCTCAGAGCAAACCAGCTGCGGCGATGGCACATGTTGGCCAAGCACTGCGCATTAGGCCTCGGAATTGCGCCTACTTGGATACTCAGGCTGAAGTTTATTTTGCCCAAGGAAATCGTGATGAAGCGATGCGCTACTCACGCATGGCAATGAATAGCTCGATCAGCTACTCGAATGGCCGACCATGGTCGGATGAGGTGATTAATCATAATACCTATTATCAACTAGTTGTAGCTACTTTAAATGAGAGGTCGGGGCTAGAGCCACAGTATTTGCATTTCCAAAATGACCCTTTGCCTGCGGGCAAATAATGGTGGGTCTTGTATTTTAGGCAAACGATCACTAGTCTGCCCGTGTGTTTGCCCTATTGCTCATTTTATTCTCGCTGCCCGTCGCGCTCGCTTTCTGGCTGAGAAGCCAGTTTGGCGTGAAAAAACTCGAGGCGGTTAGTGAGGAGAGCCTTGATTGGACCGCTGGCCAGTTGGCTGAAAGTCTATTCGAGCATAGTGGCCGCGCTGAGGCCAAAGTGATGGTGGGGAAACGAGCGAAATGGGATGGCTTGCGGGCCGAAGCTGGTACCGTTTACCTGACAGAAAAAATCGCTGAATCAAAGCAGATCGTCGATCTAGCTGCCGCCGCCCAACGCGTTGGCCTGGCATTACTCGCGGAGAAAAATGCCGCTTCGGTGCGCTGGCGCCAGCGGCTCAGCCTGCAGTCGCGATTGGTATTTTCGCTCGGCTGTGTGTGTGTGATCTTTTCCATGCTCAGCCTGAAAATCCAGCTGCTTTACGGACTGCTGATTTTGTTAGCTGTGATGGCTGTGTTTGCCATTTTGCGTCTCACTAGCCAGAGTGTGGAGCGCGATGCAGCTGAGTTGGTAGCCGTCTTGTTAAAAAAGAAGCGTTTCATGCGCCGGCTCGCTGAAGAAGATCGCTTGCTAGAAATGATGCGCGCGGAGGCGTGGCGTCAGTTGTAGTTTGCCGCGAGAAAACGCTCGGCTGCTGGTCTGCCAATGAAAAAGAATTTTCCAGCTGAGACGGGTGATTTCACAGGTCCCGTCGCTTTGAGCCTTTCAGCCTTGAGCCCTTAGTATTGCGGTCGCTGGCCAGGTTTCTTTTTCAGATCGTACACGGACCCACAGTGCATGCAGCGCCATTTGTTGGTGAAGACGATGGAGAGCGCGGTTGTCTGCGCGTAGCTGAGTGGTTTTAGCCGGTACGCCTTTTTATGTTTGCTGGCCTTGCTGCTAGCTAGGCATTTGCCGCGACAGAGCGGGCAAGTGGCGCTGCGGCTGCTGATGTTGGAGAGCAGCCAGAAGGCGAAGAATAGGACCATGCAGACAAGCGCGATGATCGCCGTAGCTGGCGAAGGAAAGGCCAGCGTGTAGACTAGCAAGGTGATCGCAGCTGTGGCAAATAAGTACTGGGTGACACAAAGCCGAGCCGTTTTGATAAATGGCTTCGGGCGATGGACAGATCTGTTTTGGCTGACTACGGGCATGTCTAGGTTCAAAAAATATCGCGACCTATTACTAGGCCGCGACATATATGAACAAATGTTTCAGAAAAGACAATCTCAATTCCTAGATCGAATTAATTGTCCAAGGAGATGGCATCAAAGGCGATGCTGGCTGGCGCTTGGCTGACTGGCTTGTTGTAAAGCAATTCGATGTCGTAGCTGGCATCCGCAGTTGGGTTCTCAATAACAAATGAGAATGTGCCGCTGCCGTCTTGTGTTGATCTAGCGATTTGTGATTTCTGCAGATTGCTAGTGGTCTCTTTGATCACTAACTTGATCTCTGCATTCCACTGAGTGAAGTAGACTGTGCCTTTAAGCGGGCCATTGTGGCCATGTGGGGCGCGTAAGGTGACCTTCCAGCCAGATCCAGGTGTGAGTCGCTGGCCAGTGCTCGCTTTACAGCTACCTACAAATTTCTGGCCACCACGTGGGGCTCTGAACTCGAAGTTAGATGTGAAATAGGCTTTTTGGCCAAATTTACCAATCGCTTGCACATTGCTGAACAGGCTGTTTGGTTTGCGCATCGCCTCGATGGTGGAGCCGAGCGGCACACCGGTGAAAATATTGTAGTCGAGGTAAGCGTTGGCATTGAGCGCAACGATTTCCTTCTGGTTGCTCTTGGCGATATTTTTCGAGCTCAGAGTAATGCTAGTCTGCTTATTTGAGCTGCTCGCAGCTGGGGATGATTTTTCAGCTGGCGCACTTGGTCTGTCCGCTTTTTGTGTATCCTCAAATGGCTCATCGGCTGGCTCAGGCTCTGCGGTGATGGGCGCGGTAGTGACTTTGATTTCTCCGTCATTTGAGCCACCACCAAAGATCACAGCGATGGCCACGATGATGGCGATGCCTGCAATGGATCCACCAATGATGAGGTTGCGGTTACTGTTATTGCCCGCTGCGCTTGCCATTTGTGTGGCAGTATTGATCTGCGCGACTTGGCTAGCACTCGCTACCATTGGGTCGATAGTCGTGGCTGAGGTCAGTGGATTGACGGCAGCGGTGACGGTCTGCGGCTCAGGTGTGGGCTCAGGCAGCTCAGGTAAGCTAGAAAGCGCGGCTTCAGCTGAGGTTGGACGTTTTTCTGGATCAGGATCGATCAATGATGTGATCCACTCTTCCATGCCAGGGGCTAGATTATCAACGTAATCAGCAAGCGGCGGCAGTGATTTGTTTTTGTGATTTTCACAGGCTTCATCAATCGTCAGCCCTGCATACGGGTGACCACCAGCGAGTAGGCTGTAAAATAGCTGACCAACCATGAACAGATCAGACTGCGGGGTTGGATCTTGTTTCTCCGATAGCTCCGGGGCAGCAAGTGCTGGATCCGTTACCATTGGGAACGCGGTTTTTGCGCCGTGAACGAAGTATGCCAGCTTGCGCAGACCATTATCGATAATCAGGTAGCGGTAGCCTCCACGGGTGTTCTGGGCGCAGAGCAATGACTCTGGGCTCAACATGCCGTGTGTGCTGCCTGTGCCGTGGATGGCGATCAAGGCGTCAAGAATCTGCTCAGCCATGGAGTGAACCTCAGTTTGGTCCAGCTGGGCGTTTTCCTCAAGGCGCTCCATCATCGGGATTCCTTCGGCAAAAAAGCTGATCATATACGGACCTTCATCATCGATGCCCGCATCAAAAACTGTTGGGATGTTTGGGTGCTGCAGTGAGGTGAGGCTCTTGGCGAAATCTTTAAATTCCTCGTGCCAGCTTTCAGAGTTTTCAGCGCCTTCAACTTCTAGAATTTTGCGAATGGCTACCCGGCGGTTTAGTAGGGTGTCGGTGGCTTCGTAAACGCTTCCTGTAGAACCGCTTCCAATTAATCGCACTATGTCATATCTGTCGTTCATCGCTATCTGTAATTCGGCTATCTTTACGCTGACTCTCGGTGAGTTCCGCACCATCACAGTGCCTCGTGTCGTGGTCAGCCGAAAAATCTACCTATAAAATTCGTGACTGTTAAGTTTTTTTAGAGTTCAGATCCGCTAAGTAAAGCCTGTTTTTCGATTCTCAGCCAGTTAACTTGTAAGAACAGGCCATTTATTTTTTTCTCCACTAGTCTGAATAATTGACAATCCGTCCGATCTATTCACGCAATCGGTTATAGATTAATGTGTTTGCTTCATCTCAGAGAGTTAGTTGACTTATTCTAAAATATCGTTTAAACGGGTGTTTGGATGTGTAATTAAACATTGGTGAGATTATCGAATAAGCAAAATCATTTTAGTCAATCTGCGTTTGCCATGTTGAGTACCTTGCTGCTGACGGTACTTTTGCTGGTTTCAGCAATGCTTTCGCTCTCGCTGATGAGCTCAGATATGCGGCAAACTCATCGCCAGAATTTGACCCAGAGAGCACGCGAAAATGCCCAACTCGCACTGCATCTAGCTATTGCCGAGTTGCAAGAATCTGCTGGGCCTGATCAGCGGGTTACTGCGAATGCTCAGCTGGTCAATGATGAGCTGGCCGCCTGTAGCCAGATCTTGGGAGTTTTTCATACCGCAGACACCACCACTGGCCGACCGTTGATTGACCAAATTTTCTCTGAGAATCAATACAAAGACGCATATGAGGACAGACGATCTAGTGAAAATTGGCAGCGTTTAGATAGCCTAGATCGGTGGTTAGTGAGCGGTCATCCTCAGCATTTAGATCAGCTAAATGAGATGCTGAAGAAAAGTAGTATGACCATTGTGCCAGCAGCAGACGGGCATCAGGAAGTACGAGCGCCATTAGTTAGGGTGGGCGAAGGTGGCGCCTACGCATGGTGGATTAGTGATTGTCAGCAAAAGGCGAGCCTCGACAACGAGTTGACCCAGCTGGAACGGCAAAACCAGCTGGCAATGGCTGCAGACCTATCAGTGCTGCCGGCTACTGACGCCGTCATCTCTAGCTGGCAAGTGTCGCTAGATGAGATGGATGCTGCGCGCGAGGGCTCAGAGAACGGCAGAGCGGCCATGATGTCGTTAGACCGCATTGGAGCAGAAGATCCAGCTGAGGAGCCATTGATGCTGCACGATTTTACCGTCAATGCGCGGTCATTGTTAGTGAATCCATTGCTAGGTGGATTGAAAAAGGATCTCACCATATTGTTAGCTAGCAAAGATAATGAGCATGAGTTTCAGCTCAACTCTGGTGATGTCATCACGCTGGCGGATAGCCTTCTCGCCAGCCAGCGTCACCAACTGGCTGGACCTCATTTCAGCTCATTGTCAGCGTGGGCTCAGACAGCTTCATTTTTAGCTGACGATGACAAAACCGTAAAGGTGCCCGCTATGCCAGCTGGAAGTCGATTTCGTCCAGCTGAACATTGGCCTCATGGACTCTCTGATGGCTGGAGTTATTCTTGGTTAGACTGGGCGCAGCCAGAAGTGAACCTTCAGCCAGTCATGGTAGATGCTCGCTGGCATTTCTATTTTTCTTATTTTCAAAATCCAGCTAGCCAGCTGCGCAGCCACCTTCTCCCGCGCGTTTGCCTGTGGAACCCGCTATCCGTAGATATGCAGTTAGCCGAGATGATTGTTATGATGCCAAACCCGTTTTGGCAGGGGAATAACTACTTCCATTTTGTGACCGATCCGTCTGAGGTGGCACGGTTGCAGCAGCTAGAAGGATATAAAAACCATTCTGGTGTGCAGTCGTGGGCTGATGGAAAAATCAGATTTCGCAGCTCGGCTGAAGACCCTGACGACCCATCTAGCAAAGCGGGACTATTTCCTAACTCGAGGTACTTGGTTTTTGTTCTCCAGCCAGCAGTTCTAGCAGCTGGTGAGTGTTTGGTCTACTCACCACAGATAGACGCAGCTGCAAGTAAGTTGATAGAATCTGCAGGTATTCGCATCGGCCACTACAGCGTTGATGACCTGAGCTTGAATAAACTCAGCGCTGATGCAGCGCCTAACAGACATCATTTCTATCATGATCGCCAGCGCATCGAATGCGAAATGAAACACAGCTATTGGTCAGAGTCAGCTGGGAAAATGAAAGAAGGATGGGTCACCGCGCCTGACGACCTCATGCTCCAGCTGGAAATGTCGCAAATCCAGTACTACGAACCGTGGGCATTGTTCCGTGATAACTTTCCCTTTGTCCTAAAATCTTGCTCCGCAACTGCACCTGCGGTGTCGGCTCGTCAGTTAGTAGAAAGCTCTGTCGTCGGCCCAGCATATCCAACAATTCAGCTGCTCAACCACGGTAATGGTGGCGCGGGAACCTATCCATTCTATTATTACGCTCGCAATTGGGGAGACAGCCGTGAGCTAGGAAACTTACACCGCTTTGCCGACTCGCCAGTAAAACACGCTCCTGTGTTACATCAAATCGGCGCCAAACTACTCACCCTGGATGAGTCTAGCAATGAGGCTAACCAGCCACCTCTACGAGTCAATCGTTGGGGGGAAAGTCATTTGGCCTATCAGCCAGCTGTAGTGGCTAACTGGAACCTTCGACCTGCCATCGCTATGCGTTCGCCAGCGAGCCCGTCAACGGCTGATTGGTACACTCACAGCTCAGGTGGCTGGATCTTACAGTTTGTGCCCTCAGCAGCTAACGATGCTGGAGATCAGCCAGCGATCTCGTCATCGGGGCAGTCTTTTAACCGCTCAGTTTTTGGTCGCAGTGAAGATTTTGGCAAACTAACACAGGCGGTTTTGTTCGACCTGCCAGCGGCTGATTCCCCAGTCGTTTCTCTAGCAGCTTTTCGCCACGCCAAACTGAGCCCGTTTTCGTGGGCGCCTAGTTATCTGATTGGCAATAGCCTAGCTGATGGGCATGCGCCAGCTAGACAAACAGCGCACGATGCGTGGCTGGACGATTTTTTTCCTAGTAGCTTGCACGAGTGTCGTTGGGATGCTCTGGTGGGTGGTAATGCGCCGTACAAAAGCGGTTATGGATTGCGTACCAGCACGCTGCATCATGCTTGTTTGCTAGAAAGCGCAAGCTATGCGCCGACGCCAGCAGGTGGGGAGTTTAGCCTGAATGACGAGATCTATGCATTTGACCTCGCCTACGAAGTCAACCACGCGCTCTGGGATGAGTATTTTCTTTCTACAATCCAGCTGGAGAATGGGGTGTTGAAGTTAGAGGATGGTATGCCTAGCTACTTCGTCGACCAGTTCAGCCAGACGGTGGGTTCAGCTCAGGTTGACTGGTTAGATAGCTGGGGCGACCATGGAGAAATATTCTGGCATGAACACGCTGGTCACCTCTATCAAAATTGGGCATTTAATGTGAACTCAACCTCAGTGAGAGCGTGGGCCAGTTTGTTAGCTGGCTGCCAGCTCGGCCACGACGAAGAAAATACCCGCCATGGAACGAGTTCATTTTCGCGCACGAGTAGGCCGCTGACTAAAGAGCAAAAGGCATTTGGGGTCGACTGGACTGGCTGTTGGCAGCTTAGTGACGAGCAGATTTACCATCTAGCTGAGTGCATTGTTGAGCAGGTGAAAGCGCGTGGACCATTCATTTCCATGGCTGATTTTGTGAACCGCCGGCTAGCTAGAGCAGATGATGATTCTAGCAAAATGGGCGCATTGCAGGCTGCGATTGAGGCGGCTGGACTTAATGATGAAATCAGGAAGTTAGAGCGACTGCAGACCAGTAAGGATCTGTCTAACGATGCCAACCGGGCAGATGTGAGATTTGATGTAGATCGGCAGCCAGAGTCAAAAGCGTGGGGCACTCCTGGTTATCTAACTCAGGGCGATTTACTTGAACCGCTAGCGCCATTTTTGACAGCGCGCGGTGATACTTTTCTGATCCGCGCTTACGGTGAAGCGAGTGATGGAGATGGCGGTAAAGTTAGGGTTTGCTTGGAGGCGGTGGTTCAGCGCACACACGAATACCTGCAACCGCTTAGTGGCGAAGGTGATCAGCGAGTTGGCAATAGCCCGCTAGATGCTCGCTGGGTGAAACACCCTAAAACTGGTGAGCTGATAGATGGAGGACTCAGCGAGCTTAACAAAAAATTTGGCCGCAGGTTCCGTGTGGTCAGACAACGATGGTTACATGATGAGGAATTTTAGAAATGCTAATGTCTTGGTATTAGTTTGTGCGCTGTTATTTTGGCTGGCCCACTTGGCGAGGGCTGAAATGACCGCTGAACGTGAGTTTGCCCAGCTAGCTGTAGTGGCGGTATGCGAGCCAGTGAAGCGCAGCTATCAAATGAATAAACAGGGGGAGAGTCAGCTAGTCGTGCGCAAGTTTCCCGATATCCCACCAGCTCAATTATTTCTATCAAGTGAGGGGACGGGTGAAGAGACCCAAGCGCTAAGAGTTGCGGTGGGCATGAATTCAATGGCTGGGTTTATCCGAGTACCAGCGGGAGAGAAAATCTCGTTGCGCCTGTCGCCCGCAGCGCAAAGCGGCGAGGCCTACATCCAGCTTGACCCTCTTGATGCTAACGGCAGTTACCTTGTTTTGCTGCAGCCGAAATCTCCAACGGCAGTAGTTAGCTGGAAATCATCCAGCTACCAGTTAGTGAAACTTCCGAGAGTTGATCGTACGGCAAGTCAGCGGCAGTTTTGGATTTTTAATGCGGCGCCGACGCCCATGCCTATTGGCTTTGGTAGTCAGAGCCAGCTGGTTCCAGCTGGGCAGTTAGTTAGCTGCCCATACCGCAATACACGACCATTGCGGTCGCTTTATTTAGTACGCGATGGCAAAAAGTCCAACCAACGCATAGCCAAGTTAGAACCTCAGCTCAAGCTTTGTTATGTGTTGACGGCGCGTAGTGATGGCAGCTTCCACTGGCTTGAGCTGGTTCTTCCTTAAGCTAGTTGGCCTGGCTATTGCGGATGCTAACTTGCTCGTTAAGCGTGCAGAAATCGTACAGCCAGCCAAAACCAAACAAACCACCTGTTAGCATCCATAGGATGCCGGTGCCAATTTTTCCAAGATAGAAACGGTGAATGCCAAAGAGACCGAGGAATGTCTGGAAAATCCACGCCAAGTTGTAGTCATATTTGCCGCCAGTGTAGCGGAAGTCGCATTGTTTATCCATAGATGGAATGAGGAACAGGTCAATCAGCCAGCCGATACCTAGCAGGCCAGCTGTCAATAGCCAGATGGTACCTGTGACCGGGCGCCCGTAGTAAAACCGATGCGCGCCAGTGAAGCCAAATATCCATAAGATGTAGCCAATTGCTTTAGAGTGTGTGTCTGTGGACATAGTTATAGTTGTGTTGTTAAATTCGACGCACTCTAACCTTATCAGCTAGTTATTACCAGACACAAAAAAATCCACGGTGATCTCACCGTGGATTGAAAATCTCTAGCTGGATATGTTATTCGCGGCGACCCAGCAGAATGGATAGATAATAAAGTAGCTGGGCGAGTGAGGCTAGCGCGGCCACCACATAGGTCATCGCCGCCCAGTGCAGTGCGCTTTTCGCCTGATCTTGATACTGGCTGCTCATCACGCCAGTGCCTTGCATCCATACCAATGCGCGTTTGCTAGCATCAAATTCTACCGGGAGCGTGATGAAGGAAAACAAGGTAACCATGCTCAAGCAGGCTACGTAGAGCCACAGCAAGGTGAGGTTTCCGGTGGCGTAGGCGCCAAAAATGGACATGATCAAAATCACATTCATCATTTTAGAAGACAGTCCAACAATGGGGACGAGCTTCGAGCGCATGCCCAGCCAGTGGTACGCTTGTGCGTGCTGCACGGCGTGACCACATTCGTGGGCCGCTACCGCTGCTGCTGCCACATTACGCTGCTGGTAAACGCTTTCACTTAGGTTGACTGTCTTATTAGCTGGATTGTAGTGGTCGGTCAGCTGGCCAGGTGTGCTGATGACTTTCACGTCAGTGATGCCATTTTGGCGTAACATCATCTCGGCAATCTCACGGCCGCTCTGTGAAATGGGGCTCTGAGAAAATTGCTGAAAGCGTGATTTGAGCATGTGGCTGACCCAAAGGCTAGCGAGCATTGAGATACCAACAATGATCCAAATCATAGGGATGCCACCCGGGCGAGGGTGTCCTGATTGGGCTAAGTAATAAAAGTCTGTAATGATAGTTTCCATGGGCGTCAAATTAGGTGTGATTGGCTGCTTTGCAAGGGTGGTGAAGTTTACTTTTCCTAAACACTAGTTCTTACATGTTTTTAGCGTCTACAGATGGACAGTTTGCTTATTCATTTTCTAATTTTTCTCATCCGCCTAGCTGGATTCATCCATTCATCTTCTAGCTAGAATATCGCTACGGGAACAAAAAATCCACTCAGTGCATGCTGAGTGGACTTCGTGAGTTATGTAAATGTAGTTACTGAATTAGCAGCGACGGCGTCTCAGCAGTAGGCAGATGCCTGATAGGCCGAGTAGACTTACAGCACTTGGCTCTGGGATGACGGTGAAATTCACGTCATCAAGCATAAACCCTCCACCAGTGCTGCCGTCTTTTGTTGTTGCGAAATCGAATTCGATTTGTACGTCGCTTACTCCTTCTGGGGCGGTGGCTGTGAGTTCAAATGTCTCCCACAGTTCATTGCTAGATGTGTAGCTGTCGGACAGACTTAATGTTTCTGCATACATAACCTCGCCGTCGATATCTAGCCAGATGATAGACATATCTAAGCTAGCACCATCGGCAATGACCGTAGACGTAGCTTTGAAGTCAGCTGATAGGGTGTATGTAGATCCCTCTGTGGCAGCAAATTCTTGGCCGAAGGAACTTGCAGTATCTGCTTTGTAGGCTTTCAACCACAAACCAGCCGAGCCTTCTGAGGCCGCCCATGTTTTGGCTTTAATTTGGCCATCTGCGGCATCTCCTGAAGTGCTGTTGTAGTACCAGTGACCAGAGTAGTCGATAGAGGAGTTATCTGAACCATCGGGGAGCGCTGCTTCGAAGTTACCATTGCCAATGCTACCTCCAATGAGGGTGGTTGTTGCATGTGCGCTGCCTAATGTGAGGGCAGCACAGCCGATGATTTGGGTGAGTAGTTTCATGTCTCAGTTAGTATATGTATTCTCTGAAAACTAACTACGTGGGGTGAGTTAGCTCTCACCGGTCTTCTAGTATAACGATTTTCATCATACAGCTATTTAAGGTTACAAACGTTTATCGCTGTTGAGTTTTTCGATTTAACTGACTGAGTGATAGAGATGACAGATGCAAAAAAAATCCGTCCAGCCTTAGCTGAACGGATTTAATAAAGTTATATGTTAGCGTGTTATTCGCGCGACATAAATATGCGCAGCACGTACCAGAAGAGTAGAGCGACGCTGGCAAAGAGTTCGAGAGAGGCTGCTACGTATTGGTCTGTTCCGTAGTGGTGGATGATGTTGCTAGTACCGTAGAGGATGTAGCCACCTGCCACGAGACACATGATAGCAGAGAATAGGATACCCAGCTCAAAGCCACCGATGATAGATATGACAATGACACCGATGCCGATGATCACAGCCATTTTCAACATGCCACCTAGGAATGAGAAATCTTTGCGCGTGGTGAACGCGATGGCGGTGAGTGCGGCAAATAGGAAGAAGGTTACGCCGCCAGCTTTAACCAATAGATCACCGTCTGGCGCCATACGTAGAGCCAGTAGAATCATTGGTAAAAAGATCACAGCCTCAAGCGCAATGTAGAAGCCTAAGCCTAGATATTGCATGCCTAAGCTAGTGCTGTTATTTGCCCATCTTGTAGCTAGCATCGAGCCTCCCATGAAGGCGCCGAGTACGATAAGCCAGCTGAGGGATGACTTTCCTAGCAGGCCAAAGACGGTTTGTTCAATATTTGGAATGCTCAGTAACATTGCCTCTAGCACAATGAACGCGAGCACGGAGCCAGCTAGGTGCCAGTAGGTTTTGCGGATGAAAGCTGAGCGGGTGTCGACGTCAGTTTGGGCGACAGTATATGGGTTTGCGTAGGATCCGTTCATTGTAGATTAGAGTTTGGGTGCCGTTAGTTTAGAAGACTTAGCTGTCTTGGCGATGATTTTCTAATTTTTTTAAGGCATCAAGACGGGTGAGCATTGGTGGGTGTGAGTAGTCGAGGAAGACGGGCAGCGGGTGAGGGGTTAGGTTGCTGAGATTATCTGAGGCGAGTTTTTTCAGCGCGCTGATGAGGTGGGCTGGAGTTTTCTGGATTTCCGCGGCGTAGGCGTCAGCTTCAAATTCGTGTTTGCGGCTAGACATATTGCCAATCACTGCAAGTACACGTGACACTGGTGAGAAGAGCAGCGAGAAGAAGATTAAGCCCGCATAGGTAGAGATCTGGCTAACACCAAAGGCGTCAAAGAGTTCTCTAGCAAAAGCGCCATCTTTGTTGGTCACTAGCCCGAGCAGGAAGAAAATCACAGCGGTCTGCACGATGCCAAAAACGAGGCGCTGGATGATGTGTTTCTTCTTAAAATGGCCAACTTCGTGGGCTAGAACACCGAGGAGCTCGTCGGTGCTTTGGTTTTCTATCAAGGTGTCAAACAAGGCGATTTTTTTGCGTTTTCCAAAACCTGTGAAAAATGCGTTAGATTTGGTGGAGCGCTTCGACCCGTCCATCACGTAGATCTCGGTGAGTGGGAAGTCACACTTTTTAGACATCTCTTGGATCGCTGATTTCAGCTCGCCGTCTTCCATCGGCTCAAACTTGTTGAACAAGGGGAGTATATAGGTGGGGGCTAAATAAGTCATCAGCAGCTGGAATGAGGTAAATGCTAACCAAGCCCAGAACCAGGCGTTGTCTACGGATTCAAAGATCCATAAAACCATGGCTAGTAGCGGCAGTCCTAGCAGAGCCATCAGCACGAGCCCTTTGATGAGATCGGTGATGAAGGTGGCTGGAGTGGTTTTGTTGAAACCAAATTTCTCTTCGATAACAAAGGTGCTGTAGATATCAAATGGCATGTGGATGATGCCGTTAGCCACCATGAGCACGCCGATGTACACTAGGCCGTTAGTGATTTCGCTGTAACCTAGAGATCTAACCCATACATCTAGCTGGCCAAATCCATTGGCAAACCAGAAGACTAGCAATACTCCTAAGCTGAAGCTGGCTTTGATGATGCCAAAGCGTTCGCCCACTTTGGTATATTGCTGGGATTGAGCGTATTTGTCGTCATCGTAGATTCCCTTGAATTCTTCAGGCAGCTCAGGCTGCAGTGATTTCATGTTGAGAATGGCGGCGACGAAGTCGAGGTTCCATAGCGCAAAGAGCGCGATGACGATAAAAACAGCGGTGGCGTTGTCCATGAGTTAGGTGAAAGTTGGTGTGTATCCCAGCTGGCTGGAATGGGTTGAGCGCGCTTATTCGACGTTCTGAATTTGCTCGCGGATTTTTTCCAGCTCGGTTTTGGAAGTAACAATCAGCTGAGCTAGAATGGCATCGTTAGCTTTAGAGCCAATGGTATTGAATTCACGGTTGAGCTCCTGACAGAGGAAATCTAATGGTCTGCCAGATGGCTCGTCATTTTGCAAATACTCATGGAAGCGGCGCAGGTGTGAGCGCAGGCGAGTTGTCTCTTCTGAAATGTCGCAGCGGTCGGCAAACAGGGCGATCTCTTTGACGATGCGTTCGTCTGCTAGATCGACTTCCAGCTCAGCTTCGCTGAGGCGGCGCTGAAGGTTTTGACGGTAGTTCTCTAGCACACTAGGGGCGTGGGTTTCTATCTGATCAGCCAGCTGGGCGAGTGAGTCGAGCCGCGCATTGATGTCGGTTTCGAGGTCATCACCTTCGCTAGAACGCATGTCGACAAGGTTTTTCAGAGCGTCTTGCAGTGCTGGCTGGATCACAGTCCAAGCGGCATCGGCATCAGCTTCTTCCTGGTCGAAGGTGAAAACCTCAGGGGTGCGTAGAAAATCACTAGCAGCTGGAGTTACCGAGCGTTCTAGTGTTGCTGATAGACGAGTGAAGGCTAGTTCAAGAGCTTTTGCCAGCTCAAGGTTGACGTCGACTTGAGCGCCAGCCGAGGCTGATTTCTCTATGGTGATGGCGACGTGAATACGACCGCGCGAGACGCAGCTGAGGACAGCCTTACGAATGCGCGCTTCTAGCTCTGAGTAGCTGCGCGGCATCTGCACGACGACTTCCCCTTGCTTGCGATTGACGGAGCTGATTTCAACTCTAGCGATAAGCTGGTCGCCAGCGTGTTCGGCGCGGCCGAAGCCGGTCATGGAGAAAATGGGCATATTGGTAACTTAGGTTGGTTTGTTAGTTTTGTCGTCGTCAGAGTCATCACTGTCAGCTGAATTTTCCTCAGTTGATGATGATTCTGTTTTTTCCTCGTGATCGTCTGGGAAGTCGATGTCGTGGTCGTCATCGATTTCATTACATGATTCATCGGTCTCACCATAGGTGATTTCGGATACAGGTGTTAGTGTTGGGTAGAAGCTGTCGTCATTGCTATCTACGCCGATGATTTCACCGTCGTCGCATTCTTCACCTTCTCCGTCAGCGTGCACGTCGTCGCTCCAGTGGTCGTCATCTTCGTCGTGGACGTATTCGTCCTCGAATGGATCGTGGTAGCTGTCATCGGCTGGATGCGCTTCTAGGCCTGCGGCGGGAACGATGGCGGCACCATATTTCTCGCGATATTCTTGCTCTTCAGCAGCTTCTTTCTCGCGTTCTTTTTTGTTATGGAAATATGCCAGCCAGATACAGATTTCATAGAGCACGTACATAGGTACAGCTAACAGGCAAAGCGTGAGGGTATCTGGAGTTGGTGTGATGATGGCTGCTGTGAAGAAGATGGCTAGAATGGCGTAGCGGCGCGTATTAGACATCATCTGGTAGTTCAGCAGGCCAATTTTAACCAATGTCATAACCACAACTGGTAGCTCGAAGCCTAGACCAAAGATCAGGGTGAACTGGGTGGCGAAGGTGATGTAGTGGCCAATACGCCACTCGTTAGATACACCGAGGTTGTTGCTGTAGCTGTAGAAGAAATCTAGCACTTTCGGCAGTACGACAAAGTAGGCGAATAGTACGCCAATGAGAAAGAGTCCAAAACCGATAGCCATCGCTGGCCACATGGCGCGCTTTTCTTTTTCCTTCAGCCCTGGCAAGATAAACTGCATGATGAAGTACAGCAGCATAGGGAAGGAGATGATGAGACCTGAGAAAAATGCTAACTTGAGGGAGAGCATGAAGCCCTCTGTTGGGTTGAGTGCCTGCATGTAGAGCATGCGGTCACCAGCACCTGTGTCGGCATTAGGTTGTTTGTCCTCGGCTACGAGCTCGAGGACCTGCTTGCGCATTTTGTCATCCATGCCGGGTAATTTTTCGACGTAGGCGAGCCGCTTTTGTTCATCTTTGATGAGCATGGCTGTGCGGTAGTAGATGACGCACTCGCTGTGAAAGCTGAGCTGCGGGTCGTCGAGGTGTTTGAAGAGTAAGCGGCGCTGTCCGCTAGTAAGTGGGGCGGCTCGGTCGGCAATTTCTTTTGCCCGTTCCCATGTGTCGACGTCGATTTTGACTCCTGTCTCTTTAACATCTGGCAGTAGTTGACCTTGGCTAATGTCCCACAGTTTGGCCACCGGTTGGCGGATGATTTTCATCAACGAGTCACTGAACGCCCAGCAAATCACTGTGGCCAGGGCAAGTGTGATAATCACACGAGTCACCATGATTCTGAGATCGTCGAGGTGATCTAAAAATGGTTTTTCGTGTTCCGGATTCGCTTTTTCGCGAAGGTTGAAAACTTTTGTGAGCAGAAACATGTGTGGTGACAGCTATTTAAGTCATGAACGCCATACAACAAAGGCGATATTTTCGCAAAGAGGATCTTTTTTCATCTTTGCTTGGATATGGCTCCCTATACGGCATGGAGACACCGCATTTTTCGCTCTGTAAGCACAGATAATATCTCGGTGCTTTGGGAGCTTTGGGTGTTTTTTGGCTTACTTTAGACTGCGAGCAGCTCTGGGAGTTCGTGGTGACTACTAAAAGATGCACGGCATTTTTTGAGGTGCAAGCCACTGATCCTGTGCGATATTGGTGATTATGAAATCTCCAGAACCATTGCAGAATCGTCCAAAACCAGCGGCAAGGAAGCCACTAACGCCGCTGCAGTTGGCGGATTGTAAAACGGGTTTTTCTGGTGGCGCGGCGGGCATGATTTGTGCGCCGCCGTCTGGCGGGCATGTTCGCATTGTTGGCGATGATCAGCACTCCTACTGTTACCACGTGATGAGCCGCACGGCGGGAGGAGATTATCTGTTTGGCGACCAGGAAAAAGAAGCGTTTTTGCGCATCATGTGGCGCATGGCGCGCTTCTCAGGCATAAAGATACTGACTTATTGTTTGATGGATAACCATTTTCACTTGCTCATTCGCGTGCCTAGCAGGGTGAAATTCAATGCCAAATTTGAAGCCTATGAGTCACAAGGTCGGCCAGACGAAAGACCGTCGCAAACCAAGCAGCAAGGGGAAGAGCGGCTGATCGACCACCTGCGAACGCTGTATAGCAAAGCGTACATCAGCCAGCTGCGAGCCGAGCTGGCGCACATGCGCGCCCATGGCATGGAGCGCTATGCTGATGAGCAACTAACTAAATACAAAGAGCGATTTTGTAATTTAGAAAAATTCGTCAAAGAACTCAAAGAGCGCTACAGCCGATGGTATAACAAAACTCACGGTAGGCGCGGTGCGCTGTGGATGGGGCGCTACAAAAGTGTATTGGTAGAGTCGACTAACAAACCAGCCGAACACGAAACCGGTGAAGATTTCACCGCGCTGCACGCCATCGCCGCCTACATCGATCTTAATCCAGTTAGAGCGGGCATCGTTAGCGATCCAAAAGACTACCGCTGGTGTGGATACGCCGCCGCGCTGGCTGGCAGCAAACGCTGTCGCTACGGGCTCTGCGAGGTGATGCGCGTAGCGCAAACTAGCTGGAAGAAAAACGCCCATCGATACCGACTCTGGCTGATAGAAGATGCCGCCGTGACTAATGATAATGCCAAATCCCAGCTAGAAAATGAACGTGCTAGAGATGGCAAAATCTCACCCGCTGAGCTACTACGGCATAAAATAAAATACTTCACCGACGGCGTCGCCATCGGCGGCAAAGCCTTCATCAACAATCAATTCAGAACTCACCGCAAAAAATTTGGCAAGCAGCGCAAGCAAGGCGCCAAAGCTATGACCTCTGAAAACTCAGCCTGTGTAATCTACTCACTGCGCAAGTTTTCCAGCTAGAGAAAGTGTCCTGTTAGCCGGCCCACTTGAGTCGTTTACATAGCTGTTTGCATGAAGCACCTACTTTTTTCAACTGCGAGTAGGCGAAGCGCGACAGGAATAGCGCAAAAATGACGAGGGCGAGGAAGGCAAAAAACGCGATAGCTGGGTTGAGCGCCATGAGCGAAAGCCCGCCGATGACGATGGTATCTTCAGCCACGCTGGCCCCGACGCTGGTGGCAGTATTAGTCGTCGGTTCAGGGATGAGGTTTGTCACTAGGCGCATGCCGGCTTTTGCCGAATGAGTAAGCAGCGATGTGCCGCCAGCTAACATCGCCGCGATGACGGTGATGCTAGGGTCCATTTTTCCTAAGGCAGCTAGAGCGAGCATGATGCCGCCAGCTGGACGGATCACAGTGTGAATGCTATCCCAGGTGCTGTCGACCCAAGGGACTTTATCGGCAAAAAATTCGATGAGAAAGAGGACGCCAGCAACGCCAAGAACCCAATCGTTGCCCAGCGTGGCAAGTGCCATATGCTGTTCAGCCAGCTCTACCCACTGGAAACGCACCGCGATTCCAGCTAGGAATACGGTTAGGTAAAGGTTGAGTCCAGCTAGCGAGGCAAAGCCGAGGGCTAGTCCGAGTTGCTCGATGATTTCCATAACTTAGGAAGGTAAACCAGATATGATCACTAAGCGATGGTGAAATCCGCTGGATTTTGTAACGATGATTATTTGCTGGCTGATTTCAGTTGGCTGCGAGCGAGTTCTAGCAGTTGGCTGTGAATTTCCTCAATGCTGCCTGTACTTGGAACCACTCGGGCAAATGGTTCAGGTTTGAGCGATAGGAAAATATCTCGGCAGCGGCGCAAGTTTTCCGCTTTTTCAAAGTCGTTAGTGGTATCACCCCGCAGGCCAATGCGCTGGTGGGCACTTTCCACATCGAGGTCGAGGATGAGCAACAAATCTGGCTGGGGGGCAAAGGCCTCATTTTTTTCGCGAATCATTGTTGGATCTAGTCCGCGAGCGCCTTGGTAGGCCATGGTGGAAAAATAGTAGCGATCGAGAATGACAATTTTCCCCTCAGCCAGCGCGGGTAAAATCAGCTGGTCGAGGTGCTCGGCTCTATCTTTGAGAAAGAGGTCGAGTTCGTCATCTATCGACAGTCTGCCAGTGCTCGCGCTTTCGCGTAATACTTTTCCGTACTGGCCATTCGTCGGTTCAAAACTTTGCACCACCTCGTGACCATCGGCTCGCAGAGCCTCGGCTAGCATTCTAACTTGAGTCGATTTTCCCGTTCCATCGATGCCTTCGATGACGATAAATGTGCCGCGATTAGGTGAGTCTTGCATAGTTGTTGGCCAACTAGATCACAGCTGGCGTGCATGGAGAATCACAAAGTCAGAATGGGTCATGATTTTTGATCGTTTGTTCGCTGGCTGGGAGCCCCCCTGATAGGGTAATTATATCACTGAAGAGCAGATGATAGCTTGTCTTATAAGCGGTCAAAGGTGCTAGAATCAATCAAACAATTCCAGAAAGCTCGCTTGCTTATGGTGGAAATTTGGGGTGTTCTTATATCAGCAAATGAACATGGAAGATCACCCAGCAAATCGGATTAGCGACCCAGACGAACTAGCAGCCGCACGCAAACTCGAAGAAGAGCGCGTCAAGGCTATGAGCGCAGCACCACGGCTCGCTGTTGAGCCTAGGCGTCGTGTTAGCAAAAAAGCGGAAGCACAACTAGATCCCCAAGCTCAACCAGCAGTTGTTCCTGTAGAACCAGCTCCCACTGTGGAGCGTGATGTTGGCATTTCCGAACAGGAAGTGCGTAGAAAGCAGATTGGCAAAATGCGCCGGGACAACGTCGTTTTTGAAAAACGCCAACGCACCAAGTCACCCGAGCAAAGGGAAGAGGAGCAGTGGGCGACGGAGCAGAAGCGCACAGACAAAGGCGTTTCTGGAAAATTCGTAAAGTATTCCTTCTTTGCTGTTGTCGGTTTTGCCGTGGTTATTTTGAGCATTGTGGCCCTGGTGAATAAAAAGGCGCCGGAGGAAGTGGTCGAACAGCCAGAAGTTAGCTACCCATACTCAGAGGAGGCCTTGCTGGAAGATGACAAAGACGAGCTATGGTTCCATGAAAATTCTAACCGTATCCATGAGTTAGCACTTCAACAGCTCAAGGATTTTTACAAAGCCGAAGATACGGACAACATGCGCAGTGCTGCTAGACTGCTGCGCTCTGACGACAGCTTTACCTCTTCAGCTGCGCAATATTACTTTTTCCCACGTCTACGATTGGACGACGACCGCAACATCCATTGGGGGGTAAAAGCAAATGGCGCCAATTCTTACCTCATTCTGAATGGTGTAGAAAAAGATTTCATGCCAGCTAGTGTGTATTTTGTACGAGATGGAGATGGGCTGAAAATCGACTGGGACGCGTCAGTTTGCTTTAGCGATATTCCATTTTCTGACCTAGAAGAATATCAAGAAAACCGCGCGTTAATTATGCGTGGAATTCTAGCAAAGCGTGGTGATTTGTACTTAGGGCCATATACAGCAGACGAGTACTCAGCCTATACATTTTCCTCTGTAGATAAGTCAAAATATGTCTGGGTATATGTGGAGAAAGACTCAGCCGATGACGAGCAGCTCAAGGACATGCTCAACTACGGGCGTTTTGTAATGAACTTACGCAAAGGGACTCAAGCTACATTAAAGCTGGCAAGAGGCCGAGATTCATTGGATAACCAATACGAGCTGCGCAGCATCGTTAGCGACGGCTGGGTCTGTGAATAAAATCAAATTATGAGTCAAGGGTTCTATCATTGTCACGTTTGCGGTGAATTTTTCAAATCACCTGTGCCTCGGGCTATCGGCGGATTATGTCCAAATTGCAAACAACCACCGGAGAGCTCACCTGAGCAAAACGCCGCTAAGGCAGCCGATGAACCCTTTGATGATACCTCATTCCAGAGCGCGGAGAGCTTCGCGCTGACGGAAGAACAAATCGAAAACGCGCGCCATCACGAGAGCCATGAGCTCAAAAAGAAGCTGAAAAAACAACTGCGGTCGCGGCTGATTTTGTCGGCTTGTTGGGCCAGCATCCTCATCGGCGCGATTGCCTTTTTTGAAATAACTCGCGATATCGCTGAAGAAGAGGTCGACGAGCGTGATAAACAAGCTGAGCTCGAAGAGGTGCTGGCTGCGCGCAAACGCATGCGCGAGCAGAACTACGTGCGCAATGTAGCGCCAAAGGCACACAGGATTCTAGCTGGCTACCTGAACAGCCGGGACCAAATCAAACGGACTCAGTTAGTGATGGATAGTACGCGGCTGGCTCCTATCATGGTTTCTTATTACGACAGCCATCCGGCGATGAGCGTGAAACCTAAAGACCTTGATCTCAAATACTATCGTTATGTTGATATTGACGGCAACTCAGGCATTGAGACTCGCTGGTCAGCTGATGGGGCGGAAGAATTTGAAGCCTTCTTCCTCGATCAAGAAGGTGAGTTGAAGTTAGATTGGGAAGCTCTGGTGAAATTCAATTCTCGTTCGTGGCCATTGTTTGCCACGGGGAAAGCTGGCGATGAAGGTGAGTTTCGCCTGTACCTGAGAAAACACCAATACGAAGGTGCTACGGAGAACTCAGACATCGTGCTCGACCTCTATTCACCTACACTCACGGGCATTGGTTCCATTGGTGGCGTAGAAAAAGTTTGTCGTGTCTCACGTGATTCAGAGGTTGGCGAGAAGCTTGTCGAGCTGATAGAAGATTACAACAAAGGCAAAGCGGCCTTTGGTTCTGGATTGGTGAAATCTGATCCAATCAACTACATGCGCGCGCGGGTGAAGCTTCGCCTCGTTGCAGAAGGCAACTTGATGCGCATTGAGATGGTCGACGTGCTAGCTAACCACTGGAAGGCAAATAGCCTGCCAGCTGGATTTGGCGATGACGACGGCGTGCTAGAAAGCAAACCACTGAGTGTGGAAGATTTCGAAGAAGGCGCTGATAGTAAGATGCCTAACGTCGAGATTTTACAGTAAACATCAGCTGGATAATTTCCAGCTGAGCTACATTTGCTCCGCCTATAAAATGGCGGATTTCATCAGCTTGGTATTTGGCTGTTGGCCAAACCAAGTTTCAAAGGCCAGTGCGCCCTGATGAACTAACATTGAAAGCCCGTTGCTAGTTTTGCAGCCGGTTTCAGCCGCAGCAGCCATCAGGCTGGTTACGGGTGGATTGTAAATCGCATCGTAAACTAGCTGGCTGGCATCGATGAGCTGCGCGTCCATCGGCAGTGGATCATCGCTTTTCAGCCCAAGTGAGGTTGCATTGATAATCAGCTGGCTAGATTTTACTAGCTCGCCAAATGAACTATCAGTTGGAGCTACGGCATGGATGTTAGCTGGATCTAGCTGGAGCTGTTGGATGAGCTCGTCTCGTACAGCTTCCACTTTGGCCACCGTGCGGTTAGCAAGCGTGAGCTGCGGGCAGCCAGCGCGAGCGCACTGAGTGGCGATTGCCTTACCAGCACCACCGCCAGCACCGACAATCAAAACCTTGAGGTCTTTGAGTTCGACGCCAAAATCATCTTTGATGGCATTGAGCAGGCCGGGGCCGTCGGTATTGTGACCGTGCACGCCATCGTCTGAAAATGTTAGTGTATTACATACGCCAAGCGCACGAGCATCGTCGCTCAGCTGGGTGCAGTTTTCAAAGGCCTCTTGTTTGTGAGGCACGGTGACATTGCAGCCGATAAATCCCAGCTGGCGCATTCTATCAATCGCCTCGTTGAGCATTCCAGGCTCAACTTCCAGGCGAATGTATCGGCAGTCGATGTCCAGCTCGTCTAAAGCAGCTTGATGCATCTGCGGCGAAGCAGAGTGCTTGATCGGGTAGCCTAACACAGCCAGCTTGGCTGGTTTGTCAGCTCCGGCATCGAGTGTTTGGCGATCGCATAGATCAGCTAGCGTATAGACGGCTTTCATCGTTTGTTAGTGATTGGTGATAGTTTAGCCAAGTAGCTCGAGCGTGCGCTGAACACGACGGATGCTTTCGTCTTTGCCGAGGATATCGAGGATGTCGCCGAGGTCAGGGCCGCCAGCTTTACCGCTGAGCGCCACACGTGTTGGGAACATCAGTTGGCCAGGTTTGGCGCCTTCTGCTTTAGCGGTTGCGCCGATGGTTGCTTTAGCTTCACTCCAGTCAGTGAGCCCAGCAAAGGCTTCAGCCAGCTTAGCTAGCAGTGGTTTGGCGAGAGCATTTTTCTCTAACTTAGCCAGCGCGTCTTCAGCAAATACGTAGTCTTCTTTGAGGAAAAACTCGATGGCTTCAGGGATCTCCTTGAGCAGAGAAACTTTTTCCTGCACAGATGCGGCGATAGTGGTGAAGTTTTCTGGCAGCTCACCAAAGGCCTCGAGGGCAAATGGTTTTGCGGCTTCGGCAAATTCCTCAGCGCTGAGTTTGAGCAAGTGCTGTTGGTTGACCCACGCACATTTTTCGATATCAAATTTTCCAGGTGAGCGGTTCACACCTTCCAAGCTGAAGCGCTCGACGATCTCGTTGATAGAGAAAATCTCGCTATCATCTTTAGGCGACCAACCAAGCAGTGAGATGAAATTGAACACCGCTTCTGGAAGGAATCCTTCTGGCGCGTAGGTTCCAACAGCTGCACCCTGATCGCGCTTGCTCATCTTTGAGCCGTCCATGTTGAGGATCAGCGGAAGGTGAGCGTACTTTGGTGGCTCAACGCCAAAGGCCTCAAACAATTGCAGGTGCTTTGGTGTATTCATTAGGTGATCGTCACCGCGGATCACGTGGGTGATGCCCATCGTTAGATCGTCTACCACATTTACAAAATGGAATACGTAGGAGCCGTCGGAGCGTTTCACCACCATGTCTGGGGTATTAGATTCGTCGGTGTAGTCGACGGTCACCTCGCCGCAGATCATGTCCTGCATCACCATTGGCTTGCGCTCAAAGCGGAAACGCCAGGCACCTTCGTCCTCATAGACGCGGCCAGCTTCTTCCAGCTTGGCAAACCATTCGTTGTAAATTTCATCGCGCTGGCTCTGGTAGTACGGTCCGTGCTCGCCGCCAGTTTCTGGTCCCTCATCGTCGTTGAGTCCCAGCCAGTTCATGCTGTCAAAGATGGCGCGACGCGCTTCTTCGGTATTGCGTTCTTTATCGGTGTCCTCCACGCGCAGGATAAATTCACCACCATGTTTGCGGGCATACAGCCAGTTAAACAATGCGGTGCGGGCGCCACCAATATGTAGGTAGCCAGTCGGCGAAGGAGCAAATCGTGTTCGTACTACAGTTTCCACCTCGCTGCTTTACTACGTCAAAGGCTAGCTGGCAAGAACCAGCTGTGCGCATTCTCATCTAGCTGGCCAATTCAATGGGGCGAATTTTATTCCGCGTGCGATGTCAGCGGGTCGCAGATGCCTCTCGTCAGCTGGGAAATCCCCCAGAAAAACCCGAAAATTTTCATGAAAAACGGCTGGAATGCATATAAATACGATGCACTGAGTATTCTGTGATAAAAAATGCCGTGCATTTTTTTTGCAGCCAAACCCGGAGGGTTTATGGATTTTAGCCGTGGGTCAAGGAGCGCAGCGAGTGGCACCCACAGGCAGGAGTTCAATCGTTGATCTGCCGAAGGTAGAGTGGAACGGGCTAGCGAGCCAGTCAGCCTGAAGGTGATGCTAGCAGCGGCTGGGAAATACTCGGGAAAAACCCGAAAATTTTTACGAGAAACGGCTGGAATGCCTATAAATACGATGCACTGAGTATTCTGTGATAAAAAATGCCGTGCATTTTTTTCACGGATTTTAGCCGTGGGTCAGGGAGCGCAGCGAGTGCCACCCAGGGCAGGAGTTCAATCGTTGATCTGCCGAAGGTAGAATGGAATGGGCTAGCGAGCCAGTCAGCCTGAAGGTGATGGTTGCAGCGGCTGGGAAATGCTCGGAAAAACCCGAAATTTTTTACGAGAAACGGCTGGAATGCCTATAAATACGATGCACTGAGTATTTTGTGATAAAAAATGCCGTGCATTTTTTTGCAGCCAAACCTTGAAGGTTTACGGATTTTAGCTAGGTGGTGATGGTTTTGTCAGTGGGCGGAAGCGCGTTGATGGGAATTCCATTTCCCCTTCGGGGGACGCATGGTTTTTTGGGCGAACCACGGGTTGCACTCGCTTGGGCTCGTTGACCCGCGGCTAAATTCTGTAAGCCCTCCGGGCTAGCGAGTCAGTTGAACCAGCTGGCGATGGTCATTTTTAGTTAACTGCGTGTTAGCTGGCGCCGGTTCTAGCACACTTTCAGCGTGCGGGGTGTTGTTGATGCCAAACCCACGGCTGAAGCCGCGGGCTTTGTTCTGCAGCGCTTTCAGCGCGGAATGGTCCTGGGTGGTTCCAGCTGGGGTGGTTCTTTCTAGCTGATCATGGTCTAGCTAGCGTTTTGATTTCAGTTCTCATGTCAGAGATTTGGGCACAAAAAAAACAGGCCGCTGGGATGGCGGCCTGTTGGAGATTGGTTTTCCAGCTGGCTGGAAATCGACTAGCTGGAGATTGTTTGCTAGAATGTGGCCAGCTAGCAGTCTAGCTGGCTGAGCTACTAGTGATGATTAGTAGTCGCTCTTTTTGTCGTCGACGTTTGCTGGCGTGTCCATTTTGCTTTGGCGCTCGGCAGCTTTTTTGTCCCACTCAGGGAAGATTTCTTTCTTCGCCTTTTGTTTCATTTCTTCTTCCATGGCCATGTCTAGGCCGATGTAGGCTTGTGCTTTGGCTTTGCTAGAAATGTCAGGAAGTGGCACTGGATCTGTAACTCCGTGAGTCCAGAGGATCTTGGCGAGCAGGCGGCGTGATTCCTCGGCTTTTTGGATGGATGTGCCGAGTACTTCCAGCGCGGTATTAGGTGCGTGGAATCCTGATCCGTTAGCAGCAGCTACCCAGTCCCAGCGCCACTGAGCGTGACGGATGAGGGTGAGGGCAGGTTTCATTTCCTCTTCGGTAGCACCAGCATCCCAAGCGGCTTTGGCTTCGATGTGGGCGGTGGCCAATGTTTGCTCGACGATCTTTCTCAACCCCATGACTTTTTCTTGGCGTGAGTAGACGTTTTCTAGCAATGTTTGCTCGCTCTGGCGGTGACAAACTTGGCATGAGTTCGCTACGTTGTTGAGTGGGCTCTGGATTTTGTGGTCGGTGAATTTGACCGCAC
Organism: Persicirhabdus sediminis; assembly: GCF_016595495.1. Classification (GTDB taxonomy): domain Bacteria; phylum Verrucomicrobiota; class Verrucomicrobiia; order Verrucomicrobiales; family Akkermansiaceae; genus Persicirhabdus; species Persicirhabdus sediminis. The sequence goes on from NZ_JAENIM010000031.1 coordinate 35,304, forward strand.
CTTCGCTCTTGTAAGGCATGTGACAGTCGGCACATGAAACGCCGCGCTCGGCGTGGATGCCGGTCATGTAGAGCTCGTAATCTGGGTGCTGAGCTTTCAGCATTGGCGCTTTACTCAGCTTGTGAGTCCAGTCGCTAAACTCGATCTCATCGTAGTATTCTTCCATGGATTCAGCAGAGAAGCCTTTATCCCATGGGAAGGTGAGGTAGTTCTTTTTGCCGTCGCTTTTATCAAAGTAATATTCCACGTGACACTGGGCACAGACCAATGAACGCATCTCGTTGTGAGTGGCGTCGTTGATGTCTTCGCCGCGGCGAGCGAGTGCTTCCGCTAGCGCTGGGCGAGAAATGCGCAGGTTCATGTTTTTAGGATCGTGACAGTCTTGGCAACCGATGGTGTTGACGATCTCGTGGCCGCGGTCAAACCAGCTGCCATCGTAAAATTCAGCCACACCTTGTTCTTCCATCACGCGAGGCACGTCTGTGCTCTTACAGCTCCAGCATGTGGATGGCATGCCAGCGTTGGTGCGGTAGGTATTGCGAATATCTTCCACGGCGTAGTAGTGGCCGCGTCCTTGTTCGTAATCTTTAGCAAAACCGTATCCGGCCCAGAGAACGACGAGGTTTGGATAATCTTCGAGGTAGTCGCGGTGGGCACCGCCGCCATTGAGACTGCGGAATGAGGTGTCCTTAGTATCCATGTAGGTCTCGTATTGGCGCGGGAAATTGGCGCCCCATACTTCGTTACGTGGTTCCCAATCGGCAATCGGATTGACCATGCCAATTTGTTTTGCCTCAGATCGGCGTTCCATGATGGAGCTAGCTAGCAGGCCAGCCACAATGACTGCACCTACGGTGGCGCCGAAGACGAGCCAACCGACCCAGGGTTTTTTTTCTACTGTATCGCTGATGCTTTTCATTGCTTACTCTTGGTTTTTAAATTCGATGCTTTGTTTTTCTTTGAGCTCTTGGCTGAGCCATTTTGGCAATGGATCGCTAAGCTGGGGAACGCGTGCGTGTGGTACGGACGAGAGGCTGTTGACGCGACCGTGAGGTGTTTGGCGGTGGCAATCCCAGCACAAGGTGCCGTTGCCTGCTTCTGCGTCGTCAAAGCTGATGGCGAGGTGATTGGTATCGCCAAGAAGGTTTTCGTGGCAGCGGATGCAGTTTTCCTGAATCACACGCATGCCGGGTTCGTGAACTTGAATCACCTGCGGCTCTAAGCGGAAGGTGAACATGTAGCCGTGACGGGCGCCGTCTTTGGCTTTAAATAAGTACTTGCGTAAATAGTTGTCGTTAGGAACGTGACAGTCGTTACAAGTGGCTACCTTGGCGTGGCTGCCGCGTTGCCAGGTAGCATACTGCGGAGCCATGATGTGGCAGTTCATGCACGCTTCGGGCTCGTCGGATAAGTACGAGGTGGCATTAGAGATGTGCAGCACGCTGGCAGCGGTGCCAACAAGAATACCTAGCATGACAATAACTGGGAGCACCCAGCGCTTAGGAGGTTTGATCCAGTTGACTAACCGGGTGATGGAGTGAAACAGTTTCATTTTGCAGCGCGATGAGCCACATCGCAAGGTCACAAGTAAACATAGGTTTGTGTACTTAACAAGTATGAATTAAGTGTTTTACTGAAGTATAGCTCTTTTATTCGTGATAAAATCAAACAAAAACTAAATTTCAGGTGACGTGATTCTCACGACTCTTTGGTCCTGTGTTTCTTAGCAAGCGAGGCGATGGCGATCAATGTGAGCGCCGCACAAACGATGGCAAGTTTCTGCATGGCGCCCTCGCGGAATCCATAGGAATGCAGGCCGATGCCAAGTAAGTTAGTGCCAAACCACGACCACGAGGTGATCACCATGCTGAAGATGCCCATGGCAATGAATCCACGTACGCGGCACAGACCTGATAGGCGAGCGTGCAGCATGATGGTATTCCATAGCACAATCATCAGCGCGCCATTTTCTTTGGGGTCCCAGCCCCAGAAGCGGCCCCAGCTCTGGTCGGCCCAAATACCGCCAAGGATGGTGCCGATGAATGAGAATAACAGCGCAAAACAGGTGACGCCGTAGATCAGCTGGTAGCTTTGTTTTACCTGTTTGTTAGTGAAACTCCCACTCAGCCAGCTGCGCAGCGTGTGGGTGATGGCGAGCAGACCTAGCAGGTAGTTAGCCGAGTACCCCAGCGTGATGATGATGACGTGGGTGGCTAGCCAGAAATTACTATCCAACACCGCTTGTTTCACCTCCATGGTATCACCGTCAAAGGAGAGCTGATAGGCAATGATGAGCGTGGCGGTTCCGATCACGCTAGCTATGAATCCGCCAATGCCATTTTTCAATAACTTAGATTCTATCAGTAGAGCAAAACTAATAGCGGCCCAGCCAATGAAGACCGCTGAGGAATAGAGGTTAGTCACAGGTGGACGACCTGATAGGTAGACGCGCATGGCCAGCCCGCAGGTGTGGATGACCCACAACGTAGTCAGTAGCGTCATGGCTACCGTTAGCCAGCTAGCGGTGCGCTGGCTGGAAAAACTCCAGCTAGCGAGGATGATGAGGCCAGCTAACAAATACAGCGGTAATGAGCGCTGAAATGGTGCCAGCTGGTAGAAGGTGAATTCGTGATCCGCCTTGTGCAGACCATCAGGAGTGCTCGTTCTAACTTGCTCAAGGTAGCTGGCGCAGCATTGCTGGAAGTTTTCATCTGGCTGGCCATTTGCTGCCTGATAGGCGTGGGCTAAAGTAAACCAGTTAGTCTGGCCATCATTTCCAGCTGGCCATGCGACGGCAGGATTTTTTGCCAAATAGGTGCCGAGGTTTTGCCACTTTGTTAGCGGCTGTTTTTCATCTGCTGGCGGAACTAGCAGCAGCTTGAGACCTTGGTTGGCGGTGACGATGGTGATGAGCTCTTGCTCGGTGAGCACTTCGCCAGCGGCAATGTGAGCTGGCAGGCATTGGCTGAGTTCACGGAATGTTTTGAGCTTTTTGTGCAGCTGTGAGATCTGCTGGTCGAATACCGTGAGCTGTGGTTTCTCTTTGGCCTCGGCGCGCTCAGCTAGCTGGGCAATCTTCTCCATGCCCGGCTGGATTTGCTGGTAGCTGAAGTTCTTTTCCGCGCTCGCTTGCTCGCCAAAAAGCGCTTTCACTTCCTCGTTTTCTACCCGAAAACACGGACGTGTAGATGCTAGCTCTGGCAGGAAAAGGACCTCGGCAAACCATGCGCGTGGGCCAAGCTTTTCACCCGTTTCCTTTAGCTTGATAGATGACTTGCCGCTGAGCGACATCAGCTGGTTGCGCGCATAGCTATCAACTGGCTGGATGCGGCCACCTGAGACGATGGGGATGGCGGCAAATTGATCCCAGCTAGATTCTGCTTGGCGTTGGTTTTGCCAAATAGTTAGAGCGAAGTAGAGCCCGACGATGGCGACGGTCGCCAGCTGGATGATTCTGTGGCGAGATGATTTCATGAGGCTTTGTTAGCTGGTGAACTAGCTGGTTTGAGGAATCTTGTTAGCGAGAAGGAGAACTGGAAAATCAGCCCGAAGGTGACCAGCGCAAAGGCGATGTAGGGCAGCGGCCAGCTAGGGTTTTTCACCACATTGAGCACGGTGCTGTCCTCCTGACTGCCAAAGCTGTGCTGGAATAATGTGAATCCATCTTTGCGCAGCGGGTGGTTCATCCAGATGCTTAGTTGGCGCGAGCTAGCGCCATCGGGTTCTATCAGCGTGACCTCAGAGCGGTAATCTTTTGGTGTTTGGGTGCCTGGGTAACGGGTGAAGGTAAAGTCGTCTAACTGGACTGCAAATGGGAGATGGATGCGCTCTGGTCGCAGCGAGATCTCGTAGTTATGACCATTGTATTCAAAACGATCTGGTGCATGGATGCTAGTGGTGCAGAAGAATTTGCCAATCGATTCATTAGAGCGAGAATCTCTCACTTCTATCAATGCCGCTGGATGGTTTGGCGGGTTGTTATTTTCCAGATGGTTATACGGCTGTGGCTGGAAGGCAATGTGCAGCCCTGAGCCGCGGTTGCACGGTGGATGGTAGTAGCCGGTTTCCTCGGTGTGCCGTGGAATGATTAAGGCATTGGGGAAAAAGGTGAGCACCTTGATAGATAGCTGGCTAGATGGATCGACGACTGGCTCGTCGACTAGAAAATCATTCTGCAATACGGCAAATTCTCCATTTGGTCGGCCAGTGGCTGATGCTGCCGAGCTCATTGAATTAACTGAAGTATCATTAGCTGGCAATTGCTTCAGGCAGATTTCGGTATGCATGGGGGTGACTTTTTCCGCGTAGTTAGACTGACCTCCCTCGGGAATATTCATTTTCCCTTCCTGGCTGAAGATGCCGGTGAATAGCTCGCTAACAAGCAAGAGCAAAACACCAATGTGGATGGCCCAAATACCTAGTTTTTTCCACTTCAGCTGGTAGTGGAAAATAGGAGCTAACAGCAAGTTGATGAGCAGCAGTCCGCCAATCAAATAACCGCCCGGCAAAAATAGCCGAAATAGTACTTTGGCTGGCTCGGTCGTATCGTCGGCGGAATGGTAAACTGGCGTGGATTTGAAATCGTAATAACACCAAAAGCTGCGAAAGAAGCGACGCTGGATTTCCCATATCCCTTGGTCTGCCTGCGCAATGGTCGCAAAATAAACCAACACCATCGCCGCTACTAACAATCCAACGGTAAGCCGGATTGAGGCCAGCGGAGCCAGCGCTCGCCACAGGGGTGATTTTGTTTGCGTCATATGGCGCATTCAATCACCCGCAGCCACTTTTAGCAAAGCTGAATCTTTTAAGTGTTTGATTGATATCGCTAGCTAGCTGGCTTGAGCGTCCACGCTGCAAACGCGCATGGAGACAACTTTGCCATTGTCGAGCACTCGGGTTGCCAGCTCGACAAAGCCATGACGGTCGTGAAATGCAAGTGAGCTCGGGTTAGCTGGCTGGATATCAATCTCAGCGGCAATCAGCTAGTGGCTCATAGGACTTATAGGACTTATAGGAACGTCCAGCTCGCTGGTCGGTAGGCGGCACCATGGAAATCATTGAAAGTAAGCTGGCTGGTGGGGGATACGCTGGTATCTCAAACACGCTGGCGCATTTTTTTTGCGAAAACTTGTTGCAATTTTCCGCCACAAATGATTTCTTCCGCCAACTTCAAGGCGCGCGTGGCGGAATTGGTAGACGCGCATGATTCAGGTTCATGTGGGGGCGACCCCGTGGAGGTTCGATTCCTCTCGCGCGCACCATTGAAGTATAAGGGATTGAAGGCCATCTATAACAAATAGATGGCTTTTTTGTGTTTTGGTGGTTGGGATGCCAGCTACTTCAGGACCTCAGCTCATAAGGTCTGCGATCTCGCGTAGCTGGCTGGGTTGGCAGGTGACATCCAAGATGTTGGGTGAGCGTGAGGGAAATGTTTTCTAAGCACAGATTGCGCAGATTTCGATTTTATGAAACCCACACATGGCTAGCTTGGGAAGCTAACTAGTGTGATTGACCCGCTAGCTGAGTTTTTTCTACCACGTCGAGAGCCATAGCCAATCTGTGAAATCTGCGGTTAACTTCTATGTTGTTCTGTCTGTGGTAAGAGCTATTTTGTTGACCTGAGTTAGAGATCTATCATCATGCGACAAGCTGACATTTTCTATCAAGCAAATCGCTAAGCTTATGCTTGGCTAATCTCGCCACTGAGAGCATAGAATTTCTAGTCATCAAAGTGCCCCACACATCTTGAATATAAATCATGAAAGAGCTCTACCGCCATAAGGACCATTCAACTGTAGCCTATTATAAGTCGATTCTAGAAGCCGAGGGGATAGCTGTGATGCTTAGAAATGAACATGCAACAATGTCAGGTCTATCGGACATACCGATTCCAGAGTTCTATCCTAACATTTGTGTCATGAATGATGAGGATTACCCTCGCGCATGGGAGATTATGAAGCGCACGATGGTGACAAATTCTGAGAAAGCTAATCTGGAAGTGGCTTGCTCCAGCTGCGGAGAAATCAATCCCGGTAATTTTGATTTGTGTTTTTCGTGTGAAGAACCCTTAGAGTTAGCCAATTAATTAAAAAGCTCGATCATTAGAAATGAAGACTAGGCAACTCTACCTCACCCTCATAGCTGCGCTCTGGTGCTCTGCGCTGCATGCGAGTCCGATGCTTCGTCTCGTTGAGTCTAAGGAGCAACTCACGAAGATTGGCGCCGGTGTAACTAGTCAGATGTTTGATGACTCGGTCTCGTTCGCGGTCGAGTGGAAGCCCGTAGATCGTGAGCCTGGAGCAGCGCCAGCCCGTTTGGATTTACTCTATGCTGCAGGCCCTGATAGGGAGTGGGCGGAACAGCTACAGGTCAGATTCGAAATACAAGCTGACGGCGTGATACGAGCTGCATTCTCAGTTCCCCTGGGGGGAATAGACTTCGGGAGCCTGATCTTCAGGGGGCCGACAAATCATGAGGTGTACCGCTTGCCGCTGCGAACTGTTGTGGATGATTACCCGGATCTTTTCGATGATCCTTTCGCGGAGCCCAAAAAGATTAACAAATCGAACTAAGTGAGGAAAGTGACAAAGCTCGTAACAAGCTGCGAATCTTCTCGCTAGTTCACCTTTCCCATTCTGAGAGCTAACAGAAATGTTAAGCTCGTCGCCAGCCAGCTCTGTTGAATCTTTGCCAGCTTTCCATAATATGAAGCCAGACATGTTGCTCTCTGAGATTAATCGTCCATGCACTCCATCATAGCTCTAGATGCCAAGATATTTAGTCTATCAAACAGCAAAGGCATTGACGCCATCTTGGAGGCTGTGCCGCAGGGGGCAGTGGGAATGGTGAAACCATTAAGTCTTACAGCCAGCTAGCTATTTCATTGACTCATTAGAGTTTTCTATCATCCTTCGGTAAATTCAAAGGATGATCTATCAGGCAGTGAACTGTAGCGGGCATTCTCTGAAAACTCAAAACTTCACACGAATAAAATTTGCAGGTGATTCGCTAGCATGAACGCTCTCAAGTTAACAAATCAAGATGCCTGTCAGCTGAGCAAAAGCCATGATGGTGATCTTAGTTGGGTTGGGAGCGGAAATATATAAGCCTCAAATTATTATAACGAATCAATATTGTTATTAACAATCTATATAAGCTATGAAAATCATTTTACTCTTACTCTTTATGAGTACACTTTGCCACGCGAATAAAGCTGAGTTTAGCATCCTACAATTTAATATATGGAACGAGGCTCATCGTGTGAAAGATGGTATTGATCACATCGCTACAGCCATCATAGAATCTGATGCTGACATCATCGCATTTTCAGAAGTCCGTAATAAAAAGGGTGACTGGCATGAAAAAATTATTCAAAAACTAGCTGAGAGTGGAAAGACCTATCATGGCAAATTTGGAGGTGGTGATGTTGGTCTGATCAGCCGTTTTCCTATCATAAAAACGGAAGTCGTTTTTGATAAAACTAAGATTGATAGAGGATCTATCATCGCCTACCACTTAGAGCTGACTAACAAACAAGAGCTTGTTGTCTGCAGTGCTCACCTTGATTGGAAATACTATGGGCTGAACCTTGTCCGTGGGTATAATGGGGGCACTCCTAAATTTAAGCTTATCGATAAAGACAAGGATGGGGTGCCTGACTATGAGCTGGATGTAGATAAAATCATTTCATATAACCAGTCTTCTTATAAGGGACCGGCTATCAAAGCTTTTTGTGATTATGCCAAATCACCTCAGCTTAAAGGTAAATCTATCATTTTGGCTGGCGATTTTAATGATGGCTCCCACCTCGACTGGATTGAGTCAACCAAAGATCTATATGGTCACGGAGGTCTCGTCATTCCTTGGAAAAATAGTCAGAAACTGAAATCAAATGGCTTCATCGATGCTTATCGTGAGTTATACCCAGACCCAGTGACCCATCCAGGGATCACCTGGCCAAGCCCGGCATACGAGCAAAAACCAACGACCTGGACGCCGCTCTCCGATGAAAGAGACCGCATTGATTATATCTATTATCGAAAGCTCAACCTTCAGGCAAAAGATGCATTTATCGTCGGCCCACAAGAGAGCTATCAGTTTAACAAACTCATTAAAAATACCGGCCAAGATCAATTTATTTGTGATGAAATCCATTGGCCATCCGATCACAAAGGCGTGCTGGTTAAATTTAGCTTCCAGTAAATCACCACGCGGAGGCTGCTGAGCAATTTTCTAACGTCGCTCTGAGATTCCTCATCGTGGTCGTAAAAATCCTCCCCATCATCCCAGCTCAGCCACCAGCTCAGCTAGGGGCGAGCGGGGGAATGACTTGAACCTAAGTTAAGGTAGAACGACCTTATCGAAAGCTAGCTAGCGGCTAGCTAACAAACTCAAATTGGGCAGCTGCGTTTTGAGTGCGTGTGCTTCAGCACCGCTTTGGACTTCCAGCTAGGGGACCTGAGCCAGCTAGCTCTTTAGCTTCGGGCTGCCAGCCTGAATTATGGGGGCTGGTGACATCGAGTTGCTATTTTATTGACCCAAGTTAGAGATCTATCATCATAGCGGCGAGCTGAGGTTTCTATCAGCTTAGCGCTGACCAGCTAATCTGGTGCAGATAGTTTAAGTCAGGAAACCATTACCGCAAACCCATACAGTCATCTCAAAGAATGAAGACCCTAATTCAAGCAATCCTAGCAACCTTGATCATGCTCTCGCCATGTTACGCATTTGTTGTTCCTCTGAAGTTTGCTGAAAAGTGCGAACGGTCAGATGCCATTATTCGAGGTGTTGTGCTCGATATTATAACCGTAGCTGGAGAAGTTGAGGACTCAAGTGGTGGCAAGGAGAGTATTCTCGAAGGTGCGTGGACGGGGCCACACTCGATTGCTGTCATTAGAGTTGTTAGCGTAATCAAGGACGACGAAAATCAAGTTGATTCAGTGATCTTTGTTCCCTGTGGCTACAGCTATGACGAGAGCCCTTGCGAGCTAACTAAATCTAAAGATTACATTCTATTTCTAGACAGCATGAGCCGGAATTACTTCCATCCGCTCGGCCCATTCTGTATGCATCGTGTCAAAAATGAGCTTGTTGGTATGAGCGGCTTTGATTGGGACGGAGATTTTGATTCAAGCAATGAGAACCGTGAAACAGTCCCGCTTGAGGAGTTCGTTAAACGCATCAAGGATGATGCGGCTAGAGCCAAGAACGACGACTAATCTGTGCCCAGCATCGAGAGTAAACCAGCACTGATTTCTAACCACAGACTGCACAGATTCCTATACTATGGAGCTGGGACTTAGCATGAATACATTTTTGTTAGTATCATTTCTCAGTTAGCTGAGTTTTTTCGCCTTGTCCAGATCGATGGGCTATCTGTGAAATCATTCCACTTTTACAACAAACCAATAATGTTCTGTTATATTGCCATGCTCTTCCGATCTACAATCATAATTCTATCTGCTAGCTCTCTAGTTTCATGTTCTTGGAATACACCTCGTTCTGGGCGTCATACTACTGAAGCTCGTCAGCAGGGATCTAACTCTCAGGCCGATTTTTACTATTTATCATCGGTGGGTAAACTAGATACATGGTTATCAAATACGAGTGAACCATTTCAAATTACTCATGATAACGCGCTAGAATCTGGTCTGCGCCACTTCATTATTTCGGATGCAGAGCACGAGAATCTACGATCTAAACTGCGGACCTCGGGGTCGATGTGGCAATTCGGCCTAGAGCAAAACCCGCAGCATGCAATTGTGACCTTTGATAAGGATGGGAGGCAAACATATATCTATCCTGAAAAATACGCTAATAATCGAGCTGAATAACATTTTTTCGAGTGGGGGAAAACTGTTCTCAGCTAGATATGTGGCACCGTTTTTTACCGCGTCCAGAGCTGTGGGTAATCTGTGTAATCTGTGGTTAACTATTTTGTCGCTAGCTATTTGATTGACTGATTAGAGCGATCTAGCAAACTTCATTAGGTTCACTGAAAAATTTCAGCTACTAACTAAGGGCGCGGCTCGCAACCATCAGCCGAAGCCATGATCGCAGCCTCGGCTAATCCCGCCGCAGATAGGTTAGGCCACTCTCGAATTACTACGAACCAAGACTGTTATGCTAAATAATTTCACGACGATGAAGAGAAGCGGAATAATTGCTTTGGGTATAGTAATTGTGATTTCTCTACAATCATGTGCTCCAAGTTATCGGCTAAATGAAGATTACTTGATCCGCTCACCTGATGCAGATGGTTATGGTTATACGAAGAAGGAAGTGGATGAACTTCATATTAAGTTAATGAACACTGAATTTCCAAAACCTGCTGGATATGTCAGATCAATGCTTTCCAAGGATGCTCATGTTGGCTTGATGGCTTCCATTACTGATTTTATCATTAGTGATGATGGTGTTATTTCGGTCTATGTACTGACTCATAAGTTGAACGATAAATATGGCTTGGTGATTTACCAAGAGCATTATGCGGAGGGTAAATCTCCCGTTGATACTGACGTTGCTGATTCAGATGCAGAGATTGTCAGAATTAGAAGATAACGCATACTACTAGGTATTTACATATCTATAGAACTAACAGATAAGATGTTTTGTGAAATTTCTATGCATACCCAAAAAGGAGGAGCGAAAAATATGGGACAAGGAATATGATGACGTGTTCCTCAAGCGATTCTGTGAATACCTAGTTGTTCATTTCAACGCGGAATACAAAGGCGACAGCTGGGGGCTTTGGGGCGCGCAAGAAGTCACCCGGTATGACTTCTCCATTCCGGATAAGAGCATCACAGTAATGACTGAGACATACATGGGCGTTACACTATGCGGAGAGAAGTCACTCGTTGATCAAATCACGGAGAAAGCCTCTACCGATGGTATTTTCAGACAGGGAGCCTGTGCCAGCTAGCTCTCTAACTGCCGAGCTGCCAGCCAGACTTGTGTGTGGGCTGGTGACATCGAGTTGCTATTTTATTGACCCAAGTTAGAGATCTATCATCATAGCAGCGAGCTGACATTTCTATCACTTCTATCTCTATGAGAACACTCGCAGCGTTCTATGACTGAAATGACTAAGCTCACCGAGATTACTAAGAACCGATAATTTTCTATCAAAATGAAACCATGCCGAGAATGTAAACATGAGGTCAGCGAACAAGCCAGAGCTTGTCCAAACTGTGGCGCTCCTGAGCCAGCGAAAGACAAGTTTGATGGTTACGGTTATGAATATAAGTCGGAGGCAAAGTTGATGGGCTTGCCGATTCTGCACATCTCGTTCAAATATCGAGCTAATGGTAGACCCGTGCCAGCGGTAGGCATTATCGCCATCGGTCAATTTGCTGCAGGGGCAATTTCTATCAGCCAATTTGGTGTTGGTTTGTTAAGTGTGTCCCAGTTTACCGTGGCTGCTGTTGCCATTGCTCAGTTTGCAGCTGGCTACACAGGCATCGCGCAGATTGGTGCCTTCTTGAAACAAATTGTTATGTAGCTAACTATGGGCGCAGCCCACTACCATCATGAAAACTATCCATCTAGCTAAACATGCCGCCCGCCAGCTCAGCCCAAGCCATGATCGTAGCCTCGGCTAACCACGCCGCTGATAGGCTAAATCACTGAACCATTACAACGAACTAGTACTGTCGGGCAATTAACATCCCTATCTGACAAAATATCCAAAGAACTCATGAAAGCTGCAGGACTGAAGTACTACAAATGCCCAGCTGGCAAGATCCGCGTAAGTAACGACACGTTCTCTATCGGAGCGTTCGAAGTCACAAGTGTTGTCACGCTTGATTGTATGCGGCGATTCACCTCGGAAACGGGATACAAGACCGTAGCGGAGAGAATGCCAGGGCGAATGAATTACCACACAAATGAACTAGTTGCGGACTTGAAGCAACGAGGGGTCTTAGACGGTGAAATTGCTGAAATTCCAGCCCTCAACTTAACACACGAAGATGCCGATGCGTTCGCAGCGTGGGCTGATCCATCGCTAAGGTTGCTCACTGTTCAAGAGGCAATTTCGCTAACGGTACAATCCATGCAGCAGCGCTTCAACGTGTGCAGTTCGTTGCATAACAACTGTCTGATACGATGCGACGATCATGACGTCATTCTCAGGGCATTTCTCTACTGGCGTGGTTTATCTGAGCAGGGGATTGAGCCGGAAGCTGTTGGAGATTACTACCTCGAGCGCCTTCTTGTCACTAGCGCCTTGGAGTACCTTGACACAGCACTTCATCTCGCACGTAGTGCATCCTCTTGATTGCCTTCTAGCACTATACGACAATACCCAACAAGTTGTGGGAGGTAAGCTCGGCTGTAGCTGATTCTTGTTAGCTACCTCCGGTCGAACGCCCCTCGGTTCGAGACTTGTTTCCCACACTGCCTCCACTATGACATTTTCAAAAATGGAAACGCTGAGACGACAATTTAGACCTCGCCTTTCGATAGTGCTGATGAATGCGTTCATCTTACCGCTGTTTGTAGTCTTTGTTGGTGCACTGCTCCCGTTTGAGTCACTATTATTTGGTAAATTGGTAGTCTTGATTGCCTCTATCACATTACTAGGTGTGCTCTGTGTGCTGTTCACGCGGCTAGAGCTCAATGCCGAGGATGACCATTTCTCATTGGTCGTTAGTCTGTTCAAGAAGCCGATTATTCAGAGACAGGTTAGAGGGATCTCATGGCACGCAATTGCCCGATATAGTCCGTCGGTTGATTCATCGCCAAACCAGACCACATTTTACCGAGTGGAAGTTGCTGACTTTGACGGGAATCGGAGTGTAGTGATGGGAGAGTTACTAGCCTCTCTATACGGGGTTGACTGTCTCTAGTTAGAGGCTCGTTGTGGACATCTAACCCAAGCTAGTATTTTTTAGAAGAAATGAAAATGATTCTATTTGGGCAAGGGGCATGCTCGGAAGCAAACAGCGCCCGCAATCGCTGGGCTAACAAGGAAGACATCGAAACCCCGACTGGTCTTCAACTCTAGAATCTCGATAAGAAATGATGAAATTATTTCCACCACTAATCTTAGTAGCATCCATTTTTCTGTTCATGGAATCATTCCTGTCGGGACCATTGGTAAAGCTTCCGACTAGAACCGCGCTGGACAACATCGAAAGAGACTTCCTGAACGAAGAGCTGGATGAAGAAGAAAAGAAGAGGTTCGAGTCACTCAAAAAAGTGATAAACTGGAATCAGCAAAAAGCCTCTTCTGCTTACTTTAAATCAACGAAGGCGTTACTCTGGATCATCGCACTTTTGAGTATCCATAATCTCATTCTCCTATATAAATTTTTAAGAAGAAAACGACCGAACTAGGCAGAGCTCACGACTAGAAACATAGCTCTCGCTATGAAGTTAGTCGGTTCGAGAATCCGTGAGGAAATCGGTATCAATGAAGAGCTTCGCTTCTGGTGAAATGCCTGTATCTCAGCTGGCTGGGCAATGATCCTTTTTTGCCCGCGTTCTAGCTAGCTAGACCTCGTCGTTCTGGCTGGAGATCGGTGGATAACTATTTTGTTGCTAGCTATTTCATTGACTGATTAGAGCGTTCTAGCAATCTTCATTAGGTCCACTGAAAACTGAAAATTTCAGCTACTAACTATGGGCATATCACGCTACCATCATGAAAACTATCCATCTAGCTAAACATGCCGCCCGCCAGCTAAACCCAAGCCATGATCGTAGCCTCGGCTAATCGCGCTGCAGATAGGTTAGCTCACTCACCAATCACTACGAATCAATATTGTTAGGCTGAAAATTCACCTTATCACTCATTCCACCATTCAACTAAAAAGGATACACTATAATGGCTTGCTACGAATATAAGCTGCTCCACTTCAAGGCTGGACTAGCTACGGAATCATCACTGCCAGACGATTTGAATCTTCGCTTTGACCAACTAGGTAAAGAAGGCTGGGAATACGTCGAAATGAAGCCCATCCAAAGTAGTGGGCTATTTTTTGTTTTTATTGCAGTTTTCAGTAGAACCAAGAGTTTTGTTGCTATTTTTCGACGAGTAAAACCTAACTAACAATGACACAGGCCTTTGACTGATTGATATCGCGTCTGAGATTCATTGAAAGCCATCCAATGGCTAACAAGGCGCAGCTCCCAAGCTCTTCCCGGCCGAATTAATGACCTTTATGATAATTTCAACCCAAAAACGTAGCGCGCTGAGTGGTCAGCGGTTGGTGTGCTAGACGTTAGGCGACAAATGCAGAAAGATTACATTCTTACCAGAGACACAGCGATTCAGATGGGGATTGAGTGAACTTCCCCAAAATACTAGCCAGCAGGTCTCCTAATTGATACCAAGGAATCATAGAGACCATGACACAACCACGTAGAAGACATAGCGAAGAATTTAAGCAGGAAGTCATCGATTACTTTCTGAGTAGTGCAAAAAGCGTAACCCAAATCTGTAGAGACTTCCAAATCTCGCCCAGCCAATTTTATGCCTGGAAAAAGAAGCTCCTTGGGGACGCAGAGAGTGACCGAGCCTCAGGCGAGGGCATGAACGAAGTCCCCAAGGAGGCTTCGGTCGCAGAGTTAGCTGAGGAAGTTAGGAGGCTGCGCCAAGAGCTAGCCAAGTCACAGCGCCGTGAAGAAATCCTAAAAAAGGCTGCGCTCATATTGGGAAACGATCCTCACAACAATATGAGCTAGTTCAGAAAATGAAGGATCAGGGTAACTATTCGGAGCTAGAGCTGTGCGCAGCTTTCGGCGTTTCAAGAGCTGGTTATAGGTACTATGTTAGCCAGCCGTCAACTCAGAGAAAATGCACTCAGTTAGAATTGCTTGCAGAAATTAAAGCCATACATAAAGACCACAACCTTAAGGTTTATGGCTCGCCTCGAATGACTAAAGAGCTACAGGCCAGAGGCTGGAAGTGCTCTGAAAATACCGT
>NZ_JAENIM010000032.1 GCF_016595495.1 Persicirhabdus sediminis
GGCAGCCAGTACACAAGCTGCAAACTACGTAAGTTACTCGGAGATCATAAGTTCAAGCAGTCGATGTCAGCCAAAGGAAACTGCTACGACAATGCAACATGTGAGAGTTTTTTCGGCTCACTTAAAGCAGAACTACTTCCTAGCTGTGGCTATTTCGCAAGCAGAGAACTAGCTCGCAAAGCTATTTTTGAGTACATTGAGGGCTTTTATAACACCTACAGACGCCACTCATCACTGGGCTATATATCGCCATTTGAGTACCTCAAAAAACAAAATCAGGTTGCTCTAGCAGCCTAATTCAACTAAAAAAATTAAAGGACACTTGCTGTACGAAATTTGAGGGGAAGATCAGTGCTTGATCGTTTCCAAATAGTGGACGGCATAATCAGGTCGACATCTATCGAGTTCATCGACGAGAACAAGAGCTTTAGTTGTTTTACCATGAAAGATCTTACGGAGTAGACCTTTGAAGTCGTTAAGTGCTTTATTTCTATTCAGGTAGTCTTGACTGAAAGTAGATAGAACTATTTCTTCATCAACGCCTTCAGCAAAACCTTTGGCTGTGGCGATGTCTGCGCCTAACTTCTGTTTTATGAATTCATTCGCTAGCCCCATAGCAAAGAATCCAATGGTTTTAGCTGCCTTTTTAAACTTCTCAATATCACCTTCATCTGCGTCCTTTATTTGATCCGTTAAATCCAAAATTCCATGTATAATGGATGAGAGTGAATCGTTACAAAAATCACTTTCCCAAGCATTGAGATACAAAGGGACAGGCATGAATTCTTGTTTGGGTCCATCTTTTCTAATCTTCTCTAAGCGTTTTTTCCACATCTCGAGAAAATGGGTTTTGCCTGAACCAAATTCCCCATCTAAAGCGACTACTAGACTGCCATCGACAAAGTCCTTATCTATATGGAGATAGTCCTCTAGTGAGGTGGCAAATTCTTCTCTGGAGAAAAGGTCCGTCGTTACGGAATCTTGGATTTCGACCTTAACGGAGGGAGGTGTTCCAGTATGCATATATGGCTTCTATCTTTATTTCAGATAGATTGAAACCAGAATGTTCAGGAAAAATGCCCGGCATTTTTTCACATCAAATCACCCAATCCCTTATAAATAAGGACATCCTAGCGCAAATTAAGAATTCATTTCCGGGTTTTTCTGGGGGGGGATTTCCAGCCAGCTGGATGGGTCAACTGGTCTGGAGTCACCTCATGCTAGCTGAGTTTATTGATCCTCGTAGCATTGATCATCAAAACACTGATCCATGCATAGCGCTGGGGAATTTTCAGCGCGGCTGACCACCTTAGCCGGAAAAAAATGCCCGGCATTTTTTCACAGTAAATCCATCGACCCCCTATAAACACAGACATCCCGACTCAAATTAAGAATTCATTTCCGGGTTTTTCTGGGGGGAATTTCCAGCCAGCTGGATGGGTCAACTGGTCTGGAGTCACCTCATGCTGGGTGAGTTTATTGATCCTCGTAGCATTGATCATCAAAACACTGATCCATGCATAGCGCTGGGGAATCTTCAGCGCGGCTGACTACCTTCGCCGGCACACCAGCAACGGTGGTATGAGCAGGCACATCGTGGATCACCACGCTGCCAGCGCCAATTTTGCCACATTCGCCAATTTCCACGCGACCGAGCAGCTTGGCTCCCGCGCCAATCATCACGCCTGAGCGCACGATGGGGTGACGGTCGCCAACTTCTTTGCCGGTACCACCGAGGGTGACTTCGTGCAAAATAGACACATTGTCCTCAACGATGGCAGTTTCCCCAATCACCACGCTATTTCCGTGGTCCAGCATGATGCCGCAGCCGATGCGAGCGGCTGGATGGATGTCCACATTGAGCACCTCGCTGCACAGGCTCTGCAGGTAGAGCGCTAGGCTGCGCCGGTTGTGCGTCCAGAAATAATGTGCCACGCGGTAAATGGTCACCGCGATGAATCCTTTGTAATAAAGTAGCGGCTCAAATGGCGTATGGCAGGCGGCGTCGCGCTCGGTGATGGCTAGCAAATCACAGCCAGCTTGCAGGACGATTTGTGGTTGCTCGCCAAAAACCTCCAACAACATCGGCTCCATCTGCTCACGTGGCATGTCTTCGCGCGCCACCTTGCGTGCCAGCCTAGCGGCTAGAGCACCAGCAAACGTTTGCTTGCTAAGCACTACATCATCAATAAGTCGCGCAAGCTGAGGCTCATCCCCAGCGACAAGTTTTGCCTGATCACGCAGTTGATTCCACAGGCGATCGAGATCGACTGGCGGCTTCAAACACAACTTAACACGTTTCTGGCTGGGTAATTCCTTTTCCATAGTATATTGACTTCTTGTATGAGAATTTCACAAAAGCTTGAATACGCCTGTCGCGCCATGGCTCAGCTAGCCAAGCATCCT
This sequence comes from Persicirhabdus sediminis, assembly GCF_016595495.1. Lineage (GTDB taxonomy): Bacteria > Verrucomicrobiota > Verrucomicrobiia > Verrucomicrobiales > Akkermansiaceae > Persicirhabdus > Persicirhabdus sediminis. The sequence continues at coordinate 2,407 of NZ_JAENIM010000032.1, forward strand.
GCTGGAGAAACCCTTACACGACTTGACGCTCTAGCGCAACGGGAAGCCGTCTCAGCGAACTTTTTAGTTCAAATCCTCAACGATCTCAAACGCACTGGGCTAGTGGAATCCAAGCGTGGTAAAACTGGTGGTTACACACTGGGCAAGTCAGCCAAAGAGATCACCCTCTTCGATATCACCACAGCGGTAGAGCCAAGCATGCTCAGCCATTCACTCACCAAAGATGGCGAGTCTGGCCCAGCTGTAGAGAAAGCCTGGCTAGGCCTGTCTACCCAGCTCACCGAAAGCCTCAAAAAAGTCAGCCTCAGCGACCTCGCCTCCAGCGATGAGTCCACTATGTTCTACATCTAAAAATTCACCTTCCCCCAGCACATGCCGGGTCACCCATCCAGCCAGCTAGCTAGAAATGCGCGCCGCGTTCGTGGCTGGCAGATGTGGGTTATCGTGGTCATTTTTTCCCTTGGGAGTCTCCAGCCAGCGTCGGCAACGCTGCTGACGGTGCCCAACCCACATGCTGAAGTCACCAACCAACGGCGCGCCAATGGCAATGCCTGTGGCCCCGCTTGCTTGATCAACTCACTCAGCTATGGCTCTGAAAAATGGCAAAACGTGCTAGTAGGCCAAGCTGGCACTAACAGCCGCACGCGCATTTACGGGCTGATCGCCAGATACGGCAAGCAACCGTCCCACCACTTGCAGGGAAATCACCCGCGGTGGAATCCTAATGCCGGAATCAATATCCTCGACCTCACGGATATTGCTAACGAAATGAACGCTGGCCGCTGGCTGCCAAAGATCAAAAACCAGATCCTCAACCGTCAGGCGCGTGAAACTAACAGCCAGCTACTCAAACGCAGCCACAAGCTCATGGTGGCATCGATGAAAAAAGGCTACCCGCCTACCATCAGCCTGAGCCGCTACGCCTATCAGCACAGCCAGATTGTCAACAAAGTTACCTGGTCGCCAGTGCGCTCGCACTTTGTCATGATCTACGAAATCCCCACTAGCCTGCCGCGCAATGCCACCAGTTTCAAAGTGCGCTACATTGATCCCTGGGGCGGACTGCTGCACACAGGCACCATTCACGCGCAGTCTAACGCGTTTACCCAATCGCCCTTCTTGATTGCCGATTTCCCCAATACCTCAGCGGGAAAAAACCTGCTCAAGGCAGATACTAAAACCGTGCTCACCCTAGCAGGTATCATCGGCGCATTCTAAAAATCTCCAGCGGGAAAGATGATTCCAGCTAGATCATTGCTTAGCGAAATTTTCACTTCTAGCTAGCTTCAGCTAGAAACTCACTACAGACCTAACGCCTCCTTGAGAACCGCCATTTCAGCATCTGAATACGTCAGCGTGAGAGCAGCCTGCTGGCCACGCTCGCCCATTTTCGCCCAAGTTTTCTGCACAATCTTGATCATTTTCCCATGCTCAGTATCGGCGATTAGATTAGCAAATTGGAACTCCAGAAAAACCAAACACAGCGCATCTTCCAGCACTTGGCATTCCTCGTCGCCCTTGATGTTCTTTTTCTGGTTGAGAGACTTTACCCGCTCTATCACCTCGTCGGCGTAGCCAAGGTCTCGCAGAATTTCAGCTGACTTCTCAGCGTGAAATGACTTCAAACCCTCACGCCATTTTAGATAACCAGCGCGGTTCATTGGCTGGCTAGAACGCGGTACCTGCCAGCGGCAAATGTGCTGGCACCTCGCCGCCAGCTGCAAGCCTTCGCTTGCGTTAGGCATCAGCTTGTTTACCCAGCCAGAAACCCGCTCAGCATGCACCAGCTCGCGCGCGCGCATTTCACCATCAACTTCTATCAAATTAGGATCTTCACCGTTAGCCGCATCAAATGCCGCCATCGCCCGCTCTTTCAGTCCAGTCTGTGTCATGGCCACAACATAATACCTGCCGACAAAGAAACAACCATCATAGCTGAAAAATTCACCGCGTCTAATGACCTCCACGAAGTGTGTTGCCTCCGCTGGCATTGGCCCAAAACCAGAGCCCATACCCTACCAAAAACTCCGGCCCGCCAAATACCAGCAGGAAGCAGATTCTCCACTAACTGGATCACCGCTGCCAAAAGTTCATACTCTCTCAGCTGACGGCTCCCCCTGCGTTAGCAGCTCCAAATCAAAAAGACTATGCCAGCACAATGTGAAGCCATGATGAAGATCGTGTGAAAAATCCACATTCTTCTAGCTGGACGATTTCCTGCTGACTCAAGCTCCTAGCCTCCCACCAGCTACGCCAATGGCCGACCACTTGTTGCGCCAGATTTCTCGTCGTGGAAATCTATCACCCTCTCGGTCAAATCATCAGTCTGTTCATTTCCCCAACAATCAACCAACTCACAGCTAGCGTACGCTCGGCTAGTCTTTTTATATTCAACGATCCAGCTCTCGCGCAACCCTTGCTCATCGTCATTCTTTGTTGGATAGTTGAATGGTAACCTATCCACGCCACACCGCCATGGCTTTGGCGTCAGCCGCGCACGATAGCAGGCTTGTTTCTCACATAACTTCATGTACAGCGGATCCGCGCCAAGGTGGTGCATCAGGCCAGCAACTTCGTCGCCAGCTGGATCTAACTCTAGATTCAAAAACAAATACCTCAGCCCTCCCGCAGTGCGGTAAATCCTCACACCAGCCGAAGGACGGTTTCCTAACACGGTCTTCAATTTAGCAATGGCATCGCGCTCAAACAGCTCTCTAGCTGGCTCCTGTGGTTTCCTAGCAAAAATCCCGATCAATGTATCCAACAAACTGCTAGCTATGTGTAGCTGCCTATAATCCACATCTACAAAAACCACTCGATCCGTATTGAGCACCTCTACACCCTGTTTGTTGCGAGTGATGATGACTCCCTTAGTTTCGCCGAGCTCACGCCAATCTTGCAAACATTGCTCGCGCAGCGGGTTCACACCGTAGTCGTAGCGGTCAAGCTCACCATGATCAGCCAGTCGCTTTTTCACCTCTAGCGCTCGCTTCGTGCCCATCCGCGTAGCCTCCTCCACACTGACGTCCGACCAGCCCCAACAGCGCATCTTTTCACCAAGATCTCCGAGCGGAGACGGCCCCACAGACTCACCCTGCGCCCAGTATTTTGGAATTTTCATATTGTCAGTTAGTAATTTCTATCACTTTGGCTGCAACAGTTTCTAGCGAATCATTAGAAACTTGCTGTCCATGCTAGACATCACAGCAAACTCTCCCCCGCTTGACGATTACAATTATCCACTTGTATTGCCATCTAGCTGGCTAGTTTCCAGCTGGCTGGCAGATTATTTAGACCAACTCAATGTCGGCAAACATAAATCCATCGCGCAAAACCGACTCGCCAATCGCCACTGGAATGGGTCGATCAAACATCGGCCCGTCCACCACACAGCTGTGGAATTCTCCATTCTCACCACAAGGGTCAACGCCAACTGGCAGTTTTCCTATCAGCTCATGATTCCAGTACTGGCCAGCGAGCTCAGCGGGCACTTGTTCTGGGTTCACCACGCTGAGAATCGTCTTCACACCAGCGGCTAACATCTCATCAGCCAGCTCGCTAGTATTTTTTCCCCAGATAGGAAATACTGGTTCAATACCTGATCCCTCCATGTTTTTGATGCGATAATCTCTAACGTCTTCCAAATACAAATCGCCAAAGGCCATACACTCCACTCGCTCAGCTTGCGCTCGGCTAACAAACTCGCCCATGATTCGTTCGTAGTCTTCGTTAGTACACGGAAATGGCAGCGGCAACTCGATCAACGGAAGCCCAACAGCCGCGGCTTGTTTGCGCAAAACTTCATTCCTAACACCATGCATTGCCACCCGCTCAAATTCTTGGTTGGTTGTGGTAAACAATGCCGTCACTTCGTAGTCATCCCCCAGCCTCAGCTGGTGCAATGCCCACGCACTATCTTTACCACTACTCCACGACATCCATGTCTTGCGTTTCTCCATGCGCACAAACTGTCAGACCCATCACCACTCGGCAAGTAAGAGCTGCCCGCCGCGCCAGCAACGCACACCTTAAGCTTGCTCATCGCCGCTATTGCGCTTAGGTAGGCGCAGTCATGAGCAAAGTTGCATTATTATTTTCCGGACAAGGAGCCCAGAAAGTGGGCATGGGCAAGGACCTCGTAGAAGCGTATCCAGCGGCCAAAGCATTGTTTGAGCAAGCTGACGCGGCGCTTGGTTACTCGCTTTCAGAGATTATGTTTGAAGGCCCAGCTGAAGAGCTGACCAAAACATCACGCTGCCAGCCAGCCCTTTACCTACATGGACTCGCTGCGCTTGCCATTCTCAAGGAGCGCGTGCCTAGCCTGAAGCCAGAAGCCTGTGCTGGTCTGTCACTCGGTGAGTTCACCGCTCACTCTGCAGCGGGAACATTTTCATTCGAAACTGGCCTGTCTCTGGTAGCCCAGCGCGGTACCTTTATGGACGAAGCCTGTGCGGCAACTGAAGGATCTATGGCAGCCATGATCGGCGGTAAACCTGAAGACGTAGCGGCTCTCGCTGCTGACTGCGACATCGATGTGGCCAACTTCAATGCTCCTGGCCAGATTGTGGTTTCCGGCAGCATCGAGGGGGTAGACAAAGCTGTAGCTGAAGCAAAAAGCCGCGGGATCCGCATGGCGAAAAAGCTGCCAGTTGCTGGTGCTTACCACTCACGCCTGATGCAGAGCGCGCAGGACCAGCTAGCTGCTGTGCTGGCTGATGCCGACATCGCCCAGCCTGAGCTGCCAGTGGTTTGCAACTTTGGTGCAAAAATCGTCGAGTCTCCAGCTGAGATCCGCGAAATGCTGGAAAAACAAGTCACTGGCTCAGTGCGCTGGACCGAATCTGTAGAGCTTCTCATCGAGCAAGGTTTTGATACCTTCATCGAATTGGGCCCAGGCAAAGTGCTGGCTGGCCTGATGGGCAGAATCAGCAAAAACGTGACGATGATTTCCATCGAAGACGCCGCCAGCCTAGACGCTGCTGTTGAGTCACTTAGCTAAAAAGTCACATTTTCGACAAAAAAAACATTGCGCGCAGCGGAAACTTACCCTAGTTTGCCGCCGCGCCAGCAAGTGGAGCGGTAGCTCAGTTGGTTAGAGCACCGGCCTGTCACGCCGGGGGTCGCGGGTTCAAGTCCCGTCCGCTCCGCCACTTGCTTAGCAATATGCCTCGTTTGAGATCACTCTCAACGAGGCTTTTTTGTGTCTAAAATTTCACACCAACTGGCGTCAACGAGTCCCATTGGCAAACACCTTTTAAATTCGATAACGATCACAGCCGCCGATTCCCAGCTGGATTGTGAATCCATTAATTCAAACCAAACGCCTGACGGCTCCGGAGTAACTCACGGAAGGTAATAATACCCAAAATCGTGCCTACCGGGAATGTGAAACACATCAAAAAACTGAGCACAAAGGCGGTATAATATCCAAACCGCTTTTTCATCAAAATCCCAATGGAGGCAAAGAAATGCAATGCGGCAAACCAACCAGCTAGAATCGATGCCCTCCTAGCCATATCAGAATCATAGCCACGCGCAGTCACCCACTCACCAATGCCTAACAATAATAGAATGCTAAGCATCAGAGCCAACAATAACCACAAGGTGATCATGAAATATACCCACATGCTAACCTTAGGCCTGGTAGATTGATAGTATGGGTAAATACCTGAATTCATTACGGCTGTACTCATATCCGTTCTAAATTGACCTACAATCATTAAAACGTGTGAGCTCTACGCGTTAACCGAAAAACAGCCTCTCTAGCTGAGCTAAGCCACACAAAATCAAAACTAACGAATCAAAGAAACAATAGATCATATTTCTGTGCTTAAGGGAACAAACAGATGAACCCGAAAAAGAACTCGGACCAAAGTGCTAGAGAACCTATTAAAACCGCTACACAAACTTTTCACCCGATGGCCCTTATCCGCTTCACCCAAATATTGCTTGTCACTTTTTGCCTGCACCTCCCGGCGCTCAGCAAGACGATCTATGTCGATCAAACTAACGAAGAGGCAGATGCCGATGGCTCCAGCTGGCAAACTGCCTTTGCTGATATCCAGCCAGCTCTGGACGCGGCTATCCCCGGTGATGAAATCTGGGTAGCCTCAGGCGTCTATCAGCCAACTCGGCTAGCTGTCGCGGACGACCCCAGATCTGCCAGCTTCCAGCTCTGCGGTGGAGTCACCATGCTGGGCGGTTTTCCTCCTCGCGGCGGCGACCAGAGCATCTCAGCTAGAGACCTAGACCTCTACCCCACTATCCTCTCTGGCGATCTGCCAGCTGGAGATCAACCCGACAGCAATGCCTATCACGTGGTCACCGCTACTGGTCTGATAGCGACCACCACCCTTAAGGGATTCATCATCGAAGATGGACGCGCCAATAGCTCCAATGAAAGAACTCATGAAACAGGCGGCGGCATTACCGCAACCGACAGCCTGCTGGATCTAATCAACTGCAGGGTGATTGGCAACGTCGGCACGTTTGGCGGCGGCATCGCGGCTAACAACTCAACCATCAATCTCATCAACTGCCTAATTTCTGGCAACGCGGGTTTATTTGCCGCCGGCTGCTATTTCACTAACAATAGCGTAGCCAACATCATCAACTGCACCATTACCGAGAATGCCACAGGTTACACAGGTGCTGGTATCTATTACGAAAATAGCACGCTGCATATTAACAACTCCATCCTGTGGAGCAATTACCTGATCCAGTCAGGCAAGACCATCGGTGATTCTAACTTAGCCGTCTCCATATACGTGCCTATCTTACCGGTCGATTACGCCACAGGGAGTGAGAAATTCACCATCAAGAATTCTATCATTGAGTCATCCGGCGGATCAGAAAACTGGCTAGTCTATAATGGCCTAGACGGCGGTAACAACATCGACAGTAACCCGCATTTCATCTCCCCTGCCCACCCAATCACCGTGCCCAACAAAGGCGGCAACTACAAACTTTTAGTGACATCGCCCGCGCTCAACAGCGGCGACGGCGTAGCTAGAAGCAGTGCCAACCCAACAGAATCCGATATCATCGGCAAGCCAAGGTTCATGGGCGTCATCGACCTAGGTGCCTACGAAGGGGCCGAGCTCTACAGTTTCTCCAAACTCTATCCAGAGCTTCCTCCTGGGGTCGACAGCAACGGCAACGGTAATTCTAACTACCATGACTACGTCACTGGTAACGATCCACGCAGCGATTCCTATCAAACACCAAATACACCACGTATGGTGGGCGACAACCAAATTGTCTTTGAATACCTAGCAGAGCACTTGGCGGATGATGTGAATATCTACTTTGAAAAATCCACCAACTTGAAGGATTGGACAACCATGGCTGAAGGCGCTGACTACACCGTGATTTCAGACCTAACGATAGGGACTCGTCAGCAGAAAACGATCAAAGTGCTTCATCAAAAAAGATCTATCTCACAGCAATTCTATCGCTACCGCAGCGAGCTCACGCCGATAGAACAACCAGCTGACAATTCATCCACCGCCAAGAAGGCGAATTAGCTAACAAAGGTCAGCTAGCTAGCTGAAATCAACTCAGACAATACCATTTGCGCCGTCAAACCGTAGGCTTGGCAAACCGCGCTAATAGTATGATTAAGCATTATCCTTAGCGCGCACAAAAATTCCCCACTGAATCAAGGCCAGCGGTAAGCAACTCAGCAGCCAAGCAAATGATAAGGTGGCGGAGCTTTTCAAAAACCACGGTTCACGGTTTTTCTTTCCCCATAAGACGTAGAAACCAATCAAGGATCCAAGTAAGCCAACCATCAAACCAGTCCCCCCTGCCTTAAATGCAAAGTCGATATACGGTGAGATGTCTGCCTCTGAGTTATCCGCAGCCCCGCTCAGATGATTGAAGCTCAGAATGATCGCAAAAGCGGTAGCAAACACCGCAAGCAAATGCACTCCTTGTAGGGCGACCGCCGCAACAGCTAACTTATGACCACTGCGGCTAGCTAACTTCCCATCAACTTTTTTGCTAGTTTCCATTTACCAAAAATCTAGCTAGCTGACATGAACTCGTCAACACCCAACCTAACAAATCATGTTTACGCTACTAAATTTACAAAAAATGACCCAGCCGGCACGAGTCCAGCTGGGCATTGATTTGAAATCTATCACCAACGATTAGATCTTACCAAGGGCCACATTCATGGCCTCTAGCGTATCGTCGATATCATCATTGCTGTGAGCCATGCTGATGAAGCCAGTCTCGTACGGGCTTGGCGCCACATACACGCCCTGCTCGAGCATGGAGTAGAAGTATTTCTTAAATGGCTCTTTCTCACAAGTCATCACGGAGTCGAGGTTGATGATCTCCTGCTCAGTGAAGAATAGGCAATACATTGAGCCCACACGGTTGAACTTATAACCGAGACCTTTTTCCTGCAGAATGCCGCGCACGCCAGCTTCCAGACGCGCACCGAGTTCTTCTAATCTCTGGTATCCAGACTGTCTATCTAGCTCTCTCAGCTGGGCCAAACCAGCTGCCATTGCCAGCGGGTTGCCGCTGAGTGTACCAGCCTGATAGACAGGACCATCAGGAGCGAGGAAATCCATCACGTCAGCGCGACCACCAAAGGCTCCAACAGGAAGTCCTCCACCAATCACTTTACCCATTGCCGTTAGATCTGGCATCAGCCCTTCGAGCTCTTGCACGCCGCCTTTAGCCACGCGGAAGCCAGTCATCACTTCATCCATAATGAAGAGAGCTCCGTGCTTTTTAGTAATGTCACGCATCAGCTGCATGAAGCCCGGCTGAGGTAAAATCAATCCAGCATTGGCTGGATAGGCCTCGACGATCACCGCTGCAATCTGGTCGCCCATTTTAGCAAAGAGCTCTTCTAACTTACCCGCGTCGTTGTACGGAAGGATGATGGTTTCTGCGGCAAATGCATTAGGAATACCAGCTGAGTCAGGCTCACCATGAGTCAGCGCACCTGATCCAGCTGCTACTAACAAACTGTCCACATGACCGTGATAACAACCGTCAAATTTCACCACCTTATCGCGACCAGTGAATCCACGAGCCAGGCGAATTGCCGACATGGTCGCTTCGGTTCCTGAGTTCACCATGCGAACTTTTTCTACTGACGGCACCCAGTCAACGACCTTGTTAGCCATCTCTACTTCGTACGGGTTAGGGATGCCAAAAGAAACACCTTCTTTAGCTGCTGCGTGCACGGCTTCGATCACTGAAGTTGGAGCGTGACCAAGAATCGCTGGCCCCCATGTGCCCACGTAGTCGATCATCTTGTTGCCGTCGACATCTTCAATGCGAGAGCCCTTGGCGCGACGCACGAAAAATGGATCTCCATCTACATTACGAAATGCGCGAACTGGTGAGTTCACGCCACCAGGAATCACTTTTTTAGCGGCTGCAAAGAGCTTCTGCGATAAGTCGGTCTTCATGCCGAGAAAATGAGCCAGCTAGCCGCCCGCTGCAATGCCAAAATAGCGACATCAGAGAATCGCACACATTCCTCACCAAGACAGCCTTCCAGCCAGCTGTCTGACGGTTGGGCTAACAATTCACCCACATCCTAACTTTGAACTTTGCGCAATGCGCGCCACTCTGTGCAATTCTCATTGCTCCACGCTGCTGCCGGTAACCTAATGAAACATCTTGCGGATAACTCATTAACGGTTAAACTCTAGGGATTAGTTTCAGAAACCATCATTTCCCATGGATAACAAACCCATCAATTCAGAGCCTAGCCATCTAACTCGGCGCAAGTTCATTCATACAACGACAGCTGGAGTCACCGGCGCCATTCTCAGTCAATCATCAGCCTTTGCAGATACCAAACAAGTCCCATCAGCTAAAGAGAACCAAAATAACAAAACCATGAATAATTATCCCAAAACATTCTCCCATATTGGATTGTCCGTCCCTAACCTCGATGAAGCCGTCAAATTCTACGAAGAAGTAATGGGCTGGTACACCATCATGAAACCTACTCTAGTAGAGGAAGAATCTGAAACTGCGATCGGCCAAATGTGCATTGATGTTTTTGGCACCGACTGGGGTTCATTCAAAATCGCCCACCTATCTACTGGTGATAAAATCGGTATCGAAATATTTGAATTCAAAAATAACAAAAAACCAGACGACTTTGAGTACTGGAAAACTGGCACATTCCACTTCTGCGTGCAGGATCCTAACATCGAGGCATTAGTTGAAAAAATAGTCGCCCACGGCGGCAAACAACGCATGCCTATCAGAGAGTACTACCCTAACGAAAAACCATACAAAATGGTCTACGTTGAAGATCCATTTGGCGTAGTCTTTGAGATTTATACTCACAGCTACGAGCTGACCTATTCACAGGGTGCTTACTAAGAATACCTAACATCAGGTTGAAGTCAGCTGGACAGTATGGCGCAACAAGCGCCATCCAGCTAACTAGATCTGTCGCTAAATTTCAGCTCGTTGATCTATTTCCTTTCGCCTAACTTGTACCGCGAAATCCGCGCAAGCTGTAGAGTTTGCTAGGACTTTCAGCTGGCTGGCCAGCTGAGGTGATAGCTTTGGCGCCTTGCTTGCGTTTCTTGCCAAACTTTTTGCGGTGAGTTCTGAATTGATTGTTGATGAAGGATTTGCCGCCGATGGCCACGCCGTCGGTGAAGTATTTTATTTTGTGCCGCAGTAGTTCGGCGGGTGAGATTTTGCCCTCTCTAGCACGTTCATTTTCTAGCTGGGATTTGGCATTATCATTAGTCACGGCGGCATCTTCTATCAGCCAGAGTCGGTAGCGATGGGCGTTTTTCTTCCAGCTAGTTTGCGCTACGCGCATCACCTCGCAGAGCCCGTAGCGACAGCGTTTGCTGCCAGCTAGCGCGGCGGCGTAACCGCACCAGCGGTAGTCTTTTGGATCGCTAACAATGCCAGCCCTAACTGGATTAAGATCGATGTAGGCGGCGATGGCGTGCAGCGCGGTGAAATCTTCACCAGTTTCGTGTTCGGCGGTTTTATTAGTAGATTCTACCAATACGCTTTTGTAACGGCCCATCCAAAGCGCGCCGCGCCTTCCGTGAGTTTTGTTATACCACCGGCTGTAGCGCTCTTTGAGTTCTTTGACGAATTTTTCTAAATTACAAAATCGCTCTTTGTATTTAGTTAGTTGCTCATCAGCGTAGCGCTCCATGCCATTGGCACGCATGTGCGCCAGCTCGGCTCGCAGCTGGCTGATGTACGCTTTGCTATACAGCGTTCGCAGGTGCTCGATCAGCCGCTCTTCCCCTTGCTGCTTGGTTTGCGACGGTCTTTCATCTGGCCGACCTTGTGACTCATAGGCTTCAAATTTGGCATTGAATTTCACCCTGCTAGGGACGCGAATGAGCAAGTGAAAGTGGTTATCCATCAAACAATAAGTCAGGATCTTTATTCCTGAAAAGCGCGCCATACGCCACATGATGCGCAAAAACGCTTCTTTTTCTTGGTCGCCAAACAGGTAATCTCCACCCGCCGTGCGGCTCATCACATGATAACAATACGAGTGCCGATCATCGCCAACAATGCGCACATGCCCGCCAGACGGCGGCGCACAAATCATGCCCGCCGCGCCACCAGAAAAACCCGTTTTACAATCCGCCAGCTGTAGCGGCGTTAGCGGCTTCGTTTCCGCTGTTTTTTGCTGATTATGCAATGGTTCTGGAGATTTCACAATCACCAATATCGCACAGAATCAATGGCTTGCATCTAAAAAATGCCGTACATCTTTTGGTTGCACATACGGCGCTAAAGCTTGAGAATTCGATGTAAAATCAGGCTGTAGCTGGCAGCCCAGCAGCCCCGTGCTGAAATCTCTGCATGTTTTCTAGCAGTGCTAGCAGTGCTGGTGTCAAAAAAAAATGCACGGCATTTTTTACGGAGATGAGGCCTAATCCCATATATCTAGGTCATTCCTCTCAAATCCCCCAAAACTCTTTTCGGGTTTTCCCTGGAAAATATCCATGCCTGCCCAGCTGGCGCCAGCTACCTGAGCCCATGATTATCTTATCGCAGGGCGACATCGACGCCGTTTTGGCGCGCTAGCTCGGCTAGCTGGCTAGTTTCGCCTGCTATGGTATGGTCAGGTAGCCACAGGTGCTGGCGTTTATCGAAATAGATCAAAACTCCAGCTGGAAAAACAACCAGCTCGTAGACCTTGTCCCACGCGACCTCGGAGGAAAATGAGGCGCCAGCCATGCTGATGCCAGCTGGGGAGAATTCGTAGCTGACCAGCTCGCCGTAGCCAGCTGAGCCACGCATTCTGCGCAGGTAGAGGATTTTCCAGATGATGGGTCGCACGAGCGCGAAGGTGCCAACCATGATGGACAAGACAGCCATCATTTCAGGCCCCACCATGATCATGGTGTAGCCGCCGTAGGCGAGGCAACCGATGGCCACAAGTGTACGCAAAAGCAGCCAAAAACGCCAGCGGTGCCAGGCGTGTTTGGCGTACGCGTGGGCGTAGACTTCATCGTGAAACTGTGATTGCGCGGTGATGGTCATCGTTTTCAGCTGGCTGTAAATAGGATCTAGGGTGGGATTTAATAAATGGCTTAATAGTCTACACTGACCAGGCTGAGGCCGTCGGCAGGTGCGCAGAGTGGAGATTTACCATTGGGCAATGATGCCTCTTGGTCGAGTAATGCTTGGAAATCGTCCATGCGCAGTCGCCCTTGAGCCACCTGCACGGCGGCGCCAACCATCAGACGGACCATTTTGTACATAAATCCATCACCAGTGAAAATTAAGCGGTAACCACCGTCGATCACCTCAAAGCGCGACTCGGTGATGGTTCTCACGTAATCAGTCGATGCGGTTTCGTTGCCTCGGTTGGCGGCAAATGCCTTGTAATCGTGGGTGCCTAGATACACCTCCAGCGCTTGTTCCAAGGTGACGGGATCAAGCAGACGTGGCAGGTGCCAAGCGAGGCCAGCTTTGAGCGGCGGCAAGATGGGCTCGAGACACAGCTCGTATTGGTAGGTTTTGGCTTTGGCGGAAAATCTAGCGTGAAATGTTTCGGCGACTTCTTGGCAGTCGAGCACGCGGATGGCAGCTGGCAGCTTAGTATTCAGCGCAGGCACCCAGTTGTATGGGTTCATGGAAATCTCAGCTGGCGGCACAAAGCTGGCAACTTGGCCAAATGCACTCACTCCTGAATCAGTGCGGCCAGAACCTTGAATTCGCACTGGCTGCTTGGCCACCTCAGCCATCGCTTTTTCTAATAAGTCCTGCACGGTATTTCCGCACGGCTGCGACTGCCAGCCCTCAAACGGGCGGCCATCATAGGCGATGGTTAATTTCAAATTCATAAGCTGATTCTAATCAGTGAGGGTTGCCCGCTTGGTGTACACGCCAGCAATGACGATGCAATACGATTTTTAACCGCTATTTAACACACGGATAAAAGTTAAGTGAAAGGTTTTAGTTGACCTAGGGAACTACTTCTTAATACATCACACGTATCACGCCCGATTGAAGATTGGTAAGCCAAATTCAACAATCGACATTGATGCGAGTCACAAAAACGATCGCGAAGGCAGTCTAGCTGATGAACTTCACCGGTGACCCATCACCGTCATTGCCAGATTCGCCTCCAGCCAGATAGCAGAAAGATAAACCTAACCCATTATGAATCATTATCCTAAACTCCTAAAAAAGGATCGATTTTCCTCACCATGGCTACTCATCACCTTGAGCAGCCTGTTGATCTTGCGTTACGCCGCCATGTTCGGCGTCGCCACCTGTCTCGCGCTTACTTACTTTATGCGCGATCAAGTTTACCTGTATGCCGCTGGCTGCTGTGCCATCGTCATTATCTTCAGCTTGATTGTCGCTGGCGCGGAATCTCATAAGATCCTCTGCCGCCACTGCCGCAGCCCGTTCATGAAATCCTCATCAAGCCGCCGCGACAAACGTGCGGCGCGCTGGCTGGGCAGCTACCGACTCCCTGCAGCCGTTCAGGTCCTCTTTATGGGGAGCTGCAAGTGCTCACACTGCAACGGCCGCAATAATGTGTTCTCATCTAAACCGCAAAAGGAGCACTCACCTGCCGCGCAGCATCGCCGTCGGGCGTAATTTCCACCCAATTGGTCTCAGGTGGCATCAGATCGGCAAATCGATCTGCCCACTCGACGACCACCACACCTCCTTCGTCGAGGTATTCGTCCCAGCCGATGCGCAATAGCTCATCGGCTGATTCCATTCTATAGAGGTCGAGATGGAACATCGGCAGCCGTCCGCCGACGTATTCGTGTAATAAAGTAAAGGTTGGGCTAGTAACTTCACCCTCGTGGCCCAGTCCACGCGCCATTCCTTTAGACAGGTGCGTCTTGCCCATACCGAGCCCGCCAACTAGGGCGATCACTTCGCCGCCTTTGAAGCTCTTGGCCCACTGCGCCCCTAAGTCGATCATAGCCTGTGCTCCGGCCACTACTTGCACATTCGCGTTTTCCATGTAATGTCACTAGCCTACGGTTTCCAGCTTGGTCAACCGTAGAAACAAAACTCATTCATAGAGATGGTCCGAAAGAAAAATGCAGGTTTTATGAAATTAATGCTTGCCCCTAAGGCCACCCTGTGGTGAATTCCCCGCCCCGTCACGCCGGCAGACTTCTTCTACCGCGGACAAAACATGTCAACCAGGGATAGAATCATGGCATACGCAGTTTTTAAAACAGGCGGCAAGCAATACCGCGTACAAGAAGGCGACAAGATCGACGTAGAGAAGATCAATGTTGAAGCAGGTGAAGAGGCTACCTTTAACGAGGTTCTCTTGGTAAATGACGGAGAGAACACCACTATTGGTGCTCCTTTCATCGATGGTGCTAAAGTCACCGCCAAAGTTGTCGAGCAGTTCCGCGGCAAAAAAGGCGTTGCTTTTAAGTTCAAGCGTCGTCAGGGCTACCACAAGACCAAAGGTTATCGTCGTTCCCTTACTAAGCTGGAAATCACCAACATCGCATAATTAATCTCATAACCATTACTTACTATGGCTCATAAGAAAGGACAAGGTTCCGTAAAGAACGGTCGCGACTCACGCTCTAAGCGTCTTGGCGTGAAAAAGTTCGGCGGTGAAAAAGTAATCGCAGGTAACATCATCATCCGTCAGCGTGGCACTAAGTGGCACCCAGGCAGAGGCGTTGGAATCGGCAAAGACCACACAATCTTCGCTCTCGAAGAAGGTCAGGTTTACTTCGACAAAGGTGGTCGCCGCGTTAACGTTGGCGAACTCGCTAGCGCGTAAGTTGCCAAAAAGAACAATTTCAAATGCTCAGCTGATTCATTCAGCTGAGCATTTTTTTTGCCTTCATTTCCGCCAGCTGGGTGGATTTATCGACATTTCCCATTGCCATTGGAAGCGGCACTTGTGCTGTGAGTGATCGCCACTATAATGCAGCCATCTAAAATGGACGCGATTGTAGACAAAATCACCCGCTGGATTGGCGCACCTGAAAGTGACACCGAGACCAGCTTTGACGAGCTAGCCATCGAGCTATTTCATTACCAATTTGCCCATAACATGGCGTATCAGAATTACTGCCGCGCGCTGGGCATCGATACCGCTGAGCAAATTTCCAGCTGGCGCGACATCCCAGCGGTGACCACGGATGTTTTCAAGCTAGCTGCCCACAACCCGAGCAGCGTGGATATCACCAGCTGCAATCACGTTTTCCATACCTCTGGCACCACGGGAGAAAGTTTTGGTTGTCACTATTTCCCCTCGCTGGACATTTACGAATCATCGATTCTGAGCGCGTGGCACGAGCTCGACCAACCCGCCATCAGCCAGCCATTGATCTTCACCAAAAACCACTCATTGAGCCCGCATTCGTCGCTGGTGCACATGTTTGAGTGCTTGCGCCGCAGCTATGCAGCCAACACTGACGATTCGATTTACCTGATCGACGGTGACGGCCAGCTGGACGTTGATGCCGTGCGCCGCGCTGCCGCGTCGGACAAACCAGTAAGCCTGCTGGGCACGGCGCTCGCCTTTCTACACCTATTCCAGCTGATGGAAAAATCTGGCGACTCATTCACCCTGCCAGCTGGCAGCTGGGCGTTGGAAACTGGCGGTTACAAAGGCAGCCAGTTCTCGCTCAGCAAAGAAGAACTGTACGCGTTGTTTGCGGAAAAACTTGGCCTGCAACCGGACCAGCTAGTCAACGAATACAGCATGACCGAGCTGAGCAGCCAGTTTTATACCAGAGGCATTGGCAACGCCCATTGCGGTCCACGATGGACGCGCACACGCGTCATCGACCCAAATACCGGCGCCGAGGTGGCGCAAGGTGAGCTGGGATATCTGGTGATTTACGATCTGGCAAATGTCCACTCGGTCAGCGCCATCCGCACCCAAGACCTCGCCATTTCCTGCGGCGAAAACCAATTCATCTTAATAGGCCGCGATCCATCCGCATTGCCGCGCGGGTGCTCACGCAGCGCCCAAGAATCACTGCAAGCCGCCAAATAATTTCCAGCTAGAAACCACCATGCCTACACCTCTTCACCACCGCGCTAGATTGATTGCCAGAGCGAGCGCACCATTTAGCGAATTCCTCGGCAGCTTCCGCGCCAACGACCTCATCCACTGGCTCGACGGCGAGCTGGGCAACCACTCAGCGCTAGGGCATTTCATCCCGCACGGGCGCATCCGCAGCCGCGCCATTCCAGCTAGAAATATCCTCCACATCGTCAGCGGCAATACCCCGCACGGCGGCATGCAGAGCCTGCTCAACGGGCTCATCCTGGGGGCCTATAATTTTGTCAAAACTCCCTCAGGCGGCCTGCCGGAGTTGGAAGCCTACGTCGACGCCTTGCCCACTGAGCTAAAATCACTAGTCACTCTGAGCCCGACTATTCCCGACTCGTGGTGGGCGCGCGCTGATGCGGTGATCGCCACCGGATCCGACGCCAGCATGGCGGAGATTCAGAAAAAAATTCAGCCTGGGCAGAAATTCATCACCCACGGGCACAAGCTGAGCATTGGCATCATCGCCGAGCCAGCTGGCAAATCGCTGCGCGAACTCGCGCAACTTGCGGTGAATGACATCTGCCGCTACAACCAACACGGCTGCCTTTCCAGCCAAGCGATTTACGTCAAATCCAGCGATCAGCTCAGCGTGCGTGAATTTGCCAACCAACTGGCCGATGTGATGGCAGAATATGAAATCCAAAACCCACGTGGAGAGATCGACATTTCCTCAGCTGGAGCGATCAGCAATGCACGCGAAACCTATCGATTTCTCGCAGCCAACTGCCCCGACGCCGACATCTGGCAGAGCGCCGATGATACCTCGTGGACGGTGATTTATGAACAATCACCTGTGCTGAAAGCCAGCCCGCTGAACCGCTTCATCTACGTCAGACCTCTGCCCGATGATCTCAGCCAGCTCGGCCCCGAGCTGCGCTACTTATCGACTGCGGCTGTCCACCCATTCACTGCGGAAGTCGCCGAGTCATTCAGCCATTTACCAGCCAGCCGGCTGTGCGCGCTGGGTGAGTCGCAAAACCCAACACTCTTCTGGCACCACGACGGCTATGCATCGATTGCTGAACTCGTCAGCTGGCAGGACATCGACCTGCCAATGTAATTGAGCTGGAGAAATTCCCGCCGCGCACGCCCGTCAGTTGGCCAGCTAAGTAGCTAGCTAGGTGGCGGGAAAATTCACCCTTTCCATCGCGCGGGTCAGTTGCTAAATACAGCCATCAGCTATGAGCAGCGAATCACCAATCACGACCACGGGCACCATCATCCAGCGCTACAACAATGGCGTTTATCAAGTCTCTCTGCCTAATGGCAAAAAGATCATTGGCCACGTTCCCAGCTACCTTGAGGAGCTACACAGCTCGCTGCAGCCAGAAGATCAGGTGAGTCTGGAGATGACGCCTTTCGACTTCGAAAAAGGCCGCATTGTAGGCAAAGTGGAAGCGGGAGAATAATCCTCTTTCCCAGCTAGTAGATCAGGCGGCACGTTCCCCCTTTTCCAAGGCAAAAAAAATCCACCAGCTGGTCAGGCCATTGGCCATTGCAGCTGGTGAATGATAATTTTCATGTATCGGGCAGCTGGTTTCCAGCTGCCCTATTTTTATCAAATTACGGCTGACCGTCTTTGATGAACTCCATGATATTGCGTTTCTCGATCTCAGCTTCGCGCTCACGCAGTTTCATGCGCTGCTCGTAGAATGCTTTCTCTTTGTCGGTCCAAACGTTATTTTCGTCGTATTCACCGATAAATGGCACGTTCAGGTCGATCCAAGCAGCAATCAGGTCTTTCTCGCGCTTGCTGAGCTTCACATCGTGATGGCCTTTTTCCAGCATCTCGATCATGCCGCTATTCGCAGAGCCAGCGTAGTATGGAGGAGTCGCTTCCACCGTAGCTAGACGGGTGTAATAATCCACCCACTCGTTTGGCATACCGCTACCCATTTTGCCATCTGGACGTCTGCCCACTTTGAGCAATGTCAGGTATGACTGGTAGAGCTCGCGCTTCATGGTATTGGCACCACGCTCTTCAACGAGGTCGAACACAGGTGTACGAGTCAGATCAATTTCCTTAGCTTCCTTACCTGGAGCGTGACATTCAATACAATGTTTGTCCCAGATTGGCTGGATCAGCTTAGCGTAGCTGAATCCTTCCTTGTCGGTTTCATAGAATGGCTTGATCTGCTGAGGCGCACTTCTGATTGCCATGTTCACACTTGGCAGTGGCGCATCTTTTTTATCTTCGTGACAACCGATGCAGGAGAAATTCTCACCCGGCATCAGAGTAGCCCAGCTACGCATGGTCTGCGCGGCGTGGCCATTTTTATCAATCAGCTGAAGGTAGATTGGCTTACGAGCTGGCACTTCAAACATAGCAGAGCCATCTTCGTGCACGTCCACTTCACCCAAGATACGCTTGGCATCAAATGTAGCGGAACCCACACCTACTGGAGTCACGGTATGCACACCAAAGCTGGAGTACTTTTTACCAGGTCCGATTTCGTCGCGAGGAGGTCCCCACAGCGCGCCACCTAGAGTGACAGGCTTGTAGTCGAGCTCGATCACACGGATTTTATCAATGCTACCCGGCTCGATGCCTTCAGCACTTGGCCCGTGGTAGACGTTCTGCACGTACATGGTACCTGTGTCCTTCTTGTAATCCACCTTAGATGGCTTCAATACTGGAACTGGACGCTCGCGCACAGGAATCGCCTGTAGCACAGACAAGTCGCGGTTAGCAGCTAAGAGCTCGCGAGTGCCGTCGCGCTGCATGTAGTAGAGCTTGTAGCGCATGTGCTCTGGCTCCTTACGCTTATCAACAAACCCCCTTTTAGTGGTCATGTAGCCACCTAGTGGGCTGTAGCTGATGAGGAAGTCATTTTCGCTAAATGGATATGGATAAGAATACTGATCCCCTTCACGTCCGTAGTGGTCACCACCACGACGTTTCTTCTCGTGATCCCAGCCAATGAACTCCAGACCTTCATATTTCTGACGGCCCTTGTGGATATCAATTTCCACCAGCTTACCACCCTGAGAGGTATGGTAACCACCAGCAATACCTAGCACCTTGTGGCTGCCTGGTACGGCGCGTGTGTGCTGAAAGCTAGTCGGCTCGGCAGTTTGGTTCCCGTAGAACTCAGTCTGGTTGGTACCATCTGGGTTCATCGCAAACAATGAGTGAGCGTAAGTCTGACCACGGTCGTTGTAGTCACGGCGGTTGTAAACCACACGTCCATCATTGAGCATGGTAGCCTGAGTGGTATTCGTTTGGTCAAAACCGACACGGCGCTGGTACTTACCATCCTTGTTCATCAGGAAGAAGTTGGAGCAATCACCCCAGCCACATGTCACATCCTGCACAATGCGGGATGAGTTGAATATGATGTCACCATTTGGCAGATAAGTTGGCTCGATGTCAGCACCGTAGTTTTCGTCATCTGTCAGCGCGCGGATCTCACGCGATGCTAGGTCCATTTCGTAAATGCAATAGTTGCCAGTTTCTGGCGCACTTTCTGCGATCGTACCAATTGATCGATTAGTCTTACGCCAAGCAAATAGCAACCTTTTGGCATCAAATGACAGCTCTGGGTCGCGCACGATGCCACCTTTAGAGTCGAACAATAATTCATCTTTAGCAAAGTGGCCATTGCCCTCAGGCGAGAGGTCGATGATGCGCAACTGAGATTCACCTACAGGCAAACCTTCGGTTTCAGTTTGCGTATAGATACCAGCGACCGATCCAAAGTTTTGGTGAGTGGCGTAAATGATCTGCTGCGTCTCGTTGAGCAGCGGAGCAATGCGATCTTGGCGGCGCACCTTACATGCATCCACATACAGCTGGAGCAATTCACTACTGCCAGCGCCTTGACCACTCTTCACCAAAGCATCGAGTTTCTTAGCTACCTTAGCGCCTTTGTCGCCAAGGTCATTGATCACCTCTTTGACGAGTTTGACTTCAAGCTCAGCAGAGCGGTTTGCATCAAAGTAATTTGTGAAATCCTTACGGGCATCATAAACGCCGCTGCCGAGCTCTCCGTGAATTTGGTTGTCTTGCAGAAACCAATCCATCTCATGTGGGTAATCTGCCCACATTTGCTTGCCATCATCAGTATGCAAGTAGAACTCAAGCAGTTCACCTTCATAGGTGCGATAAGCCACGATTTCATCCGAGTTCACCTTAGAGCGCAGGTTGGCCATAGAAGCCGCCCAGCTACCCTTATTTTCGTAGAGCTTCGGAAACATATCGGTCTCCGGTGGAGCTGCGGCTTTGGTGAAGCGAAGTTGTCTGAAATTGATAAATGCGTGCACATGCTTGGCGCTCGTTTTCAGCTCGATCGTATGAGTGCCTGCCTCCAACTCCAACTCCCCCATGGAAACCAAGCGGTAATCTGACCAATCGTCACCATTTGGTAAATGTCTATGCAAGACACGCTCGCCATTCACCCACAGCTCAGCTGGTACTCCGCGCTGAGCTGCGTACTCGATGAGCATATTGCGCTTCATCTTCTCAGGCACCTCAAATGACCACTTAGCCACCGCATTGCCTGGCCAACTTGTAATCTGGCTATCTTCGCCTCTAGTCACATGCGCCTTTGGCCCATCAAAGGTGACATCTTTTGGGAGACAATAAAGATCGCCATCAGCTCCCAGTGCCAGCGACATGCTGAGCATGGAAACAGCAATAATCCCCGTTCCTATATATTTTCTCATCTTATCTAATTGATTTGTTGTTTGCTTTTCCGTCTTTCAAAACTTGCACGTGTGTTGGTCGTCCGAATTTGTCATCTGCCTCAATAGCCCATAACACATCTTTATCGCGGTTCACCGCAATCACCATATGTGAGCTATTAAAAATAGCCAAAACCATGGTTCCGTCTGGCTGGATTTCCGCCCCAGCGCAGAAGGTCATGTTGATGTCAGGCAGGTCAGAGTTCTTCAGCTCCCAGACAACTTTGCCCTCTGGGGTGATTTCGCAAAAAGAGCTATTGTAGCCACCGCCGACAAACAGGTTGCCATTTTCCAGCTCGACTGCGGAATGCAGCGCACGCCACTCCACCCCTTGTCGTTTCATGGTTTGCGGCGTGATCTTGCGCAGCACCTTGCCGTCTTTATCTAGCTCGTAGAGTGTATTTTCCTGCTTGGCTACCAGCCAGAATGTGCCGCGGTCGGTTTTCCGCAAGCTACGGAACTGACCGTGATGATTGCCAGCTACTTTAAATTCAAACTGCTCGGCCACTTTTCCATCAACGCCCACATGAACTAAGCGGCTATTGCCCCCTTCAGCAATCCATACAGAACCATCATCC
This sequence comes from Persicirhabdus sediminis, assembly GCF_016595495.1. Lineage (GTDB taxonomy): Bacteria > Verrucomicrobiota > Verrucomicrobiia > Verrucomicrobiales > Akkermansiaceae > Persicirhabdus > Persicirhabdus sediminis. Next base: position 24,217 of record NZ_JAENIM010000032.1, read on the forward strand.
ATCAAGTGGCCGTTGTGCAGCTCAACCTTATTGGTATTGCCCAGAGCTGGCGCGGTGTAGCTAGTTGTCGGCTTACCATCGGCATCGGTCATCACCCAGAGGTCACCACCAGACGCAGCGATACCACCATTATCCAGCATCCATGCATCCTGACATGAGCCGGTGAGCTTTACTCGTTGGGAAATGCTACCGTCTGGCTCACGGACTACCGCTTCTCGCTTGTTATAAACAGCCAGTAATAGTTGCGGCACATCAGCCGCTGACAGCGCCATGCTTGACGCTAATGCCGCAATCATTGCGGTAGATAGACAGTATTTTGTGGATTTCATGATCATTTGCAATGGCTCCTCAAGGGGTGCTTGGTTGATGAAAAAGCGTCACCGAGTCAATCGATTATACAATTACCTCTCCATAGACACCTGAGCCCCCTTGGTAGTTCGCTTCTATGCTATTAGGTATACTATGAAACCTATCGTGCACATGTGCAAACTAAGTCAGAAATCCCGCACATCCTGCTACTCCCAGAACCTCTAGTACCATGTCATTTTTCACATATTCCCAATTCGTCAAACTCTATACCTAAATCGCCACAGGCCACACAATACGCTTTGCACGCCAGCTCAAGCGCCACATAGTGCAGCTCACCCACCGCTTCACCCACATGCATACTCGATTTCAAACCAAGGTCAGCTGCCAGCTGAGCATTGTCGTACCGATGTTCAACGAACAAGATGTCGTCGGAGTCTTTTTTGACACCATCATCCCACAGCTGGAGCTCGCCACTGATGACTACGAAATCGTCTGCGTGAATGACGGCAGCATCGATAGCACCTGGGAAAAACTGCAAGCGCACGCCAAACAAAACCCGCGCATCAAGCTCATCGACCTATCGCGCAACTTTGGCAAAGAAATCGCCCTCACCGCGGGCCTCGACCACTCAGCTGGCCGCGCCACCATCCCTATTGACTGCGATCTGCAAGACCCACCCGAGCTCATCCCCCAGATGTTTGAAAAATGGCAGCAAGGCTACCACGTCGTGCTCGCCCGCCGTATCGACCGCTCCAGCGACTCGCGTTCCAAACGCTGGACGTCTGGCAATTTCTACAAAATCATGGGCAAGTTCTCCGAAATCGAGCTGCCACAAAACGTCGGAGATTTCCGCCTTATCGACCGCAAAGCGCTGGACGTGCTCAATAGCTACCCAGAAAGATCGCGTTTCATGAAAGGGCTATTCGCCTCGCTCGGATTCCGCGAGTATACGCTCGATTACACCCGCCCTGAGCGCGCCGCTGGCACCACCAAATGGAACTATCGCAAACTCTTCCAGCTGGCGATGGAAGGCTTCATCTCCTTCACCTCATTCCCTCTCAAAGTCTGGTCCTACATTGGTGCTACCATCGCCCTAATCGCCTTCGCATTTGGTGGCTGGATGGTCTTCAAAACCATGATGTGGGGAGTTGATGTGCCCGGTTACGCCTCACTCATGGTCGTCACCTGCATCATGTCTGGGCTCATCTTGCTCAGCCTTGGCGTCATCGGCGAATACCTCGCGCGCATATTCACCGAGGTCAAAGGCAGGCCCATCTACATCGTCATGGAGCGCGAAGGGTTTGATGAGTAATTTTAGAATGCAAAATAGTGCATGAAAATTCCAGCCAGACGCAGAATGGTGAAGACCAAATAGAGTCTTTCATCGTCCCAGAATTCACAGCTCTCTATTCACCACACACTCTTCAAAGGCTTGCAGATTGGGCGGGGTATGATATGAGCAAAGCACCATGAAGGTGCTTTCATATAAGGACTCAGAATATACGTCATTTGTGGCGACTCTAGACCGCCGTGCCATCCCGGAAAAAGGCGTCGAAGATCTCGTCAGCGATATCATTGCTAACGTTAAGGAAAACGGCAACCAAGCCGTCTACGAGTATACGAAAAAGTTCGACCACCTGCACCTGACTGATGAATCACTTTTTGTCTCCGCTGACGAGCTGGCTGAAGCCGCCGCCAGCGTCGATGACGATGTCAAAGCCGCGATTGAAGCATCACGCCAGAACATCCACGATTTTTCCCGCCGCAGTTTTAGACAAAACTGGAGCGCCGAGAATGCTCAAGGAGTGACCTTTGGCGAACGATTCACGCCATACGACCGCATTGCCGCCTACGTTCCAGGCGGTAAAGCACCACTGGTTTCCTCCGCGCTGATGACAGCCGCCTTTGCTCAAGCAGCTGGCGTGAAAGAAATCATCGCCGCCACACCAGCTGGCGCCGACGGTAAAGTCAACCCAGCACTGCTCTATGCGCTGCAGCAATCTGGCGCTACCGAGATCATCAAAGTGGGCGGCGCGCAGGCGATTGCCGCGCTAGCTCTGGGAACCCAAACGGTGCGCCCAGTGGAAAAAATCTTCGGCCCAGGCAACAGCTTTGTGGTGGAAGCCAAGCGCCAGCTCGTTGGCGCGGTTTCTATCGACCTTCTGCCTGGACCTAGTGAAGTGCTCATCATTGCTGACGACTCAGCCGTGCCTGAGTTCATCGCCGCTGACATGCTTGCGCAAGCCGAACACGGCGGCGACAGCATCGTTGGATTTGTCACTACTTCTGATACCTTGATTGCCAAAGTAGATGCCGCCATTCAAGACCAGCTGAAATCACTCAGCCGCGCCAACTACATGCAAACCGTGCTCGATAACAGCACCTTCTGCCTACAGGCCAAGGACCTCGATGAAGCCATGGAAATCTGCAACGCATTCGCGCCAGAGCACCTTTCTCTCATTGTAGAAAATGAAGATAGCTGGCTGGAAAAAGTGAAAACTGCTGGTGCCATCTACGTTGGCAACATGGCTGCTGTGGCTGTCGGCGATTTCCTCGCTGGACCATCACACACACTGCCAACTGGCGGATCAGGCAAATCATTCTCCGGCATCCGCGCCGACCAATTCCAGCGCCGCACATCCATCGTCAGAATGGACCAAGCTGCAGTGAAAAAATCCGTCGATCACGTCGAGACATTTGCTCGCGTAGAAGGGCTCGACGCCCACGGCCAGTCCGTGCGTCTGCGCGCCGACGCTTAACAGACTTTTCGTCTGCAGAGTGAGGGTGAAGGTTGAGTTCTATTTAGCTAAAACTCTAAATTAGCTAAACTCTCACTCCTCCCCCCTCCCTGACGCGCTTGCTGTTTTCTGAAAACGGCACACTAATAGCTGAAAAACTACCTTTCCCACCATGACCATTCTCATCACCGCAGGGCCAACCGTCGAAGCCATTGATCCAGTGCGCTACCTCACCAACCGCTCGTCGGGGAAAATGGGATACGCGCTGGCGGAAGCAGCAGCCACCATGGGCCACCGAGTGATTTTGGTCAGTGGCCCAACCCAGCTGGATGTGCCAGACGGTGTCGACTTCATCCCCGTGGAGAGCGCCGACGATATGTATGAGGCGGTCGCCAACTGGATCAAAAAAGCTGACATTGCTATCATGGCAGCTGCAGTGGCTGATTATAAAATGGCCCAAGTCGCCGAGCAGAAAATCAAAAAATCTGCAGATCAAGACACTCTCACCCTCCAGCTGGTAAAAACTCGCGACATCCTTGGATCAGCTCGCCAGCAGATGAACTTCACCGGCACATTGATAGGTTTTGCCGCTGAAACTGAGAAGCTTATCACAAACGCTCGCAACAAACTTCAGCGGAAAAACTGCGACCTCATCGTCGCTAATGATGTAAGTAGAGCTGATATCGGCTTCCATGCAGATGACAACGAAATCGTGCTCGTCAGCGAGCAAGGCGAAGAACCACTCGCCAAAGCCAGCAAAGAGCACCTCGCTCACGTCATTTTGGAAAAAGCCATCCAGCTGGCCACCAAGTAATCTGTTAGCGTGCAATTTCCCCAGCGCACATCAAACGCCTGATTGCTAACTTTTCATCCTGATACCCCCTATCTAAATGACTCATTAGACTAACACGCAACCCGTTCGCTGTTAGCTAAATATAACAAGCGCAGTCACGTGACGGGCAACTAAATCGTTAATTTTGTCGATTTTCATAGCGACCATCTGACGACTCGAAAGCTCACACAAACATCTGTCACACAGGACAATTTTGACTCCTGTCACTCACCGATAATACTGCCGCGGTTATGAAAAAAACCACATTGTTATCAATGCTATACGGCGCCAGTATCATCGGCGCAAGTGCAGCGAACCTCTCGCTGGACTTATCCGACGGAAATTCTATCGACTGGCACGATGCTAGTTGGCTCAACGACGGCAACTCAGCAGGTTGGTCAGATAACTCCGACGCGACCATCACTAATTCAGCAGGAGCAACAACTAGGCTCAGCTTCAGCCAAGATGTGACCGTCAACAACTTACATTTCGATAAGATAGGCGACACCAAGCAGGTCCATGCATTTACCGGAAGTAACGGCGCGACTTTCACGGTAAACGGTGAACTAACAAGCAATCTAGGTGATAAAATCGCCTTTAACGGTATAGGAACCCAGCTAGGCGGCAGCGGCACCATCTCAGGAGCTGAAGTCCACCTAAACAATAACACCATGCTCGCTAGCAATAGCAACCTGACTGTGGCAGCTGGTGGCATCCTGAGAATCGCTCAATCGGCTAAATTCAACGGCGCAGCGCTTGGTCTCAACGGCGGCACATTGAAAATCAGCAGCACGCTCGCTTCTGACTCATTAAGCGCTCTGCGCGGCAATGGCAACATCGAGCTAGACGGTGGAACTGGCTCCAATACCGTGATCACCATGTCACTCAATATCGGCGCGAATGCTGATGGCTCAGGCGTTGGCCGCATGTATGTTGATAACAAAAATACAGGTCCAGGTAATGCAGGTCGTTATACCTTCCAGCTAGCTGGCGTGAATGAATTCGACCTCACTAAGATTGGCGATACGCTTGATAGTGACCAATTCATCGGCACAGATGACGCATCATTCACCCTTGTTTACGGCGGTGAACTGCTGCTCAAAATCAACGAAGATATCGCAGGCACTGACCTTGAGCTGGGTGACACCTTCAAACTCTTCGATGTAGCGAACTCATCAGGTGATTTCGACAGCATCAACGATGGTGGCTACCTCGCCAGCATCAATGAAAACTGGGGGTGGGAATTTGACCCTACTACAGGTGAACTCAAAGTGATTGAAATCCCAGAACCAAGCTCAGCAGCACTGCTTGGTCTAGCAGGTGTGGCCATGATCATGCGCCGTAGAAATACCCGCGCCTAATCACACAGTAGGATAATTCATAGTAAACTCTGAGCTGGAAATTTCCGGCTCAGAGTATTTTTTTACCCAGCTGGAAACGCCACAAATTCCGCTGGGTCATCCGGCTAGCTCGCCAGCCAATCAGCTGGCCAAGATCTCAGCTTTCAGGCATTCAAATACCTGCTCGGCTGACTGCACATTCACGCCAGCTGATTGGCTGATGTACACAGGTTGTTCGTCGGCATCGACATTATCGCGGCCGTGCGACCCTTTCACTAAAGTGGCATCCAGCGGGATCACATCTAGCAACCCACGGAAACCAAGTTTCTTTTTGATCAAGAACTTGGCAATTTTCCCCAGCGGAAATTTCAGCTCTGGGTCGATGAATAACTCAACTGGATCATAGCCAGGTTTGCGGTGAATATCGATGCAGCGGGCAAAATCTGGAGCCACCGCGTCATCCAGCCAGTAGTAGTAGGCAAACCAAGCATTGCCCTCAGCCACAGCTATCAAATCACCAGCTCGCGAGTCGCCGCCAAAAGCATCTTGCTGGCTGCGCACTTCTTCCACACCAGCTGTCGATTCTAGCAGCTGAATAACTTCATCGCGCAGACTTTCATCATTGAGGTAAATGTGCGCCACTTGGTGGTCAGCAATGGCAAATACCTTGCTGGCTCCGCAGTCCATGAGCTCGCGACCAAGTTCATTTTTGATGGTGATCCAGCCTTTTTCGCGGAACAGACGGTTCAGATAAACTGGCTGGTCGACCTTGGAAATCCCGTACTCAGAGAGGATGACCACCTTGATGTCGCGCGCTTGATAGAAATCAATCAGCTCGCCAACCACGTGGTCAATCTGCTCCAGCTCAGCTGGGATTTCTGCGGCGCCGGGGCCAAATTTCTGCAGGCAATAATCGAGATGCGGCAGGTAAACGAGATTCAAACTTGGCTGGTGTTTTTCCTCCACCCACATGGCTGATTTGGCAATCCACTGCGAGCTCGGGATGTCCGCCTTTGGCCCCCAGAAAGTAGGAAATGGAAACTCACCCAAGTCCGCTTTGACCTGCTCGCGCATGTCCATTGGCTGGGTGTAAACGTCAAAAAATTTGCGCCCGTCAGCTGGATACATTGGCCGCGGCGTCACACTCCAGTCAGCACTAGAATACATGTTGTACCACCAGAACATCTTCGCGCAGGTGAAGTCTGGGTGGTCAGCGCGCAGGCTTTCCCAGAGTTTTTCACCACGTACCAGATGGTTGCTTTGCTTCCAAAATTTGTGTTCCGCATCGACGCGATCGTACCAACCATTGGCAACAATGCCGTGCTCAGCTGGGCTCAAGCCGGTAAGGTAAGTCGACTGCGCGGTGCAAGTAACCGCAGGAAAGGCAGGTTTGAATGACGATAGCTGACCAGCGTCGGCAAATGCCTGGATATTTGGGGTATGATTTCCAATCAGGCTGCGGGTCAATCCGACCACATTGAGAACGGCTAAGCGCTGCATAATTCGGTTGTATCTATGAGCAATTATTTCTCCAGCTCGAGCTCGCCAAGTTCCAGCAATCGTAGGTAATCGATGCATTCATCCAGCAACTCGTGATCCATCGCATGTGCGTCGCCTCCACGACCGACTTCTTGCAGCAGCAACACGGTCAGCTCACCACCCAAATGTTCGCGAAATTCATTAAGACCTGCGTACAATTTTCGTGTTCCGTCGGCTAATTTCTCATCCAGACCGTCATGCCAGCGAGGTAAACGTAAGTTTTTCAGCACATCGAGCACGCGCATGGCCGATTTTTTATCCAGCCAGCCGCATTTCCATGAATATAATGTGTCTAATGCCACGCCAATGCTCACGGCATCAGCATGTGTGAGGGCAAATTCTGTCATTTGCTCCAGTTTGTGAGCCGCCCAGTGGCCATAATCGAGTGGTCGGCTATTGCCGTTTTCGAATGGATCGCCACCATAAGCAATATGTGCTGCATGCAACATGGCAGATCGCTCAACCGCTTCTTCCACCGCGTGCGGTTTTAGCTTCGCCAGCAGCTGTGCATTATCTTCCAGCCAGTCGAAAAAATCGCCATCTTTCACCAGAGCCACCTTCACAGCTTCCACCAAACCAGCGCGAAAATCGTGTTCTGGCTGGGAAAAGAGGAAGGCAAAATCATTCACCACCGCATAAGGAACACTAAATGCCCCTAAGAAATTCTTTTTGCCATAGGCATTGATACCATTTTTCACCCCTACCCCGCTATCGTCTTGCGACAATGTGGTGGTGGGAAACCTGACCAATCGCAGACCGCGATGGCAAGTAGCCGCAGCAAAACCAATCACATCCAGCAGCGCGCCGCCGCCGATGCAAAAGACGTAGGAATGGCGGTCGATGCCAGCATTCTCCATTTTATCCCACGCCAGCTGTAATGTATTGGCATCGCGCTTACACCCTTCGCCGCCGTCAATCAGGACGGTTTCAGTGAAACGGAACCCTTGCAGACGCTTACAGCGATCGTGGATCTGGCTTTCCAACTCGGGAAAAGCAGCCGCTACCGCACGGTCGAGAAAAACCAAGATCTTCGCATTACCATTGGTTTCCAGCAATCCATCGAGCAAGCGATTACTGCCGGCAAATGCGTCGCGCGTAAATCGCACCCGGTGTTTTAAGTTCAGCCGAATCTCAAAATCTTTTCCCGAATTCATAAATCAGTTTTCGTAATAGTGTGCTCAAGTCTTCCTCTATGAGGATTAATTGCGAACTTCGTTGCTTATAGTATATCCCATGATCGCGCGCAATCATCGAGTCACTAAAGCAAAAATCCGCAACTGGCGATGAGCCATTGCGGAGTGATTGAGAGGTTTTCTGGCTTACGAAAAAAACAGCGAACCGTAATAAAACGATTCGCTGCTCCCGTAAACTTAGATATCGCAGAGCGATTAACGTGAGTAAAGCTCAACAACGAGCTGCACGTTCACCTGTGCATCCATGTCCTCAGGCTCAGGCATGCGAGCGATGTGGCCTTTCATGGTTGCGCGGTCCAGAGTCAACCAGTCCTTAAGTGGAACTGCTTGAGTCAGGTCGAGGAAACGAAGTCCGAGCTGCTGAGAAGATGCCTTCTCGCGTACAGTGATCACATCACCTGGCTTACAGTGGTAAGATGGGATGTCCACTTTCTGACCGTTAACCTGGACGTGGCCATGGTTTACGATCTGACGTGCTGCTGAACGTGTATTGCCGATTCCGAGACGGTAGCAAACGTTGTCGAGACGAAGCTCGAGAAGCTGAAGAAGTACGTCACCGGTAATACCGCGACGGCGCTGTGCTTCAGCAAAGTAGAGACGGAACTGCTTTTCAAGAACACCGTACTGGAAACGAAGCTTCTGCTTCTCACCAAGTGCTACTGAGTAATCGGACTTCTTGCGACGACCAGCGCGAACACCGTGCTGACCAGGAGGGAAGTTACGACGCTCAAGCGCCTTTGATGGGCCAAACAATGCCACACCAAAGCGACGGTTGATTCTGTCTTTAGGGCCTGTATAACGTGCCATAAGTAAAGTTAGTTAAATAGTTTCGATTAGGATTAGACGCGACGCGCTTTCTTAGGACGGCAGCCGTTGTGAGGAATCGCTGTCACATCTTGGATAGATGTGATTTCGATACCAAGACCTTGTACGGCACGAACAGCAGACTCACGACCGGAACCAGGTCCCTTAACGCGAACAGCTGCTTCTTTCAAACCGTGACCCATTGCCTGACGGCATGCGTCTTGTGCGACGATTTGGCCAGCGTATGCAGTGCTCTTACGAGAACCTCTAAAGCCCATTTTACCGGAGCTAGACCAACCGATGGCATTGCCAAGGGCGTCAGTAACGCTAACGAGAGTATTGTTGAAAGTAGATTGAATATGAACGATACCTGTGCGGACGTTCTTATTACCTTTGGCTTTGTAAACCTTAACTTTTTCCTCTTCGCCACCAGCGATTTCAGCAAAGATGTCTTTGCGTTCTTCTTTCTTTGGGGCGGCTTCCTGTGGGGCGGCTTGTTCAGCTGGCGCCTCAGTGGCAGGAGCTTCAGCAGCAACAGGAGTCTCTTCTACTGCCGGGGCAGCTTCTTCTGTTTTGTTGATTTCTTCTTCAGACATGATGAGAAAAGTTAATGATTACTTCTTAGCTACTACGCCTTGAGTTCTCTTCTTACCCTTACGAGTACGAGCGTTTGTGCGAGTGCGCTGACCGCGGACTGGAAGTCCACGACGGTGGCGCATTCCGCGGTTACAGTTAATTTGCTGAAGGCGTTTCATGAAGGTCTGCTTCTCACGACGGAGATCACCTTCAATGATGATGCCCTCAGAAGTGATCACTTGTGCGATCTTCACCAATTGCTCTTCAGAAAGCTCACCAGTACGGATGTCTGCATCCACACCAGCTTGCTCAAGAATGCGCTTAGCCGTTGAACGGCCTACGCCATAGATGTAAGGAAGAGAAGCTTCGATGCGCTTCTCGTTCGGGATTTCTATACCGAAAATACGTGCCATGATACCTATAATTTTACGAGATACTCCGATACACTCCAACCAGTTGGGTGTATTGCGGGGCGCTTCATTTAGCAGACTCCCGCTATCTGGCAAGCCAGAATTGTGATTTTTTCATAAAAAAAATTCCCTCACTTTGAGTTTACGCAAGTTTTATTTGGCACTTGATCGCATTGTTCTCATTCAGTTACACAGCCATCACACATGTCAGAGAAATCACTCGAAGCCATTGCCAGCGCCAGCGAACTTAGCCTGCGCTATAGCTCACACGTCGTGCTCGACGGCGCCACGGTTGCCATTCATCACGGTGAACGCATCGGTCTGGTCGGCAGAAATGGATGTGGAAAATCCACATTCCTAAAAATTGCCGCCGACGAACTCAAACCAGATTCCGGCACCTTCACTCGCAAACGCGGATTGATCACCGGCTACCTGCCGCAGAACTTCGAGCTAGAAGAAGAACTCAACGTGCTCGACAACGTGCTCAATGGCGCGCGCCACATTCTCGACCTCATTGAGAAATACGAAGAAACTCCAGCTGACAGCGCTCAGTCCGCTGAGCTGCTCGACGAGATCACCGCTCATGGCGGCTGGGAGCTCGACCACCGCGCCCAGAGCCTGATCACCAACTTGCATGCGCCAGCCCAAGATCGCATCGTCAGCACCCTCTCAGGTGGCGAGAAGCGCCGTGTCGCACTCTGCCGCGCGCTCATCGGCCAGCCAGACTTCCTTATTCTCGACGAGCCTACCAACCACCTTGATACCGAATCTATCGAGTGGCTGGAAAAATTCCTCGGCCGCTACACCGGCACCTGCCTGTTTGTTACCCACGACCGCTACTTCCTCGATCGTGTCACCACCCGCATCGTTGAGATCGCCCGCGGTCAGTGTCTTTCCTACCAAGGCAACTACACCGACTACATGATCACCCGCGCCGAGCGCGCCGCCAACGAGGCCAATACCGAGCACAAACGCCAGCGCTTCCTACAAAAGGAACTCGACTGGGTGCGCCGCCGTCCAAAAGCACGTGGCACCAAGTCGCGCGACCGTCTCGACCGCTACTTTGAAATCAAAGACCAAGAGGCTCCTGAGCAGGAAATGAACGTCGAGCTCATCATCCCGACACCACCTAAGCTGGGCAAAAAAGTCATTGAAGTCACCGACGTGGCCCACGGCTACAATGGCGAGTTACTCTTTGCCGACGTCAACCTCAAGGTCGAGCCAGGTGAAAAACTCGGCATCGTCGGCCGCAACGGCATGGGCAAATCCACCCTGCTCAAGATCATCCTCGGGCAAATTGAACCAACACACGGAACGGTAGAAATTGGCAACAAAACCGAGATCAACTTCATCGACCAAGGGCGCCTCATGCTCGACGATCAAAAATCCGTCTGGGAAGAAGTGGGTGAAGGTCAGGAAAATGTCCGCCTCGGCGAAGAAACCATCGGCCTGCGCGCTTACTTACGCCGCTTCCTCTTCACCGAGGAACGCATCAATACCAAAATCGAGCTGCTCAGCGGTGGCGAACGATCACGCGTTCTGCTAGCCAAAATCCTCCGCCGCGGTGGCAATGTGATTGTACTCGATGAGCCTACCAACGACTTGGATCTATCCACCCTGCGCCTGCTAGAAGAAGCGCTCGACGGCTTCACCGGCACCGTCATCACCGTCAGCCACGATCGTTATTTCCTCAACCGCGTATGCTCCAACATCCTCGCGTTTGAAGGCGACGGTGTGGTCAGCTACAACGTCGGCAACTACGACTATTATCTAGAAAAGAAAGCCCAGCGCGAAGCCACTGCCGCCAGCTACGCCAAGCTCACCGAGAAACCAAAAGCCGCACCGAAAAAATCCACCGAGCGACCACGCAAGCTCAGCTGGAACGAGGAACGCGAGCTCGAGGGCATCGAAGAAATCATCATGGAAGCAGAGGAAAATGTCAGCCAGCTAGAAGAGGCATTCAACGCCCCTGACTTCTACGAAAAACACGGCGACAACTGGCAACAACTGCAAAAAGAACTCGAAGACGCCAAAAATAAAGTGCCCGAACTCTACGCCCGTTGGGAAGAACTCGAGGCCATCAAAGCCGCCTTCGAAGCGGCCAAATAATCCCCTCAGCTAGATCTCACCAGCTGGCAATTCCCCCGCGGAGTTGCCAGCTTTTTTTGGGGGCAACTTGTAGCACATCGATGATGAAATCACCTCCCGCATAGCTGGCTTAGCTAGGGATAAAATACACAAATGCTCCCACCGGAATGTGATTAAAAATCATCAGGTCATTCTCTTCCCTGAATTTCCACAAGAATATCCTTCAAGCTGAAATCTCAGCCAGCAGGACCATTTTCTAGCTGAAGATCGGCGACATTCCCCCCGGCTGAAAATCTACAACACCATTCTCTGTCCGAAATTAAAGCCAACTGGACCATGTTCTGGCTGAAGACCGGCGACATTCCCCCCGGCTGAAAATCTACAACATCATTCTCTGTGCGAAATTAAATCTAGCAGGACCATGTTCTAGCCGAAGACCGGCGACATCCCCCCAGCTGAAAAGCCACAACATCATTCTCTGTCCGAAATTAAAGCTAGCAGGATTATATTCTAGCTGAAAGCCGGTCACCTCCTCCGCTGGGCTGAAAGCCCATAAGATCAAAGCCCAGGGTTTTAACCCTGGGGCCAAGCCAAACCTAAAACCCGCGCGCTGAAAGTGCGCCAGAAAAGGCGACCACCACCTCCCATTCATCTGGTCAAAAATGGCGCCTCCTTACAAAGATCCTCCTCTCCGCCTTAACACCCCTTCTAGCGCACTTTCAGCGCGCATACTCAAACACCTCCCCCCCATGGCTAAAGCCATGGGCTCTGATCTTGAGGGCTTTCAGCCCAACTGCAAACCTCCAACCAACTGCAAACCTCCAACCAACTGCAAACCTCCAACCAACTGCAAACCTCCAACCAACTGCAAACCTCCAGCCAACTACAAAACACCAGCCAACTGCAAAACACCAGCCAACTGCAAAACACCAGCCAACTGCAAAACACCAGCCAACTGCAAAACACCAGCCAACTGCAAAACACCAGCCAACTGCAAACCACCAGCCAACTGCAAACCGCCAGCCAACTGCAAAACACCAGCCAACTGCAAACCGCCAGCCAACTGCAAACCGCCAGCCAACTGCAAACCGCCAGCCAACTGCAAACCACCAGCCAACTGCAAACCACCAGCCAACTACAAAGAACCAGCCAACTACAAAGAACCAGCCAACTACAAAGAACCAGCCCTACTAATACCCCCTCAATATCACTCCGCTGACGTCAGCGCAAAGGTCACCTCTACGGTTGAGCTGATAGATACCGTGCCCGCAGCTAGCGATCCAGCTGAGGATGCTCCGTCTAAAACAGAATCTATAGAATTCCTCGTAATCCTGACACCATAAAAACCATCATTAACCGGTCTATCTTTAATAATCAGCGGCTTGCCAATTTTCGAATCCAATACCTCAGCCATGCTTGCCGCTTTCTTTTTCGCCGCAGCTAGCGCCTTTAGCCTAGTGCTTTCCTGATGGGGAATCGGATCCGCCAGCTGGAGCTCAACCGAGCGCACGCTCAGCCCATCCAGCTGCGATAGCCCAATCCACAGCTCACGGTATTTTTGTAAATCCTGGCTCACATATCTGATGTCCGTCTGCGCCTTATAGCCGAGGTGCACGTATTTGCAATCTTGGCGCTCCCTTTCTTCCTCAAGACTGATAGACGAGGTACTAATCTTCTTTTCATCACCGCCCTGTTGCTTGAGAAAGGCCAAAACCTTCGCCACCTTTTTGTCGTGAACTTCTGCGGTTTCAGCCACCTTTTCTCCCTTGCTTTCCACCCGCAGCCTCCAGCTCATTTCATCTGGAGCCACCCTTTCCTCAGCCATACCAGTCACGGTGATATGTGGAACTTCCAGCTCTGAGGCTGATAGAGAACTGATAGCAAAAACGGTGGTCAATAAACTAGTGGTGAATTTCATCTCCTAGATCTAGCAAGTCACACCATAGCCTCAAGATCAAAAATGCGTTTAAATCAATCTCGCTAACAAGCCAGCTAGACCAGCCAAATCACGCCATTTCCCCAATCGCCGTTTAACATTCTTAAACAGCCAATTTCGAAGATAAATTCAACCCACCCTTGACGAAGCGGCAGAGTAAACTTATCGCTAATTCGCATCGATTTTCGAGTAAGCAACATCATTCAGATTATGGCTAAACCAACCACCAAACCGGCAAGACCCTTTTTCTCATCTGGTCCATGCGCAAAGCGCCCTGGATACAGCCTAGCAAACCTCAACACGGATTGCCTCGGTCGCTCACACCGTTCAGCCATTGGCAAAAAAGTACTTCAAGAGGCTATTGATAAAAGCCGCAAGGTGCTTGGTGTCCCTGACGACTACCGCATCGGCATCGTTCCTGCCTCAGACACTGGCGCTGTGGAAATGATCCTCTGGAGTGCGCTCGGCGAGCGCGCTGTGGACGTCTGCCACTGGGAATCATTTGGCAAAGGCTGGTTTGCCGACATCACCAAACAGCTCAAGCTGGAAACCGTCAACGAGATCACTGCTGACTACGGCCAACTGCCAGACCTCTCACAGGTCAATCCAGCTAACGACTGCGTATTCACATGGAACGGCACCACCTCTGGCGTGCGCGTACCTAACGGCGACTGGATCAGCGCTGAGCGCGAAGGCCTCACCATCTGTGACGCCACATCAGCGGCATTTGCCATGGAGCTTCCTTGGGAAAAATTAGACGTCACCACTTACTCATGGCAGAAAGTGCTCGGCGGCGAAGGTGGCCACGGCATCGTCATCCTCAGCCCACGCGCAGTAGCTCGCTTGGAGTCATTCACAGCTGATCGCCCGCTGCCAAAAATCTTCACGCTCGCTAAAGGTGGTTCTCTCATCGAAGGCATCTTCAAAGGCGCAACGATCAATACACCATCCATGATCGCAGTGGCTGACTACATCGACGCCCTCGACTGGGCCGACTCTATCGGTGGTCTTCCAGCTATGATCGCTCGCGCTAACAGCAACGCTGCGGTGATCGAGAAATTCATCGCTGAGCGCGACTGGGTGAGCAACCTCGCTGTAGATCCTGCTACCGCCTCAACCACTTCTGTTTGCCTCAGCCTCCAGCTAGAAGCTGATAAAGTGAAGCAAATGGTCAAGCTGCTAGACAGCGAGCAAGCCGCCTACGACATCGGCGCCTACCGCGACGCGCCAGCTGGCCTACGCATCTGGTGTGGTGCTACCGTGAATACCGAAGACCTCGAAGCTCTCGTGCCTTGGCTCGACTGGGCCTACGAGCAGGTCAAAGGGTAATCACTCCAACAACAAATTTCAAAAGCCTCTAAGCAAATCGCTTAGAGGCTTTTTCTTTGGCTGAGAAATTCTACCTATCAGCTAGCTACATCAGCTGGGCACCCGCTTCAGCCAGCGGGCTACGCTCGCCTTTACTCAGCGCGATGTGCGCGGCAAATGGCTGACCTTTCAGACGGTTGCGGGTGTACACCAGACCATTACTGCGGCTGTCGACGTACGGGTTATCAATCTGCGCTGGATCACCAACTAAGACTAACTTAGAGCCCGCTGACATACGCGTGACGATGGTTTTAGCCTCCTTCGGCGTCAGCTGTTGGGCTTCGTCGAGAATGAAGAATCGATTAGGAATAGAGCGCCCGCGGATATAACAAAGCGCTTCAATTTCTATCACCCCTTGCTCTAGCATCTCATCGTATGGCTTGCGTAATGGGTCTCCTCCCTGTGGCTGGTTTTTCCCCTGCTTGCGGCGTGGGCCTTTTTGCGTCGCCGGCTGCATGAGAAAATCTAGCGCATCGTAAATCGGCTGCAGCCACGGGCGCATTTTGTCATCCAGCCCACCGGGCAAGAATCCTAACTGGTCACCCATTGCCACCACTGGGCGACTCACTGTTAGCCCGGTGTATTGGCGGTTGAACATCTCGTGCAAACCAGCTGCCACCGCCACCAATGTTTTACCCGTACCCGCCTGACCGTAGCAGGTCACACAGGAAATCTTAGGATTCATCAGAGCATCTATCAGGCACTTTTGACCGAGATTCAGCGGCTTCAAATGATGACCGTCGGGGATTCTCAAAACATCAGGAATTTGTAACCTAACGATAGTATTGTCACCATCGTAGCGGCCAGGCATCGTCTGCTTCTCGCCAGCGCGCAGCATCACGTATTGATTGAGCACAATGTTCGATACCCGCTCAGGCTCGACTTCTAAATCGCCCGAGCTAGCAAAGTTCTGCAGCTCGCTGCCATCCACATCAATCGTTGCTAGATCGTAGCTGGTCACCTCCTGCGGCTCAACTTTGTCGTTGAGGTAATCCTCACAGACAATGCCCACCGCGCGTGCCTTCAGCTGCATGTTTAGATCTTTTGTCACTAACACCACTGGCGCTGAGTTATACTCCATCAGCAACAAGCTAGCTGCTAGAATGCGGTGATCGACTCGTTCATGATCGGGAAATACTCGCAAAAATTGCGCCAGCGCCGACGAGTTCTTTTCACAAAAATCTGGATCGTAAATCACCAGCCTAACACTACCACCACCATCAGTCGCCACGCCGTGAGTCACATTAGAGCTAACCGAAAACATCTCAGTGAGCTTGCGGTGAACCTGTCGCGCATTGGCCCCGCGCTCGGATTGTTCATTTTTGAAGCGATCCAGCTCGGCTAACACATCAACCGGAATACAAATATGGTTATCTTTAAACCGCCCAAGGCATCCGGGATCATGCAGCAGCACATTGGTATCCAGCACAAAATTCTTGGCTACTTGCGACGGAGCTTTCAGCCCGTATTCGCTGATACTGGGCTTTTTCATCTTCTTCTTTTTAGACTGTGAGGCTTCTTCAAATAGGTTCGTTTGGACTGGGGCCGTCATGGCGTTAGAGTTGGCTGGTTAGTGATTAATGATGCGTCTGCACCCGCTGAAATGGCTAACACTCCCTGTCACAAAGAACCAACCAATCCACGCGCACATACGCGACGGATATAATTATTTAAGTTAATTAAATCATCACACAAAATCTCCACATCAAGCAACACAAATCTGAGACAGCTAATTGGCCCCGCCCTCAGAGCCTCCATTCTGCCTTCGGCAGACCATACTAACGAAACGTCTCCGTGGGTTGCACTCGCTGAGCTCGCTGACCCACGGCTAAAATCCTCCAGCCCGCCGGGCTAACAGCTACTCCAGCTAGCTGAAAAATAACGTCGCGTCTACTCCAGCTAACTGACCCAATCTAACGATCCATATATTATAGCCATACGAAACCCGCAGGGTTTACAGACTTTAGCCGTGGGTAAGGGAGCCTGCGACCGCCCCCCACGGTAGCCCCGCTAACAAGAAAATCCCACGAAGTGGGAATGGAAATAAGAAGTTACTCCAGCCAGTTGGGCAAAAAAATACTGGCGAGGACCGGAGCCCCCGCCAGCTGTTATGGCCAACAAATTATTATGTTAAAAAACTGGTAATGACTTTCCATAAATCAGGGCTACCTGAAACCGCGACCCAGAGATAGATAATGAGCGGGGACAAGAGAGCGTACATCACCCCCGTCTTGATAAAGTCTCGAGTTTCTAGATAGCCACTTGCGTAAGCCACCGCATTTGGCGGGGTGGAAATTGGCAGCATCATTGCACATGAACAACACAGCGCCACAGCCACAGCCATCATCGTCGGGTCACCAGATGCTAGACCGATACAGATAGGCATGAGAATCGATGCGGTAGCGGTATTACTCATCAAGTTAGACTGAGCCACCGCAAGGTAACAAACAACAATCACCAGAATCCAAACTGCTAGACCTACAGGCAACAAGCTAGCAAACCATGCTGCTAGACCGGTCTTAGCAACGGCGACACCGAGCGACAAACCACCACTCAGCAGCAAGAGAACGTCCCACTGAAGCTTACGTACATCCGCACTAGTTAGAACACCAGTCACAGTGAGCCCAACAATAGGAATAAAGGAAACCACCGCACTTGGCATCTTGTGCCACTTCTCAGTCATCCACAATGCCACTGTAGCAACAAAGATGATACCTACCATGAGGCGGTGCAGCATTGAGTATGGGTTGCGAGCTTCTTCTTCCAGCTCCTTTTTCTCCACCTCTTTGAGCTCGATGGATTCCTGCTCGCACGGGTAGCGTTTTTTCAGGAAATACCAACCGACCACAGCTAACAAAAGAGCTGGTGGCAAGCCGTACTGCATCCAGCCAAGGAAGCTGATAGAATGTCCAGCAGCCTCTAATGCACCCGCAGCAATCGCATTTGGCGGCGAGCCAATAATAGTGCCCATACCACCAATGTTAGCTCCAACAGGAATCCCCAGATAGAGAGCTTTGATAAATGGATCCCCCTTTGGCAGCGCACGAGCTACAGGAGCCACTACAGCAATCATCATAGCCGCCGTAGCCGTATTACTCATGAACATACTGAAGACGAAGGTCACCGTCATACAACCCGCTAACACCGCAGCAGGCTTGGTTCCAAAAAGTTTCAATACCCGCATCGCAATCGCTTGGTCCAGGTCAGTTTTGCTAGCCGCAATAGCTAGAGTGAAACCACCAACAAAGAGCCACATCAGCGGGCTAGACCATGGCTGCACAAAGGCTTGCCAAGCATGGGTATCGCCAGCTTCTGCAAAAACACCACCGGGCCTACCAAGAATGAGAATCTGCATGCCCATCACTAACAAGGCCACCGCATAAGCTGGAATCGCCTCGGTAATCCACATCAGCGCAGCAAAAACCATAATCCATAATGTGGTTCTACCAGCATTACTTAGGTTATCAAACATCGGCGCGCCGCTGTGAGCCCACATTGCCACTAACCACGCCACCAAAGCACATAATGCAATTTTTACCAGACCACGAATCACGGTGTGGTCAACCTCCCCCATTATTCGGGCAGCCCGTGCCCTTGTATCTAGTTGCATACTAACCCTAGACCAGAAAAGTCTCGTGATGACAACATCAAGCGGCGCAAAAGCAAAATATGCACAGGTTTCGACAATGGGGAAAAACCTATATGGCTTAAGCAAACAATTGTGCCCAACAGCTACTTACTAGCAGCTAAATAAAATAGTCTACGCATCGAAACAAAAAGTACCGAGAACAGGGGTCGAACCTGCACGCCCGAAGGCACTAGATCCTAAATCTAGCGTGTCTACCAATTCCACCATCTCGGCTTGTTTTGGCGTAGAGCGGCGCCAATAAAGCAGAATTTTTATTTTTGGCAATCCCCTTTCTTCATGAATTTTTCAGACAGTCGACACAAGTCACGACAAAAGCTTGTTGATCAGCAGCTTGCAGTCACCTGAATAAAAGAAATTTCTCACCAGATCCCAGTGCGAGCTAGCCAGCGCATAGCCCACATCATCTAGCTAAGCGTGCCGCTGAGCCTAACTAGCAACGACAACATCGTCGCAGCTCACTCATAAGTAGCTCGCCATGAAAAAATCTAAGTCATTGAATTATCGTCAGCTAAATATCAGCGGAAACAGTTATCTTGATCATAGAAGTAAATTTCCAAAATTTTACCTTCCCCCATGCATGCCTATTTACTAATATTTTATGAAGTCATCATTAATAACTGATCCATCATCATGCCAAGCTGCGAATTTACCGTAAACAACAAACTGGGAATCCATGCCCGTCCTGCCGCCCAATTTGTAAAAACTGCCAGCGCCTATCCGTGCGATATCGTAGTTGAAAAAGACGGTGAAGAAGCGGACGGCAAAAGCATCATGGGCCTAATGATGCTGGCAGCTGGACACGGATCTGTGCTGCTCGTGACCGCTGATGGAGATCAAGCGGATGATGCTCTCAAAGCGCTTGGAGATCTGATCCAACGCAACTTTGAAGAAAACTAAAATTCACCGGCACTGGCGACGAGCCAGCTCGATTATTCAGCTCAATGACGATCGGCACTTCTACCAAGTGCCGATTTTTTTTGCCTATATCCATGCATAATTCGCAAAAAACTAGAGGATTTTTGCAAATTGTCATATATTCGCCTTTGACCCAGCGGTTAATTCTCTGCAAGATAACGCCGCATGCCTGAGAGAAAAAAAGAAATCATCATTCAAGGGACACCTGCCTCACCAGGAATCGCCTTCGCTCCAGTGCATTGTGTCGCCCGTGGATTTTCCGCCCCTGAGGTGTATGAAATTGAAGACCAACATGTGGCTACCGAGCAGCAACGGTTTGAGCGCGCGCTCGAACTAACAAAGATCCAAATCGACGAGCTGCAAACCAAAATTGAACAACTTTCAGGCGAAGGTGAAGGCAAGATTTTTGAAGCCCACCTGATGACGCTAGAGGATAATACCCTGCTGAGCAGAGTCAAAGACGCCATCGCCAACCGCAAACAAAATGCCGAATACGCATTCTACGCGGTGATGCAAAATTTTCTCGAAGCGATGCGCCGCATCAACGACCCGTACCTCAAAGAGCGGGCGTCAGACGTCGATGACATCTGTCAGCGAGTACTGCGCAATTTCGAAGAAGAAACTGAGGAAAATAGCGACCGCCCAGACCACAGCCATATCATCGTTGCTTACGATCTGAACCCATCAGACACCGCCACAATGGACCGCAAAAAGGTCTTAGGATTTGCCACCGAGCAAGGCAGCATCAACTCTCATACAGCCATCCTATCTCGCTCACTCGGCATCCCAAGTATCGTCGGACTGAACCGCGCCATGATGGAAGTAGAGACACTTTCATTCTGCATTCTAGACGGGTATTCTGGAAAATTAATCCTCAACCCAGAACCCGAAACGATTTCTATCTACCGCGAGCGCCAGCTGCAAAAACTCAAACTACAAAACGAGCTAGAATCACTGCGCGACCGCGAAACTACCACCATTGATGGGCGCGAAATCACTCTAGCAGCTAACATCGAATTCATCAACGAGCTGCCACAAGTGCAAAAGTCCGGCGCCAAAGGCATCGGCCTCTATCGTACCGAATTCTATCTGCTCAACGGCGGTGAACTGCCCGACTCCGAGCAGCAAGCTCGCGTCTACACCGGTGTGGCCAAAGCCATGCGCCCACACCAAACCATCATCCGCACGCTCGACGCCGGTGGTGATAAACTCTCAGCTGAACCACTCACTCACAACGAGCCGAATCCATTTCTCGGCTGGCGCGGCATCCGCGTTTCTCTAGCTAGAAAGGCGATGTTCAAAGAACAAATCCGCGCCATTCTCAAAGCGAGTACCGCTGGAAAAATCGGCATGATGTTCCCCATGGTTTCTGGACTGCGGGAAGTTCAAAGCGCTAAAAAAATCATCGATGAATGCATGCTCGAGCTCGATAAAGAAGGCATCGACTTCGACGAAGATATCGATATCGGCGTGATGATAGAAATTCCATCTGCCGCTCTCATGGCTAACGAAATTGCCAAAGAGGTAGACTTCTTCTCTATCGGCACTAACGACCTCATCCAATATACCGTAGCCGTTGACCGCGTAAATCCATACGTGGCTGACCTCTACAAACCAACTCACCCAGCTGTCATCCGCCTCATCAAGATGACCGTCGATGCCGCCTACAACCATGGCATCTGGACCGGCGTGTGTGGAGAAATGGCTGCTGATCTCGACCTAACACCACTACTCATCGGCCTAGGAATCGAAGAACTATCTGTCGGCTCACACCAGCTTCCGAGCATCAAACAAGCGGTGCGTTCGCTGTCACATGCCGAATGCTCAGCCATGGCTGACGAAGCATTGCGCGCGTCATCCAGCCCAGAAATTTTATCCTTATCCAAAGATCTAGCGATGAAATCCTACCCGCGTTTGTTTGAATAATAGTGACTTGCGACATCGCCCATCGCAGCTAGCTTGCATCTCCAGCCAGCTGGCTCCTAGTGCCCGTATTCACAGCTGATTTCCCTGTGCTTAATACAACTGTTAGCTTAGCTGCTTTTTTTTGAAAAAGTGTGTCTTACCCTTTGATAGCCAGTTTAGAGCGGCTCTGAGGCAGTAAAAAAAAATCTCATACAAGATCTGCTAACACCAACATCTAAGCAACTTAGTTAGAATGAGATACAACCGTTTACCTCATGCGTTTATCCGACTGTTAGTCTGAGCTTAGCCTTGAGAGCCCCGCCTGTCCTACACTTATAATTGAAGTGTAAATCCATTTACTAGCTGATTCTAATCCCCAGCTGTTTATGGCTAACCAATAGCACAATGAACAATAAATCTATACTCACAGGCTTGGCTTGCTATGCCACAGGCATGGCTCTTTCACACGCTGCATTAGTAATCGGCAGCGAGGACGAACAAAGAAACTGGCTATCATGGATCCAAAATGGCGGCGGCTGGACGGATTCAGAAACTGGTGAGGACGCTACTTGGGAAGACGGTAATGATGCCATTTTTTACATCGATAAAAATGGAGGAGTAAACGTCAACCAAGACATCGTGGTCAACAGCATCACGCGCCTCAATACCCTAGCTGGTGAGGGTGGGATGTTCCGCATCTTGGGCAAAAACAATAGTGCGACAAATACCAGCATCACCATCAATTCGTTTATCCAGGGAGACCCTAATGACCCAAAACAAGACATGTCATTTGGCCGCAATTTAGACGTCTATGGTGATTTTGAAGTTAGAAATATCTCCCACCTAAACTTAGAAGGAGGTGATGACAATAACCGCGGCGCGACCATCTATGGCACCATCACCATGACCAGCTCTACCACCGGCGTGCGCCTGCAGGGAGCCGATCTCTCGAATGCAACGCTACGCATGACTGGCCAAGCTCTCGATGTACAGAAAGATACTAGCATCAACCACCTCAGCGGTAGCGGTAGATTTTTTTCCGGTGGCAGCACTGAAAATACACTCACCGTTCAAAACCTAACGATAGGAGCTAATGCTGATGGATCAGGCGGTCTGGGTTCATTTGTACAGACCAGCACCGGCGCCCTCAATGTCATCTTTGGCGGCGGTGATGTGAGAATGACTGTAGAGCTAGGAACGGATCTCAGTGACGTTTTCCAAATCAAAGGTCAACTAACACTAGGTGGCAATCTAGTGATTAATACGCTAGGAACTGGCGACTTTAAATCAGGAGACAGCTACACCTTATTCCAAGCTGATGGAGGTATTGTTGGAGATTTCGACTCTATCACACTGCCTAAGCTAGAAGATGGCCTCGAGTGGATCATTGACCGCGACAGCAACAGCTGGACGATCACCGTGTCCGACAAAATCCCAGAGCCAACCTCACTAGCACTGCTTGGGCTTGGAGCTGCTGCAGCTACGCTGAGACGCCGTCGCCGCTAAAATAGCTCATAAGCTTTCCGCCAGCTGGTGAATCTATCATGGTTCACCAGCTTTTTTTCTTTTAGCAGAAAAGTGGTCTAGCTAACGGGCTGCCAAATGCCAATGAACGCCTTCGCCTGCCTTGGGTCATTCAGGCAAGTAGCGCCAACCTGGATCATCTTATCCAACTCCCCTTCAGCCAGTGCTGCCTTACGAAGGATTCGATAGACGCCTGCTTGATTTGATTTTTTCATCAATCCCAAAGCTACACGCCCCATCGTTACACGACAGTTGAGCTCCACCACAGCACGTAGCTGTAGTCGGTCGTCTAGATCTCGATAGACCATGGCATCTACACCTAGCGGGCCAACATACCCATCCAGCTGGCTAGCGAGTATTTCAGCTAACTGCTCACGATAGAGTGACTCAATTTTCGCCTCACTGAATAAAAACTTAGCCACTTCTGGGTCTAATCCAGATGCCCATTTTGGCAGCACGCGGCAGCCCAAAAATCGCCCCTGTTTATCATTGAGCACATGCGTCATGCCGACCAACTGCACACAGCCAGCAGTATCACGTTCGTATTGTACTGAGAAATCACAAACCTTGTTCAGATACGGCTCGGCGACCACGGCCCCGTGGTTTTTCAGCTGAGATTCTAGCCAGCGGCGGTCTGCCTCAGCCAGTTTACCATCAACTAACAATCGATGACCGCGTCCAGCATTTGAATAGTCAGATTTCAGCAAGATGCCTGCTGGCGAGATAGTTTGTAAACTAGCTAGCTGTTGATCTAACTCGTCCACGTCTACACGATCAATAACAACTCCAGCTGAACGATCACCGAGCGCCGTGAGCAGCTTTACGCCCATCTGTTTAGAGAAATACTCAGCTGGTACAGAATCCTGCAGCTGGAAGTCCACACTATCTGAAACCTGATCTGCCAGCGGAGCTAAATATTTCACCGCATCTGGCGACCACGCCCATGGTCGTAGCCCACCTAACTTACGCTCGCGTAAATCTTCCAGCGTCGCAAATTCAGGCAAATCAAAGCCAGCTAGCTGAAGCGATTCAAGATGGCTAACTGCTGGCAGTTCATCTACTAGAACTAAATCATCTTTGCGGCTCAGCGCCAGAGATATCAGCTGGAGGTCTTTCTCTAACGCTAGCTCCATCTTGTTTGGCTGATAGTTGCCTCCGCCAGCTGCCGCAGCTACGTACGATTCGGCATTTGGGTTGAACCAATGCACTACTGGCGTGCGTCCACGTGACTGCTCGCACACAGCTAGATGGCGAATAAAATCCTCATCCAATCCAGCTAGCTTACGCCCCTCGGCATTAAATGGCGCCATGCCCTTAGCCTTTGCTGGCGCTAGCGGAAATTGCAGATAGGTTTTGAATGCATTCCAGTCGCTCTGCCCCTGCGCCTTCCATTTACGGAACCACTTCACGCCGTGACCAACGTGATTGATTTCATCCAAATAAATCTTCTCTAACACAGCCGCTGTGCCGCCATCGCCCACTTCACGAAATAGCTTTGCGTAGTGTTTTGAGAAATCTAAGTTAGACTGTTCAAATGTGAGATTTAACCGAGTGACAAAATCCATAGGCGTTTCCATGTTAGCCACTAGTCGCCAAAAATAATCATTCACAGGCAGCTCGCCAAACTCAATGCCGCAATCACGCATGCGCCGCATGTACATCAGCGTATGCATTTGCTCTTCGCGCATCGCCTCATACACACCAGCGCGGTATTGCTTGGGCGCGTCGGGAAATTTCAGCAGAACCAATGCCATGAGCTCAGCAGCCATCAATTCGTGGTTGCAGAGGAAGTGCATCATTTTCCCCCGTTCGCTATCTTCGTCCATACGGTTCACGCCAGGAAAATCAGCCCGCACACCTTTATCTGAAATGCGCAGCTCGGCGGGTCGTCCCGGCGCCTCCGGTGTTTTCCACGCCTTGCCAGGCTGGTCGTCCATGGCAATTTCTGGCGGTAATTCTAACTTCTCCTCCAGAGTGGTCGCCATCAAAATCCTCTCGGCTGCCTCGCGCATCTGCATGCAGGCAAAATAAAGCGTTTGCTGGAAATCGCTAGCCAATTCGCCAGCCAGCTAGAAAATTTGCCAGCTAAAAACAAAAAAGGCTCTTTGGTAGCAGGACAACCAAAGAGCCTAATAAATTCAATGAAACAAACTACTTCCCTGAGCCCTGGATTTTATCAGTCTCTTTAAAGGTATTAAAGCGCTCAAGATCTTTGCACAACTGCTGAACAATCTCAGGATGTTGGGCTGCAATATCGTTCTGCTCTTTTTCATCTACGCTGAGATCAAATAACAAAGGCGCATCGTAGTTAGCTGGATCGTATAGTGGCGGATCTTCACGTCCTTGCTTTTTACCTTTGAGCTTAAGATAGGCTTCAGCGTGTTTCTTGCGGTTGAGCGGCCAGTGCAGTTTGTATTTCCCCTTACGAGTGAAGCTGCCTGAGCCAGCACGCCAGAATAGCTGACGGTCATCGGCTATCTTTGACTCCCCTTTGAGAACTGGCAAAATGTTCACCCCGTCAATGTCGCGATCTGTTGGGAGCTTGCCTCCAGCAGCTGCTACTAGAGTTGGCAGCAGATCTAGGTTAGAAATCACATTATCTTTATCTACAGTTCCAGCCTTCAGCTGAGCTGGCCATTTAATGGCAAATGGAGTTCTAACTCCACCTTCGTAGTAGGTCGCCTTATGACCAGAAAACTGCTTACAAGGACGAATCTTGGTGCCGCCATTATCGTTAGTGATCACCACGATAGTATTCTCTGCTAGGCCTAACTCTTCTAGCTTATTGTTGATTCTACCTACTTGCACATCAAAGGCTGTGATCATGCCATCGTAGACCTTTTGCAGATCATCGTATTCACCACTAACTTCCTTTGGCTTTCTCACCTTATTGACTGTTGCGCCCTCTGGTAGGTACTTCGGATCAACTGTATACGGGCTGTGCACGTTGAAGCTCGCGTAGTAGATGAAAAATGGCTTGTCCTTATTTTCTTCGATGAATGATAGCGTTCTATCAGTAAGGGCGTCTGTGGTGTAGCCAGAGCCATCTACCGGCTTGCCATTCTCACGTAGGCCATCCCACCTGTCGTAGCTACAGCCGCCTAGGAAGTTGAAAGCGTAGTCAAAACCACGAGCGTTAGGCTGATACTTTTCATTTACACCAAGGTGCCACTTGCCAATTGCCGCTGTCGTGTAACCAGCATCTTTAAGAATATTTGAAATGAAGACCTCTTTGGTATCTACCCCACGATCGAATTTTGCCGCTTCCTCGGTATTACCCGTTAGAGTCTCATAACCAAATCTAGCTTGATAACGGCCAGTCATCAATCCAGCACGCGATGGCGCACAGACAGCGTGAGTCGTGTAGGCTTGGCGGAAAAACACACCGTCTTCTATCAGCTTATCTACGTGTGGAGTTTTTAAATTCTCGTTGCCTGTATAGCTATAGGCTTCGTAGTTCAAATCGTCAGTAATCATGACGATGATGTTTGGTTTGTCTGCAGCATCTAGCGAAGTCGCCAGCGGAGCACTCATCACACAAGCACAGGCTGAGGCAGCCCATGCGGCAGAGAAAAATTGGTTTCGTTTCTTCATAATTGTATCTCGCCTCCGACGTACGGGGCTCGGATAGAGTTCAAATAGAATAAGATAGATACCTGTAATACAACAAGACAACTATCCCACACCTATACACGAAAACAAACTCGCAGACATGGATAAAAAACGAAATATATCAGCAGCAGCTAGAACCTAACATCAACTAGCTACAGCCAACTAACAATCGCCGCTATTTCTCAGCTGGATCGGATTTCTCAGCTGGATCGGATTTCTCAGCTGGCTCAGTATGCCCAGCTGGTTGGCTTGCTCTGAGCGCCTCCTCGTATTTTTTGTACACCTCGGGAGGCAGCATTTCCTTCATCATCTGTTGTGACCACGGTTCGGCAAGTATGCCATTCACGGTACCCACCAGAAATAGACAGGCCACATAAACAGCGATACGAGCTGGCCCGATGTTAGTTCCATGGACTTGGGTGCGCGCGCGCAAATCCCAGATGGCATAACCAAACTTCTTGGTGAAAAAATACGAAACGATTAGAGCGATGACAAAAATTGGGCCCATGCCCATGCCTAGGCCCATCACCCAGACGCGCACAGATCGTAACAAAGCAGCGCCGATACCCAAACGATTGCCATCGTCAGCGAGCACCTTGATGCCCAAAATGGCTTTGCCCGGCGTGGTGCCAAACATGTGTAGCAGCGCCGCCTCAATAACAAACCACGGCAGCAGCAAGAACAATTGCATTTCACTAGGCTCTTGATAGTAAGTGACAATGTCCACATCAGCAAAGTAGATGTATCCGGACACCATCGTCATGTAAATGATGAGGTCTAACCAGCGCGCCCAAAATCGACGCATCAGCCGTGGTGACTGTGGTAATGCTGGCGGCCCTTTCTTCGCTAGAATTTCACGATAGGGATCTAATGACGGTTGATCGTCGAACTCACCCTCGCCTGAGTCGATCCCATCTGGCTGGCTGATGAAATGCGACGAGAAGGCGCCCATTTCAGCGAGCGGCATCCATTTGTCTAATCCGCGGTGCCACGCTAAATCTTCAGCTGAATATTCATTGCGCTGGATTTTCCCCACCACTTGGTAGGTCTCCATTGGCCCTTGTTTTTCGCCGTCTTTTAATACCCAAACTTGCATGTTAGTTGGTAAATTACTGGTTGCGAAGCGAGCGAGCGGCGTCACTACGGGCAGCGCCAATCACCGGGAAGATGGTAGCGACCACACACATGAGGAAGGCAATCACGCTGATAACGACGATTTCGATAGAGTTGATCTCAGCTGGCAGCCCATCCGTGAAGCCATTGAAGTCAGCTGGAAATGGATCGAAGCCGACCTTTTCCATCAGCCCTTGAATTGGCTTGCGGTTCCAGATCACCAGCAGTCCAGAGATCACTCCTAGCAGAGTACCTATGAAGCCGATAATCAATCCCTGATAGAGGAATACCTTTACTAGCTGGAATGGTGTCGCACCGAGCGCCTTCATCACGCCGATCTCACGTTTTTTCTGAATCGTCACGGTGAACATCACCGCTGAGATGGAGAAGGCGGAAACCATCACAATGAAAAATAAGGCAAAGCTCAGCATGATGCGCTGCATTTTGATCAGGCCAAATTGCTGCTGGTAGCGCTGCATCCACGAGGAAGCAACCCACATACTATCAGCGATAGCTGGATCCACTACTTCTCTAGCAAATTGCTCAGCTAGGGCTGGATTTTCCATGCGCACGCCAATGCCCTGTACCATGTCCCCCATGCCAAAGAGCGACTGGCCAACTGGTAGAGGAATGATGAGAGGAGGACCTGGCGCGTGTGGTGTATCGGTGTAAATACCAATCACCTCAAGGTCTTTAGGCAGGATGAAGTCGGTTGAAGATTTGATTTCATCCAGCGTGGCTTGATCAATATCCACATCAGCCAGCTGGTCTAAAGTTGTCACCATCTCAGCTGTTGCTCCCGCAGGAAAACGTCTCTCAGGATCCTCATCGCTGTCTCTATCACCACGATAAAGAAGATCGAGGAAATCATTCACCACCTGCTTTTCCTGTTCACGCAGCAGAGGGTTGTCTGCCAGCATTTGTGCAGTGCCATTGATAGGGATGAGATCATTCAGCTGATAGATCTCCAGCTCACCGTCTACTACCTTCGCCTTGTTGAGGCTGGTTTTGATAAATTCAATCTCTGGCTGGAATGACTCAGCGGCTGGCGGAGCATCTAACCTCTCGAGAATCGGTTTCACTTTTTTCAAGTTGCGGCTGGATAGAGCCTGAATAGAGTCGCCCACCTGTAGGTCTAAATTTTTCGCTACAAGAGAAGATATCACCGCAACATCCCCCACGCCCATGTTGGCGTCGCCAGCTTCTATCACCTCGGCGAGAGCTGCCAGCTGGACATCATCATCCGTATCTATCGCCTGCACCTGCAATGGTATAGCTCGAGTATAAGCATCCTCAATGATAGCGTAGTCCTGCACGATGGCATAGGTGCTGGTGACACCTGGCAGAGATTCTAACCGCTTCTGCATACCACGCCACTCAGCTACTACAGGGCTGATCTCGGCATCCGGATCATCTGGCACGGCGGCCCAGTTAGTCATGCGCACCTCCACATGGGCGGTGTGTGAGAGCACGCGCTCGTAGACCATTTTCTCAAAGCCACCAAAAACCGACATCACCACAACCAGCACCATCACGCCCAAACCGACGCCTAGCAGAGAGATCAAGGTGATCACCGAGGCATGGGTGCGCAGCGGATTTAAATAGCGAGTCGCTAGCAGAAGACTGAAGTTCTTTTTAATAAGCCTGTAAAGAGTTGAAGTTCGGCGACAAGGTCTGTGTTTCCAGCTGGATTGTCCATCACAAAGCGCTGCGATCAGCGGCCAGCTAGCTGCTCGAGCGCGTCAGCTAAGCAGGTCATTTTTCGTCGCCCTCATAATACTCACGCTGCGGCAGGATGATTTTGTAGCGCACCGCCAGCAGACGCAGCACCACGGTCACGGTGATAGAAATCAACATGGCTGCATTTTCAGCTAGATCTATCGCCCGCAGCCCGAGGTATAAATACCCGCCCACAAAGGCACAGGTTGCGTAGATGTTGGATTTGCGGAAAATCGTTGGCACTTTATTACAGATAATATCAGCCAGCACACCGCCAAAGGTACCGGTAGTTACGCCAAGCAGCACCGAGATGAATGAGCTAGCTCCAGCCTCCTGCGCATACACGGTGCCAGCAATCGCCCACAACCCGAGCCCCAGCGCATCGGGGAAAACGAGGTATTTTTCACACTTCACCAGCAGGCGCGGGAAAAAGGAAGCAAACACAGCCAGCCAGAAAACCACTACCGTATAGTGACTATTTTCCACCCAAAACAATGGCTGACGGTTGAGCACCAAATCGCGCACGGTACCACCGCCAAATGCTGCCATAAATGCTACCGCAAACAGACCGACAACGTCCATCTTGCGCTCAGCGCCACGGATGATGCCATAGACTGCAAAAGCAACCACCGCGGCAAACTCAACAATATCAACAAATTCCACCTCGGCGAAATGCACATTTTCCCCTCATTAGTCAACCCGAGGGCAAAGAATGCTCAAAAGATGAGCAAGATATTCTCTCTAGCCACAGCGGCAAGCTCTGCTCACGTATTCACCCCGCTAGCTGATGAAATCGCTCTTTCCTTGCGATTTCCTTGGCCAAAATTGATATTCGAGCTTGCGATATGCGATTGCATGCCCGATGAATGCGCTACGCAAATTTAATTTTATTTTCTCCTATGCCTATTAATATCGAAATGCCAAAGCTTTCCGACACGATGACGGAAGGCACACTCGTTAAATGGTGCAAGCAA
The DNA here is from genome assembly GCF_016595495.1 of Persicirhabdus sediminis. Lineage (GTDB taxonomy): Bacteria > Verrucomicrobiota > Verrucomicrobiia > Verrucomicrobiales > Akkermansiaceae > Persicirhabdus > Persicirhabdus sediminis. The sequence continues at coordinate 54,761 of NZ_JAENIM010000032.1, forward strand.
GTTGGTGATGAAATCGAGATTGGTGACATTGTTGCCGAGATCGAGACCGACAAAGCCACCATGGAAATGGAAGCCTTTGACGAAGGAACTCTTGTAGAAATCGTCATGCCTGAGGGATCTCGAGTCGTTGTAGGCGGAGTTCTTGCTATCATGCTCGAAGACGGCGAAGAAGCCGGTGATGCACCTGCTCCAGCAGCAGCTGCCGCGCCAGCTAGCCCAACTGCAGCTCCAGCTGAGCCAGTAGCTACACCATCAGCCGCTCCCACCTCAGTATCACCAATTTCAGAAGATGGCTCCCGCCTCAGAGTTTCTCCTCTAGCTCGCAAGATTGCCGCAGCTAAAGGAATCGACCTCGCTACTGTGCAAGGCTCAGGCCCTGGCGGTCGCATTGTCAAAGCTGACCTCGATGGTGCTTCTGCAGCGCCAGCTACACCAGCACCTGCGGCGACACCTGCAGCAGCTCCAGTAGCCCAGCCAGCAGCCGCAGCTCCAGCGTCACCAGCTATCATGCCACACGTTGGTCCAGAGGACACAGTGACACCACTTTCTAGCATGCGTCGCATCATTGCCGATCGCCTGCTCACCTCGAAGACAACCATTCCTCATTTCTACCTACACGTAGAATGTGACGCCGCTCCAATGATGGCGCTGCGCAAGCAGATCAATGCTCAAGCTGAGCAAACTCACGGCAACAAGTACACCGTGAATGATTTCATTGTCAAAGCGATCATCAACTCATGCCAAGCCGTGCCAGCTGTGAATGCTGCCTACAATGGTGACAGCATCGTGCAGTTTGCTAACGTTGGCCTCTCTGTAGCGGTTGCTGTGGATGACGGTCTCGTCACTCCAGTAGTGAAAAATGCTCAGTCAAAATCTATGCTCGAGATTTCTAAAGAGATCAAGGACATGGCTGGACGCGCTCGTGAGAACAAACTCAAGCCAGCTGAATTTGACGGCGGCACCATCACTCTGTCTAACTTAGGCGCGTGGGGAATCAATGATTTCAATGCGATTGTCAACCCACCACAAGCAGCCATCGTTAGCGCCGGCGCTATCGTAGAAAAGCCAGTGGTTAAGGATGGTCAGATCGTTCCAGGTCTGCGCATGGACATCGGCGTAAGCTGCGACCACCGCGTGGTAGACGGCGCTGTAGCCGCTCAGTTCATCAGCAACATTAAGAAGCTGATTGAGAACCCAGCGCTCATGCTGATCTGATAGCCAGCTAGAATTTCTATCTACGCCTTCTCGAATTTCTCGAGAAGGCGTATTTTTTTGCTCGCGTAGATTCCCCTTCCCACCAAACTAACATAACAAAATCTGTTATCAGATTGGCGCCTTGTGCCCTATGGGCTTCAAGCAAACACATGCTAGATTATCAATTGCTCGGTTCAATGGATTGAAATCACACATTGTTGCCAATTAGCATAGATTCTCTTAAAAATATTTGCACATTGGCATCGCTGTTTTATAGGAAAAATGCATCTGGACAAACGATCCTGTGCTCCCTAGTTTCCCTCATCTCGTAATACTTATTATCAATTTTATGAAAATCAAAACTATCGCATTGATCACTGGCCTAGCTGGAATCGGTTTCGCTCAAGCTCAAAACGCACCAGCAGCTCCTGCTGCACCAGCAGCTCCTGCACCAGCTATTGACGCAGCCACTCTCAAGGCTAACGCATCATACATCATCGGCCACAGCTTCGGTTCACAGTTTGCCCAAGGCGGCCTCACACCTGAAGACCTCGATGCGGACGCTATCGTAGCTGCATTCAGAGAAGGCTACGCAGGCACAGAGCCTAAGCTTAGCGAAGAGCAAATGCAGCAGACAATGCAGGCATTCCAAGCCAAGATGCAAGCACGCGCTGCTGAAGAGCAAGCCAAGATGGCTACTGAAAACCTCGAAGCTGGTCAGAAATTCCTCGAAGAGAACAAGAAAAAGGAAGGCATCATCACTACTGAGTCTGGCCTCCAGTACGAAATCATCAAGCCAGGTGGCGAAGAGAAGTACGTAGCACCAGAAGGTGGCGCTGACGAAGGCACACGCTTCATGGTAAACTACCGTGGTACACTCATCGACGGTACTGAGTTTGACGCATCACCAGAAGGTCAGCCATTCGCAATGCCTCTCGCAGTGATTCCAGGTTTCAAAGAAGCTCTTACAAACATGCCTGTTGGCGCTAAGTGGAAGCTCTTCATCCCAGCAGACCTCGCCTACGGTGAGCGCGGTGCAGGTCCAGCTATCCAGCCAAACAGCACACTTATCTTTGACCTCGAGCTCATTGAGATCGTGAAGCCAGAAGCAAAGCCAGCTGCTAGCGCAACAACTCCTGCTATCGAAGTACCTAAGCCAGCTGCTGAATAAGCAACTCGCTAAATCTCATTTTGTAACGTTCATCGTTGCAAGATGTCCTATTTTCCTTAAGGCTGTTGGTAACTGTACCAACAGCCTTATTTTGTTATGCATATCACCTATTACGGTCACTCCTGCTTCCTCGTTGATATCTCAGGTCACAAACTTCTCTTTGACCCATTCATCTCCGCCAACCCCAATGCTGAGCACATTGACATCGCCGAGATCAACCCCGACTTCGTGCTCATTTCCCATGGCCACGAAGACCACCTAGCTGACGCCGAAACCATTCTCAAACAATCCGGCGCCAAGCTCATTTCCAATTTCGAAATCGTCTCATGGTACCAGCATAAGGGCATCGACAATTCACACGCCATGAACCACGGCGGCTGCTTCGATTTCCCATTTGGCAACCTACGCTACGTCAATGCCGTACACTCATCCACCCTGCCTGACGGCAACTCAGGCGGCAACCCAGGTGGCTTTGTCATCGAGTCTGAGCGCGGCACTTTCTACTACTCTGGCGATACCGCCCTGCACTACGACATGAAGCTGCTGCTCGAGCAATACGAGCGCATCGACTGGGCCGCCCTGTGCATTGGTGACAACTTCACCATGGGAGCCAAAGACGCCTCGCGCTGCGCCCGCTGGCTGAATGTGAAAAACGTGCTAGGTCTGCATTACGACACCTTTCCGCCGATTGCCATTGACCGCGAGCAAACAACACGCATCTTCAACTCAGCCGACATCAAGCTACACCTGCCTGAAATCGGTGAAACCATAGGCCTTCACGCCCAATACCACTAACATCACCACATCATGTTTCGCACTGGAATCGGATACGACGTTCACCAATTTGCAGATAACCGCCCACTCATTCTCGGCGGCGTAGAAATCCCTCACAGCCAAGGGCTCGCTGGCCACTCAGATGCCGACGTGCTCTGCCACGCCATCGCCGATGCCATCCTCGGCTGCCTCGGACTTCCTGACATTGGCCATTATTTTCCACCTACAGACGCCTCCATCGAAGGCATCTGCTCGCTGGATATCCTCGCCAAATGCCGTGAACTCTGTGCGGAAAAAGGAGCCGAAATCCAAAACGTAGACTCCACCATGATCGCTGAGTGCCCAAAAGTCCTGCCGCACGCAGCCGCCATGAAAATCAAAATCTCAGACGCTCTAGGCATCACCCCAGAGCAAATTGGCATCAAAGCCACCACCAACGAAACCATGGGATTTGTTGGTCGCAAAGAAGGCATCGCCGCGCTCGCCAATGCGCTGGTGGAAATCAAATAATTCCGGCTACAGTGGGCGCTGCTCAGCCAGCCGCCCGCTAGTCGATTCACCCAAAATCCGCACGATGGATGGCAAGATCTAGGCAGTTAATAAACGCGCATCTCATCCTCGTGAATGTATCATTTCCGTAAGTACAGCGGCTAGCGCCGATTATTCCTATGTCTATTCTCATCCCAGACCTCGATCTCATCCGCAAATACAACCAGCCGGGGCCACGTTACACCTCGTACCCTACAGCGCCTCACTTTGCAGATTCATGCCCGACAGCCCAGCTCGCCGCTGAGCCAGCCAAAGATCGCAGCCCGCTCTCGCTCTACTTTCACATTCCCTTCTGCCGCAAGCTCTGCTGGTTCTGCGGCTGCACCACCATCATCAGCACCCAGCAAGATAGGGCCGACCAATACCTAGACTATCTAGAAAAGGAAATCGACCTGCTCTTGCCTAGCATTGAGGGCAGAAAAGTCCACCAGCTCCACTTCGGCGGCGGTACACCTAACTTCCTCAGCCCAGCTCAAATCCTGCGCTTCTCCAAGTTCCTCCACGAGAGATTTGAATTTGCTCCAGATGCTGAAATGAGCGCTGAATTTGACCCGCGTACACTCGACAAAGCGCGTCTCGACGCCTTTGTAGAACTCGGCATCAACCGCGCATCTATCGGCGTGCAAGACATCCGCGAAGAAGTGCAAAAAGCCATCAACCGCGTCCAGCCACATGAGGTAAACGTGCAGGTGCTAGAGTGGCTCAGAGCCGCTGGCATCAGCTCTATCAACATGGACCTCATCTACGGGCTGCCATTCCAGACACCGGAAACATTTCAGGAAACGCTAGACCAAGCCATCGCCTACGCACCTACTCGTTTCGCCGTATTCTCATACGCTCACGTGCCATGGATCAAGCCTGCTCAGAAAATCCTCGAAGCCAAAACACTGCCTGAGCCAGATGAAAAAATCAAAATGCTCGGCCGCATCATCAGCACGCTAACAAGTGCCGACTACCACTACATCGGTATGGACCACTTTGCGGCTCAAGATGATCCTCTAACCATCGCGCACAAAAATAAAACTCTGCAGCGCAACTTCCAAGGATACAGCACCCACGCTGGCCTAGAAATCTGCGCATTTGGCATGAGCTCTATCAGCCAGACAGCTCGCTCGTACCGCCAAAACTACAAAGAGCTCGACCAATACTGCGCCGCTCTAGACGAAGGCCGCCTGCCTATCGAGCGAGGCCTCATCCTCAACGACGACGACCTGCTGCGCCGCGATATCATCATGAGCCTCATGTGTCACCTAGAAATCGACTACGCAGCGAAGTCTGCAGAACACGGCATCGACTTCAAAGCTCACTTCGACCGCGAGCTCGAAGAACTCAAGCCAATGCAAGACGACGGCCTCATCCAGCTGGAAGATGATAAATTCACCATCACCCAGCAGGGCACACTCTTCATTCGCAACATCGCCATGAAGTTCGACGCCTACCTAGCTGAAGGTAAAGGCAAATACTCAAAGACGGTTTAGGCTAGTTTGTTAGCTTTCAGTGTTCAGTGTTCAGTGTTCAGTGTTCAGTGTTCAGTGTTCAGTGTTCAGTGTTCAGTGTTCAGTGTTCAGTGTTCAGTGTTCAGTGTTCAGCGTTCAGTGTTCAGCGTTCAGCGGTTGACTAACTTCGCTTGCGATCTGAAAACTGAAAACTACAAACTGAAAACTACAAACTGAAAACTCCCCCCCCCCATACCAGCTAGACAGCCCACTCCCCTAGCTGACTATCTCTCCAAGCAGCTGGCTATCCTCTCTTGCGGTCTGAAAACTACAAACTGAAAACTCCCTCCCCCATCCCAGCTAGACATCCCACTTCCCTAGCGGACTATCTCTCCAAGCAGCTGCCTATCCTCGCTTGCGATCTGAAAACTGAAAACTGAAAACTCCCTCCCCTATCCCAGCTAGACACCCCACTCCCCTAGCTGACTATCTCTCCAAGCAGCTGACTATCTCTCCAAGCAGCTGACTATCTCTCCAAGCAGCTGACTATCCTCGCTTGCGATCTGAAAACTGAAAACTACAAACTGAAAACTAACAAATTCCCCTTCTTCATTGCCACAAGCCGCACTTTCTAGCAAGCTGCGTGCAGATGGACAACCTATCCCACCTCTTCATCACCTGCTTTGCAGCCCTATTGCCGATAGCAAACCCGCTCGGCAATGCTGCTATTTTCCTCTCTATCACAGATGGAGATAAGGTAGAGCAACGCCACAAGCTAGCCGCCAAAGGTTCGCTATACATGCTCATCATCCTCATGAGCTTCCTGCTAGCTGGTAGTTTTATCCTGCATTTCTTTGGCCTCAGCTTAGAAGGCATCCGCATCGCTGGCGGGCTCATCATTGCCAAAACCGCCTTCAACCTGCTCAGCCCAAAAACCGAGGATACCCACAGCCAAGAAGAACATCACGAGGTCAAAGCCAAAGATGACATCTCATTTTCCCCACTCGCCATGCCATTGTTAGCTGGCCCAGGTGCCATCGCCTCAGTCATGGGCACCACCTCTCTAGTAAGCGGCTGGAATGTGCCCGCCTACCTCACGCTCAGCGCCGCCATCCTGCTAGTCTGTTTGATCTGCTGGCTGGTATTGCACAACTCAGAGCTCATCCTCAAATTCCTTGGCGTCAACGGCGCTAACGCCCTAACCAAGATCATGGGATTCATCCTCCTCTGCATGGGTGTCCAGCTAGTCATCAATGGCGTGCTGCCATTGATTCCAACCAGCTAGTTAGCCAAATCAGCTGGCGTGATCTCAATGCGCGCCAGCTCATTACCGGCCTCATCTTTGTAGATGTAAACCAAAGTCACTCCCAGATCGCGCAGCCGCTTCATCTCTGCGCTGTCACGGTAGTTCTCTAGCAAACGAGTGCGCAGCTCATTAGTTCTCTCTGCAAAACTATCATCAGCTGCTAGCTCAGTACCTAGCAGGGTGTAAAAATAATGTAGCTGTAAGCCCGGCTCAGCTGACGAGCTCTCCAGCCGAGTCGCCGCATCCAGCTGGCGTGGCAGCGTCTCATTCAGCTTAGCGGCAATCTGCTCCAGCTCGGCTTCTGGGCTCATGCTAGCTTCCTCATTCACCAGCTCTGCTTTCACCGCTTCCTCGCTAACCGCCTGCTTAGCATTGGCCGCCTGACGTTTTTTTATCGCCGCGGTCACCGCTCGGTTGCCCACGAAAACACCTCCTAACATAAAGACCATACCTATTGCCAAGACAATATTCCTCATGCGCTTTTCCGGTCCTTCAAGTTTCTGCATTCTAAATTTCTAGCCAGCTAGCTAGTCACCGACAATGCTTAAATCTATCGAGCCTATTCTAACCCAATATGAGCTTATTATGTATGACAGCCAGAGATCACGCCTCATATTAAGCTTTCTGCTTTTCAAAACTCACCTTTCTCTCTAGTTGATAATCAATCCCTTCACGTCACCCCTCCCACCATCCCTATGAAAGAACATCCCACTACCGCGGAAGCCCGTGCCAAATATTGGCGCAAAAACATCACCTATCTATTTATCCTGCTGTCCATCTGGTTCATGGCTTCATTAGGCGCTGGCGTGCTTTTTGTGGATGAACTCGACAAAATCACCATCCCGGGAACCGGCTTCAAACTTGGTTTTTGGATGGCCCAGCAAGGTAGCATCCTTGTCTTTCTTGGCCTCATCGGGGTGTACGTATTGCTCATGAACAAGCTCGATAAAGAGCTGCTAGACGGCAAAGAAGAAGGGGAAATGGACGCCTCTGACCACTAACCCTAACTGCACCAAATCCTATGGACCCAGTACAATTGTGGACATTCATCATCGCCGGGCTTTCTTTCACGCTCTACATCTATATCGCTATCCGCTCGCGCGCCGGCTCTACCAAAGATTTCTATGTGGCTGGTGGCGGTGTACCGTCCATCGCTAACGGTCTCGCTACCGCAGCTGATTGGATGAGCGCCGCATCGTTCCTTGGCATGGCTGGAGCGATCTCTACCATGGGCCGCGACGGTGGTTGTTACCTCATGGGCTGGACCGGTGGCTACGTGCTTCTAGCACTATTGTTAGCTCCCTACCTGCGCCGCTTTGGCAAATTCACCGTGCCTGATTTCATCGGCGACCGCTACTACTCACAGGCAGCTCGCATCGTCGCCGTCATCTGCGCCATCTTTGTCTGCTTCACCTACGTCTGTGGGCAGATGCGCGGCGTTGGTGTTGTCTTCTCGCGCTTCCTTAATGTCGACGTCACTTGGGGCGTCATCATTGGCATGGCACTCGTCTTTTTCTACGCTGTGTTAGGTGGCATGAAAGGCATCACCTACACTCAGGTAGCCCAGTACTGCGTGTTGATTTTTGCCTTCATGGTTCCCGCCTTTTTCATTGCCTTCCAGATGGCTGGCAATCCCATTCCACAGATAGCATTTGGCGGTGAATACAAAGATAGCGGCCAATTCATTCTTGAAAGATTAGATGGTCTCAGCGCCCAGCTAGGATTTGGTACCTACACAGATGGCTCGAAGTCTACCATTGATGTCTTCTGTATCACGGCAGCGCTGATGTTAGGAACCGCTGGTCTACCCCACGTGATTGTTCGTTTCTACACAGTGAAAAAAGTATCCGCCGCTAGAACCTCAGCTTTCTGGGCGCTCCTCTTCATTGCCATCCTCTACACTACAGCTCCTGCTATCTCGGTATTTGCTAGACTCAATTTGCTAGAAGCAGTCAATGAAACCCCACGCGTAGAAGCGCCTCAGTGGTTTGAAAAATGGTCCGATACAGGCCTCATCAGCTGGCAAGATAAGAATAACGACGGGCTGATCAATTACACGGGCACGGTGCAGCCAGCTGGCGCGCCACCACTAGCTGAAAATGAGCTCACTGTGGACAAGGACATCATCGTGCTGGCTAACCCTGAGATCGCTCAGCTCCCAGCTTGGGTCATCGGACTCGTCGCCGCTGGCGGCCTAGCAGCAGCTCTATCAACAGCAGCTGGACTGCTCTTAGTTATCTCCACCGCCGTCGCTCACGATTTATTCAAGAAGACCATCAACCCTAACCTCACCGATAAACAAGAGCTCAAAATTGCTAGAATTGCAGCTGGCGGCGCCGTCATCGTTGCCGGTTACTTTGGCATTCACCCGCCTGACTTTGTTGCTTCTGTCGTTGCCTTTGCCTTCGGCCTAGCAGCATCGTCGTTTTTCCCAGTGATTGTGATGGGCATTTTCTCCAAGCGCATGAACAAAGAAGGCGCCATAGCGGGCATGATCTCTGGCATCACTTTCACCGCAGCCTACATCATTTACTTCAAGTTCATGAACCCAGAGCTCAATAATGCTGAGCATTGGCTGTTTGGCATCTCACCTGAAGGAATCGGCTCGATTGGATTGTTAGTCAACTTTGTCATCGCTGGGCTGGTATGCAAATTCACCCCAAAAGCACCAGAGCATATCGCTCAGCTCGTCAACAGCGTGCGCCTGCCACGCGACGCCTACGCTAAGGATTAATCCATATTAGTTAGCTAGCTGAGTTGAAAAATAACTCCCATCAGCTAGCTTGTTATCATGCCAACTAGATATAGCAAAGTCATCCGCGGAAAAGACGCCCTGCAAAAGGAAATCGAATCAGAACCGTGCCTGCAACAGGCCATGGTCCAAGGCGTTGATTTTCGCACCATCGATGTAGATTGGCACAATACTCCCTGCGAGGGCGCGGTATTTCTCGGCTGTGATTTCCCTGAGTCTATCAAAGCCGAGTGGCTGATGACTAAAGGGGCAATGATATTCCCGCGCTTGCACGGCGTTCCTTACCGACCATTTCGCTCAAAGCTCTACACCCGCGACGAGCTCATGGCTGGCTGGACGGCTGAAAAAGACCTCAGCTACGATAAACAAATTTACGACCACTACCATAGCGCACGCCAAGCTCGCCCGAGTATGCTAGAGGCTCTCGCTCAGCGCATCCACGACCACGCGGTAGACGAGGCATTGCTAGATTTGCTCGAAGGAAAAACCGAACCGGGTGGCGTCAAAAAAGTGGTCGGCATCATGGGCGGACACGGCAAATCGCGCACCGATCCATTCTTTAAGAAAGTCGTCTGGATCGCGCGCGAGCTCACACGCCGAGGATACTTCATCGCCTCAGGTGGTGGGCCTGGTATCATGGAAGCGGCTAACCTCGGTGCTTGGCTAGCTAACGCTCCAGATGAATTGCTAGATCAATCACTAGCTATTCTTGGCCGCTCTCCCATTTTTACCAGCGATGGGTACATGGACCGCGCCTATGAAGTGCTAGAACTTCACCCTGACGGCGCATCTAGCCTAGCCGTGCCAACTTGGTTTTACGGCCACGAACCAACTAACATGTTCTCTAAGCATGTTGCCAAATATTTCTCCAACAGCATCCGCGAAGATGGGCTGCTAGCCATCGCTCTGCACGGCGTCATCTACGCACCAGGCAGCGCCGGCACCACGCAGGAAATCTTCATGGACGCCACGCAAAACCACTACGGCACCTTCGACTGGATCAGCCCGATGATCTTCCTTGGCACTCAGCGCTACTGCGTGGAGACCATGCTCTATCCATGTCTCAAACAGCTAGCCCAAGGCCGAACATACAGCGACATGCTTCTCTGCTCAGATAGCGCGAGCGAAATCGCCCAGTTCGTCTGCGATCACCCACCCGTTAAAGGTGAGCTGAAATAGCTCGCACACTCAGCCAGCTGGGGTATTATGGGGAGAACTAACGTTTTCCCCATGCACGATAGAGTTACAGATCTACCCGAGCCGATTCGCCCACGCGAAAAACTCCAACAGCTAGGCCCTGCCGCTCTAGCTGACGAAGAGTTGTTAGCCATTATCCTGCGGGTCGGTGTCGCGGGCATGAGCGCCATAGAGATGGGGCGCATGCTCATTCAGAAATACGGCGGGCTGCGTCAACTCGCCAGCTTGAATACTGACCAGCTCAGCCAAGAACATGGCATTGGTCTAGCAAAAGCATGCCAGCTAGCAGCTATTTTTGAAGTCGGATCCAGAGCTGCTAGGCAGAGCATGTTATCAGCTACAATCAACAGCCCTGAGGAAATTTATAACTACATGGCTCCCCAGCTAGCACACGAAACCAAAGAACGCGTGCTAGTCATCCTGTTTAATAATAAACAACAGGTCTTACGTGTCATCGATCTATCAAGTGGCAGCGCCACCCAAAGTATCTGTGAGCCGCGTGATATCATTCGTCACGTCCTCATAAACCAGGCCGTCGCATTTGCCGTCGTCCACAACCATCCATCTGGCGACCCTAGCCCTAGCCGTGCTGATAGAGATATCACCCATAGAACTAAAAAGGCTGCAGAAGTGATGAATCTGGGCCTAATCGATCACGTCATCATTGGCCACCCATCTAGCGAGTCAGCCGATACCAGCCCGTATTATTCGTTCAGTGAACACGGGCTGGTGTGAAAAACTTAGCTTTCGCGGCGCTTCTTCGTGACAAAATAGACCACGGCAACACCTGCGATGGCTATCAATGTAGGCCAGCTGAAATCAGGAAATGGCCAGTCATCGTGGCTGGTTCCATCACAGTGAGCTGCTGCAGGCAGCGCGGATGCTAACAATAACATCCCAGTCATTAGTCTTTGGTATTTCTTATTCATAAATTTCATGGTCTACAGTTTTCGAAAGTTTACTTTATGCTTTGTGAGTCGCTGAATGATCTCAGCGCGAATCAGCTCTGAGAGACGTCGCAAACTAACCGCGTTCGCCGCCATCAGCCTGAATACACTGAGCCCGTCACCTAGCTTAGTGAATGACACCATGTGGTTTTCGTCATCCTCTATCAGGGCTAGTACGGAGGCTAACTCAGCCACGTCATCGTTGACCTGATCACCAGAGTAGCACCAGACGGACGCCAAATAACAAGCGTCCCAAGAAGGCATCAATACAGGAAGCTTGCGGTCAACTGGTTCCAAGCGAGTGCGCTCACGAGCTAGCAATTTCCCCTCGACATAAATATCTAGCTCATTGTGATAGAGAGCGTAGTCATTCAGTTCACCGTGAGCCTCACGCCCAGGAGCGAATCCATCATAAAAAACCATGCATGCATCTGCAGCCAACTGGATGCGGTTACGCTGCCGAACTCGCGCGTCTTTTTGAGCCATCACCCATTCTGGCCAGAAATCTAGCAAAGCGCCCTGTCCAACAGAGATATCTTGGTCCATCAGCGCGATTTCATCAGCCTTCATGGTATGAAAGCGAGTCACGCTAGGTGAAGTGATCGCCACCCGCGCACCGTCAGCAACCACGAGCTCAATAGACAGAGAATCGCCACCAAACAAACCAGCTGTTGGATTCACTAACTGCACAGCCAGAGTATCCCCATTCCAATATGGCTTGCTCAAGTGGCTCAAACCTCCAACGAGCCGGCGCGACATCACTGTGCGCAATGGCGCATCACGCTTCTCAAAGCGCAACTTAGCTTCAGATGTGATGCTGGTAGATAACATGACTAACTATTCTCAATATCAGCAAACAGAACATCGCGGTCAAACCATTCGAAAAATTCTTCTAATCCAACTGGCTCCTTTAGATCCATCATCATAAATGGCTTACCACTACGCTTACTCTCACAGTCGAGTTTCATGCGCTCAACGTCAGCTCCAACATATGGTGCTAGAGTCACCTTATTCACCACCAGAAAATCAGAATGAGCAATCGCCGGGCCTCCTTTTCGTGGGATGTCATCACCTTCGGTGACATCAATGACGTAAATGAAAATATCAGCTAGTTCGGGTGAAAATGTCGCGGTTAGGTTGTCACCACCACTTTCTACCAGAACAAATTCTAGCCCCTCGAAACGTCGTTCCATCTCATCAATGGCATCCAGATTCATTGAGATATCATCCCGAATCGCGGTGTGAGGACAGCCTCCCGTCTCCACACCAATGATGCGCTCGGGTGGTAAAGCCTGATGGCGAATAAGCATCTTCGCATCTTCTTGAGTGTAAATATCGTTAGTAATGACGGCCATATTGCGAGTCTTTCCATAGCGCTCACAAATCTTCAGGCACAAGGTAGACTTGCCAGAGCCAACGGGTCCGCCAACTCCTATTCTAATCGCTGATTTTTTTTCACTTTGCATCATTTTATGAAATAAACATTCTCGCTTTTGCCCCTTCATGCTGAGCGGCCGCCAAATCCCATACAGGATTGAAGCTGCCAATCTCGTCTAACTCACGATGCATCGCTTCAGCTAGTTGAGGGCGAATTTCCCTCAATGCTCGTTGCAAAACTTCCTGAGTAAGTCGTGGCCCAATCGGTAGCAATTTTAATGCCGCTTGCAAAAAAGCTGAATAAGTTTGATATACAAACGACCAACAAGCAGCCGCCACAGGAGCCCCTTGATGGTGCATCAAACAGCCTAATACGACAGGACTTTGATGATAGACCCAGTCTATATCTGGCAATCCAGCATCGCGCGCCCAGGTCTGTTGATAGACTCGCCATTGCTGACGACCGATTTTACTGGCAGACTCGCGTAGCTGGCGGGCTGGACGCGCCGCCCAACAAAGTTCATCTAGCTCGTGCAACAATGCCAGCTGACCACTTTCGCATGCACGCCATGCATGAGCGACCAAAGGAACATCAACCCACAACAAAGAGTCACTGACATCTCGCAGCAAAAAGGTTTCTAACTCATCACCTGATTTGACCATACCCGTCTGCACCACGCCCTCAAGGCCAAGCGAATGGGCGTAGGCTCCAACAGGCAGAACTCCATCTGAGAAATGCATCACGGCTGCTAGCCAGCTGAAATCATCGTCTATCATGTCCATCATCAATGAGTATGGCTAGAGTGCATGCCACAGAGAAACACCCCCTGGGTTACCTGATAGGGAATTCCAATGCGATCTAGCGATTTGGCTAAAGTGTGCACGTACTCGAGGATAATTTTATCCGCACGCACTTCGACAGCAAGATGCTGATTACCCAAATACCAACCAACTTTAGCTGCCATCTCTAATGACTGAGGCATGGGGACTTCAATGATCTCTTCAGCAAGCTGCTGAATATGATAACAGCTGCCATCCACGCCTTTGAAATAATCACCGTGTTTGGCCGCCGTCCTCAGCCCATACGCAAGCTCCACGCCATTAGAGGCAGTTGCCCGCCATCTCCTTTTATAAAGTGCATGGCGATCTAGCTGAACCTCCACTGCATCAGTTGCAGGTTCTGCGTCCCATTTTGAGTCTATCAACACCGCTGCCATTCTCTCTGCTTAGAATAAGAAATAACGCTGCGCCATCGGCAGCTCAGTCAAAGGTTCACAGCCAATCACTTCTCCATCTACGGTAACCGTGTAGGTTTCCGGATCAATATCGATATCAGGCATCGCGTCATTAAATAACAAATCAGCTTTTGTCACCTTACGAGTATTTACCACGGGAACTAACTGCTTTTTCACGCCCAACTTCTTAGCTAAGCCAGCTTCTAGCGAAGCTTTGCTAACAAAGGTCAGTGATGTTTTGAATTTTGCCTCACCATGTGAACCAAACATCGGACGATAATAACATGGCTGAGGTGTCGGAATAGAGGCATTAGGATCGCCCATATTAGCCAAGGCAATCATGCCCCCCTTAAGCACTAACTCAGGTTTGACGCCAAAGAACATCGGTTTCCACATCACAATATCAGCCAACTTACCAACCATCAAAGAGCCAATCTCGTGCGCCATTCCATGTGAAATGGCTGGATTGATAGTGTATTTTGCCACGTAACGTAGAGCTCGGAAGTTATCCGCATCGGGATGATCTTCTGATTCTAACTTACCAAACTGCAACTTCATTTTATGCGCAGTTTGCCAAGTTCGCATCACTACTTCACCTACTCGTCCCATGGCCTGACTATCTGAGGAGATCATGGAAATTGCCCCCTTGTCGTGCAAAATATCTTCTGCGGCAATCGTCTGTGGACGAATACGTGATTCAGCAAAAGCAACATCCTCAGGAATCTTCGAATCAAGATGATGGCAGACCATCAACATGTCTAAATGCTCATCAATGGTATTGTGAGTAAATGGACGTGTTGGGTTAGTTGAGGAAGGTAAAACGTTAGGGTGAGAACACACTTTCATGATATCTGGAGCGTGACCTCCACCAGCGCCTTCAGAGTGATAGGTATGAATCGTACGCCCATCAAAAGCTTTCAAAGTATCTTCTAAATAGCCTGCCTCATTAAGAGTATCGGTATGAATAGCCACCTGAATGTCCATCTCATCAGCAACCGACAAACATGTATCGATCGCCGCTGGCGTGGTTCCCCAGTCTTCGTGCAGCTTCAAACCTATCGCACCTGCTAGAACTTGCTCACGCAGCGGCTCTTTGGTGGCACAGTTGCCTTTACCTAAGAACCCAAGGTTCATCGGGTATTCATCAGCCGCCTCAATCATGCGGTGCATGTACCACTCTCCTGGCGTACAGGTCGTTGCATTAGTTCCTGTAGCTGGGCCAGTGCCCCCACCTAACATCGTAGTAACGCCACTACTCAGAGCTTCATCTATCTGCTGAGGACAAATAAAGTGAATGTGAGAATCAACTCCTCCAGCGGTGATGATATTTCCTTCACCAGCGAGCACTTCAGTACCAGCACCAATGATCATCTTATCCAACTCCCCAGTCTCAGGGTGCGGAACTAATGAACCAATACCATCCTGAATATCGGGATTACCAGCGTGCCCCACACCTACAATGCGGCCAGCCTTGATGCCAAGATCCGCTTTGATGATACCTAACTCAGCATCAATGATTGTGGCATTAGTAATGACTAAATCTAAACACTCCGCATCAAGTGCCTGGGACGACTGCCCCATGCCATCGCGAATCACTTTACCTCCACCGAATTTCACTTCATTGCCGTAACCGCTTTTCTCCACCACCATATCGCGTTCGATCTGGATGAATAATTCGGTATCAGCCAAGCGAACTCGATCACCTATCGTCGGGCCAAAATGCTCTGCGTATTGCTTTCTTGTTAGTTTTAATGACATCGTCTTATTGATTATCTAACTCCCCGTTAACTTCTCCACGTAATCCCCAAACGACACGGCTTCCAGCTAGCGCCACTAGATTAACTTCACGTTCATCACCTGGCTCAAACCTTACAGCTGTGCCAGCTGGAATGTTTAAACGAAACCCCCGTGTTAGCTCGCGATCAAATTGCAGTGACGGATTCACTTCATAAAAATGATAATGGCTACCCACCTGAATCGGTCGATCACCTGTATTACTAACGAGGACCGTCAGCAATTCGAGTTCAGCGTTAGCTTGCAACTCAGCATCGTCATCAGCACATATAATTTCTCCAGGAATCATTGGATCGGGTTGTGAATGGTTACAAGTTTCGTGCCGTCTGGAAAGGTAGCTTCAGCCTGCACTTCGTGCAGCATTTCAGGGACTCCATCCATAACGTCATCCCGGCTGAGAATCCGCGTTCCCTCATCCATCAGCTGAGCCACGGTTTTACCATCTCTAGCGCCTTCGAAGATTTCGTAAGTTAGAATCGCCACCGTTTCTGGATAATTGAGCTTAAGCCCACGCCCCTGACGTCGGCGAGCTAAGTCGGCAGCCACTACGACCATCAACTTTTCCTGTTCTCTTGGAGTTAAATGCATGTTTTTAAACTGCTAGGTATTTTTCAATCAGCTCATCAGACAACGCGCTGATTTCACCACTTTCCACAACCGAGCCACGCTCCATAATGCAGAAATAATCAGAACAAGCTTTAGCAAAGTCCAAATATTGTTCAACTAGTAAGATACTCATCTCATAGTTATTCTTTAGGTAAATAATCGCATCTTCGATCTGATCAATAATTGAAGGCTGAATACCTTCAGTAGGCTCGTCTAGTAATAATACTTTAGGATTAGTTAGCAGAGCCCTACCGATAGCTAACTGTTGTTGTTGGCCACCTGACAGCACTCCTCCTTTACGATCCTTCATTTCCTTGAGAACTGGGAAGAGCTCATACACTTCATCCAGCTTGTTCCACGCCTCTTTGCCGTGCACACTCAGGCTAACTTTTAAGTTCTCCCAAACTGTTAAATTAGGAAAGATGTCCCTCCCCTGAGGCACATAACCAATCCCTGAACGCGCTCGCTTCTCGGTTGAGAGGTTTTGCAGTTCTAACCCATCGAGGCTGATCACCCCTGAGCTAGACGGAGCAATGCCCATAATCGTCTTCAGCGAGGTCGTCTTCCCCACACCATTACGCCCCAATAGCGCGAGCACAGAATTCTGCGGCAGATCAAAACTAACATCCCTCAGAATAAGTGATCCATCATAAGAGACATTTACCTTATCCAATCCTAACATTGTATCTTCAGTTACCATATTTCTACCTTCCTAGTCGTGTTTTTGTCTCCCCAAATATACTTCCTTCACCGTTGGATCATTAGCGACTTCAAGGAACTTTCCTTCCTTAAGCACATGCCCTTGATGAAGCACAGTCACCTTACGCGCGATCTGACGAATGAACTCCATATCGTGCTCAATCACCATAATACTGTGCTTGCCTTCTAGGCTAAGCAACAACTCACCAGTGCGCTCAGTTTCTTCATCACTCATGCCTGCTGCGGGTTCATCCACTAGGAGAATCCTTGGTTTTTGCGCCAACAACATGCCAATTTCTAACCACTGCTTCTGACCATGTGAGAGCAATCCAGCGCGCTCATTGCATAGATCTTGCAGACGAACGGTTTCTAGCACTTCTTCGATGGCCTCTTTGTCAGCAGCGCTTTCTTTGTATAAAAGTGACTGCCACACGCCGCGGCCATGATTGAGCGATAGCACGATGTTATCGTAGACGCTGTGATCTTGATAGACACTTGGAGTTTGAAATTTCCGAGAAATCCCCAAGCGGTTGATCTGGTACTCACGCAACTTTGTGAGATCGAGATCATGTCCATCATCTTGGTGGAATGTTACCGTTCCTTCGTCAGGACGAGTCCGTCCAGTAATTAGGTCCATGAAGGTACTTTTACCTGCTCCGTTAGGTCCAATAATTGTTCTCAATTCTCCCTCACCGAGGTAAAAGTTAAGATCGTTGATTGCTTTGAATCCATCAAATGACTTACTAACTGACTCAACTGATAATACTAAATCTGTGTCTTTATAAACTACACTATTAACCATGATCTTACCTTTCTATGATTCATTTTCTACAGCCAATTGCGGTTCTACCGTAGCTGGCGGATCTGCTTTTCTTGATTGAATCCAGGCTTTAACTTGATCCCACAAACCAACCACACCGTTAGGCATAAACAAGACAACTAATAGGAACACCAGCCCTAGAATAATCAGCCAACTCTCTGGATAAACTCGCGTGGTATAACTCTTGAGCAAGTTGATAAGCACAGCTCCAATAATAGGACCAAACTTACTTCCTCGACCACCAACGGCAACCCAAACAACAATATCTAATCCCTTAGTTGGCCACATCTCGCTCGGGTTGATGATGCCAGCTTGAGGCACATAGAGAGCTCCAGCCAGACCTGCAATCATCGCACTAACGACAAAGATAAATACTTTGTAATGTGTTGTTGAATAGCCTGAGAAACGTACGCGGTTTTCCGAGTCTCTAATCGCTCTTTGAACCAGACCAAACTTGCTCTTCAGCAAGTAGGCGATAAGGTAATAGACGCCAATTAACAAAAATCCTGATGCCCAAAACAATGCTCTGGATACGGAAGCCTCGCGAATGTCGTGCCCAAAGATGAATTTGAAATCCGTGAAGCCGTTGTTACCACCAAAGGTGAAATCATTGCGGAAAAACAGCAATGCAGCTGCATAAGTTAGAGCCTGTGTGAGAATAGAAAAGTAAACACCTTTAATACGTGAGCGGAATGCTAACATGCCAAAGACAAAGGCAACTAAGCCAGGCACCCACATGGCGGCAAATACCGCAAACCATGGGTTGTAAAATGGCTTCCAATGTACTGGTAACTCGGAATATCCAAGGAACACCATGAAGTCAGGCAAGCTCGTACCGTAGGCACCTAAGTCACCAATCATCAGCATCAGGTACATGCCAAATGCATAACCACCGAGCGCGAAGAACAAACATTGCCCCAAACATAACAACCCGGTGTAGCCCCAGAGGAAGTTCAAGCTAATCGCGAGTACTGCGTAGCAAAGGTACTTGCCCCACACACTCAGCTGGAAGGTGGTGATATGTAATGCCGAATCCGCAGGAAACAGCGTATTCATTAGAGGAAATATAACGACAAAGATGGCTAATACCGCCAGCGCTATTTTTTCTCCAATCGTATCAAATGGTAATAATCGATTATTCATTATTCTATCAGTTCGAATTAATCATCTAAGCTTCGGCTACGTGCTGGGAACAGCCCGCCTGGCTTGAATTGTAAAAATATAATAATTAGGAACAGCACAGTAATTTTCCCCATAACAGGTCCCAATAATGGCTGCAGACCTTGGTCTATCATGCCGATGCCTAATGATGAAATAGCAGCGCCAATCAAGTTACCTACACCTCCAACAACAACAACCATGAAGCTATCAACAATGTATGTCTGTCCCATAGAAGGTCCCACATTACCAATCTGAGATAAGAACGCCCCTGCCAAGCCAGCTAGACCAGAACCAAAAGCAAAGGTGAGCATATTCACTCTAGCTGAAGGCACGCCTAAGCTGCTTGCCATCTGGCGGTTTTGCATAGTCGCTCTGACGTGCAGGCCCCAGCTGGTTTTACTTAATAAGAGGCGAGTCACTACCACCACGAGGATAGCAAATACAATCAATGACAGGCGATTGTAGGACATCAATACCCCAAAGAAATCATAACTTCCTGACAACCACTCAGGAGTAGAAACAGAAACGTTAGCTGCGCCAAACTTCAAGCGGAAAGCTTGTTGCATCACCATCGATACCGCCCAGGTTGCCAAAAGTGACTCCAGCGGACGCTTATACAAAAACTGAATCAGGCCTTTCTCCAACAGCGCTCCAGCCAGAGCTGATACAATAAATGCTGCTGGCAGGGAAACGGCAAAATACCAACCATAAACATCTGAGTCGACACCATAGTTAGCGATGAAAAAGTTTTGCACCAAGTACACCGTGTAGCCACCAATGGCAATAAACTCACCGTGCGCCATATTAATCACGCCCATTTGACCGAAGGTAATGGCCAAGCCATAAGCGACTAACAACAAGACAGAACCTGTACTCAAGCCTCGGAAAAGAGTGCTGGCAAAATCCAACATTTTTTGTCGTTCATCAATCAGGCGCAATGATGTTTCGCAGGACTTTATCAATGATGTATTTTTCTCATCAGCCTGCTGTGCATCCTGATAGACACTCTCGATATAATCTCTCGCACCGAATGAGCGTAACTCTCCCAGCTCAATCACTGCGGATAAAAGCTGATCTTCATTTCCATTTTTAAGTTCAGAAATGGCGACCGCCTCATCAAAAGCGCGCTTCACTTTCTTATCAGTTTGCTTGGCAGCCAACTCTCTCAACTCAGGTAGATATTCTTCATTTTGAGTTTTACCTAACTTATCAGCGGCTGCGATGCGTTTCTTATAATCAGGTGATTTCAGATCCAACAGATCGACGATGCGTCTTAGATCCTTGCGGAGCTTGCGTGAAGCACGATCAATTTTAGCATCCGCAGACATGGCAGCACTAGCTCCTGTCAGCAGGTTTTCATACTTCCCTTCACCAACTTGCATCAGCACAACTGGCCCACCGTTTTTCTCATCGACAAAAACCTGACCAACACGCCAAGCCGCAACAAACTGACCAATGACCTCGTCGCCTAACTCCCCCAGCTTGTCCAAGCTAGCCTGAGTAGCGGCATCGTCTTCAGCCAATACCAGATCTACTAATACTTGCCTAGCCTGGTCGTCGGCAGCGTGCAAAGCCGAGCTTGCACAAATGTACACACTAACTAGTAATGCGACTAACTTTAATAATTTTCCTCCTATAAACATATAGTTCCCCTTCCCTTAAGCAAACAACCATCGTTGATTATTTGAAACTTGATTCAGCACGGATTGTGCCAACCTCATTGCGTGGTTAAAAAAATGCTCTGTCGTCCGTTTGAACGACAGAGCTCCTTCAGCTAGACTAATGAAAGTATTGTAATGCTAAGAACAAATGACAGCCACTAGACTCTACTTACTGAAGGTTCCTTTGAGGAATGGCTCACCTACCACATCTTTGATTTCTTCAATGATGCTGAACTGGCCGTTCTCAAGAGTCTCTCCAATATAGACCGTCTTTGTTAAGTGATGGTTACTCTGTGAAGTTACGGTTCCACCTGGGCCATCGAAACTAACACCTGACTCAAGAGCCTGCATAACTTTAACTGGGTCGAAAGTGCCTGCTTTTTCTACAGCAGCTTTCCAGAGGTAAACACCATCGTAGGAAAGCACCATTGGTGAGCAGGTCACGCGGTTTTCTTTAACGATACCAGGAACATTTGTCTTACCTAACCATGCATTAAAATCAGCAATGAATTTTTTGTTAGCATCGCTATCAATGGACATGAAGTAAGTCCAGCAACCAAGGTGACCTACAAGATCCTTAGAAGGAAGTGAGCGGAATTCATCTTCAGAAAGTGAGAATGATACTACTGGGCAGTCTTCAGAAGTGAGACCAGATGCAGCAAACTCCTTGAAGAAAGGAACGTTGGCGTCTCCGTTAATTGTGTTGATCACACAAGCATCACCAGATGAAGCAAACTTACGAATATCAGCAACGATCTGTTGGAAATCACTATGACCAAATGGAGTGTAATTACCCGCACTAATCACAGCTCCAGCTGAATCTTTGCGTAAGCCACCACCAATGTTTTCTACAGGCACTCCCTTAGACTGCAGGTACTCAAACAGTACGAGGTTAGTTGTCTGCGGGTAAACATAATCGGTACCGATCAAATAAAATTTCTTATATCCTTCCTCTAGCAGGAAGTCTACAGCAGGGATAGCCTGCTGGTTTACAGCCTCGGCTGTGTAAAAGATATTAGGTGACATTTCCTCACCTTCATACTGCACTGGGTAGAAGAGCAGTCCATTGTACTTCTCATAAACAGGAAGCACTGATTTACGTGAAACTGATGTCCAACAGCCGAAAGTAGCGGCAACTTTGTCTTGAACTAACAACTGCTCTGCTTTTTCAGCGAACAGAGGCCAATCTGAAGCACCATCAACCACAACTGGCTCAATCTGCTTTCCTAGCACGCCGCCATTAGAGTTGATTTCGTCGAAGGTAAACAAGAGCACATCGCGCAGTGATGTTTCAGAGATAGCCATAGTGCCACTGAGAGAGTGAAGCACACCGACTTTTACTTTTTCTTCCTCGGCTTGCATTGCGCCTACAGCCATCATTGTGCTAGCGCCCGCAGCTAGAGTAACTTTGAGCATTGAAGATACTTTTTTCATAATAATTGTTATTGTTGTGTGTATGTATGCGAGGGGGAGGATCACTCCCCCTCTTGAAAAAATTCAGACCTAGATAGATATTAGAAGCTCAGTGAAAGACCGAAGCTACCTGTGAGGAAAAGGTCATCTTCGTTAGTAGTCACATCCTGGTCAGTGTAATAAGCAACCAATCCAGCATCGAGAGACCAATCACCAGCGTTGATGTTGAGAGGCACGCTAGCTACAACACCTGCACTTGCGTAACCGAATCCTGAATCAGATTCTACTACTCCACCGGCGATATCTTCTTTAGCGTGGTATCCTTCTGTTGGAGTGAAACCAACGGCTACAGGGAAAGACAAAGTGAATGACTCAAACTCTTTCTCTGGTGAAATACCAAGAACGAAGAAGTAACCAGTTTCGCCACCGCTCGCACCCTCTGTGAGGCGTGTATGCATGGTAATATATGGATTGAGGAAATGCTCGTAACCATAAGTAAGGTCTAGCACCTGCTCATTACCACTTCCGTATAACCATGACTGATAAGTAGCTGAGATAGTGTGAGCCTGATAGTTATAAGCGAGACCTAACCAAACGTCTACCTCTTGAAGATCTCCACCAATTGAATCAGGAGCATTGTTATTCACATCCCACCAAGTTCCCAAGCTCATTGTCCAACCTTCAGCTAGCGCGATATCTAAGTTAAGCGCAGGGTTGAATGTGCTCTGGCTACCGTAGAAATCTGTACCAGCTGCCCATACGTCTTTACCGTATGAAATGAAGTGTGAGTTGTAAGCCAGGCTCAGTGAACCTGAAACGGCATCGCTAACTTCTGGAGTTGGCTCAACAGCGACGATTGGTTCGCCAGCCTGAAGAGATGTGATTGCCGCAGCAGCTAACATAAACCCGAGTGTGTAGATATTTTTCATGTTGTATATTGTCTGATTATTTAAGTAGTGCTTTCCACTATCTGCATAACCACTCAGCAGCCGCCGTGCCAACAATCCACACTCAGAGTTCCAAACAACGATTAAAACAAAAACTAACATAGCATACCGTTGTTTAAAAACCCGCTATTATTGCATTCTCAAGCCATAAAAAGAATTCCCTATCACTTTTTCTCCATGACATATTTAAGGTCATGATTAGCATGAATAACATTCACACCCCGATGTCACACATTTACCTTTTCTAGCCACTCTCTCTACACTAAAGCAAATTTGACATACAAATCGAAGATTTCGACATGCTATGCAAATTGACTAACGATCATCTAGAGCTGCACAGCCAACAACTAACCGACAAAAATGCTCAGCCCTCAAAGTGGGCTGAGCATATAACTAGCATGCAGCTAGATTACTTGATTTTAATACTGGGAATATCTAAGAAGTCGACGACCTCGCGGCTAGGCTTATGCACTCTTACAACTCTATTGCCGTATAGATAATAATCCGTGTCAGCTATCGAGGATAAATTCTTCGGCAGATACTCTCTCGATATACGTGAAAAGTCATTCCACGAATCATCGTCAATGCGCCAGCCTGGCTGAACCTTCTTCTGCCAACCTGGAGGGAGAGGTTTACCACGACGGACATTTTTTGCTAGGCCTGGTGGCAAACCGTGATCATTACCACTGTACTTGCCAAAATACTTACTCAGCTCATCTCTATCAGAGTCTTTAAATTTTGCTTTGCCTTTAGCATCTGCGTCCCACTTAGAATGGTCCTTTTTATCTGGTTTACCTGAGTCCTTTTTATCTGGCTTTTTGTCATTTTTGTCGGGCCCTTTGTTATCTTTATCCGGTCCCTTGCCCTTATTTTCCTTATTAGGTTTACCACCCTTATCACCTTTACCTTTGCCATGCATTGGCTGAATCATCACTAATCCAGCCACTAGCAGAGCTCCTGTATTTATAATTCTATTAGGTATTTTCATCATTCTAATTAAAGCTTGAAGCAACAAATAACACCTTCTAAATAAGACGTCAACACAGCGAATCCTCTACTCATCCCATTGGCGGATCTTTTGAGAAAAGTCAGGATCTTGATCCGCGGCTCTGGCTCGCTTGTTAATATGGTGGCGTTTTTTGATCTCCTCAAAGGGGCGATCATGAGGAATTGAGCCATTGCCATACATCATTCCCTCTAGGCCACCATTGGCTAACAACCTATAATCCCAAGCTTTTGCGTGTCGCACCGCATTCACATGCACAGCGATGTTAGTCGTGCAGTTACTCGTCCCCGCATTATACCACTGCGGCCTGTCCTTGAGCCCATTCATTGATTTTATATAGTCGAGAAAGAGCTTTTTACCGTCCTCCTTGTTCATACTAACTAATGGATAGAGGTAAACCTCTTCATTTTGACGATAGTTAGTACGTAAGCGAACAAGGTCACGCTCGGTAGCTACTACATAATAGAGCTCAAACTGCCTAAAGAACCCTTTCACCGCTGAGTAGGCCTCCCCCTTTTCTTTTCGCGTCTCGATAGAAACACAAATGATACCGTCTGGACCAAAGTCAAAACTCATCATCGTATGGCAAATGAGCGTAGGCCCCCAGTAGGTCATTGAAATATCAGCCCCCTTAAAATTTGATAGATGAACTTCTCGCTGAATCCAGTTTTCATCGAAGTCTTTGTCGGTGCGGTAATCAAAGTCGCGCACATTGTGAATCGTCACCTTATCACCATCCATTTCCGCGTAGCTGATATTTCTGAAATCAACCATCCAGTCAAGATCGTTAGATGGCTTAAGCGTCAACCACCAGCTGAGGATGAGTACAAAAAAGGCCACGGGAAGAGCCATCCGTAGTTTCGCAAAACGTTCACGCTGCACAATCAAAGCACCCAGCATCAACAAGAAACTTAGATAAGCGACGGCTTTGCCAATAAGCGACTGCATATCGAAATGCACAGCGGCAAGCGCCCACAAGCATGCCAGCGCGATGAACAAGCACGCTATGGCTTTGCCTATTACGAGCACGCAGCGCACTGGCCAATTATATTTGAGTTGAGAATGAACGCTCATTTACATCAATTGAGACATTAGTTAGGATGAAAAGCAATCACTCATTTTTGCATTGGTCAGCTGACTAAAATCGTGGTCAAATTCGACTATGATCGAGCGACTGCAATGGCCATCTGCATTTGAGGCTTCAGAGTTCAGCCTAGTGGGTGTATCTGGCGGCAGAGACTCCGTGGCCCTGCTTGATTTGTTAGTTCGCAGCGGATTAAACAATCTAATCATTTGCCACCTCAACCATCAACTGAGAGGCAATGAATCTGATGGAGATGAGGATTTCGTCCGCCAACTCGCCAACCAGTATCAACTTCCCATCGAGACATCTTCAATGCCTGTTAGCCAGCTGGCTCAACAAGAAAAAATCTCGCTCGAGCTAGCTGCGCGTCATACTCGCTACCAGTTTTTCGCCAGCTGTGCAGCAAAACATGGTGCCAATCAGCTGATTCTTGGCCACCACGCAGACGATCAGGCAGAAACAATCCTCTATAACCTCATGCGTGGCTCAGCTGGACTGCGGGGCATGTCAGCGAGTTCATCTACCCAGCAATACGGCGAGCTAACAATTCTGCGTCCCATGCTAGACATTTCACGTGAGGAGATTGATCAATACATCAAAAAACACCACCTCCCCTACCGCGAAGACTCTAGCAATGCAGAAGATTTTGCTGTGCGCAATCGTATCCGCAACGAGCTCATGCCACTGGCTAAGGAAATCATGGGCCGCGACCCAAGGCGCTCTATCATCCGAGCTGAATCTATGGCAGTAGCCAACCAGAGCTGGATCGATCAACATATCCAATCGCTAGAAATAGAAGACCCTCAGGGGCGATTGTTTTTACCTAAGCTCCAGCAGCTAGACCTCCCTCTGCTAAAGAGAGCAATATACCTCTATCTAAAAAAACATCAGGTCGCGGAACTCAACGCCAAGAAGATCGACGAATGCCTACAACTGGTCGATCCCAGCCAAGCAAGCAAAGTAAACCTGAGTAAAGGACAATTTTTACGGCGTAAAGAAAAGCGTTTATTTATCCAAGCATCAACTGACTAACATGAGAGTAATCATTCAACGAGTATCCCAGGCAAAGGTAGAAATCGAAGGTGAAGTTGCCGGCCAAATAGGCAGCGGGTTTGCTATCCTGCTAGGCATAGAAGAAGCCGATGGGCTAGATGACGTGAACTGGCTTTGTGGCAAAATCTCAAAAATGCGCATCTTCGGTGATGATGAAGGCAAGATGAACCGCTCACTAATGGATGTTGACGGTGAGGTGTTAGTCATCAGCCAATTCACGCTACACGCCAGCACCAAAAAGGGTAATCGCCCATCTTTCATCAAGTCAGCTAGACCTGACCACGCGATGCCTCTCTATGAAGCTTTCAAAAAAGAAATGAGCCAACAAATTGGCAAAAGTGTAGCTAGTGGAAGGTTTGGCGCGGAAATGCAAGTCACCCTAACGAATGATGGTCCAGTAACCATCACGATGGATTCTCAAAACCGCGAATGATAGACTCACTTAGCTAGAGCCCAGCTCTGGCTAACTATTTTTTCAAGCGCAGTGAGGTTCCGCAGAAAATACAACGGAACCAATGAAATAACAGCGCGTGTAGAGCCGTTGGCAACATGTAGCCAATACCTGAAACATGATGCGCCTTCTTGTGGCGAAAACATTTCTTAGGTGTGTATTGGCGCTGACGGCATACTTGGCAACGAGCTTTTGGTGCCGAGAACAGCCACAGAATGGCAAACAAGATAAGCGAGCCAATGATCCAAAGTGGCCACAATGCTTCGCGATCAAAAAAGTAAACGGGGATCATGCATAAGCTGCCAAGAAAGGATAGCTGAAGTCCAATGATAACCAATGAAGCAAAATAAAACTGTCCTGCTGCTGGGTGAAGAACGCCTCGTACATAACGTCGAGATCCTCTATCTACCCCTTCATTGACTTTTGCACTTGTTTGCACGGAAGTACCCGCCTCAGCGGCTTGCAGTGGCTCAACGCGACGACGGTTTTCTCTAACGTCATCAAAGTTTTGGATAACCTCTTTATTAAGTACTACTGGCTTCGCTTCCTCTTGTTCAGAGGTAGGCTCTTCGACGACAGGCTCGTCTAACTTAACCTTGTGCTTCTTCTTGATCTTTTTGCTTTGCTTCTTCTTCGCCTGCTCCTTTTTAGCCAGAGCCTTCTTCTCTTTAGCTGCACGCTCAGCACGGCGTTTATCTATCAGCTCTTGAACTTCGTCACTAATATGGTGGTCGTGATCATGCTCAACCAAAACGATCCCTTCGGGAATGTCATCTAGGCTGGCTCCTTGTTGTTTTAATACACCGGCTGGAATTGCCTCCGCCATTGGCGCATCCATCACTAACTGAACAATGTCTGACTTATCCTCGTAGCTAGTCTGCAATTCATCAACTTCACTCTGCACAACATCTGCTTGCAGTTCTTCGCTGATACCATGCTCGTCACGAGCGGCTTCCACCCATTTCCTAACGACCTTTTCCTTTGGCAATTCCTCACAAACTCCCAACAGCGCGTTGGCCTTTTTCATCTCAGCCAACAGACTGCTTGCACTCACCTCGTAGAGCTCATCTGCACGAGTATAGCCAACCGCTTCTAGCAGATCGATCTGCTCGTTCGTAATTTCGGAAAGGTCTTGGAAGTTTAGCATATTGGCTCAATTGTAAATCTGCCCCATAAATATGACAAACCACCTAGATGATACAAGCCTATTGCATCACCTAGGTGGATAAATCGATCAATATTGAGAGCTACTATAAAGCCGCTAACATTTCGTTGAACTGAGCAACTTTAGCCTGCAACTCAGCTAGACGTTCACGCTCAACAGCCACTACAGCTTCTGGCGCACGGTCAACGAAGTTTTTGTTATTGAGCATGCCTTGGCATTTCTGCAGGTCTTTTTCAACTTTAGCAATCTCGTCGCTGAGGCGCTTCTTCTCAGCATCAACGTCAATCAAACCATCTAGCGGCATGTAGGCTTCACCAATATCTGTCACCGCAGCAGGTGTGCCTCGCTCAGGCGCGTAATCCACATCAATGCTAACTTCTTTGGCTCCAGCGAGAACCGCTAGAGTGTCAATTTGCGAAGTCACCCACTCGCCAGCTGGCTTGAGAACAAACTTTACGTCGCGGCTGTTAGCTAGCTTGTATTCAGCTTTCAGGTTACGCAAACGTGCCGCTGCTTGATAAACAGCTGCAGCTACGCGTTGGGCTTCAGCGATATCAGCGGCGTCCACACCAGCTAGCACTGGCTCTGTTGGAAGCTCTTTCTGCATCACAAACTCATCATCAGCTAGGAAGCCAAGACGGAGTGAAAGCTCTTCCGTGATGTGTGGCATGAACGGGTGCAAGCACTGCAGGTAGCGGCTCATCACGGTGTCCATCACCTTCAGCGTCAGCTCTTTCACAGCTGGATCTTCAGAGCGGAAATCGCCCTTCACCGCTTCGAGGAACTTATCACAGTATTCTGTCCAGAAGAACTCATAGAGCTGCTGACAGACTTCGTTAAAGCGGTAGTTAGCGTATGATTTCTCCAAGCTAACAAATAGACCATCTAGCTTAGCGAGGATGTCTAGGTGAGTAGCTGGCAACTCAATGCCTTCCCAGCTAGCTGGAATTTCCAGCCTCGCATCTGAGTTCATCTGGCGGAAGCGACAGGCGTTATATAGCTTGTTAGCAAAGTTACGTCCTTCAGCTACGGAGTCTTCTTCGAAGCAAATATCAGATCCAACAGGTGCAATACGCATCAGACCAAAGCGCAGGCCATCAGCACCGTATTTGTCCATCAGATCGATTGGATCAGGTGAATTCCCTAATGACTTGCTCATCTTACGTCCCTGAGCATCGCGGATGATCGCGGTGAAGTAGACGTTCTTGAATGGGAGCTCCTCAGTAAACTGATAGCCAGCCATGATCATGCGAGCCACCCAGAAGAAAATGATATCTGGACCTGTAACCAAGTCAGCTGTTGGGTAGAACTTGGAGCGCTCTTGCTCGTTCATGGTCGCAAATGGCCACAGCCATGAGCTGAACCACGTGTCCATGACGTCTTCATCACGCACCCAGTTGTCTTCATCTGTTGGAGGCACTGTACCTACGTAGATGTCGCCGTGCTGCAGGTCGTTCATGTCTAGCGACTCAGCTTCTTGCAGCTCAGTTGCCTTTTCCTTACGGTACCAAACTGGAATCTGGTGACCCCACCACAGCTGGCGGCTGATGCACCAATCCTGGATATTCTCCATCCAGTTAGCATAAGTTTTACGCCAGCGCTCTGGGCGGAAAGAAATGTCTCCGTTAGCTACAGCTTCAGTCGCTTCTGGCACAGCTGGGTATTTCAGGAACCACTGCATGGAGATGCGAGGCTCGATGACAACGTCGGCACGTTCAGAGTAGCCTACGCTGTTTTCGTATTCCTCTACCTTGATGAGTAAGCCCATCTCTTCCAGCTTAGCGGCAGCTTTTCTGCGTGCTACAAATCTATCAAGATTATCTAACTCTGGAACCTCTGGGCAGTTGATGGTGCCGTCAGGGTGCATGATGTCGATGATTTCCAGACCGTGACGCTGGCCGATTTCAAAGTCGTTTTTATCGTGAGCTGGCGTGATTTTCAGCGCGCCTGTACCAAACTCCACATCAACGTGGTCGTCGGCAATGATCTCAATTTCAGCTGGCGGGAATGGGCGTCTAACTTTACGTCCAACATACTTGCCATAGCGCTCGTCTTTAGGATTCACCGCTACTGCTGTATCACCCATCAGCGTCTCAGGACGTGTGGTGGAAATTTCTAAATACTCACCCGGTGCATCTACCAGCTCGTAGCGCATGAAGTAGAGTTTTGAGTTCTGCGGCTTCATGATCACCTCTTCGTCAGACAGAGCCGTTAGTGAAACTGGACACCAGTTTACCATGCGCTTGCCACGATAGATGAGACCTTGGTTAAATAAATCGGTGAAAACCTTAGCTACCCACTCGCTGTACTCAGCGTCCATGGTGAAGCGCTCGCGATCCCAGTCACACGAACAGCCAAGGCGCTTTAGCTGCTTGATAATGATGCCACCGTGCTCTTCTTTCCAATCCCAAACACGCTCGAGAAACTTCTCACGGCCTAGGTCGCGCCGCGTCATGTGTTCGTTTTCGCGCAGCTGGCGCTCCACTTTTGTTTGTGTCGCAATGCCAGCGTGGTCAGTACCAGGCAGCCACAAAACTTCCTTACCCTTCTGGCGGGCGCGGCGAGCTAGAATATCTTGAATGCTGTTATTCAGCACATGGCCAAGGTGCAAAATCCCCGTCACATTCGGTGGCGGAATTACAATCGAGTAACCTTCCTTCGAAGAGTTCTCGTCAGCGCGGAAGCATCCCGCGTCATTCCAAGAAGCATACCACTTCTTCTCCACATCCTGTGGCTCATAAGCTTTGGGCAGTTCAGACATGGCGCATGTGTGCCAAAGCCAGCCGCCCCACTCAAGCCAATAATCTTGCAATCGCCTACCATCAAACGCCTGCCTAGCTAGCTGCCAGCCACAGGCGCAACCAGTCAGCCAGCTGGCCAGCTACTTCCTTTTTCTCAAAACTAACCACATCTAGGTGTTTTTTGCCCTTCAGCCGAACGCGATAGCGTGGCTTGTTATTCACACGGCCCGAATTCAGCACCTCAACCTTGGTGAAAATATCCCGCTGATAACATACTTCTTTGCCCAATTGATCGCGTTTGCTTTCGCGAAACCTCAACTCAGCTGAAGTAAATTCATACACCTTCACACGACCAGAGAAATAATTCGCAGCAAAGAAGAATGCAGCCGCCAGTAAAACACTAAACACTACAAAGAGCACATCGAACACGCTAGAGATCACAGAGAACACTCCCGGTTCCCTCATAGAGCTGAATATAAGAATATCATAGTATAACAAAAACCCTATCCCTAGCAGAGGAATCATTCCTGCCATAGCTAGCTGGAAACTGCAGCTATGTTTGCGCTTAATGCGAAAACCATCGTGCCCAACTCGGGTCAAAGTGAGGTTCTTTTCTTTGATCTCAGCTAGCTGACTGAAATCGCTAGCTCCACTAGCTGCGACGACATCTTCCCCGTGATCTAGCTGACGCCCAACTGGCAAATCCAGAGCCTGTTCGAGCTGTGCACATAACCAGAAAACTTCATCGCGTGACAAACGAGAACCAAACTCGAGACCCTCTTTTCCAGCTGTCGTCACCTTCACCCCATACACAAGACTATCATTCTCCCGATAAGCCTCGTAGGTATCCACCCTTGTAACCAGCTCTCTAGCTAACACAGTCTGTTTAGATTTCCCAAATAGCTTCTGTAATAAAATCACTCGCTCTCTATCAACTACGACAATGGATTCCATCAACATAGACTTCAGCCCAAAATAGCCAATAGCGATGCCACCTAACCAAAACGGAATAGTGAATGACAAGGTCGTTATCTTATAAGAGACTGACTCGGTTTCAACGATGACTGCAAAAGCCGTGAACGCCCCTACAAAAACTAACAATACGACAGACAAGACCAACATAAAATTGATCTTCTTAGTAGCCGGTAGTAGCCAGCTACATGAACCATCATCCTTGCTCTCAATGATCTTTGACTTAGCAGGTTTTTCATAAATCCGATTGGCTGAATCAGGCTCAAGAAAGATCAAATCCATCATGCCGCCGCTCCAGCCACAGGCACAGCACACGATTTCGTCAGGCATTACAGCTGGCAAGGCTAACGACCACGAACACATAGGGCAAACCGCCCCCTTTTTGCGTAAGTGCTCATAGCCTTTACGCTCTGCTAATCCCTTTACTAACTTGAACATGACGATAATAACCAGCTAAGACTAGCAGCCACTGCTGCCATACACTCCCAAAAGATTAATAATTTTTCAGCAACTCCCAGATATCCGGACGGATGTAGTTAGGGAAGTAAGTTGTCTTTTTTACCTTCTCAGGCTCATCCTCCTGAGCGAGATCACCCATGCTCCATAAAGCCGCGCCTAAATACTGCTTTGATGACTTATAAGGCGCTAAAACTTTAATCGCCGCCTTCATATAGTCAGACTGTTTATGACCAGTGTCTTTGCGGCCCTTACCACCTTTTTTGACAATATATTCATACTCACCCCAAGCTGCTGACGCTGGGATCCCCACCATATAATGCTTTCCAGTTTCCTCCGCACAGGTCTGACATAACTTCACGATCTGGTTTAAGCGTTTTTCAAATTTCTTTGGTCCAGGATTTTCACCACTACTATCATAGCCTGATAGAATAACGATATTGCACGATTTAAAAATCTCCAACATCAAGGGCTTAGGCTTCGCCCCAACAAATAATGTGCTCACTTTGCCACGATCATTCAGCATCTCCGTCAGATGCTTGTAAAACGGCAAATGGCTTTCATCAAAAGGCTCAATATCAATCTGCACACCCGCTGCGCTACGGTCTCTCAGAATAGCCTTAGCTACTTCCTTTGCAGCATCCTTATACTCGTCGTCAGTCCAGTTGCTAAACTCCTTCTTATCTGCCCGACCATCCACAATAGGCATGATCAAGGTCCCCGATGGCATCGCACTTCTACAGGCTCTAGAATTGTCGCTATTATAATAAACGGAAACCTCACGACTCTTAGGATCAGCCGTCACCGAGCCAGTATAGGGGAAAAAATACTTAAACTGCAAATGATCCGCTGCCTCTTCATTGAAGTCGCGCACATGTTGTTTCAGATTCTTAGGCGGCGTATAATTCCAGGTAGATATCCCCTTAGGTAAATCCGGCAAATCCTTAGCCGTCAGAGGCAAGCTCATCGACAACAACACACACAGAAAAATATTTTTCACCATGAAAGTTAGCTTATCTAATGAAGCTAGTCACATGTCTAGATCATTAACTAACATGAAAACCTAACCAATAAAACATTCCCCCAAAAAAACGAGAGCACCTTCCACCTGCAGCGCAGCGAACTTTAGGGCGCAGCCCGTACCTTAGCGAGCTTGCGAGCGAACCTTGTACCTGCAGCGCAGCGTACCTTAGGGCGCAGCCCGTACTTTCAGGCCGCAGGCCGTACTTGTACTGCTCACTGCTCACTGCTCACTTATTCCCACTGATCACTCCCGCGCAGCGGGTCGCGGGCACAAAAAAGCCCTTACTAAGCTTTCACTTAGTAAGGGCATATAAACCTGGCA
>NZ_JAENIM010000033.1 GCF_016595495.1 Persicirhabdus sediminis
GCGCGGGGGTGGGTGCCCCCGCGCATTTTTTTTGGCTAAAATGTGCCGCTTAGTGTTTTGTCACCTCGATGCGCAGGAAGAGTTTTTCCTCGCCGGCTAGTTCATCTAGCTGGATTTCATTGCTAGGTGGCGTCGCTGAAATGACTTCGCCCGTAGGCTCCCAATGGATCAAATCATTAGATTTCATCAGCTGATAGGTACGGCCCTCAGCACTTGGCCAGCTGAGGCTGAGCGAATCGCTATTGACCACTGAGCTGAAGCTCAGCTTGAACACTGAGTTAGGGTCATGTGGGTCAGTGCCTGCGATGATTTCGTCTTCATCAGAAACGCCATCACCGTCAGAATCAATCGCTGATAGATCCAGCGCTTCTAATGAAACTGGAATGCTAAGGTAACGAACTAGATAGAAGGAACGTGAATCATTACTGCCCACCTCATTGATCAGCATGTGGCCATTGAATACGATGGATTCCACGTCGCTAAGCGCTACGTGAGCGTCCGCAATGTCACCCAGATAGCCCGCGCCTTCGAGCCAGTTACCACTCACAGTTAGATTCTGTAAATGTCCAGCTAGGTTGGACTCTGGCAGCAAGGTGTCGGTGCATTCATAACGGTAGCTGCCATTAATCGTAGCGATGCTCAGGCTATAGGTCACCTGATAGGATCCGGTATTTGCGCCGTCGCCAAATTTTCCATCCGCTGTCCAGTTGTTCAAATTGAGATCCCATTGGTTGACGTCAAGATTCACGTTGGCAATGGCGATTTCCTCAGCTGGCATGCCTAACTCAACTGCCAGCTGGCTGCCAGTTTTGGTCATCAGCTGGAAATCAAACTCATCTCCATCCTCGCCAGTTCCCGCGACGATATTGAAGGCAACTTGCTGTCTAGCATCATTGATATCTTTACGCCAGTCAGGGGCTTCAGTAGCATTTTGTACATAATTGCCATCAGCGATGTTAGGATCAACAATCAGCTCCAGCTGAGTTTCAGCAAGCACGGTAATAATGACGCTTGCCTCCATTGCTTGTCCGTCTGCATCGTAGCCACGATAGACAAAGCTATCCTGCCCAACAAAACCACCCGCTGGCTGGTAGCTAAACGAACCATCGGCATTGAAAACTAGCTGGCCGTTGCTAACATCTGAGACTAACTCAACATAGGAAACATCCAGATCATTTTCCATCACCCCTGGCGCAGATACAGCCATCTGCTGGTTGCTAAACATCTTGTAGGCGTCATCTTCCACGGTCATCTCTACTAACATCACAGATAGGTCGATGCTTTGACCAATCAGAGTGTGATAGGAAGTTGCCGAGTTTGTTGGCGTTTTTATGATTTCAGAAATGCCCACAAAAGCAATGTCCTGCACGGAGTTCAGCAATACATTGGCCTGTGTGATATCACCGAGGAATCCCTCACCTGTGACCCAAGTTTCAGATGCAGCTAACTCTAGCGGGAATGACGCGCTCTCCGTCGTTGGCAGTAGCGAACTCACCACAACTTTACGATAAACGCCCCTGCTCGTGGTGATGTCGATGCCATAGCTGATTTCGATTTCTCCGTCAGAGTCGCCAAACTTGCTAGATCCATCAGTCCAGCCAACAAAACCAAATGTCCAGCTAAGTGGCTTGAGTTCAATGCCAGTGATCACCGCCTGATTTTGCTCAATAGCGAGCTCGCTCGCGATTTCAGCGGTGGATTTCGCCTGCAAGTTGAAATCTTGTAAGTCTCCAACAGCCCCTGCTTTGTCGTTGATGTCATAGGTGATGCGATCTGCTTTTTGGCTTCGCCAATCTGGCGCGTCGCCTGTGTTAGACCGATAGTCAAAACTCGTGATCTCTGGGTCCACCATCAGCTCGATAGTCGCCTCAGTGAAAACCTCAATGGTCACCACTGCTGGAGTACTCGCCCCGAGGCTATCAACGGCTTGATAGGCAAAACTAAGCAAACCGCTAAAACCTTCAGGAGCGCTGTAGCTAAAGGATCCATCAGCATTCAACTGCAGATCACCCACGCTAACATCAGCCACAAGAACCACACTCAAAGCATCCCCTTCAGCGTCGCTATCATTAGCCAGAACACCTGGCGCTGCCACACTGAGCAGTGAGCCATTAGCTGGCGTTTTATAGCTGTCATCATGAGCCAGTGGCGCCTTGTTTGGAATCGAGACAACTAACTCATCGAGATAAACCATAGAGCTAGCTGAACCGTGGTTTTCAAAACGGAATTGCGCATTGGCTGGCAATCCAGCTGGTGAGAATCGATGCGCTGGCACAACCACATCACCGTAATGAAACTGATGATTAATGAAATCAACATTCGGTTCAAAGCTAGCCACACTCACCCACTCAGCGCCATCGAAGAAGGAAAGCGAAAATGATTCTCCATCAACATAGGACTCAGCTAGATACCAAAAGGCCAGCTTGACTGACTCACGCTCAGAAACATCTAGCGGGCTTGATAGAGTCAGCTGAGAGCTGCTGCCACTATTACTAAGTTTCACGCAGTTCTCGCCCTGATAGGCTACAGCAGCATCTATATGCAGAACGGCATCGGCTCCAGCAGACTGCCAGCTACCCAGACCATTTTCAAACCCATCACTTGTTAGCGGCTGCCAGTTAATCAGCTCAGTTGCTTCGATTTCGGTTTCTAGCAGGTATCGCCACTGCGGCTGCAGTCCAGCCAGCCGGTACGCTGGCGTTTCTAGCATCTCAGCTGTCGGCTCAGACTCCAGCCCTTTAACCGTGAGGTTATTGCCGTAGTCTGGATCGCATGGCCAATCAGTGGACGTTCTAACGCCTCCTTCCCAGGTCATTCTCGTCCAACCATCTTTATACGTCACCCCATCTACGGTCTCCGTATTCTTATGGTTGTTGAATGCAAATTCATTGTTAGAATCATAACCAATGTTACCATCTATATGAGCATTCTCACTGAGTTCATCAAAAAAGATAATTCTCGCACCACTTTGATTTACCGACCTATTTCCATCGTGCAGATGGTTGTGCTCTATCAATGTTCCGCTCAAATTTCCTAGC
Source organism: Persicirhabdus sediminis (assembly GCF_016595495.1). GTDB lineage: Bacteria > Verrucomicrobiota > Verrucomicrobiia > Verrucomicrobiales > Akkermansiaceae > Persicirhabdus > Persicirhabdus sediminis. Next base: position 3,039 of record NZ_JAENIM010000033.1, read on the forward strand.
GTATAGATAGCGCCTGTATCATGCACCATGTTGTTATAGTCATGGATGTGGTTGTAGCTGATCGTGTAGCTATTGCCACCGCCCCACCAGCCGATACTAGGACCACCGTAAGCCAAGTGATAGATCTCATTTTGCGAGATAGTCTGCGACCCTGACTTCGATGATACTACCGGATGGCCACTGTGGAATCTCCCCGCAATGTGGTGAATCGAGCAATTGTCGATGATGTTGTTAGTACTTGTACTATCCCAGTGGTCTACGCTGATACCATTACCGCCAATATCGGCGATTTCACATGCTTTGAACAAATTTCCCGTAGAACCAGTACTCGAGTTGCCGCCGGAATTATCCAACATGATGCCGGAAGGTTCCATGTGCAGCACTCGGCATTTCACAAAGCTGGAATTTTTCACACTATCCAAATGAATCGCTCCCGGTAGCGGGCGCACATAGTTAGGTCCAGCTCCGCCCATATCATAACAGCCCTGACCTTCTGACCAACCAGAGAAACCTTTGGGGTCATTAGTGATTCGAGGAATATCAAAATCACAATGCGCGAATGTTAGGTTATAAAAATGCAGGTTTTCCAGCGGCCCGCTAACTCGCACTAAGCGCGCAGGCGAATCCATGCCCACACTAACTACAGGCGCGATGACTTCTAGCTGGCTTAGATTTTCACCCGGTCTCGGGATGTAATAACAGATGCCGCTAGAGCGCTCTAAATAGAACTCACCAGGACTATCTAAAAAGCTCTTTGAGTTCTCGAAATAACAATACTTCGGGTTTTTAGTGAGCTGGTAGTGTACCACCTGTGAGTGAGGACCTTCAAATTCAAAAGATCTAGTGTCAGCATCAAAGTCAGTTAGAAATTTTCGGCTAGCACTCCAAACACGCAGCACGACCATTTCGATGTCTTCAAAACCTTGCCAAGTCGCCGCCGCATCTACCATTGCGTCATCATCTAGCACCTTTGCTCCATAGCTAGTAATCGACTTTGAACTAGAGCCACCACTATAAGTCGATTCGCACTGCAGCGCCCAATTGTTAGTCCCATCTTCATTTGGGTAGCGAGCGCGGATGGCACGCTTGCCATCAACAAAAAGTTGGCGAAAATACCAATCACCACTCTGTACTTCTGGGATTTGCACCGTCCAAATTCCATCTGGCTGCAATTGCCAGCCAGTGATTGCCTTGCCCCCACTGATCACCGCATTCGCTCCATCACGAGCCATCCAGGTCACACGGTGAGAGCTATCAGTATCGTCCGCGGTAAACTGTAGTTCCGAACTCAGTTGGTAACGTCCGCCATGGAGCACGACTTGCAGATCCTCTTGCAGCCCAGCGCTGATGAGCTCACGCGCAGCCGTCTGAGCTTTACTTAATGTTTGATAGGGACTCGCCTCGGACCCATCGTTAGTGTCCTTACCTATAGGAGAAACATGCACTTCTGCAGATTGCCCCGCAGTCAGCCCACAAAGGCATGACAGCAAGAATAAGTTCCTTTTCATTCTCATTATGTGTTGTGTCTGTTTATTAATGCTTAGCTAACAGCATTAGAAAAATGGAAAGGAGACTTTGCTTCTCAGCGCAGGCCCCCCTGTAAAAAGTGGTAGGAATCAAAACTATCACCCGAGATAAAAAACCAAACGGGCAGTTGAAACAAAGCTGTGTGCGAAACCTTTCATCTTCTTAGAAACAAAAGAATTAGGCCGCCCGCCATCTTTGTGGGTAACTATTCGTACTGATAATTTCACAAAAAACACAAATATATATGTCCAAACCAAGAGCTGAACCGGCCTGTATAGTTAATGTTACTAGCTTTAGTTTCATATATGTATTTGTTTCGCGCGGGGGTGGGTGCCCCCGCGCATTTTTTTTGGCTAAAATGTGCCGCTTAGTGTTTTGTCACCTCGATGCGCAGGAAGAGTTTTTCCTCGCCGGCTAGTTCATCTAGCTGGATTTCATTGCTAGGTGGCGTCGCTGAAATGACTTCGCCCGTAGGCTCCCAATGGATCAAATCATTAGATTTCATCAGCTGATAGGTACGGCCCTCAGCACTTGGCCAGCTGAGGCTGAGCGAATCGCTATTGACCACTGAGCTGAAGCTCAGCTTGAACACTGAGTTAGGGTCATGTGGGTCAGTGCCTGCGATGATTTCGTCTTCATCAGAAACGCCATCACCGTCAGAATCAATCGCTGATAGATCCAGCGCTTCTAATGAAACTGGAATGCTAAGGTAACGAACTAGATAGAAGGAACGTGAATCATTACTGCCCACCTCATTGATCAGCATGTGGCCATTGAATACGATGGATTCCACGTCGCTAAGCGCTACGTGAGCGTCCGCAATGTCACCCAGATAGCCCGCGCCTTCGAGCCAGTTACCACTCACAGTTAGATTCTGTAAATGTCCAGCTAGGTTGGACTCTGGCAGCAAGGTGTCGGTGCATTCATAACGGTAGCTGCCATTAATCGTAGCGATGCTCAGGCTATAGGTCACCTGATAGGATCCGGTATTTGCGCCGTCGCCAAATTTTCCATCCGCTGTCCAGTTGTTCAAATTGAGATCCCATTGGTTGACGTCAAGATTCACGTTGGCAATGGCGATTTCCTCAGCTGGCATGCCTAACTCAACTGCCAGCTGGCTGCCAGTTTTGGTCATCAGCTGGAAATCAAACTCATCTCCATCCTCGCCAGTTCCCGCGACGATATTGAAGGCAACTTGCTGTCTAGCATCATTGATATCTTTACGCCAGTCAGGGGCTTCAGTAGCATTTTGTACATAATTGCCATCAGCGATGTTAGGATCAACAATCAGCTCCAGCTGAGTTTCAGCAAGCACGGTAATAATGACGCTTGCCTCCATTGCTTGTCCGTCTGCATCGTAGCCACGATAGACAAAGCTATCCTGCCCAACAAAACCACCCGCTGGCTGGTAGCTAAACGAACCATCGGCATTGAAAACTAGCTGGCCGTTGCTAACATCTGAGACTAACTCAACATAGGAAACATCCAGATCATTTTCCATCACCCCTGGCGCAGATACAGCCATCTGCTGGTTGCTAAACATCTTGTAGGCGTCATCTTCCACGGTCATCTCTACTAACATCACAGATAGGTCGATGCTTTGACCAATCAGAGTGTGATAGGAAGTTGCCGAGTTTGTTGGCGTTTTTATGATTTCAGAAATGCCCACAAAAGCAATGTCCTGCACGGAGTTCAGCAATACATTGGCCTGTGTGATATCACCGAGGAATCCCTCACCTGTGACCCAAGTTTCAGATGCAGCTAACTCTAGCGGGAATGACGCGCTCTCCGTCGTTGGCAGTAGCGAACTCACCACAACTTTACGATAAACGCCCCTGCTCGTGGTGATGTCGATGCCATAGCTGATTTCGATTTCTCCGTCAGAGTCGCCAAACTTGCTAGATCCATCAGTCCAGCCAACAAAACCAAATGTCCAGCTAAGTGGCTTGAGTTCAATGCCAGTGATCACCGCCTGATTTTGCTCAATAGCGAGCTCGCTCGCGATTTCAGCGGTGGATTTCGCCTGCAAGTTGAAATCTTGTAAGTCTCCAACAGCCCCTGCTTTGTCGTTGATGTCATAGGTGATGCGATCTGCTTTTTGGCTTCGCCAATCTGGCGCGTCGCCTGTGTTAGACCGATAGTCAAAACTCGTGATCTCTGGGTCCACCATCAGCTCGATAGTCGCCTCAGTGAAAACCTCAATGGTCACCACTGCTGGAGTACTCGCCCCGAGGCTATCAACGGCTTGATAGGCAAAACTAAGCAAACCGCTAAAACCTTCAGGAGCGCTGTAGCTAAAGGATCCATCAGCATTCAACTGCAGATCACCCACGCTAACATCAGCCACAAGAACCACACTCAAAGCATCCCCTTCAGCGTCGCTATCATTAGCCAGAACACCTGGCGCTGCCACACTGAGCAGTGAGCCATTAGCTGGCGTTTTATAGCTGTCATCATGAGCCAGTGGCGCCTTGTTTGGAATCGAGACAACTAACTCATCGAGATAAACCATAGAGCTAGCTGAACCGTGGTTTTCAAAACGGAATTGCGCATTGGCTGGCAATCCAGCTGGTGAGAATCGATGCGCTGGCACAACCACATCACCGTAATGAAACTGATGATTAATGAAATCAACATTCGGTTCAAAGCTAGCCACACTCACCCACTCAGCGCCATCGAAGAAGGAAAGCGAAAATGATTCTCCATCAACATAGGACTCAGCTAGATACCAAAAGGCCAGCTTGACTGACTCACGCTCAGAAACATCTAGCGGGCTTGATAGAGTCAGCTGAGAGCTGCTGCCACTATTACTAAGTTTCACGCAGTTCTCGCCCTGATAGGCTACAGCAGCATCT
>NZ_JAENIM010000034.1 GCF_016595495.1 Persicirhabdus sediminis
CGAAAAGATGCACGGCATTTTTTAGATGCAAGCCACTGATTCTGTGCGATATTGGTGATTATGAAATCTCCAGAACCATTGCAGAATCAACAAAAACCAGCTGAGTCGAAGCCGCTGACGCCGCTGCAGCTGGCGGATTGTAAAACGGGTTTTTCTGGTGGCGCCGCGGGCATGATTTGTGCGCCGCCGTCTGGCGGACATGTGCGCATTGTTGGTGATGCTCAGCACTCCTACTGCTACCACGTGATGAGTCGCACGGCGGGCGGAGATTACCTGTTTGGCGACCAAGAAAAAGAAGCGTTTTTGCGCATCATGTGGCGCATGGCGCGCTTTTCAGGCATAAAGATCCTGACTTATTGTTTGATGGATAACCATTTCCACCTGCTCATTCGCGTGCCTAGCAGGGTGAAATTCAATGCCAAATTTGAAGCCTACGAGTCACACGGTCGGCCAGATGAAAGACCATCGCAAACCAAGCATCAAGGGGAAGAGCGGCTGATCGACCACCTGCGGACGCTGTATAGCAAAGCGTACATCAGCCAGCTACGAGCCGAGTTGGCGCACATGCGCGCCAATGGCATGGAACGCTACGCCGATGAACAACTAACTAAATACAAAGAGCGATTTTGTAATTTAGAAAAATTCGTTAAAGAACTCAAAGAGCGCTACAGCCGGTGGTATAACAAAACTCACGGTAGACGCGGTGCGCTTTGGATGGGGCGTTACAAAAGCGTATTGGTAGAATCTACTAACAAACTCGCCGAACACGAAACCGGTGAAGATTTCACCGCGCTGCATGCCATCGCTGCCTACATCGATCTTAATCCAGTTAGAGCGGGCATCGTTAGCGATCCAAAAGACTACCGCTGGTGTGGATACGCCGCCGCGCTGGCTGGCAGCAAACGCTGTCGCTACGGGCTCTGCGAGGTGATGCGTGTAGCGCAAACCAGCTGGCACAAAAACGCTCATCGCTACCGACTCTGGCTGATAGAAGACGCAGCCGTCACTGATGAAAATGCCAAATCCCAGCTAGAAAATGAACGTGCTAGAGAGGGCAAAATTTCTCCCGCCGAGCTACTACGGCACAAAATAAAATACTTCACCGACGGCGTCGCCATCGGCGGCAAAGCCTTCATCAACAATCAATTCAGAACTCACCGCAAAAAGTTTGGCAAAAAGCGCAAGCAAGGCGCAAAACCTATCACCTCAGCTGGCCAGCCAGCTGAAAGTCCTAGCAAACTCTACAGCCTGCGCGGATTTCGCGGCACAAGTTAAAGTCAAAAAATCATCGATACATGCCAGCCTAACTGGCTGGCACCATCGACTTCAGCCAAAACGCTTACTTCTTGCGCTTTTTGGCAAATTTACGTGGACCACCAGATGGCGGGCGACCACTAGATGGACGGCCACCTGAAGGGCGTCCAGATGACGGACGATTTCCAGCTGGACGTTTGCGGGCAGATTTACGCGCGCCAAATGTCTTCTTAGCTACCGTACGCTTCACGCGTCCGTCGCTATCCAACAACTTCTGACCAGTAGGAGAAATATCTGTTCGCGGCTTCGGATTTCTCTGCAGCTTTTCGATATCGCGCTCTTCCAGCTCACGGTATTCACCGGGCTCGAGGCCACCGCCTACGAGCGTGCCAATACGCACACGCACCAGCTTTGACACACGCAGGTGCACAGCTTGGAACATCATGCGGATTTGGCGTTTCAGGCCTGTCTCCAGCACCATTACCACACGGCGAGGTGAAATGCGACGAATTGACTTCGCACGAGCTTTACCCTCTGGAGTGTAGACGCCCTCGATCATTTTATCGAGCACCTCATTACCAAAGGCCTGGTTGAGAGTTACAACGTACTCTTTTTCGATGGTCTTCTTAGGATGAGTCAGCAGCTGGGCTAAATCACCATCATTAGTCATCACCAATAAACCTTCCGAATCACGATCCAGACGACCCACGTGCTTCAAATGACGCAGCTTGGGAGGCAGGATGGAATAGATGGTTTCACGGCCGAGCTCGTCGTCGCATGTGCTGACTAGCCCGCGTGGTTTGTTGATCAAAATAGCGGACACCTCTTTAGGCGCCACCAGTTTACCATCAACCCGAACGTGATCGCCTGGCTGAACTTGGACTGCCGGCTTGATGACTGGCTCGCCGTTGATCTGCACACGTGCGGCTTGAATGATTTCGTCGCACGCACGACGAGACCCTACCCCACATGAGGCTAAATATTTGTTCAGACGTACTTCTTGGTTCATGATATTTTTAAGACAAATCAACCCGTCTACGGTGCATAATTATGCATCGACAGACGGGTTGAAGGAAATAGATCGGGATTAAGCCTTACTTAACAGGCTTAGTCTTTGGTAGTCCGACGGCGCTTTTGCCCTCTTCCCATTGACCACGCTCCTTGAGAACTTTTACGCGCTCAAAACGCTTCATGACAGAACGCTTACCGCCGGCACCACCGACTGCTTTTAGTGAAGAATGCTTAGACATAGTATTAAAATTTTGCTTGAGAGCGGCGGAAGCTAGGACGCATCGGCCGCATATGCAACTGAAATTTTAAAAAAAAATAATCCACCCGCCATTATTCCATATCTTTCCGCCGGTACTGACGGCCGATATACTCGACAAATCCCTTGATATCAGGGTATTCGCCAGCAGAAAAACGCTTAAATTCCTTACCCTCGGCATCCAATAATAATACCGTAGGAACCGCCGTCACCTTGTACTTCATCATCAACTTTTCATTCACTTCTCCAATATTTTGAGGATCTTCGCGTGGCATGTCCAATTTTAGCAAAACAAATTGCTCACTCGCCTGCTCGGCAAACTCAGCTTTGGAAAATACCTTCTCGTCCATCATCATGCACGGTGGGCACCAGTCAGAGCCGGTGAAAAGCACTAGCAATGCCTTGTTTTCATCTTTAGCCAGCTGCTGAGCCTTCTCCAAATTCGTCTGCCACGCGCCATCAGCTGCTGTAGCGGCCACGGCGTCCGCTTTGCCAGCGCCACTCTCAGCCTGAGCTTGCTCCGCGCTCAGCGGCACGGCAAGCGCCCCAGCACCAAGGATCAAACACCCAACCATTCTCTTTATTGCCAATCTCATCATTTTGCTCTTTCTATCTCGAAAGTCACCACCATCCATAACATACTCATGCCATGAAGCAAATTCTCATCGCCACACGCAACGCGCATAAAACCGAAGAAATCCAAGCCATGCTCGGCAGCGGCTATCAGGTCAGCGACCTCACCAGCCAGCCAGACCTGCCAGAAGTTGACGAAACCGGCACCACATTTCTGGAAAATGCCACCCTTAAGGCGGTAGAAATCTCCCAGCTCGTTGATGGCCTCATCATCTCAGACGACTCAGGACTCGAAGTCGATGCGCTTGGCGGCGACCCGGGTGTTTACTCAGCTCGCTACGCTGGTGAAGATGGCAATGATGCCGCTAACAACGCCAAGCTACTCACTGAGCTAGCCAAACTACCAGATGATACCGTGCGCAGCGCGCGCTTCCGCTGCGTGATTGTGGTGGCGAAAAATGGCGAGCGCCTCGCCCACTTTGACGGCACCGTGGAAGGTCGCATTTTAGATGCAGAATACGGCGACAATGGCTTCGGCTACGACCCCATGTTTGCGCCAGCTGGTCACGACCAGACATTCGGCCAGCTGGGCGAAGAAATCAAAAATGGCATGAGCCACCGCGCCAATGCCATGCAGCCGCTCATCAGCTGGCTGAAAGAAAACTACTAACATCCACCCCTATCAGCAGGGACCTCGGCTTTGGCTGAAAAGTCCAAAGCCGAGTTCATTAGATTCACCTGCTAGGATTTAGGAAACATAAACTGCAACTGCAGGCGGAAGGTATAATCGCCGTAGTCTTCAGGTTTTTCTATGTTGTAATAAATCTGCGCGTTGAGGTTCACCGGTTGTTTTCCCCAGCGCATGATTTTACCAATGCCTCCACCTATCGGCACCACCCAGCGGTCGCTAGAATCCGCATTCCAGTCAGCGGTGAAAATTGGCGCCGACACCACATACCAGCCATTCTCCATGTTATAGTTCACAAAAACCTGTGAGTAAAAAAGATTGAGATCACCAGTATCTTCAAATCCCCAAGTATTACTAGCAAGCCCACCAGCTACCCATTTATCCTTGATGTAAACACCCACCGCGGAAATGCCCGCGCCCCATTGGTCAAAACCAAAATCTTTATTTCCTGTTGGAATATTCACCGTTGGTCCCACACCCCACGTAATGTGATTCACCGGCTCCTTTGGCGAAAACCAGCCAGTAAATGAGGTATCACTAATGCCATTCACATTGCCGCCTCCAAATGGATCCGGAGCACTAACTACAGGGATGATTGTCCGCGTGATTAGGTTCCAATCGTCACCCAGCTCAAATGGCAATACCGGCTGGATATTCAGAGTGTTAGACACATCGCCGTCACGATTCCCAAAAGTTGTATTGTTCTGGAACGGCAGGCTAATCATAGAGGCCAGCGGATTCTGCGCCGCAGCTGCCAGATCCTTACTTTGCCCAGCGGCAACCATAGCTGAAGCTAGACTTAAGACGGTGAATACAAATGATTTTTTCATTACAAAAAACACACTAATCACCAACACTCTAGCGACAACACAAAAAACCCTGACCTCGCTGAATACTAGCGAAGTCAGGGTACCTGTTTCCAACCAAAGAAATTTGTTAGCTCAGGCCTGAACGAAGAATACCTAACTGCAGTCCGCGAAGTTCTGCTAGCCCGCGCATTCTGCCGAGGCAGCTGTAGCCAGGATTATCCGCAGCTGGTTTGGATAGATCATCTAGCATGGTATGCCCGTGGTCCGGACGGAATGCCAGTCGCCAATCAGCGCGGCCAGCAACGTGGCGTTTTTTCATCTCCTGTAGAGCCGCCTTCATCACTGCGTACATGTCTACTGAGCCTTCAAGGTGGTTAGCTTCGTAGAAGCTGCCATCTGGCTCGCGCTGCGTACTACGCAGGTGCAGCACGTTGATGCGGTGACCGAGGCGCTGGATGATCGCAGGCAGGTCGTTGTCAGGAATTGGGCTGAGTGAGCCAGAACAGAAACAAAGTCCGTTAGCTGGGCTATCAACCATTTCTACTAGATCTACCAGATCCTGCTCAGTGCAGATGATGCGCGGCAGCCCCATGATAGAAAATGGTGGATCATCTGGGTGAATCGCCATGCGCACACCAGCTTCTTCACAAGCTGGAATAACTGCCTGCAGGAAGAGCTTAAGATGCTCCTTCAGCTGGGCGCGATCAATATCATCGTACTTGGCTAACATCGCCTTAACTTCATCAAGAGACAGTCCCATTTTACAGCCAGGAAAGACGTCAATGGTATTGCGCTCAAACACGGCAACCTGCTCGGCGCTCATAGATTCGTAGAAGTCTTTGGCTTTCTCCAGCTGCTCGGCGGTGTAGTCGGCCTCAGCCCCCTGACGCTTGAGCAGATAGATTTCAAAGGCAGCAAACTTCACCGGATCAAAACGCAAACACTCGGAGCCGTCATCCAGTTTATACTCCATATCAGTACGCACCCAGTCGAGCACTGGCATGAAGTTATAGATAATAACCTCAATGCCTTCAGCACCGAGGTTTCTGATAGTTTCCTGATAGTTAGCGATGTGCTGCTGGTAATCACCCGTGCGAGTTTTGATGGCTTCTGAGACTGGCACGGATTCTACCGCTGACCATGTTAGCCCAGCTGCAGCCAGTTCGTCGATGCGCTTGCGGATCTCATCACGGCTCCACGCCTCGCCATAGGCAATGTGGTGCAGAGAAGTGATCACACCTTCACAACCGCACTGGCGGATATCCTGCAAACTAACTGGATCACTTGGACCATACCAGCGAAACGATTCAACCATGCCTTGTGGCAGCTCATTGAGTTTACTCATAAGTGCAATGTGCACATCCAAAATTGATTTGACGACCCAAAAATTACTAGAGAGTCGCATTTTTGACGCACTATGTCATTTAGCACAACTAAAAACGAGCATTCACAACACCCCCACAAACATTGATTTATAAACGATTACAAAGATCCACCACTCCTGTTAATTCATTTTTGCGGCAAAAAGATTATATTTAACGACACTAAAATTAATTAAATTAATGCTCGCAAAATGATGCAGAAGTAGGCAAATACAAATTTATGACAAACGTTATCGAACAACTAGCACAACACCGCATCGTACCAGTAATCGCTCTGGATAAAGTTAGCCAAGCAGCTCCACTAGCTGAAGCCCTGGTAGAAGGTGGACTTCCAGTGGCAGAGGTTACATTCCGTACTGCTGCAGCTGCTGAATCTATCAAGATCATGGCTGAGCGCGGTGACATGATCGTAGGTGCGGGCACTGTCCTCACAATCGATCAAGCTAAAGAAGCCGTCGATAACGGCGCAACATTCCTCATTTCTCCGGGCATCAACCCAAAAGTAGTGAAGTACTGCGTGGATAACAACATCATCATCACTCCAGGTATTTCTAACCCAACAGACATCGAGCTCGCTCTCGACCTCGGCCTGAAAGTAGTGAAGTTTTTCCCAGCTGAAGCAGTAGGTGGCCTGCCACTTCTCAAGGCTGTAGCTGCTCCTTACAACATGATGAACTTCATCCCAACAGGTGGCATCAACGCTAACAACGTCACTAAGTACCTCGAGTTCGACAAAGTGCTCGCATGTGGCGGCAGCTGGATGGTTGCTCCATCGCTGTATGAAGCTGGCGATTTCTCCAAGGTGGTAGAACTCACTAAAGAAGCGGTTGCTGTAGCGGCTTCCGTTAAATAACGAATCACATAAAACTAACACCCAATAAACATTATGGCTATTGATATCAAATCAGCAGAATCCTGCCAGTACGATCTGGTTTCTCTCGGCGAAGTCATGCTCCGCCTCGATCCAGGTGAAGGACGCGTTCGCACCACTCGTAGCTTCCGCTGCTGGGAAGGCGGAGGAGAATACAACGTAGCGCGTGGATTCCGCCGCTGCTTTGGCAAGCGCACAGCTATTGTTACCGCATTTGCTGACAACGAAGTTGGACGTCTGGTAGAAGACCTCATCCTTCAGGGTGGCGTAGATACTCAGTTCATCAAATGGCGTGACTACGATGGTTTTGGTGGCGCCGTTCGCAATGGCCTCAACTTTACTGAGCGTGGCTTTGGTGTTCGCGCAGCTAAGGGTGTTAGTGACCGCGGTCACACTGCCGTTTCTCAGCTCAAAGTGGGCGACATCGACTGGGATTACATCTTTGGTGAGTGCGGTGTGCGCTGGTTCCACACTGGTGGCATCTTTGCCGCTCTCTCTGAAACAACTGCTGAGCTGGCTATCGAAGCCTGCAAAAAAGCTAAAGAATACGGCACCATCGTTTCTTACGACCTCAACTACCGTCCATCACTGTGGAAATCACAAGGTGGCCAAGATCAGTGTCAGAAAGTGAACCGTGAAATCGCCAAGTACGTCGACGTAATGATCGGCAACGAGGAAGACTTCACTGCATGCCTCGGCTTCAAAGTAGAGGGTGTTGACGAAGAAAACATCACAGGCCTCACCATTCCTAACTTCAAGAAGATGATCGAGCAAGTGCTCACTGAGTTCCCTAACTTCAAGGCGACTGCGACTACTCTGCGTGACGTTCACACAGCTTCTATCAACGACTGGGGCGCAATCACATGGCACGACGGTGAATTCCACCAAGCTACTCAGCGCGATCGCTTAGAAATCATGGACCGCGTTGGCGGCGGCGATTCATTCGCATCTGGCCTGATCTACGGCTTCATGACATACAACGACGCCGCTAAAGCTGTAGAATACGGTGCCGCTCACGGAGCGCTGGCGATGACCACACCTGGCGACACAACTATGGTAACTCTACCAGAAGTTGAGAAGCTTGTTGGCGGTGGCTCAGCTCGCGTTGACCGCTAAGGTCATTTTTCTAAACCCCCTCCCTATCAAGTAAAGTCACCCCTCATCAGCCGCGCTGGTGAGGGGATTTTTATACCAGCTAGAAACAAAATAATAATCCCTTGTCACATAGCCACTTATGGTAAATTGACTGCCTAAATATTAAATATTGAAGCTCCTCAAGCAGCTAGATTTCTCCTAAATTTAGATCAGCTCAACGACAACGTACTCACCAATCGTTGGGCCCAATTACATTCCCCAAAAAGCAGCTCGCCAGCTAACAAGCTTGCGCTAGCTGAAGCTCTCATAACACCCCCACAGGTGAGTCATCATTTCAGTGTTTACCCATTTTTTGTTATGGCTCTAAAAATTAAACCGCAGAACTCTTGTCAGTTCGACCTCATTGCCCTGGGCGAAGTCATGCTCAGGTTAGACCCACTTCTGTCACCTGTACGCTACGCCAAAAGTTTCGACTGCTGCGAAGGTGGTGGCGAATATAATGTGGCTCGCGGACTACGCGCTAACTTCAACCTGCGCACCGCTATCGTTACTTCGCTTGTCGACAACGAAGTCGGCCATCTGCTAGAAGACCTCATTCTTCACAGCGGGGTGAATAGTCACCTGATTCGCTGGCGTGACGAAGACAGCCAGCTGCGCAATGGCGTGAATTTCACCGAGCGCGGCTACGGCCAGCGGGCGGCTCACGGTGTCTCAGACCGCGGTCACACCGCCGCTATGAATATGCAGCCAGGAGATGTCGACTGGCATTACATCTTTGGCAAATGTGGCTGCCGGTGGTTTCACACAGGCGGCATCTTCACCGGGCTATCAGATAGCACCGCCCAGCTAACTATCGAGGCCTGCAAGATTGCCCAACAATACGGCACCATTGTCTCATTTGACCTCAACTACCGCCACTCGCTCTGGCGCGACCGCGGTGGTTTTGACGCCCACGAAAACCTCTGCAACAAAATTGCCAAAAACGTTGATGTCCTGATTGGCGACGATAGCCACTACCAAGACTTCCAGGCCTGTGCGGCCACCAAACGCACCGTGCATACCGCCTGCAGCAACGACTGGTACGCCGTTTCCTACCATCAGGGAAAACGCTGCGAGTCCACCCATTTAGATAAGCTAGAAATCCTCGACCGCGTTGGCGGTGGCGACTCCTTTGCCGCCGGCCTGATCTACGGATTCATGAAATACAATGATCCAGCCAAAGCTGTGGAATTTGGCACTGCCCACGGCGCCATCGCCATGACCACTCCCGGCGATACCACAACCGCCACCATTCCCGAGGTGAAAAAAATCGTCGCCGGCAAACCTGCTCGTATCGAAAACTAAGCCATTTCACCCACTAAATTATCCAGCTACTGGTGGCCTAGACGCCATTCCAGCCGCTAGATGATCACTGACCAAAATCTCCAAAAATGCATATTTGTTTAAATCAGCTAAATCAATTCACGTAATAAATTTCTTTTTTTCAAAATAATTTCTACCACTGCAATCTCATGCATCATTGGTAAAATCTAGCATGGCAGCTAGAAACTAACGAAACGGGTGATTAAGCCTATTCAAGCTCACTTGACGCACGCCTATCTCTCGCTATTTTTTATAACATCACAGTTCCTTTTTCATCGTCGAATCAGCTAAGTCATTCACAGATGAAAATAACTTAAGGTTTACAAATCTCTCCACGGCTCGGCCAGCTAGTCCATTAATGGTCAGGAAGTAAGAGAATCCATTGATCCACAAGTTAACAAGAAATCTTTATCATTAATGAATTCTGAATTTTGTGGACAAGAATGTGAACAAGTGTGTAAAAAACCATTTAACTTCCCAATCTAGCAATGACCTAATTTAAATTCAACAACATTATAGAGAAATGAATACTACAATTGGAAAAAGAAGCGCGATCAAACCACAACGCAGCCACACTGGCCTACGCCTCAATGCCAAACAAATCGCTCGCTGCATGAAATACGAGCACGAGAGCAATGACCCAGAAGGCACCATTTATCTAAGTAAAGGACGCGGCTGCGAAGAAGTGAAGATTGATTGGCTAGGCGAAACTAAAACCGCCTGGATCAAACGCCACTAAGCAGCTAGGGAGAGTGCTTCCTCCCACCCGGCATGAGACCAACGACATCAGCTAGATGCCTGCGCTAATCATTTATAGCGGGCAAATTTGTCGCTGCAGGCTCACGCCCACCATTTGTATTTTTCATCTTCCAGCTAGAATGGTCAGCTTGCGGCCAGCTAGCTGCGAAATCACTTTATCAATCGCCCAATAACAGCTATTTCAGCTCTGTGAGTGATTTGTACCAAAATTTAGTCTCCCTACTCGGAGCCGGCAAAGTTTCCTCCTCAGCCGAGGATATTACCACCTACTCTATCGACCGCTGGAATGCCTCCGCGCCTCCCGAGGTCGTCGTCTTTGCTGAGTCGACCGCTGACGTGTCAGCTACGCTCAAGTATGCTCATGAGCACGACATCCCCGTTTACGGTCGCTCAGGCGGCTCAGGCTACACCGGCGGCTGCGTGCCAGTAAATGGAGGCATCGCTCTAGCGCTCGAGCGCATGGATAAAATTCTCGAAATCAACCCGCGCGATGGCATTGCCCGCGCCCAGCCAGGAGTGATTACCAAAACGCTCGCCGACACCGTGCGCGAACACGGCTGGTACTACCCGCCAGATCCCGCCTCACTCAAAGAATGTGGCATCGGCGGCAACGTCGCCACCAACGCTGGCGGCCCACGCTGCCTGAAATACGGTGTCACCCGCAGCTACATCCTCGGGCTGGAAGTGGTGCTCGCCGACGGCTCCATCATGCACACCGGTGGCCGCTGCCATAAAAACAAAACCGGCTTCGACCTCGTGGGCCTCTTCTGCGGCTCAGAAGGCATGCTCGGCATCATAACCGAGGTCACCGTGCGCATTATCCCACATCCACAAACCCGCGCCATGCTCGGTGTGGCCTTTGCAGATTTCACCGCCGCCGCTGCCGCCGTCAATGCCATCCTCGACTCCGGAGTACTGCCTAGCGCGTTAGAAATCACCGACGCTTTCACCCTCGAAGCCGCTAGAGATTACCTAGGCGAAGACAAACTACCGCCAGGAGATGCCTATCTGATTGTCGAGATCGACGGCCAGCTAGATACCGTGGCTAGCGAAATCCAATCACTCAAATCCTTCATCGAAGGGCTCGGCGCACTGCGTATCGACCTCGCCCCAGACGAAGACGCCTGCGAAGAAATCTGGCAACTGCGCCGCGACTTCTCATACGGACTGCGCAATACCGGCATGACCAAACTCAACGAAGACATCGTCGTGCCGCGCTCCAAGCTCGTCCAGCTAGTAGAATACTGCCAGCAGATCGAAGCCGATACCGGCATCCCCGTAGCCTGCTTTGGCCACGCCGGCGATGGCAACATCCACACCAACCTCATGGTGGGCGACTACGACGACCCGAAAACCAAACAAAGCGCCGACAAAGCCGTCGACCAACTCTTCCAGTGGGTGCTCGCTAACGACGGCGCCATCACCGGCGAACACGGCATCGGACTCGCCAAGAAAAAATGGGCCCAACAAGCGCTCGGTGAGACATCATACCTACTCCACCAACGCATCAAAAACGAACTCGATCCCAAAGGTATCCTCAACCCAGGAAAATTCCTCTAAGACTAGATCGTTAGAAAAAACTAACCACCTCCACAGCCGCAAGCCACCTTGCGGCTTTTTTTCTATCAATGACCAGCCGCCAGCTGGAATGGTCACGGTAAAATAATCTCCAATTATCGCAAAACCCAGCTAGACTCGATCAATGGCTAACATCGTCTACATTGCTACCAGCCTCGACGGCTACATCGCCGACAAAGAAGGCAAACTCGACTGGCTTCACAGCATCCCTAACCCCGAACTCGATGATTTTGGTTTTGCTGCATTCATGCAGCGCATTGACGCCATCATCATGGGCCGCACTACTTTTGAAACCGTCTGCAGCTTCGCCTGCGAATGGCCCTACCCAGTGCCCGTCTACGTGCTCAGCCATAGCTTAAAAGAAATCCCAGCTGGCTATCGTGACAAAGCTCAGCTGCTAGCTGGCACGCCTAGCCAGATCATTGCAGCGGCAGCTAACAATGGCCACCATCAGCTCTACATCGACGGTGGTAAAACAGTACAGAATTTCCTCCAACAAGGTCTCATCGACGAGCTCATCATCACCACCATTCCCGTCCTGCTCGGTGGTGGCACACCATTGTTCTCACCGCTAGACCAACAGCAAAATTTCCAGCTAGAAAAAAGCGAAGTCCTGCTCAATGCCATGGTCAAAAACCACTACCTGAGAAAAGACTAACTACTCATCACAATGCGCCGCGATTCGCGCGCTCTTTGATGGCCCGCTCTCTCTCAGCATCAGCATTCGCCACCCTAGCAGCCTTCTGGCTAGTCTCTCTGCATTGCGCGAATAGCCAATACAGGATGGTTCCCATGATGTTGAGGAACAAGATCACCATCAGCTGAGCTGAAGCTGAAACAAACACCTATCAGAAGGAAGCTAGCCATCGCTACAATTTCATCTTTGTTAGCGCTGCCCGGCCTCAGCTTCTCCTTATATTACCTTCATCTCATTGATCCTCCCGCGTGGTATTTTCAATTTCGCTCACTGCCAGCTAGCGAGCTCTGCCTGATATTCATCGCTCTACCAGCTGGAATTCTAGCCAGCTGGCTACCCAAAATCCTCCGCACCGCGCCCGCTCTGATGCTGATCATCGTTGTCACCGTGCCATTTATCAAACCCATCTTTGGCTCTATCAAAGACGACGATTTCAAAGAGAAGTGGCAAGGCAAAGTCTGCCAGCAAAGCACACCTTCAACGTGTGGAGCCGCCTCCAGCGCTACCATCCACAGCTACTTTGGCACGCCAGCTAGCGAACAAGAAATAGCCAGAGATGCCTATTCCTACACTGGCGGCACGGAAGTTTGGTATCTTGCTAGAGCACTGCGGTCACGCGGCTATCATACTAGCTTTCACAACCACGCCCAGCTAGATGAACACAGCCAGCTGCCCGCCATCGTGGGGGTGAAAATGGGGCTGATGGGCCACTTCATCGCCATCCTTAGCTACTGCAATGGGCAACTCAGCGTGGCCGATCCACTGCGCGCTGAACAAACCATGACCATCGAGCAGTTTCACCAGAAATACCATCACACTGGCTTCATCATGACTGTCAGCCCTTAGCTCTCTAGCAGCTGACATTTACGACACCTCAAAGATAGACTAACTGTTTGCTAGACACAGCAACGGTGCGCTCCTATGAATGCTCAGCATGAAGGGTAAGTTATTTAATTTGTTAAGCTTGGTGGCCATCGCGCTTGGCTGGCTTGGTCTATCTAGTTGTTCCTCGCTGATTGGCAGTGACTACCGAGCTGAAGTTTCGCGCCCGCAGCAACCGTGGGAAGGAACATCAAAAAATTGGGGTGGTTATTCCGACAAACCCCTATCACCTACCAGCTGGCAAGTTAGCTACCGTTGTTATAACGAATTCACCGAAGCGCAATGCAGACAACTCTGCCTGCTCAGAGCCGCCCAACTCACCGTGCAACACGGCGGCTCGACATTTGTTGTTAGCGAGGAGAAAACCAGCACCCGCTTTGAATACTCAGACATCCCCGCGCACGAAACCCCAGGGTTTTATACCAAAGAAGGCTATCAGACCTACAAACAACTCCCTAACGGCGAGAGCATTCCCGTCGTCCAGTACCGCAATCAATGGGTGAAGGGAGAATCTATCCCCGCCCACAGAGTGAAAAACTCTATCATCGAAAGCAGCATGACCATCCAGCTAACAAATAGCAGCCAGCCAGCTGGAAACAACCACTACAACGCCACCCAGCTGCTCGAAGACGGCAGAAAAAATTGGCCCCACCTCCCCAAATCCGCCCTCGCGCTGGGGACGGAGTAATCTAGCTAGCTGTAAACCTAACTAATTATAACGCTTAAGCACCTCCAGAAGCTGGTCGGAAAACTTAAAAATATCATCCATGCTATCAATTGGATGGCGAGTTTCCTTCCTATCTTCACCAATGATACCTATGTATTTCTGCGCTCGATTAAAATGAAGACGACATAGAGGTTTACGATTATTATCGTCTAATAAAATGCCAAAATAGCTGAGCGTATCACGTGCGCATACCCTAGTTACTTCAACTTCAGATCGTAAGATAGCTTTCACAATATTGTAGCCTTCGATCTCCTCTACCGTTGTCACGATTTCAGATTTGTCTGGTTCTTGCTCTGTCGCCACTGCTGGATCAGGAAGTTCTACGTCGATTGGCTGAACGTCACTATTCAAAGCAGTTTTCAGTCTTTCATTGATACTGTCATTGAGAAACTGCTTTAGCGCTTTCTTTGTTAGCGCTGTAAATTGGGCCTTTACTGCTGGAGTTATGCGCCCTTCATAAACCTTCCCAGTAAGAAATTTAACAAGCTCCTCACTTGGCTCTGTAAACTCACCCTTGAGCTGCTTCTTGATTTGGTTGAGGTACTTCAGTTCTGAAGCTACGCTCATGATTGCCTCAATATCAACGGTATCTCTTCTAAGCTTTTTGATTTCGGGAACAACATGATCGTCAATGTCCCTGAGGTCTAGTGACATGAACGGTTTGTTATCCATCACGTTAGCTACATCGAGATCAGTGAAAAATTGATACTCCGCGCCATTTGTGAGAATGGCAATACGACACTTGGTTACGGTGAAGTAGCGTAGCAATTGGTTAGCATGGGCATTTTTCAATGGCTCACCTAACTTCTTGCACTCAATGAGGATCTGAACTTCGTCATCCTTCAGTAGAGCATAGTCGACTTTCTCCCCCTTTTTAATTCCTATATCAGCTATGTATTCGGGTACTACCTGATCCACATCAAAAACATCATAACCTAGTATGTTAGCAATGAAAGGCATGATCAGTCCGTTTTTTGTAGCCTCTTCAGTAACTAAATTGTGACCTTTATCTTCAATGATGGACGAGAGTTTTAGTAAATTTTCCATAGATAATATCTAAAATTATTAATAGTGCTAACACTAGGCAGATCAGAATCCAAAGACAAACGTTAAAGTTAGAAACTATAACACTAGCTAGCATATAACCAGCTGACGGCAGTTTTGCTAGACAAACAAGATGACATTGTAGGCAGCCTCGCCAGCCCAGAGGGCTACAAGATTTTAGCCGCGGGTCAGCGAGCCCAGCGAGTGCAAGCCGTGGTTTCCTAGCTAGCTAGTGGGTTCCCCGGAGGGGAAATGGAATGCGGTACAACACGCCCGCAAACTTCACCCAGCTCAGATTGTCTGTCTAAATTCGCTCGAAAGATATCAGCTATGATCGTTCCTGCCAGCCCGAGCTGAAACCAGCTAAAACTCAATGCTGGCCGCAGGCTAGCTAGAGTTTGAGCTGGCTGAAATCATGGTTGTCACTTGGAGAACGGTCGCCACGCTGTGGCTATTCCCTTTTCTGGATCTCAATCCCTAGGCGTTGCCTAGGGCTTCGAACGACCGCCACTCCGTGGCTAAATAATGCACGGCATTTTTTGGCTAGAATTTTCCAGTTCATTGTAGCTATGCGGATTAGCATGGTTTTATGGGCCTGAAAAGTGGGTTTTTCTGGGGGCATGCCAGCCAGCTATCTCTTCCATTTTCCCTCCGGGAAATCCTCTTCCTGACTTGGCTATCCACGGGTGGCGCTCGCTGAGCTAGCTTACCCGCGGCTAATGTCCATTAGCCCTCCGGGCTAGCCAGCCTAAGCTGAAACCCAAGCCAGCTGGAGAAGATCTAGCTAGAATTTGAGCTGGCTGAAATCATGGTCGTCGCTTGGAGAACGATCGCCACGATGTGGCTTTCCCCTTTTCTGGATCTCAATCCCTAGGCGTTGCCTAGGGCTACGAGCGACCGCCGCTCCGTGGCTAAATAATGCACGGCATTTTTTGGCTAGAATTTTCCAGTTCATTGTAACTATGCGGATTAGCATGGTTTTATGGGCCTGAAAAGTGGGTTTTTCTGGGGGCATGCCAGCCAGCTATCTCTTCCATTTTCCCTCCGGGAAATCCTCTTCCTGGCTTGGCTATCCACGGGTGGCGCTCGCTGAGCTCGCTTACCCGCGGCTAAAGTCCAGTAGCCCTCCGGGCTAGCCAGCCTAAACTGAAACCCAAGCCAGCTGAAACCCAAGCCAGCTGAAACCCAAGCCAGCTGAAACCCAAGCCAGCTGGAAAAGATCTAGCTGGAGAAGATCTAGCTGGAATTTGAGCTGGCTGAAATCATGGTTGTCACTTGGAGAACGGTCGCCACGCTGTGGCTATTCCCTTGTCTGGATCTCAATCCCTAGGCGTTGCCTAGGGCTTCGAACGACCGCCACTCCGTGGCTAAATCATGCACCGTATTTTTTCTCGGGCTAGCCAGCTAGTTGGAACCAAATCCAGCTGGAATTTGCCTTCAAATAATGCACGGCATTTTTTTACAAGCCAGCTGAAACCCAAGCCAGCTGGAAAAGATCTAGCTGGAGAAGATCTAGCTGGAATTTGAGCTGGCTGAAATCATGGTTGTCGCTTGGAGAACGGTCGCCACGCTGTGGCTATTCCCATTTTTTCCACTCTCCCCCTAGGCGTTGCCTAGGGCTACGAACGACCGCCACTCCGTGGCTAAATCATGCACCGTATTTTTTCTCGGGCTAGCCAGCTAGTTGGAACCAAATCCAGCTGGAATTTGCCTTCAAATAATGCACGGCATTTTTTCTATGTCTCACCGATGATTCCTTATAAATAAAGGGATTAATCATGATTACACCTTCACAAAAGCGGGTTTTTCCTGAGTCTTTCCAGCTGGCTAGAGCTGCGGGAGCTAGCTCCATTTGTACGCTGGCTGGAGCTTCTAAGCTCACATTTCGCCCTCATCGGCACAAAAAAACCGCCAGCTGGGAATTGGTCCAGCTGGCGGTTTGGTAGATGATTGGATCTTGCTTAGGCAAGGCGTGGCAGGAGCCAGCCGAGCAGGTCGCTGATTTTCACGCGCTCTTGCTCCATGCTATCGCGGTGGCGGATAGTCACGGTGTCTTTGAGGTCTTCGCCACCTTCTTCTCCGAGTGTTTCGAAGTCGATAGTGATGCAGAATGGTGTGCCTACTTCGTCTTGGCGACGGTAGCGGCGACCGATGGCTGCAGTGGCGTCGTAGGCGACGTTGACGTGTGGCTGGAGCAGTGCTTGCACTTCTTTGGCTTTAGCAACGAGCTCTGGCTTGTTTTTGAGAAGTGGCAGGATGGCAGCCTTGATAGGAGCAACGCATGGCTTGAAGCGCATCACGGTGCGGACGTCTTTTTTGCCACCTTCTTTGGTGAGGTCTTCTACGTCGTAGGCTTCGCAGATCACGGCGAGCACGGTACGGTCGCAGCCAGCTGATGGCTCGACGACGTGCGGGATGAAGCGCTCTTTGGTTTCCTCGTCGAAGTACTCGAGAGTTTTGCCAGATGCTTCTTGGTGTTTGCCGAGGTCGTAGGCGCCGCGGTAGGCCACACCTTCGAGTTCTTGAATGCCGAATGGGAATTCGTATTCGATGTCGTATGTTTTCTCTGAGTAGTGAGCGCGCTCACCATCTGGAACGTCGAGCACGTGGAGTTTTTCACGCGGCACACCGATTTCTGCGTAGAATGTGAGGCGACGCTCGAGCCATTCTTCAGTCAGCGCGAGGCCATCTTCTGGGCGGCAGAAAAATTCGATTTCCATCTGCTCAAACTCACGTGAGCGGAAGGTGAAGTTACGTGGGTTGATCTCGTTACGGAATGCTTTACCAATCTGGGCAATACCAAATGGCAGCTTCACGCGGGAGATATCGAGCACGTTCTTGTACTGGACAAAAATCGTCTGCGCAGTTTCCGGGCGCAGGTAAGCGACTGCGTTTGGATCATTGTCGTCAGAGGAAGCTCCCATCTTCGTCTGGAACATGAGGTTGAACTCACGAGCTTCAGTAAGCAGTGAACCATTTTCAGGGTTGTACTGGATGGTATCTACTTCTTCGCTGGTGCTTTCACCCTGCAGGCTAAGTTTCTTCGGCGCGATCTGCTTATCAGAGAGGAACTGTGCGTAGTACTGTTTGGCAGTTTTGCGCGCTTTGTTTTCATCTGCATTCGGGCCAGTAACCAGTACTGAGTATGGTTTCTCTACAGAAAATCCACTCTCTTCGTGGCTCGCACCTGTGTAGTGGTAGGCGGTACCGGTCTGTGGATCGATCTGGTCTGCACGCAGACGTGCTTTTGTCAGCAGACAGTCACACATAGGATCTGAGAATCCACCCACGTGGCCAGATGCAGTGAGTACTGCCTGGTGAGTAAGGATGGAGCCGTCCATGCCTAGGATGTCGTCGCGCTCTTGCACGTTCTTGCGCCACCAGTAGTCCTTAAGGTTACGCTTCAGCTCTGCGCCAAGCGGGCCATAGTCCCAGCAGCCGTTAAGGCCACCGTACAGTTCGCCTGATTGAAAGATGAACCCCTTGCGTTTACACAGGGAAACGATTTTTTCCATCTTCTCTGGATCGGTATTTTCGCGTTCAGCCATAGTGCTTATAATTCTTTAATCTTGCCGCGGATACAAGCACCTCAACGGCCTAGGTGCAAGCGATCATTCGCCCACTCTGGAAATCCACAGAAAAACAGTATGTATACTAAGTTTTAAACTAAATCACATCACGGAAAAAAATCTCTTTATATATTCTAAAAATGGGTTATCAATATTCACGTAACCAACGCAGTTCAACGGCAGTTACACCAGGCACTGTTTACCTCCTCTTGTGTGGGAGCTAGAGGACCAAAGGTCAGCAGCGGCTAGTATAGCGAAAGTTGAACAATTTATGTGGTGGTGCTATTACCCGTGACTGCTAATAGGGGGCGGTTACGGGTATTTTTTTGCCCGCGAATAAGCCTATTTCCCCGTCACCATGAGACAAAAAAGCCCCAGCACATCCAGCTGGACGTGTGGGACTTGCTTTCAGCTAGTTGCTAAATTCACCACTTTGGCTGCACCCGCACGCGCATGAACTGGCGCGACTCGGCATCCACATCCACCATGAGCTGGATCGGCTTACCCTCACCAGAGATCGGGCCAGAGACCACGACCCAGTTGACGAGGTCATTTGAGCTTTCCAGCCAGTAATTTCTCATCACTTCACCATTCCAGCTGAGCTGAGCACCATCACCAGTCTTGGCGATTTCTTGGATGGCAAAAGCCGAATGGCTGTCAGTGGGATCGGTTCCAGCCAGCCACTCGTCGCGATTGCTCACCCCGTCACCATCATCATCGCCCTCAGCTAGCTGCTCACCAGATGTGCCAAAATACTTATATTCCCAGCTGTCTGGCAGCTCATTGCCATGGCTATCGTAAGCAAACTGTACCACCTCCAGACGTAGCGATTCATCCAGCTCAGCAGTCGACTCATCGTCTACTAAGGAAAAGGAAATGCCCGTATTGCCACTCTCAGAAATGGCTAGGCCAATGCCATGGTTAGAGGTAGCGTCATTCAGCCAGCTAGATACCAGCGGTCGCAGCCAGATAGAACCACCAGCGAAATCCAGCTGGCCAGGTGCCGCTGCAAAAACACCAGCTGACGAAGCATTCGTGCCAAAATCGTCTAACTTACCAAAAGCAAATGACGGCTCATTTAGCATATGATCATACAGTGGATATGACCCAGCTGCCGCACTCCACGCTTTACCTAACCAAGCTAACTCAAGCTCGCTACTATCAGCATTGTTATTAATTCTACCAGTCTGGTGCAGATAGAGATTAGCTGAATGCACGATCCCCTCCGGCAGTGAACTTAGATCAAATTTCAAATACACCCGCGCCTTGCGCTGTGTATTACTGCTCGCACGCTCACGGAGAAATAATTCTCCAGCGCTGCCCCAGCTCTCAGCGCCCTCTGCAGTAGCTGGATCATCAGCCGTACCATTTGTCGCCACCACTACCCATTCAGATGGATAGAGCACAGTAGTCACTGGCTGGCTCAACGCTGGCACCGATGCGTCATCTGTTGGATCAGTAGCTAGAAGCAACTCAAGCCCATCAGCCCAGCCATCTCCATCACTATCAACCCAAGCTGGCCCAGTACCTGTATCCAGCTGGCTCAGATAACTTCCAGTTCCCGTCTCATAAATATCCGCAATGCCGTCCCAATCTGAATCTAGCAATGGGTCCACCTCTGGCTCATTAGGCTCAAACACAATGCCATTGCTGTAGCCATAATCTTCATCAATCGCCTGCTTCCAGGCTACTAGTGATGCCTTCATCGACTCAACTCTCTCAGGCATCAAATCAGACAGATCTGTTATTTCGTTAGGATCAGCGCTAACATCGTACAGCTCATAGTCCGCATCCGCCGCTGGCTGGATCAACTTATATTGCTGCTCCACCCAGCTCAGCTGATTGCGGAAATCAAAACCAATTGGCTTCGTTCTAGCAGCAAGCTCACCCTCTATCAATGGCCGCAGGGAATTGCCATCAATTGGTTTTTGATCTGCAGGGTAATCCAAACCCAACATATCGATAATGGTTGGGTAATAATCACTCGTGCTTGCTATATAGTCAGTCTTTACAGGAGCCTCTATGCCAGCTGGCCAAGTTAACAAACCAGGTACGCGCACACCTCCTTCATACAGGTCGCGCTTGCGTCCGCGTAAATCGCCGACTCTACCCGGCGCTGAATCGCCGCCCTCTGGGCCATTGTCGGAGCAAAACCACATCATCGTATTGTCATAAACTTCCAGCTCACGCAGCCGAGTGCGCAATCGCCCAATCTGCTCGTCCATGTCTCTAATCGCCGCATCATACGAGGTAGCTGAATCTTTACCTGCCACACCAGCTGGATCTACCAATGGCTTATGCGGAGTATGAAACCAGATCACTGTGAAAAATGGTTTCCCCTCAGCCACAGCCGATTCCACAAAAGGAATCACCCTGTCCATCATGATGCGCGAATCATCACCATTCAGATTGTCATCCAGCGCCACCCTCTTTCCCTCCAGAGCCGTCTGCCAGGAACTCTCGTCATCTGGGCACATCCAGTACGCCGTGCCGTAATAATTTTCATCCTCAAAGCTAACAGGCATATCTAATGAAGCATTTTTGCGCATCGGCTCGTAAGTTGGCACCTTAGACTCAGTGGCAAAAACAAAATCATATCCGTGCTGCCATGGCGGCGAGTAATGGTTCGTATTGCCAGCTTTACCGCGGTTTGCGTCCGTACGCAGAGTCGTCATCGTGCCTAGATGCCACTTGCCAAAATGCCCAGTCGCATAACCTGCCTCCTGCAGCACTTCGGAAAGAAGGTTTTCCTCCTTCTCAATTCGCCCAACATTTGCCGATGGCACACCCACACGAATTGGGTTCCGCCCAGTTAGACAGCTAGCTCGCGTCGGCGAACAAACCGCACTCGCAGAATAAAAACGGGTAAACTCAATCCCCTCAGCCGCCATCTCATCCAGATGTGGCGTTTCAATCCAGCCATCATTATAGCTAGCATCCGCCCAGCCCATATCATCAGCCATCATCAAAACCACATTCGGCTGCTCAGCTGCCTCCAGCAGCCCAACAGAAACTAACAACAACCCACAACAAATATATTTATTCATAAGCACTCGATCTATCAAGCCATGGGAAATCCCCCACCATCACTAAAAAACAAAAAATCCGTGGCCTCAAATACGCATCGCGCTGGGCCACGGATATAATAAAACTTACTTACGGCGACGCAGCACCATGGCCAAGCCACCAAGACCAAGTAAAGCAGCGCTGCTAGGCTCAGGAATTGGATCAAAGGTATTCACCTCTAAAGCGATACCTGTAAAACCAATACCTTGAGAACCACTTTCATCATGACCAACAAATATGCTGAACTCAGAATCACCACCCTCCATCCAAGCTTTTACTAATTCAGTAGTATCAATTGACTTTGATTGACCTGCAGCCCAATCACTCCCCTTTACGTCCGCAGAATGGATATAGGAAGGGTCGTCAGATACAGGAGAATCTAGATCATACGAAAAAACACCAGATAGCTGGGAAAAAGTAAGCGTTAACGAGTTATTACCATTTAATTGGTGTGATATTGTGAAAACCAAATTGACCGATTCAATATTATCCACATCAACTGGGGCCTCCAAGTCCGCTATATTGAATACAAAGTTCGCCTTTGATGTGCGAGTCGCAGTACCACCGTTATGCCGAATATATAAATCTGCCGCATCAGGATTGTAGAGTTCTTCACCCAATTCTATATCGAATTTATCTACATTATTCGAGTCGCTGTTAGGGTCTACACCCCCACTGCTAAGCATGCTCGATGCATCCAGATCAATATCAATACGAATCGTCGCCGCGTGCAGCGAAGCCGATGCACAGGCGCTCACTGCCAACGCTGCCAGCAGGGCTTTTTTATTTTTTATAGTCATAGCTTTTATGTGTTATTTCACGCCGCTTTATCGATATAGCCACCCCGTTCAGGTGCAAAAAGATCACACGGCATATTTATTCATAAAAATAACGACCACATGTTAACAAAAATAGCCTTCAATGTATGACAAGAGGACGAACAACTGTTTCACTTCTATATTATGTAACCCCAGCTAGCTCCACGCGCACGAAGAGATGACTAGGGCAGTCTGTTATACTGCATCAGGTGGAGAATTTCCTCCTGTTTCAAGGCGCCAGCAAAGAGAAATACCTCATCAATAGCTCCTGACATCGCACCGTTAGGGCGCCCAGGCTCACTCTCTACCAATTTACCAAAGCTTAGTGGACGCGCGCCAGACTCCACTGAGCTAGTAGCCACCTGCGGCGGTACTGAAGGCAAACGATCTAACCGCTTGCCTATGGACTTCCATTCGGAAGTGACCCGCTGGCCATTAATATAGTGCTCGATCTCCGGCCAACCATTAGCGGCAACGCGACCAGTATAAACGCTGGCGTAGTGGCACCAATCGCCTAAAACAAAATTTTCTACAGGACTATAGCTAACCTGCTTACCTATGTTAGTGCCAAACAACCATTGGCCATCATGATCTGGCCGCAGCTCTAACTTCCACTTACTAGCATGCTTCTTATCAGCATTGCGCCCCCAGCTGACGATTGTTGATCGGCGTGATGCATCCAGCTTGGCCCAAAAACAAATCGTGCGTGGCGAATCGCCAGCTACTCCATGCCAGTTAGTCACGGCATTCATTCCTTTGCGACCAAATTTCAAAGCATCGCCAAATGGCCCTTGCTCGACCCAACCACCAGCCTCCACGTCAGGATGATTTTCACTTTCTACCAGCTCAGTACGCAATTCTGGTAGAATCGGATGGTTGCCACCAGCAAATACACGACCATCAACAATAGACTCAAATGACCACTGCAGATAGAGCAAATCTTCTGGTAATGATTCGATGAAATTTCCTCGCTTCAGCGGGATTTCTACCACCTCACCCGCATCATCTATCTTCACCGCCTGACTGCCAGCCAGCTCAAGCGAATGCCCAACAGCTGCACCGCTCAGCAAGACGCGACCTTGCACAACGTGAACTTCACGCGCTTCATTTCTAATCGCAGAAACGCCAAACTTTGTGCCCAGATCAACCACACGTAAATCGCCAGCTAACACCTCAAATCCGTGGCCAGCTGGTGGCACATCAAAATACGCCGAACCATAATCTAAGCGCAATGCATTCTCAGCCGAGTACTCAAACTTAGCCGGACCGATCACGTAACCTTGGACACCATTGTCCAATGTGAGCTGCAGAGATCCCTGTGCGAGTTCGATAACAGACCCAACAGATAGACGGCTATTCTGGCCCTCTTCAGCTGGCTGGCCAGTCCGGTTAATCACAGATCGCGGTGCCATCGTGATCATTGCCGAGCCATCACCCTGACGCGCAAAATGAACAAAGTACAAGGCCACACCCAGCAGCAAAAAAATCGCCGCTGCTGCTAGAGAGGAGCGTTTGAAGTTGCGGATTTTTTGACGGCGCAAGACCTCATCAAATGAAATCACATCGTTCACAGAAGTCACCTTATAGCTGGCCATTTGCTCAAGCCCACATTGCAGCATCACATGATCTTTATAACTCTCCTGAGCATTCGCATCTACTAACAACTCGGCCTCCAAACGCACAAGTTCCTCATGGGTGATCACCCCTTCAAACAGATCGTTAATCAGTTCGTCAGTTGGCTTTTTAGACATTTTGCACACTCCTTGCCACTAGTTTTCCGTTGATGCACCGGCGTAAACCCTGCCTGATGCGATACAAGGTTACCCTCAAAACTCCCTCAGATCGATTGATCTCACCCGCGTACTCACGCAAGCTCATCCGCGAACCATAGCGGGCTTCGATTAAACATCTATCAGGCTCACTCAAGCCGCGTAAGCATTCATCTAATGATTTTAGCCGGTAATCACTCTCTTCCTCAGAAACATCACACTGCAATGCTAGAAAATCCATCACCCCTTCATCCATGATAGGCACGTCCGCTTTTTTCAGCTTCGCACGCTGCTTGAGCACCTGAAAACGCGCCACGGTATTCGCCCAAGCACCAAAGTTAGTGCCAAACTCAAACACCTCACGCTTCTCCCACAGAATGATATTTGTTTCCTGCAAAATATCTGCCACCCCAGAAAAACCCGGCATCATGGAAATAATGTAAGCCTGGATAGAAGCCTGATGCTTAGTTAGCAGACCTACGAAGTCTCGTTCTTGTTCTGGAGTCAATGCCATGGCTTGCGTGGTGTTTATTGCCTGTCCTCATAGCTATACTCAAATCAGCACTAATGTTAACCAATAGTTTTAAAATCTATGTCACTAGACTCCTTCCCAACAGAATGCTCAACCCATCAAATTAACCTGTTTAACTCAAACATTCGCTAGATGACTCTTGACCCAACTAGCAGGAAATGCACTAATTAGAACAATCCACCACCAGTAAATCTCTATCATGAACAGCCCAACAGACGCTAGCAACGATCACTTTGTCAAAAACGCGATTGAAGCCGCTATCAAAATCAGTGTGCTCGCACTAATGGCCATCTGGTCGTTCAATATCATCCAACCATTCATGATGCCGGTCCTCTGGGCGATTATCATTGCGGTTACTTTTACCCCTCTAATGGGCAAACTAACCGCTATGCTAGGTGGTCGCCGAAAGCTCGCATGTACGCTTTTCACACTGATTGCCGTTGCCGCGCTCATCATGCCGGTCGTCTTACTAGCTGAATCATCATTAGAGGCCGTGCAGTGGTTAGCTAAGAACCTCAAAGCTGGCGGGCTAGACCTACCACCAGCTACAGAAAAAGTAGAAAACATCCCAGTCATTGGCAAAAAAATCGCTAACATCTGGAACATGGCCTCCACCGATATCAAGGAAGCCATCGAAAATACCAATCCCTTTGCGCAAAACTTAGCCACCTCCATCCTCGGATCTATCAAAGGCGGTGTATTTGCTATTCTTCAGTTTGTCATTTCCTTCATTATCGCTGGCATCTTTATGGTCTCTCCAGATAAAGGACGCGCAGCTGCTAGCAAAGTCATCAGCGCCATCGCTGGCCCTAAAGGTGTCGAGTTTACCGACCTCACCACCGCTACCATCCGTGGCGTGATGAAAGGTGTTGTTGGAGTTGCCCTCATCCAGGCCGTGCTCGCCACTATTGGCATGGTCGCCGTCGATGTGCCAGCTGCTGGTCTCTTCGGTCTCGCCGTAATGATGTGTGCGATCATGCAGCTTCCACCAATCCTCATCTTGGGACCAGTGGCCGCCTACGTATTCTCTACCAACAGCAGTACCGCTGCCACTATTTTCCTCATCTGGGCGCTCATCATTAACTTTGGTGATGGAGTTCTCAAGCCACTGCTCATGTCGCGCGGTGTTGATACCCCAATGCTCGTTATCCTTCTCGGCGCCATTGGCGGCATGATCCTATCAGGTCTTGTTGGACTATTCGTTGGCGCAGTCGTTCTCTCTATCATGTACACCATCTTCATGGCTTGGGTGAATGAGAAAGACGCTGCTATTAATAACAAGGATACTAGCTCCGAAGAAGCTGCGCAAGACGACGCTGAGCCAGCCTAACTAACCTTTTCACCCACTTCACATGAAAGTCATTACCGCCACACTCTGCTGCAGTCCATTGATACTCGGCAGCTGCATGATAGGCCCTGATTACGTCGCCCCAGCCACTGACATCGAAGCCAGCTGGAGCGAATCTGATGCTAGCCTCGCCTCTGGCCCAAACAGTCAGGTCAACCTAGAGTGGTGGAAACAATTTAATGACCCAACATTAAACAATCTCGTTAGTACGGCCGCAGATCAGAACCTAAACTTGCGCACCGCAGCACTGAGAATTCTTGAATCACGCGCCATCCTCGGCATCTCGCAGGGCAATATGTTCCCGCAGAGCCAAGCGGCAAGTGGTGATTTACTTCGTGTCCGCGCACCGGGAAATGACCCTAACTTCACCACCGCAAGTTTCGGCTTTGACGCTGCTTGGGAGCTCGACTTCTGGGGGAAATTCCGCCGCTCTATCGACTCCGCAAATGCTTCATTGTTAGCTGACATTGCTAGCTACGACGACATTCTCGTTTCCCTCACCGCTGAGGTAGCGACGAACTACGTCAACATCCGCACGCTGGAAGAACGAATCCGGCTAGCTAAGAAAAACGCCAAACTACAAACGGATTCATTAGAGCTGGTCAAGCTGCAGTTTGAAGCAGGCACGGTGACTGAGCTCGACGTTCTGCAAGCGCAAACCTTACTTAGCTCAACTCAGGCACAGATTCCTAACTTGCAGACATCACTGCAGAAATTTCATAACGCTCTGGCTGTACTGCTAGGTCAATCACCTGGGTCAACCAAGTCGATGATTGCGACTACTGGCAAAATCCCACAAGCACCAACATCCGTTGGCGTTGGCGTACCAGCTGAGCTTCTCCGCCGCCGGCCCGATGTGCGCGAGGCCGAGATGTTAGCCATCACCCAGAGCCAGCAGATCGGCATTGCCAAAGCTGACCTATACCCGAGCTTTACACTCCTCGGCTCGCTCGGCTGGAGCGCATCCGACGCTGGCCCTAACGAGCTCAGCGACATCTTTGATGCTGACAACTTTGGTTTTACCTTCGGCCCAGCATTTCGCTGGAATATTCTCAACTACGGACGCATCAAAAACTCCGTCAGAGTGCAAGATGCACGCTTTGAACAAAGCCTAACTAGCTACCAAAACGTCGTGCTCAATGCTGCGCGTGAGGTTGAAGACAGCATGACTGGTTTTGTTAACTCAAAGCGCGAAGCAGAATTCTTGCGCACAGGTGTGGAATCATCTGAACGCTCAGCTGAGCTCTCCATGCTGCAATACAAAGAAGGTCTAGCTGACTACCAGAGGGTGCTAGACTCTACACGTTCACTCACCCAGAAGCAGGATCAGTACGCTGCCACTCAGGGAACCATCGCTACTAACTTGATCTCCATGTACAAAGCTCTCGGCGGTGGATGGACGGATAAAGACCGCGAAGCCACCATCCCTCAGGACATAAAGAACAAGATGATGCAGCGCACAGACTGGGGCAAATTCATGACCCCGCCGCAGCCAGCTGTGGAAAGCTCTCCAGCTAACAAAAAATAATTCCCTCTTTGAGTATGAATAATAAAAACAGTTTTGGACGACTACTAGCCATCTTGCTGATTTACGTTTTTATCAGCCCGATGATTCCAGCTAACACAGCCACAGAATACATCATTCATGGCTGTGTCACTGGCGTTTTGCTGATGGCCACCCTAGCTGTGCAAAAGGCGCGCAAACAGCGATCAATCGCGACCATGATCCTTCTGCCATTGTTAGCTGTCTATTGGTTAGGCCACATCATCGATGTGCGCTTCAGCGTAGAAAGCAGCTTCCTCTTATTCATCTTTTTCTATGGCATGGTAATCACCTCCTTTTTCAAACAAATGGCCAAGGTGGAAACCATCAACTTTGCTGTGATCCTATGCGCCATGTGCATCTACATGCTGATGGGGCTGATGTGGGGGTCAGCCTACGCGCTGCTGCAAGATCTGGTTCCGGGATCATATTCCGGCACGCTGATAGCTGAAAATGGCCGCACCGATCTACATATTTTCAATTACCTCAGCTTCGTCACGCTAACAACTTTAGGCTACGGCGACATCACTCCACAAAACCCAGCCGCCTCATCACTGTGCCAGATGCAGGCTATTGTTGGACAATTTTTCACCGCCATCCTCGTGGCCTGGCTCGTTGGTATGTATGGAAAAACAACCAAGTACGGCGAACAATCACAGCAGGAACAAAACAACTTACCATCACAAGACTCCTAATCTAACCCACCTTCATTATGTCAGAAGAAGCATCAGATTCAAAAGCAGCTGAACCCGCAGCTGAGAAACCAAAACGTGATCCTATCAAATTCTGGACAAAGATCACTGTGGTTTTGGTCATCGTCATGTTCTTTGCTCACATTCTCAGTGACAAGTATGTGCCCTATACGAGCAACGCCCGAGTCGACGCCTACATCGTGCCACTTTCAGCTCAGGTGTCTGGAAATATTTCCAAAGTTTACGTCAATAACAACCAGCTGGTGAAAGCTGGTGACAAGCTCATTGAAATTGATGCCGAGAAATACCAGCTGGCTGTAGAACAAGCTCAAGCCGACCTGCAGCAGGCGAGCCAGACATCCAGTGCGGATGTTTCTTCTGTCACCACAGCTCAGGCGAAAGTCACCGAGGCTGAAGCTAACCTAACCAACGCCAAGGTGAAGGGTGAGCGCATTATTCGTCTGTCTGAACAAGGAGCAGCGTCTATGTCACGTGCCGATGATGCGCGTTCACGCATCGCCTCTAGCGAAGCTCAACTGCTCAGCGCAAAATCTGAGTTAGAAAAAGCCAAGAGCAACCTCGGGCAAACTGGCCAAGACAATGCACGCATCAAATCCGCACTGGCTAACTTAGAGAAGGCTCAGCTCGACCTGCAGCGCGCCACTATCGTAGCACCAGCTGATGGTGTGATTACTAACTTCTCCGTCGACGTCGGCCACTTTGCCAATACTGGCGCGCCAATCATGACTTTCATTTCTGTGAGGGATGTTTGGATTCAGGCTAACATGCGTGAAAATAGCCTCAGCAGAATCAAGCCCGGCAACTCAGTAGAAATCGTGCTCGATGCGGCACCGGGTAAGGTATTCACTGGCCACGTGCGCAGTGTTTCCTTTGGAGTAGACGACAACACAGGCAACCAGCTAGGTGGACTCACCACCGTAAAAACCACTCAAGGGTGGCTTCGTGAAGCTCAGCAATTTCCCGTCATTATCGACTTCACAGACGCTAACGCCAAAGGGTTCAAAAGAGTCAATGGCCAGTCTAACGTGATCGTCTATACAGGTGACGGCGTTGTCTTTAATAGCTTAGGCAAAGCGTGGATACGCATCGTTAGTTTCTTCTCACACATCTACTAGCCCCTAGCAGGGCCAAGCTAAGATCATGACACCAGCCAACGTCAAAGCGCTACGCATCGCTCTCGGAGCCACCACCTCAGTGGCGGTAGCCTACGGCATGGCTTGGCCATTGTCATTTATCATGCCGCTTTTCGCCGCCATGTTTTTGGCGCTGCCATTCCCGCAGTGGATTGGCTGGAAAGTGGCTAGCCAGCTACTCAAGCGCCTAACGGTTGGTTTACTTATGGGTTTAGTGATTGCGGAGTTTTTCATTCGCTACCCGCTGCTCTGCCTGCCGCTCTATCTGTTAATATTCTTCTTCATCTACTATAACGATGCGAAGGCGCCGCCAATGGCGACAATCTTCATGACCATGGGCGTGACCATGGTGCCCATCCTTGCGCTGCAGGCGACGATGGCGGCCCATCTGATCACGACTTATTTGTTTATCAACATGTCGCTGGGGTTGTTTTTTACCTGGCTATTTTTCCAGCTAGTTCCCAACAGCCTAGCGACCATCATGCCGGCGCCAGCAGCTGGAGCCAAGAAAGCACCACCAGCCAAACCACCGATAGCGCCGCGCGAAGAACGAGCTCGCCTAGCGCTGGTTAGCACCATTGTATCTACCACAGCGGTGATGTTATTTTTCACCCTCAATCTAGCACAATACTCGCTAGCCATGATTTACATCTGCATGATGGCTGGCACACCAAATACTAACGCCAGCATCAAAGTGATGAAGGCTAACTCTATCGCCTGCACCATTGGCGGGGTAGCCATCATCATTGCCTACAACCTGCTTGTGGCAGTTCCTAAATACGACTTTCTGGTTGCCCTCACCCTTTGTTTCTCATTGTTCTTCTGCCACAAGATGACCTCTAGCAAAAACGCTGCTTCGTGGATGTCTGGCTTTACTACCTTTTTGGTATTGCTCGGCAGCTCAACAGGAAATGACGCCGAGGCTAGCTCTAACTTCTACCTTCGCATTGCCCAGATCCTCTTCGCTGGCATCTTCTGCATTGTCGCGCTGATCGTCACCGAGCACATGCTAGAGAGACGCAAACAACCGCGCCGCTGGATGTTCTGGAGAAAATCTCCAGCTGCTAGCAAGCCCTAAGCTTAGTCACTCATAGTGATCTCGCTGCCCAGCTCATCTGGCTGCTGCATGCTCATGGCTGGCACTAGCACCTCAACATGCTCCACTTTTGGAGCTGCCTTTTCTGCAATTTTGTTACGCTCAGGGATACCAGCCTTGAGCAGATAGAAACCTGAGATGGTAGATAACAAACATAGGCTCGGCACCCAGATAGATAGAATTTTCCGGTACTCGATGCCAGCCACCCACGGCAATGTCATTAGATAGCTCACTAGCGGCATTACCAGGCTGAGAACTACTACTAAAATGACCTGCCAATAAATTCGTTCATCGATATCACCATCGGACCAGAGGCGATAGACGATCAATGAACCCGTAGCTGCTAGAGCCATGCAGAAATGTTTGAGCGACACATCTATCAGCTTTAGCAGCTTATCTATATAACCACTTAGTTTGCTAATTTCTAATTTTCCATCAGCTGTGTCTTTGCTGCTGGATCTACGTTTGCGCGAGCTGCGCTTCTCATAGGAATCGGTATTGAGCACTGCGGAGAATGGTTCTACCGCATCTATTTTCTGCAGCGAATCCATTCGCTCCTTAGCATAAATTGAGCGCCGTAGATTTTCATCACCGTCGCATTGAGCGCATGCACGGGCGTAACAACGAGGTTCATAGTCACCATTGAGCAATTCCTTGCCAATGATTTCACAATGAATCTGGTGCCTGCGATCTGGATCACTACTGCCTCTATGTATACGCCCGCTCATGCTGATTTTGATTTGAGGTCAATTAGACGCGTCTTTTACACAAAATAAACAACATGCCTAAGCCAGCTAGAGCAGCGACTCGCGGCTCTGGGATCGCAGTGGATTGAACCGCGCCTGCGCCCACTTCAGAGATCAGCTTGGCCTCTAATGATGTCTGTACATCACCAAAAGTATCAGTCTGTTGGGCAAAAGCATCCACCCCGCCAGCTGAGCCACCAATCACATTATCTTCGTAATAGGTCTTAAGCACTCCGTCTTCATCACCAATCGGCAAACCGTTGATCATGTCCACACCGGACGCCAGAGCGGCATCTCGGCCAGCTTGCACATTGAGCTCACGCGATACCTCATCAGGCGGTGTATTATTATCAGTACCATCACCTGAGATATCGATGATCTGTGATACTGAGGTGAAGCCATTATCAGCTTGGCCCGTCTCAGTACCAAAAGCCGTAGCTCCATATTGTAATGCTGAGCCAATAGCTGTACTTCCGTTAAAGGGCCTAGTCGATGCTTCTATCGCATCCGAAAAAGCCGCTGCCGAGGCCGCATCGTCAATCAGCATCCAGTCGACGCCCACTTGTTGCTGCGTAGCGCCTGACCAGAATACCAAGGATACGGCAATCGCTCCCTGAGCACCGCTCTGGATGGCACTGAGTACACTAGCCGAGTCAAAAGCATCGGCGTAGCCCTGCATCATCAAGTCGTATTCCGAGGAGTCCACACTGCCGGAGACATCCACCAGCAGCAAGAGCTCCGTATCTACATCCACTGCGTAGAGTGGCTGGCTGAATCCCCCCAGCATCACCGCTACTACTGCAGCCGCATTCCTCAATTTTGAGGTTTCAATTTTATGTTTCACTTTCATTTCGTTCCTTAGAGGTTTCCCTTAATGGCGACGTAACCCCGTCACCCAAAACTACTAACGAACTAAAAATGAATGCGTTACATAAGTTTAAAACAAATTTTCACTAAGCGCGCTTTTTCTTGCGAAACCTAGCCAGTCTGCGCCAGCTCAACGCAAAGCCAGTATACACCAGCAGCATGCCAGCCACACAGGCCAGCGCGCCTACTAGCTTGCCAATAAATCCGCCAGCAGTTCCCGTATGCACCCCCTTGATGGACGCTCGCCATTTTTCTTTGGTGCTCAGTTCACTAGCGCGCTGCTCATCCACAATCTCGCCGCTAGCTGGATCGATAACCAGACGCGACGGATCAGCTGGGAAATTCTGCCCCTCGCTCACCGAGATGGTATTTTTCAGCCACGGCGCAATCGCTTTTTTGCCTACAGGAAGCGAAATCGTCTTCCACTCAGGGCTCCAGTCAGCGGCAATTTCCAGCTGCTTTTCTAGCGAAATCCCCTGAGCGCCTCGGCTCATTTGCTCAGCTGGCTGCTCCAGCGGCATTCGCGTCACCCGTGGCCCCAGCGCGCCATCGTACAAGTCTCTAGCCCAGCCATAAGACCAATACGCGCCAGTCGCCGTAGCAATGATCAATGGCAGCAAAAACCAGAAACCAAACACATTGTGCCAGTTAAAATCTCTAGCCTGGCCACCCTTTGGCCACTTCAGTTTCATCGCTTGCTTGAATGATTTCCACTTCAGATTTCTTGGCCACCACAGGTACAGCCCAGTGATGCATAAGCCGAGGAATCCCAGGTTCGCCGCGCCATTGATCGCCTTGCCCGTATCTCTAGACTCACCCTTCATCAGCATCCAGCGGTGTAGCTGGAAATTCACCCAGAAAAACTCACGCAATCCCGCAGCTGGCGGCTCCACCACCTCAGCCGTGTATGGGTTGAGATACACAAACTCACGGCGGCCAGCTCGCAGCGTCCACATTTTCCCCTCATCATTTGCCGCCACCAGATTGGAAAATCGTCGCTCAGGGTGCTCGGCTCTCACCTGCGCCATCATCACATCGGCAGACAAGCGCTCAGCGCCATCCTCCACCTTCAGCTCCACAACATCGCGCTCCGCCCAGCTGAGGATTTCTTTTTCAAAAACCAAAACCAGACCCGTGAAACACATCACCGCGATCAGCACTCCAGCCAAAATCCCCACCACTAAGTGCAGCCAAAACAATGCTTTGCGTAATTTCTTCTTCATATAAATAATTCCTTGCGGGCATGAACTCAGCCAGCTGGCCAGAGTTGCTCTTGATAGATTAAACACCAGCTTGAAACTCAATACCTTGCGACCAGCTGATAATAGACAAGTTACAGCAAAAACCCGCAGATAACTAGCGCCTGATTGCTCACAACCCGCCAATCCTTGCCATGCTACAAACCTCTGTTTACATTGCCGTATGCACAAAATCTACTCACTCGACGACATCGCCCAGCTGCGCGAGAGCGTCGACGTAGAATGCAAACTCGCCCAAGGACGCGACGGCTCAGGCCACCTGCCACATGATATTTGGGAAACCTACAGCGCCTTCGCCAATACCCACGGCGGTGATATTTTCCTCGGGCTGCTAGAGCTGCCAGACGAATCCTACATCATCTCAGGCATAGAAAATCCCAGCAAAGTCATCGACGAACTGCTAGCTGGCGCCAATGATCGTAAAATCGTTAGCCACAACCTGCTAGAACCAGACTCCATCCGCGTGCTCACCATAGCCGGCAAAAACCTCATCCACATCCATATCCCCCAAGCTCCCGCCCACCAGCGCCCCGTCTACATCGGCGGCAACGCCAAAACCGGCAGCTACCAGCGCATCCACAGCTCAGACATGAAGCTCACTAGCTAATACTATTCCCCCAGCCAAACTCCAGCCTTCCCAGCTAGCTGGAAAAACGCTACCCACACCGCCGTGTCCCAATGGTTCTCATTCCCAGCTGGCATCAGCGAAGACTCAGCCGATGCCCAACAATTTCGCCAACAAGTGCGTAGCTACGCGTGGCGCAAATTCTCCCGCGGACTCGTCACCATCGCCCTAGCAGCCATCACTCTGGTCAGCCCGCTAGTTAGCGCCGCCATCGCCTTCACCACCATCCAGCCAGCTGGCCCAGCCATAGCCATCATCGGCGCTTTCATCGTAGCCGAGCTCATCGCGCTCGTTTTCCTTTTTAGAAATCGCCACCGTTTGCTAGATAAATTTCTCCCGCTACCTAGCAACTGCCCATTCTGCCAGTCCCAAATGCACGAAGAAATCGGCCAAACCAACCACAGCGCCAAAACCTTCCTCACCTGCCCCAGCTGCCACACCCGCGGGCTCATCGGCGCACCAGCTGACTAACAAGCCCGCCAGCTCATTGATGAAATGGCTCTGGCATGAATGACCCTCAATGAAGCAGAATCTCAGCATCGTCTAATTTTGCATCATCTAGCAGGTCGTTTCCTCCATCCAGCTAGCTTTTCCACCATCCAGCTAGCTTCACTACCATCCAGCTAGTTTTTCCACCGCCCAGCTAGCTTCACCACCGCCCAGCTAGCTTTTCCACCATCCAGCTAGCTTTTCCACCATCCAGCTAGTTTTTCCACCATCCAGCTAGTTTTTCCACCGCCCAGCTAGCTTTTCCACCATCCAGCTAGTTTTTCCACCATCCAGTTAGCTTTTCCATCGCCCAGCTAGCTTCACCACCGCCCAGCTAGCTTCACCACCGCCCAGCTAGTTTTTCCACCGCCCAGCTAGCTTTTCCACCGTCCAGCCACCCTCACCACCGCCCAGCTAGTTTTTCCACCGCCCAGCTAGCTTTTCCACCATCCAGCTAGTTTTTCCACCATCCAGTTAGCTTTTCCATCGCCCAGCTAGCTTTTCCACCGTCCAGCCACCCTCACCGACGCCCCCCTAAAAAAGGTCCAAAGGACCGAGAGACTACAGCCCAGACCAAGGCAGGGCTGAAAGCCCAACGCAGGTCTGGGATAACGCCACCAACAAGTCTGAAGCCCCAAAGGGGCGAGACAAAACTAAGCCATTCAAGCGGCCCAACCACCACAAACACCACTCATCGGCGGCATCGATGAAATTCATGCATGATAACTTGCCGCCAGCTAGAACGACTGATTAGATCTCACATTTAGCAATTTTCATCATTTTTTAAGCGTCCTCTGATTTTTGGCACGACTTGTGCTGATAAAGCGCTCGTATGAGCTACATCGGACCATTCACAGAAGAGCAAAAGCAGTATTTAGCTGAGCGCGTGCGCACTGCTTACCCATTTCTCGGGCAGAATGCAGCTGGGCAATTCACCAATGACCCAGAAGAAGATGTCTACGGCACACCAGTTGACGACCTGTGCAAAGAAGAGCTCATCAAATACAAACAAAATGGCCTCGATTGCTGGGACACCATGTGTGTCAACGCCGCCAAGGACATCTTCCCAGATCCAGACGACATGTTCCGCTACAAGTTTTACGGCATGTTCCACGTCAAGCCAGCTCAGGATTCATTCATGCTGCGCTGCCGCATTCCCGGTGGCCAGATGAACAGCCTGCAGTTCCGCGGCATGGCAGAAATGGCAGCCGACTGGGGTGGCAACTACACCGACATCACCACCCGTGGCAACTTCCAGATCCGCGAGATCATGCCGCGCAACGTCGTCAATACGCTCAACAAACTTACCGACCTCGGCCTCACTTCCCGTGGTGCCGGCGCTGATAACGTTAGAAACGTCACCGCCACACCGACATCAGGATTTGACCCACAAGAACTCATCGATGTGATGCCGCTGGCGCGCTCCATGCACCACTACATCATGAACAACCGCGACCTCTACGGCATGCCGCGCAAGTTCAACATCTGCTTTGATAGTGGCGGTGCGGTTAGCACCTGTGCTGATACTAACGATATCGGATTTTATGCCATCGAAGCAGGTGAAGAAGCTGGCGTCGAGCCAGGCGTCTACTTCCGCATGCAGCTGTGTGGCATCACTGGCCACCGCCAGCTCGCTAGCGACTGCGGTGTGCTGCTTCGCCCAGACGAATGTGTTCCTGTCGCCGCCGCCATCCTTCGTGTATTCATTGAAAATGGTGACCGCACGAACCGCAAAAAAGCCCGCCTCAAATACATCGTTGATGACTGGGGTCACGCTAAGCTGCTAGAAAAAGTTCAAGAAAAACTCGCCTTCCCACTGCGCTTCGCCGAGCTGGAAAAATGTGCCGAAATGCCTATCAAAGACCGCCAAGGTCACTTTGGCGTTCACCAGCAGAAACAAGCTGGCCTCAACTACGTCGGCGTAGTCACCACCGTTGGCCGCCTACTTCCTGGCCAGATGCATGCCATTGCAGATCTAGCTGATAAATACGGCAAAGGTGACATCCGCCTAACTGCTTGGCAAAACCTCATCATCCCACACATCAAAGACGAAGACATCCCAGCCTTCCTCGATGACCTCAAAGCCATTGGCTTCAGCCACACCACCACTAACGTTTCCGGCGGGCTCGTCGCCTGTACGGGTAGCGAAGGGTGTAAGTTAGGCGCCGCCGCTACCAAGAGCCAGTCGCGATTGTTAGCCAAATACATCGAAGAGCGCGTCACCCTAGACTGCCCGCTCAATATTCACCTAACTGGCTGCCCCAACAGCTGCGCCCAGCACTACATTGGCGACATCGGCCTGCAAGGTGCACCGTGCAAGGTAAATGGTGAAACCGTAGACGGCTACCACATCGTGCTCGGTGGCGGAGTCGACGACAACCGCGCCATCGCCAAGGACGTTTTCCAATCCATCCCATTCACCGAAGTCCCCGACCTCATCGTTCGTATGCTGCAAGTTTACCTCGAAAAACATGAAGCTAACGAAGACTTCTGCGCATTCACCAGAAGACACAGCGTGGAGGAACTCAGAGAGCTCTTCTCACCCCTTGCCGCATAATTTTCATCCACTCTAACTTTCACACTCTCTCACTCACCATGAATCCTATTTCAGCCATCCTTCCAGAAGACGCCCCATTCTCGCCAGAGCAGCGCGAGTGGCTCAACGGCTACCTCACAGGTTTGTTAGCACCATTCGCTGGCGGCGCAGAGCAGGCCCCAACAGGAATCCCTATCACCATCGCATGGGGGTCACAAACCGGCACCTCTGAAGGACTCGCCAAAAAGTTCGCCAAAGCCGCTACCAAAGCCGGCCTGCAGCCTAGCATCGTCGACCTCGGTGAATTCGATCCAGCTAGCCTAACGACTCTCGAGCACCTCATCATCATCACCTCCACCTACGGTGATGGCGAAGCGCCAGACAACGCGCAAAACTTCCACAATTTCCTCCACAGCGACGCGGCACCTAAGTTAGAAAACCTCAACTACGCCGTGCTTTCACTCGGTGATTCCAGCTACCCAGATTTCTGCCAGTGCGGCATCGACTTCGACCTCGCACTGCAAAAACTCGGCGCCAAGCCAATCGTCGCCCGTGTCGACCTCGACGTAGAATATGACGACGACTACGCCAGTTGGACCAGCTCACTACTCGGTGAGCTCAGCTCAGTAGAAGTAGCCAGCGACGACGATGACGAAGACACTGGCTATAACAAAAAGAATCCATTCACCGCCGAAGTCCTCCAGCTAGAAAACCTCAATGCCGAAGAAAGTGCTAGATCTACCACCCACGTAGAGATTTCCCTCAAAGACTCCGGCCTAACTTACGAAGCGGGTGATGCCCTCGGCGTCTACCCTATCAACGACAGCCAGCTAGTTGACGACCTCATCGACGCACTCGGATTTGATGCCAGTGAAGAAATTGACGGCAAGCCACTCAGCCAGCTGCTTAGCGAAGATTACGAAATCCGCAACATCACCCTGCCGCTAGCCAAAGCGTGGGCCGAGGCCTCAGCCAGCGAATCACTCAGCGCCCTAACCACAGCTGACGACCGCGCCGCCCTCAGCGATTACCTATGGGGCCGCGAGATCATTGACCTCGTCAAAGAGCACCCTATCAGCTTCGCATCAGCTGCTGATTTCCTCGCCATGCTCAAGCCTCTAGCAGCTAGACTTTACTCCATCGCATCCAGCCCAAAGGCTCACGAAGATGAAGTCCACCTCACTGTCGGTGTGGTCAAATACGACTCACTAGGACGTGAACGCAAAGGCGTCTGCTCCACCTACTTCTCCGAGCGCACAGACAAAGCTCAACCACGTGTATTTGTCCACAGCAACAAAGCATTCCGCCCACCAGCTGACCCAACAGTACCAATGATCATGGTTGGCCCAGGAACCGGCATCGCCCCATTCCGTGCCTTCCTCGAAGAACGCGAAGCCACCCAAGCCACTGGCAAAAACTGGCTGTTCTTTGGTAACCCACACGTCGCCCAAGACTTCCTCTATCAAGACCAGCTACAGCAGCTACAAAAAGACGGCTACCTGCACCAGCTCAGCACCGCATTCTCACGCGATCAGGAAGAAAAAATCTACGTTCAAGACAAGATGATAGAACACGGCGCAGACCTCTATCAATGGCTATCAGAAGGCGGCCACTTCTACGTCTGCGGCGATGCCTCACGCATGGCTAAAGATGTCGATAAAGCACTCCACCAAGTCATCGAGACCCACGGGAAAATGAGCGCCGAAGAAGCTGCCGAGTACGTTAACATGCTCAAAGCCGACAAACGCTACGGCCGCGACGTCTACTAACATCCAGTACAATTTCCCAGCTGAAGCACGGCTCATCCCATGCCCACAGCTGGCCCCTCCCACAATTCCCGAACTCATCAACCAATCCCAGCTGGCCACCCAGCTGGCCACCCAGCTGGGATTTTTTGTGATCACACCGCGAGCATCAGCCCACGACGCGAACCAAACATCGCCCACCATCAAGCTCTTCGATCCCCACCTTCATAGGTAAAAAGGCTTCGATGACTTTTGCGTTAGTTCTCAGGTGATTACTCGCAGCCAGAGTGATCAATGATCCCCCGCCTGCCATAGCCATTGGCAGTAACAGCTGGTCAGCTAAAAATTTACCAACCACCGCTTCACTGCTGAGGTAGTCATTCATTTGCTTGGCCGCCTTCTTCGCTACAGACTCAGCACTACGACTATAAGAACCAAAAGCAGAGACTCGCTCGGTGACATGCTCACTCTCAAACTCAACGGCTAACACATTACCTGAACACGAGCTGTCATCCATCTCAACCACTTGCCCGCAATCTTCCGGCCAAGCCAAACATTTCAGCGAGGTCTTTAACTCACGTCGGCACACACTGGCGGGCAAATGAGCCGCGTACACGGCAACGCGTTTTGCCTGCTGGGCTCCCCGGTCTCGTAGATGCAGTTGGTTTCGTTTTTTCCAAGGGCTTAGCTTTAAATGTAGCTCGCCGCCACCAGCTGGAGCAAAACCTGGCTTCACTAACTCTAACTCACAGCTCACCCCCATTTTTCTTAGCTGAGGCAGAAATACTCTAGCTAAAAACTCAAACGGCGGCGCCATTGGATTATGTGTCCCGCCATGTAGACGTAGACTCGACACGCTATCAGCCATAAGCAGGGCTGGTAATAGAGTCTGCAATACCAGCGAAGTGCTACCCGCTGAACCAATGCTAAATTCATAGTCGCCAGCTGTGATCTCACCGGGACAAAAGATGAGCTCATCCGCCCCCAGATGAACACCATCAGCTGAGCCATTACACACAGCTACAGCTGCCTGCACACAGGTAAGGTGCTGCCGTTGCAAGCCAGGTTTGCGTCGTTGCCCACGGATATTTTTAATCCGGAACCCCTTCCCTGTTAGCATGGCTAATGACAAGCTAGAGCGGAGTATTTGTCCACCACCTTGGCTACCGTCAATATGAATCAGTTCAGACATATTCTTGTATCTATCAATTGAAAGTTAAATTGGCCACGATCAACTTTCACATGATCGTGACCATTCTCGCAGGACATTAATCGTCAGCGGCACTAGCGTCTTTGATCACAAAACGAGCATCTAATCGAGCTACCTCGTGAGCTAGTTCAGCCTTTTTCACTGAGTCCAACACCTCATTGAAATCTTTATAAGCATCGGGAGCTTCGTCGCGTGGATACTTACGGCAATTCGTCATGATGTCATTCTGATCAAAGTCAGAGTCTACATTAGACTGATCTAGGGTCCTAAATGCCTGCTTGCGACCGAGCTGGCGACCCGCGCCATGGTTGACCGAATAACACGATTTCTCTGCACCTGCTAGAGCAGCCATAACGACTGATCCATCACGCGGATTCCCCGGTAACAAAATAGGATGCCCCGTATCAAAGAATGGTGTCTGCTTGAGCGCAAAATGACCCGCTGGATAAGCTCGAGTCGCGCCTTTACGGTGGACCCATTGTTTTGTGCCAGCTATCACTTCCTCTCT
Organism: Persicirhabdus sediminis; assembly: GCF_016595495.1. Lineage (GTDB taxonomy): Bacteria > Verrucomicrobiota > Verrucomicrobiia > Verrucomicrobiales > Akkermansiaceae > Persicirhabdus > Persicirhabdus sediminis. The sequence continues at coordinate 40,561 of NZ_JAENIM010000034.1, forward strand.
AGCTATATTATGACTGATAAAATAAACTAGACCCCCCTTAGTCCCCGGCAACACTTCTTGGAAAGCCTCTAAAACTAATGCGTTGATCAGCAGATGATTCACCGTCGCGAAGTTCGCCCCCAGCGACATATCATCAATATATGCATCTGCCTCGGGCGTCCCTAGCGGTGCATAACAGAGGTGTTTATCGCCAGCTGGAAACTCCGTTCCCCAAGCTTCAAATTTCTTCTGCAAGACACGGAATTGATTCGTCGCTAGATCGTGACCAAAACCTCGCGAACCGCAATGCGATAGAAAGGCAACGTGTCTATCCTTTAGCCCAAAAACATCCGCTGCCAAACGAGCTGCGCCTGTATCCGCCACCCTAACTGACTCGGCTTCACCAAAGTGATTGCCACCACCGTAGGATCCTAGCTGCTCAATTTTTTTAGGAAATCGCCCGGCATATCCTCCATCTAGCATCAGCTGGAGCCGACGAGCTAGCGCATCGTGAGTGCCATCATGACCAACATGGGCACTGTCCTCACAGCGCTTGGCCCATTCCACGGGAATGCCTAACTGCTCACAAACATCTTCAGATGCACCGTAAATGACTGCCTTTTTACCAGTTTCAATATCAACCCGACGAGCTTTCTTCACCGAGCGCTGCCCCTTGCCAGCGCCAGTTGGCGTACGTTCACAAATGGCATTAATCAAGGCGCGACGGACTCGTTTATCCGCAATCACCTCATCCGGAACATCCAGCTGCAGCAGGCTCATCGAGCACTTGATGTCCACCCCAACAGGCCCCGGATAGATATGTGTAGGCGATGCCATCACACAGCCAATAGGAGCCCCGTAGCCAATGTGAGCGTCTGGATTCAAAACCACCTCGCTCACTCCAGGAGCGGAACGAGCATTCAGCGCTTGGCGCAGGCACCCATCGTCAAACCCCTCGACAATCTTATCCGTGCCGATCACCGTGATCGGCTTGCCCTTATTTTCTCGGGCTGGGAGAAATCCAGTCGCTTCCCCAGTTTTATGTATCTGTTCTTTCATGGTATTCTTAAAGTGTTGGAGTGATGACAAAAAGAGAGAAACCGTTGCTAAGCATTGCTCTACCAGACTGAGCTACCGTTATTAATAACGAGCAGGATTTGAACCCGCGCCAAATGTAATTCCTCCAGCATTCATCACGCCAGAAATTTGTATTTAGGTTTGTTAAGGTGGGTGACAAGGAAGTGAGAAATGTTTCACGGCTCTACCAACTGAGCTACCGCCATAAATGACGAGCTGGACTCGAACCAGCGACCTGTGCATTAAAGATGTAATTTCTCAGGCATTCACCCGTGTGTATTTGTTATTTTGTATCGATCGATGACAAGGGTTGAGAAATGAATCAACCGCTCTCCCGAAGAAGTGGCGATTGCACGGGACTCGAACCCGCCCGCTTTCGCTAACCAATGTAATTTCTCATGCATTCATCGACCTAGGGGCTACGGCGGCAAGTGGGGTGAAACCTATTTTTCATTTGATGTAGTTCCACCGGCATCCGCCGCAGCCCTTGATTGTTCAGGCACTGCTTTTCAAAGGCATCCTGACCCGCTCTTTCTCAATCTCATCGACCCAAAGATCAGCAGTCGTCTGCCTACTAGAAAAACTAGCTAACAACTTGAATACTTGATCAGAAAAGCCGCCAATATTGAGAATGTCGTCCCGCTCTTTAGCTTGGGTGTTTCCGTGAGGAGTTAGGTCGATACACGCCATTCTCGCGCTTGGAGAACGCTGCTTGATCTGACTCCACTGCTTCATGGTCTCGGTGGCCGCGGCCCCACCGAAACAGCCGTAGTGAGCTGAATCCAGCCAGGACTCGTTGTCAGAAACGAAGATGACGGTATCTACCTGTCTCCGCTTCTTATTAAGCCACCTAAGTGGAGCACTGCAATTCGTACCACCCCATGGCAATGAAGCCAGCTTTGCGGCATTACTCATCACGCTATCCCTCGGATTCAGCCGAACCTTAAGCACATCCCCAGTGAAGGGAATAATCTCAGCCAATGGGTTTTTGCGCAATATTGCAGCGGTAATCAGACTAGCCACATCGACACATTTCACCTTCGACCCTGCAGTCCCACGATATCCAGTAATCGGGCTGTGCATTGATCCTGAAACATCGATACATACAGCAACCTTACCTTCAACAACAGGTACATTTTCCAGCGAGATCTCTAAAGCATCTTGCAATGCCTCACGAATCGCAGCTGGAAGATCATCACTTGCATTCATGTATGCCGCCATCAGCTGATAGGGAAAGACCTTCACCTTCTTGATGATTTGCGGATCTCGAAGTCTATCACTCACCAGCTTTATTATAGCTGGATCATCAAAAACCCCGTGGCGCAAAAAGGTATTCAGGTTCATCCGCGTCATGTGCCAAGGAGCTGTCCTAGCAATACTCTGCCACTCTTGCTTCCCTAACCCTAACGAAGTTAACAATTGGAAGGGCACCTGAGGAATCTCCCCTTGTCCCGTCTTTTTGTAATTTTCGAAATCCTGTAGTGGATGTGGTAATTTAGAGATATCGTAAGCACGGCCTAGATAATAAGCAAAGAGCTGCTCCCTCTCACTAGACTTTGGACGAGGATGAACCATTTTGATGACATCCAACAGTGAGGGATCATTTCCAACAGAAGCATAGATAAGCTGCTGGTCGCTAGCCCTGTTCAGCCACTGTTGAACCATACGCTTCGGAGCACTGCCCAAAGACTTTCGCCCAGTGACTCCAGATCTCATGATCTGTACGAAGTTTCTCAGCATCTTACCATTGTCTATCACCTGAGGAAAAATCTCAGCTAATAGATCAGTATCCCGCGTCGCAATAATGGCGCAGAGCAAAGCTGGTGTATCTTTCATGTAAGCCTTGGTTCTCGCATACAATGCAAGCTGAGCGAGAAAGCGAGTTTCAACCTTAGCTGCTAGCTTCAATACATTCTCAAGTTGCTGTTTGTCTGAATTGTAAAAAGTCCCGTTCAAGCAGCCAGTCGCCACATACTGAGCCAGTGCTTGCTTGTCGCTAAGTTGATAGGCTCTACCTCCAGCACTGTTCTGTGTATCAGCGTGAGGCATGAGTCCTCCTTTGATTCGTTGAAATAGATTTTTATTAGCCATCGTCGTTTGCGTTGTTGGCCCCCTTATTGCATTCGCCATGCCAAACTGATAACCTAACAATATCGAAAACTCTGTAATCCATACGCCGTGCGACTTAAAAAGTTTAAGGCCAGATTTTCAGGCAAACCAATCCAGACAAAACACCTCCAAATAATATCTTTTTTTATACAGCTTTATCTTTTAAGATACACGCATGAAGCAACGTGTCGTCTTTGGATTTCTTGGTACAAAACTTGATCGAGGATCTGGCCCTGAACGCTGGGATAAATGGCGTCCTAACGTGAGCCTATGCAGCCACGAAGATGAAATCGTTCATCGGCTAGAACTATTTCACGACCACCACAGCAGCAGTCTAGCTCGTCGGGTAAAAGCAGATATCGAGCAAATCTCGCCGGAAACCACAATCGTTCTCAACTTGATAGGTATAAAAAAATACTGGGACTTTGAAGACGTTTTCAGCCAGCTGCACGACTTCTTCACCAAGTATCAATTTGACCAAGAGAACGAGGAATACCTAGCTCATATGACCACAGGCACACACGTGGCTCAGATTTGTTTATTCCTGCTAACAGAGTCACGACACCTGCCAGGCAAGCTCTTGCAATCAGAACCACCACGTGGACGAGACGCACACCAGCCAACTGGCTCGAATACGGTGATAGACTTGGATCTATCGAAGTACGACCAGCTCGCTAGTCGCTTCAATCAGGAGCAAGCCGAAGCGCAAGACTTCCTCAAATCAGGCATCGCAACCCGTAACAAAAAGTTCAACCAGCTGATCCAACAAATCGAAGTTGTCGCCCTGCGCTCTGACGCGCCCATCCTCCTAACTGGCCCCACAGGAGCAGGAAAATCCCATCTAGCTGGTAGAATCTACGAGCTACGCCAACACAGATGTCAGTTAGATGGGCCCATTGTAGAAGTCAACTGCGCCACGCTGCGAGGAGACACCGCCATGAGCACCCTATTTGGCCATAAAAAAGGAGCCTTTACTGGAGCGCAGAACAACCGAGCTGGCCTACTTCGCGAAGCACACAAAGGCTTACTCTTCCTCGATGAAATTGGCGAGTTAGGCCTAGATGAGCAAGCGATGTTACTTCGAGCTATTGAAGAAGGAACCTTCATGCCAGTTGGAGCAGACCATCAGGTTAAAAGCCAATTTCAATTGATCGCCGGCACCAACCGAGATCTGCGGAAAGACGTCTCAGAGGGACGCTTCCGCGAGGACCTTCTCGCTCGTATTAACCTGTGGACATTTGAGCTCCCAGGGCTAGCTGATCGCCGTGATGATATCGCCCCTAACCTTGACTACGAACTCAGCAGCTTCACCAACAAACACGGTAGAGTTGTTAGCTTCAACAAAGAGGCCAAACAGGAATTTCTTAAATTTGCTAAAGATCCAGCTCAGCCATGGAGAGGAAATTTTCGCGACCTCAATGCCGCTATCACTCGCATGGCCACCCTAGCGCCCAGAGGAAGAATTCGCCATGATGAGGTTAGTGATGAAATCCAACGGCTTCAACATTCATGGCTGCGGCCAAATCAACAGCAGCAGCAAACGGCTCAGCTGGATGAGTTCCTAAGTGACAAACAAATCGAACAGATTGACCCCTTCGACCGCCCCCAGCTGGCTGCTGTCATCCACCAATGCCGCAATAGCAAAACCCTCAGTGAGGCGGGCCGAGCGCTTTTTGCGGTATCCAGAACCAAGAAACAAAACCCTAACGACAGCGATCGACTCAAAAAATACCTCGCCCGCTTTGGATTGAATTTCAATGAAATCACAAGCCAAAACCGCAGCTAACATGAACTCGGCAATCTACGATTTATTCCTGCACACTCGCCAGTCGATAACTCCCCGTGACCTTCGCGATTTTACCTATGCGGACCCCGGCTATCATGAATACCTCCGAGAGTGGCTACTAGTCTATGAGACCAAAGAGGTTCCAGCCGACATAGATGCTGAACCAATCTCAATGGCCTTTTACGAAAATATATCTTCTCCCAAATTTGAACAGCTCGAGCGCTTTCTAAATTACCGTCGATTCATCACATCATCTGTGCTGATGTTAATCGAACAAGGGGCATTCGATGACGATAAAACGAGAGCCAGCCAGTTAACAGCAGCCATCGTTTCAGATGCTGGCTCAGCCGACAGAGAATACCTAAAACTCCTCCGACCAGCCATCAACAGTGCTCGTGAAGTCCTTAAAGCTGAAAACACCGAAGTCACTTACCCCTACTTTACTTTCGCCTCCATTTTCCTCGCCCAAATGACCTCTGATTGGAAAGCGGCTGACGCAGCCGCCAGCCAGCTGATTCAGGATGATAAGGATGTCCGCGAAAATGACGACCTGAACTGGAAGGTCTGCAATGCCCAACTCCTGTTTGGTCTAGACCAAGGGAATGGCCCACACTGGAAAAAGCTCACAAAACAACTTTGTGGGTCGATAGAAAACCCAGACACCCAATTCATAATCGATGCCGTGAGAGTACCGAAGAAAAGGTAATCTCTTAAGATAGAATTTCTCTAGCAACCAATCCCAGCGGAAACCCAGCTGGGATTTTTTTGATTAGATAAAATCTCCGAGATAGGGTTAGATGAATAAGCATGTTACCTCGAACCATTCGAAAGAGGAACTTGCTAAGCAGCATGCTCAGACCATCCACTAACATGAAATCGGCAATCTACAATCTATTTCTACACACTCGCCAGTCTATAACTCCCCACGACCTGCGCGACTTCACCTATGCGGACCCCGGCTACGGCCAATACCCCAGCGAATAACAGCGTACATTTGAACTAAGCTCCACAACCGAGCCCATGGCTCACGTCATACGCTCTGACTAATTCTCGCGGCTGATCTGGCTGATGATAGTGGAGTCTTTAATCTTATGATCGTCAGCTAGAAGCACCGCCTTACTTAAAACTAGAGACAAGCCACGATCTCCCTCAAAGGGTAGATACATCTTATCTGCTTTGGTTTCAGAAGCTCTTGAGGGTACGATGCACAGGTATTGGTCATTTGGCTCCATCAGTATATTGCTGCTGCCGATGTGGATTTTGTATTCACGCAACTTGCCCTGCACACGCAGGAATTTTCCATCAAATCTCAGCTGGTCACGAATCTTAAGTTTAGGAACTAACATCTCTAAAACTGACTTGCGAGTTTTCGCCATTTCGTTGAGATCACCAAATGAATAGCCCTCCCAATAGTTACTAAATTGCTCAACACCGGTATCGCTCCACTCAGGGTCATTGCCCACACTGCAGACACCAACAAACAAATCGACATCACGCATGATCTCCGAGAAAACAAGATCAGGCACATCCACCAGATCTAATACCTCGCCATCATCTTTGATAAACTTCACTTGGTCGGTAGAAATATAGCGATTCACACCGTCCGGCTCATTGCCGTCCTCTACGTATACCTCGTTAATACCAAACTCAGCCGTCAGATGATAGGCGGGCACCCTCAAGCAAGCTGGCCTAGCTACACTGCCGTGATAGTATTCATTTATCAGCGAATACTTCCAGCTACGCCCTGCAGTAATGCCCTTAAATTGTCTCTGCTTCAGCAGGTGTGCTGCCATTCTATTACTATAGCTTTTTGTTATCACTTCAGCATCAGTTAGCAGATAGACCTCTCGGTAGGCCTGCTTAAATGGCTGGCGAATCTCTAATTCATTAACCCTAGCTCGCCACTGCACGATCTCTGTTTCAGTGCATGAGATCGGGTGCCACAGCTGGACTTTAGTCGATCTATCAGGCGGCGAGATAGCCGAACCATCAGCCGCTAACCATTCACTATCTATCAACATAGCAGCCTCCCATTGATCACCATTACTGAAGTTCCATATCAGCTTAGCTGCGATCGGCCCAACAAGACCGTGATCGATGTAATATTCTCTGAAAGTCTCATAGTCCCACACACGATCTTCAACGTAACAACGGTCAATCCGCTCCTTCTGAGCTGATGAGAATTTCTGAATCTGCTTGTTCGTCTCCTGAACCGTTTTGAGCTTGTCGCTCAGCTTTTTACTTTTGGCTATCAGCGCCGGTTTGGTTTTCTGAGCTTTGCCCTCTGGGGTTAACCATTGCAGCGAAGTCTTGCCTGGAGATACCAAGTTCAGCTGTAGCTTGTAGCCGTCAAACTCATCTTCACGTGATCCTAGCTGGAGGCCAAAATCAGGCACTGCTATTTCCTCAATCTCATAGGCTTTGATACCTCGTTTCTCGGCCTCCTCTTGGAGGTAGCTGTCGATTATCTTCTTCGCATTCGTTTGCTTGATGAAGTACTTCAGCCGAGACAACTGGCTGATGCCATGTAATCCTTTTGAATTCGCCAAGGTGTATAAACACGCGTTACCAACAATAACACACATAGGCCCTTGACCAGGGATCTTTTTAAATGACTTCTCAGCTAGTTTTGTTAGCAGATCAATCATGGTCTCATCGTGAAACTGCACCGATGACCAAACCAGACCTTTGATGATAGGGATGTTATCTCCATCGATGAAGATATGATAGGTGTATCCATCGTCACCAGCCTCCTCAATAGGCTCAGCATCGCACAATTGCTTTAGAATCTTATGCATGCTCTCTCGGAAGAAGTCTTTATTCGTCTCGATGATTCCCTTAGATTTCTCTAGAAAGGCAGCAGTGGGTTTGCCAGCTTTAGCTCCCGAGCTCAATTCTAGCATACGGTATAACATGTCTCGCTCTGGCGGGGCCGCTACCTTTATCAAATTCTTGATCGTATCAGCAATCACATCATCATCTGCTAGCTCGAACAGCGGCATAGCACTCCCTCCCTCATTGACTAGCCCAAATAGCTGAGCCTTCATTGCCAGAATTGCTTTCCCATTGGTCTTAAAGTATCTCCAGCTAAGGTAATTGTTGATGAATTCAATGATTTCATCAGAAAGCCCATTGGTCTTAATGTTCGAGCTTAACTGGTTGATGATTCGTTTAATCGCCCAATCCCCTGCGTAAATAGTTGGCGACTTCTCACCGCCGTCGCATGGAACAAGTTGCTTGGCTGATTCGAACAGAATAATCAGCTCTTCGTTTGATAGAGTCAGCTTAAGTTTCAGCAGATATTTAAGCAAATATTGAGTGATTACGGCAGGTCCAAGCTGAGGGCTACGGTTAATAGCCGCCTTTCTAATAAATGACGCATAGGTCGGTATATACATTTTGGTAGAATAGTCCTCTCTCCCTCTCGCCAACAGATCTCCATTGGCTAGATCATTTGAGGTAAAATCCTTCCGAGCGCATAACAGATCCATGCAATATAGCGTGAGTTTAGCCTTCTGCTCTGCGTTTAACTTTTTCAACTCTGCGCTCACTTGCAGCTGAGTCAGCTTCACCTCGTGGCTATCAGTGTTGGTAAAAAACATCGGGCAGGATTGCTCAATAAAATCAGAGACAATAGCGGCGTAATCAGGAAGTATAGATTGTTCAGACATGATAGGGTGTGATGGAAGGTGGGAAATTAACCTCCAATGAGAGGCGTGAGTTTTACAAAGCTGACGGAAGTAGCCGGCTGGATATCAACAACCTGCTGCAGGCCATCGACCTGCACATCATCCACAAAAACGAAAAATCCATTTTTCTGGAAAGCATCTAATGCCACATAGATTTGTTTTTCGGCATCAATCTCTTTGCATGTCCTCTTTGCTGAAGAGTTAAGCCTTTGCTCGAGCTCACTCGGCTGGATCAGGCCATAGAAATGACCTTCCATTCTTTTGTTATATTGCTCAACCTCTTGCTGAACACGTGAGCTGATGATGTCTTTGATAGTTACTTTTTTATTATCGAAATGAACATCACACTGATGAGTGATAGCGCCTGCTAGGCTTTGGTCAGATATCGTAAGTGTAGTCATTAGGTCAACGGTTTAGCTAACAATGCTTAGCAAACTTGATTAGCGAGCGCAATGGGTAATCTAGCAAAGATAGATCGCACGTCGATCCCGAAGGATCAGCTCAATGCCAGCCCTGCACAATGTGATGAAGTCATCCCACGGACTAAGTAATTCAGACGGCAATAACTCCATCAATCCAACGAAAAACTTTTCAGAGAAGAGTTTAGCAGACTGCCTTTCCGCGCTACCCCAACAAACTAACACTCCAATAATTTAACCAGCAGCTCACCCTTTATGGCAAAATAATGAAGCAGGCGTCTTTGCTGTATGGGCTGGCTTCTAAGCTGTGTATCCAGCGGACTTCGTAACGAGGCCCCCATGAATCGCTGACGGCAATTTCCCCTGTGGTTTCGTTGTAGCCGATGATCATGCAGATGTGATAGGAGTCTTCAGCTGATGGATAGTCGGCAAATGGTGCGGATTCTTCAGCTGCTATTTTGGCATACTCGGCCCAGTCGGTAACGCTCTGGCGAGCTTTGGTTCGATTATTGGCTAGCTCGTTGTACTTGTCAGTTGAGCACATACGCCACATGAGTGGGGCGCCTTGGTCGATGTAGCGTTTGATGTCGCGGATGCGGATTGGATTTTTCAAATCGATATCCTTGGTGCGACGCCCTTTTGAGTAGACTTGGGATTTTACCCCATCAACGAGTTTGCTCACGCTGGTACCACCGCCTTCGTTAGTTTCGCCAATCATGGCTAACAAATACATATCGGCCTCGATACCCATGTAGCGCATCGCGCGCTCGAAGGTAGCAGGAACGCAGTACCCTTTGGGCCCTTGGTTGACCATTGGGATATTTTTCAGCAATACATCGCCATTTTCGTTCTGGCTGAGGTTTTTTTCTAGCTGAGCTTTAATGACCTCGTCTTTGACTCGCTCAGTTTTGCCTTTGCTGTCTGCTAGAGCGGTGGGCACGATGCTCAGGGTGACATATTCATTCTCAGCCGTGGAGAGTAAAATGCTGAGTCCATTCCAGTCCCAGCGCTGTGTCCAACGGCGCGCTTTGCCTTCGCCGTAGCGTTGTTTTTTGGGTTCCCCTAGTATCGGCGTGATTGCGCCATGAACGGCGGCGTCATCCATGTCCATAGCTTCTTGTAAGCTGCCCGGTGGGTTTGGTCGTTTGTTGAGAAAGTGGTCGGGGCCAAAATTGGCTTCTTGGCCAAAGTCACCTTTGTTAGCAAATACAGCGGATAGGCTTTGCATATTTCCCTCTGCATCTGCGTACATGGCGATAGAGTAAGGCATGGCTCCGAAGAGTGTGTAATCTTTGGCTCGGAAGGCGGCGTAGAGACGCCAGCTCTGGCTATAATCTGTCTTCGATTCTGGCTTAAGCTTGAGCGCGCTGGCTATTTCATCAGCTGGGCGAGTGAATAGACTGTCCGCTGTGAATAGCTGGTGGCCAGCGGCTTGGTTGAGCTGGTCAGCTATCCCTGTTAGCCCGGCATTTAGTTTGCCAGCATTTTCTTTGAGGAAATCTTGATCTGCTTGCGACAACGAGCTGATAGGGATGGTATATGACTTACCAGATTTCAGCAGCAAGGTGACTTTATCATCCGAGATCGATTCTACGGAGGCTTGGATGCTTTGTCCCTGCTTATTAGTGAATTGACGAACCTCTCCTCCAGCCTGAAGTGGTGCTGGGATACAGCAGAGAGATACAGCTAACAGGGCGCATGTGAGAATTCTCATCGGAGGGATCATATCCCTGATATAAAAAGATTTGTTAGCTCATGTCAGCAAAAATGTCAGCATCGTACAGAAAAAATAGTTAGCTACTTTCTACCTCCCCTCCCCATCTATGGTTAGACATCCCTGAGCTAGCTAGCTTTTTATCCTACGCGACTGCCTCAGCTAAACTTATGGCCCATTTACCAGCTAGCGTTCCATTAAAGACCTGAGCATTTGTAACATGCTCAACAATAGAAGCGCATTAATCCAGCTCGTCCTTCAGCTGTCCCGCCAGCCAGCGGGAGAATTTTTCGCCGCCGGATTCGCCGAGGTGATAGCCGTCAGAGAAATCCTCAGCGTCCATGCCTTCAATCTGGCGGGCGTCTAGCACCTGCATACCGTGATTTTCTATCACCTCTGCGGCAGCTGGATTAAATGGCCACACTTTAGGCTGTGGCATGGGCACAAAATACAGCTTCACTCCACGCTCTTTGCAGGCGGTGATGAAGCGCTCCATGCGCTGGAAGGTATCCGTCGGCGGCGCTGCGGCTCCCATTTGTTGGGCGTGACGTTTTTTGGCAGCACTAACAATGCGATTATTACGTTTCACGCCAGCTGAGTAATCTGGCACCGCGCAGTAGAGGATAGAGCGTTGATGCAGCTCTTGATCACCACACAGCGCGCTCACGCTGCACAGGCTGGACTGCACGATGCTGTGGAAATCTGGAAGGTCAGTTTGCCATAGTTCAGGCAGGTCCTGGCTGGCGACAAAATGGCGCGACAGCCGGCGCAGCTTGATAGGTTCTTGATCGTAAATGTGATGCCTAACGAAGCCAACAACTAAGACATCAGGATGCTTCTCAGGTCCTTCAAAGTAGCGTTGATAGAGATAGACCCAATCGAGCATCGCCGTGCCCACAGGCGTGATCTTAGCCGTCTCGATGTCCAGCCCGCCGAGACGGTCGAGTTCATCGTGCAGGATCTCTGGCTTGAGCCCGTGCATCATCAATGAGTTGCCAAAAAACACCACACGCGGCGCGCCAGACTCGAGCGCATCACTCTCCAGCTGGGATAGCGTCTGGTCAAAGGCGTGGATGTGCTTTCTATCGTAGTCGAGATGCGGAGCTAAAAACCGCGCTACAATTTCGAGCACTAACACAAAGATGACGACCACAGCCACCACCTTCATCTCGGTGCGCAACCTTGGTGCGTGAGCTTCGTTAGGCAGCGCGTCGTAATCGTGAAATTTCTTAGCCATCAGCTGAGTGAGTTAGAATTGAAAATAAATAAACTGACCAAATACAGGCGGCGGAAATACAATGATCATGAACACAATGTAACAATAAACAGCGGAGCGCCAGCCCCAGTGAACGAGCTCGAGGCGGCGTAAGCTATGTGCTTTATCCAGCCAGATTTCATAAACCATCAGCGGCAGACAGAAAAAGGCAATCATGCCAAATCCATAGCGCGACAGCTCGCTCAGCCCTTGATCCGTAAAGATCAGACTCAACATTTGCCATGCTTGGGCAAAACTATCAGCGCGGAAAAATAACCACGTTAGGCAGATCAGGTGGAAGAAAAATACCGTTGCCAATGTGCGCCCCCAGCGGCCGGGCAGCGTGAATCTATCACCCAGTGCGCGGTAGCCACAGAGGATGAGCCCATGCAGCCCACCCCAGACGATAAATGTCCAGCCAGCTCCGTGCCACAGACCACCTAGCAGCATGGTGATCATCAAGTTGCGATAGACTTTTCCAGCTGAAACGCGGTTGCCGCCCAGCGGGATGTAGAGGTAATCGCGCAGCCACGACGATAGCGAAATATGCCAGCGCTGCCAAAAATCAGACGGGTTGCGCGCTAGATAGGGCATGCGGAAGTTTGTCATCAAATCAATGCCTAACCATTTGGACACCCCGCGAGCAATGGAAGAATAACCAGCAAAGTCACCATAGATCTGGAAGGCAAAACAATACACACCAACCAGCGCGTCAGTCCCCGTGATGGTGCCGGGCTCAGCCATGAAAACACCATCGGCAATGAATCCTAAATTGTCGCCAACGACCACTTTCAGAAAGAGACCTAACATCACCAGATAGAGACCTTCAGCAAAATCACCCCGTCGGCGTGAGCGTGGGTTTTCTATCTGCGGCATCAGCGACACCGAGCGCTCGATTGGGCCAGCCACCAGCTGTGGGAAATAGGCCACGTACAAAGCAAAATTCACCAATGACCGACTCGCCTTGATCTGCCCGCGGTAGACGTCGATGGTATACGACATCGTCTGGAAGGTATAAAAGGAAATGCCGACTGGCAGGATGATATTCAGCGTCGACATCTGCACCGGAATCCCTAGCAGAGTCATCAGCTCGTAGGCGCTTTCGGTGAAAAACCCCCAATATTTGAAGAATGCTAACAGCCCTAAAGAGACTGCAGCTGAAAAACCTAGCAGCCAGCGGTGGCGCGTTGCTTTGTCACTATTCTCGATACCAATTGCGGTGAAGTAGTTCACCAGCGTAGTGGTCATGATCAGCGGTAAAAACCGCCAGTCCCAACAGGAATAAAAATAATAACTCGCCGCTAGCAGTAACAAGTTCTGGCCGCGGTGCGGTAACACACGGTAAACCGCCCACAGCAGAACAAAAAATATCCAGAAAAGGTAGCTGTTAAAGAGCACGCCATGTCTGTAAGCAGCTAGCAAAAAAAGGCAAATACAAATCAGCTAGATTTGTTACTGCTAATCGTCAGCTCCAGCAGTCTGGAGGGATACCTCAACTGCTAGATCCCTATCTAGCCCTTTCTAATTGAGCTTTTTCAACTCAGCTAGAATCTGCTCAGATGTGGCGCGATTACGGTACTCGGCATCAAGAAATGCCCAACGAATAATACCTTTCTGATCAATGATGTAGGTTGCGCTGAGCGGCAGCTGGCTATCATTATAGCTGGCGCCATTATACTTTTTCAGATCGGCAAACTCACGCATCGCCTTTTCCACCCACGGGCTCATCTTGAAGACAATTTTGTATTTCTCCGCCACCTGATTGTCCACATCGCTGAGCACTTGGTAGTCTAACTTGAACTTCTGACTTGTTGTCAGTGATTTATCTGGCAGCTCAGGTGTCAGCGCTAACAACTGCGCGCCAGCGGCTTTAAATTCTGGCAAACTCTTCTGATAGGCATTGAGCGTAATATTACAATACGGACACCACGAGCCGCGGTACCAAGTCAATATCACAGGAGCATTTTCCAGCTGCTTGGAAAGTGTCACTGGCTGGCCAGTGGCATTATTCAGCGTGAAATCCGGAGCTTTATCACCCACCTTGAGCGCGCGCTCTAGCATGCCAGACTCAATCACAGACTGAACGCCTTTGTTATATTCTTCAATGGTTTCAGCTGGCGCATTGGCGGTGAACTCGGCGCGGCGTGCATCGAGCTGGTCTTGTAGTGAGTCAGCTAACAATGAGGACGGTAGAAGCGTCAACAATCCGCCAAAGGTACAAATTTTTGATAGGGCTGGTATTTTCATGGAATCGTATGAGTGCGGGCTAAGTAAAAAATTCCCGTCAATATCTACCAGCTAGTCGAGCTGTCAAACCCGCGCCCATTTCCAGCTGGTATTATGACAGCGAGGCGCGCTCCGCTGCCGCTTGATCGTCGGCATTTTCTAACTCTATGAAGTTTTGTGGCCCACGTTGAGCGAGTATGCCTTTTATTTTGCGTAAATTGTAGATGTGGCAAACTAAGAAAATACAAAATACTGGCCATGACCAAGCGCTCGCGGCTCCTAGGTACTCAGCTTGCTCACAGCATTCGATTCCCGTGATAATCGTTTCTGGTAGCTTGATAACAAAATAAACTAGCAATGATATAGCCCCAACTTCAGCTCTATTGAGAAAATCATAATCAGACTGACCACTACCACTCCATTGCCTCATCTTACGAAAGCGTCTAATGCGTTTCTTCTCTGCCTCTGAAAGGTTCACAAGATTCTAACTACAAAACAACCGCCCATCTGTCCAGACCCGATCTATCCAGAATCACTATTGCAGCAGGACCACACTAGCTCATCATCGCATACCTCATGATGACTAATGGCAAGACAGCTGCCGACAACGAAATGAAAAACAAAACATACATCGGCAGCATCACATAGAAGCGCAGTGATTTACCCATTTTTCTAGCTATCTCTGAAGCGGTAAGTAGATACGCCTTAATTCCCAAGGTGTACTGGGCTATTGTCGCCACACCAGATCCCAAAGTATCCACTATACCCTGCGTCTGTTCACGTGCCGATGACGCTCTGTTAGCTCGTTTCACTAGGCGACGAACAGCAACTCCAATAGAGCGATGGTATAGCCAGATCATTGGGCTAGCTAGAAAACCAAATGCCGACGCTACCGCTCTCTCCAGCGTAGGCATCAATATCTTGTCATAAACAATTTCTATCAACTCATCTCCAGCGGGAAGTTCAGCCTCACCTAACTGCAGCTGCTCGTAGTCCGATGCTACCTGAGCACTCATCTCCAATACCATGATCAAGATCGACTCAATGTGCTCGAGCGCCTGAGAAATCACCCGCAAAAGCCCTAATATCAGGCCACTGATCGCTCCAACAATTAAAAAATAGATACCAACTCCTAGCTGCCGCGACAGATCAAGCTGGTAGCGACTGGAAACAAAATAACAGATGACTAAGGACAAAACGACAATCAACGCAGCCACTTTCAAGATCTTAGCTAAGGCCTGAGGCACACTAATCAATTCCGTAAGCCGCTCGGCTAGCTCGGGAGTCTGATATTTTGTCAAATCAATTTCAGCTGCCTTCTTAGATTTCTCTGTAGCTGTATCGTTAGTATCCATAGGAGTCTAGATGTGAGACCATAATCAACTCACGCTCCACAACTAACCGCAACTACCGTCATCTATCAATGAAAATCAACTGCTAGCCGACTCTCTATAATCAGGCTTAGTGCGATTGACCTCCTAGCTAGGGTTTCCAGCTAGCTGAAAAAAGGACAATCCTATGAACCATCATACCGCCAGCTAGCTCGCAGCGAATTAGCCTTTATTTACAGCAAAGCTATCGCTAAAAGCCCAGCCAGATGGGCTGGTCATGAATGATTTTCATGTCAGGTATTTTTTTAGCAAATATGGCACGCAGGTTGCGACCATAGGAGACATCCAGCAGCCAGCTGGCACCTTCCCAGCCCACCTTATCATTCCCTAATTAATGTCTTACAGCGCCGAAGAACCTACAAACTTGATTGATGATCTCCTCAAAGAACAGCAGGAGCTCACCGCAATTGAGCGCTTCAGCCAGCTGCATGATAGAGATGCGCTGCCCGCTCAGGAGCCTTATTATAAGGCACTCATGCCGGGGCGCGAGCCATCTGCTGGCGAGCAATATTCATTTGAAGTCAACCTAGATGCCTGCACTGGCTGCAAGGCCTGCGTCACCGCCTGCCACAACCTCAACGGCCTCGACCAAGGGGAAGCGTGGCGCGACGTCGGCGTATTATTTGGCGGCACCACCATCGAGCCCAAGGTGCAAACCGTGACCTCCGCCTGCCACCACTGCGCCGACCCCGGCTGCATGGATGGCTGCCCAGTGCTCGCCTACGAGAAAGATGAAAAAACCGGCATCGTGCGCCACCTCGACGACCAATGCATCGGCTGCCAGTACTGCATTCTCAAATGTCCATACGAGGTGCCCAAGTACAACAAGCGACTCGGCATCGTGCGCAAGTGCGACATGTGCATCGACCGTCTAGCAGAAGGTGAAGCGCCCGCCTGTGTGCAAGCCTGTCCAACAGAAGCGATTGCCATCCGCATCGTCAAAACCGACGACATGCGCGAGCGCGCTAAAGATCCAGACCACCAGATGATTGCTGGTGCTTACAATTCGATTTATACCAAACCAACCACCAGCTTCAGATCCAGCCAGCCATTGCCAACTAACATGCAAGCCGGCGACGCTCACGACATCACTCCTGAGCACACTCACGGACCACTTGTTAGCATGCTCACGCTAACGCAGATTTCTATCGGCATGATGGCAGCAGCGATGATTGCTGGCAGCTACTGGCTGGTGGTCATCTCCCTCATCATTGGCGGCATTGGCATGGCCAGCAGCGTCTTCCACCTCGGCAGCCCGCTAGGCGCTTGGCGGTCATTTTTGGGATTGAGAAAATCCTGGCTGAGCCGCGAGATTGTTGTCTTAGGTGGCTGGTTCCCGCTCGCCATTCTCTACACCGCCATCCTAACGGATAGCCATTTCCAGCTGGATCTAATCCCCTACCAATGGCTCAGCTGGCTGCCAGTTCCGCTCGACCTTCTCGTCGGCCTAGCGACTACAGCGACTGGCCTGCTAGGCATTTTCTGCTCGGTGATGGTTTATGCAGACACTCATCGTGAGTTTTGGAAACTTCACCGCAGCGGCGGCAGGTTCTTTGGTTCAGCGGCCGTCAGTTTCTTCATCACGCTGGCAGTAGCGGGCGTTCCCTACATGCAGCTGCTTGCCATCCTCACGCTAGCTAGCAAGCTGTTATTTGAAGCCATGTCGCTGATTCCAGCTGCGCAGGATAAAAACATCTCGGCCAAGCGCAGCGCCCTCATCCAGCTACAACCGCTAGCTAGAGTGCTCAACTGCCGCCTATTGTTAGCAGCCACCGCGCTGCTATTCCTAGCCCTTCCGCTCTCACTATTTACAGGCTGTTTGATTGTTGGCCTGCTAATTGCTAGTGAACTCCTCGAGCGTGTTTTATTTTTCAAATCCGTCGTGCCACTGAAAATGCCCGGCAATATCTCCACTCAGTAGCCTAATGAAAAGCCATCAACGAAAGCCAGAAATCCTACGCGCATGGAACGGTACTAAAACTGCCGAACTGCTGCGCTCCCCCGGAAAGTTTGGCCTCGGGCAGGTGCCAGATAAAAAAACACCAGACGCCACTACCTCCATGGTCTGTGGGTTCTGCGCCACCGGCTGCGGGCTCAATATCCACCTCAAAGAAGGTGAAGCCGTCGGCCTAACGCCCGATACCCGATACCCGGTAAACATCGGCATGGCTTGCCCAAAAGGATGGGAAGCACTCGCTCCACTTCAGTCTAACGAACGCGCTAGCCAGCCACTACTGCGCAGCTCCAGAGACAGCCAGCTAGAAGCGGTCGACTGGGACACCGCGATGAAGGCATTCTCTAGCAAATTCAAAGCAGTGCAGGAAAAACACGGCAAAGAATCCGTCGCCTTCATCAGCACTGGGCAAATTTGTACCGAAGAAATGGCTTTTCTCGGCTCACTCAGCAAGTTTGGCATGGGCATCAAACATGGCGACGGCAATACCCGCCAGTGCATGGCTACCGCCGTAGCAGCCTACAAACAAAGCTTTGGTTTCGACTCGCCGCCCTATACCTATCAAGATTTTGAAGAGTCCGATACCATCGTACTCATTGGCTCTAACTTATGCATCGCCCACCCTATCATGTGGCAGCGTGTGATGCGCAACAAGAACCAGCCAAAGATCATCGTCATTGACCCGCGCAAAACTGAAACCGCAGTGGCGGCGACCCACCACTATCCGATTGCGCCAAAATCAGACCTTACTTTTTTCTATGGCATTGCCCATATTCTGATTGCTAACGGCTGGCTGGACAACGACTTCATCGCCAAGCATACCGAGCAATTTGACGGCTTCATCGAGCACGTCAAAACATTCACTCCTGAGTTTGTTAGCCAGAAATCAGGCATTCCAGCTGAAGACATCTACGAGCTAGCGTGCATGATTCACGAAGGGAAAAATGTCTCCTTCTGGTGGACCATGGGCGTCAACCAAGGATACGAAGCTACCCGCACGGCGCAAAGCATCATCAACCTCGCGCTGATGACTGGCAATATTGGTCGCCCCGGTACGGGAGCTAACTCTATCACCGGTCAGTGCAATGCCATGGGATCACGCCTATTTTCTAATACTACCAACCTGCTAGGTGGCCATGATTTTGCCAACCCAGAGCATCGCGCCAAAGTGTGTGAGGTTCTGGAAATTCCCGACGAAGTCATTCCCGACGCCATCGGCATGCCCTATAACCAAATCATCGACGGCATTGAATCTGGATCTATCAGAGGCTTGTGGATTATCGCCACTAACCCAGTGCATTCATGGATCAATCAGGGCAGACTGAAGAAACTGCTAGGCCAGCTGGATTTCCTCGTGGTGCAAGATATGTACTCCACCACGGAAACCGCAGTGCACGCCGACCTCGTTCTACCAGCTGCCGCTTGGGGAGAAAAAGATGGCACCTTCATCAACTCTGAACGCAGAATTGGACTGGCTAAAAAAGTAGCCAAAGCACCCGGCCAGGCGCTTAGTGATTTTAATATTTTCCGTCTCATTGCCCAATACTGGGGCTGTGGTGAGCTGTTCAAAAAGTGGACTTCACCGGAAGCGGTATTTCAAATGCTGAAAATGCTAACAAATAATCAGCCTTGTGACATCACGGGGATTGAAGACTACCAAATGTTGGATAAGAATGGCGGCATTCAGTGGCCACATCCAGCTGGCGCTGAATTAGTTGACAACCAGCGCCGTTTATTTTCAGATAATCAATTTTATCACCCTAACGGCAAAGCAAAATTCCATTACGAAGCCGTGAAACCACTCCCCGAACCTAGCGACAATGCGTTCCCATTCACCCTGCTAACAGGGCGTGGAACCTCAGCCCAATGGCATACCCAAACAAGAACTGGAAAATCCAAAGTTCTACAGGCTCTCTACCCAAAACACTGTTATGTAGAGATTAATCCAAAAGATGCCCACGAGCTCGGCATTGAGAGCAACTCAATGGTGACGCTGAAATCCCGCCGCGCGAGCATTGAAGCCACCGCCTTCATCACCCCAACAGTGTCTCCCGGTCAGGTCTTTTTGCCAATGCACTACTCCGAGGTGAACCAGCTGATTCAAGATGTCTTTGACCCGTACTCCAGCCAGCCTAACTACAAGCACTCAGCAGTGGCACTTTTCCCAGCTAAGAAAATTAACCAAACCGTGAAGCAAAGCCAGCAAGTCGGACACACCTAACTTTTTCTTTGAGTCGCCACAGCTCTATGCTATACACCAATGCATGGAGCTAACAAATAGCATCATTTATAGCGCGAAGCTTGGCATATTTGCCTTGCTGAGCAGCTTGCCGGTAGCCGTCTATGCTTTCTCATTCTCCAGCTATACCCACAGCTACTGGCCAGTTTTGTTTCTAGTTTCAGCCCTGCTAGCAGGCTATTCTATCAGATGCACAGCTAAATTTCAAAGCGTTCCGCTTGTCACCTTGGTACTAACAAGCCTAGCCTGCAGCTGGGTCTTATATGCCGCACTGATAGCCGGCTGCTACCTGGACATTGGCTACAATAACCAATCCTCGATAAACAGCTACGGCGGCGGATACCATCAGACTAGTTTCCAACTAGCAGAAATCCACATCTACATCTGCGCCGCAATCGCCAGCCTAGCCCTCACATATTATTTGGCCACGGCCGATGAATAAGCAGCCGTTTTTCTAGCTCGATCTATTTCACCCAGAATACAGCGCCTTCTCACTTGTCAGTTAGATCACGATCTGCCAAGGATGCGACATGATTCATCCTAGCGCGATAATTAGCCCGGACGCCAGCGTCGCTGACGACGTCGAAATCGGACCTTTTGCCATCATTGATGCTGGCTGCAGCATTGGAGCTGGTTGTAAAATTGGCGCTCAGGCGTGGATCACTGGCAACAGCCAGCTGGGAAAAAATAACGACATCGGCTACGGCGCCGTTGTTGGTGCGCTACCGCAATCAATTGGTTTTGATCCAGCTACTGCGTCCGGCGTGATCATTGGCGATAACAATACGCTGCGCGAATATGTCACCATCAACCGCAGCATCTACGCTGGAAAAAATACGGTCATCGGCAATGACAACTTTCTCATGAGTGTCAGCCACGTCGCCCACGACTGCATTCTCGGCGACCACAACATCCTAGCTAACAATGTGATGCTCGGCGGCCACATCGAGATGGGCAACCGCATCTTTTTAGGTGGTGGTGGTGGATTCCACCAGTTTGTCAAAATCGGCAGCTTCGCCATGGTCAAAGGAAATGCCAGCATCAGCCAAGACGTGCCACCGTATGCAGTAGCTTGTCGCGATAACGAGCTAGCATCTATCAACGTCGTTGCGCTGCGCCGCGCTGGCTTTGACGCCGCGACCCGATCAGAAATCAAAAACCTCTACAAGTTGCTCTTCCGCAGCGGTATTCGTCTATCAGACGCGGTTACCCAAGCTGAAGAAAGCGAGTGGTCAGAGGCAGCTAGCGCATTGATAGAGGCGGCAAAATCACCGTCCGCCAAAGGCATCCTCAGAAAAATGAGCTAGTCCGAGAGGTGACCAGAGACGGTCACTTTTCCATCTATCATCTGCAGAGTCACCGCGCCTAGCTGGCTTTGCTGCCAGACTGCCATTCCAGCTGGAAAATTTCTAGCTGGCTGGCGATCACCTTGCAGAATCAACTGCTCGGCGCCAACAGCCTGATAGAATACTTCACTTCCTTGCAGGTCCCAGCGGTTTTGCTCGCGCACAATTACATCTGCCTGCAATTTCCCAGCTGGCTGGCTGGACATCATGGCCCGCTCAGTGACCATTCCCACATCTGATAGAATCATCACTTTCTCACCGTGCCAGTGAAGCACAACGACCATCATCTGCTCGTCGGCGCGCGGCCAGTCGGATCCTCCGAGGTAAATGATTTCCAGCTGAATTCCCTCCCCTAATGGTAAAACCATGCCTCGCCCGGAAAGCTTCAGCTGGCGGGCATCCAGCTGATCTAAGCATTGCTGATAGAGGTAATTTTCTGCCTGCCGGTGGGCCACCATCACTTGTTGCAGGGGAAAATCCTCAGCGATGAGAGGCAGAGCTCCATAGTGATTGATATCCGCGTGGCTAATGATCACGGAGTCAACCGGCGCGCCTAACTGAAAGAGTGACTGGCGCAGCTGACTGCGGTAAAAGTACTCGCTGCCTACATCTAGCAAAACACCGCCACCAAAGCCCAGATAGATCGCTTGCCCGCCATCGGCCACATCGTAGATGATGACCTTATTTTTCCAGCTAGAAGTATCTTTGAAATGACCCGCTGGCAACTTGCTAGCTAGCTCAGCAGATCCCTTAGCGCCACTGGCAATCAAGCCATTAACGTGATTCACAGGTATAGATAGTGGTGACCAAATCATGCCAACAAAAAGTGAAACCATCGATAATGCTAGAATCAAAAAAGCACATAACAAGAGCGGCACACTAATCAAGATCGACACTGGTGTTAGGATACCAAAATGCACCCATGTGAGTGGTGATGAACCCAGCCAGGCAGCGCTAGAAACCGCCAGTGCATCAGCCATTTTCCTGCGGCAATATAGGCTGGCTAGCTGCCAGCGATCTAGCAAGGATCGCGGCATAAATTCATCGATAGCCGCTAATGGTGCGTACACTTTTTTCCACCAGCTGGCGCTTAAAATGATGGCTAACAAAACGCCGTAGGATAGCTGGAACCCCGGCATGAACAGCTGGTGAGAATCCCACAAGACCACTATCAAAAAGCTAGCGCATAGCCCATTGAGCAACGCAGGCCGGTAGCGACTCATCAATGCCAGAATCACCAGAAAAGCCATCAGGCAGGCGCGCACAGCTGGCGGACGAAAGCCGGTGAGACCAGCATACAAAACCATCACTATCAGCGAGAGCAATAAGATAGCCCAGCGCGGCATTCGCAGCCAGCGCAACACCACACTAACAATGAGACCAACTAGAGCAACATGCAGTCCACTAACCGCAAAGACATGCAAGGCTCCGCTATGGCGAAATACCTGCATCAGCTCGCTGGTGGCTGGAGGTTTTATGCCCAGAGCAATCGCGGGAATCACCGCGGCTGAGACCTCATCATCCAAGCCAAGTGTCAGCTGATTTTTGATACGTATTCTCAGCTGAGTTAGATAGTCGCGCCAGCCAGCGGAGCTGAGAATTTCAGCTGGAGCGGTGGCCACTAGCTGGATGTCGGCACCGCGTCTATGGTTCCACTTTTTGCGATCAAACACAGCTGGGTTTCGCTCAGATGGGATCTGCTCGATAATACCTTGCACCTGTACTCTCTGCCCCCAGCGAAGCTCATGGCCAGGAACAATAAGAACCAATCTGACAGTTGTCATCTCTAGCCATTCTGCTGATTTTTCTAGCCGACGAATGGCTACAATTTCAGCTAGATAACTAGCGCGTGGGCCAGCTGCATCATCAACAATACGCAACTCGCTGAGGTATTCCGCTGGTGGTTCGGCCAGCTCGAGAGAGCGCGATTGCTCGGCGATTCTGGCAGTGTGCAAAGTCCACACCAACAGGGCTACACTGAGGTAGCAAATACAGCGCCAATAGCGGCCTGAAGCTAACAATATGGCTAAGACAACAAGCAAGCAAATGCTAACTCCTGCCACTACTAGAGCAGGTGAATGATCGGCTAACAAAACCGCTAAGGCCACAGCAATCACTGCTGGAGCGAGCGGATAGAGCACCCACCACTTGGCCGCAGGGCGCACGGGCATGCGGCGGTTACTGGCAAGTGGCGGCTCAGATCGGTATGAGAATAGCGTATTCACCGCCCGGCATCCTATGCGCACAACTGGCTGGATGCGAGCTTTTTACAGCTTACTAGCTAGGCATCTTTGACGCCAAGTTCGTTAAGTTTATGGCGAGCATTGGCAGCGTGGCGAGTTTCAGGAAACATCACCATCGCCTGCTGATAGAGGTCGATGGCTGCCGCCGCATTGTCTTTATCTTTCTCGTAAATGTCTGCCATGCGGAAGTGGAAAAATGCTTTGTCATTAACCGGCCAGTCGTGAGATTGCTGCGCCTCCATCAAAGTAGCCAGCGCGGCATCAGGATTTTCTAACTGGTCATGTTGAATTTTAGCAATCTCAACCCAAGCAAGCCTCGATGAATTGTCAGTTTCAGCAACCTTGCGGTATTCGCGGATAGCACCAGCGTAGTCACCCTGAGCAAAACAAGCACGCGCATCATGCAGCGGATCGTCTTCGACTTCATCACCCACGCTGTAGACAAGGTCGGTCGCCTTCTCTGTTAGCGCTGGAAGCACATAAAGCAGGAAGCAAATAGCAGAGTAGATCCCAATCATCACCACCGTGCCCAGAGCATAGAAGAAAGTGCCCGATCGGCTTTCAGGATCCCCCACTACAAACACCTCGTAACTCAAACAACAAAGGAACAGAATAATGACGCCGTGCACAAACCACTTTTTCATAACCATCTATCATTAGCACAAGCTCCAGCTAGCTGGAAGATAAAAAAGAGACGCCTAATCAAACATAGCTCGAGATGTTGAAAATCCAACATAACACATTCAATACAAATAGTTCTCGCCAAGCTGATGAATTCACAGCAATGTGATAGACGTCTCATTTTTTACGCTATGAAAACCATCCTATCTCCCCTTTGCGCCACCGTACTTGTCCTCTCCAGCCAGTTAGCCAATGCCGATCAATGGAATCTCGGCCTCGGTTATGGCAAACAGCCAAGCGCAAATCCTGACCAAAATAACAGCAGCTTTGATCTCAGCTATACCTTCTATCGTACGAGCCTGTTTGATTGTGACAACTGGGAATTTCAGCTGGGAGCTGGCTATTCCTATCTATGGACGGATGCTGATATCAATGAGGACCTTCACCTATTTTCTATCAAAACCACCCTGCGTTATTATTTTCTCGAGCGCGATTGGATTCGACCATTTCTTAATGTGACCATTGCGCCGGCGTATATGACTGAGGATAGTTTGGGTTATCGCAGACAAGGATCTAACTTCATCTTTGACGATCACTTTGGCGTAGGTGCTTATTTTGGAGAAAATAAAGACTGGGAGGTGATGTTCAGCTACCGGCATTTATCTAACGCTAATTTATCAAAACCTAACCCGGGCATCGATATTCCATTTAACCTGAGCATTGGTAAGAAGTTTTAAGCCCCTCAATGGCTAAGTTAGGCCTTCACCTTCCATTTCCCCTTCGGGGAACCTTTCCTTTGTTGCCATTTCCATGGATGGCACTCGCTGAGCTCGCTTATCCATGACTAAACTCTGTTAGCCCTCCGGGTTACTTTCCCAGCTGCCAGCTCGCGTTTTAAAGATCGCGCGGGCTATTGAGTTCACAACTAGCCAGCTGAGCATTGGTGAATTATCCTAACTAGCTGTAAGTTTAGCTAGGCAGCTGCCGACGCCTTCCATTTCCCCTCCGGGGAATGAGGTGCTTGCTGGCCTCATCCATGGATGGCACTCGCTGAGCTCGCTTATCCATGGCTAAAGTCTGTTAGCCCTCCGGGCTACTCTGCTCATGCTGCTCATCAAGATCAATGATCTCACTCGCTGAGCTATTTTTCCTCAGCTTGACCATTGGTTCGGGGCCAAGTCATTTGCTCTTAGCTGGGGCACTGGTTCTTAGCTGCGTCTGTTCATGCTGCTTGCGCCAGCCGCTCTGCCCAGCTGGCTGAGGAGAGGACACCGCCAGCAAAAAAAATCTCCAGCTAGCTGGGCGCAGGCTGGAGATGATTAAAGTGTTAGCTTAGGTGATTGCCTTAGGCTCCTTCACGCTCGCCGCTTTGGCGTTTGTAGAGTTCGCGATAGAGTCCACATGACTGATAGATTTCTTCGTGTGGTCCGTCGGCAATGATCTCGCCTTGATCGAATACCAGAATGCGTGAGGCAATTTTGATAGAACTGAATCGGTGGGCGATGATGAATGTTGTGCGACCTTTAACTAGCTGGTCTAGCGCATTTTGAATTTGCGCTTCACTCTCGCTATCGAGCGCGGACGTCGCCTCATCGAGAATCAACAAGGGCGAATCCTTAAGGAAGGCTCTAGCAATAGCGATGCGTTGTTTCTGACCACCTGAGAATAGGCTGCCTTTTTCGCCAACTTCAGACTGATAGCCAGCTGGCTCGCGGCTGATGAAGTCGTGTGCTTGCGCCCGCTGAGCGGCTTGCTCGATGTCGCTCTGCAGCGCGCCAGGTTTGCCCAGCTCGATATTTTCACCCACGGTGCCGTGGAAGAGCACGGGGCTCTGCGGCACGAGTGCGATGTTCTCACGCAGCTCCGCCTTGGTGACGCAGCGCAGGTCTTTGCCGTCCAGCTCGATAGCGCCGGAGTCGATGTCGTAAAAGCGCTCGACGAGGTTCGCAAAGGTACTTTTACCAGCGCCGGATGGGCCAACTAGAGCGACTACTTCACCCGGCTGGATGTCGACATTGATGCCGCGCAGCACGGGCTCGTCGTCGTAGGAAAAATGCACGTCTTTGAATGTTACGCGACCTTCTACCTTGCCGAGCTCGATAGGATGATCTGGATCTGGCAGACTATCTGGCTGGTTGATAATGTACTCGAGACGATCTAACGACGCTTCACCTTGATGCAAGGTATTGACCAGCGCAGAGAGCTTTTTCACTGGCTCGTAACAGATATACAAACAACCAACAATTTGTGAAAATGCAGCAAAGGTAATGCCAGAGCCCACCGCAAAATAAAGTGCTATGGCAATACCAAATGCCGACAGCGCCTCGATCATTGGAGATAGAATCTTACCGTATTTGACGATCTTCATGTTCACCTTGAAGATACTATTGATGTCTTTCTCGAAGCGGTTCACCTGGCGGTCCTGCATGTTATAAGCACGGATTTCCATCGGCGATTGCAGGCTCTCCGTTAGCGATGAAGTAAGTTCACCCGTCTCAGTTTGCAGCTGACGAGCCTTTTTGAGCATTCGCTTACCAATTAACCGTACAGGGATGATGACAGCAGGCACCGTAATGATACAAAGTAACAGAATAGCATTTTGTTTAGCTGCTATTGATAGATAAATCAAAGTACTCAGAGCACTAATTAAGGTAAGCGGCTCTTTGATGAGATCATTGGATGAGCGAGTAATCACCGACTGCAGCATCGCGGTATCGCCCATGATGCGGCTCATCAAATCACCACTTTTGTTTTTACCAAAAAACGCCATTGGCAATGACTGTACCCGGCGGAACATTTCCACACGCAGAATTTCCAAGATCTTCATGCCGCAGAAGCTCACCCAGTAGGCGTTCAAAAACCCTGATAGACCTCTGACGGTGAAGACGATGGGTATCAAGAGGCAAGTGCCCATTAACAGGCTCTGTTCAAGTTTGTCCTCCCCTACTACAGAGACTACAATGTTTTGCAGCCACATTGGTGCAGCTTCGTCGCCAAAGACGACAGGAAATACCGTGCCAATCATCACAGGCATACCAAAGCCGCTCGCTGCAGCGTAAATCAGACCAAATAAAATAGCCGCCAAAAACTGCCATTTGACCGCCGCGAGATGGCGCATGTACGGAAGAAATCTTTTCATAACTTAGCCCCGAGGGCGCGTCAGTGTTTACCAGTTGCCCTGCCAGAACAAGTGTAGAATGCCAACGAGTTTATAAGTGACAATGGCTGCGGGCTGAGGCCACCTGCCTAGCTTTCAGCTGTAGATGCTGGGCTTGATCAAGCATTCAGCTAGACGTAAAAAACCGCCAGGCAGCTGGCCTGACGGTTTGGAAATGCATGATCCAGCTGGCTGGGATTAGCGCACGCGGCGGCGACGCATGATGGTGGCCACACCACCGAGGCCGAGCAGCATGATGGCAGCTGGCTCAGGGATTTTGTCCTGCACGGTGATGGTCCATGAGTTACCAGTATTTTCCCATACCCACTCAAGGCCGTCATCGAGGTCAGGCAGCGTGATGGAGTCAAACTCACCAGTGATACCGCCATCGGCAGTGAACAAGGTGTAGGAGTCACCAGCTTGGAAGACGCCCGTTCCCAGCGTATTGATAACCAAATGACCACCTAGTGTCAGCTGACCTTTGATCTGGAAGGTATCGCTGAGGCCAGTATTCATTTCTACTGTCATGGCTACGGTGCCACCGCCAAATTCGACATTGAGCGCACCATTGCCGGTTTGTACCCATGAACCCAGCCCACCTGAGCCATCTGCATTGGCGCCGATGGTGAGGTTCTGCAGCTTGAGTGTCTGTGTGGTACCACCTTCAAAGGAGGTGAAAAATCGTCCGTTGCCAGAGAGGTGTTTGATGGAGGCATCTGTATTGATGAAATCCAGCGCATGACCATTCATGCGGAGAGTGGCCTGAGATAAATCAGCCCCTTCTTTCACTCGAATACCAGTACTAGAGTCCGCCATGGTGATGGTGGCGTGAATGGTCGCTCCATCATTGAAGTTGAGGTAAGACGTATTGCGCACTTCAAAGTCGCCGTGCACGTGGAGATTTCTCCCCATATCAATCTCGCGCTTGGTTCCATCATCAAATCCACCTTGGATATAGTTATTGATGGTTAGATTTGTTGGGATATCACTATTATTTTCCCCAAGGATTTTGAATTTACCAGATTGGTTGCCATTGTGAGCAATGCGGTAGAGAGCGCCAACTTCAATGTCGCCTCTCATGTTGATTCCCGTTTCACCTTGAGTAATAACCGCCATATCGCGACCATCTTCCCAGTCAACGTAACTGCCGCTCTCTTCATCCCACCATTGATGCCATGAGAAGTACCAGCTGCTACCACCTGATGGTGGACCATCTGGATTGTCTGGATCAGTTCCCCCAATAATGAGGGCGGCTTGGCTCAGCCCCATGCTGGCGGCATAAGCGAGCATCAACGAGAGTGTAGTTTTCGGTCTTATCATGATTTTGAGTTAGCGGTTTCAGCTGGCACCAGTGGCACCTATGCAGATGTGTGACCACAAACTTAACACGCCAAAGGCATTCATTTTCAAGGCTTACCGCACTCTATCATTCCAAACAAACACCCCTTTCAGACCTTTGTGTGCTGAAAACAAACGACCTCAGAAAAATGAACCGCAAACTAGCTGGAAATATCTGCAATAAATGCACAATTAACTCAGGATAAGAACATTAACCCAGATCAAAAAGTCAAGTAATTGCCCCAACTTTACCTCACTTGGACAAAAGCCATTAGGACACGCACGAGAGAACAGACGTCTCAATACGACAGCTCATTATTTGCAATTTCCACCTCACTAGCAAAAACAGTAGCTCACTCATTTCCAGCTAATTACAACATTGCATAATCTCTGAGCGTTGTTTTCAGAGGGATGGCAAATGGTCATAAATACAAAAAACCGACGAAGAGAGCTCTCTCCGTCGGTTGTCAGCCAGCTGGATTTGCTGGCTAGAAAATCAATCAATATACTAGCAACGGCGGCGGCGCAGGATGGTAGCCACTCCACCAAGGCCAAGCAGCATGATGGCAGCTGGCTCTGGAATTTTATCCGTCACAGTGATCGTCCATGAGTTACCAGTATTTTCCCATACCCACTCAAGACCCTCATCGAGCTCAGGTAGGGTAATGGAATCAAACTCACCAACGATGTTGCCAGCGGTGAACAAAGTATAAGAATCACCTGCTACAAAATTGCCCGTTCCCAAGGTATTGATCACTAGGTTACCACCCAGCGTGAGTGTGCCATTGATTTCAAAGGTATCGCTGAGCGAACTACCAAGCTCCACACGCATCGTAACCGTGCCCATGTCACCACCGTATTGGCCGCCGAAGTTAACATTGACCGTTCCCTGACCTTCCATAGTCCATGAAGCTAGACCATTTTCACCATTACCCATGGTGAGGTTGGCAATCGTAAGCGTCTGAGTCGTATCTTTCTTCGCCTCAAAAGTACCGTGGCCAAAGAGATTACCCACAACCCCATCTGAATACAGGCTAAATCTTTGCCCATCCATGCGCAAAGTCGCCTCTGAAAGATCCCCTCCAGTAATACGAAACTCATTCGTTGTAGATGTCATGGTAATATCGGCTTTGATTACCGAACCAGTTAGAGCGATGAATCGATTCGTATCTCTCACATCGAAAGTTCCAGTTAGAGTTAAATTAGCCACCTCAAATACTTTTGGCGCCCCCTCAAAACCACCGCTGATATGCGAACCAATATTCAGCGTTGTTTTATCAGCTCCCTGACCTTGTAGCTTCATGGCCTCACTCAGAGGGCCCCCAGTTGACTGACGAGCGATGCTTCTGGCATTGAAGACCCCTTCTCCAACATTCACATTATTACGCGTCCCGTCGTGCATAAAGATAGCATCCTCACTGCCATCATTCTTCCAGGTCACATAATTCTCACCATCCCACCAAATTGGACTATCGAGATCCCAGGTCAAGCCACCTGCTGGGCCAGTTGGAGGACCATCTGGATGATCTGGGTCAATCCCCCCAATAATTAGCGCGGCGTGACTCAGCCCCATGCTAGCTGCATAGGCAAGCATCAACGAGAGTGTAGATTTAGGATTCTTCATGATTTCTGGTTACTAGTTTCATTTGCCTCCGAGGGCTCCTTGGCAAATATGTACCCACAAACCTAAGCTGCTGAACCCATTGATAATCAAGCCATTCAACCACCTATCACATCAAACAAACAGCCACTTCAAGCCGCCGTATCCAAAAAACAAACGACTTCAAAAAAATGCAGCTAAACCTGTCCGTGAAAATTAAAATAAAGAATCCAACAAACTAAGCGTTAATTAGTTAGATGAGGCGAAAAAGTCAAGTGACTGGCAAAATTTCACCATAAATTCAGTGCCGTCAGCTTGGCCAATTTTCGAGAACACACGTCTCAAATCGGCAGGCAACTAATTCCACTATTGGCCCACAGCAGAAAACCATCAAAACGCTTATTTTCAGTCAGTAATAACCTTTTTTGTGACCTGAATGGCTAATAACAACAAAATAAAGCTCATCGCAGACAGCAAAAACCGACGAAGAGAATCCTCTCCGTCGGTTGCCAGCCAGCTAGATTTGCTGGCTAGAAAATCAATTACTCCTTAGCAACGGCGACGGCGTAGGATGCGTGCCACACCACCGAGGCCGAGCAACATGATCGCAGCTGGCTCAGGAATTTTGTCCGTCACCGTAATCGTCCACGAGGTACCAGTATTTTCCCAAACCCACTCGAGGCCTTCATCGAGCTCAGGCAGGGAGATGGAGTCAAACTCACCAACGATGTTGCCAGCGGTGAACAATGTATACGAATCACCAGAGACAAAATCGCCAGTGCCAAGCGTATTAATCACTAAGTTACCACCCAATGTAAGAGTTCCATTGATCTCAAAGGTATCACAAAGCGAGCTGCCGAGTTCGACCGTCATAGCCACTGTGCCTAATTCGCCACCATAAGAACCTCCAAAATTAACATTTACAGTTCCAGTTCCAGTCGTTGTCCATGACGCTAGTCCTCCAGAGCCATCAGTATTGGCGCCAATATTGAGGTTGGCAATCGTCAGTGTCCTATTGCCATTAGACGCCAGTGTACCGTGGCCAATGAGATTGCCCACCACCCCGTCTGCATACAGACCTAGACTTTTACCATTCATTCGCAGAGTCGCCTCAGAAAGGTCACCACCTTGAATACGAAACTCAGTAGTAGTAGAAGCCATCGTGATATCAGCCTTAATCACGGAGCCACCTAGAGCGAGAAATCTATTGGTATCTCTCACTTCGAAGGTGCCCGTAAGCGTCAGATTTTCTACCTCAAATACTTTAGGAGTGCCCACATAACCACCGCTGATATATGAACCTACATTCAACGTTGTTTTATCAGCTCCTAGACCTTTAAGCTTTAATGCCTGATTTAGCACAGCGCCTTCAGTAGCCCTCCGCGAGATGGTATTTACATTAAATGTGCCTTCGCCAACATTGACTTCGTTTCGGCCACCGTCGTGCATGAAGATGGCGTCTGCGCTGCCATCATTGTTCCATGCGACGTACTGGTTTTTATCCTCATCCCACCAAGATGGGTTATCGAGATCCCAAGTTAAGCCATTTGATGTTCCCGGTGGGGCCACATTAGGGTCCTCAGGATCTGGAGAACCCAAAATGAGCGCGCCATGGGTGAGGCCCATGCTCGCTAGATAACCTAGCGCCGTCGCAATCTTATATGTCTGTCTTTTCATTTTACTTGGAGTTGTTTTTGTCTGCTATCTTTACAGATATGTTCTGACTAACTTAACCCGCCAAAGACATTGAATATCAAGTGAGAGTGAGCTCTATCAAGACGGACAAACGGACACTTCAAAAGAGCGTAGACGGAAACAAACGATCACTGACAGTTCAGACTTGATAAGAATAATGGCCACCAACAAACCTCCACTAACAAATTAACGATCAATTGGCTACAGCTAAACATTTAGTTTAATTTGTGTCATTATTTGAACGCATCCCGCCCCCCTGTCTGACCACAAACAGACGTCCTTATACGCAGAGCAATTATTCCGTAGTTTCAGCTGAGCATGCCGCCATGCTCACAACAGAACACTGGCCTAATACACATCTGAGCCACTAGCTGATAGCTGGAGCCAGCCCATCGCCGTGATTTGAGATAAAAAAACCTCAGCCGGCCTGCGCCAGCTGAGGTTGAAAATTTGTGAATCGCGAGCTTTTCTAGCCAGCCTGATCCACGTTCTGAATCATCTTGATGAGTGGCAGGAAGAGCGCAAATACGATACCACCAACAACCACCGCGAGGAATACGATCATCAATGGTTCGATGATAGAAGTCAGCGCGGTCACCGCGTTATCCACTTCATCATCATAGACGTCTGCAATCTTCAGAAGCATCTCAGGCAGCTGACCGGTTTCTTCACCCACGTCGACCATTGAGATCACCATAGATGGGAAAACGCTGCTGACCTGCATAGGTGTCACGATAGATTCACCTTCCTTAACTGCTTCGTGAATTTTATCGATGGCCTCAGAAATAATCACGTTACCAGAAGTGTCGCGAGTAATGGTGAGCGCCTGAAGGATAGGCACACCAGAAGTAACCAGCGTACCCAGAGTACGAGAGAAACGTGCAATCGAACTCTTCTGCGTTAGATCACCAAATACTGGCAATTTGAGCTTCATGTTGTCCGTGATGTGACGCCCTTTGGTTGTCGTTGCCCAGGCTTTCAAGCCCATCCATACGAGACCACTGACGAGGAAAATCCACGCGACGTTAGGCAATACAAAGGCCCGCGCTAACATCCAGTCGGACATACCAAAGACGAACTGTGAGATTGCTGGCAGGTCGCCCTCTTCAGCAAACATTTCGCGGAACTTAGGTACGATGAAGATCATCAGGAAAACCAAGATAGAGATCGCGATGAACAAAACGATCACCGGATAAACCATGGCTGAAACAATCTTGTTCTTCAGCTTGTTAGCCTTCTCCATGTACTCGGCAAGACGGTCGAGTACGACTTCTAGCACACCACCCAGCTCACCAGCTTTCACCATGTTGATGTAGAGCTTGTTAAAGATTTTTGGGTGCTGAGTTAGAGACTCAGAGAATGTGGCACCAGTCTGTACAGATTCAGCTAGAGAATCGATGGTATTCTTAAGCACCGGGTTTGGCTCTTGCTTGCCAAGCACGGTAAGACTGCGCAGAAGTGGTAGGCCTGAGTCAATCAATGTCGCCAGCTGGCGAGTAAAGATCATCAGCACCTTAGGCTTCACCTTGCCGCCCTTTTTCTTGGCTGATTTTTTCCCTTTAGGCACGCTCTTCTGAGCTTTGCCGCTGCCTTTTCCAGCAGGCACGACTTCTCTAGGGTAGAGCCCCTGCGCCTTGAGCTGCTGAATCACTTCAGCCTCACTAGCCGCACTTACTACTCCACTAGTCTCCTCACCTTGCGCGTTAAACGCTGTGTATTCAAAGTTCGCCATAGCGTTATCGTTTCGAATTTATTGTGTGTATGTCTTTGGTTGGTTGTTTTTAATCTACTACTGCGCGGCCTAGGTGTACTTAAGTACCTCTTCGATCGTCGTCTGCCCTTCGTAGATATGGCGCAGCCCGTCCTCGCGGAGTGTCTGCATGCCCAGTTCGATAGCTTTCTGTTTGAGCACCACGGATGGAGCTCTCTCAATAATCAGGTCGCGAAGCGGATCCGTTACGTTGAGGAGTTCAAACAGACCTTGACGGCCTTTGTACCCCGTATTGCCGCAAACGTCACAACCGCCACCTGTGTAGAATTCCTTATCTCCCAGCTCGTGTGGAGAAAGTCCCAGCTGGCTGATAATTGCCTCACTTGGTTCGTAGGAGGCACGACAGCTAGAGCAAATCGTACGCAACAGACGCTGTGCCAACACCCCCTCTAGGGAGGCCGCCACAAGGAATGGTTCAATGCCCATGTCCACCAAACGAGTCACCGCACCGGAGGCATCGTTAGTATGCAAGGTTGATAGAACTAAGTGACCCGTTAGTGATGCCTGGATCGCAATCTGCGCGGTATCTTGGTCTCGAATCTCCCCCACTAGAATGCGGTCTGGATCCTGACGCAAGAAAGCACGAAGCACACGTGAGAAGGTCAAGCCAATGGCATCATTGACGGGAACCTGAACAATGCCGTCGACATCATATTCCACAGGATCCTCAGCTGTGAGCAGCTTACTATCAATGGTATTGATTCGCTTCAGCGCCGCATAGAGTGTGGTTGTCTTACCCGCACCTGTTGGCCCCGTACAAATGAAGATACCATTCGGCTTCATCGTCGTCTCACAGATGTAGTCGTAGATGTACTCCGGCATGTTGAGAGCCTCGAGGCTGAGGTTCACATTGCCGCGATCTAGCACACGCATTACGATACTCTCACCGTACTGAGTAGGTAGAGTAGATACACGCATGTCGACTTGTTTGTCACCAATTTGCTTAACGATACGACCATCCTGAGGCACGCGGTTTTCCGCAATGTTCATCG
This sequence comes from Persicirhabdus sediminis, assembly GCF_016595495.1. Taxonomy (GTDB): domain Bacteria; phylum Verrucomicrobiota; class Verrucomicrobiia; order Verrucomicrobiales; family Akkermansiaceae; genus Persicirhabdus; species Persicirhabdus sediminis. Next base: position 75,162 of record NZ_JAENIM010000034.1, read on the forward strand.
CCGACATCACTTTTACACGTGATAGAATTGGCAATGCTAGATGCACTGGTGGTGGTGACATTTCGAATAACAAACCATCCACACGGTAGCGGATCTTGAATTCTTTTTCGAATGGCTCGAAGTGAATATCAGAAGCACCTTCGTTAATCGCTTGATAGAGAACGAGGTCTACAAAACGGATGATAGGAGCTGAGTTTGCCTCAGACTCGCCACCGTTAGCGCCGTCCACTTGGAACTCAGTAGCTGATAGCTGGCTGAGCAAATCTTCCATCGCGTTACCGGTGCCGCCGTAGGCTTCGTTGATCTTGGCTTCGACCACGTGATCTGGCGCGATGACCAAGAAAATCTCGTACCCTAAGGCAAAGCGAAGGTCTTCAACGACTTGCGGGTTGAGTGGGTCTACCACCGCCATGCTGAGCCCTTCTGCACTAACGGCAATAGGCAAACACCCATGCAGACGTGCCGTGCCAACTGGCACCAATTGCAGTAGCTCTGGTGATGGCACCCAGTTAGTAAGGTCTACCATCTCGGCGCCAAGCTCATTGGCGATAGCTGGCCAAATATCGTCTTTATGGCTGATGACTTCGAAGTCGGCGAGAATCTCCGCCACTTCCTTACCGCTATTATCTACCTCCTGTAAAATGTCGGTAGCTAAATATTGGTCAATCAATCCGCGATTGATAAATAGGTCGACTAATTGCTGATTATCCATTGAGAAAAATTGTATCTATGAAGTTTGTCTGTTCATGAATGAATGGCTTACCTGTCTATTAATCAGAATCAGCCATGGTTACGTTGATCACTTCATCCGGCGCGGTCATGCCTGCCAGAATCTTGCGAATACCATCTTCACGAAGCGTTCTCATGCCTAACTCACGAGCGCGCCTACGTAGCTGTGGCGAGCTCATGTCTTGGTTAATCATGTGACGCACTTCATCGTCCACTTTGAGGAATTCAAAAATACCCATACGTCCTTTGAAGCCAGTATTGCGGCATTTGCCACAACCATTAGGTCCATAGACGGTATTACCAGTTAGCATCTGTGGGTCGATACCCAAGATACGGATTTGGCGATCATCCAGCTCGATTGGTGACTTACACTCTGGGCAGAGTTTACGAGTCAAACGCTGGGCGATCACCGCACGCAGTGATGAGGCAATTAAGAATTTCTTCACGCCGATATCTGCCAAACGAGCCACCGCACTTGGGGCATCGTTAGTATGCAGAGTAGACATCACCAAGTGACCTGTGAGAGACGCGTTAATCGCAATGTTAGCAGTTTCAGCATCTCGAATCTCACCCACCATGATGACGTTAGGCGCCTGACGCATCATCGCTCGCAGCGCGGCGGCAAAGGTCATGCCAATATCTGTTTTCACCATCACCTGGTTCACACCTGGCATTTCATATTCCACCGGGTCTTCCACCGTGATGATCTTGCGATCCGGCTTGTTGATGTAGTTCAAACAAGCATAAAGCGTGGTCGTCTTACCAGAACCGGTAGGACCTGTTACCAACACAATGCCGTCTGGTAGGCGAATGAGTTTTTCAAAACTTTCCTGGTCATCAGATAAGAAACCGAGCTCGCCGAGGCCAAGCATCAATGCTGACTTATCCAAAATACGCATCACGATACTTTCACCGTGGTTGCTAGGAACAGAAGATACACGAAGATCAATCTCTTTGCCGCCAAAGCGAATCTGGATTCGACCATCCTGAGGCAGGCGTTTCTCCGCGATAGACATCGTTCCGCTCATCACCTTACAGCGGGCAATGATAGCTGGGTGCAGCTTCTTAGGATGCTGGTCCACTTCGATCAGCTTACCATCCACACGGTAGCGGATGCGCAAATAGGTCTCCATTGGCTCAATGTGAATATCACTAACACGCATCTTAAATGCCTCTGATAGAATATTCTGAACGATGCGGATGATAGGAGCATCCTCGGCGCTGGCCGTCTCTGCTTTACCGCCACCGGCTCCAATAACAACAAACTCATTAGCAGCTGCATCGTCTGCAGCGGCACCTCCATAGTACTGGTGGACAACATGCGCTACCGCACTGTATGTAGCCACCACTGGAGTAATTTCACGCCCTAGCAGGTGAGGCAAGCTATCCAACATCTCGAAGTCGAGAGGGTCAGCCACCGCAACTGTCATATAAACACCATCATCCACAAGTGGCACAAAATGATATCTCTTGGCAGCATCCGCTGGCACGCGAGAAATCAAGTCAGGGTCGAGTGGCGTATGTGTCAGATCGATAAAATCCATGCTCGAATTATGAGCACAAACTTGTGCCACCTGCTCTTCGCTCAGGTAGTTGTGACGAATTAGTCCCTCAACTACGCTTTCGCTCCCGTTCAGGTTGGCCCGCACATAATCGATATGCTCTTGAGTCACAAGTTGTGCCTCACATAGCAGCTCTAGAAGATAGTCTTCGTTGGAATACACAGTGTTTAATCTATTTTAGCGTTATCAACCCACCTGCAGCATACAAGGCGAGCAATACGAGCACACTGGGTAAAACTTTCAGACACGTCAAGGATGCAAGCATCTAATTTGCCAACGTTTGTAATTTTGTATTACCACGTACATACAATAGACAGACAATCATTTGTTATCATAGGTGTCGATTTTGGCACGTAAAAGAGAGTTACGCACACAGAAACAGTCATTTACAGTAACTGCACCATGCGTATCGATTTTGTCACTGACACCTATCCGCCTGACGTCAATGGAGTCGCCATGACACTCGCTAATTTGACCGCAGAGCTGAGAAAGCGAAATCACCTCGTCCATATCTGCCATACAGGCGAGACGCGACGCGGTGAAACTAGCCATCTGTCACTCAGCTTGCCGGGGTACAATGAAGTTAGAGTTGGGCTGCCAAGCCCGCTCAAATTACGCAAACGCTGGAAGCACAAACGCCCAGACGTCATCTACGTGGCCACAGAAAGCCCCATGGGAGCGTCCGCTATCAAGGCCGCTCGCCAGCTAGGCATCCCAGTGGCCACAGGCTTTCATACCAATTTTCACGACTACCTAGACAAAAGCAAAGTCCCGCACATGCAGGACATTGCCATGGCCTACCTCAAGCGCACCCATAACAAGGCCGACTGCACCATCGCACCGTCACCCGACACCGTCGCTATGTTAGAAGACTCTGGGTTCAAAAACGTCAAGCTGATGGGGCGCGGAATTAACCACGAACGCTTCCACCCCAACAAAAGGTGCAAACTGCTGCGCAGCTACTGGCAAGCAGAAGCTAACGAGCCCGTTGCTCTCATCGTTGGACGCCTAGCTAGCGAAAAAAACCTGCCGCTAGCCATGCAGACGATTCGCGAACTACAAGTCGACTTCCCATCACTCAAAGCAGTCTGTGTGGGCGATGGCCCCGAAAAAGAAAAACTGCAGCTGGCATTTCCCGAGGTCAAATTTGTAGGCACCCAGCGCGATGATGAACTCGCCGCCCACTATGCCTCCGCAGACTTATTCATTTTCCCTAGCGAGACAGAAACCTTTGGCAATGTGCTCATAGAAGCAATGTCCTGCGAGCTAACATGCGTTGCCTATGATTACGCAGCCGCCGCCCTCTACCTCAAAGATGGTGAGAATGGCTTCACCGCTAACAAAGGTGATCAGGCTGAGTTTAAAAATAAATGCCGACTCGCGCTAGAGCATGTTAGCAGACAAGATAGATCGCTTGGTATGGCGGCGAGAAAGAGCATTTCTCACCTCAGCTGGCCACAAGTCGCCAAAAAATTTGAATCCCACCTGCGGGAAATTCGCAGCAGCTATCCAGCTAAAAAACAACGTGTCAAAAACCGCCTCAATGTGCGCACGTTGATTCTATCAGACCTCCACCTAGGCACCCCAGATGCCAAGGCTAGGCAGGTCGTTGACTTGCTTAAAAATACTGACTGTGAGCGCATTATCCTCAACGGCGACATCATTGATGGCTGGGAGATCAAGCGCGGCGCTAAGTGGCTGAATACACATACACGGGTCATCCGCACACTGCTCAAAAAGATAGAAAAAGATAAAGTCGAAGTCATCTATCTGCGCGGCAACCATGATGATATCCTAGAGCGATTTTTGCCGCTCAATATGGGCCGGCTTAAGCTCGCTATGGACTATCACTTCCAGACGGCAGACGGCAGAAATTACTACATCATCCACGGTGACGGATTTGATAGTGTATCCACTAACCACAAGTGGGTCGCTGTGCTCGGCTCATTGGGTTACAACCTGCTACTCAAAATCAACCGCTTCTACAACAAGTACCGGGCCATGCGTGGCAAAGAATACTACTCTATCAGCAAGAAGATCAAAGCTAAGGTAAAGTCAGCAGTAAACTTCATCTCCAGCTATGAAGAAAAACTAGAAGAACTCGCCGTTTCTAAAAACTGCGAGGGCATCATCTGCGGCCACATCCATACGCCAGCGGATAAAATGATCAACCATACCCACTACCTCAATAGTGGCGATTGGGTAGAGTCTCTAACTTGCATCATTGAAGACCACCATGGCGCGATGGAAGTGATCACCTATCAAGATTTCCTCAAACGTACCCAGCTAACGCCAGCTCCAGCCGACGAACTCGAGGAGTTTGAGGTCCCATTCCCCAACATCAACGAGATCCAAGAGCAGCTCGTCAGAGAGTCAGCCTAAAATCTAGCTGGCTAACTTTTAAAAAGAAAAACCCCCAGCTGGCTGACCAGCTGGGGGCATCAAAAATATCTAGCAATTAGAATCAATTACTTGTGCTTGCTCTCGTACTCAGCCAGCCATTTTTTGCGAGCTTCGAGATTCTCCTTCATGCCAGCCAGTTCGTTAGCGCGGCGCTTAAGGTCGTCAAACTTGCGGTACATGTCGTCTGAGTCTTGGCGGATATCAGTCATTAGCTCACGGATCATCAGCTGTAGCTCGTGTGCTTGTCTGCGACCTATCGCCACTGTGCTTGCCTCGTTAGAGAAATCCATCATCTTAGCCAGCTGAGCTTTACGTTCAGCTAGAGCCTTCTCGTTACGTTCGACATCTTGCTGATAGAAACCTTTTTGAGCATCAGAAAGTGAACCCGCGTCCAACTTAGCCTGCACTGCTTTAATATCGCGCTCTAGCTCACTAATGCTGTTTGTTAGTGCATCAATAACCTCTTTGCGTTGCTTGTCTGTCTGAGTGGTTTCACGGCGATTTTGCTTCCACTTCTCATTCACCTTCTCACCACCATTGCGGTACCAGCGACCATAGCCATAACCTCCGCCATCGTTGACGTACTTTTTATAGTCTTTGTGGTCAGTAAAAGTTTTTGATAGGTCGACAATTTGGCTGATACGCTTGTCGATCTTCTCATCAAAGGAATCCACTAACTCTTCGGCCTTTTCATCGTCTGCAGATTTTCCCGCAGCAATATTGTTCATGACCTCGGTGCGTGTCTTGTTGTATCTATCAATCGAATCACCCAGCGCCTGCATCACGTCTTGCTTAGTTTCAGCCACGCGAATTTTAGAATCTTGTGAATCTTTATATTTCTCCAAATTCTCAACAACCTTGCCAACACGTTCTTCGATGCGTGCATCTAACTTTTCGATCTCTCCTATAAGAAGATCAATACGAGCTGTACGGTCAGAAATACGAGACTCCATCACAGGGATGGAGAGTTTGCGCGTCTGGTATTCCTCTTCAGTTAGCTCAGCTGTAGCAGCTGGACCTGCATCTTCGCGTGGTGCAGTTGGATCTTCAGCCAAAGCTGGGTTTGTTAGATAAGCACCCGAAACTAGCGCTATTGTGAGAATGGTTTTTTTCATAACTGAAGACCACACAAAACAAACGATCCCTTACGGTCAAGCTCAAAGCTTGCCCATAAGGGATTAGATAACATCTAGCTAGCTAGAAAAGCTAACGCCTAGACCTGCCAGCCGGACTAGGTCGAGAACCTGAGCGGCTAGGTGTTGGCCTAGATGGAGCCGATCTACTTGGGCTAGGGCGGAATGATGACGAGCGCTGTGGCGCGGCACGCTGCACTGAACGAGTGCGCTGCACGCTTCGTTGTGAACTCTGCTGCCTAGCACGACTATCAAAGTTCAACTTGCTAGATGTTGGCCTAGAGTTGTTATAAGTAGGTCGCGCTGCCGGTTTTGGCGCAGGCCTCGAAGCAGGCTTCGGCGCTGGGCGTGTTGCAGGCTTCGGCGCTGGACGGGTTGCAGGCTTCGGCGCTGGACGGGTTGCAGGCTTCGGCGCTGGACGGGTTGCAGGCTTCGGCGTCGGACGGGTCGTTGGCTGGCTTGGGCGAGTCGTTGGCTGGCTTGGGCGAGTCGTTGGCTGGCTTGGGCGAGTCGTTGGCTGGCTTGGACGGGTCGTTGGCTGGCTTGGGCGAGTCGTTGGCTGGCTTGGGCGAGTCGTTGGCTGGCTTGGACGAGTCGTTGGCTGGCTTGGGCGAGTCGTTGGCTGGCTTGGACGGGTCGTTGGCTGGCTTGGACGGGTCGTTGGCTGGCTTGGGCGAGTCGTTGGCTGGCTTGGGCGAGTCGTTGGCTGGCTTGGACGAGTCGTTGGCTGGCTTGGACGAGTCGTTGGCTGGCTCGGACGGGTCGTTGGCTGGCTTGGGCGAGTCGTTGGCTGGCTTGGGCGAGTCGTTGGCTGCCCCGGCTTCACCCCTGGCTGAGTCGGACGGGTTGTTGGTTTTTGCCCCGGCTTAACCCCTGGCTGGCTTGGTCGCGTCGTTGGTTTTTGAGTGGGTCTCGTAGATGGATTGTTCGGCAGCTTGGTATCTTTCCATTTGCCACTTTCCCTAGTCTGCCAGTTTCCTTTATCTTTTTTATAAACCTTACCGTCTTTACCAACAAAGACATTGTCTCTGGTGCTCGGGCGGGCAGTAGGTCTGAACCCTTGTGAAGGTTTACTAGGTCGCTTATCAGCGGTAGCTGGTAGACGATTTTTATTATTCGCCCAATCTCTGTTGTGAGGTTTCACCCCTTTATTCCAGCCACTCCCATATGGCGTTGGCACTGGGCGTGCACCTGGTCGGCCTGGACGATAGCCAGGTCTTGGACGTGTTGGGTTATAGGCTGGTCTCCATGATGATCCGTAGCGGTCACCATAGCGATAGTGAGCACGATGGTAGCGGCCTCGATGATATGGCACAGGACGCACACAGCCACCCCACGGTCCATAACCACGGTAACTTCCGCGATAATAACCACGGCGATACCAGCTATATCTAGCGCCGCAGCCCCAGCCAATGTAGGCAGGGCGGTACCAATGATAATGGCTGTGGTTGTTGCCCAGCCAGTAACCAGCTCCAAAGAATAGCAATCCCCGCCACAGATAGCCACCTGTGTAGCCAGTGGTATACCCCACATCCACGGTGGTTGGGGTGGAATTGTACACGTTGACGTAGGTCACATTGTGTGTCGGGTGCTCAGCTGGAATGGTGTAAATTTCCTCTGCCACGTTATCACAAACAACCCATGTCCCATTTGCCGTAGGCGCCTCAAACCACACCCCGTCGTAACAGCAATAATACTTGTTATTGACCAAAAAGACATCGTTCTCGGTATTGGTGATAAATTGCACCGTAGTGCCTTTGATTGCCTGTAATTGCGGCTCACCATCGTAAGCTACTTCCAGCGTCATATCCGCACGGTTCACCGTAGCGGTTTGTGGAATCGCAGCGGCCACCGCTGCTTCATCAGCTGCAGACGTTCCCGCTACCGAGGCCAGCACATCAGCTTGCTTACCATCTTCAGGGATCTTGGAGAATTCCTCCGGCAGATCAAAAGTAGCCGCACTCCAGCCACGATCCAGCTCCTGCGAGCGGAACCATCGACCAGCGGTCAGATAATACCAATTTTTCTCTTCTGGGTAGAAAAAGAGATCATTCTCAGTATTGGTCACCTGCATCAGCTTGGTGCCAGAAATCGGCTCTAAAATAGCCCCGCCATCGAGTTCCAGCAGCTCACCTGGCTGGTTGGAAACAAAAACCACAGGCCCTTCAGCCACGGGCTCTAAGCTAAGAGCCTCTCTCACAGCTTCCCAGTTATCATCCTCAGGCAGTGATTTGAAAGAAGCAGGCAGGCTCTTTGCCGGAGCCCACGGCCCCTTCATCACATCACCCGTCTGCATCCACACGTCGCTAGCCAGCAGGTAATACTGCGAGCTGGTTCCATCCATCAGCAAATCCCAGTTGGTATTGGTGGCAAAAAGCAGGCTATTGTCGCCCTCTTTCACCGCTTTAAAACTTGGGTCGCCCATGAAATTCACCAACACAGCTGGCGTTTCAGAATAAAAAATCGGCGGTGGGTCTAAGCTCACCTCAGCATCTTTCTCGCTCACCTCAGCTCGGTCCACTGCCGCCACCATCGAGTCCAGGCTCATGGTCAAATCAGTAGATTTATTCACCACCTTGGTCATCAATGCTTCCAGCTGCTTTTTCTGCTCGTCGCTCTCCGCATCGGGAAAACTCAGCGCCAAGATCTTGCGTTCACCAAAGTGCACCACATTCTCTTCTTTCACCGCCACCGTAGTGGTTTCCAGCATCACCGCACCATAGGCAGCCTCCGCATCTTTTTTCTTCAGCGAGCGCACTGACGCCGCCATGCGTGTCTTCAATGTCTTAAAATCCTCCCAAGCATCTATCTGCGGGCTAAAAAAGATCACTTCATAATCGTCAACTTGATAGCTGACGGGCCAGCTGACATCACCGATGTCATTGGCTTCTTGCTCACTATTGGTAGCTGGTTCTTGCGCCAGTGTACTCGTCGCTGCCACCATACCAATAGTAACTGCCAGCGGCCAAGCGGCCAGCCAGCTGAGTTTCAGTTTAGGTAATTTCATATCTCTTGGATAGGTCGTTGATCCATTAGTTGCCCCTTCGACGTCGCCGACGCAGAAAACATTCAAATCTAATGGTGAAATAAACGCTCAGAATCAGTCGATTACAAGTGATTTCTAATGAAATCAAAGGATTCCCCCAGCCCTCAATACAATCACTATTGTTCATTCTCATATGAAAAAATCACAAATATCCAAACAATCATCATTGAGCCACCCCAACAAAAATGACCTACTAAAGTCTCTTATTCTATGCGTGATACACGATCTAAGAAACCAACAAACTGTTAATTTCCACACAAGAACATGAAATGATCTAAACAAATATGCCTTCCCGCTCTAGCCTTGTTACTGGGCTCAAATTTCGCCTCAGCCGTGGTAATCGCATCATGGGATTTTACCTCTGATGTGAACCCGCTGGCTGGCACCTCAGTAAATGACTACGACCTCACTAACAACGGAGAGGTCACATTCTCTACCAGTACAGGAGCTACATTCAGCAGCTCCAACAACCTGTACTACGACTATGGCAACCCTAACTCAGGAAGTACTGTACTCGACCCAGACAGCTCATTTGTCATTGGTGCCTATGGAGAAAATGGCGGCAATGAACAATCATGGGCCGGCACGATGACAGCAGCAACACTAGACGTCACTCCATTCAATCCAATCCCAGAACCTAGCACCGCCCTCTTATTTGGCGCAGCCCTCGGCGCACTAGTATTTAATCGCCGACGCCAATAATAACTCATCATTCATATAGACCTAACAAGCCCTCACCTTTCGCCCTCACTTGTCCGCAAGTGAGGGCTTTTTTTGTGCCTACAAACAGGCAAATAGCCACTTCAAATCCAGCTAGAAAAATGCACTGAAAGCTCAAAATCAACAGATTACTTAAATGCATTTACATCCACGAAGGCAAAAAAACTTTTTGTTAGCCAACATGTTTTAACGACTAAACACCTCATCAAAAATAAATATAGCGATCCCTGAACAAACTAATCCTCAGACAATAACAAATAATCAGACATTCATTTTAACCGAACTAAACAATAAGTCGTTTCAATTAGACTGTCCCACTATCAAAAAGCACAAACCCCCACCATTGAAACAAACATGCATAATTATTATCTATAGATATGAAATTCTGTCACTCATATCCGGCAATGTGAATGACAGATCTTGACAATCCATAGACGCAATCATGAAACTAGCAAAACTCATCGCCCTACCCGTTCTCTCCCTCACCCTCATGTCCAATATCGCCAACGCAGCGGTGCTGGCCTCATGGGACTTCACTAGCGGCACGCCGCTACAAGATACCTCTGGCAACGGCTATGATCTCTCCAACTACGGCAATGTAACGCCAGGAGAAAATGGCATAGAGATGGATGCCGGTAGCCATCTATTCTATGATTTCTCAGATAATCCAACTGACACATCGCTAGATCCAAACAGCTACGCTTCTTGGACACTGAACCTCACTGGTGTCACAACTAACGTTAGTGGCGGAGCGCAAGCCATCGCCGGAAGCCGTACAGATAGCGGAGTCGGCTGGGAACTTCTTATCAATAAAGGGGAATTAAGATTCTGGCTAAGTAGTGGTCAAGAGAGTTGGGTAAGGGGCCACAGTGTCATCGATATCGACTTTACCCAGCCACTAGACATCTCCATCAGCTACGATCTGGAAAATAATACCATGAGCATGACCGTCAACGGCGAGAATGCATTTGAGCCTTTTGACATCGGCGACCTGAATCCTATCTTTAACAATGGTGTAAACAGCTCATTTGTCATTGGCGCCTATGGTGATAATGCTGATTCATGGTCTGGCTCAATGACTGGCGCTAGCCTCACTGTTACTCCATTTGATTCTGTGCCAGAACCTAGCACCGCTCTTTTGTTTGGCGGCGCACTCTGCTCACTTGTGCTCACTCGCCGCCGCAGCTAGCAGCTCAACAAAACTAACATAGCTTATGCAAGCTTCCGCCCTCACTTGTCCGCAAGTGAGGGCTTTTTAATTTCTAGCTAACTGACCCCTTAGATCAGTTCACCTTATTGCTAGGAGCCCCCAGCTGGAAATTTTGTACATTAGCCACCATGCCATCTAGCAAACGCTGGCGAGCCTCCACTGAAGTCCACGCTGTGTGTGGTGTGATTAGCAAATTCCCCGCCGCATATTTGAGCAAAGCATTCTCCTTTGCTGGTGGCTCTTGAGCCAACACATCCAGACCAGCACCACCAATTTCACCAGCTTCCAGCGCCTCTAGCAGCGCCACTTCATCCACCAATGGCCCGCGCCCAGTATTAATCAAATACGCGCTTGGCTTCATCAATGATAGCACCTCTGCATTGATAAAATGCTCGGTCTCAGACGTCAGCGGACAATGCAGCGAAACCACATCTGAGCTGGCAAAAAATGTCTCCCTGTCCACCCTAGCAAGATCGCCGCGTCTAGCATTGCTCGACCCATCGCGAGCCAATACCTGGACTTTCATACCAAAAGCCTCAGCAATCACCGCCACCTGCTCAGCTATCGCCCCCATGCCCACAATGCCCATCGTCTTGCCAGCTAGATCGTGCACGGGGTAATCTAAGCGACAGAACATTTTCTCAGCTGGCCAGCTAGAAATCTCAGCGGCATAACGGTGGATGTTAGTTACTAAATTCAGCAGCAAGGTGAATACGTGCTGCGCTACTCCCGCAGTCGAGTAACCAGAAACATTACATACAGTAATGCCTAACTCACTAGCAGCTTCGAGATCGATCAGGTTCACACCAGTAGCACAGGCTTGAATCAATTTCAGCTGCGGATTAGCCTCCATCGTCTCACGTGTCATTGGCACTTTGTTAGTAATCACCGCATCCATCCCAGCCACCCGCTCAGCAATCAACTCAGCTGGCGTAAGCTCATAATAAACCATCTCCGCCAGCGCTTCTAGCGGAGATAGGTCCAACTCACCACGGTGTAATGTACAGCTATCTAAAAAGGCAATTTTCATCATGCCCATCTATAATCAACCAATCACCACCTGGCAACTCGATAGCCCAGTAGCTAAACTAGTGATTTGGCCTACTGGCCTCCGCGGCCAACGCGTAACAAATCTAGCGGCTTAGCGAGACCGACGCTGATAGCTGGCACCAATGATGCAAATATCACTAAGACCAAGGTCATCACCACGCCGATGAGGATGCTAGAGATCGATAATTCTAGCTCTGTTGACATCCCGCCGAAGAAACTAACATGCTTTGATAGAGCCGTACCACACCAGCCAAATAAAATTCCAAACAGCGAGCTAACAAAGCAGCCAACCAAGCCAATTAATACAGCCTCAACAACCACCAAGCGCGCGAGTGTCCAGCGGGAAAACCCTATCGCTCGCAATACTCCCAGCTGCCAACGGCGCGACCTAACTGAAGCCACAATAACGGTCATTACCCCCAGACAGCCAATCAACAAAGCAACTAAAGGCAAGACGCTCGCAGCCCACAGCCACTTCGTCGCGCTCGTGCGAATATTTTCCCTCACGTCCTCTATCTCCGTCCAATAAAGATAGCTGTGCTCGTCCGCTGAATCTTTATTCTGCAGCGACCGGTGCTCGGCTCGATCGGCCCAATTATAGACCGTCACCTCTTCAGCTAGACTCGACTGATAGTCAGCCCTCAGCTTATCCAGCCACGTCTCATCAGCTGCCGAATTGCGCACCATGGCAAATCTAGGTTTGAATAGGTCAAAGTCACCAGCAACGACCTGAGCATCAGCAATCACTAATGCCGCCGTTCGGTGTGTGCGAACTCGCAGCCCAACAGATTTAGTTAGCCAATGCCAGCCAGCCATGTCGACAGTAGCTGAAATCTTGTAGCGCACTATCTTTGCAGGATCCTCAGGGGCCACTACTTCAAATTCATCTCCTAACACCAATCCCGTATCACTGAGAAAATGCTCAGGCACAATACAACCTCGTTGGTAGCGAATTTCGTTTTTAATCCTCTCTGCCTCCGCATCCGAAAAATCAAAATCGAATGGGCTGAATGAACGACCCGCCCTAGCAAAATCGGCACCCACAATGATGACATTGTCTTGTCTGGTAATGCTGGCCCGTTCTTGGCTGCCGGTGATGTCTACTCGCAATCGCGGCTGCTCAACAAATACCGGGCTCACTGTAGCCCCCATTTTCTCATAACTATCAGCTTCGTCTAGCAATGCCTGTGACCTAACGCCATAGGGCTCGAAACGAACCACCTCAGTTGGGCACCATTGCCCAGGCACAAACTTCTCAAGCATCGTCATGCCCCACACTTGAATCGATATAAAAATCCCCAGGCCGACACTTACTAATATTGCTGAACCCACAGTACGTCCCATGTTTGCCGACATCTGCTGCTTTAGCAATGACGGCTCAATAGATAAGACTCTAGCCAGTACTGGAGAAACCAATTTTTCTACCAACTGGACAGTAGCTGGAATTAATAAAATAACCCCCAAAACTAACAACACGACAACCGCTAGTAAGATCAAAAACGCGTGCAACTCTGCATCAGGAGCGCTTGAGAAGGCCAAGCCACATGCGCTCGCGCTGCACACTATTCCTAGAAACGCCAACAAGCAGACCTTCCAAAGTGACCAAACTGACAAACGCTGCTCGGGAAGAACCAAAGCATCTAATGGACTCGTCGCATAACTCCGCCACGCTGGCACCAGTGCAGCAAGCAGAGCTGCACCTAATGTCGTTACCCCAGCAGCCAGCACCGCTGTTGGGCTCAATACAAGCAACTCTGATAAAACATCGCCAGACGACATGTTAGTCCATATCTGCAGCATATAGTAGATAAACAGGCTAATAATAAATCCCAGCGCAGCAAAAACCAGCGATTCAACCATCACGATGCCGGCAATCTGACCGCGAGTCATGCAGATAGATCGCAGCATGCCAAATATTCTAACTCGCTCAGAAACGCCCATATTCAAGGCGTGGAAGATGACTAAAAAGGCCAATAACATTGCAAGCGCTGTGCTCCCTATCGACTGCATTTTCAAATTCTTCGCGGATGATTGCTCATCCAGCTGCTCCTCCAGATCAAAGTCTTGCTGAAATTGAACCGGCGGATCCAGTTGGCCTAAACTTGGCCCCCAACGGTAACGAAATTTATGAATATCAGTCTCCGCTGCTAGTTTGATACCAAGAAAACTTACCATTTTGGCTCGTTTGAAGATGGTCTCCGCAGCGGGAAAACTAACAAACGCATCCGCTACGCTAGGACTTGGTAATTTTTTGCTCGCTCCCATTTTTCCTGTCAGCGGCTTTGGTGGATCCGTAACTATCCCTATCACCTTAAGCGACAGCTCATGATCACGACTCCCCAACAACAACTCTCCACCAACATAGAGGTGATAGAGATCAGAAATCGACTGGCTAATAACAACCTCCAACAAGTCACCTCTACTTTGTGACGCCAGCCATTTCCCGCTGGCCATATCAAAAGGCGCCGCATCAGCTTCCGTAGCCACAATCAACACCTCATCAGCTACACCAGTGCTCTCAGAAGTTGATCCCGGTGGCGGTTTCACCTCCTCTTGTAGGGGATTTAGAATAGCAAGCGATCCAGACCACATCGCGTCAGCAGACTCAACACCATCCAAAGCTCTAACGAACTCCACAGCTTCGCTGCTCAGATGTCTATCGAAACGCTGACTGATAGGATCAACTATAAGGTCGTATTCGCCCATAGCACGCTGCGCAAATTCCTTATGAGACCGCAAAACCGCATCGTAGCTAGACAACATCCACAGCACCAAACAGCTAGCTGAGCCAATAGCTAACGCTGCCCACACCAGCCGCACCTTACTTGCCAGCGCCAGCCGCAAAGCGAATTTTACTATCATTCTCATCAGCGAGTTTTTGTCAGTTGCTTCTGCTGGTGAACGATCTGCTGATATTTAACAGCCAGCTCAGCTTCGTTGTCACATTCAGATGTTGCAAAGCTATCTACAATCTTGCCGTCACTCAGCACATGAACTCGGTCAGCCGCAAAGGCTACTGCGGGCTCATGAGTGACCATCGCTATCGTGCATTGTTGTTCATCGCATAGCTGCCTTAGCAATTGGCAAATATCCTCTTCCGCTACCGAATCTAAATTACCAGTAGGCTCATCAACTAACAAAACATCAGGTTCAGTGATCAAAGCCCTAGCAATCGCTACTCGTTGCTGTTCCCCACCTGAAAGAGCATCAGGCCGATGATGGCGCCTATCCTTCAAACCCAGCCTATCTAGCAGCTTCTCCAATTGGCTATCTGTCACTTTCTTTCCAAGCAGTGGAAGCTTGATATTCTCCTCAGCTGTCAAAAACGGCATTAAATTATAGGCTTGGAAAACAAAACCTAGATGATTTCTGCGAAACAAAGTTAGATCATGATCACCGTAGCCGCTGATATCAGTTCCGTTAATGATAATTTCTCCACGATCGGCATTTGTTAAGCCCCCAATGAGATGCAGCAAAGTACTTTTGCCCGACCCAGACGCCCCCATGATGGCGACAAAATCTCCTTTGTCTACGGCAAGACTAACACCATCTAAAGCGGCGATTTTCTGCTCGCCGTGCGAGTAGTACTTTTCTAATGAGCGAATCTCTAATGTTCGATTATCACTTTTCATGATCACAATTCTCCTAAAATCTAATGATGTTGTTTCCCTGCTGTAAGTAGCTGAAGCGTAGACCTTCGCGCCATTCCTATCGCTGGAATGATCACCGCTAGTAATGATACCACCACGGCGAGGACAATACCTAACAACAGTTTAGCCCATGGAACTACCAACTCCACAGTGATCCCGCTAAAGATATAAGCATAATGTGCCATCTTTGCACTCGTATAGCCGATATACAAACCAGCTAACAAACCTATCAAACCACCGCTCAATCCAATGATTAATGCTTCAGCTAACACCAACCTTACCTGCTGACTCACCGGCATCCCCAATGATCGCAGTACTCCAAAGGACCATCTGCGGTTCCACACCGAGCTCATGAGCACACTAAAAAGTGCCAGTAAAACTACCTGCAAGAACCAGAGCGGAATGCGGCTCATCTTTGCTATCATCCGGCTTGCGTGGCTATTGGTTTCATCTATCACCTGCCCCAGATCTCCAACCCTGAACCACGGTCTCTCAATGTGATACTTTTTGCCCCCGCGCGGCAATCGATAATTAAATGACGGGTAATTTATTAACTTAGCATCGATTTCTCGATTCAAGCTCATCACCCTATCAGCATAAGCTACTTCAGAAAAATCATCCGTATATTGGCCCCACGCCACATTATAACTAGAATCGAAAGCTAATGGTTTAAATGATTCCGGCCCAACAAAAACCATCGCCATACATCGATTTCCAGCACCGTGCACGTCTCTCATGCCACCCTTTTTAGTTAATAAATGCCACGGCGTTGTATAGATCCCTACCACCGTGAACTCCCTATCCATCGCATTTTTCGCTTTTCCGCCATCAGCTGGCGCGCCCAGCTGCAGTTGATCTCCAAGCTCCAGACCTGACTGCGCAGCGAATGACGCTGGGATCACGCAGGCGTCGCCTGCTAATAATTTCTGCGAAATAGTTTCAGCCTCACCAGTTGATAGACCGAGGTCAAACAATGGTCTTTCCCCAAGAAAAGTCCTCGCTCCGTCAACTGACAGCACTAGTACGTTAGACGCTTTAGATTTCACCATTGCGTTATTTTCAATGGTTCCAGCTAGATCGCTGCCTAGAGTAAACTGACGCATCTGCATCGGCTCGAACTTAGCAAAGTTGTCTATCTTCGCTAGCTCATCCATTGTCTCGGCCGAGACTCCAGTTGGCGAAAAACGTAATACCAAATCAGGACATTGAGCATTAGGTAAAAATGGTTTCAGCATGCTAGCCCCCCAGGTACTAACTGCTGTGTAGGCGCCGATACAGATAGCCACCATCATCGTTAGACTGAGTACGCGCTTGAAACAGCCCTGAAATTCGCCCAGCAATAGCTCAGCGGGGAAACGTAACACTCTAGCAAATGCAGGAATCAGAATAACGGCAAACAGACGCAACAGCGTAGGAGCTAGGCACAGTGCCCCAATCACAAAGCCAGGCAAAGCAATAGTTGTGTAGAGTATCGCTCTGATTGAGAATGTACAGTTAGGTAATAAAGGAACGACTAAAGCCAGAGAAGTACAGGCTAAAGCAATGCCCCCCTTTCTCTTGGAGAGTCTCCCCAATGGCTGTCGTGCCATGGCTGGTAATTTCAACTCTGCTAGATCTGATTTTAACAAACGAAATATCGCCACACACGCTGCTATAGCGGATCCACCTAGACTACACACGAACGCCCAACACACCGCTGGATAGTCTATGCGCAAGCCATCAGGATAAACTAAGGGATCGGCCCAAACTGTCAGCTGCAATAACAAGGCGCCGACAACCAAACCTAACACCCCGCCTAGCAAACCAACGATGAGGCATTCACTAATGACCAAGACCCTAATAAACCTCCGCCTAGCTCCTAGTATCATCAGTGTGAAATACTGTCCTATCCTTTTGCTTATGCCAACGCTGAGACTAACATAAATAATAATCCCTGAAACCATACAAGCCAGCGCAACCACCAAGGGCCTGAGGTCGCGCCCTCGACTCCCCGCAGCCGCCTGCTTGTCCAGCAGCGCCTGTAGGCTCGATTCATTTAGTTCGGCATAACTCTCAGTATGCAAATGACCTAACTCGGCCCTATCAACTCCACGCACAGCGAGTAAGTTTGGAGTTAGTTCGCTTTCCTCGCCCATCAAGCTTCTGGCCGTTTCTTTGACGACGTAGACGTTTCCTTTTTGACCAAACTGACGGGAAATCTCAACGATGCCCACAACGGCTATCAGCTCTCTACCAGCTGGGCCAACTAACTCAATTTCATCGCCAATCTCAACAGCCATACGGTCTGCTTGCTGCCTATCAATGACCACACCAGCAGACTGTCCCTCTTGAGAACTCAGCCAGTGCTCCTCATCTAACTGTGGCGGCGGGTTAAAATGCTCAGGATCAACGGCAAACATCACCGCTCTCAGGCTGGGACCAGTCCACGGCAGATAATGCTGCAGCATCACTTCGTTAGCAAAGGCCATGTCCACCCCATCAATGCCTGACGCCCAGTCTAACTGGCCTTCAGACTGAGATCTTCTTGTTCCCTTCCTCGCTCGCTCTCGGCCTCCCTTAGCTTTGGCTTTAGCCTTGGCCTTAGCTGTATTGACAGGCCCACCTCTACTTTGGTAGGGGTTTTCCGCTGCTAAATAGTAATCATAAGAACCTAATAACTCAGCTGCATAGGCTGTGTTTTGCTCTTCTTTGGTATCCAAGATACCGTGCATCCACACCACCGCAGTGACTGCGATGGCTACGCCTAATACGGCGACAAGGTAGTATAGCTTATTGCTTTTTAATTCAGCCAAAGCTAACATCCACACCACTAAAAATGACTCTTTCACGACGATAACAAACAGCTTTGATAAAAATCATTGAGGCCATCTAAATCATGCCCTTTCGGCTGGTAAACATTGTCGTTTAACTTGCCATCTATCAGCACACGAACAGAGTCGCACCAGCTCGCAGCTATCGGCTCATGAGTCACCATCACCACCGCGCATTCTACGCTAGCACACAAATCTGCTAGAACACTACACAGGCCATCTGCCGCCGCTCGGTCAAGATTACCACTCGGTTCATCAGCCAAGATAATACTTGGTTCAGTAATCAAGGCCCTAGCAATAGCAGCTCTCTGCTGCTCACCTCCACTCAGCTGATCAGGAAAATGCCCAGCTCTATCAGCTAGGCCAAGGCGCTCCAACAGTGAATCAAGCCAATCTGATGGGCATTTTTCTCCACGTAATCTCAAGGGCAGCTGGACATTTTGAGCCAGCGTCAGCATCGGTAATAAATTATACGATTGGAATATATAACCTAGCTGGTGTTGGCGGATTTTTGACAAGAGCTTCTCGTCACTCGTGCAAACATTCTTACCAGAAATAGCTACCGAACCTTTATCAGGACTGTCTATTCCTGCTGCAATGTTCAATAGCGTACTTTTACCTGAACCACTCGGTCCCATGATCGCTACAAACTCGCCTCGCTTTACTGTTAGCGAAACCTCATGTAATACCTCAACTCGCTTAATCCCCTGTCGATAAGATTTACAAACGTCTCTCATCTCCAGACATATCTCTTTCTCACTCATCCTTAAAAACTAGTTCTGATAGCTATTTCGAAATTTCTAGGGTCTCCAGGGAAGGCCTGATAGTAATGCCTATTGGACTCGATATAGCGTTCATTAAATATATTGTTTAACCTGAAAGTAAGCTCTGCCTTATCTGAGCCACCAAACTTACTCAGCGCCATACTCATGGAAGCATCAAAAACATGTGACGCCTTCACGAAGTGATCCTCGCTGATGTACTCAGCTCTGTGCGTAGTGCTGTACTGATCTCGATAGCGATAACTTACACCTAACAGCACATCTTGCAAATAACCCGCTGGGATGCGGTAGGACAATCGTCCGGTAAACGAGTGCGGTGGGTGTCTATCAAAGTGACTCCCCGTACTGAGGTTTCTGTAGTCGTTATAGGCGTAGGCGGCGTACACTGATAGATCGTCACTTATCTCGCCTGTGACAGACAATTCTAACCCCTGTGAACGAACCTCGCCCTCAGTCTCGTAATAATTAGAATCAGGGATCGCCAAAGCAAATCCGCGCTGGTCAATTTGATAAACGGAACCGCTAAACCATAGTGATTCTATTGGAGAATATCTCATGCCTGCTTCGTACTGCACCGCCCTCCAAGAATCGGTTAGTTCTTCATCAACACCTGACATATAACCAAAATTTGGTGATTCAGTGAGTGATATATTGCCAAACAAAATAACTCTATCACTAGCTAGGTAGCTCAAGCCACCACGTGGGCTGAAAGAATTGGCTGTGTTGCCCAAATGACTTTTGTGATAATCGTAGCGTATCCCAGCTAGCGCCCGCCACTTGTTCCAGCTCATGTAATCTTGGACTAAGAAACCTAACCTATCTGTTCGCGTATATTGGTAATCATCTTCGCGCCAGCTCCAGCCTGGATCATACTCGGGCACAGAAGTGAAAAAGCTATAGCCCTTCCTCACCTTGCGGTTGAAATCAGCCTGCATTAAAACCTGATGATCTACATTCCCACTGGAAAGCATCGCATTAGCCCGAGCGTAAATATTATTCTGCTGATAGACAGAATCTCCAGCCTGATGCTCTAATGGTTTCTGGTCATACGAGCCACCCGCATAGGCAGACGAACCCAGGTGTTCAAAGTCTAAGCTAGCGCGTGAGATGCCAGCTCCTAGCTTATACTGCCATCTATCATTAGCATCATATTCGACGTAAGCTTGCAGCGTTAGACCGTGATAACGATCCCGCATGTCCTCTGTGGATAGATTTGAATCCCAATCGAATCCAGGCAGTGGCTTCCCCTGATAGATGGGGATTCCTTGATAGCCCGGCTGGTCGAGATATTGATAACTCATCGACATGCCTAGACGCAAATCATCACGCACGGCGTAGGTGATCGAAGGGGCAAAAAAATACGATTCTCTAGCTGGATAATCACTCGCCCAGAATGATTGCCCTATATCAAAGTTGAATGGCAGACGAATGGCCAATCGATCATCTAGCAGCGAGCGGTTGATATCACCACCTAGCTGGTATCTTTGCATGTCACTGCCAAAGTTTGTTTGCAAATGGTAATCGCTAAAGTTCTCATGCAAACGCGCTGACTTCATTACCAAGTTCACTGACCCGCCTGCGCCATAAGCTCCTAAGGTCGACCCCGCCCCACCTTGAGTAGAGCCAACTGGCCCCTTAGCGAGTTCAACACGTTCCAGCGCACTGGTATCCATAAATGTCCCCATAGGTCCAGCTAGACCTAACGATCCATCTATCGTTGCCTCGCTGCCAGACATGCCGCGAATTGTATACTGACCTGATGTCCTATCCAGAAAGGTCTTCCCGCCCGTGTAAATCCCTGGAACTGTTCTCAGCAGATCGTGCAAATCGTGTGGGTTTGCCTCTTTGATGTAATCATCAGTTAGCACATCAATGGTCACAGGTAGTTCTTCAGGTGGTACATCTAGCAATAGTGCTGTGGAAACTGATTCGACGTGATATTTAGATAAAGGCACCGCCTCAATAACCGTCTCCTCCAGCTCACCCATGGGTTCGGCCTGCGCCAATATAAGCATCGCCCCCAGCATGCCTATCGTACACCTGCGCACGCTTATGGCTGCCAGTTTCCGCCCCCCTAAATTTATCTCTCCAACACACTTCATTATTGCTAAGCCAATTAAGATTAATCAGCTATAGTCAGCCAATAATGACATGAACACCTTTATTTCGTGATCCTAGCATATTGCGCTATACGCATGTTTAGATTTTATAAATTTCTAATTTTCCCGCTAATTCGATCGTTATTACTAATTCGAATTTCACTGACATCTACTCACACAAGCTCATTTCACCCCATACAGCTGTAGCTACTGCCGATGCCACGCTATGCATATGCGGAAGATGTCTCGTATAAAATAATGGGTGGCAGACAATAGGAAACCAGTCCTGTTATCTACCACCCATTGTCAGCAGGCGCGTACGTCTACCTCTCAAAGATTACACTAACTATCAGCCAGCCATGGTCCGAGCCAGCGCTCACATTCTTCGATCTCCATGCCCTTACGAGCTGCGTAGTCTTCTAGCTGATCCCGCTGGATGTCCGTAACCGCAAAGTAGCGGCTCTCCGGATGCGAGAAGTACAGACCACAAACAGCAGATCCAGGGTGCATAGCACAGGACTCCGTGAGCTCCACACCAGTCAGTTTCTCAGCATCTAGCAAATCAAACAATATAGGTTTCTCAGTATGATCTGGCTGGGATGGGTAACCTGGAGCTGGACGGATACCACGGTAGTTTTCATGAATCAGCTGGTCTTTGGTTAGCTCATTCTCAGTTTCATACCCCCACTCACAGCGTGCGCGGTGATGCAGCAGCTCGGCATAGGCTTCGGCAAATCGGTCAGCTAGAGCCTTGATCATGATCGCCTTGTATGGGTCATGTTGTTTGTGCTCCACCTCATCGGCGTATTCATGAGCGCCGTGAATACCAACCACAAATCCACCTAGATAGTCAGGCAAACTATCACTACCAGCCACTCCAGCTGGAGCCACAAAATCAGCTAAGGCGTAATTAGGTTTGCCGCTGGTTTTCTTAAACTGCTGACGTAAGGTGTGGAAACGGGTTTTCTCTTCACTACGAGATTCGTCCGTCCAAACAATAATGTCATCACCGTCGCTGTTAGCTGGATAGAACCCATAAATTCCCTTTGGCTGCAGTCGTCCTTCAGAAATCAAAACCTCTAGCATCTCCTGAGCCTCCGCATACATTGTTTGCGCTTGTTCAGCCGCTTCAGGGTTTCTTGTCTTGAGGATTTTCTTCTCACTATCCCATACGCCACGCAACTCCCAAGTATGGAAAAATGGTGACCAATCGATATATGGCACTAGGTCTCTCAAAGTGATAGAGTCTTCGATACGACCACCAGTGAATGATGGTTTGGCTGCTTCATAGTTAGTCCAGTCTGGAGTAAACTTCAGCTGCTGAGCTTCAGCTAGAGAGATGAATTCATTCTTCGAGCCGCCTTTATACTTATCGCGCAGCTTCTGGTGGCGCGCTTCGTTCTTGGCGACAAAGTCAGCATTCTGATCATCACTGATCAGAGAAGTGGCCACTGGCACTGAGCGCGAAGCATCGAGCACATGGACAATCGTTCCTGAGTAATGAGGCGAAATCTTAATCGCTGTATGAGCCGCTGAAGTCGTAGCGCCACCTATCAGAATAGGTGTCTTTATCCCTTTGCGCTCAGCTTCCTTAGCGACAAATGCCATTTCATCTAGCGATGGAGTAATCAACCCTGATAGACCGATAATTTTGGCTTCGAAGCGCTCAGCAGCTTCGAGGATTTTATCACACGAGCACATCACGCCTAGGTCGATAACTTCAAAACCATTACAGGCTAACACCACTCCAACAATATTTTTGCCAATGTCGTGCACATCGCCTTTCACCGTAGCCATGATCACCTTATCAGTCTTGCTTACCGTTCCAGCGGCCGCTTTCTCCTCCTCCATGAATGGAGTCAGCCAAGCGACCGAACGCTTCATCACACGAGCGGATTTCACCACCTGAGGAAGGAACATTTTACCGTCACCAAAGAGGTCTCCAACAATGCCCATGCCGTCCATCAAAGGACCTTCGATCACATCTAGCGGACGACCTAACTTCAACCGAGCTTCTTCAGTATCCTGATCGATGAACTCGGTAATGCCTTTCAGAATAGCGTGCTCAAGGCGCTTCTCTACACTCACTTCCCGCCAGCTGAGGTCAGCTTCTTTGGCTGCCTTAGTGATGCCGCGGAATTGCTCAGCGTAATCTAGCAGTTCGTCAGTAGCCTCAGGCGATTTGTTCAAAACCACCGCTTCAACGTGCTTGAGCATTTCAGGAGCGATTTCATCATAAACCTCTAACATGCCCGCATTCACAATGCCCATATCCATGCCTTCTTTACCAGCATAGTAGAGGAACACCGCGTGCATCGCTTCACGCACTGGGTTATTGCCACGGAAGGCAAATGAGATATTAGACACACCACCAGAAACTTTAGCTCCAGGCAGGTTCTCTTTAATCCAACGGGTCGCTTTGAAGAAATCAACCGCATAGTTGTTATGCTCATCAATACCCGTGCCAACGGTCAAAATCGCAGGGTCAAAAATGATGTCTTCCTTCTCAAATCCTTCTTCAATGAGAATGTCGTAGGCTCGCTTACAAATTCTAACTTTGTCTTCATAAGTAGCTGCCTGGCCGTCTTCATCAAAGGCCATCACCACAACTGCCGCACCGTAGCGCATCAGCTTGCGTGCCTCTTCACGATATGCCTCTTCGCCACCCTTAAGCGAAATTGAGTTGGCGATTGCCTTACCCTGCAAACACTGTAGTCCGGCCTCAAGGATGCTCCATTTGGATGAATCTACCATGATAGGCACGCGGCAGATGTCTGGTTCAGATCCTATCAGGTTCAAAAACTGCACCATCATCTCCTCACCTTCAATGAGGCCGTCATCAAAACAAATATCTATCACCTCAGCACCATTGTCCACCTGCTGACGGACGATAGCTAGCGCGTCCTCCAGCTTACCTTCTTGCACTAGGCGTTTGAACTTCGGTGAACCCGCAACGTTAGCGCGTTCACCAATCATTAGAAAATTCTTATCTGAAGTGTGGTTATAAGGTTCGAGACCAGATAGACGCAGCATTGGCTCTATCGTTGGCAACTTACGTGGCGTGATGCCATTCACCCCATCAGCAATCGCCGCAATATGCTCAGGAGTCGTTCCACAGCAGCCACCCACGATGTTCAAGAAGCCGCTCTGCGCGTAGTCCTGCATGAAGTCATGCATATGGTGAGGCTCTTGATCAAACCCGGTTTCTGATAGTGGGTTAGGCAGGCCAGCATTGGCGTAGATAGAAATATAACATGGCGCCACGCGTGATAGCTCTTGCGCGAACGGTCGCATCGCATCCGCTCCCAGCGCACAGTTGATACCTACAGAAAATGGTTTGGTGTGAGAAATTGAATTCCAAAAAGCCTCTACAGTCTGGCCTGATAGAGTCCGGCCAGCGTTATCCGTAATGGTCATTGAGATCATCACTGGCAGGCGGTTAGGAGTCGTCTCAAATACTTCTTCAATCGCCGCCAGCGCCGCCTTAGCATTCAGAGTATCAAAAATGGTCTCTACTAACAACAAGTCCACACCACCTTCAATCAAAGTCTCAACCTGTTGTTTGTAGGCAAACTTCAGCTGAGAGTAGCTCACTTGGCGGAAACCAGGATCATTAACATCTGGTGATAGAGACGCCGTGACCGGCATCGGGCCAATCGCTCCAGCTACATAGCGAGGGCGACCAGTTTCAGCAGCCACCTCGTCACACACCTTTCGCGCCAGCTGCGCACCAATAAAGTTCACATCGTGGACAACCTCTTGGATAAATTCGTTATCAATCGTCTCTTGAAAATACTCCTGCCCTTTGCGCTCGCCCTCAGGAAGGTCCGGCATGAAATAATCATTCTGTCCAATAGTCGTCGCCGAGAAGGTATTGGTCTCAATGATATCCGCCTGACCAATGGTCAAAAATCGTCGGTGAATATCCTCAATGATCTCAGGTTTAGTCAGCAATAACATTTCGTTATTGTTAACCAAATCCTTCTCGTTGTCCTTAAATCTCTCGCCACGATAATCCGCCTCAGTCGGCTTAAATCGCTGCACATTCGTGCCCATCGCTCCGTCGAGAATCACTATTCTCTCCGCCAGCAAGGCCTTTAATTCTTCAGTACAATCAGGACGCATGCCGTCGACGTAACCGACACAAAGCCGCTTGGCAAGCCCCAATCCAGACCACCCATCAATAAATCATGATTTGTTGATGGGTGGCTAAATTCCGTTTCATCACCCGGAATTATCATCGCATCCGTCTATCAAGCCCCAACCGCACCACAGGCATCTTAAGTAAGCATGAATCCAAGCGCCCTAAACACCTGCTCAGCCAATGATGATTCACCTCACCCCAGACTTCACATTTCCGCTGCCATAGTCTAAGTTTCAGCCAGCTATGAAAATCGAACATTTTGCCATTCAAGTTGCTGATTCAAAAGAACTCGCTATCTGGTACGAAAAACACCTCGGCATGACCACCAAGCGCTCAGGTCCAGCTCCAGCTGATGCCCGCTTCATTGCCGACTCTAGCGGAACCGTCATGATTGAGGTTTATAACAACCCAGCTGCCAGCACACCTAACTACTCAGAAATGCACCCCCTGCTCGTCCACCTCGCCTTTGTCTCCGAAGACGTGCAGGCAGATAAAACCAGACTGATTGCAGCTGGCTGCACTGAGTTCAGCGACGACGTCACGCCTGACGGTGACAAGCTCGTCATGCTGCGCGACCCATGGGGCATCGCCCTGCAGCTTTGCCAACGCAAAGACCCGATGATTTAATGGGATAGTTTTCAGTTAGTAGTTTTCAGTGTGCAGAAAATAATGCTCTGCACACCACTACTAACTTGGGTTCTGACCGCCCCATAATAAAGAATCTGCAGTCACAAAGAATCTGGCCTGAAAGCCAATCAGAACGCAGCTCGGACACCTGAGCTGAAGGTGCTCTGGAACAAAACCAGGACACTTGAACTGAAAGTCAATCAGAGCAAAACCCAGACACCTGCACGGCTGCCCTATAAGCACCCAGCTCGCAAAATTGGGCTGAAAGCCCGTCAGAACAAAGCTCGGGGCTTCAGCCCCGAGAAATACCCCCGTCTAACGCACCCTGAAAGGGTGCTAAAATAGCAGCTAGCCAGTTGGGACTATCTGCAAAAACACCTAGCTGGCGACCGATTTGATCAAGAACTGCTATAAGTTTCCATCATCACCTAACTCATAACCAAGCTCAGCTAGAGCTTGACGAAGTTTTTGTTTATCCAGCTGGATGCCAGTAATCGTCAACTTATTGTTAGCTGGATCTCCTACTACCGAGCTGGCTAGTTTCTCCTCCACTAGCTTAGCGCGGATTTTACTCACACACCCTTGGCAGCCCATGCCATCAACATCGAGCTCGATGGATTCATCTCCTTTAGCTAGTAGGCCAGCCAGCCAAGTTTTTGCGTCGCGTAGCGCAAATAATAACAAAAACCCAACAAAGGCCACAGCTCCAGCTAGAACCAGCCAGCTAGATGATTCTCCGTGGTGGTGGCCAATATGCTCGGGCATTTTCACCTGAATCACCGAGGCAAATAAGACCGCACAAATCACACTGCCAACGCTAACCGACAAGAGGTAGACCACTGTGAATAGGCGTCCAAAACTTTTATAAATCAGACCGATAGTCGCAATGTTAGTCGCGGGACCAGCGATAAGAAAAACAATCGCCACCGCTGGTGACATGCCCTTGGCGACCAATGCCGCCGCTATCGGAACCGAGCTCGTTGCGCAAACATACAGCGGAATAGAGAGAAAAAGAGCCGCGATAGATCCCATCAATGGATCAGCAAACAGGCTATTGCCAAGAAATTCCTCGCTGACAAAGGTAGCGATCAGAGCTGCAGCAATCAGGCCCACA
The DNA here is from genome assembly GCF_016595495.1 of Persicirhabdus sediminis. Classification (GTDB taxonomy): domain Bacteria; phylum Verrucomicrobiota; class Verrucomicrobiia; order Verrucomicrobiales; family Akkermansiaceae; genus Persicirhabdus; species Persicirhabdus sediminis. The sequence goes on from NZ_JAENIM010000034.1 coordinate 102,241, forward strand.
AACATCCACCGCCAGAGGTTATAAAACAGATCATTGATGGCAAAATCGTAGAGCTCTTTCAGACTAACACTGGATCGCTCCACTGGCTGAGCGGATTCAATTTCCCCCGCAGCTGCAGGTTTTGACTTCGCCAGCACATGGTGCAAACAGCCAGCAAAAATGCCGATCACAAAGGCGCTAGCTAATTTAAAAAAGGCAAATGGCCAGGAGAGAAATGACGCACTAACCATCAGCGAATCTACACCAGTCTGCGGCGTACTAACAAGAAATGATAGGCAGCTGCTTTTACTCGCCCCCTTTTTTTTAAGAGCCAACACAGTAGGCACCACACCGCAGGAACAAAGCGGCATCGGCACACCAATAAATGCCGCCTTCACCACATTGGCAAACGAGCTCTTGCCCAGCCAGCGCTGAAACAATCCAGCTGGCACAAACAAATGCATCAGCCCAGCAATCAAGAGCCCCAACAGGAACCACACCCCCAGCGCCTCACAGATCGCCCATAGATTTTGCAAAAATACCATCATCGCGTCGGCCAAAGTCTACACGAAGATGCCCTGCCCGCCACCGAAATTAATCAGCTGTATCGTCGGCAAATTTTCCCGTCTTCAGAAAGCGCGCTGTTAGCTCGATAGCATCGTCATTTTTCATGATCATCGGATGGGTGGAGTGGATCACTACATGATCGCTCATGCCCTCTACCTTGGTGCGCTCTACGGAAACTTTGCCATCGTCGTCACCATCTATCATCATGCTATTGATGCCATTGATAGATCGATCACCAGCAATTACACCCAGCTGGAATTTCACCGCTCCTAGCTGGTTAGGCACGCTGCTCTCCGCCGTCGATAGCTGCTGGCCAGCTGGACCATTGAGCTTCTTAAATGCCTTCCAGTCGCCAATTTTATCCACCACCTCACTGCCTTGGTTAGGTGGCGCTAACATCACCACGCGACCCAGCTGAGGAAGTTTATTATTGGCCAAATAATGCCTTACCATGATACCGCCCATCGAGTGGGTGACAAAGTGAACTTTATCTGCCTGCTGCTCATTGCATTCTAGCAGCACTGCCGAGATCACCTCCTCGCTCAACTCGCTAATCTCAGCGGTGCGCGATTCATAGTCAACATTATGCACGGTATATCCCAGCTCACTTAGCTGCTCATTCATCTTTTCCATCGACTTGCTAGAACGACACAAACCGTGCAGCAATACTACATGCTCAGCAGCTGTGGTCACCGCCAGTCCAGCCAGCGCTAGAGTCGTCTGAAAAAGAATCCGTTTCATCACCCGTTCAGCATAAACCCCTCCAGCCAGCTGAGAAGAAAAAAAATCTCCTGCTAGCAACTTCTCATTGAACTAACAATCATTCTGTCGGGATCATAACCACAGCAAGTAAACTTGCTGCTCGCGTTTGTCATCAGAACAGGAGCTGAGCAGGGTCAGGCTGATCGCCGTGGATAGGAAAATACCGCCCACAGGCTTGCTAAAGGTGAGTTGATTAGAATGCATTGCGGTCGATTGTATTAAGTTTGGTGACTACTGCTGAAGATGTGGGAATGGTGGGGAGGGCGGCCACTCGCTTACGCTTAAGCTCCAATGAGACTTTTGAATCGCACACTGCAGCTCTATGAATGGAGCAAAATGCACATGAGCCTAATGATTTGTTTGTCTCTTTATTTCTATCATTCAGGAAATGATGCAATCATTCTGAGCGCAAAACTCGATAAACTTCGCTGAATGAAGGTCGTTTGAGGCATAGAGGTACACAAAATCAGAACTGTTTAAATACATCTGGGTCTCTAGATCATCAGCGAGAGGCTCTTCCACGAGCCCTGACTCCAAGAGTGAAACCATCCGCTTATAGTTGATAAACTCACAGTGGCCATGCTTCGATTTTACAATCTTAGAGATAGGAACCCCAGATGTCAGTAGCTCAGAGTAGGCTTGCCCACCCATGACGTAGTCGCTCAAGTCTATCGCAACATCTATCTGTTCATAGGCCTGCTGATTCGCTTCTATGAAGGCTTTATTTGCAGGGCTGTTGATGTCTCTTCCTATATCCCATCGATGAGATCCTAAATATGTGCCTCGATGTGAGCCCGTGAACTTTACATTTGAATACAGACACGCATCAAATCGATTGATAGATTTGAACCAGCAATTCTCAAATTCAACATTATGAAAAGAAACCCCACACCAATCAACTTGTTTAAATTGACAGTTCGTGAATTTGACGTCTGAGATCACGATTCTTTTACGCGGATCACGTATATCAGTTCCCATATAGCTACCGCTGAAGATACATCTTTGATAATGAGCTGAACTCCAAGAAGGTAGATTTTCATCCTGACTATAATCGCATTTTGAATAAGTTTCCATACTGTAGTTAGTTAATAGGCTGGAACCAAAACATCATCTCCATATTTCTGGAATTTGATGCCTGAATGGTATTGTTTTACAGTGGTGACATCAAATTCCAACCCTTTAAACTGCCCGTGACCAATGAAATCTACGCTTGGCGCGCCGCCTCCATCTCCCACATGAGAGTATAGACGCCTCAAGGAAGATTTGTCTTTCACTAACTTAGCCACCCTTAGCTCAACAGCTTTGCCGTAAAACGCCTTATACAGGCCCGGTTTGTCACGAAGAGCCTTCATTCTGGGTCCACCAAGTACATCCCTCATTAAACCGGGAGAAGTAGCCAGATCGCTGACAGATTTATTCGTCAGTTTCTGCATGATCGCTAAACCCCTTATCCTTGTAATATCATTTTTGTTCACGATGCCTCTCGCTTCGAGGCGGTTTAGATACTTCTTACCATGCTTCAGGTAACCTTCCATAGCCCGGTGTGTGCCTTCAGCACAGAGGTTATGCACCCAGACGGCTTGCTCGGTGGAGCTTTCACCTTGTGGGGTGACGAAGTAGGTATGCCAGTCGGCGACCTCGAAGTTGTAGGTAGAGAAGTGCTCGCCAGCAGCGGATGTTTCCAGCTCGGTGCTCTCGATGACGGCGGTGCTGCCATCGGCCAGCTCGAGCCTTTCGCCCACTTCCAGCTCGCCCATGGTGATCCAGGCGAGGCGGTCGAGCGACCAAAACGGGTGCTCTGGGGTGCCGACTAGGGTCTGGCTAGATTCAGGTTGGCGACTCCCCTCGGGGTCATCGTCATCGCTGGCTGCCAGAGTGCGGCTGCTCTGCGATGAATGGGTCTTGTAACCCTTACTACGGTAGGTGAGGTGAACCAGCTGGGTCGGCTTGCTGCGGAACAGCTGAACGACGGGCTTGAAGCCTACCCCCCACGATCAGTTAGAAGAATTAAAATTCCTCACTTTGCACGGCTGGCGGGATGCGCTATGCCATTGGCGACGATGGACAAGGAGAGCATCAAAGAGAAAGTCATTCCCAGCGGACCTAAGGAAGTGGCTGAGCCAGAAAAAGAGCTACGCTTCACGCGTGCTGCTCAGGCGCCGCTGTTCTATTTGTTAGCTATCATATCATTCTGTGTGGCGATGGCATTTTTCATCCTCTCTACACAGAACTGGAGCACCAGCCCGCTGCTACCTGGCTGGTGGTGGGTATGTTTTCCCACCCTCATACTGTTTGTGATTTTCCTGCGGCTGGGCATGCGCTGTAGCCGCCACGCCTACATCCTGCTCACGCCGCTGGGTGTGGAGGTTTTCCCCTTTTTCAAACCTGAGAAAAACCTACAAGTGATTTATTGGTCTGAGATTGCCGACGCCGAGGTGCAGCTGGAAAAATGCCAACTAACATTGCATTACAACCAAGAAAAAACCGGCGGTGTCGTGGTCACACTCAAACCTATCTTGCCCGCCCAGCGCAAGCTACTCGCCACAGCTGTCAATGGTGTGATGGCGAAACTTGCTAAAAGCTAAGGACCTCACAGCTAGCTTATGGTTTTCAAAAAATCTAGCCAAACGCTACGATCAGCGCACATAAAACAAGCACTAGAATCGCAGGAAATGACTGTGAAATCGGGTGCTTTACTTTAATATGATTCGCAATGGCGCCTAACATCATCAAAACCATGCCCCCTGCTGCATATTGACGCAGGCCAGGTAACCATAAGCCAACAGCGGCCGCAACCTCAGCCAAACCTATCAAACGCATCGCTATCTTGGGTAAGCCAAATTCGGCAAATTGCTCCACCATGGGTTTGATACCCACCATTTTCAGAATGCCTGCTAGAGCCAACAAAATCGTTGCTGAATAAATAATAATATTCATGTCCTTTAATTTCTAATTTAAATCTTAGTCGTTCAATTTGGATATTCGATGCTCGTTCATCACTGGATATTTCAGTTACTCTAGCCTGCTAAATTTTCTAGCATCCGCACCAACATAGCTTTCAGCTCCCGCTCTTTTGCTTTAGAAATCCCGTGCATCGCCTGCTTCCTCAGCGCCATGGTCACAGGCATGCTAGATGCCACTAACTGACGACCTTTTGCGCTCACTGAAACTTCAACCACCCTGCGATCAGTCACCGAGGGAATACGTTCTACCAAGCCAGCTTTCACCAAGCCATCTAGCTGGCGTTTCAATGTCGTTGCATCGCGGCCTAATATTTCAGCCAGCTCACTCATCTTTTTGGCCGAATCCATATTGGCTAACGCCGTTAAGATGCTCACACCCTCGGCTGATAGGGAAATCCCAGCATCATATAAGGCTGTAGCTAAACGTAGCTGAAGCTGATGAGCAACTCGCCCAACAAGAAAGCCAGTCGCCATTTCTGGATCAATTGATTTTAGTTTTTCTTCGCTCATTACCTGTACTATACAGGTAAAATTCACGCTGTCAAAAAAGTACCTGTATTATACAGATACTTTCTATAATAGCTCAAGCATGATGGGCCTGAATGGCTTATGCGAAGGTAGATTTTCTACCCTGATCCGCCACGCAGGAATTTAGCAATACCTAAGGGTTTGTAATCCCAGCTGGCTAACTGAGTCCAAATTACCTCAGCGCGCGGTGAAATAAGTCGAGCACCAGGCGCTGGGCTAACATCGCCAGCTCTGGGTCGTAGCGATCGCCTTCGTCACGCATGAAGGCATGCGGCGCATTCAGCTCATGCCAGGTGAAGTTAACTTCGTTATCGGTGAATTTTTGATAGATCAGCTGGCGACCCTCCACTGGCACATGTGGGTCCTGACGACCAAATAACATCATCACCTCGCCATTGATCTCGCGCAGACGATCAATAGTCTGTGGCAAGTTTCCAGCTGGCATGGTGCAGGAATGAACATCGGTAGCGTAGTAACAAGCGGCGGCACTCACGCGAGCATGCAGCGCAGCGCGCAGCGCAAGATGGCCACCGAGACAAACTCCCCAGGATCCTAACACGCCATTGCAGAAATCCTGCTCGTCCAGCCAGCTAACAATCGCTTCAGTATCGGTGTCGTGATCGCTCAGCGGCTTGGTAAACTTATCGTCATTACCTTTGTCTTTTCCTTCATCATCGTAGGCTAACACCGTGCCAATAGGATTGAGTTCATGAAAAACCTCGGGCACCACTACCACATAGCCGTGACCAGCTAGAAATGCCGCGGTGCGGGCAATCGGTGCGGTGATCTGAAAAATCTCTGAATAGAAAATAACTGTTGGATAAGCTCCAGCTCGCTCGGGGCGGAAAATTCCACAGCGCATCGTGCCTGTAGCTGTTGATAGATCGACAGATGATTGGGTGATAGTCATGACTATGATCTAGCGCAAACTCGATGCCATTCAATCACATAGAAAAATTTGTCTGGCATGAATCCATGCAGGATCGACAGCTTCCAGCCTAACTCATCCAGCTAGTTGGTATTCGATTTCACTCCCAACAGGTCGATTTTTGAGACCCTAGCTAGACTTGTGCTCCTACAGGTGATTAGGCCCACTTACGACACGCTAGCATGTCTCATGCTTCACTCACTATTCCAAACCAGCCCGGGCCACCACGAGGCGCAGGAACACCTTTGTTTCTGTAGCTGGTACACTAGCCGTAATTTCACCATCGGCATTGATAGGTGTCAGGCTCACACCTTGGCTATCCCAATCGATTAGGTTATGACTCTGTTCCACAAAGTAATCCACCCCTAACTCTTCGGCTTTAAAAGTAATCTCCACAGTTTCCTGCTGCAGATCGGCCTGCGGCATCTGTGAAGCCAGATGATCATCCGGATCTAGGCCCAATGCCTTCGCCATAAATAAACTTACACCATCTCCAGAGTCATCAGCAAAAACATCCACGTCATGGTCACGATTCTGAGAAATCAACCACTCAGCCTCAGGGTAAATAGACCTATCTATTTCTTCTGATTTCACCCCCATCCAATTAGGTGAAGTAAAGCCTGTGCGGTCTGAGAAATAATAAATGATAAACTCATTTGGTAAGTTATTAAATGCTTCTGATCCAGCAGGAGCATCCCCTAAGAAATACACTGCTCTTAAGGCTAGGCACCAGCTAACAGCACTCACAGATAGATTATTTACACTCGTAGGAATAACCATGGATTCTATATAGGTACACCCCCAAAAAGCTTGCTCTGCAATACTTTCTACCGAGTCCGGCAGATGATAAACTGACAATTTTTTGTCTACAGGGTAAAAGATCAGGTGCTTTTGGGCTGCATCAAACAAAACTCCATCAACAGAGCTATAGCTAACATTTCCAGTGGTAACATTGATGGCCCCCAAAGAACTGTGGGTAAACGCACCCTCATCTATCCTCTCCACACTCGCTGGCAAATCTAGCATCCTCAGCGAAGTACACGAAGCAATAATATTACTTCCGATCGTCAGAAGCCCTTCTGATAAAATTAGTTCTTGCAAACTCGAGCACCCAGCAAATGTACTAGTGGCGAGAGCTTCAACACTCCCCGGAAGACGAACTTTACCTAATGAGCTACAATTAATGAACGCATAAGCTCCAATGCTCTCGATCCCCTCTGATAGGCTGATCGTTTCCATCTTTTCACAATAATAAAATGCTCTCTGCCCAATACTCTTCACACTCGAGGGGATACTTATCTCAACGAGACTTATACAATCTAAAAAGGCAGCATCACCGATGCTATCTACTCCGCTAGGAATGTTTATTGACTGTAATTTATAACAACATGAGAAAGTGCCAGAATCAATCCGAGCGATCTGGCTAGGTAATGTAACAGATTCTAAAACTTCGCAGCTAGCAAATGCATCAGGCCCGATATTTCTAACTTTCAGCTGAAACTCTATGCTCTTCATTTGTGTACAATCGGAAAATGCTTCCTCTCCAATATCCGTCAGATAGGCTGGCAGCTCTACTGATGTGATAGAACTACAGTTTTTAAAGGCTCCATCTTCAATCACTAACACCGGAAGTTGATCTATGTAATCAGGAATGTTCATCGCTCCAGAAAACGAGGTGTCGCAACTTTCGATGTGAATGGCCCCGTCTAATTCAAAATAGCTTAGAGCCTCGATTCCATATAAGAATGGGCTAGACAAAACGATGCCTCCTCCCCAATGCTCATGGTAGAAGCCACTAGCAGTATCACGGCAGTGAACAGTGACCCAGTATTCCACCTCACCTTCTATTATGTCCTCGAATATATAAGAATTTATCGAAGGTGCGTCACCTTCAAAATAAATGTCTGTGAGGGATTCACAGGCAACGAAAGCTCGCTGACCTATGTGACCTACACTTGCAGGAATAACGACTTCATTGAGGCTCACACAAGCTACAAAGGCATCAGAACCTATGCTTTGAAGGTTTGATGACAATTGGATACTCACGAGCGATCTGCACTCGCAAAATGCTGAAGCACCAATTTCAATTACACTATCTGGCAACTCTATCTTAGTTAGCAAATCACACCCATCAAATGCATGTTGCTGAATAACTTTCACAAGATGGCCTTCTATTTTTTCGGGGATAATCAACTCACCACTAGCCTTATCATTACATCTCTCAATAATGATCGTCTCATCATCTTGAATCGACCATTGCAGATCATCTATATCAGCTGCTAGTGATGGTTGTAGAGCCGCCAAACAAAGACTCGCTAATAGAAGCAACAGATATGGGTAGCGTGGAAGAGCCGGGTACATATAGAAAATCTACACATCACGTTAGAGCGTGAAAGCAGATAATCAATTTCGCAGGCAAAAAAAATCACCCTAAGCAACAGATTCTAAAGAAATAAGGGAGCTGGATAATCTGGACCATTCCCAATGCCCAACAGCAGCGCATTGGAGTGTAGATCGCTTTATTGGGGCGTCACGACATGCCGGTTCTATGCTAGCTAGCCATCGACTTCATTTACAAAAATGCCAAGTTTATTTGCTCTGTGACAAACAAGTAATAACTGGACAAATCATACACTCGTGCTGAACTGAAATTGATGTTGATAGCGGATCTAATTCACACACTGAGAATCAAGGTGTACTCGATCGAGCATCTAACGATTGGCGATTGGTGGTCATATAAAAATGTCAACAGCCCGTTCACGCGGCTGTATTTCACACCGCGATCATCGCGCACCTATATCGAGCATCACGGTGAACGATTTTTGCTAGAACCGGGGACTATGGTCATTGCTCCGCCCTATACACCGGTGAACTATATCTGCGAAGATTTCTGCGAGATGTACGGGGTGATTTTTTCCGCTCAGCTGGGCTCGGAAGTTGACCTGTTCACCTTGAATGATCTCAATTGGTCGCAGCGTGCTGAGGGATTTATTCCGTCCTTATTTGAGCGCTTGGTAGAGATCAACCCGGACCGGCAAATGAAGATCGCTGATCCCTTTCACAAAGCCTATAATGCGACCATAACAGCGCAACATGACTACCAGCAACCTTTCCACGAGTCGATGGAAACGGAGGCAATCATCAAGCTCATCATCTCGCGCTTTCTCGAATCTGATGCGAATCCAAAACCGTGCCAGAACCAGCTCAACCAAGAAAGAGTTCTGCAGGCGATCGACTATATCGAGAGCCACATGAGCGAAAACCTAACACTGGACAAATTATCGAGTTTGGCCAATGTGCACCCAACGTATTTCTCCAATGTGTTTGTGGATATATTAAATGTTAGACCGTCAGTATACATCCAACAAAAACGCATTGAAAAAGCCCAGCTTCTGCTAGTTTCGACGAGTAAGCCAGTCAAACAGATCGCCACAGAAGTGGGCTTCAAAGACCCCGACTACTTTTTCAGGGCCTTCAAAAAAGTCACTGGCTGCACACCGCGCAGCTACCGTATTTCCTACGCCTAAGCAAGCTGATCACCTGTGGTGATTTTTCCTGAGCGGGCGAAGTCTGCTGCGCTCATGCGCTTGCTACCATCTGGCTGCAAGGTGGTGATTTTCAGCGCTCCAGACCCGCAGGCTACGGTGATGCCGTCATCTCCAGCTGAGATGATAGATCCTGGAGTTAGGGCGTCATTGCCAGCTAGCTCGACGAGCTCAGTCTGCGGGAAAATCTTCAGTCGTTTCGGCCCTTTGGCATCTGAGAAGGTGGTGTAGGTTCCTGGCCACGGGTCGTAGGCGCGGATGCGGCGCTCGATGTTTTCAGCTGGCTGGCTCCAGTCTAGCAGTCCGTGGTCGCGGAGAAGTTTTGGCGCGTAGTTAGACAATGCATCATCTTGTGGCTGGCGGCTGGCACTGCCGTCGATGAGTTTTTCTAATGCCTCCATCATGGCGGCTGGAGCTATATCTGCTAGGCGGTCATGTAGCTGCCCTGCGGTTTCTTTTTCACCGATGGCGGTGGAGTGCAGGACGATGATGTCGCCGGCGTCGAGCTCTTTGACTACATGCATGACGGTCATGCCTGTTAGCTGATCTCCTTGATCAATGGCAGTTTGGATACATGAGGCGCCGCGGTGTTTGGGCAGTAGTGATGCGTGGAGGTTGATGATGGCTTTGCTAGGGATGTCTAGCAGCGCTTGGGTAAGGATTTGGCCGTAGGCCATGACAATGATGATGTCTGGCTGCAGTGCTTCTAGCTGGGCGAGGAATTCGCCATCACGAGCTTTTTCTGGCTGCATCACGGGGATGCTCGCTTGCTCGGCCATGACTTTGATCTTTGGCGGCGTGACGATTTGCTTGCGACCGACTTTTTTATCTGGCTGGGTGACCAGCGCTACGGTCTCGAGATCTGAATCTAGCAATGCCTGCATGGATGGCAGGGCGATGTCGCCGGTTCCCATAAAAATAACACGTGGAGCACTCATGATTGGTTAGAAATATTTGCTAGTAAGTAGATAAAAAAGGCGCCCGCTATTGGACGCCTTTTTAGAAATGATTTTCAGCTAGAGATTAGAGGTCTAGCTTGGTGATTTTGTTGAGGATATCGGAGAGCGTTTTGACTGGTGTCTGCAGCGCGTCGATATTGGCGATCGCGTCCTCTGAGTAGAACTCAAGCATTGGCTTGGTTTCAGCTTCGTAGGTGGCGATGCGCTTGTTGATGGTCTCTTCGTTGGCGTCGTCGAGACGGTTTTCTTTAACCGCGCGGCGCTTCATGCGGCGAACGAGTTCTTCGCGATCTGGGCATGAGAGATGGATGACTTGGATAACGTCGACGTATTGGTCGAGGATCTTCGCTTGGTTGAGGCTACGTGGGATGCCGTCGAGCAGGATGATGTCTGAGTCTGGTGAGTAGACGCCACTGTCGATCCACTTTTTCACTTGAGCCACCCAGAGTTCCACAGTCATTTCATCAGGGATGAGCTGGCCGGTGGATGAGACTTCAACGAACTTTTTGCCGAGTTCGGAGTTGGTGTCTAGTGCGCGGAAGACGTCGCCACATGCACAATGGAAAAAACCTGGAATTTCACCAAGTACGCGGCCTTGAGTTCCTTTACCGGATCCTGGAGCACCGAATAAAACGAAAGCTTTAAGGCGTTTTGGAAATGCGTCAGTCATAGATGGGCGGGAACATAGATAATGTCCCGCGTCATGCAAGAGGATTTGCGTACCATTCGTCGCAAATTTTCATTTTTTTTACGAATGACAAAAAACCAGCTAGCCAGCTGGTGAGCTCTCTAGCTGAGTGATTTACACCTCAGAGAGAAAAAATACCTTGCTGGGTGGAGGATTTCCCCCCACGCCAGCTGGCAGAAAATTAGTTACGAGTATAGCTACTGGTATTGCTATAGGTGCCGTACTTTGGGTCACCCGTGGAGGTGGCGTAGCCGAGCACACCACCGGCTGCGGCGCCTGCTGCAGCACCTTCCCAGCCACCAAAAGCACCACCGATGGCACCACCGATGATGGCGCCAGTGAAGCTCTTGGCTGTGTGTTCAGGAGTGGCGCAGCTGCTGAATGCTAAGCAGGACACCATTGCTAAAGACAAATAAACCTTGGTCTTCTTGATCATGAATAAAAAACTGCACACGAATCGCCGAGGCGACAAGCATCTAATCGCCTATTTAGCGCATACAATCCTTAGTTTCAAAGGGCTGAATCAAACGCGCCGCCAGATCCTCAGCTGGCTGAATTAGTTATCCAGCTGCTCGAGTTGTTTGGATTTGGCCACTGCCATATCAACAAATTCTTGGGCGATGGGTTTGAGTTCCCCTTGGTACATCAGGCCCACTTTGACAGTCGGGAATCCAGCTAGTGGGATAGCTTTGACCTGCGGTGAGATTTTCACCCCGGGGATGCGCACGGCGACGCCCACACCAAACCCGCTGGCCACATACCGCTCCATCATGTCTAGCGAGCTGACTTCTACCGAGCTCTGCCACGCTACCTTGCGGCGGCTGAGTTCGCGCTGGAAAATCACATTGAGCACCTCGTGCTCTGGCAGCGAGATGAGCGGCATCTGGCTGGTAAATTGGCGACCGAGGGCATCGGTCACTAGTAGGTCGTCGAAGCTGGTATGATCACAATCAGCTGGCAGCAATAATAGCAGCTCTAGCTGGGCGAGCTCGATGGAGCGCAGCCCGTCGCCAAGTTTGTCGTGCACCACGCTGAGTCCCACATCGGCCTCTTGGCTGGTGAGCAATCCGTGAATCTCGGCGGGATCGACATCGCGCAGCGTGAGCTTGAGCTCTGGTTGTTGTTGTTTGAGCTGGGCGAGCACATCTGGCAGGTGGTAGCGCAGGATGCTGGCGGCGGCGGCAATGCGTAGGTGTTTGCTTTCATCACCAGCCAGCCGCGTTTCCATATCGGGCAGGCGGGAGAAAAAAGGATATACAAAATCATATAAAAGCTCCCCCTCGCGAGTGAGGGCAAATGGCCGACGATTGAATAACTTTACACCGAGAGATTTTTCCAGCTGTAGCAGTTGCCCGCTCACCGCTGGTTGCTGAATGCCAAAGGGCATCATCCTTACTGCAGCCGTAATCCCCTCGTATTTAGCTACATAATAAAAAAGCTCTAGATGGTGCACATTCATCACCAACAGCATGGCCTAGCTAGCCCGCCAGTGACAAGCTCATCCAGCAAAATATGCGTAAAATGCAAATTGTGTCATTTGCTATGCATCTCTGCTTTCCTCTTGCTTTCCTGCCTAGTCAGGGTGAGCTTACCCACAATCATGTCGATACTCGTTCTAAACAGTGGTTCTTCATCACTCAAATTTGCCATATTCCCAGAAGGTCAAGAGGACGCCAGCGTGGAAGGCATTGCTGAGCAACTCAACTCTGATGCCGCACAAGTCGTCATCAAACGTGATGGGAAGAAAAGTGAAACGGCTCTCAGCGGAGCTGACCATAAACAAGCGCTACAGTTCATCCTTGAGCAGCTGCCTGAGACACCTCGCGCTGTGGGGCACCGCATCGTTCACGGCGGAGAACACTTTACTGAACCAGCACTCGTCACCTCTAAGGTGATTGATGAGATCCGCGCTACCGTACCTCTCGCGCCGCTGCACAACCCAGGCAGCCTGCTGGGCATCGAGACCATGGTCGAGCTCTATCCAGAGCTCCCGCAAGTCACCGTATTCGACACCGCATTTCACCAGACATTGCCTGAGTTTGCCTACCGCTACGCATTGCCAGAAAAATGCTACCGCGACTACAGCGTGCGCCGCTATGGTTTCCACGGCACCAGCCACTCGTACGTCTCCAAAGCAGCTGCCGCTGAACTTGGTTTTGATTTAGAAAACTCACGTGTGCTGGTAGCTCACCTCGGCAATGGAGCTTCTACATGCGCCGTTCTCAATGGCAAAAGCGTTGATACCAGCATGGGACTCACACCGCTCGAAGGCCTCGTCATGGGCACACGCAGCGGTGATGTAGATCCAAGTTTGCACCAATACCTCGCCACCGCAGCTGGCATGAGCTTGGAAGAAATCAACAACATGCTCAACAAAGAGTCCGGCTTGCTCGGCCTCAGCCAAGGCGCCTCCAACGACATGCGCACACTGCGCGGACTCGCCAGCGAAGGCAACCAGCCAGCCGCATTAGCCATTGAAATTTTCTGTTACAGACTAGCTAAGTCATTGGCGGCGCTATGTGTGGCAACGGGCGGCTTAGACTACCTCATCTTCACGGGTGGCATTGGAGAAAATGATCCAGCTATTCGCGAGCGAGTGACTGAGAAGCTAGCCTTCCTCGGCCTAGAAATAGATGCCGATGCCAATGCCAACCACGGCGAAAATAATCACGGAATCATCACCACTGCCGACAGCCCAGCCACCGCGCTGACTATCTGCACGAAGGAAGAATTCATGATTGCCCAGCTTACTGCGCAAACCATTTCTAAATAAACTACTATCATGCACACCTTCCTCATCGTTCCAGCTGGAATGCACGCAGGCCTTACGTCCGCCTCCGTGGGTCTTGTTCACTCACTAGACCGTCTCGGTATGCGCGTGGGATTTTTCAAACCCATCAGCCAATCGTACGACGAGCGCGGCAGCGACCTCTCATCTGAGTACGTCCGCGCCATCTCTGCGGTTGAAGCACCTGACCCAATCTCCGTAGACGCCGCTCGCGAGTGGACATCTACCGCGCATACAGAAAACCTGCTTGAGGAAATTGTCTCGCGCTTCCAGACCGCCGCCGAAGGCATGGACGTCATGGTCGTGGAAGGCTTACACGTTTCCCACAACCACGCATTTCTCAACTCACTCAACCCAAAACTGGCCAGAGCACTCAATGCCGACGTCATCCTCGTATCCAACTGCCAGGACATGGACGCCGCCCAGCTCAACCAGCACATCGAGAGCGCCGGCGAACCATTTGGTGGTGCCGCTAGCGCCAATGTGATTGGCTGCATCCTCAACCAAGTCAAACCATCCGAGCTGCTCGGGCCACGCCTCGACGATACCGAGCAAGTCAACTGGGCATACAACAAAATCATCCGCCAAGTCACCTGCTTCCGCAAAGAACACCTGCACCTACTTGGCGTCATTCCATTCCGTGAGTCGCTCACATCATTCCGTACTTCAGACCTGATCAGACCACTCGAAGCCACCGTGCTTTTTGAAGGGGAAATCGACACCCGCCGAGTCAGCGAGACTCACCTGTGCGCACGCGACATTTCCCATCTCCCTCAGGTCTATCACGCCGGCTCATTAGTCGTCACACCAGCTGACCGCTCAGACGTCATCATCGGCTGTGCCTATGCGGCGCAAAAAGGCATCCAGCTGGCTGGACTCATCCTCACCGGCGACCTCGAGCCAAACCAAAACGTGCTCGATTTCTGCGGCTCAGCCTTCGAGACCGGTCTTCCAGTGATGGCGGTGAAAACCACCTCATTCGAAACCGCTCGCAACCTCACTGCCGTCAGCCCAGAAATTCCAGCTGACGACGTCGCTCGCCTGCAGCAGCTGGTTGGCCACATCGCCCGCCACATCGATACTGGCTGGATGGAAAACCACTGCTCAGCACCGCAGAAAATCCGCCTTTCACCACCGGCATTCCGCCACCTCATCAACCAGAAAGCACGCAGCAATCCAAAACGCATCGTGCTGCCAGAGGGCTGCGAACCACGCACCTTGGAAGCCGCTGTAATCTGCCACCGCCGCAAGATCGCCGAGCCCGTTCTCATCGGTTCACCAGAGGAAGTCAACAGCGCGGCCAAAAAACACGGTATCGCCCTGCCAAGCGACATCGAGATCCTCGATCCAGTTCTCCACCGCGCTCGCTACGTCAGCTCACTCTACGAGCTGCGTAAGCACAAAGGCATGACTCCAGCTCAGGCAGAAAGCACGCTGGAAGACAATATCACCCTCGCCACCATGATGCTGGCCAAGGGAGATGTCGACGGCCTCGTTTCCGGAGCTATCCACTCCACCGCAGACACCATTCGTCCAGCTCTCCAGCTGATCAAAAAAGCGCCATCAGCCGCTGGTGTTTCCTCAGTCTTCTTCATGTGTCTGCCTAAACAGGTGCTGGTTTACGGTGACTGCGCCGTCAACCTCGATCCAAAAGCCGAGCTGCTCGCAGACATCGCCATCCAGAGTGCTGAGTCAGCCGTTGCCTTTGGCATTGAGCCGCGCATCGCCATGATTTCCTACTCCACCCTAGGATCTGGCGGTGGTGCTGATGTAGAAAAAGTCATCGAAGCTACCAAACTCGTGCGCGAACGTCGTCCTGACTTACTCGTCGACGGCCCACTGCAATACGATGCCGCATCCAACTCAGGCGTCGCCAAAACCAAAGCACCTGACAGTGAAGTCGCTGGTCGCGCCACCGTATTTGTCTTCCCAGACCTCAATACCGGCAACACCACCTACAAAGCCGTGCAGCGTTCCGCCAACGTCGTTTCTGTCGGCCCAGTGCTGCAAGGCCTGCGCAAACCAGTCAACGACCTGTCCCGTGGAGCCAACGTCGACGACATCGTCTTCACCATCGCCATCACCTCCATTCAGGCGCAACAAGCTCAGACGGTCTAAGCAGCCAGCTGAAAATCCATTTCTCCATGACGGCATCCACCTGCGGATGCCGTCATTTTTTTACCGCCAACTCGGCTGAGCTGACGTAAAACCATCACCATCTCGCAGGCTAGACGAGCGCCAGCGGCACATTGCCAATCTGGTGAAAACTTCACCCCCCTTAAGCATCCAAATCTGCCAGATTGCGGCAAATTTGCCCAAATCCACCCCAAATCACCCAAATTGTGGAAAAAATCATACGCAGATTCCTCTGATTACGAATTCCCGCCTTGCCACTCAGGGTCTTGTTGGCTATGCACTGCATCAAGATTATGGCAGAAATTCCAGCACCACTCGCAGAGATCGAAACTGGCCCATCAAAACTCGATCAGTTCCTCGACCAACACTCGAAAAAGTTACTCATTGCCGCCGTTCTTATCGCCATTGCGGTAGGTGCCTACGTCATTTATGACGGTGTGGCTGAAGGTAAACTTCGCGATGCCGGCGCCGCCCTCACGGCAGCAGAAGGCACCGACGGACTCGAACAAGTTATGACCGCCTACGACGGCACCGCCACTGGTGGTAGCGCCATGCTCATGCTTGCCGACCTACAGCGCGAAGAATCTGTGGATTCAGCCATCGGCACACTGCAACAGTTCCTCATCAAATACCCAGAACACCCAGCAGTAGCCAGCGCACAAACCAAACTCGGCCTGCTACTCATCAACCAAGGTAAAGCTGACGAAGCCGCCACCTACCTTGACAAAGTCATTGCTAGCCAGAATGCTGGTTACATCGCCCCACTCGCCAACATTGCACTCGGCGACATCGCCAAAGCCAAAGGCGACCTCGCAGCAGCTAAAGATTTCTACACCACAGCAGTAGAAAGTGGCATCGCCCTCAGCGATGATGAAGATGCCTTCCGCCAAAACCCGTTCAAACAAACCGCACAAGACCGCGTTTTGCTGCTCAATGCTGAAGCTCCTGTGATGATCAAGCCTGTCGCTCCTAAGGCTCCAGCCTCATCACCAGCCCTGCCAGCTATCCCTCAAGCAGGCGGTGACGACGATATCCAAGCGCCATCATTCGCTCTGCCAACGCAACTGCCAGAAAGCTCACCTGCTGAGCCAACTGAAACACCCGCGCCATAACTCCCGTATCCAAATCAAACCCCCAATCAAATTTCATTAATTAGAAATTTGAATTTTATGAGAATTGCCTTGTAATAAGGTATTCTATTTCCACTTATTAGCAGTGCCTAAACTGCATAAACTATTAGCCAACTGATTCGCCGTGTTCAAGAAAGTCATCGGGCAGAAGCCCACCCAGCCAGGCGCAGAATCTGCGCCAAAATCTCCAGCTAGCTCCCCAGCTCCAAGCGCAGCACCCGCGCCAAAAAGCCCTGCACCTACAAATGCCACACAGAAGCAAATGCCAGTAACTCAACCAAGTAGCGCTCCAGCTGCCCGTAAATCCGCCGCCGCACCAAGTGGTCGCAACGTCCTCAGTACTGACGTAGAAATCACCGGTAGCATCAAATTTACCAACGATCTCGTCGTTGACGGCCGCATCGAAGGCAACATCGAATCTGACGGTTCTCTTACCGTTGGTGAAAATGCTGTTATCAAAGCCGCCATCAATACCCGCTCAGTCATCATCTACGGCAAAGTAGAAGGTAACATCACCGTCACAGAACGTGTAGAGCTCAAAGAAAATGCCGAACTCATCGGTGACATCGCTGCCGCCACCCTCGCTATCGAGCCAGGCGCGATCTTCTCAGGTAAGTCAGTCATTGGCAAACCAAGTAAAACCCCAGCCCAAGCTACGCCGGCAAAAAAGCCAAATAGCAAGTCAGAGACCCGTAAACCAGCCCAAGCAAAAGCTGCTCCTGCAGTTCAGCAAATGGGCAACACTCAGCGCGTTACCATTAAGGCCAACGCCTAGTTCGCTTTTTAAAGCCACTCCGGCTTGCTAAATATTCCCAGAATTTCCCCACGCCCGTCGCCCACGCGACGGGCGTTTTTTCTTCCTCCACAGCCAGCTGCCACAGGACAACGCAAAAAATGCTGTATTTTTCACTGGAATCATGCAACTTGCCGCCATGTCCAGCACGCCCGCTCTCGATCTGACTGAGGATATCCTCCGCCTGAAAAAGGAACGCAATGCCGTCATCCTCGCCCACAACTACCAAACTGGTGACATCCAAGATCTCGCCGACTACGTAGGAGACTCCCTAGGTCTCGCCTATCAAGCTCAAGCAACGGATGCAGACGTTATCGTCTTCTGCGGTGTCCATTTCATGGCCGAAACCGCCAAAATCGTCAACCCAGGCAAAACCGTCATCCTGCCAGACCGCGATGCCGGCTGCTCGCTAGAAGAATCATGCCCAGCTGACCAGCTCGAAGCATTCCTCAAAGCCAACGCCGAGAAAAACTACTACGTCATCGCCTACATCAACTGCTCAGGCGGCGTCAAAGCACTCTGCGACGTCATCTGCACCAGCGGCAATGCCGTCAAAATCGTTGATCAAGCGCCAGCTGACCGCCCAATCCTCTTTGTGCCCGACCAAAACCTCGGCGCCTGGGTAATGGAGCAAACAGGCCGCAAGATGGACCTCTGGCAAGGATCCTGCTACGTGCACATGGAGTTCACACGCGACTCCATCAACAAAATCAAAGACGAGTACCCAGACGCCGTCGTCGTCGCTCACCCAGAGTGCCCGACCGCCGTTCGCCTACTCGCCGACGAAGTCTGCTCAACCGAAAAGATGATCCCATACTGCCAAAATACACCGGCAAAAAACATCATCATCGTCACCGAGTCCGGCATGCTCCACAGGCTCGAAAAAGAATGCCCAGACAAAAACTTCATCGCTGGCCCAACTGATAAATGCGCCTGCAACGACTGCCATTTCATGAAAATGAATACGCTGGAAAAACTCCACGCATGCCTAGAAAACCTCAGCCCAGAAGTGCAGATGCCTGAAGACCTGCGCAAAGCCGCTGAAGCACCACTCCTGCGCATGCTCGAGCAGTCAAAATAAGCCAGCCAGCACCACACCACTCAAGCCGCTAGAACCACCCCCATTCCAGCCAACTACAGCCGCCTCAAACGAGGCGGCTTTTTTGCGCCCAGCTACATCCCCTCCAGCTGAAAAACCAACCCGCACCAGCCAGATCAACTCAGGAAAAACCCAAAAACACCCAGCTACTTTAACCAGCGAACCCAATAAACATAAGCATTCCAGCTGGATACGATTTCCAGATGCCTGACATGTTTTTTTTAGTATTTTTGATGGAACTATCAATGGAGGACGGTTACTAAAAACGCTGGGCATACCCGTCGCGAAGATTATTGCTAAAAATGCAGATGCCTTTATGATAATGGCATCGGAACTGATAGAAGATAAGCAATAGATGTCTAGATTATATATAGTGATGTGTTTAACTCTCACATTTATAAGTGCTTCGTGCTTAGTTTTTTTATATTTAACAAATGATAGAAGTGATGATTTCAGATCCGTTATGCAGAGTACATTTGGATTCATATTATTTACGATATATGTAATATATAGATATAAGAAGGATAGGTAATAAAGATTCCAGGAGTCTTTTGAAGGTAGCTCACTGATTATGTACTATATTGGTGAATATGAAAACTCCTCAACCAGCACAGAATAAGGAAGAACCAGCTGAAGTAGAAGAATTGACACCTCTTCAGCTGGCGGATTGTAAAACGGATTTTTCCGTTGGTAATGCGCAAATACATTAGACAGACAAACTGAGGAATAGGAAGGTGGCTGTTTTCAGATTCCTGACATTTTTTAACTGAATTCAGGAAAAACCCAAAAACACCCAGCTACTTTAAGCTGGGAACTCAATAAACATAAGCATTCCAGCTGATTCTTACGCCCAAATGCCTGACATCTTTTTTTTATTTTTTTCAATGCAGGAGAGGCGATAGATCCATTAGACTAAAAAGAAATGACTAGAAACATCATTAAAGAACTCGATCTCACCTCAGTATGTGAAGAGAGAACCTACTACGATCAGGGGGAAGTTGACGCCTTCCAGAACCAATACAACATTCAGCTACCTGCTAGCCTGCTCTTCGCCTTAAAGGAGATAGGCTCTGCCGTGATGTGCTCAAAGATATTTAAGCCCATTCAGTCGACTGGTTTGACAGGTGATGATGCCTATTTGGATATCCTATCTTTTTATTGCGGTGCTCTGAAAGGATCCGATAGTTTAGGTGGAGCTAATAAGACCTTTGCCGGCAGAATGAGCCCAGACTTGGTGGTGATTGCGGACGCTTCAGGAGGTGACCAAATTTGTATCGATGTGAAGACTTCAAAGGTCTATTATTGGCGACATGACGCCTGCGAAGGTGAATTGTCTGAGATCCTCATTGCCGATAGTTTTGATGCTTTTATTGATCGGCTCGAGACGCCGGTAGAGCCTGAAAGAATGGAATTTACTGACGCCGAAATTGCAGCTACAGACGCTCGCATATTGAGGGAGCGTGGCCCTGAGTCATTAGAGCGTGTCCGTAAAATTAGAGCGAAGTATGAGAAAAAGTAGCGCGCCTGTATTTCAATCGTAGTCCTTTTTCAGATACCTGACATTTTTCCAAGAACAGCTTATCTCAACAGCTAGACAGACATTCTGAGAGTTCTCTCTCGTGTCCTCTACACTGCGGATCACCTTCATAGACTCAGATGATAGCGGGTATATTTCAGCTGGCCAGTTTTGCTCAGCCCTCCCTTAGCTACTAAGTCATTCAGGTCACGAGTGACTGTGGCACGCGCTGCTCCGGTGATGGAAATGTAGTTCTCAGCGCTGAGACCACCTTTAAATCCATCCACGCCTTCGCGAAACATGCGTCCGATGACCTTTTGCTGACGTTGGTTGAGCTGCCCGCGCAGCCGATCGTATAGTTTGGTTTTCTGGATGAGGAAGTCGATGCGCTTGGCGGTATTTTCCTGTGCCTGCAGAATCGTTTCGCCAAAGTAAACCAGCCAGTCAGTAATGTGGTTGTGTTTGTTGCTATTTTCCAGCTGCTCGTAATACGCCTTGCGCTTGCGCTCGATGGTATAGGCCAGCGCGATGAGCGACGGACGGCCCAGACTTTGAGCGAGTGATTTTTCCGCAATCGCTCGTGCGATGCGACCATTCCCATCTTCAAATGGGTGAATGGATACAAAATACAAATGCGCAATGCCTGCGCGAGTGAGTGGCCGTAGTGCTTGCTGGCCAGTGGCTGCACTTTGATTAAAGAAGTCGATAAACGCTGCCATTTCAGCCTCCATGCGGGAAGATGGCGGCGCCTCAAAGTGAATGCTCGGCTCGTACATTGCCCCCGATACAATACGCATCGGCTCAGCATGAGTTCGGTAGGCGCCAACGCTACGGATATCTTGGCGACCATTCATCAACATGCCATGCCACTGCAATAGACATTGTCGATCCAGCGGAGATTTGTATCCCTGGTAAAGATCCATCATCATGGCCGCAACACCCTGCTCAGCAGGAGGGACCTGACGGTGGTCGCTGGTGAGGCCAAATTGCCGACCAATAGACGACTGCAGGCTATCTCGATCGAGAATTTCCCCTTCAATCTTCGATGTTTGCATCGCCTCTTCGCTGATAAGTTCTACTTTCAGGCGATTTTTATCCACCTCAGCAACATGTTTAAACGCGCCAAGGTTTTCTCCTGAAAGACTTAAAAACTGCGCCTCCAGATCGTCCATCGCCTTACTCTCATAGCTAAATTCGGGCCAATCGTTTTGTTGCCAATTCCACATAATGATTCATAGAATGTGATTCTATAACTCAAAATTAGCCTAATAATGAGTAATAGCAAGGGTTTCTATAACTCGCCTGATCCTCCAAGAGGAAAACCGCTTACGATACTACTTCAGCTACGTTGGCCGCTCGTAAACCACTAGAGCAAGGTGAAAAATCCACACCCGAAATCATCATGCACCTAAAGGCTCAGCAGGTTGATCAGCTAGAGAGTTTGACTTTTTTGCGGGGCCTGATGACTGACTCAAACTTTGTGTTTTTGATCTAACTCTAATCATTGAATCAGTGATAAAAAAATTCCCCTCGATGGTGGGCGGAGTTCCAGAGCAAAATCATAGATGTACCCAAACTGCAGCATTGGCTTTCCCAATGAGGATTTATGCTGATTTTCTCTGGTGCAGCGTTCACTATTCAATGTGATTAAGCTTCGCCCCTTCGCTACCAGCTCATTAATATCACGCATGGCAGTGACCCTCGAGTCAGCTAATTTTGTTACGCTCATCGCCACCCCAACAGAACAATTTTGTTGGTAATTGCATTTCTTGCTTTCACAATTTAAACCTGTCTTTTTATATAATACTGGAAAAACTCCACGCATGCCTAGAAAACCTCAGCCCAGAAGTGCAGATGCCTGAAGACCTGCGCAAAGCCGCTGAAGCACCACTGCTGCGCATGCTCGAGCAGTCAAAATAAGCCAGCCAGCACCACACCACTCAAGCCGCTAGAACCACCCCCATTCCAGCCAACTACAGCCGCCTCAAACGAGGCGGCTTTTTTGCGCCCAGCTACATTTCCACCCAGCTGGAAAACCCGCCCGAACCAGCCAGCTAGACTCAGGAAAAACCCAAAAAGACCCAGCTGCTTCAAGCTGCAAACCCAATAAACATATGCATTCCAGCTGGATACAATTTTCAGATGCCTGACATCTTTTTTTTCAGAGGAAGCGGTCCGCCACATTTATATACTCCAAATCAGGCAACAGCTAAAGAAGCAGAAGAAAATAACTAAAGTTTGATACTTTCTTTTAAACCAGTAGGGTGCTGTGATGCTGAAAATTAATGGGATAATGTATTCTTTCCATGATTCTGTATTACTGTCGCTCTCTAATCGAGATGGCTATTTCGAGTGCGCCGCTGAATATGTGGGAAGAGGTGAGCATGAAAATGGAGTCCTAAAAATGAAATTGTACTCAGAGTCGAAAAAGTTGGACGCCATAAGGGCACAAATATCTAAAGGCTTCGACGGTTCCGTTATCTGCTTTGATGATTTTGAAGGGAGACTTAAGCTTGTCGTTAATTGGGAAAAATATTGCCCAATGGAATCATTCATCGAAGAATATATGATCGAATATAAGTCGATTGAACCTATATCGTATGAGTGCACTGAATGGTATTCAGATTAATATAGTGTAAATAAAGATTCCATGAAGTAAGCCTGTGAAGACTTTGTTTTAAGATGCCTGACATCTTTTTTCTAGGGCCATAGCGCTACTTGTCGAGCGGGCGGAAATTGACCTTGGAGGCTTTTAATCGATCGAGGTGGGTTTCGAGCCGCTTGAGGAATGAGGCGTTCCAGATGCCTGACATGTTTTTAGAGTTCGGATTGAAATAAAGGTACTAGACATCTTGCTAGTGTAACCCCCAATGCCTAGCATCTTTTTATCGGCGAAGAAGAAGCCGAGAAATTCATCAGCTCAGTCAACTTCGTCATGGGCCAACGCCGTGGCTCCATGATCTGGTACGGCGAGCTGGAGATGGCTATTGATCAGCTCTAAGTGTTTGGATATGATCCATCTAGTATGACTCTGAAAATTCACCCAAATAAATGATGGTAAGGTATGTATTATTCTTATGCGTATCAGCGGCTTGCTTGAATTCATGTAAAGCAGCTCCCGAGAAAAAGAAGCATCTGGGCAAGGCTGACAACAAGGGTTCTATGCAAAAAAAGGCTGGTGAGATGAGACCCGAGATATCTCGTCAACAGCTCGAAGAAATGGCAGCAGCTATTCGTTTGATACGAGAGACGAGCACTGGAGCGCCTGATGCCGACGAGGCTGTTAAAGCGGTGCGTCGTGTTAGGGAATTCTTAAAAGTATGGCAGCCAATAGGGAAAAACTCAGATGAACTGACCGAGTTATTAGGTGAACCTACAAAGTCGTATATTCCCTCAAAGAAGACAAAATCAGAGAGAGTTCCCCCTTACGATAAGGAGATGGAGTATGGATTTGCCGGTGAATGGGGAACTTATTTGTTTATTTTTTATCTAAAGGACGGGCAGATTGTACACGTCGATGGCTCCAATGCCTGAGTCATTGGGGTAGATGGTTGCCACAAATGACTAGACAAGATGGTTGCCACAAATGACTAGACAGACAAACTGAGCTAAGAGATGCGCGTGAAATAGGCTAAATACTAATAACAAATAAAATTTTCATGTCCACAAACACGGTAAATGGCTAAGCTCGAAGTAGAGAGGATAATTTATGAACTATGCTAATTGTTTATTGTTGGTTGTGTACCTTTGTATTCAGAGCTTTGGCTATAGTAGTGATGTTGAGCCTCGGGAGCTATCTGCAGATCATGTTGATGAGAAAAGATCCTTGGCCGGAGGACTCTGTTATATAATAGGTGAGAAAGAGCCATACACGGGCATATTAACTGAAATTAGAACGGTAGATTTAGGTCGCTATAAATATACTTATGAGAAAGGGATCCTGAATGGGGTACAACGTTCATGGCATTCTAACGGACTTATAGAAAATGAACACAGGAAGTTGGCTGGTCTTGAGCATGGATTATATAGAAGTTGGAGCTATGAGGGCACGCTTATCCTAGAGCAGTGGTACAAATTGGGTTTACGTAGCGGTCCTTCTATGAAGTGGCACTCTAACGGGTTTCTGAAGAGTATTGCTTATTATGAAAATGACGTGATTGAGGGGGCATATGTTAGCTTTCATGCTAACGGCGAAATAGATACAACTTATTTCATGAAGAACGGCAAATTGGATGGCCCCTTAATTAAGAAAGATAAACACGGAAAAGAAATATCCAAAAAATATTACAGCGCGTCTTTAGACAAGGAGATCACTGAAGAGGAGTGGTACGGCAGATTTGCAGATATTCCAAAGAACATGGAATAAAGGTGCCAGAAATGATTGGCTCGTACTGATGCAAAAATACCGTATGCTTTTGTGTCTTTCCGCTAACTGTTTTATAGATCATAGCTAGCGATTGGATCATAGCTAACTAGCTAGCTTTGAATGCCTAGCTTTCTCTCGCCCCTTTGGGGCTCCAAATCTATTGGGCCCGATAACCCTGACCTGCGTTAGGCTTTCAGCCTTGCCTTGGTCAGGGCTGTAGTTTCTCGGTCCTTTGGACCTTTTTTTTCGGCTATCGTAACATCGCTATAAGTAACAAAAAACCTACTTAAGTACGCGCCATTCATACTCGGCATTTTTTCTCCTGCTTGCTCAGTTCACTCCTTGCGGATCAAGCTTCTTCTGCCAGCTCAGGCTTCTCCTTCCAGCTCAAACCATTTCTACCAGCTGACCAGCAACCTCAAGCTCCTCACGCGAAGCCGCTTTTTTCCAGCTGCCACCAGGCACAAAAAAACCAGAGCAGCTGGGCTGCTCTGGTTGATAAATGAATTAGCTATTGGATGGTCGCTTAGTTAAGCTCACCGTCTAGGCCACCGCTTTCCTCGAGGCCGCCACCGCCGCCACCGCTTTGTGGGATATTAGATCCACCGCTACCGCCACGGCTACGAGGCTTGAGCAGGTTGTTGCTGTTGAATCCGTTAGCACCCCATGGTGTATCAGAGCCATCATCAAAGAGAGTTCTGCGGCCTGCTTTAGCGCGACCATCTTTTGAGAGCTCAAGTGAGCTTACTGAACCGTCGAGACGAAGTACTACAGCCAGACCATCATACGGGTCGCGCTTAAACTTCTGACCATTCTGCTCCATAGGTGCCATCAATACAGGAACCTGTGAGTTGCGAGAAGTATTGAGGTTTTTCACGTAAGCAAATCCACACTCACCAGGCTCAAGCGTGCGAGCACGTGAGCTGAAGTCGTTATCAGGCTTACGGTCGAGCTCAGTACCACCTTTTGCATAAAAGATAGTTTCTGAATCAGTCATGCCTGAGGCCAGCAGCTGACCGAGGTAATCGTTGGAGTATGGGCCTGAGTATCCGTTGAGGTCTACGTCGTCCTGAGCGGTAACATCGTTAGGGAATGCTCCCTTACGGTTATCAAACTCAAGCAACGCACCATAAATTTGCTTAGCGTTACCTGTTGTGGTTGCCAAATCACCTTTTTTCTTCATTTTGATGATCATTGGTGAGGACATCGCTGCGAGCGCTGCAATAATTGCAATCACCACAAGCAGCTCAACCAATGTGAAACCTGATCTAAGTTTCAGGTGTGTATGCTTCTTCAGTTTCATTTTATTTATCTGGTTGGTTTTGGTTATTTATAGAAACTCCACCATCTTCATCGCTGAAAAATGTCAAAATTTCTTGGGTATGTATGAAAGGCTGACGAGAAATACACGTAGCCTGTCATTCAGACTAGGCTGGGCACCTCACAGCGCAAGAAAAAAGGACCCGATAAAATAAATTTGTCTTACTTGCGAAAATTGAACGCTTGGGCAAGGTCTTGCAGGCTCGTCTCATCCGCTTGATCTGCATTGCTAATCGCTTCTTTTTGTAGCGCTACTATTTGTTGAATCCCTTGTTGGGCTAACGAAACCATGCTGGCCATTTCCTCTGCGGTAAATACGTCTTCTTCGCCACTGCCCTGGAGCTCCACAAATTGTCCTTTTTCGGTCATCACCACATTAAAGTCCACCGCTGCATCTCTATCTTCAGGGTAGTTCAGATCTAGCAATGCTTCACCTTGGTAAATGCCAGCACTCACTGCCGCCACCAGCTGCTTCAGCGGTGATTGTTTGATCTTTTTCTCAGCCAGCAGTTTATTCATGGCAATGGCCACTGCCACACAGCCACCAGTAATGGATGCGGTGCGCGTGCCACCATCAGCCTGCAGCACATCACAGTCTACCCACACCGTGCGAGATCCTAGCGCCTTAAGGTCCATCACCGCACGCAGTGAGCGACCAATCAGCCGCTGAATTTCAGATGAACGTCCATCCAGCTTGCCCACGCTAATGTCACGGCGCTTTCTCTGCAGCGTAGAATACGGCAGCATATTATACTCCGCAGTCAGCCAGCCGCCTTTGACTTTTTGCTGTTTCATCCAGCGCGGCACATCATCCTCCACACAAGCCGTACAGATCACACGAGTGTCTCCAAAGCTCACCAAAACAGACCCCGTTGCATGTGGGGCAATGCCTGGCTGGAATGTAATCTCGCGGATTTGTTCTACTTGTCGTCCATCTGGTCGGTTCATAAATGCAAATTGCCGCCCGCTGAATGAAGTTTCAAGTTTCAAGTCGACCCAAAGTTGTGCTTCAATACCACCCAGCAAGCGGGCAGCCAGCCAGCTCGGCTGCATTTCCAGCATGAAAGAGACATTTCAAGAGTTCGAAAAATGGGCCACCGACGTGATCTTTGGCCGAGCCAAGGGGTTTCGCGCCACCATGATGCGGCTGCTGCTCTAC
This sequence comes from Persicirhabdus sediminis, assembly GCF_016595495.1. Taxonomy (GTDB): domain Bacteria; phylum Verrucomicrobiota; class Verrucomicrobiia; order Verrucomicrobiales; family Akkermansiaceae; genus Persicirhabdus; species Persicirhabdus sediminis. The sequence continues at coordinate 129,467 of NZ_JAENIM010000034.1, forward strand.
GCATTTTCTGGTCTCTACCGGCTGGCCGTACACCTGCGTCTCAAAGGCTTCCGCTCGGGCAAACGCATCCAGCACTACCTCGGCACCGAAGTCATCAGCATTGGCAACCTCACCGTTGGTGGTACCGGCAAAACACCCGTCGTCGAGATGTTTGCCAAAGCTCTCACCGAGCGCGGCCGCAAAGTCGCCGTGCTCTCGCGTGGCTACAAATCCAAAAACCTCAAACAAGCGCAAAAATGGCCCAGCCGCCACACCGGCGAGCTCATCCCAGCTGAGCGCATGCCTAAAGTTGTTAGTACTGGCGGCGACCTGCTCTTGGATGTGAAATTTGCCGGTGACGAGCCGTGGATGTTAGCCAAAAACCTGCCAGGCGTCTCGATGATCGTCGACAAAGACCGCGTCAAAGGTGGCGAATTTGCCGTCGGCGAGCTAGAGTGCAATACCCTACTGTTAGACGACGGCCTGCAATTTCTCAAACTCGCCCACTCTATCGACATTGTGTTAGTCGATCAAAACTCACCCTTTGGCACCGGCCAAATGCTGCCGCGCGGCACGCTGCGCGAACCAGCCAAAAACATCTGCCGCGCTGACTACATCTTCATCACCAAATGCAATGGCTCACCTAATGACGATCTCATTAGAAAAATCCGCAAGCACAACCGCACCGCAGAAATCATCGAGTGCACCCACGGGCCGCAGTTTCTAGAAAACGTCTTCACCGGTGAGCGCGAAGAGCTAGACTTCCTCGACGGCAAATACGTCGCCGCCATCAGCGGCATCGCCGTGCCAGAGAGCTTCGAGGAAAAGCTAACAAGCCTCGGCGCCAATGTCGAATTCCACCGCGTCTTTGCCGATCACCATTCATTTTCGCGCAAAGAAATCAACCGCTTCATGCGCCGCTGCATCGAGCGCGACATCGACATCATCGTCACCACAGAAAAAGACGCCGTGCGCTTCCCCAAGCCAGAGGAGCTAGACACGCCTATCTACTACTTGCGCATCGAGGTAGACATCATCAGCGGCCACGAAGTCTGGCAGTCATTGCTAGACCGTGTGTGCAGCCCCCGCCCTACAGCCGACCCGCTTTTACTGCGCCAAATCCCAGCCTAGCGGCCAGCTGATTTGATCCTTTCAGTAATCTGTCCTTGTGGTTCTGCGCAGAGACTGTGTAATAACAACCCACGCATGAGCCAACACCCTACAGAATGGATACTCAAAGAGTCTCCAGACGTCCCTCGCAGCAGCACTAACCCGCTGCCGGACATCCTGTGCAAGTTGCTCGCGCAAAGAGGTGTAGCTGACGAAAAAGAAATCGAACACTTCCTGCGCCCAAGGCTGCGGGAACTCAGCGATCCATTTCTCCTGCCCAACATGCAGGCCGCCGTCGATCGCATCTTCACCGCCATTGACGAGCAACAACGCGTCTGTGTCTACGGTGATTACGATGTCGATGGCATCACCTCAGTCACTTTATTAATCAAAGCGCTCAAGGCATATGGGTTAGAGGCGCGCCCCTTCATTCCGCACCGCGGACCAGAAGGATACGGGCTCAATGAAGCCTCACTCAAACGCTGCATGAGCGAGGGCGAACCGCCTGAGCTCATGATCACCGTGGACTGCGGCACCGCCTCTCATGTGGAAATTGCCCAGCTGAATGAAAAAGGCATCGATACCATCGTTGTCGACCACCATGAGCTGCCGATAGCTGGCGAGCCTAACTGTGTGGCTGTGGTCAATCCAAAATGCGGCGACGACTACCACTACCTCTGCGCAGCAGGTGTCGTCTTCAAGCTCATCCACGCGATGCTGAAAACCCGCCAGCTGCAACATTACGATCTCAAAGAAGACCTCGACCTCGTCGCCATGGCCACCATCTCGGACATCGTGCCGCTGATAGAGGAAAATCGACTCATCGTCCGCCACGGTCTGCGCCGGCTAGCCAATACCCGCCACATCGGTATTGCCGCGCTGAAAAAAGTAGCTCAGCTACCTAAGGTTCCTACCAGCAGCGACGTCGGCTTCCGCATGGGCCCACGCATCAATGCCGCTGGCCGCATGGACCGGCCAGAAGACGCGCTCGCCATGTTGATGTCTGAAGACGAGCTGGAAGCTGAGTCTCTAGCAGACCAGCTAAATGCTCATAACATCCGCCGTCAGAAACATGAGTTAGAAATTCACAACCAAGCCATCGAGGCCATGGAAGACCTCGACGACCCGGAGTGTCCGGTGATTGTGTTAGCCTCACGCCAGTGGCACCCAGGTGTGGTTGGCATCGTCGCCTCACGGCTGATGCGGCGCTACCACAAACCATGTTTTGTCATCTCCGTAGACCAAGAAGGCATCGGCAAAGGCAGCGGTCGCAGCATTGAAGGCGTCTCGCTAGTAGATGCCATCAACAACAGCCGACCACTTCTGCTAGCTGGAGGTGGCCACGAAATGGCAGCCGGCATCAGCATCAACGAGGATCAGATAGAAACATTCCGCCAGCAGTTTGCCGAATATGTTATCGAGCACGTCCCTGAGCACCAACGCCGACCAAAACTAACCGTCGACGCGGAACTCCCCTTCCAAATCCTTTCCTTAGCGTTTCTAGAAAGCTACGAACTGCTGCAGCCATTTGGCTGTGCCAACCCGCAGCCAGTCTTCATGAGCTCTAACGTCTGGCTAGCTGAGCCACCGCGTAAGCTGAAAAACAACCACCTCAAGCTGAGCTTGAAACAAGGTGATTTCTTCCACGAAGCCATGTACTTCGGCGGCGCTAACTTTGACATCCCAGAAGGACCGTTAGACATTGCCTTCACCATCAACCGCAACTTCTTCCGAGGCCGCACCTCACTGCAGTTGATCATCCAGGATATCCGCCAGCACCAAGCAAAAACTAACTAGCCCACTCAGCCGCTAAATGTCGTCACCCTGTCAGGCACATTCGCAACTCGCCGATCTTGGGCTGATTCCAGCCAAGGATCTAACGGCACTAGCTAACGTAGACATTTTCACTGCCGAGCAGCTGCTGCGCCACTTCCCCAAAAGGCACGAAGACAGACGCCGGTTTGACGCCTTTCCAGCTCAGGCAGGCACCAGCTCGGTATGCATTCGCGGGCGCGTGATAGATTCCGCTAGAAAAGGATTTGGCGGCAACCGCTCCTTTCACGAAATCGTCGTGCAGGACCTCAATGCCACCATTCTCGGCGGCAGCAAAATCACCTGTCGGTGGTTCAACATGCCCTACATCGCCAGCATGATCGCCGCTGGCCACGAGATCATCGTGCACGGCAAACCCAAGGAGTTCAAAGGGCGCATCATCATCGACCACCCAGATTTTGAAATCGTTAGCGAAGACTCCAAAGACTCTATCCACCTCGAGCGCATCGTGCCCGTCTACCGCAATGTGGCTGGCATTCCTCAGCGGCGGCTACGCGAGCACATCTACATCTTGCTAGACCACATCGAGATCGAGTCGCTACAGCCACCCTACGACCTCGACCCCACCTATCAACGCTACGACGCCTACCGGGAAATCCATTTCCCCAAACATCTCGAGCAGATAGATGCCGCCCGCCGCTACTTCGCGCTCGAAGAATTCTTTGCCCTGCAGCTCAGTGTCGTCTGGAAACGCCAACGTTATCAGGCACAAGCAGGCCGCGTGCAGGGGAAAAAAACCGAGCTGCTCACCCAGTTCTATCACAGTCTACCATTCGATCTAACCAACGCGCAAAAACGCAGTGTCAAAGAGATCATTGCCGACATGCGCCAGCCAGTTCCAATGAACCGCATGCTGCAAGGTGACGTTGGCTCAGGGAAAACATTTGTTGCCCTCTGCGCCATGTTGTTAGCTGTCGACTCCGACGCGCAAGCCGCCCTCATGGCGCCCACGCAAATTCTAGCTGAGCAACACTACCTCACTTTCAGCAAGTGGCTCACGCCGCTGGGCGTTCACGTCGCCCTGCGCACCAGCGACCGCCGCGAGGACAATGGCCAAGATCCAGCCAGCCGGCCACAAGTCATCATTGGCACCCATGCGCTGCTCTACGACCAAGACATTTTCCATAACCTCGGGCTCGTCATTGTCGACGAACAACACAAGTTTGGTGTCGACCAACGCGCCGCGCTCGCTTCTCAGGGAGTCATGCCTGATGTGTTAGTGATGACAGCCACCCCCATCCCGCGCACCCTAACACTCACTCTGTACGGCGACCTCGATGTTTCCATCCTCGACGAGCGACCAGCTGGACGCGGCGCCATCGTCACCGGCGTGCGCAAAAAACCAAAAGTTAGCGACGTCACCAAATTCATCAAAGATCAGCTAGCTGAAGGTCGCCAAGCCTACCTCGTCTATCCGCTCGTCGAAGAAAGTGACAACCTCGACGCTCTATCAGCTGTGGCAGAAGCCGAAAAATGGCGCAAGCGACTGAGCAAATACGAAGTGGGTCTACTGCATGGCAAGATGTCGTCAGAGGAAAAAGAATCCGTCATGGGCAAGTTCCGCGACGGTGAAGTGAATGTGTTAGTCTCCACCACCGTCATCGAGGTGGGTGTCGACGTTCCTAACGCCAACCTCATGGTCATTTATAATGCCGAGCGCTTTGGCCTCGCCCAGCTGCACCAGCTGCGCGGTCGCATTGGCCGCGGCGAACATAAAAGCTACTGTATTCTCATCACCGATGGCAAATCGCCCGACGCGGTGGAAAAACTTCAAGTCATGGCGCAGACTAACGATGGGTTCAAAATTGCTGAAGCCGATCTGCGATTGCGCGGCCCTGGTGACGTCTTAGGCAAAGAACAAAGTGGCCTCAGCCGGCTGCAATTTGTCGAATTCATCGCCGATACCGAGCTCATCCGCCACGCCCGCCAGCTGGCTGAAAACCTGCTCGCCAGCGATCCCGAGCTCACCGCCAATCCACAGCTGCTGCCGCACATCCACGACGGCGACGTCGTCGCTAGCTGAAAATTCTAGCTCACTTCGCAGCCAGCTGGTTCGCTGGCCATTTTTCTTTCCGTATCTTCACGGCTCAGCGCAGCACTCCTGCCAGCTGGTAAAAATTACCGGTATAATTTCCCGATTTCGGCAAGTTTTACATGATTGCTGGATCCAGCTGGCACGGGCCAAATTGCCGGCAAAATTTATTTTTCCCTGATTCTATATGGGTTGCGGACGATTTGGCAGGCTCAGTTGCATGTCTTGGCACGCAGGCTGCAAACTATCATTGTGTCGCAACCCCCGGCCACTCCTCCAATAACCCACCAAACTCATGAAAAACCTGCTTACTTCACTACTCATTCTGGCCACTATGAGTGCAGCCTCAGCCGCTACTACCCTGATTTCTAATTCCCCCGAAAATTCCCCCGTGACCCCAAACAACAAATCCGCAGTGGGTGTGCCATCCCCCGTCGTGCCACCCACTGCGTCTAATTTTCAAATCCAGCTATCGGCCCCCGAGTTCACCCCCAACCCGCAGTTCACCGCCGACCTCCAGCTGACAAACATGGTAGTTAAATCAGCGCCAGCTGGCGTGCTGCCTACTGCGGTGCCTGTAGAATCTCCAGTGATCATTATGCCAATGAATAACTTCGATGGCCTGCAGGATTCACCCAGCCAGCAGCCAATGAATTTCCTCAGCGAAACCGCACCCATCCCAGAGCCAAGCACCACAGCGCTGATCGGCTCAGCACTAGCCATCGGCCTGCTGCGCAGAAGACGTCAATCATAAGCCAATCCCCCGAAACAACCCCCACAGAAATACCCCCAAACCCGAAAAACAAATAATCCCATTTGAGCGGACAACTGCGAGAATGGTCTTTGAGAGGCTCCACAAATGTGGGGCCTCTTTTCTTATCTCATACGAAGATTGTGTATTGCCATTTAACTTGCGAAGCCTATTTTGAGTGACCAATATACCCGCAATAACCAATATGAAACCAACGAGATACCGCACACTCAAAACCGCCCGCCAGCTGGCCACAGCACTAGCGCTTTCCAGCTTGCCTGTGCTCAGCGCGTCTACCAGCGCCGCCGCTGAAAAACCAAACTTCATCTGGATTGTAGCTGACGACCTCGGCTACGGCGACACCGGCTTCAATGGATCCACCGAGATCCCAACACCAAATATCGACCGTATCGCCAACGATGGCGTCAACATGACCTGCGCGTACGTTTCCGCTCCCGTATGTGGACCATCACGCGCTGGCTACCACACTGGCCGCTACCAGCAGAGCTTCGGCCACGAAGGAAATGTGGGCGGCAGCGACAAAAACAATGGCACACCTACCGACGTGATCATGATTCAGGAATACCTGCAGACACTCGGCTACCACACCGGCCTGATGGGCAAATGGCACGACGGCAAAGCACAGAAATTTTTCCCATACAACCGTGGATTTGACGAGTTCTTTGGTTTCAACAACGGCGCCTCATCTTATTGGATCAAAAATAATCCAAAGAAAATGCTGCTGCGAAATGACCAGCCAGTAGAGTCAGAAAACGAATACCTCACCGATGCCATCGGTCGCGAAGCTGTAGATTTCATCAACCGCAACCACGACAAACCATTCTTCCTCGAAGTCGCCTTCAACGCGCCGCACGCGCCGATGTCAGCCAAAGACGAAGACCTCGAGCTGTTCAAAGACCTTGGCCATCGCCAAACCATCGCCGCCATGATCCACTGCATGGACGTCAACATTGGTAAAATCCTCGACGCGCTAGAAACTCACAACATCGCCGACAATACCATGGTCGTCGTCTTCAGTGACAATGGCGGAAAACTCGAACACGGCGGCACCAATGGTCACCTCCGTGGCGAAAAAGCAGGCACCTACGAAGGCGGCATGCGTGTGCCATTTGCTGCCAAACTCACCGGTACCATTCCAGCTGGCTCCAAATCTGACGTGCCTATCATCTCGCTCGACCTCTTCCCTACCATAGCCCTGCTCGCTGGTGGTGAAATCAAAGACGAGTGGAAGCTCGACGGCAAAAACATCATCGACGTGCTCAGCAGCAAAAGCCAAAAACCACCACACCAAACATTCTTCTGGCGCTACGGTCCTAGCTGGGCCATCCGCCACGGTGACATGAAACTCGTGCGCGCACTCACTGGCGAGCCAATCGGATTATTCAACCTCGCCAAAGACCCAAGCGAGAAAAATAACCTCATCGAGCAAAACCCTGAAGTCGCCGAAACACTGCGCAAACAGTGGAACGACACAAGCAGAGAAATCGGCCCACCTGCATGGGGCAGATTCAAAGGCAAAATTGAACGCGACTAAGCGACGCCAAAATACTATTCTTCACCATTACCTCGCCGAGCTGGAATCATCCAGCTCGGCATTTTTTTCTAAACACCAGTAAACGCAATTTACTTGCATTAGCAGTTTACTTGCATTAAATCCCTTGCGCCATGCGATTTCTTAACCGTCTCCTACTAGCCACAGCCCTATGCTTCACCGCCAGCTGGCTGCTAGCTACTCCAGCCAGCGCCAAGCTCAAAGTGGCAGCCCTTCACCCACTCATGGGCGACCTCGGCCGCCAAGTTGGTGGAGAAAATGTCGAACTCATCGACCTCATGAGCCCGTCTAGCAACCCGCACCTATTCGAGCCTAGCGCCTCAGACCTACGCCGCGCTGCCGACGCCAAACTCTACCTCGCCAGCGGCAAACACCTCGAAACCTACCTCGACAAACTGCGCAGCAACCTCGGCAACTCAGCCACCATTCTAGAAGTGGGCCGCAAAATCCCATCGCAAAAAATTGAAGCCAAAAATGCCGCCTACGCATGTTGCCCAGCCCACGTTGGTGGTGCTATCGATCCACATTGGTGGCACGACGTCGCTAACATGCAGCGCGCTGCCAAAATCGTTGCCGACGAATTCTCACGTCTCGATCCAGCTAACAAATCTTACTATCAAGCCAGAGCCAAAGCCTACCGCAGCGAGCTCACCAAGCTGAACTCATGGATGAAGCGCGAGCTCTCCACCATCCCGCGCAGCCAGCGCCGGCTCGCCACCGCACACGCCTCATTTGGCTACTTTTGCAAAGCCTACGGCTTCAAGGCAGTGCCAGTGTTAGGTGTCAATGCCGAGCACGAGCCATCAGCCAGCTACACCGCCGAGGTCATCACCATCATTCGCAAAAATAACGTGCGCGCCGTTTTCCCAGAAAAACGCCTCAACCCAAAAATCCTACAAAACATCCTCCGCGAAACCGGTATCAAAACCGGTGGCACCCTGATTGGTGACGGCTCATCTAGCTACACCAAAATGATGCAACACAATACCCAAGTCATTGTCCAAGCCCTTAGATAATATCCAGCTACTAACATCTATCTAATACCATGAAAGGATCACCTATCAAAAACATCCTGCTTGTCGTCGGCTTCCTCGGCTTATGTTTTATCTCTATCAAAATGCTCACCTATCAGGCGCCGCCAGCTCAGAGCAGCGGCCACGTGCACGGGCCTGACTGCAACCACGGACCCGGATCAGCTGGCTGCGGACACGACCATACAGACGGCCACCAGCACGATGAAAACTGCAACCACTCAGCTGATACCTGTAACCCAGCACCAGTGTCCACCCTAGTCACACTGACATTCTCACAAACACCGCAGAGCCTGAAGCTCACCATGAGCGACAAACAAGAAGTGCTCTACAGCAGCGACCAGCTAACTGAAAAAGAATACCAGTTCGACCTCGAGCTCCCCGTTCACAACGTTTTCGACCTCTTGCTAGACGTCAACTGGAGCTCCGACGAGCTCGGCGAAAATATCGGCTTTGTGCAAATCAGCTTCGAACCAGAAGCCGCCAAAACCCAAACATTTTCCTTCCACAGCGACACGGGTGAGCTCTCAGAAATCATCACCATGGGCATCACACCCGCTGAATAATACTCACTAACAAACAATCCACTGTGTCAGAAGACTGCCCCAGCTGCGATCATTCGCACCACCACAAACACGCACTTCACGTTGAATCTATCAGCGTACGCTATCACAAAAATCTAGCGCTTGAAGATGTCTCCTTCGATACCCAGTGCGGCCACGCCGTCGCTCTGCTTGGACCTAACGGAGCTGGTAAAAGCACCTTGCTAAAAACCATTGCTGGCCTCATCCCACGTAGCGCAGGCATCGTCCGCTGGCGTAACCAGCCAGTGAAAAAGTGGAGCCGTGAATTCGCCTACCTGCCGCAATCCGAAGAGGTCAACTGGGACTTCCCCATCACCGTGCGCGGCATGGTAGAAATGGGTCGCTACCCGCAGTTAGGTGCCTTTAAAAAGTTTTCTAGCCACGATGAAGAAGTCGTCGACCACGCGCTTGAGCTCATGCACATGGCTGAGCTCGGACACCGCCAAATTAACGAACTCTCAGGTGGCCAAAAACAACGTGCCTTCCTAGCTAGAGCGATTGCTCAGGAAGCTCACGTCATGCTGCTAGACGAACCATTCACTGGCCTAGACCGCGAACATTCCGCCCAGCTCCAACAAGTCATCCGCCAGCTAACTAAAGATGGTAGATTGATCATCGCCTCACACCACGACCTCAATACCGCCGAAGATATCTTCGACCAAGCAATGCTGCTTAAACGAAACATCCACGCCTTTGGTGCCACCAAAGACGTTCTCACTAATTCACAACTCGACGCCCTCTACAAATCATGAGAGCTGCCATTGACCTCCTCGAATTTAGCTATTTCCAGCGCGCTCTGATCGCAGCCATTTTGATCGGATTCACCAATGGATTCTTCAGTGGATTTGTTCTCTTGCGCCGCAATGCGCTGTCGCTCAGCGCCCTCTCACACACCATGCTTCCCGGCATTGTGGTGATGGTTCTACTCACTGGTGTGCTCAGCCAAACCAATGCCTTCCTCGGCGCGCTGTTAGCCTCACTCATCGTCGGCCTCAGCTCCTATCTGATTTCCAAAAATAGCCGAATTCCACAAGGCACCGCGCTAACCATTTTCTACACCACGGCTTTTGCCATCGGCATTTCGCTCATTCCCAAGCTCAGCATTGCGCAGGAAATGGACGGCTGGTTATTTGGCAATATCCTGGCTGTTAGCAACGGCGACCTATGGACGTTTTTCCTCATCGCCATGGTCACTCTGCTGAGCTCTACCACCTTCATGCGCCCATTGCTCATCACCTTGTTTGAGCCCAATGTCGCCGCTGCCCAAGGGGTGCCAGTGCGCTGGATGAATTGCCTGCTCTACTCACAGCTGATTTTAGCCTTAGTCGGCAGCTACCAAGCAGTTGGTAGTATTCTATCAATTGGCCTACTCGTAGCGCCAGCTGCTATCGTCTCACTCTTCACTAACAAAACCTCGCTGCTATTTTGGGGCGGTGGCATCATTGGCGCACTGAGCTCAGCGCTCGCCATCTTCATTTCTGTGCCATTCGACCTCCCAACAGGCCCAGCCATCGTCATCGTGCTCGGCCTCATCTTCATCATCAGCGTGATCTTTTCTAGCCGCTATGGGCTAGGCAAACTGTTCTCAAAGTAACACAAACAATAATACACTAACATGAAAACGAAACACTTCGTCTTGGCTACACTCGCGTGCCTACAAGTCCCCGTCGTCGCCGAATTAGAAATCAATCCATTCGTCCACTTCCGTGCCGCAGTAGGCGCCACATCTGATAACCACGGAGAAATGGGCTATGCTGGCCACGATCCAAAAGTAGATGGCGGCAACTGGCAGGGGCTCGAACTCGGCTTAGGCCTCAGCTACGGCGAGCACCTCGAAGCGATTGGTGTCTATAATGTCTTCTGGGAAGACGGCGAAGGCATCCAAGGTGAGCTGGAAGAAGCCTATGCTACACTCAAAGAATTACCGGGTGGATTTGAAGTACGAGGCGGTCGCATGTTCACGCGCTTCGGCACACAAAACTCAGTCCACCTGCACGGCTGGGATTTTGTAAATGCCAATCTAGCAAATACACGATTCCTCGGCGATGATGGCTTTTCTATCGATGGTGGAGATATCACTTGGTACACACCTACTCGCTTCGAAGATTCTCTAACTATCAGCTACGGGCGCACCGTAACCCACGACCACGATCATGGCGGCCATGATGACCACGACGACCATGATGACCATGATGACCACGACGATCACGATGACCATGATGACCACGACGAAATCGAATGGGACGGCCAAAGCTTTAGCGCCCGCTATCAGGCACAGTTTTACAATACCGACTTCCACCAATTCCTCGTTGGAGCAAGTTACCTGCGTGGCGATCTAGCTGAAGATGGACAAACATCTATCTACGGTGGTGATTTCACCTACAGCTGGCGTGCTAACGGCCTTGAGTCAGGAGGCAAACAATTCCGCTGGCGCAACGAAGTCATGTGGCGTGATGTCGACAGCCACGACGGTCAGTTCACTGAGTTTGGCATGAACACCGCCGCGCTCTATCAGTTCAATGATAACATGGAAGTGGGCCTGCGCTACGAATACCTTCAAGGGGTGGAAGAATACGACTTCGACCAACGCCATCGTGTATCTCCAGTATTCACTATCCGCCAGGGAGAATCTAGCTCAGACGGCGGCATGGGCTTCATGGCTAGAATCCAATACGACTACGATAACAGCAGCGAACATGGCGACATCCACGCCGCTTGGCTACAGTTCGGTTTCGACTGGGGCAAATAATCAGTCAGTTAATCGATACAGGATCGTTTCTTTTTAAAAACTCAAATAAATATGTCCAAATACCCAACTGACTAGGCCTGTATAGTCATTGTTACTAGTTTTAGTTTCATATGTGTATTTGTTGCGCGGGGGTGGGTGCCCCCGCGCATTTTTTTTGGCTAAAATGTGCCGCTTAGTGTTTTGTCACCTCGATGCGCAGGAAGAGTTTTTCCTCGCCGGCTAGTTCATCTAGCTGGATTTCATTGCTAGGTGGCGTCGCTGAAATGACTTCGCCCGTAGGCTCCCAATGGATCAAATCATTAGATTTCATCAGCTGATAGGTACGGCCCTCAGCACTTGGCCAGCTGAGGCTGAGCGAATCGCTATTGACCACTGAGCTGAAGCTCAGCTTGAACACTGAGTTAGGGTCATGTGGGTCAGTGCCTGCGATGATTTCGTCTTCATCAGAAACGCCATCACCGTCAGAATCAATCGCTGATAGATCCAGCGCTTCTAATGAAACTGGAATGCTAAGGTAACGAACTAGATAGAAGGAACGTGAATCATTACTGCCCACCTCATTGATCAGCATGTGGCCATTGAATACGATGGATTCCACGTCGCTAAGCGCTACGTGAGCGTCCGCAATGTCACCCAGATAGCCCGCGCCTTCGAGCCAGTTACCACTCACAGTTAGATTCTGTAAATGTCCAGCTAGGTTGGACTCTGGCAGCAAGGTGTCGGTGCATTCATAACGGTAGCTGCCATTAATCGTAGCGATGCTCAGGCTATAGGTCACCTGATAGGATCCGGTATTTGCGCCGTCGCCAAATTTTCCATCCGCTGTCCAGTTGTTCAAATTGAGATCCCATTGGTTGACGTCAAGATTCACGTTGGCAATGGCGATTTCCTCAGCTGGCATGCCTAACTCAACTGCCAGCTGGCTGCCAGTTTTGGTCATCAGCTGGAAATCAAACTCATCTCCATCCTCGCCAGTTCCCGCGACGATATTGAAGGCAACTTGCTGTCTAGCATCATTGATATCTTTACGCCAGTCAGGGGCTTCAGTAGCATTTTGTACATAATTGCCATCAGCGATGTTAGGATCAACAATCAGCTCCAGCTGAGTTTCAGCAAGCACGGTAATAATGACGCTTGCCTCCATTGCTTGTCCGTCTGCATCGTAGCCACGATAGACAAAGCTATCCTGCCCAACAAAACCACCCGCTGGCTGGTAGCTAAACGAACCATCGGCATTGAAAACTAGCTGGCCGTTGCTAACATCTGAGACTAACTCAACATAGGAAACATCCAGATCATTTTCCATCACCCCTGGCGCAGATACAGCCATCTGCTGGTTGCTAAACATCTTGTAGGCGTCATCTTCCACGGTCATCTCTACTAACATCACAGATAGGTCGATGCTTTGACCAATCAGAGTGTGATAGGAAGTTGCCGAGTTTGTTGGCGTTTTTATGATTTCAGAAATGCCCACAAAAGCAATGTCCTGCACGGAGTTCAGCAATACATTGGCCTGTGTGATATCACCGAGGAATCCCTCACCTGTGACCCAAGTTTCAGATGCAGCTAACTCTAGCGGGAATGACGCGCTCTCCGTCGTTGGCAGTAGCGAACTCACCACAACTTTACGATAAACGCCCCTGCTCGTGGTGATGTCGATGCCATAGCTGATTTCGATTTCTCCGTCAGAGTCGCCAAACTTGCTAGATCCATCAGTCCAGCCAACAAAACCAAATGTCCAGCTAAGTGGCTTGAGTTCAATGCCAGTGATCACCGCCTGATTTTGCTCAATAGCGAGCTCGCTCGCGATTTCAGCGGTGGATTTCGCCTGCAAGTTGAAATCTTGTAAGTCTCCAACAGCCCCTGCTTTGTCGTTGATGTCATAGGTGATGCGATCTGCTTTTTGGCTTCGCCAATCTGGCGCGTCGCCTGTGTTAGACCGATAGTCAAAACTCGTGATCTCTGGGTCCACCATCAGCTCGATAGTCGCCTCAGTGAAAACCTCAATGGTCACCACTGCTGGAGTACTCGCCCCGAGGCTATCAACGGCTTGATAGGCAAAACTAAGCAAACCGCTAAAACCTTCAGGAGCGCTGTAGCTAAAGGATCCATCAGCATTCAACTGCAGATCACCCACGCTAACATCAGCCACAAGAACCACACTCAAAGCATCCCCTTCAGCGTCGCTATCATTAGCCAGAACACCTGGCGCTGCCACACTGAGCAGTGAGCCATTAGCTGGCGTTTTATAGCTGTCATCATGAGCCAGTGGCGCCTTGTTTGGAATCGAGACAACTAACTCATCGAGATAAACCATAGAGCTAGCTGAACCGTGGTTTTCAAAACGGAATTGCGCATTGGCTGGCAATCCAGCTGGTGAGAATCGATGCGCTGGCACAACCACATCACCGTAATGAAACTGATGATTAATGAAATCAACATTCGGTTCAAAGCTAGCCACACTCACCCACTCAGCGCCATCGAAGAAGGAAAGCGAAAATGATTCTCCATCAACATAGGACTCAGCTAGATACCAAAAGGCCAGCTTGACTGACTCACGCTCAGAAACATCTAGCGGGCTTGATAGAGTCAGCTGAGAGCTGCTGCCACTATTACTAAGTTTCACGCAGTTCTCGCCCTGATAGGCTACAGCAGCATCT
>NZ_JAENIM010000035.1 GCF_016595495.1 Persicirhabdus sediminis
AGATATTCATGCTTCGACGCGACATCCTAGGCATTTACCTGCCGGCAGCTTACCTGATGCTCGGTCTCTCAAATCTGATTGTGTGTAAGTGCGCTTCGGAGCCGATACCTCCGGACGTGACAGGTCCCTCTGGGAGTACGATGATTTGTGTATTTTACTACCTCTTCCACCTACTTTTATGGATTCCAGTCGGTATTGTATTAGTAGTGATTCAGTGGTTTCGCTATCGAACTTCATCCATTGACCCAGCCAAGGTCTATTACCAAGCTTCATCCAGTGACAATGTTCGGCACGTCGTTGGGGGCCTAATTGGTGGCTTTCTAGTTCTCGTTTCCACCATCATACTGGGTGATCCAGCAGGAGCCTTTTCGGTTTTCGTCGCCTCGTCGATTATGAGCATGGTTCCCGCGTTCATCTTTTTTGTCATCGGCTTGTTGTTCACCATGCCCAAACGGAAGAGAATCAAAGAAGCAGAACAAGACGCGCCAGAGCACCCCCTACCAGCCGCCCAGTTTCGATGAATCCCCGTAACTCCAACCTCAACCCCGCGTTCCACGCTCGCCCCCCGCTGCTAGGGGTGCCTGCGCTAGACGTTCGGTTTTAATTCTACTCCTGCTAGAAGCTTCAGATTAAGAGATACAATTTACCAGCTGATAGTCTCACATCGAGAACGTGTTTTCTGTTTCTAGCTCGCTAAAGTTAGGCATCATTCTTTTTGTTACTTTATGATCGTTAGATCCTCAAAATTTTGCTTAGCTTTTTCTATGTAGACACTATGCCGTTTGGTTTTTGCTAAGTTTGAGTGAATTGACCAAGGGCGGTAGCGTAATTAATCACAAGTTAGAACACCAACCCCGGAAATAAATCAACCGAACAAGTCGCAGCACCCAACCGCTTCCCCGCCGAATTAATGACCTTTATGACAATTTTAATCCCAACCCAAAAACTTAGCACGCTGAGCGGTCAGCGGTTGGTGTGCTAGACGATATCTGGATGAATGCGGCAGCTAGCTGATAGAAAAGAGCCTCTCAGCAGACTGTTCAAGTGAACATTTCAAGCTTGACTCCGTGAAACGGTGTCAGTATCATCGTAGCGCAGCGAGCAGAGTGAAAGATCAGCGTAGCCTTTCAGAATGAGCGCGAGCTTAGATGATACAAGAGTGCGAGAGAACTCGAGCCTGTATAGCTTGAAATGAGAACTTGCACTCAGTGAGGCTTTTATCTATCAACTAGATCTAACGTTGCGCGCACAAGCTTGCGCAGAGGATGACAAGTCAGTTTTTTCTGCAAGTTATCCTGCGATGAACCTGACAGAAAAAACTCTATGAAAGAAGTCATCCTAGCATTCCCGTCTCCGCACGAGCTCGATTCCTTGAGTAGGATAGACGTGCGGACAGATATCAAGTCGTTGCGCCTAACTGCGTCTCAGTCCCTCATTCGTTTCACTCAATCAAGCCTGCTCTCGCAGTAGGCGAACTCT
>NZ_JAENIM010000036.1 GCF_016595495.1 Persicirhabdus sediminis
CGACGCTGATTTTTAGGCAAAATCTTCGGCTCAAATTCTCCCTTGCGATCTCGCGGGATGGCCACCTCTAACTCACCGTGCTCACTGATCGCTTTTTTGCGGCTGGTTCCGTTGCGCACATTTCCGCGTTTACCGCCTTTGCGCTGGCCTTTTTCGTAGCCTAAATGGTCATCCATCTCACCAGCTAAGGCACTCTCGTAGAACCTTTTCATTAGCTTTTTGATGAGATCGTCACCCTGAACTGCCAGCTCAGCCGGACTCGCTCCAGCTGCCTTTTGTTTCGCTATGAATGAGTTAAAAAATTCATCCAACGCCTTGTCTGCTTCTGTCTTTTTTTTCTTCATGGTCGTATTTTACAAATGCGACCAAAAACACAAATATTATGTCAGGCTCCGCACGGGGCTGGCATTTATCGATGCCTTCGGCAGCGGAAATCTAGGCGCGTTGCCTTTCCTGCTCCTTGCCTTTCCTGCTCCTTGCCTTTCCTGCTCCTTGCCTTTCCTACTCGTTGCCTTTCCTGCTCGTTGCCTTTCCTGCTCGTTGCCTTTCCTGCTCGTTGCCTTTCCTGCTCGTTGCCTTTCCTGCTCGTTGCCTTTCCTGCTCGTTGCCTTTCCAGCTAGAGTTTCCATTTCTAGCAGACCTTCACATTCTGATAGACAAAAAAAATACCGCGACCCGTTAGTCGCGGTATTTTTGTTAATTAGATTCTATGATCTCGTTCTAGCTGATGTCTGTGACCGCCCAGCTGAGTTCTTCGCCAGCGTGCATTGGCACAACTGTCTGGCCAAATCCTTCGTAGGCAGCGGGCACTTTGAATGCCTTTTTAGTTACGGTGACTTCCTTAGCTGGCGGTGTCACACCGTACTGAGCGACGGCATTGTCAGAGATGAATGCCTGCAAGTTGTCGAGCTTGCCATTGTCATCAAACAACTGAGCCAGACGCGCGACTGCTAGAGGTGCCGTGAACACACCTGCAGCACAGCCACAGCATTCTTTCGCGCTGAGTGGGTGCGGAGCGGAGTCTGAGCCAAACATCAACTTAGGATGCGCCTCTAACGCAGCTTGCAGGAGAGCCTCGCGGTCTTCTGGGCGTTTGGCGATAGGTTTGCAGAAAAGGTGTGGGTTGAGCATGCCGCCAGCTACATCATCGAGAGTGATGATGAGGTGCTGCAGGGTCACGGTAGCGCGCAAGTTTTCATAACGATCTAGCAGCTGAACCGCATCCGCGGTGGTGATGTGCTCCATGGTGATTTTCAACTTAGGAAACTTTCTAGCTAGATATTCGTAGATTGATAGAAACTCGCGCTCGCGGTCCATCACAAATCCATGAGTCTCGCCGTGCACCATGAGTGGGATGCCCATTTCTTCCATCAGCTTAAAGGTAGGCTCTACCGCTTTGATTTCAGAAACGCCAGCTTCACTGTTAGTGGTGGCGCCAGCTGGATAGAGCTTGATGCCCAGAATATGCTTCTGCGCTAGCTCCAGCTCCGCCTGCGAGTACTGGCGGAAAAATAACATCATGTATGGATCAAACTGACGATCACCGAGCGCGGAGTCGATACGCTCGCGGTACTGCAGAAGGCGCGGCAGGTTATCAACCGGTGGCACCAAGTTAGGCATAATCACCCCTCCGGCAAAGGTATCTCCACTCAGCGGAGCCACCAATTTCATCATATCGTCATCGCGGAAGTGCAGATGCATATCTAAGGGTGAGCGTAACTTGATTTCCATACCCCAGAGATCTCACCCAGATCGAACATTCAGTCAAGCGCCGAGCTGAAGAAATCCAGCCAGCTGCAATGCTTACTCTGTCATGCGCAGCGCTATCCAGCGCGACAAACCCACTAGCGGCGGCTGACGAGGCAGCCAGATACCATGTCGTGCAGGGTTTGTTTTTTGTCGGTAAAGAGCATCATGAAGTAACCGATAAATAGTATGATCGTAGAGATCCACTTAGCAAAATGGCGGCCTGTGGCGCGGGCAAAGCTGATGCGCTGGCCCTGCATGTCGGTGACTTTGATGCCAACTGCCATTTTTCCTACGCTAGCCTGCAGTGGTGATGATTCCATAAACGCGGCGTAGAACCAGCCCAAGACAGTACCAATGAGGTAACCTCCCGCCTCTATCCAACCCATGGCCATGCCAGCGCTGCCAGCTATAAATCCAAAAATGGCTCCAACGATAGACCCCGCTACTCCAGTGATGATACTATCGAGAAATGCTGCGCAAAATCGCAGCCAGAATCCAGCTGGCGTACGAAGCCCTACATCGGGGATAGGCATTGATGGTGATTGAGGATTCGTCTGAGGTGTGGTATATGGATTGATGACATCTGACATTTCACCAACATTCAATCAGCTAGATCGCGTCAGTCAACCCCCAACATAAACATCGTTATTCATTATGGAACCTACCTCCCTATTGCTCAAAGCCACCTTTGCAGGCTTCATTGTCGGCGTCTTATTCAAGACCATAAACTTACCGATTCCAGCGCCGCCAGTGCTTTCTGGTATCTTGGGGATCGTTGGCGTTTACCTTGGCTCAGTCTTCTACGACTGGGTGGTAAAGTTTTTCTAATCACACAGCTAGATCCTAACTGGCTGGAGAATTTCTAGCTAGAAAATCTCTAGCTGGATGGTGAAAGAAAAAAGCCACTCGATTTCTCGAGCGGCTTTATGAAATTTGATTGGCTCGCTGGCTAGGTTGTCAGCGGCTGAGTATTTTCTATGTCTTAGACCAAGCCGTACTCTTTGAGCACTGCTTTGAGCTGAGCTTCTTTGTCCTCAGTCATGAGCACCATTGGTAGACGAAGTGATTTTTCACAGTTGCCCATCATAGCGACGGCAGTTTTGATAGGCACTGGGTTAGTATCCAGCGTCATCAATGAGGTGAAGAGTTTTTCGTACTTCAGCTGGATAGCTTCGGCATCAGCCACGCGACCTTCATTCATGGCATTAACCAGTGAACTCATGACGTCAGGGATGATGTTGCTAGCAACGGAAACGAGTCCAACAGCACCGCGCTTCATGAAGTCGATGGTTAGAGGATCGTCACCAGAGAGAATTTGGAATGACTCAGGCAGGGCTTCGCGAATAGCGGTAACACGAGCTGGATCACCACCAGCTTCTTTGTTAGCGATGATAGTTGGGCAGTCTGCGTGCAGGCGAGCCATGGTATCTACAGCAATCTCGATGACTGAGCGGCCAGGAATGCTATACAGCATCATTGGCAGACCGGTAGCGCCAGCGATAGCTTTGAAGTGCTGGTAGAGACCTTCTTGAGATGGTTTGTTGTAGTATGGGCAAACTTGCAGCGTGGCATCTGCGCCAGCTTTGGCTGATCCTTCTGTGAGCTCGAGAGCTTCTTCGGTGGAGTTTGCGCCAGCGCCAGCGATGACTTTCACGCGGCCTGCGGCAAATTCTACAGCCATACGGATGACTTCGACGTGCTCGTGGCGGCGTAATGTTGGTGATTCACCGGTGGTGCCCACTGGGACAATCCCATCCACACCGCCAGCTACTTGTCGCTCGACTAAGGCCTTGAATGCCTCGCGGTCAACTTTGCCATCACGGAAAGGTGTAATCAATGCGGTGTGTGTACCTTGGAACATGGCCGGGATCATCTGTGTTCGAGCCGAATTTTCAAGCGAGAAGTGAGCCTGATTTGCAATTTCCAGCTGATGCCTTGGCTATGAGGGAAAATGCGCGATTATCTGGCGCGCTCGTGCTCGTAGGCGGCGATGATTTTGCCAACAATCGGGTGGCGTACCACATCCTTGCCTGAAAAGCGGATAAACTCAATATCATCAATGTTTTGCAGCGCACGCTCGGCTTCCGCTAGGCCAGATTGCTGGTTGGCTTTGAGGTCAACTTGCGAGCTATCGCCGGTGACAACCAGCCGCGAGGCCTCGCCAATGCGGGTCAGCAGCATGAACATTTGCTCGCAGGTGGTATTCTGCGCTTCATCGAGGATGACAAAGGCACGCGACAATGTGCGGCCGCGCATGTAGGCGAGCGGAGCAATTTCGATGGTACCGTCTTCTAGGTAGCGCTCGGCTTCATCAGGGTCGACCATATCGTGCAGGGCATCGTAGAGCGGGCGCAAATACGGCGCGACTTTTTCCTGCAGGTCGCCGGGGAGAAATCCTAATGCCTCACCTGCTTCCACAGCGGGGCGTGTGAGGATGATGCGGGAAATTTGCCTAGCTCTGAGCAGGCTGAGCGCCATCGCCATGGCAAGGTAGGTTTTACCGGTTCCAGCCGGCCCGAGACCAAAAACCACGTCATTGCTGGTCATGGCGTCGATGTAGCGGACTTGCTGCGGGCTGCGCGCGCTGACCGGTTTGCGTTTGCGCGATCCCAAGAGTTTGACTTTGGTCAGGTCGCTGAGTGAGATTTGCTCACCAGCGGCGGCGGCATCAACAGCCATGCGAAATTCGCGAGCGGCAATTTCACCGCCAGCACGGCGCATGTTGTCGAGCTCGCTGAAGACGAGCTGGGCTTTCTGCACGGCATCGTGATGCCCGCTGAGATGCACCCAGCCGTCTCGCGTGACCGCCTTCACAGCAAGAGCATTTTCCAGATACTTGAGCTCCTTGACGTCATTGGCAAATAGCGAATGAAGTACGTGTGGAGTTTCGAAGTGGATTCTGGTCTCTTGCTGTTCAGGCGATGTATTCATAAATATCGCGAGCGATTAGATACGCTCAATCATGCTAGTACCAGTCATTTCGGCTGGTTTTTCTACACCGAGCATGTCGAGAAGTGTAGGCGCAACGTCCGCAAGGATGCCGTCCTTCATCTTCACGTTTTCGTGATCTGCACCTACGTAGATGGCGTGAACCAAGTTTGTAGTATGGGCAGTGTGTGGTGAGCCGTCTTCGTTGACCATGAATTCGCAGTTACCGTGGTCAGCAGTCACGAGTACTTTACCACCGAGGCGGAGAGCTTCGTCACAAACAGCACCAACAGCGTCATCGATGGTATTTACAGCTGACTTAGCTGCTTCCACGATACCAGTGTGGCCAACCATGTCTGGGTTTGCGTAGTTGAGGATCACGAGGTCGAAATTCTTCAGCTGCTCAACCACAGTAGCTTTTACTTCCGGCGCGCTCATTTCTGGCTGCAGGTCGTAAGTAGCTACTTTTGGAGAAGGAACGATGAAGCGCTCTTCACCTTCGTTTGGTGTCTCTTCGCCACCATTGAAGAAATAAGTTACGTGTGGGTACTTTTCAGTCTCCGCGATACGCATCTGCTTGAGGCCTGCATTAGCAACCACAACACCGAGGGTATTTACCAACTTCTCAGGACCGTAGGCCACTGGGCAAGTGTAGTTTTCATCGTACTCAGTGAGTGTGACGTAGTGAACTTTAGGCACGTCGCCAGTTTCAAATCCGTCAAAATCAGGGTTGAGGAATGCATCAGAGATCTGGCGCACACGGTCAGCTCGGAAGTTGAAAAGGATAACCACGTCGTCATCGTTGATGCGGCGTTGGTCAGCATCTGCAAAGATCATGGCTGGCATGAACTCATCAGTTTTGCCTTCTTTGTACTGAGCGGCTACTGCTTCACTTGGCAGACCTTCAGTCACCGCACCTTTGCCTAGGACGATTGCGTCCCATGACAGCTGAGTACGCTCCCAGCGCTTGTCGCGGTCCATCGCGTAGTAACGACCAACTACAGTAGCAATTTTAGCACCACTTGGCTTGAGGCCTTCTTGCACTTGCTCAAGGTAAGCTACGCCACCTGTAGGTGAAGTGTCGCGACCGTCAGTGATGGCGTGCAGGTTGATGTCTGTTACACCAGCTGCTGCAGCGGCGTCAGCCATAGCGATCACGTGCTTCTGGTGTGAGTGCACACCACCGTCAGAAATGAGACCAATGAAGTGCAGCTTCTTGCCTTTTGCTTTGGCAAAGGCTTCTTTGAGCACTTCGTTATTTGGCATTTCGCCATCAGCGATGGACTTATTGATACGTGTGAGATCTTGGTAAACAATGCGTCCAGCTCCGAGGTTCAAGTGACCTACTTCTGAGTTACCCATTTGGCCATCTGGCAGGCCGACGTCACCACCTGAAGCGCTGACAAAACTTTTTGGGTAATACTTCCAAAGATGGGCATCATGATAAGGAGTATCGCCAAGGATGACAGCGTTGCCATCTTTCTCAGCTGTTTCAGCTCCACCAGGGTTTACACCCCAACCATCACGAATGATTAATACGACAGGACTTTTGTTCGACATAACGGCGAGACTCTCCGCCATCTTGCGACAAATTCCAAACGCGAAATAGTCCATCAGGGCAAAAAGGTAAAATCTGCGCAGATTACCAGCCATGCCGACCAGTTGACATCACCAGCTATCTGGCCAATTTCGCACTCAGATCGGTGCAAAATTGTATTTCTGAAACGGAATCATTACTAGAGCCAGCTGAATTCAAACATTGTTCGTCATTTTTATTACAACTGATTACATCAATACCCAGCCATAATGGTTATCGTTAACTGCAACATTATGCAAAACCGCTGCAACTGAAAATGCATTGCAAAACACCACGCAAATTGGTAAAACATACTTAGTTCAGCAAAACCCCCAATCGAACTGAAACCCCCACAAAAACGGATACTGATTAATACCCCCAACGTAACCCCCAGTAACCCCCAAAACGAACTCAGTATCTCCAGTCGAAAGAACTAAAATGGCCCTACAGTGAGCATCCCTCACTGCAGGGCATTTTTTTTGTAAATCACTGCGGTACAGTCAATCGCTCCCGCCATCCAGCTAGCCGGTAGATTGCCCAGCTGAAAAATCCCCCATCGGTGCTACCTTGCAAGCATCTGCAGCTAGCTAGAAAAAAATGCATCACAACATTCTATTTACTTGTCATCTGAGGTGATTTTTCTGCATGAAGCATTTTACATCTCTGAAAATACTCGGAGTCTTTCATTCCCTTCTCAGTTCACCGAACATGACACCACCTTTATCCAAGAACTCAGCTAGCAATTCTCATGAGGCCAACCATCATGATAAGGCTGCTTGGAGTTCTCAAAGTAGCAGCGAGCTCTACGGCGTAGAAAAATGGGCCAACGAGTTTTTCTCCATCTCTGATGAGGGAGACATGCAAGTCCACCTGCAAGATGGCGACAGCGAACAAGCTGTGAGTTTACCGGAAATCGTCCAAGGCGCTCGCGACCGCGGGCTAGAAATGCCATTGCTGCTGCGATTCCCTGATCTGCTCACCGCCCGCATCAAAAAGATCAACGAGGCCTTTCATGAAGCCATCCACGACTGCGACTACCGCGGCCACTATCGCGGCGTCTATCCCATCAAGGTAAACCAACAGCAGCAGGTCATTGAGGAAGTCACCGAGTTTGGTCGTCACTACCACTACGGGCTGGAAGCGGGTAGCAAACCCGAGCTGCTCACCGCGCTCGCCTACATGCACGACCCCAAAGCCTACATCATCTGCAACGGCTACAAGGATAAAGAATTCATCGACCTCGCGCTGCGTGGCCAAATGCTTGGACTGCAGATTGTCTTAGTCATCGAGATGCCAGGTGAGCTCGACCTCATTCTCCAGCGCGCCGCCCTCATGAACCTGCGTCCATTGCTCGGCGTGCGAGTCAAACTCTGCACCTGCAACGATAGCCATTGGTCACATTCATCCGGTGAAAATAGCGTCTTTGGGCTCACACCTAACCAAGTGCTCGATGTCGTCGACAAACTGCGCTCTAGCGAAATGCTAGATTGCCTACAGCTGATGCACTACCATCAGGGGTCACAAGTGCCAGATATCCGCGCCATCCGTGAAGCCGCTGTGGAAGCTACTCGTATCTACTGCGAGCTCTCTAAAGAAGGCGCTGCCATGGGACTGCTAGACATCGGCGGCGGACTTGGTATCGACTACGACGGCACCCGCTCAAAAAGCTCTAGCAGCCGCAACTACGGCATCCGTGAATACGCCGCCGACATTGTAGATGTCATCAAAACCGTCTGCGACGAGGCTAACGAACCGCACCCTAACATCATCAGCGAATCTGGCCGCGCCATTGCCGCCTACTACTCGGTGCTTATTTTCAATATCCTCGACATTAACCAAAGCAACTCACACCTGCGTGAGATCGAGACCATTGAACCCAACAGCCACAACTACCTGAGCAAGTTAGAGAGCGTGATTCACGACCTCAATGACGACAACGCGCAGGAATGTTATAACGATGCTGTCTACTATCGCAGCGAACTACTATCACTTTTCCACCACGGCAATGTGAGCCTGCGTGAGCGTGCGCAGTCAGATAGATTGTTTCACCGCATCCTCGCCCAGCTGAGAGAAAAGATCGACCAGCTAGATGATCTACCTGACGATCTCATCGAGCTCACACAGAAAAAACGTGACGTTTATTACGGAAATTTCAGTCTATTCCAATCACTGCCAGACACTTGGGCCATCGACCAGCTATTCCCCGTCATGCCCATCCACCGGCTAGATGAGCAGCCAACTAACGAGGCGATCATTGCCGACATCACCTGCGACTGTGACGGACGCATTGACAAATTCCTCATTAACGGCGAACAGCAAAATGCCCTGCCCGTTCACTACCCTAAAGACGGTCAAGACTACATGTTAGGCGTCTTCCTTGTCGGCGCCTATCAGGAAACATTAGGCGACCTGCACAACCTCATGGGCGATACTAACGTGGTCAGCATCGGCAGCCAAAATGGTCGCATCAAATACCAGCGCGAGCTAAGTGGCGACAGCGTGGCCGATGTACTCAGCTACGTAGAATACGACCCCAAACATGTTTTTGAGCGCTTTCTCCGGCTGGCTGAGCGCAGCGTAGAAGATGGCAAAATCAGCGCCCAAGAACGTAAAAAAATCATCGATGAATACCGCGAGAGTATCGCCGGATATACCTATTTTGAATCCTAACCCATCATTTCCTTACAGAAACCAATACTGCTATGAGTAAAAAAGTTGTCATCATTGGAGCTGGTGGCGTCGGCCGAGTCGTCGCCCACAAATGCGCCCAAGTTCCTGAAGTTTTTGGCGAGATCGTCCTAGCCAGCCGCACCAAAGCAAAATGCGATGCCATTGCCGCGGAGATTGATAGAGAAATCATCACCGAATCCGTGGACGCGGATAACGTGGCTGAAACCGTCGCGTTGCTGAAAAAATACCAGCCAGACCTGCTCATCAACGTTGCCCTGCCCTATCAGGATCTCACGCTCATGGAAGCGTGCCTCGAAGCTGGCGTCGACTACATGGACACCGCTAACTACGAACCAAAAGACGACCCGCGCTTCAGCTACGAATACCAATGGCCATACCATAACAAGTTTGTCGACGCCAAGCGCATGGCGCTGCTCGGCAGTGGATTTGATCCGGGTGTGACGAACGTCTTCTGCGCCTACGCACAAAAGCACCTCTTCGACGAAATCCACACCGTGGACATCATCGACGCTAACGCTGGCGACCACGGCTTACCATTTGCCACTAACTTCAACCCAGAGATCAACATCCGCGAGATCACTGCCAAAGGACGTTACTGGCAAGAGGGCGAGTGGAAGGAAACTGAGCCGATGGAAGTGCATCAGACATTCAACTTCCCACACCCAGAAGTGGCCGACCGTGAGATCTATCTGCTCTATCATGAGGAAATGGAATCGCTGTGCAAACACCTCAAAGGCATCAAACGCCTGCGATTCTGGATGACCTTTTCTCCTAACTACATCAACCACCTCAACGTGCTGCAAAATGTTGGCATGACCGCTATCGAGCCGGTTGATTTCCAAGGTCAGCAAATCGCGCCGCTAGAATTCCTCAAAGCCGTGCTGCCAGACCCAGGCAGCCTTGGCCCACTAACCAAAGGAAAAACCTGCATCGGCTGTGTATTTGACGGCATCAAAGATGGTGAGCGCAAACAATACTACATCTACAACATCTGCGACCACCAAGAGTGTTACGCCGAGGTGAAAAGCCAGGCAATTTCCTACACCACCGGTGTGCCAGCCATGATTGGCGCCAAGATGATGCTCACCGAAAAGTGGAAAAAGGACGGTGTGTTCAACATGGAGCAATTCGATCCAGATCCATTCATGGACGACCTCAATAAATACGGGCTGCCATGGCAAGTCGTCGACGGCAAACCATTCCTCGACCAACTGCTCGCCAAAAATCCATAAGTCAGAACACTAACACCCCAGCTGGATTCACTCGATTTCCAGCTGGGAAAAGCCAGCTAACACATCCCAGCTAGAACCGAAATTCTAGCTGGAAAATATCTAGCTGGAAAATATCTAGCAGGCATTTTCTAGCTGAATCAAACTCGAGTCACCTCCCAACAACGCGCCGAAGGCGCACAAACTACCAGCAACGTCCAAACCGCAACACAGCTGACAAAACCGCGCCGAAGGCGCACAACAGCCTAGGGTAAGGCAGCGCCGCAGGCGCAACGCAACCCTAGGTGACAGCCCCCAACAAAACAAAGCCCTGAAGGGGCGAGACAGCCGAACCAGCTATGAACTAGCCCCTAACTGGTAAAAACGCCAACTAGAATTCTCAAGCTATAAAATAGCTAGCTGAGACATTCCCGCTCCCCAAACCAAAACCGCGCCGAAGGCGCACAACAGCCTAGCCTAGGGTAAGGCAGCGCCGAAGGCGCAACGCAACCCTAGGTGAATGCCCCCAACAAACAAAGCCCTGAAGGGGCGAGACAGCCGACCATACGCAAGCACGCACCCTAGCTAACAGCCGCCACCATGACTGACCAAGACATCCTTTCTATCTGCAACCGCGCTGAACTTCCTAGCCCGAGCTTCATCGTCCATCGTGGATTGTTACAAAACAACCTCGACCTGCTAGGCGATGTGCAAAACCGCAGTGGAGGCAAAATCATCCTCGCGCTGAAAGGTTTTGCCATGTTCTCCACCTTTCCACAAATCCGCCAAACACTGTGCGGGACTACCGCCAGCTCGATGGCTGAAGCCCAGCTCGGCTTTGATGAATTTGGCGGCGAGGTACATACCTATTTTGTCGCCTACCGCAAAGAAGAAATCCGCCAGCTGTCACAACAGGCTCACCACATCTCTATCAATAGCCTGAGCCAATGGCTGCAGTTTAAAGAAATCGCTCTATCAGCTGAAAACAAAGCTTCATATGGACTGCGCATCAACCCCGAATATTCTGAGGTAGAAACAGCCATCTACAACCCATGCCGCATCGGCACACGCTTTGGTATCACCGCCAGCCAGCTGGATGGCGTTGACCTAAGCGGCATCGATGGTCTCCACTTCCACAGCATGTGCGAGCAAAACTCAGACACGCTGCAGCGCACGTTAGAACAGGTCGAAGCCAAGTTTGGCAAATACCTCCACCAGATGAAATGGCTCAACATGGGCGGCGGCCATCACATCACTCGGCCAGATTACGATGTCGATTTGTTAGTCCAGCTGATCAAGCACATGCGCGAAACCTATCAGCTGAAAGTTTACCTCGAGCCCGGCGAAGCCGTCGCGCTCAATACCGGCTTTCTCGTCGCCAGTGTGCTAGACATTTTTCAAAGCGGCGACCGCCAGCTCGCCATTCTCGACACCTCAGCGTCAGCTCACATGCCAGATGTGCTAGAGATGCCCTACCGACCAGAGATCATCGGCGGCGGTGAGGCGAATGAAAAAAAATACACCTATGAGCTTGGTGGCCACACCTGCCTAGCTGGCGACATCATCGGTCAATGGTCGTTCGACCAGCCGCTAGAAATTGGCAGCCGCTTAGTCTTCACCGACATGGCCCACTACTCGATGGTCAAAACCACCACCTTCAACGGCGTCCAGCTACCAAGCATCGCCAGCTACTTCCCAGCTGAAGACAAGATAGAAGTATCTCGCAGTTACGGCTATGAAGACTATAAGTCTCGCTTGTCGTGATCGCCATGCAGAAACTAACTTAAACGGCCACTACAAAGTACTCAAACAATTGTTATTGTTATGACTTCATTGATGAATGTAGTTTCTAACTCACACTCAATTGCAAAACATTTATCAAACATGAGCCTAGTAAGTGAACTCGAAAAGTTAGAACAACTGCACCAATCTGGCTCACTCAGCCAGCATGAATTTGCCATCGCCAAGCGCAAGCTGCTGAATGATGACAGCCACGACCAACAAGTAGCTGATAGCCAAGTAGTAAAAATCCAGAACGACATCGAAGAGCTAGATAGATCGTGGCAGATTGATAGAGAAAACTACATGGTCGCTGGCAAATACGGCCATCGACACATCCCCAACAAAACAACCAGCGTCATCTCCGGCATTGGAGTCACCGGCTTTGGCATTTTCTGGACTATCATGGCTGGCTCCATGAGCTCAGCGGCCCCTGGCCCAGCTCAATTCTTCCCCCTCTTTGGCGTCATGTTTGTTATCTTTGGTGCAGTGATTAGCTATAAAGCCTACCAAAAAGCCGAAGGCTACGAGCAAGCTGAAGCCACCTACCAAAAGAAACGTGAGGAATTGCTCGCCAGAAAAGCGAATCGCTAGATGCGATAGCAGTCCCTAGCAGCTAGGGATATGCGGGCATACAAAGCTAGCTTATTGTGATTGCCCCCCTAACTAACTAAACGTATTGTACAGACATCTGGTTCAATTGTCATTGTTACGGACTTTTCGTTGATTGTAGCTTCTAATGCACATTCAATTGAAACTATTAATGAAACATGAGCCTAGTAAGTGAACTCGAAAAGTTAGAACAACTGCACCAATCTGGCTCACTCAGCCAACATGAATTTGCCATCGCCAAGCGCAAACTGCTGAATGAAGACAGCCACGAGCAACAAGTAGCTGATAGCCAGTTAGCAAAAATCCACAACGACATCGAAGAGCTAGATAGATCGTGGCTGATTGAAAGAGAAAAATACATGAGCTCTGGTTTCTTCGGAAAACAACGCACCCCCAGCAAATCAAATAGCCTCATAGACATCATCTGGATAATCGTCCTTGGCTCATATTTCATCATTGGAGAGACCTTCAGAGACCTAGATGTATATTCATCAACGCTGATTGGCCTACCTTTCATCATGTGCCTAGTCATAGCCATTAAAGATTACAAAAAAGCTACTAACTACGAGCTAGCTGAAGCTGTCTACCAAAAGAAACGTAAAGAATTGCTAGCCAGAAAAGCGAATCGCTAGATGCGATAGCAGTCCCTAGCAGCTAAGGATATGCGGGCATACAAAGCTAGCTTATTGTGATTGCCAACCACCCAACTAACTAAACGTATTGTACAGACATCTGGTTCAATTGTCATTGTTACGGGCTTTTCGTTGATTGTAGCTTCTAATGCACATTCAATTGAAATTGATTAATGAAACATGAGCCTAGTAAGTGAACTCGAAAAGTTAGAACAACTGCACCAATCTGGCTCACTCAGTCAGCATGAATTTGCCATCGCCAAGCGCAAACTGCTGAATGAAGATAGCCACGATCAACAAGTAGCTGATAGCCAAGTAGTAAAAATCCAGAACGACATCGAAGAGCTCGATAGATCGTGGCTGATTGAAAGAGAAAAATACATGAGCTCAGCTAAGTTCGGAAAACAACGCGCCCCGAGTAAATCTGGTAGCATCACTTACCTCATCTGGATAAGCTTCGCTGCATCATGTTTCATCGTTCCTGATATCTGCAGAGGTCAAGATTTAGATTTCCCTCCAATATTTGCCCTAACTTTCATCGTGCCCATAGTCATAGGCGTTATTGGCTACAAAAAAGCTACTAACTACGAGCTAGCTGAAGCTGTCTACCAAAAGAAACGTAAAGAATTGCTAGCCAGAAAAGCGGCTAGTTAGACAATAATGACATTTCTCTGACGCAGTAATCTTAGCTGTGCTAGATGGAAAAAAACTAGCTGGTTTTTCACCTCGGTGATCTTCCAGCTAAGATCGTAGCAATACAGCGCTAGTGGTCCCAACTTAGTTTATCCTTAAGAAGCCAGTAGCCATATTTCATTTCGGCTTTACCGGAACATCCCCAACCACTGAGCGATGGAGCTGTGATTTCACGGCGACTCCACATAAATTGCCCCGCAGCATCTGGGTCAGGCATGATTTTTAACTCTATCACCTGGCCCTCATAACCAGATGTTTTATCTCGGTAGGAAGAAGCACCGTGCAGGTAATCATATAAATCATTATCAATGCGAGTTTTCATCGCAGACATGGGCTTAGCTCGTGGACACCCCTTCTTGATCTTCTGCATTAGCTTAAGATCTTTTAGGCTCTCTGAAATATCTACATAAAGACGCTGACCTTGTTCATAATGGGGGTTAGCTCGCAGACGACTGTTAAGCATGCTCACAATATCAATGTCGGACTCAGGAATCTCTCCATAGCTGTTGGATACATAGGCACGGTGAATGAGCAAATCATTCACCTCATCATAACAACTACTCAAACTAATATACAATGCTTCTGACTCTCTTTTTACTTCCTCACATTGTGAATAGACCTGAGCGTTAGGGAAAATTCTCTTTAGTTCTTTTAACATTGCCTCTGATGGATCCTTTCCGTTTAGAGAAATAAAGCTGTATTGCTCCGAAACAAAATTGGGGCCAAAAATCTTTTCTAAGAGGCGAACAGGAACTCCATCCACTTGTTTGTCACCAGCTGGATCTCTAGCCAACAACTCACACACACGGGATTCGTTAGACTCAATTGCACATTCAATGGCATAGTTACCATAATAAGATACAAGTTCTTTATCAGCTCCGTGCTGGAGCAAGAATTTCACCATCTTGGGCGAACCATTACGAGCAGCCAAATGCAAAGCTCTATATTCTCTGCCGTTTCCATCTAGCGGGCTATTGATCTGTAAGCCAGCGCCTAACAAAGATGCAAATAAATCTGTATTATCTGTGGAAATAGCAAACTTGGCAGCTCGAGCTAATTCAACGTGCTCATCAGAAACCTGATCAAAATACAGTTCTTCTAAGTAGTCTGCCCTAGAAAATGCCTTCTCCTCAGCAGATAATTCTACTGACGCAGCCAGACAAATACACAAAACCATCGAAATCCATCTAATCATAGAAAAATGATTAGATCTGATAGAACCTAATGACAAGAACTTTGATAGAAAACCTCACTAAGCTAACACTGATGACTCTGGTCTCAGCTGGAGTTTTTCTAGCAGCTGAGGCAGCTGGCTGAGTGATTGGATTTGGCCGTCGCTTTGGGCTGGTGGCTGGTAGTGGTCGTTAGCACGCCAGACGCCTAGCAGTCCGCATGATTTGGCGGTTTCCACATCATTGACGGGATGGTCACCTAGGTAGAGGCATTGATGAGGCTGGGCTTCTAGCTGGCGCAGGCAGAGCTGGAAAATCCTAGGATCAGGTTTTTTCATGCCAACCTCTTGGGAGATGATGGTGAGGTCAAAATAGCCAGCTAGGCCGGTTGAGGCGATTTTTGCTCGCTGGGCTTTGCTGCGACCATTGCTGAGCAGGGCTAGCTGATAGGTCTTCTGCAGCTGGCTGAGCACCTCGTGCACGCCATCAAAGAGCACGGCATCAGCACCGTAGTTAGATAAGAAATCCTCCAACAGCTCGCTAGCTGGAACCGGCAGCTGGAGAAACTCAGCTGTCTGCTCAAACATCTCGGACTTGCTGGCGTAGCCATTTTTATCAAACCGCTGAATGCCGGCCCAGTAATCTTCTGCTGTCAGCTCACTGCGTCCAGCTAACAAGCGGGCATGTTGATTATGTACAAACTTTCGCAGTGTAGAACTGCGATCTACTAAGGTCTGATCCAAATCAAAAATGAGATGTTCAATCATGTGATAAACGAGTTCGGCAACCACCCAATGCGATTGCTTGTATCTACTAAATGCCTACAAAGCGCGGCGGCTGTCAATGCGTATCCACTGCGCTGACACTGATAGCCAGCTACTGCATGGCAAAGTTCCGATGACATGAATAATTGGCACATTAATCAAAACAAAGATTGAAACGTTGGTTTAATGGCTTATTTTGTCATCATGAAATTAGCTGCATGCAATTTATTATTAAGTAGTTCGCTAGGTTTCGCGGCGACAGTAATTGATGATTTTTCTAGCTACGGCACCCGCTTAAATGATGGTGAAGCTGGACCTGGTAATGCCTATACTTGGCAAGTTGAACACACGATTCCTGGTTATAACAACGAACTGCCTATCAGCGGGGGAAAACTACGTCTCGCTGGCCACGGGCATCCTAATACGGTGCAAGGTATCGCCGAGCTCGCGTTTAACAATGATTTCAAACCTATCGTCAATGGCTTCACCGTCACTTTTGATTACCACGAATATCACGACCTCCTAGAAGTTGAAGTCGCGATAGAAAATAATGCCGTGCATACGCTATCACTAGCAGATTTCACAATTACCTATCCAGCGACAGGTACGGTGACTTTGATCTTTGGCGAAACTGGCGTGACCGAGCAAATCACTGGTCACGCTGATCGGGTATTCACCTACACATCACTGGGCATAGGTGGCGTGAGCGGCGACGATTTGGTTGAGTCTATCAAGTTCATTGGCCATCACCGCAACAACGGCCAAGACATCGCTGAGATTTCCAATTTATCCATCACCGCAGTGCCTGAGCCAGCCACCGCAGTGCTAGCGCTCAGCGGCCTGAGCATCATCTTTTTACGCCGCCGTAGGTAAAAAAATTCCCGACCCAGCTAGCTGGATCGGGAATGGAAAATGGAATGGTTTTTGCCTTAGATGACAATCTCACCACGGTAGGTGAAATCAGCTGGGCCAGTGAGCGTGACATTAACAAACTCACCTTGCTGGGCATTAACCGCCTCAAAGCCAATCTCCAGCGTATCACCGCCGGCGACGTCAACTTTGACTGGTGAGCTGGCACCATCGAGGATGTGGTTAAACAAAGCACAAGCACACATGCCGGTGCCGCAGGCTAAGGTCTCCCCTTCCACGCCGCGCTCGTAGGTGCGGATGGCAATGTGGTTTTCGCCAATCACTTGGGCAAAGTTCACGTTAGTTCCAGCTGGGGCAAATTTCTCGTGGTAGCGGATGGCTGCGCCAAACTTGACCACATCGAGCTCGGCGAGGTTTTCTACAAAAACCACCACGTGAGGCACGCCGGTATTGATGAATCGCACCACTGCATCAAGTCCGTCGATTTTCACGCCGGTATCCAGCTGGAAATCAAATGGATTTGACATGGCGATTTTCACATTGCCGCCTGATACCATATCCGCAGCGAGTGTGCCGGCGATGGTTTCAAAGCTAACCTGCTGGGCAGCTGGCTGGCTGAGCTGTGAGGTGTAGGCGCCAAAACAACGGGCGCCATTGCCACACATTTCAGCTTCGCCACCGTCGGCATTGTAGTAGCGGAATTTGTAATCAGCACCTTGCTCGGCAGGTTCCACAGCGAGCAGGCCATCAGCGCCGATACCGCGCTGGCGGTGACAGAGCTGAGCGATTTGCTCTTTGCTCAGCTGGATGGATAAATCGCGGTTATCGAGCACAACAAAGTCGTTGCCCGCACCGTTCATCTTGGTAAATGAAAGCTTCATGGAAAATTATCTTGGGTGAAAAATTTACCAGCTGGCTAGGTGATCCAGCTGGTCATGCGCGTAAGAAAGCGAGAATTGGAAACTTGTCAACTACTTGGCCGCCTGGATGAGCGGAGTGACAAATGCCTTCACCTTGGCTACCAGATCATCAGAGTCGGCATTTTCAGCTACCTGATTCACAATGGCAGAACCCACCACCACACCGTCAGACACAGAGGCAACCATGGCCACTTGATCTGGTGTATTGATGCCAAAGCCAACACAAACTGGCGTATCAGTAGCTTGCTTGATCTCCGCTACGATTTCCCCAATAGCCGCTGATGGAGCCGCCTGTGCGCCGGTCACACCTGAGCGAGATAACGCGTAGATGAATCCCTCAGATTGTGCCGCCAGATGGGCTTTGCGCTCAGATGGAGTCGTCGGCGCAATCAGTGTGATGCGCTTGAGCTCGTGCTGGCTGGTGAGCTCAGCATTGCGCGCCTGCTCGTCAGGTGGAAGGTCGAGAGCGAGAATGCCATCGGCTCCCGCAGCAGCAGCATCGGCGTGGAATTTTTCAAAACCATAAGCGTACACTGGGTTCAGGTAGGTAAAGAGAACGATAGGCGTCTCGTGTGTAGTGCGGAACTCGCGAATCATCTCGATCACCTTAGGCAGCGTGGCGCCAGCCTTCAGCGCGCGGTCAGCTGCTAGCTGGTTGACTACACCGTCAGCCAGTGGGTCAGAAAATGGCACGCCCAGCTCGATCACATCAGCCCCAGCATCTGCAATCGCGCGAACAATTTCCAATGAACGCGGCAGATCAGGATCGCCAGCGCAAACGTAGGCTACAAAGGCAGATTTTCCCTCCGCCTTCAGCTGTGCAAATGTGGTATCAATGCGGTTACTCATAGTCGTCACCAGCCAATATAGAGAAATCGACGATTTGAAAACCCTAATATGGCCAATTTGTCATCGCTGGAAATGACGACTCATGCGGCGGCTTAACCTTTTGGTGATAATGATAGCTCAAATGGCTGCTCAACGGTGCTCAAATCTGACCACATATCAGCCTCCACCCGCATCTTTTTCGGTTTGGTTTTGAAGGTGAATGTTTTGCTATAGGTCTTCTTACCCATGAATCCCATGCTGCCGGAGCCAGTCTCCTCAAAGCTCACCGGCTTGTCATTTTCATCAAAAAATCGATACTCGGCAATGCCCTCAAATGACTGCTTTGACTTCAATGTAATCTCCAATACCGCATCGCCCCAGCTAGGTTTGCCTAGCTTGCTCAGCTCAAAAGCCATCTCACCTAACTTACCCTCCTTGCCCGGTGACATCTCTATCATCTCAGTGGAGAATTTCTCCTTCTCGGACCCCAGCTGGATGTGCAGCACTCCCTTAGCTGTTAGCGCAGAAATCTCACCTGCTGGCAGCTTCTTGCTCTCAATGGTGAACTTCAGGTGTTTGCCGTCTTTAGAGATTTTTTTGTTCCACCCAAACTCGCCTGCTAGAGATTTTTTCCCTGCAGCAAAAAATCCATCAAAGGTAGACGCATCCATATCAGCCGACACAATCACCTGGTCCGAGCTGGTCAATAATGCCGCCACTTCTAGCCCGCTTTCTTGGCGGTTATAGGTAGAAAATCCATCCTGCGCGTCTTTCGCTGGATCCCAAACGACCTGCATGCCAAGTGGTTTCACTTCTAACTCACTAGCAAAGGCCACACCAGCTGAAGCCACACATAACAATGAAACAATTGATTTTTTCATAAACATGACAACATCTAGCAAGCTAGCCGAATAGCAGCCAGTACATTTTCTAAACAAATTTGTACTTTCCCCCATCTGGGATAAATCGCTAGTTTGTTAGCAGACACACTATGGAACCGCTGCGCATCATCATCTTGACCTTTAGTGGTATTTTCACCTTCGCCTACGGCCTAGCGTGGATCGTGCCACTGGTCGCCGCCGCCAAACAAGAAAGTGAATCCAGCTATGTTGGACAAACCTTAAGACTCCTTGATCTATTCTTAATCATCTTGGACTGCATTCCCATTTTCTGGTTATTCCGCGCCATTCCATCCACACCCTCAACCTACCGTGCCGCGCGCGACGCTTGGCTAACTCAGTCGTCTATCCGCACATCATTCTGGCTCTCACTAAGCGCGCTAACAATCACCCTAGCTGGACTTTTTATCTAGCATGCGTGATTCACGCAAAAGACACATCTAATCGTGTCTAAACAAATATTTCTAACTCCCTAGCTAAAAAAGCGGCGAAGGATCGCCGCACTCCAAAAGCCTTCGGCAGAACGATGCTGCCAGCTGGTTAAGAATACGCCGCTAGCTGGCTGAGACCGCGGTCCTAACAAGAGAAAGAGAACAACTAGCTGGCAGAGGATGCCGAGCTAGCTGGTGGTGTCTAGCGACCAGCACGTTTCATCGTGCTGGTCTGAAAACTTACTACTCAGCCTAACCAAAAAAAGCGGCGAAGGATCGCCGCACTCCAAAAGCCTTCGGCAGAACGATGCTGCTAGCTGGTTAAGAATACGCCGCTAGCTGGTGGTGTCTAGCGACCAGCACGTTTGACTGAGTCGGTCTGAAAACTTACTACTTGGCCTAACTAAAAAGCGGCGAATGATCGCCGCACTCCTAAAGCCTTCGGCAGAACGATGCTGCTAGCTGGTTAAGAATACGCCGCTAGCTGGCTGAGACTATCGACCAGCACGTTTCACTGAGTCGGTCTGAAAACTTACTACTTGGCCTAACTAAAAAGCGGCGAAGGATCGCCGCACTCCAAAAGCCTTCGGCAGAACGATGCTGCTAGCTGGTTAAGAATACGCTGCTAGCTGGCTTAGACCGCGGTGCTAACAAGAGAAAGAGAACAACTAGCTGACTAAGGATGCCTAACTAGCTAGCGGTGTCTAGCGAACGGCACGTTTCACTGAGTCGGTCTGAAAACTTACT
Source organism: Persicirhabdus sediminis (assembly GCF_016595495.1). Taxonomy (GTDB): domain Bacteria; phylum Verrucomicrobiota; class Verrucomicrobiia; order Verrucomicrobiales; family Akkermansiaceae; genus Persicirhabdus; species Persicirhabdus sediminis. The sequence goes on from NZ_JAENIM010000036.1 coordinate 20,500, forward strand.
ACTTGGCCTAACTAAAAAGCGGCGAAGGATCGCCGCACTCCGAAAGCCTTCGGCTGAACGATGCAGCCAGCTGGTTAAGAATACGCCGCTAGCTAGCTGAGACCGCGGTGCTAACAAGAGAAAAAGAACAGCTAGCGAGCTGAGGATACCTAGCTAGCTGGCGGTGTCTAGCGACCAGCACGTTTCACTGAGTTGATCTGAAAACTTACTACTTGGCCTAACTAAAAAGCGGCGAAGGATCGCCGCACTCCAAAAGCCTTCGGCAGAACGATGCAGCTAGCTGGTTAAGAATACCAAACTAGCGGGCTGAGGACGCTGAGCTAACTAGAGAAAAAGAACAGCTAGCGAGCTGAGGATACCTAGCTAGCTAGCGGTGACTAGCGACCAGCACGTTTCACTGAGTTGATCTGAAAACTTACTACTCAGCCTAACTAAAAAGCGGCGAAGGATCGCCGCACTCCAAAAGCCTTCGGCAGAACGATGCTGCTAGCTGGTTAAGAATATGCTGCTAGCTGGCGGTGTCTAGCGACCAGCACGTTTCACTGAGTTGATCTGAAAACTTACTACTTGGCCTAACTAAAAAGCGGCGAAGGATCGCCGCACTCCAAAAGCCTTCGGCAGAACGATGCTGCTAGCTGGTTAAGAATACGCCGCTAGCTGGTGGTGTCTAGCGACCAGCACGTTTGACTGAGTCGGTCTGAAAACTTACTACTCAGTCTAACTAAAAAAGCGGAGAAGGATCGCCGCACTCCTAAAGCCTTCGGCAGAACGATGCTGCTAGCTGGCTGAGACTGCGGTGCTAACAAGAGAAAAAGAACAACTAGCTGGCTAAGAACGCCTAACTATTTGGTTAAGAATATGCTGCTAGCTGGCGGTGTCTAGCGACCAGCACGTTTCACTGAGTCGGTCTGAAAACTTACTACTTGGCCTAACTAAAAAGCGGCTAAGGATCGCCGCACTCCTAAAGCCTTCGGCAGAACGATGCAGCCAGCTGGTTAAGAATACGCTGCTAGCTGGTGGTGTCTAGCGACCAGCACGTTTGACTGAGTCGGTCTGAAAACTTACTACTCAGTCTAACTAAAAAAGCGGAGAAGGATCGCCGCACTCCTAAAGCCTTCGGCAGAACGATGCTGCTAGCTGGCTGAGACTGCGGTGCTAACAAGAGAAAGAGAACAGCTAGCTGGCTAAGAATACGCTGCTAGCTGGCGGTGTCTAGCGACCAGCACGTTTCACTGAGTCGGTCTGAAAACTTACTACTTGGCCTAACTAAAAAAGCGGCGAAGGATCGCCGCACTCCGAAAGCCTTCGGCAGAACGATGCTGCCAGCTGGTTAAGAATACGCTGCTAGCTGGCGGTGTCTAGCGACCAGCACGTTTCATCGTGCTGGTCTGAAAACTGAACACTGAAAACTTCCAACTATCTTATCTACATACCCCGCGCGGGCTGGATTCGATGAACTCGATAACCCGCTGGACGCATTTGTTTTCCGCCTCTGGCAATGTTTTGAGCTCGTCGAGCTGCTTGCCGAGGTTGAGGTCCTTTTTAAGGAATAGCTTACGATAGGCTACTTTGAGGCAGCGGATATCTTCATCGGCAAAACCGCGGCGCTGCAGGCCAACGACGTTGAGCCCACGGTGAACCGCTGGTGATCCCTCTAGCATCATGAATGGCACGGTGTCTTGGGAGACACGTGAGAAGCCGCCAACCATGGCGTGCTCACCCACTCTAGCAAATTGATGAATTGGCGTTAGACCGGAGATGATGGCGTAATCATAAACCTCCACATGGCCAGCTAGAGTGGCATTGTTGGAGAGAATGCAATGGTCGCCAACTTGGCAGTCGTGTGCCACGTGTGAGTAGCACAGGAAGTAGTTGTGATTACCAATTCTGGTCGGCAGCTCAGCGGTGGTTCCGCGATGAATGGTGACATTCTCGCGGAATACGTTGCTGTCGCCAATTTCCAGATAGGTTGGTTCGCCTTGGTACTTGAGGTCTTGCGTTTGCTGGCCAATGGCGGCGAATGGATAGAAGGTATTGTTCTTTCCAATCTTGGTATGACCATCGATCACCACGTGCGATTTCAACACACAGCCGTCGCCGATCTGAACATTGGCACCAATGACACAGTAAGGGCCAATTTCGACATCAGAACCGATGCCAGCATGAGGGTCGATAATCGCAGTTTGATGGATCATTCGTCAATGTAGATTAGTTATCGAGCAGTGCAAACTTCAGCGTGCACTCAGAGACGACCTCACCATTTACCAGGCAGCGGCAGTCTGCCACACCGATGTTACGACGAATCTTAACGATTTCAGCCTCGATGAACAGAGTATCACCTGGGGTGACTGGCTTACGCCACTTGAGATCGTTTACGCTCATGAAGTAGCCAATTTTCCCCTGATGCTCTGGCTTGCGCAGGATCTGGATGGAGGCTACCTGAGCCATAGCTTCTAGCTGGAGCACGCCCGGCATGACTGGGTGACCAGGGAAGTGGCCTTGGAAGAATGGCTCGTTGATGCTGACATTTTTCACGCCGGTACACTTAGTTTCGCCTTCGAAGTCGATGATACGGTCAACCAAGAGGAATGGGTAGCGGTGTGGCAAGATCTTCATGATCTCGTTGATGTCGAGCACAGCTTCACCAGTCTGTGGCACGTAAAGTGGTGGAACCAGCTGGCGCATTTTCATGTAGTCGCGCTTCAGGTTAGCCGCCATTTGGGTATTTGGCCCGTGGCCTGGCTTCACGCAGATCACGTGACCGAGAATCTTTTTGCCGCTGAGCATGAGGTCGCCGATGACGTCGAGCGCCTTGTGACGGGCGAACTCGTTGTCGTAGCGCATTGGCTCTTTGCTCATTACTTCGTCACCGCGGACAACCACAGCATTTTCTAGGCTTCCACCTTTGATGAGGCCTTTGTCAAGCAGTGGCTTAACGTCTTCGTAGTAAACAAAAGTACGCGCTGGAGCGATCTCTTTCTCGTAGAGTTCTGGAGTCACTTCTGAGCTGAAATATTGAGTAAAGCGACCGTCTGGGCCGACGTTGGTAACAGAAACGCGGAACTTATCACTCGGTACGATGGTGATGATGGAGCCATTTTTTGTCTCCATGTGCATTGGCTCGCGGATTGCCCAAACTTTGCGCGGAGCGTCTTGCTCAACGACTCCTGCTTTTTTGATCAGCTCGACGTATGGAGCCGCTGATCCGTCACCGATTGGTGGCTCGTTGCTGTCCATCTCGATGAGCGCGTTATCTACACCCATGCCTACCAGCGCAGACAAAATGTGCTCAACAGTATGTACTTTTACAGATCCTTCAGCCAGCGTAGTCGCACGCTCTACGGTCTGCACCTTGTCCACGTCAGCATTGATAAATGGCTGATCAGGTAGGTCGACACGGCGGAATTTGAAACCACTTCCCACCTGGGCTGGTTTGATGGTCAAAGTTACCTTCGAACCAGTGTGTAGTGAAGTCCCCTCGAGCGTCGCTGCTTCGGCCAATGTATGTTCCATCTCTGTAGGCATGCGCGGTACTTAATCGGGATTTCACAAATGATCAAGTATTCTGTTTTCACTTCAATAAATCATTCATTGTAAGCCAGCCAGAAACAATCAGCAGAATTCTCACCCCCAACTAAAAAACCTAACGCGCAAGTCTGCACCACTCACCACTCGTACAAAATCCCCCACCTCAGGTATCCACACGGCAACAAAAAGCCCGTTGGCTGACCAACGGGCTGAAATAAATACTTAAACTACCAGCTCATGGAGGCACTTAGCACATCCAGCTGGTGACGATTAATGGTTAGTGCAAGAAGCATTGATAGGCGCTTCTGGCTGCTCGTCAGAGCGCTCGATAAGGCCATTTTCAATCATCCAAGTTTCCACTTCTTCGCCAGAAACGTCAGCGAGCATGGTGCCATTGACTTCCACACATGGACTCAGCGGCTGGCCGCTCTTCTGCTCCATCTCCCAGCGGAACGCTTCGTTTTGAATGATGTCTTTCTCGGTGAACTCAAGCTGGTATTTTTTCATGATGGCGCGCACGCCTTCGCTCCAGCCACAGTAAGTTTTGAGATACGCAACAATTGTAGGATTTTCTTTGCTCATAAGGTTTGATCGGGTGAAAACAAAAAATCACAGCTGGCTAGAAATGCAAACATTATGACCAGCTGGTAATTCTATCAGCCAACCACGCAGCAGATTTTTAAAATCCTAACTGCGCAGCAGACATCAATACCTGATTCTTTGAATAGGTGGTATCGTTCCTATGGTGACTGAGCCAGCATGGTCTTCAGTGAGGCTGCAAAATCTTCTGGTGTCGTGCCGCCTACGACATTACCCAACTTCTTCGCATCAGGACTGAGAAACTCGATGTGGGGAATCCCCCTAACACCATATTGCTCGGCTAATTTTTTATTTTCATCCTTATCGACGTCGAGATAAACCCAAACAAATTTATCCACGTATGGCTCTACCGCCTTGCTTGGATAGACATCCTTTTTGTTAACTTGGCATGGCGGACACCATGAGGCTGAGAAAATAACAACAACAGGTTTGCCAGCTTCCTTGGCTTTGCTGACAGCTGCCTTGTAGTCTTTTTCGTAACTAGGTTCGCCAGCTAGCGCTGATGTCGTTAGTGACAACATGGCGAGACCAGCTACGCCAGCTAGACCTAATGATTTGAGTGGATTTGTAATCATCGTTTTCATAATTTCTACACGTAAGAGGTCCATGTATAGGATCTATTCCCGAAAAAAACAATTCACACCTAACGTGTCCTTCTTTGCATCTGTTGTTCTATATGCTGTTGGCGTGCTTGCTCACCGCGGCTTTGACTAGCTGGCTCATCGCGCTGCGCTGGCTGGCTAGATCTAGACGATCTACTAGCAGCTGCAGCTTGGCGGCTCTCTTGCTCACGTTGCTGACGTTCCTGCGCCAGCCTATTTTCACGAGCTTGAAGAACTCTCCGCTCTTCTTCTTTGAGTTTGCGAGCTTGCTGTTCGCGCGCCTTGCGCATCTGCTCTTCTCTGTGCCTGCGAGCCAGGTCTTCCCGCGCCTTGGTTTGTTGGTTTGCAGCTGACTTGCGTGTATTCACTGACTGCACATTCGACTGCCGCTGGCTGGCTTGCTTTGCATTGCCGCTAGATGCCGTACTTGTCTCCCTGCTAGGAGTTGATTTTTCCCCTTGCTGAGATGTTGCCGGCGCGTTGGTCCGCTGGCTAGCTTGCTGGCTAGACTTTTGCTTTTTCGCTTGTGCTCGCGCCGTGCGCTCACGTTGTTGCCTCAGCGCACGCTCAGCCTCTAACTTTTTCAAATCCGCTAATAAATTACCAGTCTTAGCCTCCTTTGAACGACTACCCACTTTAACCACCTGTGGATGGCTATCAAGATCGCTGCTCGTTGGCTTAGGGTGCGACACACTCGGACGTGTTAGCGTGATTTGCTTCACCTCAGATTCAGCTTTGTGGATCGGATGCTCTGGTTTTGGTGGTTTCACTCCTGGCGGACGCGATGGCCTGTGTGGCTTTTGTGGTTTCCCAGAAGAAATTCCACCACTGCGGCACGAGCACGCCTGTTTCCAGCACAAATCACAGATGATAATCACATCCTCGTACGGCAAATTATCATATTCATAGTATTCGTTATATTCATTATAAACGGTCACCTCTTCGTGAACTTCTACCACGACCGGCGGGACATCCTCAGCTAGTGGCTGGCTGATAGATGGGACTTCTTCTAAAAAAACAAAGTCATTAACAAAATCATTAGGGTCATATGCTAGAAGTGGATCATTATCGACCTCAGCTTGCACATTTGCCCCTAACACAGCGATTGGTGCTGCGACCGCGCCCTCAGTATCGCAAGAAAGATGATAGTCGTGACCACAGCCAAGCGCGACATCAGTGCTTGATTCGTCCGGCACATCAGCTGCAATAACCACCTCCGAATTAGCTAGCTCAGTAGAAACCAAATCAGTCGCTGGCGAATTTTCAGCAACCAATTCTTGCTCGATTACTGACGCTGGCTCGACCACTAGGTCTGCGCTCTCCTGCAGCTGATGCGTATACGCTTTTAGCTCTTGCATCTCTTTTTCCAGCTGGCTAACGCGCCGATCGGACTGCTTATCTTTACATGAGGGCAGCGTGATCAATACGCTGCCACTCAGAAATATTAGGCCTAATTTTTTCATGACGTGAGGGGTAACTCCATTGCTTAGACCCGTATTATACGTGATCCATTCATATTATCTAGCAAATGGCACAGACTGAGACTAACAACTGTTCACGCAGACCTCGATCGCCCCATCCATTGCAATTACTTATTCAGCTGATTTCAAAATCACTTTTCGTGCGATAAAACAAGCCAGCCAAGCCACCTGTTAGCATCTTCGTACTCATAGATTCCAGCTAGCTGGAAAAATATTCGCCATTTAAAAAATAGGCCCTAGCGATTCAAAAACCGCCAACACATTGATTTTCTGTCACTCCCAGAACCCCACCGCAAAAAGGCCAAAAAAAATCACATTTCCCTCAAAAAAGAGATTGCGTTTTTCCACCTTCCACACTAGTTTGCCGCCGCACCAGCAAGTGGAGCGGTAGCTCAGTTGGTTAGAGCACCGGCCTGTCACGCCGGGGGTCGCGGGTTCAAGTCCCGTCCGCTCCGCCACTTGCTAGTTCAATTTACCCAGCTTATTTATAAGCTGGGTTTTTCTTTGCCTAGGTATTTCAGCCTGACCGTCCAGCAGACAATAATTCAGCCAGCTTCTACCGCTGTATCACGCTGGCAATTTCACACCTGCCTGCTGTCAATTGGCGAGCCATTGTTTACGCGCTGTGTAGATCTACGAAATTTCCCAGCTGGAAAAAAAGTCACACCGACACTCTTTAATGTCTGGCTAGCTCGACTCAAACGAAGCTGAAAACCACTCACCATCGGCTTCTATAATCCGCCTTAAGAAATGAATTTCCCCCATCCACTGCCAGCTCCACCCGCGCACTTCAAATCGACTGTTTCACCACTATAAAAAAGATCTTGCCTTTTCGCGCCGTCCACACTAGTTTGCCGCCGCACCAGCAAGTGGAGCGGTAGCTCAGTTGGTTAGAGCACCGGCCTGTCACGCCGGGGGTCGCGGGTTCAAGTCCCGTCCGCTCCGCCACTTGTTTTGCAATACGCCTCGTTTGAGATCATTCTCAGCGAGGCTTTTTTGTGTCAACTCTCTAGCCAAACACAAAGACCTTAGGGCCTTACAAATCCAACCCGTCGACAAAACAATCAATCTCCCGCAATGACGGTGCAAATGAATCAACTGGCGCGCTCTCAACCAGCTGGTAATGTTTATCCTTTTGCATCGCACTCGATGCATCCGCTGGATCACCTACTGGGTAATCTCTCACCTCATCGCCAAAACTCGCTAGCTCTGGATGCGTCACGCCAAACACCGCACGTAGATACTTCCCGTCCTTAGTAAGCCCGTGAATCTCGTAGCGCAGCATGCTATTGTTAGGCGCATAGTTTGTATTGTCATTCTGGTACTGCGACAAAAAGGAAACCGCCCGCCCCCAAGAAAATGACTTACGCTCAAATCGTGGACAAATCCGCAAGGTCGCATTGCTTGCGTACCCCAGCTTCGCCTCATAGCCATTTCTAGCAGATGTAATAGCCGACTTCACGCCAGCTGGCACCTCAGCATTCACCTCAATCGTCCAGCTGGAATATTCACCCCCTCTAGCAGAGCTATTAGAATCCTGCCCCTCAGCTGGCTTCGCAAACTTCCACCGCCCTTCGACAACCTCCATATCACTTCCAGCTATACGCGCCATCGGGCCGCTAGCCTGCTTACCAATCGACTGCCCCTTTTGATACTTCGACACCGAAATCCTATCGATAGGATAATCATCGCTGACTGAATCCACAATCGAGGGCAAGGAACAAGACACGACAAAAGCACAACTCATTATACTTGTTAGCTGAAAAATCTTCATGATCAACAATTCTAGTCGGTTATCTATTGCTAACTCTCCAGCTGAGAGTCGCCTGCCTTTTTCAAATTTCTGTGACGAATCAGGCCATATGGCAGGCCAATTACTAGATGCCAAAAACCACAATGAATAGGACATAGGATTAACCCCGTTATGAAAGCAAACGTTCTCCCTGTATCGTTGGCGACATCCTTCAGCGCTTTCTGCAACTCTGGCGTAATCTCCTCACCATTAAACGTGCCATTACCATCAAGATCATATTGATCCAATCTGTTTTCTAAATAGATCTCAGTCAAACTAACCGACACCATTAATAAGCCGTAACAGCAAACTGAGCTGATTACCGCCCAACGAAACCAGATAGCAAATTTAGTCTCTCGCCTCACAATGAGAAAAATCGATGTCACGATTGGCAATACAATCTCGATGCCTATAAGCGCGTTAGTGATTAATTCAAGCATGTTGATTAGTTATCTATGATTAGATAGACACCTCAAAAAAAAAACATTAAAAGGACAGACAAATTAAAACACATCTACTCCGAGTACTACTTTTGCTTCTTCTTAGCTTCCTTGCCCTCGTCAGCTTCGACATCGTTACCATCTTGGATTTTGCTAGGAGTTGGAGCCCCCAGCCTAGACTCAAGCAGTTGACGTGCTTGCAAGATTTCCTCCTTTGAAAAATGGATTCCTCTATGCTCTAAAACTAAAGTTTCTAGATTTAGCGAATAAACATTCGTTCCTTCCTCGTGACGATGACGATGCTTAGTTCCGATGTAGAGATAGTACTTACCATCGTGACTGACGGCCCACACATCAGCAGCCCAAGCAACCTCGTCTAGCACCTGGCACACTAGACGCTTGTCATCATGCAGCACCTCGACAACCGGACAATTCTGCCCTGGGAAATGTTTATAAACAGGGTCCCAAATACGGAGAACAAAGACCCGTTTTTCGCGCCCCTCACCATTCTTTAGGTAAACAGGAAGCTTCACGGTCCATCGATGAGCGTAACCTCTTAGCATAGACGCACTCTCCTCATCAGTTGGCTCCCCATTCTCTTGCAAAGTCTCGTAAGAACGATTTGCTAGAGCAGATTTTTTGTGAGTTTCTGTAACAATGCCTCTAAGCGTCTCGAATTTTTCACCACCATGAACAAGACTAACATTAACGATAAGCAGGGCGGAGAAAATGGCACTCATCATTTTCTGAGAAATCATAAACAGCCCCGCCGAAGACCTCAGCCAACGCATCTGCATTAAGCCAGAGAAATTAAGAAACTTTATATTATGAAGCATGATTCTTCTACCAAAAGCTATTCATCACCCTCAGACAAGAGATGTGAACCAACTTTTACCTCATCTATTTTAACGCCCTTGTTTGGCGAACCACCCCATCTCCAGCCCGTAGCCGATAAGTCCGGCAGATCGTCGTAAATTGTCAGCGCCTCCTCATGACTCATTACGATAGCAGTAAATTGGTATTCATAGATATCACCACTTTTGTTTGTAAATGTGATCGAGCCAAAATTATTGCCAATCGATGAGCTCGAACATTTCCCTTGTACCCATCCTGATCCTCCAAAAGCCGCAATATGCCAGTTAGGCTCGCTACTATCAGATGGAGTAAAGTAGTTAGGATCAATGGCTACAAATGAACCTTCCACTCTCTTGCCTGGATTATATGAGACCTTGTCGTGAGTATCCACGGATTTCTTATCGCCAGCGGTCCATATGCGAGAATATCTAAGGATCACGACTTCTCCAGTACCGGCAGTCGCCCCCACGATCCATTTGAAAGCTCCAATATCAGATGGAGCAAGAGCCGCAGCTTGCTTTACTTCAGCATGAACAGGCGCCATCAATACGACGGACAAAGCCATTAATTTGCATATCATCACAGTATTCATAGGGTAAGTTGGGCACAGAAATCACAGCCAGCCACAAAGATAGTTAGAGGTAAATCTCCTCTTGAATAACAATTTCTTTAAGACGGGACCATCATGCAACTAACACACTGAACGGCAAGTCGTTTCCACATAAAAAACAATTTTAGCGCTAGATACCACCGAGCCAGCTGAGGATCTTATCATAGCAATGGCTAGATCTAGCTGAGAATGTCGCTATCGATAAGCTGCATCGTTACCGCAACCTTCAGCGACCGCCCCGTACCAGCAGCGAGCTTGCGAGCGTACCCTTCTACCTGCAGCGCAGCGGACTTTAGGGCGCAGCCCGCACTTTCAGGCCGCAGGCCGTACTTGCACTGTCCACTGCTCACTTTTTCCCACTGATCACTCCCGCGCAGCGGGTCGCGGGCACAAAAAAGCCCTTACTAAGCTTTCACTTAGTAAGGGCATATAAACCTGGCAACGACCT
>NZ_JAENIM010000037.1:0-94632 GCF_016595495.1 Persicirhabdus sediminis
ATAAAACTACACCGAAAGTGACAAAAAATTCACCCACCACCCGCAAAGCCCACAAAATCAACCCTTAGCGATTTCCACAAAAATCCACCACCTCACCAATCCACCCGCATCACAGCTGGCCAAAATACAATTTTGCCAAATCAACATGCACCACATCCCCAGCAAAATCGCCTAACCGCCAGCCAATTCAGCAAAAAATCCAGCCTGAAACCCGCCACACCACAAGCATCCCGCCTCACTCAATGTGAATAAGTGGTGAATAACCCTAGCTGGCTGATCATCAGCTGAAATCAACTGCGCACAAAATCTCTCCTCCAGCAAATTTCAGCCAGCTGAGGAACTACAGGCAAAAGATCTGTTTCGCTCTTTCAGAGCTTATTTCTTTGGGGCACCTTCTCCTTGGGTTGCGTTGCCCCTTCGGGGCTGCCTTACCCAAGGCTAGGCTATTTCACGCCTTCGGCGTAGGCATGCTATATTTCGCGAGTTAGGTGTAGATCAAATCTGCCAGCCAGCATTGAAACCAGCCAGCATTGAAACCAGCCAGCATTGAAACCAGCCAGCATTGAAACCAGCTAGCAATGAAACCAGCTAGCAATGAAACCAGCTAGCAATGAAACCAGCTAGCAATGAAACCAGCTAGCAATGAAACCAGCTAGCAATGAAACCAGCTAGCAATGAAACCAGCTAGAATCAAACCCAGCTAGAATCAAACCCAGCTAGAATCAAACCCAGCTAGAATGAAACCCAGCTAGCAATTGAACCAGCTAGATGATAATTACGCCAGCTGGCTGAGCCTTCATGGCTTAGTTCTGATCTATCAATGACCTTCTAGCGCCCGAGTAATCCTTCGAGCAACTTACCGCCTTTTTTCTTCAGCTGATCTTTGACGGCATCTTCCACGGCGCCTTGAATATCCGGCTTCTTATTCAGCAGATCGACATCTGGCTTGGAGAGGTCACCTTTAGAATGCAGCTGAGCGACCAAGCGCTCACCACGGTACCAGTTATCAGTAATCTCCTTGATCACCTTCTCTTTGCCATCATTGGGAACGTATTCAGCTAGCTTAGTTGCTTCTTTGAGCGTTTTCTGGCTGAGCCTTTCCGCGGCTAAAATTTCCAGCATTGCGTCGTGGTTATAATTTCCCGTTTGCAGCCAAGCATTTCCCAGCAGAGCCACTTCCCAATCACCATACCAGATAGAGATCGGTTTTTTAATCGTCACCTTGCCTAGATGATAGGCCACGGAGAGTGATTTACTTCTACCAAATGACGCGCGCTCAGGAAGTGAGCCAAATGAAACGCCCCAGTCCTTGAGGAAATCCAGCTTTGCCCACGCCTGATTAACCACTGGCACATCGGCATTGATGAAGGATTCGTCCGCAATTGCGAAGTCAATATCCACCTTGGGTTCCAGCGCGCCGGTTTTTGGGTTAAATAATGCTACCACACCTGGGCCGTCGAGGCCGATGTGGGTATAATGAATGCCTTTGACGGAATACATGTCCACCATGCCCGCCATGCTGAGTTTTGCTTCATTAGAGGTGATCAAATCCGCCGGGTCAATTTTCAGGTCATGCAATCGCAGGTTGAGCTCACTGACATTCACTTTGAGGTCAGACTTTTCGTAAATGATCTCCAACTGCGCATCCTTGAGGCTCATGGAATTCAGCGCGGCGATAAATCTCTCGTGTTGTTGAGCATCAAAAACTTCATCATCAGCCACACTAACTGTGGGCTCAGCTGGTTTTTCAGCCACTTTTTCAGCCGCCGGCGTCTGATCAGCTAACTGGCTGGAATCGTCAGCGGTGGGAGATTTCAACAATGGCTCGAGCGAATGACCGCCATTTTCATAAATCGTCATCTTCGCTTTCAGGCCAACGATATCAAATTGATGCACCTCCAGCCGGCGTTGGAAAATTTCAGCCAAACCAAGCGCCACTTTCACCCGCGCCATTTCCAGCTCTGGGTTTGTCACGGGTTCTCTATCATCATGCGCTATCGCATGCAGTTCCGCTGGACCTCGTTTGGCAATTTTCAAGCCACGCAAATCCATTGACGGTGGGGCGATTGAGAAATCGATGCTAGCGATCTCCACACGAGCATTCAGGTTTTTCTCCAGCTGGGCGACAATTTCATTTCTGCTAAATAACGAACTGATAAACCAATTTCCCGCGACCACGATAGCCACTACGGTTATCAGAAAAATAATGCCAATACGTAAAATCCACTTTGATTTTCCAGACTTCCTCATACATAGAACTAAGCACGTCGCAGAGCTCAGGACAACTCCATGTTTGCGATCTAGCAATTTCGTCACCTCAGCCCATGAAATTAACCGTACTTACCGCCATTTCCCTCATCATCCTCGGCATCGTTAGCACTGCGAGCTGGAAGACTCTCGGGCTGGAAGAACCCGACCAAACCATGCTGATGTCCATCTTCTTTGGCGGCGCACTCATCATCTCGCTGTTATTCAAGAAGATGTCCGAATCCATCGGCGAGCTCGGCACCGCCGTCGTCTCAGGCCTCGGCATCGTCTCCATGTTCATGACATTGTGGGACAACCACGACTTCAGCCATCCTACGCCAAAACTCGTCACCACCATGGGAGCCATCTGCTGTTTGCACTTCTTTGCGATGGTCAAGCGCATCCGCAGCGCACCGCGTGGTCACGATTGATTTTTCAGTAAAAAAAATAACCCGCAGCTAGATCTCTCCAGCTGCGGGTTAGATAAAAAATATCTATCTAGTCAGAAGATTAATCTTCTTCATATTTGGTGTGACCATCTTTTTTCAGCGCCTTGATCTTATCCATGGCAGCTTTGATAGCGGCGTCGTCCGCCTTGATCACAGCAATCTCCAGCTCACAAAGAGCCGCGTAGCTCTCAGCCATCAGCTTGCGGTAATCCGCCAGCGCTAAGTCGAGCTCTTGGCCAGAGGTGCCAGCACTCTTAAACATCACAGGCACTTCGCTGATACCAGCTAGAATCGCCGCTTGTGCATTTCTCACCGCCTGTACTTTTTCCTCTTCAGTCTTCACTGTGCGCAGGCTCTTCAGAGCTCTGCTTGCGTCATCCATTTGTTGACCAAGCTTGGTATCATCGGCTTGAGCTACGGAAACAGACGCTCCCACTAGTACCATTGCTAATAGGGCTGAAAATTTTTTTGCTTTAATAATCATAGCGGCTCTACAAATAAAGCGCTCGCATGGCTTGTCAATCACCGTGAATCAACACTTGAAAGATTCCCAGCTCAATGGCTAAGTTTGCCGCCACATGGCCGCCAAAAAAGGAGAAAAGAAACTCACCCCGATGATGTCGCAATATCTGACGATGCGACGCTCACTGCCCGATGATGTTTTGCTGCTATTTAGCCTCGGTGATTTCTACGAAATGTTTTTCGAAGACGCCCAGCGCGCTGCTGAAATTCTCAACTGCGCGCTCACCAAACGCCATGAAACGCCCATGTGTGGGTTCCCCCATCACGCGGCTGAAGGATACATCGCCAAACTCATCAAAGCGGGCAAACGTGTCGCACTCGGCGAGCAAACATCCATCCCGCAGGCGGGTAAGTTAGTAGAACGTGAAATCACTCAGATCATCTCAGCTGGAACCGTGAGCGACCTCAACCTGCTAGATGATAACAAACACAACTACATCGCCTCGTGTTACATCATCAAAGAACAATACGGACTCGCCTGCGCTGACCATACCACCGGCGAATTCACTCTAGCGGAATTCAACTCGCTAGACGCGCTGAAAGACGAACTCAACCGCCTCTCACCTACCGAGCTCATCATCGCTGACGATCAGGTCGACGAGCTCAGCTCGCTAGCTCAAGCACTGCCATACGATGCCTTCGCCTACATTCCAGATCAGGCGCGTCACACGCTGCTAGAGCATTTCAAAGTTCAATCATTGATCGGCTTTGGCTGTGAGGAAATGACCGCAGCCTGCTCAGCAGCTGGCGCCACCTTGCACTACCTGAGCTATCAGATGCGCCGGTCCTGTGACCATTTGCGAAAAATCAGCGTGCGCAATACCACCGAGCACGTATTGATAGACACCTCGTCGCAGCGCAACCTCGACTTGGTAGAAAGCCGCTCTGGCCGCAAACATACATTACTAGGCGCGCTGGATAGAACATCCACACCAATGGGCGCACGCAAACTGCGCGACTGGATTCTCCACCCACTGTGTGATCTTGAGCCTCTAACTCAGCGGCAAGATCTCATTGCCTGTTTCCTCGATCAGCCATTCTTGTTAGCCAAATGCCGCGACGCCCTCAAAGGCATCCGCGACATCGAGCGCACCAGCTCACGCTTATCACAAAACCACGGCAACGCGCGCGACCTGCAAGCGCTGACATGCTCGTTAGAAAAAATCCCCGAGCTGAAAGAAGACCTTAAAGCCGTCATCCACGCCGCACCTAACCAGCTGGCCGACCAGCTAGCGGAAAAAATCCACACCTTCCCCGAGCTCACCGAGCTGATGAACCGCGCGCTGGCTGACGAACCACCATCGACACTCAAAGACGGCGGCATGATTCGCGACGGCTACCTCGCCGAGCTCGACGAACTGCGCAATGCCTCGCGCGATGGCAAAAAATGGATCGCCAGCCTACAAGAAAGCGAGCGCAAGCGCACAGGAATCGATTCTCTAAAAATCAAATATAACAACGTGTTTGGTTACTTCCTCGAGGTCACCAAAGCCAATGCCGGCAAAGTGCCCGATGACTATCAGCGCAAGCAAACAATGGCTAACGCTGAACGCTTCATCACTCCAGAGCTGAAGGAAATGGAAGGCAAAATCCTCGGCGCCGACGAGAGATCGCGCCAGCTGGAATTTGATGCCTTTGTCGACCTGCGCCTGCAAGTTTGCGAGCACATCGACGAGCTGCAAGAAACCGCTAACGGGCTAGCTACACTCGACGTCTTACTTGGCCTCAGCGAAACCGCCCAGCTCTATCAGCACACTCGCCCAGTGCTCGACGAATCCTTCCAGCTGAAAATCACCGAAGGGCGCCATCCAGTGCTAGAGCAGACACTGGTGGAAGAAAAGTTTGTACCTAACTGCACCAACATCGATCCAAAATCCAGCCAGCTAATTTTACTCACCGGCCCTAACATGGCAGGTAAATCTACCTACATTCGTCAGGTCGCGCTGATCACACTGATGGCGCAGATTGGTGCTTACGTTCCAGCTGAAAGCGCCCACATCGGCCTCGTTGATAGAATTTTCTGCCGAGTTGGCGCCTCAGACGATCTCGCTCTCGGCCAGTCCACCTTCATGGTAGAGATGAACGAAACCTCGCTCATCATCAACAATGCCACCGAGAAAAGTTTGGTCATTCTCGATGAAATTGGTCGCGGCACCGCAACCTTCGATGGTCTATCTATCGCTTGGTCAGTCGCCGAACACCTGCACGACGACATTAAAGCGCGCACACTTTTTGCCACCCACTACCACGAGCTCACCGATCTAGCGAGAACGCGACCAGCTGTAGCTAACTACAACGTGGCCGTTAGGGAGTGGAATGACGACATCATCTTCCTGCGCAAAATCGTCGAAGGCACAGCTGATAAGTCGTACGGTATTCAGGTCGCCCGCCTAGCAGGACTACCTAGCAGCATTATTGATCGAGCCAAAGACATCCTCAGTCACCTCGAAGGCAATGCGGTAAAACCTGAGACAAATAACAAAACAAAGGCAAAGAGCAGCCCTAAGCGGACAATGCCTAAGGCCAACCCAGCCCAGCTGGACATGTTTGACTAAGCGGCCACATTTGAGATTCCCCATAGCTGGCTAGATACCAGCATTCATAGAATAATTAGAATCAAAGCTAGCTGGATCACTCCAGCTAGCTTTCTCGTACTTACAAGCTAACGAAGAACTTTAAGCCCGATACTTTCGAGCCTGCTCGCAGGGCGCTAAAAAACAATTTGCCAAAGCGAACGTTATAGCGCACGTTTCGACTATGAAAACGATCACCGCAACCTCTGCACGCTCAGATCTATACCGGCTGATTGATGCCGCACAGAGCACGCATGAACCTGTGCAAATTACAGGCAAGCGAAACAATGCGGTCTTAGTCTCTGAAGACGACTGGCGGGCAATTCAAGAAACTCTCTATTTGCTCGGCGTTCCAGGCATGAGAGAATCCATAGTCGAAGGCATGGCCGAAAATATTGATGATTGCGCCGAGGAGATAGACCTGTGAACTATCAACTCATCTATACGCGTCAGGCCCAGAAGGACGCCAAGAAACTCAAAGGCACCAATCTAGCAAAAAAAGCTAAGGAACTTCTACAGCTGATTGCAGAGGATCCATTAGCCTCACCGCCTCCCTACGAAGCCTTGGTCGGAGATCTCAGAGGCGCCTATTCTAGACGCATCAACATTCAACACCGCTTGGTTTATTCCATCGATGAAGAGCACACTGTGATTAAAGTGCTGCGACTCTGGACTCATTACGAATAAACATGAAGTGGCTAGGGCCGGCTGAAAATAGAGCTTTGATTGGAACTAGCCTGCTAGGGTCCTACTCAAGCTAACTAGCTAGACTTTGGTCTCACTCGGCATTTTATTGGTCTGGTTTTTTACGGTATTTCACAAAAGCAAATGCGCTGCCGTCGGCTTTCCAACATGGTGAGTTCATGGTGCCATTGCCGCCGAATAATTCTAACTCAACACTTGGCTGCCCTCCAGCTAATGGCATGCTGTGAATCTGCACAGGCAAGTTAGGCGGGTGACCTTCGGTACCAGCTGGATAGCTCAGGTAGATGAATTTTTCCCCCGCTGGCTGTGGGTGCGGGAACCAATTGACTCGTGAATCCTGGGTGAGCCGCTCAACTTCGCCGCCAGCTGTGGCGATGCGATAGATCTGCGCGTTGCCCGTCTGGTCGGAGTTAAAATACACCCATTTACCGTCAGCTGAGAAATTGGGTCCATCTTCGTGACCGTCGCTAGCGTAGAGAAGTTTTTCACTTCCTCCAGCTGAGTCCATCAGCCAGATATCACCTTTTTTCTTCTCCGGATCAACGCCACAAAAAACCAAAGTTTTACCGTCTGGTGAAATACCATGCAACCAAGCTGAGGACGAAAGCCCAGTGCGCAGAGAAAGAGTGATTTGCTCGGGCGTACCACCAGCAAATGGCAGTCGATAGATATGGGGAAACTTGCTGTAATAAATCCACTGCCCGTCTGGTGAGATGAGGTGGTCGTTGCTGATGTTAGTATGTGAACCAGCTGGAATTTCTGCTGGCTCAGCACTGCCGTCCGCTGGGATTTTGTACAGCTTGCCAGCTGAGTTATAAACCAGCCACTTGCCGTCAGGCGACCAGTTAGGCGCTTGTATCACTTCAGCTGATTGGTACACCACACGGTGGGAAAATTCACCAGCCAGCTGGCCGATACAGAGTTCGCTAACCATTTCCTGTGGTTCTGAGTTGTTCATTTGCTTATTTTGTTCCGCCGCCACAACGGCTATGGTGGCCACGCTGAGCACAGCAGCTAGCACAGGTTTCCAAATATTCGCCTTCATGCTAGAAGCTAAACACCTGTTTCCGCGCTGTGGCAAGCATTGCTTTTCCAGCCAGCTGATTACCAGCGGACCAGCTCGGCTAACAAGACATCCAACATTTCTGGCTGAGTACCCACCGCGGAAGCCAGATAGACGGTCTGATCATCCAGCTGGTGTTTTCTACCAATTACTGGCTGGCTGATATCAATGCCCATGTCTTCGGGGATATCCCAGCCGCCGTGTTGGCCGTTAGCTATGAGAAATGCGACGACAACCAGCTGGCTGGCGGTGATGCTCTGGCGCCAGTCTTTGACAAATACTGGCTCTTCTAGATAGACGTCTTCTACCTGCTGGAACAAGCCCAGCTGGCGGATTTCATCGCGGTGCCATTTCAGTGTGGCTGTTGAGGTTTTGCTTTTCGTTGAGCCGTGACCAACTAACAACATCGCAGTTTCAGCCAGCTGGCTATTTCCAGCTAGATCGAATTTTTGCAGTAATGCGCTGGCGGTTTGCACAAGCAGTTCCTGCATCCTCGGGTTGACGCCAAGCGGCTGGCAGAGGTGGATGGTTTTGCCCGCTAGATAGTTGGTGCCTTGTTCGAGTCCGAGCATCTGAGGGATGACACGCTTGGTGAAATAGCCTTCCGCTAGAAAGACCGGCACCACGAAGATTTCATCCGCTGTGCATCTAGCTAACGCGCCCTCGACGCTGGGTTGTTCTTTGAGAAAACCTAACTCGACTTGAGCAAACAGGCCCAGAGCGCGCAGCCTTACCGCCAGCTGGCGGCAGCTGAGTGATGAATCTGGGTGTTTGGAGGAACCGTGCCCCAGGATCAATACGCTGGCCTGGGCAAAGCGCTGGCGCTGCTGCAGGCATTGACTCCATACGGGATCTGCTGTGGCTAGGGGTGATGTGGGCTGGGCTGATGAGTGAGCGCTCATTGTCTAGCTGTTTACCATTCCTCTGCGGGAATGCAAATGTGATGTGGTAAAGATCCGTCTAGCGAGATGATGTGAGCTACATGATAGATGGCTTCATTAGAATTTGGGGAGGCTATGTTTGTTGGGCTGTTGCGCTCTTTCAGAGCTTCCCCTTACATCTACATCAGGTCCTATGGTTGCGTTAGGCCTACGGCCTTGCCTTACCATAGGCTAGGCTGTTTTTCGCCTTCGGCGATTTTCTTTGGCTCTGCTTGGTGAGATTGTTGCGCTCTTTCAGAGCTTCAGCTTACATCGTCATCAGGTCCTATGGTTGCGTTAGGCCTACGGCCTTGCCTTACCATAGGCTAGGCTGTTTTTCGCCTTCGGCGATTTTCTTTGGCTCTGCTTGGTGAGATTGTTGCGCTCTTTCAGAGCTTCACCATACATCGTCATCAGGTCCTATGGTTGCGTTAGGCCTGCGGCATTGCCTTACCATAGGCTAGGCTGTTGCACGCCTTCGGCGATTTTCTTTGGCTCTGCTCGGTGGGATTCCAGCTGGATGGTCTACGCCTCCAGCTAGATGGTTCCATTTCCAGCTAGATGATCCTTTTCCAGCTAGATGATTCCTTTTCCAGCTAGATGATTCCTTTTCCAGCTAGATGATTCCATTTCCAGCTAGATGATTCCATTTCCAGCTAGATGATTCCATTTCCAGCTAGATGATCCTTTTCCAGCTAGATGATCCTTTTCCAGCTAGATGATCCTTTTCCAGCTAGATGATTCCTTTTCCAGCTAGATGATTCCATTTCCAGCTAGATGATTCCATTTCCAGCTAGATGATCCATTTCCAGCTAGATGATTCCTTTTCCAGCTGGCTGATTCCATTTCCAGCTAGTTGCTTAGTTCTTGAGCTGAGCTGCTTTTCTGACGAGTTGACGGGTTATTTTTCGATAAAAAAAAAGGCCGCTGGAATATCCAGCGACCTTTGAGAATTTTATTACCTGATGTTGGTCAGGCGGCGAGACGATTAGTCTTCTGATGGGCTCCACTCTTCGGTAGAACCAGCAGCCAGGTTGAATGCCTGCTCGAGTCCAACGAGGTCTCCGCTTGGGCGAAGTGTCTCGAAGCTTTGTGACTCTTTCTTGAGTTCGTCTTCTGAGTAAGCAACTGCCTTGATTGAAAGGCCGATACGACGCTCAACGCGGTCAACTTTGATGACGCGAGCTTCGATTTCATCACCCACTTTGATGACGTCTTTGACGCGCTCAACGTGACCTTCACTGAGTTGTGAGATGTGGATGAGACCGTCGATGTCGTCTTCGAGGTTAACGAATGCACCAAAGCTTGCGATCTTAGCAACTGATCCCTTAACGAGATCACCAACCTTGAACTTAGCTTCGATTTCGCTCCATGGATCAGACTCAAGCTGCTTGACGCCGAGAGATACACGCTGGTTCTCTTTGTCGATGCTGAGCACGATAGCTTCCACTTCGTCGCCCTTCTTGATGACTTCACTTGGGTGGTTGATCTTACGTGTCCAAGACAGGTCGGATACGTGGATCATGCCGTCGATGCCTTCTTCCATAGCGATGAATGCACCGTATGCAGTGAGGTTACGAACTTCACCCTTAACGACTGTGCCGATTGGGTAACGCTCTTCGAGAACACTCCATGGGTTCTCCTCAAGCTGACGCACGCCGAGAGAGATCTTCTGCTCTTCGATGCTGATGCCGAGAACAACTGCTTCGATTTCTTGGTCGAGCTCAAGCACGTCGCTAGGACGAGTGATACGCTTAACCCAAGAGAGTTCAGAAACGTGAACGAGGCCTTCAACGCCTTTTTCGATTTCGATGAATGCACCGTAAGGGAGGAGCTTAGTCACGCTACCCTTAACTTGGGTACCGATTGGGAACTTAGCTTCGATGTCTGCCCATGGGTTATCAGTCATCTGCTTGAGACCGAGTGAAACACGCTCCTTCTCACGATCAACATCAAGGATGAGAACGTCGATTGGCTGGCCAATGTGAAGAAGTGCTGATGGGTGGCTGATGCGACCCCAGCTCATGTCAGTTACGTGAAGCAGTCCGTCCATGCCCTGAAGATCGATGAATGCACCGAAGTCAGTGATGTTCTTAACGAAGCCTTGAACCTTGTCTCCAACCTTAACAGTCTGGAGGAAGTTCTGGCGCTGCTCAGCGCGCTCAGCTTCGATAACTTCACGGCGAGAAAGAACGATGTTCTTGCGCTCGTCGTTAACTTTAACAATCTTAAATTCAAATACTTTACCGAGATACTCGTTAAGGTCTTTAGGTGGGATGATGTCCACTTGTGAGCCTGGAAGGAATGCTTCCACGCCAACGTTAACCATGAGGCCGCCTTTAACAACGCTCTTGATCTTACCTTTAACAAGGCCACCATCGTGGTATACACCAACGATTTTTTCCCAGTTCTTGCGATGAGCTGCCTTCTCTTTAGAGAGAACAACCATGCCTTCATCGTTTTCGAGTTTCATGAGAAGTACTTCTACTTCGTCACCGATCTCGATTTCGTCATCTTCAAACTCAGAGAAAGGAATAGCTCCTTCTGATTTGTAGCCAATGTCGACTAATACGACCTGTGGCTTTTTGATGTCAATGATAGTGCCGTTAACTACTGCACCTTCTTCAAATTCACGGAATTTAGAATCAATTAAATCCGAGAGTTCTGTTGTTGTACTCATTATATTTAGGTTAAGGTTAGGTTCCTTGGTTTACTTTCCTCCTGCATTTGCCCCAGGATGTCCGACGGGTAACGGGGCGCCTACAACACCCGCCGGGAAGAAAGATTTTGGGACGCGCAAACTAGCTCAATCGCCCTACATAGCAAGGAGAATGTGGCCAAATCTGTAGATTTTTTCCAGCTGGCTGAAAAATGCCACGCGCCGCAGCAAAAATGCGCCTCACCCGCTGTTATTCAGCTAGTTAAACACATCCGCAATACAAACAAGCGATGATATCACCACAATCCGCAGCCAGTAATCTCCAGCTGGGTGATTTCTCATCCTCAGCGTGTCATTTTTCAATCATCAGCTAGCTCACTAGTTGAGCGAGTTTGCCTAGCTGGCGCGGTCCGTAGCACCATCACCAGCTAGAAAATTCCAGCTAGCGCCAAATTTGCGCTCTCTGCTGCTTAGTCACTTCCTCAAACTTCTTAAACCCGTCGTGGCTAGGTCCACCCCAAACACGATCAGCCATGACCGCCAACGGCATCTGGTAGAACTTATTAAACCAGTCGTCTTCATTTTCCTCAGCACCATCAGCCCACAGGCACATCTTGTAGCCTAAGACCTGCTCGTGTTTCAGCGGCTTCCAGTTATCATAGAGCCATTCGTAGCGCACGTATCCGTAGTCGCCCGGCTTGCCCTCACCTTTACCAGGGGTCACATAAAGACCTTCTTTTCCTGACTCTGGCGTCAAGATCACCTGATAGCCGGCATCTAAAATCGCCTTCTGACGTGGACGATTCCATACATTGATCACAATATCATCAGCTGGATGAATGCTCGTCTCGTTGCGTTTGGTTTTGTTCGGGCTGAAATTCCACCAGTTCCATATTTGTGTCGTTTTGCCGTGAGACTTAACCAGCTCATTCACCTCATTGATCCAATCCACAAAAATATCTCCCGGATGGCTAAAGCCCATCTCCATCGCCGCAGCTACCATTTCAGGCGCTGCATTCTTCTGCTCGTCGTACTGCCATTCATCACCACCGATGTGAAAATATTGACTGTCAAATAGCGGAATCCACTCGTTGAGCAGATTATTGATCCACTCACGGTTTTTCCTTTTGGATACGTCAATCACCCAGGCCTGATTCTTTTCGTTAGCTTCATCGCCCTGCCACTTCGCCTGACGCATACTCGCTGATTTAAAACCTAACTCAGGCGCGTAATTCGTAATCCAAGTAGCGTGCGCTGGCAGATCAATCTCTGGCACAATCTCAATGTGATACTTAGCCGCATAGTCCTGCAGGTGGCGGATGTCTTTTTTTGAATAAGCCTGCTCACTTGCCAGCCCTGGGTAAACCTCACTCTTCAGACGGAATCCATTCCACTCCGTGAAATGCAAGTGCAAGACATTCATCTTCAAGCGCGCCATCTGACGCATCAACTTCTCCAAATACTCGATCTCAAAATACCGGCGACCGCAGTCGACCATCATGGCCCGCTGCTTCACCTTTGGCTGGTCTACCACCATGCCTTTAGCCACTGCATCACCAGTGCCAGCTAGCTGGCTCAATGTCTGCAGTCCATAAAAGATACCTGTGTTTGTTGAAGCCGATAGCTTGATCTGATCACCCACTTCCAGCTGGTAGGCTTGTTCACCTAGCTTCTTGTTAGCGCCATCCAGCTCTATCACCAAATGCGCCGCCTGCTTATCCGTTAGCTTGATATCAGCCTTACTAATCTCAGCCCACTCAGATTTGAACACCGCAAATTCATTAGCCAATAGCTCAAGGTCGCTAGCCTCCACAAAAACACCTAGCTGAGTAGGCCACGCCAACTCACCACCAGTCAGAGACCACGGCTGCGTGGCTGGCACCGTCACCGGGCTCTGCTCTGCCCGCATCTCCGCACCTGAGAAACTAACCCAAACACCCACAGCTGCAGCCATTAGGCCAGAGCTATAACAACGACTCGTCTTCTTCAAATCATTCATTGATGCCTAAACTACGTAATCTCAACTATTTCTCTAGCACAAAGAAATAACAATATCATTACACCATTTGAGACTCTATGAAGAAAACCCAGCTTGCGGAGCCAGTCTTTTAGTTAGTTTGAAATCAAAACCACGCCAGTCAGCAGCTGGCTATAAACGGCTGCCAGCTACTTTATCAGCTACTTTGCTTGGCTAAAAAATGCCCAGCACCTCTGATCTCAAACTTCTATCAACTACTTATATTTATCACGTTCAGCTTCCCAGTCGTATAGCTTGAAGCCCATTTCATCTAGAGCTGGGTTTAGTGATATCATGTGGCGGAAATGCTTCAGATCTAGATTTTCTAGTCGTTCCTGATAATCCGCAAAGAGCTTCTTATCCATGGCCTCCACAGCACAGCGAGCGCGGAAAAATATAGATCTATCAACTGTCTCCATGGCATCGATGATATGATTAATGCCAAGCTCTTTTTCACCTAGGTGAGTTAGAGCCTCCGCAGCCACAATGCCAACATCAAGGCATGGATCATCCAGTGATTTCATCAATGCTCCCTTGGCTGGCTGAGCATTCGCGCCCAATGCTAGACAGCCATGAGCGGCCCAGAATCTCACAGACTCGTTGTCATCTGAAAGTCTCTTGATCAGCTCAGGTAATTGGCTCGCATTCTTAGTGTCTACCATTTCAGCGGTTTCAATGATTCTATCAATGGGGAATCCCTCTTCTCGTACATAATGGAATGGGGTTATCACCTTGCCATAAATAGACTCAGGTACAAACGCAGGGTCTTTGACATCACGAACACGCTTGTTATTAACATCGCGCAGCTTGACTAACACATCCTTGTATTTTGCATCATTCGCCAAATTATTCACCTCCCAAGGATCATTGACGACATCGTACAACCCCTCACGATCTTTTGCTTCGTAGAGAGCGCGTTGGATCGCATTGCCCTCGCCAGCCTGATAGAGCGACTTCGTTTCCATCACACTTGGAAAACACCTCTTCTGATAGTCGCAAAATAGCGACAAAGGACGATGAGGCATATAGTTGCGGATGTAATGGAAATTCTCCCAGCGCACCGCTCGTGTCGTATCATAAAGCGAATCCATCCTCTCGCGAGCAAAGTACAAATACTCGGACTCCTCAGTATCTTGTTCACCTAAAAATGGTTTCCCCTCCATGTACTCAGGCACCTGCACACCTGCTAGACTGAGTACCGTTGGCGCAAAATCAGAAAAACCAACTAATCTATCAACGACCTCGCCCGGCTGAGCTGGCGCTAGATGTTTGAACTTCTCAGGAAAATAAATCAACAGCGGTACACGCGTGCCAGTTTCATATAGATACCTTTTACTGCGTGGCAAAGTCCCGCCATGATCGCCAAAATAAAAGACGATGGTATCATCAGCTAGACCTTCACGCTCCAGCTGTCTGAGCACGCGCCCCACTTCGGTATCCATCTCATTGATAGAAAAATAATACTTCGCCCATTCCTTTCGCACAGAGTCTGTATCCATCTGATAGGGAGGCACCAGCATCCTCGCCTTATCCTCTTCTGATGGCTCATGATCTTTCAGTCGAAGCTGAGCTGACTCATGGCTCGTTAGGATATTCAGGTGACAGAAAAATGGTTTATCTGCCGGTCGATTTCCAACGATGCTTATCTTTGATGGCTTATCATGTTTCCAGAATCTATCATTAATTCTCTCATCAAAAAAAGTATCCAGCATTTCGAACCCTTTGCTGTAGTTATAGTCGTACTTGTCTCTAAAAACATTGTAATAACCAGCTCTGCGCAGCAGCAGTAAATAGGCTTCGAACTCATCAGGAATAGGGAAATTACTGCGCATATTCAGCGTGCCCATGCGCTGAGCTGTATTGCCCATGAGTAGGGTAAATCGTGCCGGAGCACACACAGGAGCATTTGCATATGCCCACTCGTAACGCACACCTTCAGCCGCGAGTTTATCTAGCTGCGGCGTATCAGCAAGTGTATCGCCATAACAAGCTAATGTTGGGCTATTGTCCTCACTGCTGAGCCATAAAATATTAGGTAAAGGACTGCTTGCGGCACTTAGCGCCGATGCATGTGCTAGCCCGACTGCGACTAAGCCGAGTATATGTTTTTTTTCCACCATCTGGTTTAATAATCGTATCTGTTTTTGCTGGTTCTATCAATGATGACCTAACTCATCTCTGAGTGGACAAAAAAACTACCGACCAGCCAAAGTGTATGACCTATCACCATAGAGATCGTACAGAGCTAAGCGATGAATATTTCAATAATTAGCTAGATTCAGCTAAATACACACAGAGAGAATTGAAACTCACGCCCCGAGAACAACCGCAAGCAACTGACAAACAGACAGTTAAATAATAAACCACCAACTAAACACAATACCTCAAACCATCAAACAACTATGACTCAGCTGACTAGGAAAACGATAATCAACCCCTAGACAGATCACAAAAAACGACTAACTAACTTCAACACCCAGCCCTAACACTGCGTAGATTGGTGATCGCGTAGCCAGCCAGCTACACGACCACCTCGAGCATTCGAGCTAGAGAAAACTCCAGCTCGTCATGCCGACGATTTAACTGCTCAAATGGCCTTATTTCACGCCAATATACTCGCCAGTAAGCGGATTGTATCGCCCTCTAGCAGCATGCAAATCCTCAGGCCAAGGAATGCCATTGGGCAAATGATTTGGCGAACCAAAGAGAGGCGGAATATTATCTTTATTCCATTCTTCCCACTGTTTGCGCAGCTGCTGCATGCGCTCAGGCTCCTGCTGGCTCAGGTCAGTACTTTCGTACGGGTCATTATTTAAATTGAAGAGTTGTGGTGGATCGTCGCTAAAGGTGAAGAAATCCCTCGTTGCATGCACTAACTTCCAGCCACCTTTCTGGATCGCCCAGTTATCGCCCACGCGCCAGTAGATTGCATCGTGAGGCGCGCCTTTTTTCTTACCTTGGAGAAATGGAGTTAGATTAACACCATCGATAGCCTCTGGGATAGGCTGGCCAGCAGCAGCTAGAATAGTTGGCAGTACATCTATCTGCACCACAGGCTCACTGAAAACTTGCCCAGCTGGAATCTGTTTTGGCCAGCTGACGATGTAGGGCACGCGAATGCCACCTTCATAAATTTGTCCTTTCTGCCCACCAAATGGCACATTCCACGAACCGTTATCTTCAGGTTTGCCGCCGTTGTCTGAAATCGCAAACACGATCGTATTCTCACGCAAACCTAACTCTTCTAGCCGATCGAGAAATCGACCAATCTCAGTATCCATCTGCCACAGTTCTGCTAGCCCCTTGATGCGCTTCTCTCTTGGGGTATTAAACTGTCTATGGCCATCTGCATTTTTCGGCACCTCATAGCCATTTTTGTCGAAATACTCACGGATGCGTTCTTTGTAGTCACCAGTAGCCTCGTTAGGCCCGTGCATCGCCGTATAGGACATGTACATGAAAAATGGCTGTTCAGCCTCGTGCTGACGGTTCACAAAATCAATCGCCTTGTCGGTATAAACCTCACTCAGATACATTGACTTGTCATTAACCGTCACCGGTTCATCCCAAAACACAATGCCCTTTTCTACCTGAAATGAACGCAAGAAGTTTTGGTTCCCCGGCTCCACCAACCCCCAGTATTCGTCAAACCCACGCTTGTGAGGAAGCTGCTCAGCAGAACTGCCAAGGTGCCACTTACCAAAAGCAAAAGTACGATACCCCGCCTCCTTCATGTAGTCAGCCATCGTTGATTCGCTCAAGCGCAGCCCATCCAGAGTATTTTCATCTTGGCGGCGCGCGCCTTTGTGTTGCTCGTAGCCAGTACGCGCCTGATATTTACCAGTCACCAGCGATGCGCGAGATGGCCCACACATCGGCGAGGTCACGTAGCCATTCTCAAATCGTACCCCACTAGCTGCCAAAGCATCCATGCTAGGCGTCTGGGTATACACGCCTGCCTGATTCGCTCCAAGGTCGGCATACCCCATATCATCGATGTAGATGACAACTATGTTGGGTTTACTAACATCCTCCGCATTCACCGACTCAGCTGCAGCTATTGAGCTGGCTGATAGAAGAATACCTAGAGTTTTGATAACTTTCGTTTTGAAATTCATTACTTACAAAATACGTTCTAAAAACCTAACAATGGACAATTATTTACGTGATAATTTCCATGTAAACATAAATATGATTACGCTAAGAAAATTAGTGTCTTACACTAAATAAGCTCATACTACAGCCACCATTGCTCAGCCACCGCTGAGGCCACCCAGCTTTTTGGCAAATGAATGCCTATTCATAGAAAAAGACATCAAGGTTCATCAGTAGACGACGTATCTATGGGTAAGGCAATTGCCCCCAGCACCTCACCCTAGCTAGAATATTCTAATCAGAGCACTCATGAAAATGATCAAACACCTAATTTTAGGCGTCAGCCTAAGCCTAACAAGCCTGCTTTCCGCCGCAGAAAAACCCAACATACTCGTCATCCTGCTAGATGACATGTGCTACAATGCACTTGGCTACACTGGCAGTGAAGTCATCAAGACTCCTAACTTGGATAGCATTTGCAAGCAGGGAGTATTTTTCCCACAGGGCTACGTCACTCACGGCGTCTGCGCGCCATCTCGCGCTGGTCTCATGACTGGCCGCTACCAAGCTCGCTTTGGTTATGAAACACTCAGCGGCGGCATTGCCCACGCCACAGAGATCGAGCACGGCATGGATACTAACGAAATCACCATCGCCCAGTTGCTCAAGCCAGCTGGCTACAAATCAGCCGCCATCGGCAAATGGCACTTAGGTGAAGTGAAAAGATTCCTCCCTCTACAGCGCGGTTTCGACTATAACATGAAAGCTGTTGGCTACCCTACATTCAAAGACGCCAAAAAGAATTACCTGTTAATTAATGAAGAAAAGCAGCCGTGGCCAGAAGACGCCTACCGCACAGACCTTCACACGGATTACGCTATCAAGTGGCTGAAAGAAACCGCGCCCAAGAATCCATTCTTCCTCTACTATTCACTCAATGCCATGCATACGCCTATCGTCGCTCCGATAGGCAAGGAAAACTACGGCATCCATCCCTACGTTGGCATGATGGAAAATGTTGACCAAAACGTTGGTCGCCTACTCAGCACGCTCGACGAGTTAGGTGAAAGAGAAAATACTATCATCTTCTTCCTCAATGATAACGGAGGCATCACGCTACAAAAAGGAATCAAAGCAAAAGACCTGCCAAAAATTCAAGCCGCTATCAATAACGGTCCATACAAAGCTAACAAAGCAAGCCTCGAAGAAGGTGGCGTGCGCGTGCCATTTGCCATCCACTGGCCAGGAAAAATCGGCAGCAAAGAAGACTTCGCTGGCCCTATCATCAGCCTAGACATCTTCCCAACTATCGCGGCAGCCGCCGGTGTAGCTCTCCCAGCAGACCGTGAAATCGACGGCATCAACCTGCTGCCGTACCTAACTGGCAAAAAAGCACCACTTACCGATCGTCAATTTCTCTGGCGCTGGGGCCGCGGTCATGCCGTTCGCCAAGGTGACTGGAAACTTGTTTGGCCTGTAGACAAAAGTGTTTATGCAGCAGCGCTCAAACGTGAAGGCATCACACCAATCAAATCCAACAGACCAAACCCAGACCGCAGGTTTTACGCCGCTCCTCAGCTATACAATCTAGCAGACGACCCATCAGAAACCACTGATCTAGCTGCAAAATTCCCAGAGGTGCTAGAGCGCATGAAACAAGAGTCGGTTAAATTCGACGCCATCGCTAAACCATATACTGAGGGCGAAATGAGTACTTGGCCAAAGAAACCGTAAGCAAATAACTTTTCCATGTTAGTATAAAATTAAGGCGATCGCGCAGCTGCGCGATCGCCTTTTTTGTATTACTCTGCTCCAGCTAGAAAGTGCATACACTCACTAACCAGCTGGGAAGAAACTTATCTCCAAAGCTGTGCTCTCACAGCTTCTGTGTTTTTCTCGAAGGACTTGAATGAATCCACCTTAGCGCCGCCCCACATTCTATCAGCCATGACAGATAGAGGCAGTTGATAGTATTGCTCAAACCACTCATCAGCTTGATGCTCAGCCTTGTTGCACCACAGGCACACTTTGTAACCAAGCACCTGATCAGTAAGAATTGGCTTCCAATTTTCATACAAATAATCAGGACGCATGTAGCCATAATCGCCAGGTTTTCCATCGCCCGCCATCGGCGTTACGTAGAGTGAGTCTTTGCCTTCCTCTGGGGTAAGAATCACAGGATAACCTTCTGCTAGAATTGCATTCTGCCGCGGGCGGTTCCACACATTCACCACAATATCTTTGGCTGGATGAATGCTAGTTTCATTGCGTTTCTTTTTGTTCGGGCTGAAGTTCCACCAGTTCCAAATCTGTGTCGTTTTGCCGTGTGACTTTACCAGCTCGTTGACTTCATTGATCCAGTGAACAAAAATATCCCCCGGCATCTCGTAGCCCATAGCCTTCGCTGCGGCCACCATCTCTGGCGCTTGATTCTTCTCCGCATCATACTGCCACTCGTCACCACCAATGTGGAAATATTGACTGTCGAATAGCGGAATCCACTCGTTGAGCAGCTTGTTGATCCACTCACGGTTTTCCTCTTTAGAAACATCAATCACCCACGCGAGGTCTTTCTTGTTAGCTTCCTCACCCTGCCATTTTGCTTGGCGCATACTTGGGGATTTGAAGCCTAACTCAGGCGCATAATTAGTGATCCAGGTAGCGTGTGCCGGCAGATCAATTTCAGGTACGATCTCGATGTGATACTTAGCCGCGTAATCTTGCAGGTGGCGGATGTCTTTTTTCGAATACGCCTGCTCGCTAGCTAGCCCCGGATAAACATCACTCTCTAAGCGAAATCCATTCCACTCAGTGAAATGCAAATGCAGCACGTTCATCTTCAAACGAGCCATCTGACGCATCAGCTTCTCCAAAAACTCCACCTCAAAATAATGACGACCACAGTCTACCATGAAGGCGCGCTGCTTCACCTGAGGTTGATCTATCACTTTGCCTTTCATCACGCCATCAGCATTTCCAGCCAGCTGGCTCAATGTCTGCAAACCGTAAAAAATACCTGTGTTTGTTGATGCTGTTAGCTTGATCTGATCAGCCACTTCCAGCTGGTAGCCCTCAGCCCCCAGCTCATTGTTAGCTGCATCTAGCTGGATCAACAAATGTGCTGATTTAGCATCACCCTGCTTCACCGCAATCTTACTCACTTCGGACCACTCAGCTTTGAATATCTCCAACTCACCAGCTAGCTCCGCCTGCTGGCCACCTGCTACAAAAATACCTAACTCACTAGGCCACGCCAACACACCCTCTGCCTGCTGCCACTCCTGCGTCGCTGGTAAAGTTACTTGCTCATCACCAGCTTGCGCTACAGCCCCAGAAAAACTAACCCATACCCCCACAGCTGCTGCCATCAGGCCCGAGCTATAATAACGACTCCTCTGCATAAAACCATTCATCAACCAGATACTACGCATCCACATGCATTCATCTAGCATGAAGAAAGACCCGGTTTTTAACCTAAACGATTAAATCTAAACATTCTCAAACTCCTCTATCAAGGAGCGAAAACACAGCTCTCTATCAATCCACCAGCTGCTTCGCCTTGCGGATCGCTGCTTTTGCTCGGTCAGTTTGCATCACAATGATGCCATTTTCATCCACGACGAGGTGCGGAAGCCGAGCCGCTTTGAACACCGCTTGAATTGGCTGATCTGCTGCCTCTAGAGCAAAGCGAGTTTTGAAATCGGGGAATTGATTCGCTAACACCTCATCCACCTCCCGCTGCGGCCACGTCGTATGAATGATGAAAATATCCAGTTCCGGATTCTCTTTCACTAACTTCTCATGCAAAGGCAGTGTATTGCTAGACCACATCAGTGACCTGTCCATTGCCTGAAATAAGAATACCTTCACCTTGCCCTTAGCGTTCACATCCACTGGCTCGGCGTGATACCATTTCTCAATCTTCAGCTCCGGCATCGGCTGGCCAATCAAATCCACAGTGTTATACCTAGCGTCATGCCACTGGTAACTTGTTGGCTCAATGATTTGAATATTCTGGTCGCCAGTCTTAACCCGAGTTTTAGACCACTTGGTTCTGTCGGTGGGATCCCATTTCACGGTCAAGTCCAGCCAACCCGAAACCAAACCATCGATTTTGAATGAGCCATCTTTCAGACTAACATCTGTAAGCGCCGAACCATGTGAGTAAGCTAGCGATACAGGCTGCCTGTATCCATGAGCTTGTACGGTTTCCCCTTTCACGGGTTTACCGTGACGATCCAACAGAACTCCACTGACATGCTGATCAGCCTTAGGCAAAACAATATTTTCAACCCTTACTGATTCGCCAGCTATCACAACTATAGCATTGCTGTCACTTTCACCATAACCGCTATGAGCTACGGAGATGTTCAGCTCCACTCCAACTGGTGCCAGATTCTCAAAATGATAATGTCCATTCTTGTCAGTTAGTTGCTCTCGCCGCCACTCTTGTGGTAAACCTCCCCAGAGCATAACATTAGCGCCCATTATAGGAGCCCCCTCCTCATCTATAACTATCCCTGTAATCGCGGTGGATGGATCATTTTTCACCACGATCTTAGCTTCAGTTTCGCCTAACTTCCATTCCTGAAAAGTTGTGGAGTATAGCTCACCTTTTCTCACGAAGATCCTAACTAATTCGGTCTCAAGATTAGCCTCCTTACTGAAATCTTCCGAAGTGAATTCAAAAGCAAAACGACCTTCAGCGTCACTTAATTGATCCATTGGACCAAATTGTCTGTGCTGACTTTGGCTTCTAATAATGACCTCAGCCCCTTCTACAGCTAAGCCATTTACATCGACGACTTGTCCTTTGATCGAAGAAATAACTTCCTGGTTTAGAGCTGAAAATTCTATATCAACAGTCTTAGTCTCCCCTGCTCCGATTTCTAAAGAATAATATTCATTATTGTCAGCATAGCCCTCAGGGCGTAGCTGCTGATATTGAACTGTGCATTTTCCAGCTGGAACTCGGAGTTCATATCCACCAGCAAGTGATTCCCTTGTCTCACTATCAATCGGGCTCACCTTAACATAAGCCACCTTAGCTAAAGAAATAGCTGCAGCTTTGTTCTCACCTACACTCACTTTTTCAACGACCTTATCCCGAGGAGCTATAAATTCGTCAACTAAGGCAGGGGGGACATTCAGCAAAATTTCATAGGTTCCAGCTGGAAGCTGTTTAAAAGAATAGCGGCCCGTTTTATCAGTGAGCACGATGTCTCGATATAATTGGTCCCTGTTAAAAGCGTAAACCGCAACACCTTCGGCTTCACTGCCGTCGGGAAGAGAAACCTGACCGTCTAGATTACCTGCAGGCTTTAACTTAAAAGTACTAACACCATCAAGAGGAACGTAAGCCGAGGTAAAGAAAAGCGCTGTCTTGTTTGCAACGTTTGCGTAGGATTCCCAATCGTGGAGCAGATACGCCCTTGTAAACTCAGGAATGTTAGCAATGGTACAAAAACCTTGCTCATCAGTAACAGCTGAAAAAAGATCCTCTGCTAGCTCTCTTGGGATTCCTACGCCACCATAACCGAACCTACTCATTGGATGGTCACTAGGCAGCTGACGTAATAGCCTGCCAACCCTAACGTTCATTCCAGCAGCAGGAGTTCCATCAGCTTGGAAATACTGAGCTCTAGCTGATCTCACTTTTTCTAATCTCAAGGTAAACGTCTTCTCACCAGGTACGAGTTTTTTACTGTCATAATCACTAGCGATAAAAATTCCTTTGCCTGCTGCATAAGCTACAAAATCTACAGCATCACGACCAGACATGATGTCTCTTTCTTCTTTAGGGTAACTCGAGCTCGCATCAAATCGATACTCGCCAGACGCATCCGTCTTGCCCTTTGACAAGACATCATACGAGTTTGAATAGGCGGTAAACTTCCTCACATACACCGTAGCGTTAGAAGCTGGCTTACCAGCTGGATCGAGCACGGTGACGGTGACTATGTTATCTCCAGCTGGATCTAACTTCACGCCAGCTTGTGGTGCGGCAGGAGCCTTTTGCTGAGCCTCTTTTTCAAATTCAACTTCGAGTTCAATGGTTTCGCCAGGTTGCAACTCAATCTCGAACTCTTCTTTATTTGGCTGATATCCAACAGGTGCAGCACTCCCATTATAAAACTGAACCGTTTGCTTCCCCGTTCTAACTTTATGCCTAAACATTGCCATCATTCTAGGCTCATCCAATTCAATAGGCTTCTTTGTCAAAGCATCAAGCATCTTCCACTGGATAAAAGCCGCAGCCTCCATTTTGATAGGTTCCGTAGTGACTACCCCTCCTTCGAGAACAGACACTACTAGTTCCCCCTGCTTAGCAATATTTTGCTCTGACAGACTAGAGTAATTAAGTTCATATAAAGGTTTAGGTAAATGCCTAATAACAACACCATACGGTTTATCGGAATGAGGTAGCTGAGTTAGTTCAAACTTGCCCTCGTTGTCAGTGAAAGTTTCAGCATAGTAGTAATTATACATGCGACCATAGGCCCCTACTAGTACTCCATGAGCACCATTTCCATTCACGTCTAGCACCTGACCACGGATTGAAGACGCCGTCGCGAGGGTAAACACCTTTGATTCTCCGCCTAATAGATGGTTCTCCGTCAAAATTCCACTATTCTTACCGGTGAGGTTAGCGTATTCTTTGCCGTCATGCATTAAATAGACTCCTCCTGCATCTGGAATATAGGAAACATCGCACCATCCATCCAAATCTGTGACTCCAGTGAAGACCTGTGCTCCTAGCTCTCGGCCTAGGTCTACTGTACTAAGTGTTGGTCCAGGATCACCTAGTAAAACTGGCTTACTCAGTGCATAACTTTCAAAAAATACCGACAGTCCAACAGCTGGACTCTGATCAGGCTTCAAAAACCTTACCTTGGCGGAGGATGTCTTTTCTAACTTTATCTGCGCATTCCTCAATTCGCTGTCAATTTGAGAGCCAACACGTAACCAGGGATCAAAGTACACCCCTGACTTCTCCCCCTTTGCATGCAGGTGCAAATGGTTCAGCCCCTCATGTTCATGAAACAGCTCAGTCACATCAAAACGCATTATACCCAGAGCATCCGTCATTCCTGAATCAACGATGACATGTTCACCCCGCTCAGCTGAATACATCTGCACATACACCGTAGCGTTAGGCGCTGGCTGGCCAGCTGGATCGAGCACCTTGACGGTGACGATGTTCTCACCTATCAACTCTTCATTCTCGCTGGCTACTTCCTCTTGGATGACTTCCTCTTGGATGACTTCCTCTTGGATGACTTCCTCTTGGATGACTTCTTGTTGGAGGGTTTCCTCAGGGGCTTTGGTGAAGCCTGTGGAGGTGAAGATGCCGATGCAGGTGATGACAAATAGCGCTGAGAATAAACGTAATCCTTTGCGGTAGTTAGCGATGCCTAGCAAGCGATTTTTTAGATCAGCTGAACTTTCCAATACACTTACAGCGCCAACCATCGTTGGACTTTGGTGCATATTTTCTAGCAAGTTCAATAAGGCGTGACCGTAGCTGTCGCGGTGGTTTTCGCCAATTTTACTCAGCACCCAGCTATCGCAGGCGGCCTCAGCTTCGATGCGGATGCGCTTGCATGCTAGCCAGACCAGTGGGTTAAACCAATGCAGCACCTGCGCCACTAACATCAGCGCATTGAACCATAGGTCGCGGCGTTTCACATGACCTAACTCGTGCAGTAAAATCATTTCTAGATCAGCGCGTTCCAGCTCGCCTAGCAGCTGGCGAGGAAATAAAATCGTTGGCCGAAATAATCCGGTCACCGCAGGTGAGCCAACTTGATAGCTCAGTACCACTCGTGGCAGACGAGACATAACCGCCAGCTGGCCAGCCTGATTCAAAGCATCTATCAGCTCATCCGATTCTACTCTACGACCAGACCGGATCACCAACTGAAGATGGGTGATATTTACTAACAACATCACCGCAAATATAACGCAACCAGCAAGCCAAGCTCTCATCAGGTAGAGAGACCAGTCAATTTGGCTCACTTGATTTTCACTCAGTACTGGCTGCATTTCTGGCTGAGCAAACTCCTCCTGAATAGGCAAGACTGCCGACGGCGCCTCGGCTTCGCTGTACGAGAAGGACTCTGCATTTGGCTCAGCGGGTTCGACAAATTCCTGTGGCATTTCAGCTGGCGGACTCAGCTCAGCTAGCTGGTCCGTCGCAGCTGACTCAACTGACTCAACTGACTCATTTTGCTCAGCTGTCGCCACATCTCCCCTAGCAAACACAGTTTCCCACGATGTCTCAGCACTTGGCGGAGAAATTAAAAGCAACCTAACCACAACCAGCAAACTGAGCCCGTGGCGCCAGCTGGGAGCAATGCGTTTTCCTGCGATGAGCAAGAGTAGAAAAATGACCACAGCTAACACACTGGCTATCGCTGAGGCCTCGAGAACTTGTTCAAATAAGCCCATGATTACTTCTCCTCTTGTTTGGCTAGAAGTTCACGCAGCGCTTTAATTTCATCCTCATCCAGCTTGCGATTCGTCTGCAGGCTGTGAGCTAACAATGGCATCAACGAGTTTCTGCAGATGCGCCCGAGAAACGAACTCGTTTCCTGTTGGGTCGCCTGCTCTTTCTCTATCAGCGGGGAGTAAAAATAACGATTGCCTTCCGTTTTGTAGCTCAGCACCCCTTTTTTCACCAGGCGACCTAGCATGGTTTTCACCGTTTGTGGTTTCCACGCCTCTTCTTTACTCACCGCGCTAACAATCTGTTGCGCGCTCAGCGGGCTACTCGCCCACAGTACCTCCATCACCTTCCACTCGGATTCAGAAATCTTGCCATCACTCATAATGACTACATGTGTAATCAGATCGATTACACATGTAAACAACTTTCCCCAACAATCGTATTTTCACCTCTACTCAGCAGTGCTGAACAGGCGGTTTTTGACGTCTGGGAAGAGCTCGAATAGAGCTGACTGATAGTCTTCTGGTTTGGCGAGTTTGATAGGTTCGCCTTGGTCGCTGAGCGATTTTAATACCATCTGCTGAGGGACTTCAGCTTCCCACGGGCGAGCCCAAGTGAAGGTGGCTAACAAGTCACCGCGGCGCAATGCCATGCTCTCACCGCTACGGCCAGCGTAGGCGGTAGTCATGACTGCTGACACTTCACCATTTTCTTCTAGCAGCGACCTGCCCGCCATCAGCTGGCGCCACTCAGATGGATAACCTAACGCGTCTGCTAGTGACGGCATGACGTCGAGATGGCTGGCGGTGAGCTGGCTAGGTCCACGGCCCATAGAGGCGGGCCACTTGATGAGAATAGGTACGGCGGTTTGCTCTGGCTGGAGCGACGAGCAATGGAACCAGCTACCGTGTTCTTGAAATTCTTCGCCGTGGTCGCCGGTGATGATGATGATGCTGTCGTCGTAGCGACCTTCTTGCTTGAGAAAGTTAGTGAATTCCTCAATCTGGTGGTCGACCCACGCGGCGGCATTGAGGTAGCGGTTACGCACCCGCTGGACAGCTTGTTCATTTGGCCTCACTGGGAACCTAACGGTGGTGTCGTATTCTTTGTATGGTGGATCAAAATCGCGATGCCAGTAGTAATTGTAATGCGGCGAATCTAACCCGAGGAAATAAAACCCACCGCCAGCTGGACGCTCAGCGATGGATGATTGCATTTCTTCAAAGCACCACTGCTCGCGAGCTGGAATACCAATGCTAGAAAATTCATCAGCGCCGTCGACGTGGCGAAGGAAATCTACCAGCTGAGTGCCAGTGCCAAAGTTGAGCATGCCAAAATCTTTATAAGAGAGGTCACAAACGGCGCGCACTTCCATGTGGTAGCCAGAGTTTTTCAGCGCCTGCAACATGGGTGCGCCAAGGAATGTCTCACGGTCTTCGATAGATTCTAAAGTGGAGCGCCAGAAAACAGGCACTTGGCTGTGGAAAAAGCTGAACCAAGATAGATGCGTGGCGTTAGATGCGGCCCACGTGCGCTCTAGCTGTTGGGCTTCATTTTGTTTGAACTGGCTAAGGAATGGTGTGGTTTTCTCATCAATGGCATCAGCGCGCAAACTCTCCACCATGAGAATGATGATGTCTGGTTTCTTTTCTAGCTGGTGAGAAATGGCCTGTGGCTGCGGGGCGATAAACACAGGTGTCAGCTCGGTGAGTCCGTCGCGCGGGTTGACCAAGCTGAGGCCGAGGCCAAAAACTTCGCGCTCGGACTGCCAAGCCACCACATCTTTCCATAGCGCGCCTACTCCCTGCTCGACGATGACAAATAACCAGCAAGTAAAGCCGATGACAAAGGCGCGGCCGAGTGACATTTTCATGCTGAACTTTTTCGAGATCAGCCATGCTGCTAGAACGAGCAGACCGGCACCACCAACGACAGCTAACATGGACAGATAGACCGTCAGGTTGCTCACTTCAATGCCTCCAGCTGCGAGCTCAACGGCGAGGTCAAAATTCCCTGAAGCGGTGAGTCCGTTAAGCAGCTCGATGAGCGAGCGCCCCCACATCATGCCTAGCAGCTGGTCGGCAATGACGAGAAATGGCACCAGCCCAACAAATGCCCAAACGATCCAGCGCAGGTGGATGGGTGATGCGCGCAGCACCAGCTCCATGAGCACGTAGAAAAAACAAACGAATACTGCCTGGGTAAAACAACGCCCTAGCATGGCGCTAGCCACTTCGGTAGCGGTGCCCTGCAGCAGCCAGATAGAGAAAAAGTTATTGGTCAGCAAAGCTAACAAAAGGAGGGCAAAAAACATGCCATTCCAAGCGCGGCATTCGCGCAGCCAATCTTTGAAGTTAGTCCAGCTAGGCCAGCTGAGGTTTTGGCTACCTCGAGATTTTTTTCCCATCAATGCAGCAAGCACGGAGACGGCGACGAGACCAAACATGCTGAGCCAGAGAATCCCGCTAGAGGGGATTTTTTCTGCGTAACATAGCCAGATATATGGTGCCCAGACGGCCATGAATCCGGCGATGATTTTCCAGCCAGCTGAGCTCGCGCCAGCTAGCCAGCTTGTAAAACGCATCCAGTAGCCACCGATGATCATGCCGAGCACACAGAAGAGCGTGAGCGAAATCAGATTGTAGGCAAAATTCCCTGGCCCAAAGCGCAGCGGGATTTGATTAACGGTCCAGGCTTGGTGGTACGGCAGCGACATCGCGGCGGCGCCAAGCAGCCATGCCAGCGTGTGCAGTAGGTGGAATTGCCAGCTGCGATTCGTGCGGTTGTCTGCTTCAGTTTGCATAAAAAAAATCTCGCTCCCAAATAGATGAGAGCGAGTTCAGATATACTTAAAACCCAGCGGTTTCAAGTTTTTCAAAAAATTAGATTCTTAGCGACGGCGGCGTCCTTGGTTCGCCATGATGCGCTTGAGCTTGCGGCGCACGGACACTTTGGCCGCTGAGCTGAGGCGATCGATGAAGAGGATGCCGTCGAGGTGATCGGTCTCGTGCTGGAGCGCGCGAGCGAGCAGCCCGTCGGTTTCTAGCTCGATGACGGAGCCATCTAGCTGCGGCAGCTTGGCTTTCACCACGCTTGGGCGGTTGACATCAGCATTGATGTCTTGGATGCTCAGGCAGCCTTCGGTGGAGCGCTCTTTAGGGTCGAGCAATTCCAGCTCTGGGTTGATGAATACCAATGGCATGATGTCAGCCATTTTGGCATCTTCGCCATTCACTTTGAGAAAACTAACACATTCTGGATCATGTGATGTATCAATGACAGCCATGCGGATATCGCGGCCAATCTGCGGCGCAGCTAGACCAACACCCTCAGCATCATTCATGGTCTCAATCATATCTTGAGCCAATTTCTGAATTTCCTCATTCACCTGAGTGACAGGCGTGCACTTTTTGCGCAGCACTGGGTCGCCGTATTGTACAATATCCAAAACCATAATCTGTATTTTCTATGCAATAAATTTACCCCTTAGAACCAGGGACTTTCGCGTGATGATGAACGTCCTTAACTTGAAACCCAGCTTTGGTCAATGCATCCCATACGGTAACCATGCTCTGCCACGAGGCATTTTTGTCTGGTTTCACCTCGAGCTTGCGATCTGGGTTTTGTTTGCGGAATGTTTTCAGGAAGTCCAATAAAAACCCTTCAGGAATGCGCGTCGCCTCCAGCGACATCTCGCCGGTGGCTGAAATTGACAGCACGGCAGCTGGCTGGACGAGCTTTTGCGTCTGCATCTCCTGAGTCAGCGCGAGGTTCACGTCGAGCACATCGCGCTTCTTTTTAAACTGCGTGGAGACCACAAAATAGACCAGCAGGATCACCAAAATATCGATCAACGATACAATGGGAATGGCGGTCTGTTTGCGTTGTGGGCGGTAGAATTCCATCGTTCCAGCTGGGTTTATTTTCTAGCCTTTTTAGCTGGCTTGCTAGCTTTGCTCGGCTGAGCTGGCTGGCTTTCGCGAGCTGAGGAAATGGACAAGACCACCTTGCTCATGAGCACTTCCATGCGCGCGGTCATGGTCTCGATTTTGCGCGAAAAATGGCTCTGCGCAATGACGGTAGGCACGGCAACCACCAATCCAGCTACGGTGGTATTGAGCGCCATGGAAATCCCGTGAGCAATCTCAGCGTGATCTGCATCTGGGCCGATGCGGGCAAATACAAAAATCAATCCGCTCACTGTGCCCAGCAGGCCGAGCAGTGGCGCGATAGTGATGATGACATCAAAGATAGGCATGCCAGCATTCATCTTCACCACCTCTTCGCGGGCGGCTGACTGGATGGCTGTCTTCGCTTCATCTTGGCCACGCTTGGCATTGTGTGAGGCTACAAAACATAGTCTCGCCAGCGCCGTATCACCTTGCTGGAACTCTGCCATCAGCTGGGCTTCGTTCTCCATCTTGTCACCAGCGTGAACGCGGTCGATCTGATGCGCCAAATGCTTCGGCATGATCAACGAATGCCCTAGAGTGACAAATTTGAAAACTGTCGCCGCAATGGTGACCAACAGGCAGCAGATAATCGCCACCATAAACCAACCACCTTGGTCGATAAATTGTTCCACTTTGGCAAAAGCCGATAGCTCTGCTTCAGCTAGGATGAATGAATTTAGCATCATGTTTTTTCTGGGTTAAAAATAGAAATTGTAAATCAGTTCGAGTGGTTCGCCATTGAGTTCTTTGGCGACTTCTCCCGTCATTTTGGGTAACTTTGCTTTTTTGATCGCTGAGTAGGTAAAAGCCTGCTGGATAGCACTTGCCCCAACGAGCTCAACTTCTTTAATGCCAGAGACCTTGCCGCGAGTATCAACGAGAAACCGCACCGATACTACTCCTGGGGCGATGAGGTCACGGTATTTCAGAGCATTCACTCTCCATGCCTTTTCAACTTCCCGGCTGATGGCAGCTTGGTATTTACCCAGCGCGGTACTATCCACATTTTGTGCTGCCACTCCTTGATTAGAAATATTGCCAATGATACGGCTCTTCGTCTGCAACTCGCTAAACCCGTCACTTCCCGGTCTAGCTGGAACATTTGCGAAATTAGATTTAGCGATTGTTGGATCACCTTCCTTAACATTATTGTCATCGTCAGGCACCTCTTTGCGGCGATCTTGCTCATCCTCGGGCGCATTGATTTTATCTGGCACCTGCACCAGTGAGTCGGCCCGATTGAATTCTTCCCGTTCGCTTGGCTTCACCCTATCCACAGCTTCATTGCCTTCTTGTGGTTTCGGCTGCATCGTCTCGTCCGCTAATACGGCGTGATCAAAAAAGTGAGGTTTATCTTTTGGAGGTTCTGGTGAATCAAGCTCAGTATTCAGTGGGCGCGGTGGTAAAGGTGGCCCCTTTTCATTAGACGGTTCTTTGCT
This sequence comes from Persicirhabdus sediminis, assembly GCF_016595495.1. Classification (GTDB taxonomy): domain Bacteria; phylum Verrucomicrobiota; class Verrucomicrobiia; order Verrucomicrobiales; family Akkermansiaceae; genus Persicirhabdus; species Persicirhabdus sediminis. Next base: position 31,092 of record NZ_JAENIM010000037.1, read on the forward strand.
AGTCGAGCCTAGCTTGACGTCACTATCGTAGAATTGGTCAAATTTTGTATCTTCCGAACCATCCACGCTAGGAACTGCAGGTTTGTCCTCTTCGCTTGGAGCCTCGCTAGCGGCCACGGTTTCCAGTTCACCTATTAAATCAGCAGGCTCCTCAAGCTCACCAACCTGCGATTCATCAGTTCTGACATGCTGTTTTTCAACTTTTTCCGGCTCTATGACCTCATCCAATTCGATAGGTGCGGGGACAAACTCTTGCCATGAAATAACCACTTCCGATGCCTTATTGAGCTCATCAGAATCATCAGCCGGCAGTTCCTTTGTATGTTTATCGTAGAAATACTCCAATACATTCAGCTTAATGCACAATAAGACAGCACAAGCCAGCAGCACATACACCGCGGCGGTGATGAGGAATGCTTGTTGTACTTTTCTTTGGTATAGAGTCATATGCCAGCTGGCGGGTCTATTGACTGCAGCAATCTGAACAGGGTCAGACAGCTTGGCAACCGTGAATCAGGTAATCTTGCAAAATTTGCGATGCTAGGGATTTCCTTGAAATATTAGCGATGCTACACTGGTACTTTACCGATAAATCTGTATAGCCAATTTCACCCCGCCAGATATATCTCTGGCTATCTTGTCCAATTTTTATACAAACCTATGATGAAAACATCCCTTTGCGCCATCTACTCAGCGATCGCAGTGGTCCTCGCCGCCCCTACACTGTGCGCAGAAACACCCGCCATTTTTGTCGATAAATCGTCAGCTGGCTGGCACTACCTCCATATCACGGACGGTGGACCACCAGCTGGCAAAGATAACCGTAGATTCAACAATAATTGGTACGGGCAAACGGTGGCGAACTACCGCGGCAATAGCAATTACCCAGGGCCAAAATTCCAGCCAGATGGCAAAGCACCATTTCACTACGGCGGCGTGGATGGGCTAAAAGGCGGAACCAAGCTGGAAGTGCCACCATCAGGCAAGCGCTTCACCTCGTATTTTCTCAAACCATTCGACGGCGGCAAAGAAGGGTCCGAGCACATTGCCATCGACATGCTGTGTGACGACGGGGCATTTATTTACCTCAATGGCGAACTCATCGCCCGCCACAATGTGACCGGGCAAGATAACTACAAAACTCTCGCTACTAGGTTTGGCGACGAAAAAAACTTCGTGCCCATCGAGCTGATTGGTGAGCCAAAAGTGCAGCCAGGAAAAAACCTGCTCGCCATTTCCCTACACAATAACAAAGCCACCAGCTCAGACCTCGGGTTTGACATCGTGCTCAGCAACCGCGAGGGCGACCAAGTCATCACCCCAACCATCAACCGTGGCCCGTACCTGCAAGCTGGCTCGCCCACCAGCGCCACCGTGCGCTGGCGCACTAACTTTGCTGGCTCCAGCGTAGTGAAATATGGCACCGCACCAGACCAACTCGACCAGCTAGCTGAGATCAAAGAACCCACTCGCGAGCACATTGTCACCATCAATGGCCTGCAGCCAGCAGTGCGCTATTTTTACACCGTCGAGAGCCGAGGTGGAGAAAATTTCATCAGCTCAGAAGCAAGCGTAAATGCCTATTTCCAAACTCACCCGCAAGCAGGCAGCAAAGTGGATACCCGCATCTGGGTGATTGGCGACAGCGGCACCACCTCCAAGCAGAAGATGGATGTATACAAATCCTACCTTCAACGCAGCGCTGGCCAGCATACTGATGCCTGGCTGATGCTCGGTGACAATGCCTACAACAAAGGCACCGATCAGGAATTCCAGCGCGCGGTATTTAATGCCTACCCAGAACTTCTGCAAAATACCTTCCTGTGGTCGTGCATTGGCAACCACGAAACCTACTCAGACGGTGGTAAAACCTACCTCAACGTACACACATTCCCCACTAAAGGAGAAAGTGGCGGCGTCGCTTCTGGGTCCGAGCTGTATTTTTCATTCGACCACGGCAACATCCACTTCATCAGCATCGACTCGCAAAGCAAAGAAAACTGGCAAGACAAACCCGGCACCGGCGGCATGATCGACTGGCTAGAACAAGACCTGCAAGCTACCGATAAAGATTGGATCGTCGCCTTTTTCCACCACGGGCCGTATACCAAAGGATCACACGACTCAGACCGCGAGCCGCAGCACATTGCCATGCGCAACTACGTCACTCCGCTGCTAGAAAAATATGGCACCGACCTCGTGCTCTCAGGCCACAGCCATTGTTACGAGCGCTCCATGTTAGTCAATGGCCACCACAGCAAGATGGACCCGAGCATTGACTCCAAAAGCGCCACCTTCACCAAAGACATGCTCGTAGATGCTGGCAACGGCAGCACGCTGGGCGGAGTCGACGCCGAGGGGAATTTCCTCAACGATGCCAGCAAGGGCAATGGTGCCTACCAAAAAGAAAACAATGGCGGCGACAAGGAAGTCAAAGGAACCGTCTACAGCATCGTTGGCGCCTCGGGCAAACTCTCCCGCTGGACTGACCGCAGTGATGACATCGTCAACCCTAACCCGCACCCAGTGTTCATTGTAAACTTGCGTGTCATGGGCTCTATGATTATCGATGTCAAAAATAACCAACTGCATGCCCAATACATCGACGAGAAAAACCAAGTGCGAGATGATTTCACCATCGTCAAAAAAGGCCTCAAATAAGTTCACCTCCAGCCAGCCCAGCGCATGAAATCACTACTCGTTGAACATAGCGCAGGGCAACGGCTCGACGCCTACCTAGTTGGATTCCTCACCGAACTGTCGCGGGCAAAAATTCAGTCATTGATCAAATCTGGAGACATCCAGCTCAATGACGCCAAAACCAAACCCAAACAACTCATCACCCTCGGTGATCGCATTTCTATCAACATCCCCGAGGACAAACCGCGCCAGCTCGTCGCTCAAGACATCCCGCTAGACGTCCTCTACGAAGACGAACACATCATCGTCATCAACAAAGCCGCTGGCATGGTGGTGCATCCAGCTGCCGGCAACGACGACGGCACGCTAGTCAACGCGCTACTATTTCACTGCGGCAGCCAGCTAGCTGAAGGCCAAGAAGAAGGTCGTCCCGGCATCGTCCACCGGCTAGACAAAGATACCTCGGGCGTGATGGTTTGCGCCAAATCCCAGCTGGCGCTTACCTCGCTGCTCGCCCAGTTTGCCGATCGCACCACCGCCAAGCGCTACCTAACCGTCGTGCAAGGCCAGCCCAACAAACCTGAAGACACGGTATTCACAAATATCGGCCGCCACCCAGTCAATCGACAAAAAATGGCAGTGGTCGACCCCGGCAGCGGCAAATCAGCCATCACTGATTACCGCGTTCTCTACCACCACCCCAGCAATACCAGCTTGATCAAATGCGACCTGCATACCGGTCGCACCCACCAGATCCGCGTTCACATGTGCCACATCGGCACACCCATTCTCGGCGACCCCATCTACGCAAACATCAAACGCCAAGCAGTGAAAACCGGACGTCTCATGCTGCACGCATGGCAGCTGGAAATTGATCACCCAGAAACTAACATGCGCCTGCACTTTGAAGCCCCCGTGCCCGCCGAATACGATCGGTGGATCAAAGAAATCCAGCTGGACTAACAAATAATTTCAACCGAAAAAATACAATCCACTTCCATCTGGGAGTGGATTTTTTTTGGCTCAAGAGCCAGCGCTGACTAGCTGATAGGCTCAGTGAAATGGGGCAATATCAAACTTCATCTCTATATAAAATCACACTCATCCCCCCAAAAAACATGAGGCTAAGTACTTGATCACTAGACCAATCAAAAAGGTTAACTCTTAGTCGAAAGCTACTCTTTAGAATCATAGACAGACCAAGGTTAAACTGGTTCACTACTTCCACTTCTTAATATTTAAAGTTAAATTTCGCTCACAAAAACTCACCCAAATCCTTCAATCCATAAAGAACTAGAAGACTGTCCTTTTAAAAATTGAAGATCCAATAACACCCACTAAAAAATACAATATTATGAAAACAAAACTGCTAACATCCTTATTGTCACTAAGCTTTGCGATTTCAGCTAGCGCTGCGTGGACAACGATCGACAACTTACCTGGCGCCAGCGTTGATGGCACAAATGCCCAAACTAGTAGTTCTACAGACGTCGATACCAGCAACTTAATTGATGGTGGCACGGGCACCGGCGCTTCTGATAAATGGTACACCACAGCATTCGACTCAGCGGCACCTCCAGTGATCATCTTTGACCTCGGCGCAGATATCACCATGGATGCCTTTGCTGTATACGGCTACCACGGTAACCTAAATAATGGGGCGTCCAATAACACAATCAGCTCATTCACGCTCGAATTTGCTACCGCTGCTGAAGGCTCGACTACATTTGGCCAAAGCTACAGCAAGATTGACGAAACCATTGACGCGAAATTTAAAAATAGTGAGTTTTACACCTCCGACTACGGTCAGGATATCACAGCTCGCTACATCAAAGTCACCATTACCGGCAACTTCGGAGGCGATATCGTTGGCTCTACTGAAATGAACATTAATGTCGTGGATACCGATGTCGTCCCTGAGCCAAGTGCTCTGACACTACTTGGACTTGGTGGCCTCGGCCTCGTTCTGCGCCGCCGCCGCGCATAATCTGCTTTCTGAGTAAAAACATAAATCCACTTCCATCTGGGAGTGGATTTTTTTTGCTCAAGTTGCGGTTTCTTGCTACTGCTTCTGGGCATAGCCGCTACTACCATGTCAGAAGATCTCGTTAACTCACTTATTCCCGCCGTCGATCAGCAAATTGAATCAGCCGCCACGCCACACGTGGCCGCGACATTCAAGCGGCTCACGGGCGAAAACCAGCTAGCTGAGGACGATGCCAAGTTTCTCATCGCCGAATGTCTAGCAGACGAGAGCAACCGCATGTTTATCGAGAAGCGCGAGTTCAACATCGATCGCTACTACGAGCTGTTGGATGAATTACCACACAGTGACAGCCAGGCCCATTAGAGGCTGGCGCATCATTCCCGTGATTCTCCAATCCATTCCCCGTGGCTAATCAATCAGACATTCTCATACTAACGGCTGGCTTTGGCGAGGGGCATAACAGCGCCGCGCGCAATCTTGAATCCGCCTTTGAGGGGAAAAATAACCCACTTTACCTAGACCCGTGCGCAGCTGGCTCGCCGCGGCTCAACGACTTTTTACGCAAGTTCTACCGCTACATCACCACCCATCACCCGCGGCTGTGGTATAGCATTTACCAGTCTACAGAAAACCACGACTTCTCCAAAGAGCGCCTGCCCTTCATGCGCCCACCGGAACGCCGGCTCGATCTAGCCATTCGCCACTACCAGCCACGGGCAATCATCAGCACCTACCCGCTGTACCCGTACTTTGTTGATAGAAGTTTTCAAAAAGGTGCGCCGCGCTGCCCTGTTTTCACCGTCGTTACAGATTCTATCAATATCAATGCAGCGTGGAGAAACGCCCCAACAGATTATTTCCTTGTTACTGATGAGACCACCAAGGAATCGCTGATAGACCAAAAAATCCCAGCTGAGAAAATCATCATCACTGGGTTTCCGGTGAACCCAAAGTTTGCTCAACTTCCAGTTCTCCAGCCAGATTGCTCGACTGAGAAATTCAAAATTCTCTATTTTACTACTGCAAAAAAACCACAAGTTAGGCGCATTCTCAAGGCACTGCTAGAGAGGCACCCACATACTCAGGTCACCGTGGTTCTTGGCAAAAACGTACGCAAACTCTACTCGCGCGCACGCGAAGCCAAAGAGCAATTTCCTGGCCGCGTGAAAATCATCGGCTGGACCAAACGGGTCCCAGAGTTGATGAGTGAGCACCACCTTGTCGTCGGCAAAGCTGGTGGCGCCACCGTACACGAAGCGCTGGCGGCTGCCTGCCCGATGCTCATTCACCACCTCGTGCCCGGCCAAGAAGAAGGCAACCTCGAGCTGCTCAAGCTTCTCGGCGGCGGCGATCTAGCTGACACATCAGACAAACTCAGAGAGCTCATCCACCAGCTGCTAGAGAATGATGCCGCACTGTGGCGGAAGATGAAAAGCGAACTTTACGCGCGCCGCCACCCGCAAGCCGCTACCGACATCGTCGAGCTCGTCAACCAGTCCGTAGTAGCTGAGCAGTAGACTTACTCGTCTTCACCTGTTGGAGTGTTAGCCACAGGTTTCACCCCAGCCGCATCGGTAAGATGGCGATATTTCTCAGGGATAGCGTCAGCTAGATAGACTCGCTGATTCTCGCCATTATGCTCTTCGATTCGATAGCGATATGCGCCGTTGCCCTGGTCTTCGAAGCTGATGCGAATCGATCTATCAACCCCTTCGGCTCCGCGATCAAATAATTGCTCACCACCTTTCAGCGCAAATAACGCACGACCACGTGCTTCACCTAACGAAGCTTCTAGCTGGCTCAGAAATTTCTGCTGTGCCTTTTTCTCTAACTCAGGGCTGTCAGCCAGCTGGATGGTGAATGACCCATCAGCCTCGTCGCGAAACTCAGCCAGCTGGATGTCATCCGCTTCCATTGTCGTCTGCACTTGGCTCCAATGGGTTTCAATTGCCTGCTGCTGGTCAGCCTCCACCTCTAGCAAACTCACTACCGCGTCGTCGTGGCTGAAAAAATTCTTCCCTTTGGGCGGCTCCACCTTGACCTGAGCCATCGTCACCAAACGATCTAGCGAGATCGCAATGTGGTCATCACCACGCAGCTCCAGCTCATCTACCGACCTCTGTGCTAGCCCAGACCGCTTGCTAACACGGCTAGCATCAGCTGACGACGAAGATAAACTCGCAGCCCTATCAGCGCCCCTAGCAGAGCTAGCTGCCGAATTTCCCTCTACCGAAGTAGCTGGCTCTGGCCCAGAGAAGATCACCGCCGTGAGCAATGCTCCAGCCACCGCTCCGCCAGCTACCAAGATCACTTTTTCAAAATTCACCATCACTCACAGCAAAGCGCAATTTCCCCAGCGAGGCAATGGGCAAATCGCGCTGGCCAAGGAAGTAGAAACCTCTCCTTCTTTACCAGAAAATCGAAACGCTTGTACGACAACGGGAAACAAAAAGCGAAACAGTCACCCATATTACACACTCGTCTACGTGTCCTCTTTTGAGACTACTTTCTGAGTTCCCATGACTTAGGCCAAGTCAAGTTAGCAAGACACTACTCATAAAGCAGATATTTCACCCCAAACTAAAACAATGAATACGTATAAAAAAGAACTACTAATATTGTGCACAACAATGCTAGCTGCAGCCCAACTGAATGCAGCTTCGGTAATCACTAACCAACCTCTATCAGATCAGCCCGATTACCGAAATAATAGCCCTGACGCCTCACTGCCTACGACAAGCAGCCCTCAAGATATCTGGCGTTTCAATAACCGAGTTCAAATCATGACTGATCCTGATAATGCTAACATTATCGGCACTAAGTCTAGTTTCACCGATGTGGTCAACCTAACCTCACACACTGCCGTAACAAGCGACCCAGATTACAATATCACAACCACAACCCTGAATAGCATCACTCCAAATTTCGAAGTATCTGACTTCGCAACGGTTGCTATCGATGATGATAGGCTCGGGGCCAGTACCCGCATAGACGGCTACTACACGATCAACCTGACAACTACCTCAGGAACTTTCGTTGCCACAAGTGATATTGCCACATTACTCGACGGCAGCTTAGCTGGAAATAGCACAGCGATGCGTAACAACGTCGTAACAGCGTGGAATACCATCACTTGGGATGTAGATCCATTTGCCAGCGGAGGTATTATCTACAACGACATCAGCTCACTGGACATCACGTTTCATAGTGAGCTGCTCGGAGCTAATGATGGCACTGAAGGTAGATCTAGCTGGTTCAATTTCGATACCAATGGAATTGAATACACAGCTCAGACAATTCCTGAGCCAGCTAGCCTAGCTCTGCTTGGTTTAGGTGGCTTTGCGCTCGTTGCACGTAAACGTCGTTCATAAAATCATCTGCCCATATGGTTCAAATCGGCTGGCTCCATCGTGGAGCTGGCCGTTTCAGTTTACAACTAAGGCATAATTTGCGCATTTCAGTTGCACAACGACCGCCATCAGCTATTTTCGCGCGCATTCCCCTTTTACTTCATTTTTAGAGAATACAACCATGGAAAACGTCATCATCATAGGTACTGGCCCTGCTGGCTACACAGCGGCGATTTACACAGCGCGTGCGGACCTCGCACCACTCATCATTACTGGCACCCAGCCAGGTGGCCAACTTACCACCACAACAGATGTGGAGAACTTTCCGGGATTTCCCGACGGCATCATGGGCCCAGAGCTGATGGTCAAGATGCAGCAGCAAGCTGAGAAATTTGGCACTCGCGTGGAGTACGCCACTGTGGAAACCGTAGAAAAACAAGCGGACGGCACATTTTTGGTATCAGCTGGCTCCAAGAGCTGGCAGACCAAAGCGGTCATCATCAGCTCAGGCGCCTCTGCTCGCTACCTCGGTCTCGACGGCGAAGAAGAACTCGTTAAGGGCGGCCACGGGCTGACTGCTTGTGCCACCTGTGACGGCGCATTCTACCGCAACGTGCCAGTTTGTGTCATCGGCGGCGGCGACTCAGCATGTGAAGAAGCCACATTCCTGACCAAATTTGCGAGCAAAGTTTACCTCATCCACCGTCGCGACGAACTGCGCGCGTCTAAGATCATGGCACAGCGTGCGCTGGAGCATGAGAAAGTGGAGATGGTGTGGAATTCTACCATCAAAGAATACCTCACTGACGACAAAGGTAACATCCGCGCAGTATTGCTAGAAGACACCACTAACGGTGAAACTTCTGAGCTCGTGGTTGAAGGTGTATTCATGGCCATCGGCCACACACCAAACACAGCTTTCCTTAAGGACTTTGTCCAGCTGGACGAAGAAGGCTACGTCATCCAGACTGAAGGCACACGTACTTCTGTGGAAGGTGTATTTGCCGCTGGTGATGTTACTGACAAAATCTACCGTCAGGGAATCACCGCTGCTGGCCAAGGCTGCGCTGCTGCTATCGAGTGTGAGCGCTGGCTCGCCGAACAAGAGTAAGCTGCCCAAGCATCATTGCATAAAAATCAAAAAGCCAGTGGTCTCCACCACTGGCTTTTTTTATCACACACTACTTATCTATCAGCAAAAAATTTAGCCGTTCACGGCGCTACAAATACATGATCAGAACAATGATTACGGGCTAGATTGCGAGATGACAAGAAGAATAAACAGTCGATTGAAAAAACACTAACAGCACGAGCTCTATCCCTTGCAGGAAAACCTCCTGTCGACTATAGCTTGTAGTAAGAAAATACTGCATACCCCTCCAGCCAAGCATTATGATACGCCTCAACGCCACAACCTTTTTGCTCATCGCAGCCAGCCTAACTAGTCAACTATTTGCGCAGACGCCAGCTGACGCAAATCCTTCGCCAGCCGAGCCGGCGACCGCAGCCGCTGACGCCAAACCGGAGATCGAGCAGATTTCGGAAAACGAATATCGCATTGGCAAAGTGGTGATTAACAAAAAAACTCGCCAGCTGAAACTTCCAGCTGCCGTGCACATGGACAAGGACATCATCGAATACGTTCTCATCACCAATCTCGGTAAAGCCCACGAAGCGCTGCTCATCACCGACATCAAGCCGTCAAACCTCAACATCGGCTTCAAGCTGCTTAGCTACCCAGAGTCTAACGACCTATTCCGCCAGCCGAATCCCGATGGTTCACTGGGAACGGAATACTATCAGGTCGACGAGAAGATCAAACAACAAGCCCGCATTCAGCTAGCTATCGAGTGGGCAGATGCTGAAGGAAAAACTCAGTCAGCGCCACTATCCAGCTGGATAGCCAATACCGCGACCAAACAACGCATGCCAGAAACCCCGTGGGTCTACAATGGATCTGAGGTATTCCAAGGCAACTTCAGCGCTGACATCTACGGCGACATCCTATCTATCCAGCCAGACGTCAATTGCATCGCCAACTACACCGGCGACGACCGCGAAACCGCTGAATGGGAACCGCACAGCAAGGTGCCCAAACCCGGCACCGAAGTCACCGTGATCATTTCTCCTCTCAAGCTAACCAAATAAACTTTTACCAATATGAAAACGTTCCTCACCGCAAGCATCGCCGCAGCTATATGCACACTAGCTGTGGCCCCGAGCAGCCAAGCTCAGGGCAATATCAAACCGGCCAAACCTCTACGCAACGACTACATCTCCCTCAAGCTGGAAATGGAGCGCGCCATCACGCGTGGCAACCAGTTCCTCAAAAGCCAGCGCAATGCTGATGGCTACTGGAGCGATGGTGACATGCCCGCGATGACAGCCCTCGCTATGACATCAATTTTGCGCGACCCAGCACTGGACGGCAAATCAGAGATCAACGAGCTCGACCGCAAGAGCCTGGACTGGATCGTCGCTCAGCAAAAAGAAGACGGCGGCATCTACAACAAAGGACTCGGCAACTACAATACCGCCACCTCCATCGTTGCCCTCGTAGCGGCGCAAGATAAAGCCTACCACCCAGCTATTCTAAAAGCGCGTGCGTACGTGATTGGCGCGCAAGACGAAACTGACGACGAATACAATGGTGGTGTTGGTTACGGCGGCACATACAACCACAGCGACCTGTCCAATACCTACCTCGCTATCGAGGCGCTGAAAGTTTCCGAGCAAATCGCCAAAGACTCAGAGGCAGCTGGCAACGACCAGCCAGATCTCAACTGGGACGCCGCAATTCAGTTCATCTCACGCTGCCAGAATAACAAAGAAACCAACGACATGCCAAATGCTGGCAATGACGGCGGCATGATTTATTTCCCAGGAAATACCAAATCTGACGAAGAGAAAAATGCCGATGGCACCGTGTCACTGCGCTCGTATGGATCAATCTCTTACGCGGGTCTTCTTTCCCTGCTCTATGCCGATCTCGACAAGAGTGACGTGAGAGTAAAAGCCGTGCTCAACTGGGCTGGCAACAACTTCACCGTGGAAGAAAACCCAGGCCTCGGACCTCAAGGGCTGTATTATTATTACCACGCCATGTCCAAGGCGCTGTCCGCAGCTGGCATTGAAAACCTGCCGCTCAAAGGTGGCAAAGAAGCCGATTGGCGACGCGACCTCGCCATCAAAATCCTCACCACCCAACGCGAAGACGGTTCGTGGGTGAATACCAACTCACGCTGGTGGGAGTCAGACCCACAGCTAGTTACCAGCTACGCTACCATGACCTTGCAGCAGATTTACTACGCCATGCCATAACCCCCTTTGCAAAAATCTAAAACTTCCTCATTCCCCATGAGGAAGTTTTCTTTTTCAATCTCACTGTGCCAGCTGATTACCACACCCACACACCGCTCTGCATGCACGCAGAGGGCGAACCTGAGGAATTTGTAGCCGCCGCTATTGCCGCCGGTTTAGACGAGTACGGCATCGCCTGCCACGCTCCTGTAAAACCTGAACCATTTGACGACTGGCGCATGCTGGTGAGCCAGCTGCCTGATTATTTCAGCTGGATTGAGCGTGCACGCGCAGCCGCTGGCGATAAGCTAGCAATCCGCTGTGGGCTGGAATGCGACTGGCTAGCTGGCTGCGAAGACTGGATCAGCGAGCTACGCGCCAGCCACCCGTGGGATTATCTCATCGGCTCCGTGCACTACATCGGCGACCAGTGGGATTTTGATAATCCAAAATGGCTAGGACGCTGGGAGAAAACCGACGTCGACCAAGTGTGGCAACAATACTGGGCGACCTACATCCAAATGGTCGATAGTGGATTATTTGACATCCTCGGTCACGCCGACCTGATCAAAAAATTTGCCTACCAACCAGCTGGCGACCTCGACCATTATTACGAACCTGTGATCGACGCGATCGCCGCCAGTGGGTCGATATTAGAAATCAATACCGCTGGCTGGCACAAACCATGTGCCGAAGCCTATCCAAGCGCCGATTTCCTCACGCTAGCTGCAGATGCCGGTATTGATATCGTCATTTCATCAGACGCTCACGCTCCGGCTGAAATTGCTCGCGATTTTGCCAAAGCCCGCCAGCTAGCCAAATCCGCTGGTTTCAGCCAGACGGTGAAAATCAATCGCGGCCAGCGCAGCTACGAAGCTCTGTAAGCTCGCCAAATTTCCCCTGCTGGAATCCAGCTGAGTAAGCAAGCCACTAGCGCATAGGCCGCTAGCTAGCGATTCCAGCTGGCTCCACAGTGTATTCACCTCACTCACTAGCGAGCGACAGGTCAGGGCTGTCTGAAATCTACTGCCCCCACCAGATCAGCTGGCAATTTCAAAACAAAAAAAGAGCGGCCACCACAATGTGATGGTCCGCTCTATGATAAATCTATTGTTGCCCGAAGTTGACTTAGATTAAGCCAGCTTTCTTCAATACTGAGAAAGCACCATTCTTATTGATGGTCTTGATTGCTTTCGCAGAGAGCTTCAATTTAACGTAACGACCAAGCTCAGGAACGTAGATACGCTTAACGTGCAGGTTCGGAGAAACCGTACGCTTATTTACTTTGGTCACGTGGCGACCGATGCCGCCTTTTTTCTTCGCAAGACCTGAACGGTGAATTTTACCACCTACACGGACACGGGAACCTCTAATGCTGCAAACTCTAGACATAACTTTTGAAAATTTTTATATTCGGGGGCGGGAGAAATACACTCGCTGAGCTTTCAGTCAAGCGGATTCCTTAGAAAAGTTGCACGCATTTTTAGAATTTGTCCAGCTACCCATGCTCCGAACATGCCGCCGAGTGTGTCGGCAAGCCAATCCCACGGGCAGTTGCCAGTGCGCTCAGGCGTGAAACTCTGGTGATATTCGTCCAATGCCCCCAAGAGAGAAATCGTTAAGGCTGTGAGCACAAATACACGTATCATTGGCCAGCTGGGATTTGCCAGCCGCAACCACATGGCACAGCAGACGCCGCCAGCTGAGAAATAGGTAAAGTGCACCAGCTTGTCGAGATGGGGAATTTCAGGCGCATCCTTGGGCATGGGATTGCCCGACGACAAGATCCACAAAACGCCGTACCAAACCAACAAACCAAGCAAATACAGCCACGGCTGCATGGGCACTTTGAGAAACAAGGATTTCAGCATGATAAAAAAACCTCAAAGCTGAAGCAGCTTTGAGGTTAGCTTTAAATGGGTGAAATAGTCGACTAAGCAAGCTCCTTGAGCTTAGCAGCCAGCTGATCTTTAGTGATCGCAGCACCAACGATGGTATCTTTTACTTCGCCGTCCTTGAAGAAAAGCAGGCACGGGATTGAGCGCACACCAAACTTGCCAGCGAGATCTTGGTTGGAGTCAACGTCCACTTTACCTACTTTGGCTACGCCTTCGAGGTCAGTTGAGAGTTCGTCGATTACAGGTCCGATCATTTTGCATGGGCCACACCATTCGGCCCAAAAGTCTACGAGTACAGGTTTGTCCGAAGCGATTACTTCGGCATCAAAGTTGGATTCATTGAAAGTTAATGCCATGCCCCGACTATGACGCTTCTAGCTAATACGTCAAGAGCCGCTGACAGGATTTCCTGCAAGCGGCTCTCTATAAACTTATTAGGCTACGATAGACTATTCAAAGATCCTACTAATGGAGCCGTCAGTCCACAAATTACTGGTAACAACCTGAACACCTACAAAGATGAGGGAGGCAACCATAGCAGCAATTGAAAGGCCAATGCTGAGGCCGCTTTCACCTTGCTCAACTTCCTCGTCGGTAGTCAGAATGGTTGGTGACTGAGCTGTAGCTGGTGCAGTTGCATCCATTGGCTTAGTCGCTGCAAGCTGAACAGTAGCTTGTGGCAATGACTGAGTAGCTGGAGCTGCAGCGGCGGCTGGTGCTGGTGCGCCGCCACCAAGAGCTGGTGATGGTGCGCCTGGTGTAGCGAGTTTCACTGTACCTGGGCCAGTTGGTGCGCCTGGTGTAGCGAGACGAACTGTTGGAGCTGGTGCTGGTGCAGCAGCTGGTGCGCCTGGCGCAGTCATTGGTGCTGGTGGCGCAGCTGGTTTTGGCGCGCTAGCAGATTTGAGAGGAATTGTTGGAGCTGGTGCTGGTGGCGCACTAGGAGCACCTGCAGATGGAGGTGCCATTGGGCCAGTTGGATCAGCCTTGAGTGTAACACGTACGGTTTCTTTACGAAGAGGCACGGTAGATGTTTTCTCCAGAGGAGCTGTAGACTTAGTCTTCACAGCGTCTGATTTCATCGTCACACGCATGGTCTCTTTGCGAAGAGGAATTGGCGACGTTACCTCCAAAGCTGGATCAATCTTCTGTACTTTACCTGTTGCTGGATCGGCTTTCAACTTCACTCGCATGGTTTCCTTACGCAGAGGAGTACCAGACTCACTTGAATTGTTTTTGCTTTCGTCGCTCATAATTTTCTATTGAGAAGTGTGTGTATAAATTGAATTCAACGTTATTAAATAAGTTAAATTCTGACATTACTCTAGCCATTAATCATAGCCGGGACGGCCATGTCAAACTCTCAGATCTTTTTTTTTTAGAACTCATTGAAGAAGTTAGAACCACCTCTCACACAGCAAGACAACAAAACAAAGAACTGCATTACCTTATTAGCCAAATGTTGTGCATGTATGTTTAGAGACTAGCTAAGCACGTCATGCACCGAAGATGAACCCATTTCATGACCACCACACGGTCAACTAAATCCAACAATTTCAAACTTTTTGTATTTTTTTTAATTTTACGCTTACCAGTGCGATCCCAGCTAGCTATAAGCACTTCACTTATTTATGGAAAAATACGTATCCAGCACACATCGCACTCTCAAAAAAGTTAGCCTACTCTGCCTAACTAGCCTTTGCGTTGGCACGATTTCGCTGCCGAGCCAAGCTGGAGAATCTACCTCCTCGACTTCTCAATCTGAGCTGCAAAGACGCATTGATAACTACAAACAAGGTTATCAGAAAATTCAGGAGGGTGACCAAGCGTACAACGCTGGTGATTACGAATCTGCGGTTGCCGCCTATTCATCAGCCTACAGCCTACTGCCAAATGGCACGAAGTCAGCGCAACTCAAGAGAGACGCAGCTGACCGCTACGCCACCGCGGCTACTGAGCTGGCTAGACAAGTTTCCGGCACTGGCGACTACGCCCAAGCCAAACAACTACTAAATGCCGTTCTCGATCCAAGTGTGGCGCCATCACACATTGGCGCGGCTAAGCTGCTAGCCCAGCTGGACGATCCAATTCGCTACAACCCATCGCTCACCCCTGAGCACAGCCGCAATGTCGACAATGTTGGCAAACTGCTGCGTAAAGGTGAGGGATTTTATAACCTCGGCAATTACGACGCCGCCAATAAGACTTTTGAAGAAGTCTTACGCATCGACCCATACAACAGCGCATCTAGACGCTGGATGGAGAGAATTGATAATGCCAAAGCTGATTATTATCGCTCAGCCTTCGACCATACACGAGCCAATGCTCTGATGGAAGTTGACCGAGAATGGGAGACTAAGGTCAACCCAGATAATAGCGTATTCATGTCGACCATGCCATCTGCTGATCTGTTTGGCAACAATGTCGTCGACGTCCGCCAAAAGCTCAGCCAGATCCATGTCGACATCATTGACCTCGATCAAGCATCACTGACGGAGGCGATTGATTTTGTCCGCATCAAAGCCAACGAGCACGGCATCAACGTTGTCATCAATACTGGCGATACGACCACTGATACTTTCCAGAAAATCGACTCTACTAGATTTACCCTGCAACTACGCAATATTCCTCTAGATGCTGTTTTAGATTACATCACCCAGAACACCCACACCAAGTGGGTTACCGACGCATTCTCTGTAGAAATCGTCCCATCAGGATCGTCCGATGAGCGCCTCATCACTCGCTCATTTAATGTGCCGCCAAACTTCCTGAAAACCAATAATGCTCAGCAAGATGTCAATGATGACCCATTTGCCGAAACATCAGGCACCTCAGGCGGCATCTTACCTCAGCGCATTACCATCGAGGAATACCTCAAACAAAGTGGTGTCGTCCTCGGTGATGGAGCTTTTGCCAATTACCTGCCAGCGAACAACACCTTAACCATTCGTAGTAACCGCGCAGACATCGACCTCGTCGCTCAGCTCGTTGAGCTCTCCAGCCGAGAAGAACCTGTAGCTATCAAAATTGAAACCACAATCATGCGGGTTTCTCAACACGATGCTGAAGCCCTTGGCTTTGACTGGCTCATTTCACCTGGCTACCTGAAAAATGGCGTCTACTTCGGCGGTGGCTCAGTTGGCAATCAAGCGCCACTAGACGATATCCCAAACCCTCTCAGCGGTGCAATCGCTGGCACTCTTGGAGCCCTAGCCCCCGTTACAGCAGGCAATCGCTCGGGTGACGCAGCTCTCCAACGCAGCTCTCTCGACAGCCTACTCGCAGCTGGCTCAACTGGCTACACACCATCTAACGATAGAGCTCCAGGTATCCTGACTTTAACCGGAACCTTCAATGGCATGCAGGTGCAAATGATGATGCGCGGCCTCGACCAACACAAAGCTGTTGATATCATCACCAAACCATCGGTATTCTCACGCAGTGGCGAGAAGGCGTCGGTAGAAGTCATTCGTGAGTTCATATACCCAACTGAATACGAACCACCAGAACTGCCGAGCAGCGTAGGCAGCGGCACTACTGGTCTTGTTATCGATGGAACGACTGGAGGAGTCATCGAATCAGCTCAGGAGTCATCATTGACTCCAATCACGCCAGCCCACCCGACAGCCTTTGAAACACGCAATACAGGCGTCACTATGGAGGTTGAGGCCATGGTTGGCCCCAACAAACACTTTATCGACCTGTCGATCAGACCTGAGCTTGTCGAATTCGAAGGATTTGTAGACTACGGGTCACCAATTACAGGGGCTTACAGTAGCTTTGAGTTCAATTTAACAGGGGAAGGTGGGTCATATTTCAACCGTTCAGGCGCCAGTGGCGTGCTGACAGAAAACCACATCCTCATGCCCGTTTTCAAGAAAATCGGCATGCCGTCCGCCGCTGTCACAATTGCAGACAATACCACCATCGTACTCGGTGGCATGATCTCATCAAAGCGCGTCAATGTAGAAGACAAAACACCTATCTTAGGAGACATCCCCTACGTCGGGCGCCTCTTCAGATCTGAGTCATCATCAGAGCTGAAAGAACACATCATGATCGCCGTTCACGTAGAACTCATGGATGCCAGTGGCCGTCCGTGGCGTGAAATGCACCAAGAAGAAACAACCGCCAGCATCAAATAGCCGCTCAGGCACAGCTGCCTATTATAAACATTTCCCCATCTTCATTCTTAATGTCCTCAGAGAAACCTTTTGAGCCGAAAAATAACACGGCTGACGACAACATCAGCCAGCTGAAAAAAGAGCTAAATCAAACCCATGGGGTTCCAGATGGCGAGCTTATCACTCGCCCAGATGGCACTCAGGTAATCAAAGCTCGCAAAAGAAAAAGACGCTCAAAACAACCTCATAAAGAGGAGGCAAAAAAACGCCTTAAAAAAATCATCATTGGCGCCTCGTTTCTTGCGTTGATGGGCATAGCTCTGGTTGTTGGCATCTTCATAATCTTAGCCAAATACAATAGCGATAGCTTTAAGAAACAATCTGAGTCTGACATTGCTGCATTTACTGACGCAGCTCAGGTCAAAGTCCACCGCATGACGGTGACACCAGCATCAGCTAAAATCTCCGCCATTGAAGCCAGCTGGCCAGCCAACTCCACCATCCAGAAAGCCGAATTCAAACAAATTGCCACTCGCTTTAAGCTAAGTACATTTTTTGGCAAATACTGGAAAAGTGCTGAGCTCAGCGCCGCCACTGGCTCACTCCACCTGCAGCTACCAACAGGACCAGCAGCAGCGGAAGAAAGTAAATCTTCACCATTTGCATTTGATTTTTACCGCAGCTTCTCCACCGACATTTTCTTTGGACCAAGTACCAAGGGGGTAGCCTTACGCA
Organism: Persicirhabdus sediminis; assembly: GCF_016595495.1. Classification (GTDB taxonomy): domain Bacteria; phylum Verrucomicrobiota; class Verrucomicrobiia; order Verrucomicrobiales; family Akkermansiaceae; genus Persicirhabdus; species Persicirhabdus sediminis. The sequence goes on from NZ_JAENIM010000037.1 coordinate 49,126, forward strand.
AAGCGCAATGCACCTTCGACGAGCTCTACGGCGTCCCACAGTCAATGATTCAAGACGCCACATTGCAGCATCCATTCTGGCCAAATTTACAGGTTAAGAATGTGCTCCTCAAGCACAATACGGCGGATAATACCGAGCTCACAGGCGTCATCATGCCAACGGCCAACAGCGGTAGCGGGCTAATCAACGTAACTGGCAAAATCAATATCTATGCTGATGAAACCAACGAGCTTGAGCTAAAAATCACAGATTTCCCTATCCAGCAATTGGTCGGTGACGGCAGAAAGCTGAGGCTAGATCGCTTCCTCGATGGTGCTATTGATGCGCCTTTGGCATCACTAGACATCAACCCACGAAATCCGGACACCCTCAAAATCGAAGCTGCCTTTGAATCTCGCCGACTCAACCTACAAGGTCTGACATTCCTACGCACTCTGCGCCGCGAGCTCGGTCAGTCATGGTACGACAAACCTGTTTTTGACGAAAGCAATGGCACACTGATCATCGAAAACGGTGGCGATGTCACCATCGACAATTTATCATTCACCGCCCGCGATAAACTGCAACTCCGCGGTAGCATCACTTGCTCAAAAACAAATGAACTCTCAGGCACGCTAGAAGTTGGCCTACCTGCCATTGAGAACTCAAGCAGACCTGATGGATTCTCTGCTTCATCGAATGGCTACTACTGGGCTGAAGTCACCTTAAGCGGCACAGTGACCCGCCCTAAAGATGACCTGTTCGACATCATGGGCGCCAAGGAAACACCTAGCGGCTCGCAAAAGAAAATCCCAACAGAAGAGCAGCTACTCAACCCTGCTAACTCAGGTTTCAGCTTCGACGAGCTAACGGACTAACCCCACCTCTCAGCTCAAAGATTTTTTTGCGTTTCTCGCACATGCGTGATTGCATCTAGCGGAAACGCAAGTCATCATCCTCAACATGATGCAAAACCGTAAGGATTTCCTTTTTGAGCTACTCGAAACGCCTAGCCCAACAGGCTTTGAAATGCCTGGCCAGCGCGTGTGGGCCAGCCACCTCAAACCCATCGCCGACGAAGTCGACTGCGATGCCTACGGCTCGACATGGGCGCGGCTCAAGGGAGCGGGTTCGGCAACCATCATGCTAGAAGCGCACGCCGATGAGATTGGCTTCATGGTCAAGCACATCACCAAAGACGGTTTTTTGCGCATCGACCGCATAGGCGGCAGCGACGCAGCCACTGGTCGCGGTAGAAGAATTCAAATCCTTGGCGATAAAGGTGCCGTCACAGGTATTATTGGCAACACCGCCATCCACCTCAGACGCGATAGCCTTGGTACAGAAAAAGCACCAAAAGTTCACGAACTCTGGGTTGATCTCGGCGCCACGAGCGAGAGCGAAGTCGCCGAGCTAGGCATCCGCGTGGGCCACCCAGCTGTCTACACTGATGGGCCGATGGAATTGGCCAACAACCGCATCGTCAGCCGTGCGCTCGACAACCGTATTGGCAGCTACATCATCGCCGAAGTGATGCAAAAAATTGCCGCAGAGGAGAACAAACCTAACCACAACCTGCTTTGCCTAAATGCAGTACAAGAAGAGATTGGCGGCGCTGGTGCTCGCATGGCTAGCTACCGCCACCAGCCAGACTTGTGCATCTGCCTTGATGTCACCCACGCCACAGATACCCCTGGGCTAGACAGCGCCGAGCACGGAGCCGTCAAACTCGGTGGCGGCCCGACACTCACCCACGGCACCGCCAACCACCCACTCATCACCGAGCGGCTAAAATCAATCGCGGAAAAATATAACATCCCCATCCAGCATGAAGCGTCTAGCAGGTTCACCGGAACCGATACCGATAAAATTTACGACGTGCGCTCAGGCATCCCATCCGCGCTAGTTTCACTGCCGCTGCGCTGCATGCATTCAGTAGTGGAAACTGCTGACTGGTCTGACATTAACCACACGATTGAGCTTCTCAGCCAATTTGTGCTATCTTTGCAAGATTCAGACACATTTAGCCACAAACTCTAAATGAAACATCCAGCGCTCACAATTCTAGCCCTGATCACTTGCCTCTGCCAGCTGATCAGCGCCAGTGAGCCTGCGAATATGAACAACTCGCCAGCTAAACTCGCTGCCGACGCCTTCATCACCAAACTCAACCAAACTAAGCCGCTGCAGATAGATTTGGCGACAGAAACCGCCATTTCTCCCTACATCCCTGCTTACAAGAAAAAGCGCATCTATGGGCGACTCAAAAGGCAGGTGAACAGCTACTTCATGGATGGCGACACCATCACCTTTGACTGGCTTGTTGATACCGAGAACTACGCCGCTGTCAGTTACCAAGTAAGGAACCCACTCAACCCACAACACCTGCACATCATCACCGTGGCGATGTGCAAAACCACAAAGGGCTGGCTACCAGCCCCGCAGCTTGGGTCATTTCAAAACATCTACAATGGCTACAGCGAGCAGCTCAGTGATGAACTCGACCAGCTCAGCAAGTCACTGCAGAAAAACACTAACAAACGTCAGCCCAGCCTGCGTGAAGATGCCAGCAAACAATTCCAAAGATCAGTTGCTGAATACCGCCAGCAACTCGCTGAAACCCCGCCCAAAGAGCTAGCCAAACAATTTCTCAACTACTGCCGAAATCAGCAGCTAGCTGGAGCTCTCGCCTGCCTCAACCCGATGGGCACTAGCCGGCTCAATCAAAATGCTTGGCGAGAAATTCACCGCGCCACCGCTTCCGCCATCGCAGGCTCCCACAAGATCAACAAATGGGAAATCATTACCTCCCCGCCAGCTGGATCCGTCCAGGTCGTCGACTTCTCAGAAACACAGAGCCAAGTCACACTCTATCACTGGAACCCTCTACTCGCATCTAGCCCACCGGAGGTTTTGAACTTCTCGGTAGATCAAATGCAGCCACCCTATTTCCTAGAGCTTCCCGTGCCGCTCATGCACGAGGGCTACGAATATGCTGACGACCACTCGGCTGAAGAACATCAATCGGCTAACTTCTATCAGCTCTTAAATAAACAAAGTCAGTACCAACCATTAGACTCACTGGATGACGCCATCGACAAACTGCAGAACGCCATCAAAACTAATGACTTTAAAAGCTACCTCCAGCTGGTTGCCCCAGAGCTTCGCCTAGAGCAGAAAAACAAACAAATCCTCATCAACACACTTAAAGTTTCGTGGCGCAATGCAATTGGCCAATCAAGCCTTCCCATCGACAGCACCCACTCGCCACTACCAGCAAAGACCTGCCTCACCCGCAATGCCGCCATTGCATACACAGCCCCTGCTATCATCGATCTGGCTAACAGCAAAAATATTCACACCAGCTATTGGCTACAAATCGACGGTCATTGGTCGCTCGTTCCATCCAGCCAGCGCTTTACCAGAGAAATCAACAAATCCTTAGATGAAGATGAACTCAGCAAGTTCAATGTGCTAGCCAGTACAAGCAAATCCGAGTTTAAAAAACAGCTGAACAAATACCAACTGCTCAACATCCAGCAGGTTGACTGGCAGGAAACTGCCACAGCGCCTAGCAATCAAGAGGCCAAAGATCACACCAACAAATACCTAAAACTACTTAGTGAAGCCAATACTAACGAAATCTTGCAAAACTCGCTACTCATTTGCCCTGAAGATGACAGCGCACCGCTAACACAAATAAAATACGCCATTCAAGGTAGCCAACTCACTAAGAAAATTGGCATTCCAGATGAAATTCTAGCCACTTCTAGCAACGGCCGCTGGCATGCAGTTAGTCTGAAAACACACACCACAGCTGAGCAAGCTGATTACCCGATGATGCTCATCACTACTCATCATGGGAAAACAAAAACGGTCATCGATTTCAAAGTCAAATACATCACCCATCTAGGCATTCAGCTCAGGAACAATTCAAACTGGAAAAAATTAGAAGAAAACATCCCAGCTGAAGAGCTAGAGCGAATTCGTGAACTATTTGACAAACATATCAAGCTAGCTGAAAGCGACTACAAAGCAAACCAAGATGACTAAGCGCAAGGGTCACAATCAACTTGCCTCAAACTAACTGCCCAGCCATCATCATTTTCTATCTACACCCAGCTGCCTCTACCTCATATGGACTTTTCTAAAGCATGTCACACCGCCGCCGCACTCGAAAAATCAGTGCAAAGCATCATCGAAGGCCAAGCAGCTAACATCCGCCAAATACTTGCCTGCATGGCTTGCGGCGGACACGTCTTGCTAGAAGATAATCCAGGAACCGGCAAAACTACTCTAGCTAAAGCCATCGCAGGCAGCGTTAGAAACGCAGATTTCAAGCGTCTGCAATTCACCCCAGACCTGCTACCGTCCGACATTCTCGGCGTCTCCATTCTCAACCCAAAATCTGGCAGTTTCAGTTTTCACCCTGGTCCGGTGTTTACCGACATCTTACTAGCAGACGAAATCAACCGCGCCTCACCGCGCACCCAGAGCGCCCTGCTAGAATCCATGGCTGAGCGCCAAGCGACCATCGAAGGTGTCTGCCACGACCTCAACGGACTCTTCTTTGTCATCGCCACGCAGAACCCAGTAGAATTTCGCGGTACCTATCCGCTGCCAGAAGCGCAGATGGACCGCTTCACCATCCGCAGCTCGCTCGGCTACGTCGGACCAGCTGAAGAAGCTGCCATCCTATCAGCTCAACAAACTAGCCACCCGCTAGAATCGCTAGAGGCAACAGTTTCGCTAGACGACTTCCTCCAGCTACAGAACCAAATCAAACAGATCCGCATCAGTGAAGAGCTAAACCACTACATCGTGGCGCTGTGCTCAGCTACCCGCCATCACAGCGAGATCCTACTTCCAGCCAGCCCACGCGCCTCACTCGCGCTGATGAAAATGGCCAAATCTATGGCGCTGTTTGAAGGCATGGAATTTGTCACCCCACAGCTGATTCAAGATCTAGCGATCTCGGTAATTGCCCACCGACTCGTGCTAACGGCTGATGCTAAATTCAGCGGCCGCACCGCAGAAAACATCATCACCGAGATCATCGAAAAAACCGCCGTTCCTAGCTAAGGCCATGCGCACACCCGCCCAAACCAATAAAGTGCGTCGCTTCATCCACCGAGCCTACTGGCGGTCTGGCTCGCTCAACTTTTACGTTTCCAAACGCGTGCGACCAGCTGGTGTAGCCGTCATGTCGCTTGCCCCCTTAGCATTTATTCTCATGCCGCGGATCTCGCAGACACCAGTATTCCAGCTGCGTGGCATGATCCTAGGCGCACTCGCATGCTCATTCGCTTGGTCTCTAACCAGACGCTGTAAAATCTCAGCCAAACGCATTCTTCCAGCAGCAGCCAGTGCGGGCGAGCCACTTATCTATTATGTGGAAATCACCAATCTATCGAAACATAAAGTTAGACAGGTTCTAATCAACGAGACTGAACATGACGATAGGCCCACACTCGACCAATTCTCGCTAGGCCGTGAGCCAGGTGAGGAAAGCCGCAATGCCTTTGATCAATATTTTGCCTATTACCGTTGGCTTTGGCTGCGCAGAAAAAATCAAAAATACACACCAGCCGCCAACCACCAAAAAATCCAGCTAGCTGGACATGAAACCAAAAAATTTCCACTCTCTATCACCCCGCTGAAACGCGGTGTCATCCAGCTGGATAAAATCGACCTCTGCCTACCAGATCCACTTGGCTTGTTTCAAAAATGTCGCCGGATAAAAACGGAACCGCAGAAAGTCATCATCCTACCAAAGCGCTATCGCATTCCCGCGCTCAAGCTCCCCGGCTCCGCGCGCTACCAACTTGGCGGCGAAAGCGCCTCATTCAACAGTGGTGAGTCGGGAGATTTTACTAGCGTTAGAGACTATCGCCCCGGTGACCCGCCACGTCATATCCACTGGAAAAGCTGGGCAAAAACTGGAAAAGCGATCGTCAAAGAATACGAAGAAATCTTTTTCCCACACTACGGATTGATTCTCGATACCTGTGCGCCGCCAAACTTGCTAGATAGCTTTGAAGAAGCAGTCTCGGTAGCAGCATCCTTTGCCGTTAGCCTAGACAGCAATCAATCGTTGCTAGATCTGATGTTCATCAAAGATCAGGCACATCGCTTCACCACTGGCCGCAACGAAGCTAAGGTGGACCACATTCTAGAAATCCTAGCAGAAGTAGAACCGCAAGCGATCATCGACTACCAAGTGATGGAGAAATTGCTCCACAAACATCTAGCTGACCTGAGCTCGTGCATTGTCGTTTTTGTCGGCTGGGACCAACAAAAAGCCGACTTCCTACGCAACCTCCACCAAGCGAATGCTAACCTGCTCGTGATGGCCATTTTTCCCGACCAGCAACAAGCTCAGCAGCAACTCGCCAGCGTGCCCGCAGCCACCTCTATTCATCCGGTGCTCGCCGATGAGACGGAAAAGTCACTAGCTAACATATTCAGCTAATTCACCTTTTTAAATTCCCTCTAGCGGGCTCTCTGCGGCTCAAACAAAAAAAAGAGCCACCCGGAACTAACCGAGTGGCTCAAAATCTATATTTTCAATTCAGTTCTAATGAACTGACTAGAATTAGAATGATACAGCGAGAGAAACACCGCCGATGAACTCTTCTTCAGCTGCGTTTTTGATTTCGCTATCAGCATCAACATACTTAACGTAAGGAGTGATAGTAACTGTCTCACGTACTTCCCAAGGAGCTGAAACGCCAACAAACCAGTGGTTGAAGCCGTCGTACTGAGTATCGTCAATCTGTGCGTTGTAGCCGAAGCTCCAAGCAGCACCAGCAACAGTGTCGATGCTAACACACTCGTTAACTGCAAATGACTTGCCTACAGTTGCTTCGAGGTAACCACCGCCATCGTTGTCACCTTCTGAATCGATAACGTATGCGTAAAGAAGTTCCCAATCGAGACCGAGTTGAGTAGTAGCAGCACTTGCGTACAGCTCGTGGTAGTTGTCACCACTTTGACCTGGGTAGCTGTACCATACATAACCACCTGCAAGAGTAACTGCACCGAACTCTTTGCTTACTTCAGCAAACAGATCAACTTCTTTAAAGTCAGCTGCGTCTTGTGTAGTAGCAAACCATGCACCACCGCTAAGTGTTACACCGTTATCGAACTCATTGCTGAGGCCGAGAGTTGCGTCGAAGAGGTCATCACCGAGGTCTACACCACGGAATTCGTATTTAGTTGCGTAGTCGAGGGCAACTTCACCTTCAACTTCAGCAAAAGACTGAGAAGCAGCAAAAAGGCTTCCCCCGATAATCATAGCGCTTGTCCATTTGTTCATAGCGGAAGCAAAAACAGCAGATCTCGTGCCAAAATCAACCCTTAAAATAGATAAATTTAAGAACATTTGAAAAACCATTCTTGGTGATCATTTTGTCACACAGCGCAAAAACACCCTTTAACCAACTACAAATAACCAACTTACGAAAACCTCACTAACACAACAAAGGTTCATTTTCGCAAAAATACAGCATGCTAGACGAGCAGTATAAAGCAATTGATTGAAAACCACCCATAAACATAAATCGCCAAAAAATACCATTTTCTTCCCCTCAACTGATTTCCTCCCTCTCCTGTTTTTCAAACCAAACAAGCTGAATGACTCTGACCGAAACGGACTTTCTCAATCTATCATAATTAGAAGAACTCCCAAAAAATGGTCCATGCTGTCGCGACACCACAGCTCTGAGTCTAGCGGAACTGAAACATTCAATGCTGCCAGCAATGACCAAACAGAGGAAGGATCACTCCAAAGGTGACAATTAGCCCTTATGTAAAAAAGCAGCCGGTAATGGATTAATGTTCAGCTGCGATTTGTAATGTTTCTATAAGATAGAAAACAAACTGCTTACTTCCTAGAAAAGCGCCCCCATCTCCTAACTAACGCCCAACTCACATTCTAGCTGGCACATTCTAGCTGGCACATTCTAGCTGGCACATTCTAGCTGGCACATTCTAGCTGGCACATTCTAGCTGGCACATTCTAGCTGGCACATTCTAGCTGGCACATTCTAGCTGGCACATTCTAGCTGGCACATTCTAGCTGGCACATTCTAGCTGGCACATTCTAGCTGGCACATTCTAGCTGGCACATTCTAGCTGGCACTTTCTAGCAACGCACATCTATCACACGTTCTCAGCGAGACCTTCAGGCTGAGTGACAAAATGACCTCGATGACAAAAATAACCAGCCCTTCAAAAAACTTGGCACGCCATCTGCTAACCCATCGATTGACAACACAACCAACACAATATGCGCTATATAATACCAAATAAAACGCTACTAGGTCTGATACTGACCGCCATGCTCTCGCTCTTTGCGATCGCCACAAGTTCAGCCGAAGGATTCGATCCTAAAGCTGAGGAATTCCAAGTCACTGTAGAAATGCTAGACACCGAACACGATGACTACAGCGACGGAGACGTCGACATCATCGGTAAGGCAGTCTACAAACACATTCAGTTTAACGGTACTGAAGGTCTCACTGAGAACCAACTAGCCGCCGCTGAAAGCTACTATGACAACTACCTAGATCAGCCATTCTTCGAGCTTTCAACCGTCTGGGTACTTCTTTGCGCCTTCTTGGTATTCATCATGCACCTCGGCTTTGCATCTATCGAGTCAGGTATGTGCCAGCGCAAAAACACTGTAAACATTCTGTTCAAGAACGTCTTCATTATTTGCTCAGGCCTTCTTCTCTATGGTGTTTACGGATTCAACTCCATGTACCCAACAGAAGCAGGAGCGACAACAATCCTCGAAGGCATCTTCTCGTTTGGTAAACCAATTTCTGAATCAATCAATGCAGGTAACGACCTCTCATACGGAGGCACAGGCCTCTGCCAAACTGGCTGGGCAGACTTCATCTTCCAGGCCATGTTTGCTGCCACTGCAGCCACCATCGTATCTGGTGCAGTCGCTGAGCGTGTTAAGCTCTCATCATTCATGATCTTCGCAGTCCTTCTTGTAGGCTTTGCTTACCCAATCACTGGTGGTTGGAAGTGGGGCGGTGGCGTCCTTGACGGCATGGGCTTCTATGACTTCGCTGGTTCTTCAGTTGTTCACGCATTCGGTGGCTTTGCAGCTCTTGCATGTGTTCTCATTCTCGGACCTCGCAAAGGCAAGTACACAGCTAATGGCGTAAAGCCAATCCTTCCATCAAACCTACCGCTTGCTAACATCGGTGCTCTGCTCCTCTGGTTCGGTTGGTTCGGTTTCAACTGTGGTTCAGTACTATCTGCTGACCCAGAAGGCATCTCATACGTTGCTATTACTACATCATTCGGTGCTGCATCAGGTGGTCTCGCTGCCATCCTCGTATCATGGATCATCCTCAAGAAGCCTGACCTTTCAATGGCCCTCAACGGCATCCTCGCTGGCCTCGTAGGCATCACAGCTGGTGCTGACCAACTCTCACTCCTCGGAGCATGTCTCGCAGGTGGTGTAGGTGGCGGCCTGGTAGTTGTAGCAGTTATGTTCTTCGACAAACTCAAGATCGACGATCCAGTAGGTGCTATCTCAGTACACGGTGTCTGTGGTATCTGGGGAACACTGGCTGTAGGCCTCCCATTCCTCTGCAAAGAAGGTGCTGGCTCAAGCTTCTTCGTACAGCTTGCTGGTACAGCAGCCATCGGCGCATTCGCATTCGCATTCTCATTCATCGTCTTCTACATCATCAAGCTCGTCATGGGTGTACGTGTAGATGAATCTGAAGAAGCTGAAGGTCTCGACGTTGCTGAGCACGGTGCTCCAGCATACAACGAGTAATTATCCACTCAGTTGAATTTCTCAACAACGGCTGTGAACTCAGGTTCACAGCCGTTTTTTTGTTTCCTCGCGATCTTGATTCGACAGCAGCGAAAAATTGCTGTTCATTGCTGCGCAATTAGCAAAGGATACGCACGTAATCATGAGATTTCTACTGGTAGACAATTCCAATACCCGCACCAAGTTTTGCTTGGCCACCGCTGATGGGCTGGAGTCATGGAACGCATGGTGGCCGTCTCATGACATCACCACCACCACGCTGGATAAAATCCTCCACGGCCAAGAATGGGACTGCTGCATGATCTGCTCAGTGGTACCGGAAAAAGCACGCCTGATGGAGGAATATTGCCACAGCTTGCATAAAAACGTTCACCTGATCGACCATCGCAGCCCGCTAGGTATCAGCATCGACTACCCACATCCGGAGCAAATCGGTGCTGACCGGCTGGCCAATGCCGTCGCCACCCACGCGATGTTTGGCTGCCCCGCCATCGCGCTGGACTTCGGCACCGCGCTCACATTTGACGTCATCAGCCCAGCTGGCGGCTACCTTGGCGGCGTGATTACCCCGGGGCTCATCACCATGACAGAAGGTCTGTCTAAGCGTACCGCCCTGTTGCCAAAAATTTCTCTCGCCGAGCCAGAGCACGCCATCGGCAAATCCACCGAAGAAGCCATGACCATTGGCGCGGTGACCGGCTACCGTGGACTCGTTAGCGAAATCATTGCCAAAATAGAAGCTGAGATTGGCAGCCAAACCACCGTAGTCGCTACAGGTGGAGACGCCGAACTTCTAGCTCGCGGCCTGCCCAAAATCCAACAAGTTATCCCACATCTTACCCTTGAAGGCATTCGCCTAGTCGCCATCAGACATTTTCTTATTTAAACTAGCGCCTAATTACTCTCTACTCAATTCATTAAAGCCATGCCAGACCAAGGACTCACAATCGGAATCGACTTCGGAGGAACCTCCGTAAAGATCGGCGTTGTCAACGGCCATGAACTCATCGCCCGCCCGACACCCATCAAAACTAAAGACTATACCAGCCCAGCAAGCTTGATTTTCTCGATTGCTAGCGAGGTAAACAGGCTCAAAAAAGAGCATCCAAACATCCTCGCCATCGGCGTGGGCGTTCCCGGCTTTGTGCATTTGAAAAAAGGCATGGTCTACGAGCTGCCTAACGTTCCCGGCTGGAGCAATGTCTACCTGCGCGACCAACTCACCGAGCACACCGGTCTGCCATGTGCGCTAGAAAATGACGCCAACTGCATGGCCTACGCCGAGTGGAAACACGGCGCCGGCAAAGGCAAAGAAGACCTCATCTGCCTCACTCTGGGCACCGGTGTAGGCAGCGGCATCATTTCCAATAACCGCATGATTCAGGGCAGCACATCCACCGCTGGCGAGCTTGGCCATACCTCCATTCACTATCGTGGCGTGCGCGGCACCTACGGCAACAATGGATCACTCGAAGATTACATCGGCCACAACGAAATCACCGCCAATGCCCAGCGCGCCTATGCTGAGCAAGGGTACGCGTACACCATAGAGCAGTGCGAACCAATCCCACTGGAAAAAAATGCCCTCAACGGCGACCCAATCGCGCTGGAAATCTGGAACGGCATCGCCGAAAAACTCGCCTGCGCGCTAGCCAATGCCTGCTGGCTGCTCAATCCTGAAGCCATCGTCATCGGCGGCGGTGTAGCCAAAGCCGGCGACCTGCTTTTCGATCCATTAAAAACCTATATTTCCAACCAGCTCGCCCATCCATTCTGCGATGAGCTAGAGATTCTCCCAGCCCATTTCAGCAACGAAGCCGGCATCATCGGCGCAGCCAGCTTGGCCCGCGACCTCATCGACCAGCCAGCCAGCTAGGCCAGCTCTCACCATCATCACCTGACTCAATTTATCATGACTAAAGGATTTTCCGACCTCAGCAGTAAAAACCCATTTTTCATCCTTGGCCCATGCGGGCTAGAAAGCGAAGAATTTGCCTGGGAAATGGCTAGAGCACTGAAAGAAATCGCCATCAAAACTGGCATCGACTTCACATTCAAAGCCTCCTACGACAAAGCTAACCGCACATCAGCTGGCGCGTTCCGTGGCCCAGGTGTACAAGAAGGCACCCGCATCCTCGGTGAAATTGGCAAAGAACTCGGCCTGCGTGTCACCACTGACATCCACACACCTGAAGAAGCTGAGATCGCCGCTGAAAATATCGACATTCTGCAAGTCCCTGCATTCCTCTGCAGACAGACAGACCTCATCGAAGCATGCGCCAAAACTGGCCGCACCGTGAACGTCAAAAAAGGCCAATTCCTCGCGCCTTGGGACTGCGGCAACATCGCCGACAAACTGCGCTCATTCGGCTGTGATGATTTTTACATCACCGAGCGTGGCGCCACATTTGGTTACAACAACCTCGTCACCGACATGCGCTCGCTCTACTGGATGCGCCAAGAAGGTATCCCAGTTATCATGGATGCCACCCACGCCGTTCAGCGCCCTGGTGGTCTTGGTGGTTCTACTGGTGGTGACGGCGAACTCGCCCCTGTACTCGCCGCCGCAGCTGTAGCTACTGGCGTCGACGGTGTCTTCATGGAAGTGCACAGCAATCCAGCTGAAGCACTGTCTGACGGCCCAAACCAAATCCCACTCGAAAACATTGAAGGCGTTCTCAACCGCCTACTTGCGATTCACAAAGCCGCACATGGTGCCTAGTCCCCAATTCACAAAAAATCATGACTCCAGCCGAACACGCTGGAGTCATCCATGGCGGCTCACCAAGCTGCCACTCCCAGCTGGCTCACACCGCCCATTTGCAGTGCTCGCTTTGATGCTGAGCCTCACTGCGCCTTCATTCGCGGAGCCTGACAAAGAAGAATCCAAAGGATTTTTCAAAAAAGACGCCACCTCCGTGTCCGACTTCCAGCTCTTTACTGAAGGCAGCACTCTAAAAGACGTCAGCTTTCCCAGCTACGAGCAAGGCTTTATCCCCAAAACATTAGTCAAAGCCGCGCATATCAAAGTCGTCAGCGAATATGAAATCGTCGCCCGCGATATCGTGGTTGATATGCTCACACCTAATGCCGAAGTCGAATTCCGTGCCGAACTCGATAGCGGCACCTACGACGAACGCACTGGCCTCCTGCGCAGCAGTGATCCCACCACACTTACCTCAGCAAATTTACAAGCAGTCGGCTCCGGCTTAGTCATCGAGCTCGAGACCGAACGCTGCTTTTTAGTCGGCCCCGCCCACACCACATACACTTCAGAAGAAAAGAAAATCATGAACCACAGCTCATTGAAGACACCTGGCCGAGCTCTCGCAGCCAGCTTAGTGGCCAGCTCATCACTGCTCGCTGCGCCACCAAATGCATTGGACCAACAACAACTCGCCGAGCTAGACAAACAAACACAAAGCGAGCAAAAGGTCATCAACGCTGCCGATAAAGACGCGCAGAAAAAAATCCAGCAAAACCAAAAACAACAGCAGCAGAGCACAGAAAACGTCGATGGATTCCTCGATAAAATCGGCCACGCTGAGGCCAGCCAGCCAGCTGCAGAAAAAACCACCAAACCTGCTGAAAAAAACGCCGCAGCTGAAGATAGTAAATTTCAAACCACAGGGCTTAAAATCGCCAGCTCCGGCGGCATCTACTTCGACTCCAACGACGGGCTGCTCGTCTACCTCAAAGAAGTCGAACTCACCGAAGAACGATTCAGACTCACCTGCACCAAAGAGCTCAAAGCATTCATCGGCCCAAAAGTCGTCGAAGAAGAAAAACCAAACAAAAAAGCCGCTGGCAAAAAGTCCAACAAGAAAAAGCCAGCTGCAGAAAAACCTGCTGAGCAAAAAACTGGCGAAACTGAGAAAAAACCAGACCAGCAACTTGGCGACTTAGAAAAAATCATCGCCCTCGGAGATGTCTTTATTGAGGTCTACGATGTCAGCGCATTGGGCCTAGCTAACGACGAACCTCAGGTAAAAGGCAAAAGATTGGCCGTTTATGCCGAACAAGCAGTCTACGATACCAAAAAAGAAGAAATCATCCTGCGCGGCGGTTACCCAAAAGTTGAATACGGCAATAACCACCTCATCGCCAAGGAGCCAAACCTATACGTCACCATCACCATGGACAAAAATGGACAGGCAAAATTTGTCGCAGAACCTGGAAAATGGGAAACATTTGTCAAAGATATCCCAAAAAATGACAATCAATAGCAGATGCCTATTGAATTATCTCAATTCCGACCATAGTATATAAGCCTAATTTTATGCCAGATACCGCAACGGCCGAAAAACATATCCCAAAAGAGAGAATCAAGACTGATACTCTGTTGGAAGCCCACAACCTTAAAAAAGTTTATGGTGGCCGAACTGTAGTTAACGATGTTTGCCTCAGCGTGCGTAAAGGGGAAATTGTTGGATTGCTAGGACCTAACGGTGCCGGCAAAACCACCACCTTCTACATGATCGCTGGGCTCATCCCACCGGATATCGGCACCGTCTCGTTCGACGGCCACGACATCTCTCACAAGGCCATGCACATTCGTGCGCGCCTCGGTATGGGATACCTGCCGCAGGAAGAATCTATCTTCCGCCAACTAACCGTAGAGCAGAATCTCACCGCTGTGTTAGAAACTCAAAAAGGCATAAACCGTAAGCGTAGCAAAGAGCGCGCTGAAGAGCTGATGGAAAGGTTTGGCATCACCAAACTTCGTAAATCTAATGCTCTAGCTCTATCAGGCGGAGAAAAAAGACGCCTAACTATTGCTCGCTCACTATGCACAGACCCGAAGATCATCATGCTTGATGAACCCTTCTCAGGCGTTGATCCTATTGCTGTTGGAGATATCCAACAGATCGTTCACGACCTGCGCGAGAACGACGGTCTATCAATTTTAATTACCGACCACAATGTTCGTGAGACATTACAGATCGTTGACCACGCTTATTTACTACACGATGGGAAAGTAATACTAGAAGATGAAGCTAGTGAACTTGCACACAACCCAATTGCACGTAAATACTACCTAGGTGAAAATTTTCAAATGTAACGGAATTCGCCGTCTACATGCGTAAACAAAGAAAGAAAGGATACATAAAGATGCAAACTGCTAATGCTAATCCAGCAATTACTGTCACGGTGCGACATGAGGAAATCACTGACTCACTTCGCGATTATGCCACCAAGAAAATTGAAGGGCTCCACCTTGACTACCCCCGCATCATCGAAGCCCGCGCTATCCTTGATGTGCAGAAGAAAAGACACATTGCTGAAATCATCCTCTTCTGCGCAAACCACATCACGATTGAAGCCTCTACAGAAACAGAAAACATGTACGCTTCTATCGACGAAACGATCTCTAAGATCGCTCGCCGCATGCGCAAGCACAAGACACGCCTGCTGAAGAAACATCGTCCGAAAAAAGGTGAAGGAATCAAGCACCTCGACGAAAAAATCTTTGCTGCTACCGTTCTTGATAATCACCCTGTTGAGGAAGAAGAAGTCGCTGAAGATCCAGAACCAATGATCATTCACCGCGAATCCTACAAACTTCGCAAACTCTACAAGGAAGAAGCCATCATGGAGCTCGAGCTCTCAGATAAGCCATTCCTTGCATACACCAATGCTAGACGCGATGTGCTGCAAATTGTCTACCGCCGCGGCGATGGCGACTACTCCATCATCGAGCCATAAGCAATAAGCGCTCAGTAAAAATTCCACGCCCTAGCTGGTTCATTCCAGCTAGGGCGTTTTTGTCTCAGGCCATTTGAGCTGAATGCTATCACCTTGCCATCACCAGCTAGCCAGCCTATATCATTTCCATGGCTGACTCACTTTGGATGCGACTTAGAAATGAAAACTGGAACCAGCTAGAATGTGCTTCAGGTAGCGCCTCTAGCATTCCTAAATTCTTGCAAAACCTAGCATCTCGCAAAGCCGCACGCGCCATGAAAGCCAGCCACGACCTGTGGTCAGCTCTCGGTGTAAATCACGACTCACTCTGCTCAGCTAACGAAGTTACCTTCCCCTACCTTTTGGAAATTCTGTATATCTCAGAAGTAGAAATCCAATGCGAGATCCTCGATCTAATCATCCCTATCTGCAAACACGCTGATAGCGCCAGCTGGAAAACTCCAGCTAGCAAAGAACTGTCTAACCATCACCCGCTGATAAAAAAACTCAGCTTCTCAAAAGACGAAATGCTTGCCGAGAAATCCCAGCAAGCATTCGAGCTTATTGATTAGAATTCAGGTATAGAACTATTTCACCAGCGCCTTGGCCTCATCGTACTGAGCCCAAGAATTACCTCCCTCGTTCTGCTGCGCAGCACCAGGAGTCGAGCGACCGCTCTCTACCAGCTGGATAAACTCAGCGTGTACTGCTTTCACCACTTCAGGATGCTGGGCAAATAAATTCACACTCTCCTCTGCATCAGCATGCATGTCGTAAAGTTGAACGTCGCTAGCTGGAGAAACTGGCGCATCCTTTGGATTCTTACGGCGGCTGCCACCGTCAGCATCGTAGATCATCTTCCACTTCCCAGATCTGATAGAGAACTTACCACAATCAGAATGGTGAATCACAGCCCCCCGAGCTTTGTCATCTGCATCAGCGCCCTGCAGAGATGGATAGAAACTAACACTATCTTCAGCCGTATTGTCGCTGTAACTAGCGCCGATAATATCAGCTGCCGTCGCAAACAGATCAGTCGTGCAGATCAGCTGATCGCTAACACTATTCGCCTTCACCGCAGCTGGCCAGCTGACAATAAATGGCACTCGGTGACCGCCCTCAAACAAACAGCCCTTGAGCCCTTTGTATTGAGCGCTTGGAAAATGGCCAGCAGCTTGCAGTTTGCTAAAGCCTCCTTTTGGCGAGCAGCCATTGTCAGCGGTGAAGATCATAATGGTATTTTCTTCAAAGCCACCTTTTTTCAAGGCCGCTGAAATCTCTCCAACAACCCAGTCAGTCTCCAAACAAAAATCAGCGTAGTCGTTCAGCCCACTCTTATTCTTAAATTCATCGCGTGGCGTGATCGGTGAATGCGGTGAAGGCAGTGGCATATATAAGAAAAATGGTTTGTCTTTCTTCTGCTGTAAAATCCACTCAGATGCTTTGTTAGCTAGAGTCGTTAGCAGTTCTTCCTGCTCGAAGTTTTTCCCTACCCAGCCAATGTTAGCGTCATAAAACCGCTCTTTAAACTTCGCTTTATCCGTATACAGCTCCATCTCACCATCTACTTTGCGGTTCTCGATATAGGCGTGAGGTGCCATGTTAAATGAAGCCGAGATTCCATAGTAATAATCAAAGCCAACATCATTAGGTCCGTTGACAATATCGCCCTGGAAATCGACATTCTTGCCCAAACGGTCTAACTTTTCAACTCCCTGCTTGAGCGGCCAGTCCATGCCTAAATGCCACTTCCCAACACATGCCGTCGCATATCCATTTTTCTGTAACAGCTTGCCTACCGTCTCACGCTCAGGATCAATCAAGTGAGCTGAGAAACCACCTAGCACATTGCTTTTCTTTGTTGTGCGCCAGCAATAACGCCCAGTAAGAATCCCGTAGCGAGTCGGCGTACAAACACTGGAATTCGTGTGGGCATCGATAAAACTCATCCCCTGCTTTGCTAGACTATCAATATGCGGTGTAATGATTTTACCAGCTGGATTTTGTGACGACACATCGCCTATGCCCATGTCATCCGCGAGGATGTACACAATATTTGGTTTTTGAGCCGCTGTTGCGCCAGCGACCATCATCCCAGCCAGACAGCTCAAGGTGATGTAATCTATTGGTTTTTTCTTCATCTTTATTTAGATAATAAATTTGTGCTCGCTGGCTCCACTAGAGAAAATCCAGCATCTAGCAAATGGCTACTCACATACCCACTCAACGTTTACATAGAATATTAGTTTTTATATTTGTCACCATGATGCGTCCAGAGAATATTTTCCAAATCAATTATCACAGAGTCCACCAAACACGATAGATTTGAACAATTTGTACGCGCTAAAGTCTAAAACATCATGCACTCCCAACTTGCTAGACTTCCATCCTATTTCAAATACCTCACTAGCTTGATCATTGCTCTAGCCAGCTTGTGGTTCTTCATTCTGCCTGGTATAACAGCCAGTTGGTACATCGCTACCGACAAGGGGCTCAACAGCTCAGCTGACTCTGCATTTCTATGGAACCGCCATCCAGCTATCAGCAAACAATATGCTAAATATTGCCGTGAACGCATCGACTCAGAAGTAGCAGCTAGCCTAACGGTGGATCAACTCGAAGCCACCGAGTGGCCATTGTTTGGCTCCGTCTTCTACCTCTGGGCGACTGAAAACATGCAATCCAGCTGGGAAAAGAACCCGTCACTCTCTAATCAGGCTCCAGCTATTTACGCCAGAGAGGCCATCGACTCAGCAAAAGACCTGGTCCTCGACCCTAACCACGCCAAATGGGTCATCGACCACTACGGCAAAGATCAATATTTAGAGCATGATAATGTTTTCTACCGCATGCTCTGTATGCAGGCCATTATTTCACATCACAACCTAACGGGTGAAACCAAACATTTGCCCTTCCTGCGCGATCAAGTCAGTAAATTCACAGCAGAATTAGAAGCTTCACCTCACGGGCTGCTAGACGACTATCCACACCAGTGTTACCCTACAGATGTTTTGGCTGCTATTGATGCCATCAAACGAGCTGACCCAATATTAGGTAGCGATCATAGCGAGTTTATCAAGCGAGCTCAGCGTGGTTTCACCGGAAAGTTAGCCGCCCCCAATGGCCTACCAGCTTACTCAGCAAACAAAAATACTGGCTATCGACTAGACGACTCACGCGGTTGTTCTAACTCATACATGACGACAGCGGCGGTCACACTCTGGCCAGCCAAGGCAGCTCAATGGTACCAGACTTATCGCAAGGATTATTGGCAAGCAGGCTGGTTCGCTTCTGGCTTTCGTGAGTTTCCACACGACCAAGGCTATGACTATTACCAAGACATTGACTCCGGCCCAGTACTGCACGGCCTCGGCACGGCTGCCACCGCCTTTGGAATGGGGGCCGCTAGAGCCAACGGTGACTACGGCACAGCTGGCAGCTTGGCCTACCAAATGATCGCCGCTAGCTGGCCACTGCCAAATGGCCAGCTAAAATTCCCTCAGCTATTTTCCAAGCCAGAGCATTCCCGTCACCTAGGTGAAGTGGGTATACTCTATCAGCTTAGCCATACACCGCCGGCGAATATGAACTATAACCAAACAAGCAAAACCAGCTGGAGTGTCTACGCCATGCTAGCGGGCTATTTTATTCTCGGTCTGCCGCTCCTATATATCTCGTGGAGATTGATTAGAAAAAAGTAATCTCCTAACTCTTACTTAAAGTCATCCGCTGTATAAAGCTGCTCTCCACGGCTTTCTGTTTTCTCTCGCCACTCGCTAACGAAACCAGAACTAATCGCACTGCTTTGATTCCCCCAGGCATTGCGGATGTAGGTCATCACATCAGCTAAATCTTGGTCTGAAATCGTCGGGTTCGCAGCTAACCCTGGCATGCTTAATGCAGGCGCATACTTTTCACCACTAACAACAATAGGCCCCTGTAAACCTCTCAGCAGTACTTTCACTAATCGTTCTTTGCTCCCCGTCACCCAATCAGATGCAGCCAGCGGCGGCCCTAAGTTAGGCAAGCCCGCGCCATCCATCCCATGGCAGCCTAGACAGGCAGCCTTACCCTGATAGATTTCTTTACCTCTCTCGAATGACGCTAACGCTTTAGCTCTCAGATTAACGGCAGCTGGCTTATTCGAAGATTGCGACTGCTTAATTGCCTCGGCAACATATTCATCAAATCTATCATTATTAGTTAGCTGATGCTTCACGGTAAATTCAAGATATTCATTCAAGCGCCCGCCTATACCACTAAGGGCAGCAGCATTAAGCGCATCGTTACCTTCGCCGTCAACTAGCACCTTAGCTAACTCCAACCATGACTCGCTTGAGCCAATACGCGCTAGAGACCTAGCTCGGTAGAGTTTATAGCTATCATTTGCCTCTATCAGCATGGCACTAACTTCAGCCAACTCACTGGCATCACACTTCGGAGCCAACTCAAAGCCCGTCATCCTAACCCGCTCATCACTGTCATTCAGAGCAGATTTAATAGCCGCTGAATTGACCGCATTCAAACCGTCCAAAGTCCACAACGCATGAATCTTAGCCTCTGAGCTGCGTCCTTGATCTACCAGCTTATTCAACAATGGCACTATCATTAGATCGCCACTTTCCACAAGTAGACGCTGCGCGATATCGCGCCAAACTCCATTCGGGTGAGCTAGATAATTAAATATTTTCAGATTACTCAGACCTTCTAACTTAGGAACTTCGCTAGCTGGATTTTCAGCCCAGCGCAGGCGATAAATCCGTCCCGTATTGTCGTTATCCTGATCTAACTTCCGGCTAGCATATTGTTTACGTAGATAGCTGGTCATATACACCTTGTGCTGCAGCAAACCAAAATACATATCGACAACCCAAAGTGTGCCGTCGGGCCCGGTATAAACATTGACCGGTCTGAACCGCTCGTCCGTGGAAGCCAAAATTTCCCTGCCGTCAAACGCATCATTAGCTAGAACCTTATTGTAAGCTGGAAAATTCACCTTGAATGCTTTCACCACATTGGCGGCTGGCTCACCAGACACTGCTAGCTGGCTATATTCAGCTGGAAAATTCTCACCTCGATAATAGGCCACGCCACTCGCTGCTGTTGGAGAATGCATTTTGCCTTCGTCATCTAGCAACTTACCCTGATAAGCTCGGTTAATCCCTGGATTCATGCGAATCGGGTAGAGATTCTTACCTCCAATTCTCGCGCCATCAGCCAACTTTGCAGGCTGGTAGTTAGAGTTCCCTTTGAAGAACTGCGGAATATAAAAATCCGCCGCCATCAGCGTACTATTGCTGTTGTAATAGAGCCGCCCGTCGTTATCTTTTGAAATGCCAAATTGACCACGAAACTTCGTTGGCTCTTTTTTCCAACTGCCGTCTATTCGACGATAGCGATTTCCTGACTTTGCACTATAAAACCAGTTATCGTGACCGTAAATCAGGCCATTTGCCTTGTGCTCAGGATTGCCTCCTTTAGCGTAATCTTCATCGATCAAGACCGCTGACCCCACAGGCTCCAGCCCATTCCGCTCGATGAAATAGAGCGAGTCACCAGAGGTGTACAGTACACCTCCATAAGCTAGCGCCACAGCCCGAGGCAATACCAGATCATCTAAAAAAACAGTCTGTTTATCGTAATTACCATCACCAGTAGAATCTTCTAAAATCGAGATCCTGCCATTGGCGCGATCTTCTCCATTGCCGTCCAGATCAGGCATGTAGGAGCGCATTTCTACCACCCAAACACGACCATTGGCATCGATAGCCATCGCAATGGGTTTATCTAGCAGAGGATTGGATATGACTGGTTCAACAACAAATCCGTCAGCCACTTGAAAGCTCTTCATCGCTTCAGCTAGGTCCAAATGAGGAGCTGGCGGAATTTTATCTGCTGAAATGGGATCCAGCTGCTCAGCTGGGTTCTGTCTATCGCCTTGCTGGCCGATAGCTAAAAGTGATGAGCTCAATAATACAAGGGAGACCCGCTTGATAGTCACCGTGAGAGTAGTAGCTAGCATGAGAATATAGGGTGGGATGCTAGATAAATAAGCTACTTAGCTGCGAGCTCCTTAATGCGCAGGTTACGCCAGCTAACATCACAGGATTTGCCACCGTGCACCTGCAGCCCAAAGAAGCCATCCGCTGTTTTCAGCTTGTCATTTTCTTCTGTATATTCAGCGCGCAGTTCACCATTCAGCCAGATTTTCACCTGTTTTCCTTCACAGCGAATAACGATATCATTCCAGTCGTCAGTCTTAAATAGGCGAGTTCCCTGTTCTGTGAATTCTTTAGACTGCTCAGCATCTTTTTTGTCGGGCACCAGCCAACCGCGGCGTGCTTCGTCATAGATGCCAGCAGTCCAGTTACGCTCTTTATTATCGTGCTCGCACTGGTAGCCCGTCACTCTATCTTTTTTCTCAGGATTCTTAAACCCAGCTCGGAACATCACACCTGAATTACCAGACAGGTCATTAAACTTCATCTGAAAGCGAAACTCAAAGTCGCTATAGTTCTTTTGTGTGATGAGAAAAGTATTTCCCTTCACTTCTTTTCCAAATCCACGAATCGTGCCGTCGACCACCTCAAACTCGCCTGTCCCGCCAGTTGTTTCCCAGCCAGCTAGAGTTTTGCCATCAAATAATGACGTAAATTCAGGTTCCAGTTCAAAGGCTCCAGCTAGTGCTGAACAACCTATAAGAAACGACAGTGTGAGAGATTTAATATTAATTGGGATCATAGGGTATATACTTACGTTCAATACCACATACCCATTTCATATTAATCATTCAAGCCCATAACGAAATCCAGCAACAAGGTCTGTAAAGTACAATAAAACCGGTCTCTAATATAGGCATTTCGCGACACATCATCTTCCATCACCAAATCGCCTTTGCTGTGTAATTGATACTCTCGCTCAAGCCGTAGCCGCGCCTGATTCAGCGCACTATAC
Organism: Persicirhabdus sediminis; assembly: GCF_016595495.1. Taxonomy (GTDB): domain Bacteria; phylum Verrucomicrobiota; class Verrucomicrobiia; order Verrucomicrobiales; family Akkermansiaceae; genus Persicirhabdus; species Persicirhabdus sediminis. Next base: position 71,549 of record NZ_JAENIM010000037.1, read on the forward strand.
CACGCGTCACCAGATGATTTCTCAATATGCAAACTACCTAACTCCTTCGCTGCTTTCACCGCTTTCCCAACAATTGCCAAGTGACCGTAGAACATTTCCCACAGCTCAGGGCTCATCAACTCGTCCCAGTCATCACTCGCTTCCATCAACTCGGCAAGCTCAGCTGACAATACTTCCGGCTGCCCAGCGTCCGTTAGAATCATCTCCAGCACTTCGATATCATGATCGGCCTCCAGCTCAACTTTGAGCCCACCCTCTAATGTAGGAACTACCTTCATTTTACTTTTTCCATGGTAGCTCGCAGCTGCTTTGCGTGCAACTGAGAGACATAAAGTTCAGCCTTCTCAAAATTGCCCGACCATACAATCGAGCGCCCTTGCTCATGCACTTCCATCATCATTCGCTCCGCTTTTTCAGCTGGGTAACCAAAGACTTTTTGAAGAACTAAAGTCACGTACCCCATCAAATTCACAGGGTCATTCAAGACCACAACATTCCAGGGAAGATCAACCTTCTCTTGAACTTTTGTCTGGTTTTCAATCTTGGGAGCTACCGCAGCTTTCATCATTTGATGCAGAACGTGCCACAGAACCTGCCAGCTGTCACGTTTTGTGTGTGGCTTTAGTCATACCACCGCGCTTGTTATATTTACGCACCGCCAGTTCTAAGATCTTCAAATGCACGCCCCAGATGTTGGAGAACATCTGTGGCTAACACAGACTCCTCGGAACAACCTCCAATGCTCACCGCTAGCTCTGCAGCGCGACCACATGCCCATGATCCAAGGCGTGCCGCTTCAAACTGGCTGAGACCTCTAGCAAGACATGCACCAATCACGCCACTCAGTACATCCCCTTGTCCTCCTGAAGCCATGCCAGCATGTCCAGTAGCATTCACGCAAATAGGGAAATGTCGCCTAGTGATGATCGTCTTGCTCCCCTTGTACAACAAGGTGCTAGGATAGAGGGCGCAAAACAGTTTGGCAATTTGCTCACGCGTATAGCCAGTCGTTTCCGGCAGCAGCCTTTTCATTTCGCCAGGATGTGGAGTCAGCACCACGTTAGCTGTTAGCAACTCCTGCTCACCTGCTGCAGCGATGCGATTCAAAGCATCTGCATCCAACACCATTGGTTTTGTTAAATTTTTCAGAAATTCACAAAATTGCCCCTGCTCAGATTGATTGCCCACGCCAATACCTGGCCCGACAACATAGGAATCTGTTGGATAGGGGTAAACTTCTTCATAGCTAGTACATGGCACCACCATCACTTCTGCTGGTAGCATGCCTACAATTTGGTTGTAGATACTAGCTGAAACAAATAAGCGCACAATGCCAGCTCCCGCGCGCAGGGCTCCAGTCGCCGCTAACACAGCCGCACCTAACATCCCTCTAGAGCCTGCAACTATGGAAACCGTTCCCGCATTTCCTTTATGATATTCATGATCGCGCCGCAGCACATTGGGAACTAAGCTTTGTGCTGAATTCAAACAGACATCAGGACTAGCAATACCACTCAAATCTAACTCAGGTAATTCAACTAATGCAATTCTGCCAACATGGTTACAGGCTGAACTCTGCAACAAGCCAACTTTGGCAGCCCCAACAGTCACTGTATAATCAGCTATAACAGCTCCGTGATAAACTGAGCCCGTATTGCCGTCGATACCAGAAGGCAAGTCCATCGCCACAGTATAGGCTCCTCTTGTTAGCCTCAGCTGGTTCATTTTCTTTGATAGTTCCAGCAATGGACCACGCAGTGGACCAGATGCCCCAACTCCCAATAAACCGTCTAATAAAACAAGTGGGCCAGGCAGCGCACCAGAAGCTCGTTCTTCTAGCTGCTCAAGTGTACGCACACCATCACCACCTAACATTTTGCGCATTTGCACTGATAGCTTCTTTAGTCGCTTCTCTTGCCCCGCGCATTCAACCGCCACCTTCCAGCCCCACTGACGTAGATAGCGCAGAGCAACCAGAGCATCGCCACCATTATGGCCAGTTCCAATAAATCCAACCACCTTTCCTGGGCGGGGGAAAAAGCTAGCTACTACTTTTGCAATCTCGCGGCCAGCATGCTCCATCAACGACTCCTCGCTAACGCCACTTTTGATAAGTAGCGCCTCTGCAGACCTCATTTGCTCACACGTCACAGCTAGCATGCGATTAGTTTATCGTGAGTCATTTCGCAATAGCAAGCACTGGCTTGCCCGTATCAAAATTCACTGTTGAGCAAAATTTATTAAAATCAGTCGTAAACTCTTCAGCCCACAATCAAATACGCACATTAGCTAACTCATTGAAAAATGAGCCTTGGTGAAAAAAATTCACTCTCACCCAAACTTGGGTAATCAAAATACGATAAACTAAAACTTTAGCCCAATTATTCTGAAGCTAAAAACTCTAGCACATTGACCAGCAAATCATCATGCAACGCCGGCTCTGCCGACTGGTATGAGCTCAACTGCATCAACATTGGACCTTTGGCACTTTTAAGCACATGGTTCATTCCTTCTATCTCTACTAACTTCCCGCGCTTAGCTGATTCAGCTAACAAGCGAGCATCTACCATAGTCACCTGTAGATCCTCGCTCCCTTGGATCACTAGCACAGGAATGTCTAATTTAGCCAGCTCCTCAGCTGGTTCAACAGCTAACAAAGAAATCATATACGGCTGTACATCAGAACGAAAAACTGACGCTAACACAGGTGGGTACTTTTCCACTAACTGACCCTTTTCTAGCTGAACGATCACAGCATCCGCATCTTGATACATTGGAGCTGGAAGCTTACCTTTTAGCTGTTCGCGCAGCACTTCCCCAGCTGGACGTCCGATTCCAGCTAGAAGTATGATTGAATCCACTCCTCCTTTTTGTGCAGCCAAAGTAGCCACCATCGCCCCTTCGCTATGGCCAGCGATGACCACTTTTTTATATCCCTGATCATGCAAGTACTTCACCCAAGCTGAGGCATCATCAACGTAGTTAGAAAATCGCAGATCCTTCTCAACTACCATCTTGGGGCTACTCGCTCCCACCCCTCGTTTATCGACTCGCAGGCTAGCTACTTTATGCTCAGCTAGCCCATTCGCTAGATATTTCAGACATGAATTCTTCAGCCCAGCTGCGATATTATTACCATCGCGATCAGTGGCCCCTGAGCCAGCAATAATTAAAACCGCTAGATCCTTTGAATCTCCTGCAGACTGCAAGGTTCCTGCCAGCTGAATATCACCGTTTGCTAGAGTGACTTGTTTTTGCTCAGCCATTACTGGGTAAGCAAATAATAGGCATAGAAGGTATAGGTACTTCATAGGCCTAACTAATCACAACCACCTAATCTAGCAAAGCAATAATAATCATTACCATACACCTTGCTCTACCAGCTGGCGTTCAGCTTGCTCAGCCCAGCCACGATTGGCTGCTGGCGAAGCTGGTGAAGGATGTAGTATTTTCCCAATTTGGCACTGTCTATCAGGCAAATGAAATTCAACCGCTTCCTGCAGCTTTTTCTCGGCATACGCGCCGACACCAATCAAAAACTCCGGCTCCATCAGCTCAATCATCTTCGCTAGATGAAGTCGGCAAAGCTCCTCCACGGGTGCCATCTCTGCCTTTTTGATTTTATCGGGTGTGATGTTGCGTCCAGTCTCTGCCATCCAGACTAGTGGGCAATAGTTAGTGACAAAGTGATCGGCAAAGAAATCTTCAGCTGATGGGTACTTCTCTGCAAACAGGCCCCAGAGTCGACGTCCACTCACCTCTGACTTTTCACACGCAAAACCGACCACAGGCCTTTTGGGGTTTTCTAACTTTGGCTTTTTCACATCCGCCGAAATCTTCATCCAATCGCGAACAGCTGGTATTTCACCAAATGGAATCCCTGTCTGCGCCATGCCCCACGGACCTGGATTCATTCCTAACATTAGAACTCTTTTTGTCGAATTACCATAGCGCTCAAGATACATCTGGTGAGGCTTCCACGCATACTCTAGCGGATTATAAACATGAGTCACATCACCTGTAAACTTTAACGGACGCAGCCCATTCACCATTAACTTCGCCGCCTTTTCTAGCTGGTTTGCAATTTTTGACATGCCCTTAGATAGACTGTTTGCCGCGAAATGACAACTGATGCCCGTACGAATAAGTAAAGAAACAAAAAAATCACCGCCCCAGTTTGGTGACGGTGATTGCTTAATACTAGTGCTCAATTTTTCAGCTAGATTACTAAAATCTTACTCCGTGATAGCAAACTTCTGGCGCGCCATAATCTCGTGGCTCTGACGACGCTCGGTTTGATGAACTGCCCATGGCAGCACAGCCTCACCGACATCAACTGCTGGAGTTTCCACATAACGATCAACAACTAACCAAGCCTCTAACTCAGACTCCTTGTGCGTGATTGCCTCACGTGTAGCCAAAGACATTTTCACCCGCACGGTCTTTCCTCTGAATGGACTTAAATCATAGCTAGCCATCGCCCAGCCATTGCCAGGCTGTAGACGACTAGCCTGAATTTTTTGGCCGTCTACCTGAACCACAAAAGCAGGGAAAATTGAACGCTTCTTCTCACGCTTACGGTGATCAATGTAGCTCTCACTCTCGTTATGGTAGTTGCTCAGCAACAGATCGTAACGACCAAAATCTTCATCAGGAATCGTCAGTTTGTAGCTAGCTGGATGACCATCAATAGCTTGCGGAACAGGCACAAGATCAGCACTAACAACACTTTCTACAAGTGGTAACCCAGCATCAATATGAAAGGCTAACACACTATCACCTGGCACATCCACAGTGAAACTTTTACCTGTTTCTAGAGCCCAAGGCATGTCTTCCAAGTATGGATACACAGCGCGAGCACGCATTGGCTGGCCAAACTCACCGCGGTAATACACGCTGCGATCTATCGGCACCTCAATCGTCTGAGCCTTGCGACTTGGGTTACGCAGGCAAAGAAATCCTTCTTCTCCATTCCACGATGTATAACCGTACACTTCACCTTTGCTAGAGTCACCTCCAACAAATACGGTTTTCTCCATGCGATCTTCATTCTTTTGAGCCCAAGCTGTACTTGTCCCTAGAGCTTTCCACATTTCTTCAGTCATCATCGATGGGGAGACATAAAGTTCCTTTAGCAGCGTCCCGCGACCGTAGTACATCACCATGTAGTTCATGAAGTCGCGAATCGGATCCTTCTCTGGCTCAAAATAACGTACCCCAGAATGCAATACACCGTGGGTCATGAAGTCCCCGATAGTAATCAGAGGACGTACACAACGCTCAGGGTTATTGAAGCTCTGATAGAAATGATTATCGCGATAAGTCGTAGCATGCTCAGATTTACATAGCTGTGGCCAAGCGCCGCTAGATCCGCTGTCACCAGAGTTCATCCAAATATATTCAAAGAATAAAAAGTAAAATGGTGAAAAAAAGCTTCCGTTAGTGAAGTTAACCAGTAGCTCTGGTGCTAACTCTCTCTCCCAAGCTATCAAATCAAGAGTGGTATCAAAGCAAGCCTCACGAGCATGACGCTCCTCTAAATAGTCGCTAACCAGCATGTGATTGAAGTCATGTTTGATGTAACGCGCATCCGTTGAGGTCAACATTGGCCCCGTTGCCTTTCGATAGTCAGACTGGTATTTAGCATCCAATATATTAAACCATGGCTTACCTCCCCAACGACCAGCAGTATGCTTCCAGTCAGCATTCATAGCCTGCCGATAGCCGGCTTTTGCACCCTCTTCCATTTTATAGGTCGTACCATCAATACCAATCCAAATACCAAAATCTATACCTAACTCACGCAGCGCTTTGCTCACGCCAACTAGATCATGCTTATTCGTATCAATTTGATTAATCGTCTCAAAGTTAGACTTAACCTGCCAACCATTATCAGGGACCATGGCATCAAGTTTCGCCCCATAACGAGCAAGATTTTCAGCTAAAGGCTTAGCAACTTCGTTGACGTAGTTCTCGATAGCGACCGTTTTGGCCTCTCTAGTATACCAGTTATTATGATGAGTATAACTACGTGTCGGCAAACGCTTAGCCTCGATGTAATCCATCAAGCCTAACTCCGCACTATCTTCGGGACTCTCGGGCACACCTAACACGGCCTGTTTGCCACGAATCCCCCATTGACCATGCCCAAGATCTTTTGCGTACCCAGGGAAATGAAAAACAGAAATCAAGCCGTCACGGGGAGCTAGCTCTCTAGCCCCGTTCTCAATGTTAGCTCGAAAATTAAAGATGTAATGAAAATCGGGTTCCACAAAGTCTGAACTATGACGGCTGTGGAATGCCGGATAATTTGCTCCAAAAAACCAACTCCCAGCAAACACAGGCTGAGCCATGCCGCCGCGTTCAGCTTTATCGGCACAAGAAAATCGTAAGACTTCCAAACGGTCTACCACCTCGCCTTCGTTCAGGAATAAGGTAACATCCTTGAATAAATACGGACCCTCATCAATTTTGTAATCAACGACAACCTTACTCGGTGCTCCTTTTTCGCTAGAGGTCAACTCATAAGTTAGCTTAGCGGCACCTCCGCCTACCTTCGTATTTTTTAACTGATAGTTGTCAGCGGTGAAACGTCTATCGTCTAATAACAATACCTCAAAGACGTCATCATTGATCTTCAACTCGTCAGTTTGATCCAAACGAGACAATCTCTCTATCTTGCCATTTTTGAAGTCAACTTCGATGAAGTTATTTTTCAATGAAAATGCGTCTTGCCCACTAGCAATTGCTGATAGAGAGCAGAACAGTCCAAAACTAACTGCCCCCCTGTTGATCTGATTTATAAATTTCATGCTAATTAAAAGTCGAAGCTCATCACGGATGTCACCTCATGTTTCATTTATTGGATCATGACTTTACCATCTGAAAACAACATCCACCAGAGAGGATGCTCACCCAACAACTCGAAATTAATCGAATCCGTTAATAATTAACCAGTTATCTTAACTGCACACAAAAAATAAAAAAAGCGATAATGACATAACCCATTGATGAGATACAAAAACCACCTAAGTTGTTACCTTTTTTCTCTGGGTGATGGCACAGATATTGCGAATACTCAGCTACATGCATAACCGATTTCTTATCTTTAGTGATCTCGATGGTACTTTACTACATCACGACACCTACGACTGGTCACCCGCCGCCCCCATGATCTCGGAGATAAAAAAGCAAGGACACATCCTCGTACTTAACTCTAGCAAAACACTGGCTGAAATGATCCAGCTTGCTGACGACATGCAGCTCACCTATCCGTTAGTGATAGAAAATGGAGCCGCTATTGCCATTCCTACAAGCTTCAGCACCTCTCCTCCAGCTGGACTTCGCTGCAGCGATACGGTAGGAGAATACCGTCTCTATCCAATGGGAACACCACGAAAAGAGTTGCTCCCTATCCTCGCGGAAATGCGCTCTGAGGGTTACCAATTTGAAGGCTTTGCCGATTGGTCAGACCAACAAATAGCTGAGGCTACCGGCCTCCCGCTTGATCGAGCTAGACTAGCAGGCCAGCGATTTGGCACCGAACCATTGTTATGGCGAGGCGACGAAGCCAGCTTCCAGTCATTCAAAGCTGAACTTGAAAGCCGCAACCTACGAGTACTCAAAGGTGGCCGCTTTAGCCATATCTCAGGTAAATTTGACAAAGCTGACGGCCTTGCAGCCCTGCTTAATCATGCAAAACAAGACGACTCATCTAGCAACTGGAAAACCATCGCTCTGGGAGATAGCCAAAACGACCAAGCCATGCTCAATGCTGCTGACATTGCGGTCGTTTTACCAAACCACTCAGGTGATACCATCCAGGTCGACAATGACTGCCTCTACACCCCATCCAAGCCTAGTTCAGAAGGCTGGAATGACGCCTTGGCACAGATCTTGCTGACATAGTTTTTATGAATGCCGTGTCAGCACAATGATCCTAGCCAGATCTTGTAAATTCGGTGTAAATCCAGCATCAATGACCTCCATTCTACTCGGACCTTAAATCACCCTCAAATCCAACTAGCCAACACAAATACAAACCATGTCAGACTTTTACCAAAACGGTGGCATCTGCACCATCCACAACCTAACTAACCGACCAATCGAGCAAATCGAAACGGAACTCAAAAGATACTCCGAGCTCTCACCTATCGGCTTAGTTCTCCCATCACTCTTTTCGGAGTTAGAGGGTCCAGCGCTAGAAGGCATTGTTGACGAACTCTGCAAAGTTGACTACCTCAAACAAATTGTCATTGGTATTGATAGGTCTGACCGCGAGCAATTCAAACACGCTCTAAAATACTTCTCTCGCCTGCCCCAAGATCACCAACTCTTGTGGAACGATGGACCAAGACTACAAGCCATCGACAAACTTCTACAAAAACATAATCTAGCTCCTACAGAGTTAGGAAAAGGCCGCAACGTCTGGTACTGCTTTGGTTATATCCACGCTAGTAAGAAAGTAAAAGCTGTAGCTCTACACGACTGCGACATCACTACTTACAAACGAGACATGTTAGCCAAGCTCGTCTACCCAGTAGTGCACCCAGGCTGCTCATTCCAGTTTAGCAAAGGTTACTATGCTCGCGTTGCTAACAATAAAATTAACGGCCGCGTCACCAGACTCTTAGTCACACCACTTCTACGCTCACTTAAAAAGGTCCTCGGCCACGGCGACTTCCTTGAATACCTCGACAGCTTCCGCTACCCACTGGCTGGCGAGTTTGCCATGCGTTCAAGCGTAGTGCGCGACATTCGCATTCCTAACGACTGGGGATTAGAAATGGGAGTTCTCTCTGAGATGAAGCGCTCCTATTCAGAAAACCAAATCTGTCAGGTCGAAATTGCCGACACCTACGACCACAAACATCAAGATCTATCACCAGCCGATGCAGCCAAAGGGCTCAACAAAATGAGCGGTGACATCGCCAAAAGCCTCTACAGGAAATTAGCTATCGAAGGGCAGATTTTCTCTACAGAAACCTTCAGGACGATTAAAGCGACCTACTACCGAACTGCGCTGGATGCCATCGAGCAATATGCAAGCTCAGCCTATCTAAACGGCATCGAGTACGACCGCCACCAAGAGCAGAGCGCGGTAGAAGCCTTTGCTCAAAGTATCCTCACCGCTGGTAACGACTTCCTAGATATACCAATGGCAACGCCTTTCATGCCTAGCTGGACTCGCGTTTCAGCCGCCATCCCAGAGATTAAGGAAATGCTAACGGAAGCAGTGGAGGAAGACCGCAAAGAACTGCTAGAATAATCACCCTAAAACACAAACAACAGCCCTGTATCTCCCACTATGGGGCTAATCACACAATCAGCATGAAAACTAACATCCCAGACGCAATCGTAGACAGTCTGACTCCTCGCCTGAAGTTCATCTACCCCGAAGCAGATAGCCAAGCTCTTGCCAAACAGCTGATAGGTATTATGGGAGTTCCCGAAGCTCCAGACCAACAGGCGGAAAAGCTTAACTATTGGGATCAAAATGACGTCTGGATGATTACCTACGGAGACAGCATTGTTTCTGATTCTGAAAAGCCTCTGGCGACATTGAATCGTTTTCTAGCTGACTACACCTCTGATGTTCTCAACGGTGTTCACATTCTACCATTTTTTCCCTTCACCTCGGATGATGGCTTTGCCGTGCAAGACTATTACGCCGTCAACCCTGAGTTAGGTGGCTGGACGGAAGTTCAATCTATCGCCAAGAGTTTCCGTCTCATGAGCGACTTGGTGATCAACCATTGCTCCAGTGAATCAGAATGGTTCCTTCAATTCAAAGCGGGTGAAGAACCGGGTTGCAACTACTTCTACACCGCACCTTGGGATACCGACACCTCAGCTGTAGTTCGCCCTCGCAGCAGCCCACTGCTGACACCTGTAGTCACAGAAAACGGGCTGCAACATGTTTGGTGCACATTCAGCGCTGACCAGGTTGACTTTGACTTCTCCAATCCCGATGTTCTAGCTGAGTTTGTTAACATTATTTCCAAACAAATGGACTATGGTGTACGCATATTCAGGTTAGATGCTGTTGGTTTCTTGTGGAAAGAACTTGGAACTAACTGCATGCACCTACCTCAGACTCACGAAATCATTAAGCTGCTGCGCCAACTGATGCACCTCCGTGACCCTGAGGCCATCATCATCACGGAAACCAATGTTCCTAACAACGAGAATCTCTCCTACCTTGGCAATGGCAACGAAGCTCATGCTATTTACAATTTCTCTCTACCTCCATTGCTAGTCCATGCGCTACTAACGGGTAAAAACACCTACCTCAAAAGCTGGATGATGAGCATGCCTCCAGCTCAGTTTGGAACCTTCTATTTTAACTTCATCGCCTCACACGACGGTATTGGATTGCGTCCAACAGAAGGTCTACTCAGCCAAGAAGAGATCGACCTAATGCTGGATACGGTAAAACAATTTGGCGGTGATGTATCCATGCGCCAAATCAATGTTAGGGAAGGCGACAGTGTCATGACCATCGACAAACCTTATGAGATGAACATCTCACTATTCGATGCTCTACAAGGAACAATCAGCGAGGGAGTCGACGAATTTCAAACGGCTCGCTTCATTGCTGCCCACGCCATTATGCTATCTCTGGAAGGAGTAGCCGCGATTTACATTCACAGCCTGCTCGGCACAGAAAATGATTACGCCAAGGTGGAAGCTACAGGGGCGAAACGATCTATCAACCGCCACCAGTGGCAAGATGAGGAACTGCGAACACTGCTAGCCGATGAATCCAGCCATCATCACCAGATCTATCAAGCCATCGTCAAGCTGATCCAAATCCGCAAAAAACATGCGGCCTTCCACCCTAACGCGACTCAGTATACACTACACTTAGGTGAAGGACTCTTTGCCTTCTGGAGACAAAGCATCAAACGCAATCAATCGATATTCTCCATTACAAACATTACAAAAACTGAGCAAGAACTCGAACTAACTGAGCTGAATTTAATTCCACTCAACCAATGGTTTGACCTTATTACGGGAGATGAAATCACAGATATTTCAGCGACTCTAACTCTAGCACCATACCAAACTATCTGGTTAAGCAACCAACCTTAAAGAAAGTCTCTGCAAAATCATTCTACATCATAATGTTTGCGAAGCTTACCCCCTTCTACTTCAGAAACCATGGGCAAATAACCTTTGCCCATGGAACAATCGCGCGGCTGACTAAATTCTAATTAGCACTGATCATTCAGCCAAAACGGAACAGCTCAATTGGTTGGCTCCGCCCGTGAAGACGATACCAGCATTAAATACTTTAGCCCCCACAGTCTCTCCATTATCAAAAAGTTCACTCTGACGAAGGAACTCATTCATACGCGCCATATTCTCATCGAGGTTAACAATCATGCCAAAGAATGAAGCCACTGACATATTTTCATAAAGGTCAGGGTCTTCATTTTCATTTGATGATGTTGCTCTAGATATTTGTACTCCCTATCACTGTCCCCCTAGCTGGATTTTATCAAATTCGTACCCGTTATCACCGAGGCTCAAGATCCCGCCCAAAGAGCTCTGGATGTATATAAGTGTGTGAAATAAAACTCCGCGATTAGTCCAAGTCATAGTGTTTTTGAACTTTATAACCTTTAAGCTCAAAACTCATCGGCAGGTCAGGACGAATATTGATCTCATCTAACTCATCAGGCAAGGTAATCTCTAATTGCATCTTATCATTGAGGTGATGCTCGACGGGACCATGCCCCAACAAAGTGACCTGCGGCTTCCCGTCTGGTTCTTGGCACCATAGTGATGTTACCTTAAAGGTTTTCTCCTCAGGTCGAGACATCGCGATCACATAATAAGAGCTTTCGTCAGCAGCTTGCGTGAAACGCAAATCCTCACCGGTATAATACGAGCGCCCTTTGTTATCGAGATTTGGCCCTTCGCCGTATACCAGCCAAGGCTTGCTCTCGCTGATTGCAGCGCGGTTATTTTCCATCCAGTTATCGTAGACCTGGCCAAGAGTTTTACGCGCTCTAGCTGACAAGTAGTCTTTACCCGCAGGCACCGCCCCATTCACACTGGCATCAGTAACAACACGCCAGAGTATGCTTTGCATTGTGCTAGGCTTTGGCCCTATCACCTTCGAAGCTCCGCTAACACCTTCAAGCAAACTTGTTTCAAAGCCACTTAATTCAAAGGCAATAGGCAGGTCACGCCGGAAGCTTTGCTCATCTAACCCTGACGGCACGGTGATGGTAAGCTGTCCCAGATCATTAACTGAATGAGTGACTTCACCATGTCCCAACAAGCTAACAACACCATCCCCCTTGCAACCAATAGACTTCACCATGACCTCGCCGGCCTCCCAAGTGTATGCAAATACATATATTGTTTTGCCGTCCTTGGAGCGTGTAAAGCGCAACTCCTCCTTGGTGTAATCATGATCTTTGCGAGAATCTATCTTCTTGGCTCCATTACTCTCCATAAATGGTCCCTCGCCAGCTACAACCCACGGACGAGTCGCATAGATGGCTTTGCCGTTCTGCTTGAGCCAAACACCAATGGCTTTGAGAATTTTCACTTGGACCTCTGGAATCCCACCGTTAGCGTCAGGAATGGTGGCCAAGTTTAGAAAGCCATTTTTACAAACGATATCAACTAGTGTTGGAATGATTAGAGTCTCGTCTTGATAGCCATTGCCCTCCAAATCAAGTCGACGTGGATACCAGGTAGTCATTCCTAGAGAATTACCTGTGCCAAAAAAGTGGCTCTGCATATGTCCAGGGATTCCCCTTTCGTGTCCATGCGCTCCTGTTGGAATCAGGTCACCGTGTTTATGAAAAAATACGCTTTCCTCTAACTTCCCCGCTTTATCGACGGTATTATAATATTTGGCTATAATCTTACGTCTATCTTCATCAGGTAGCACAGCCTTAAAAAATACATCAAACCACAGAGCATCAGGTTCGTACTTTTCTATCATCTCAGACATCTGATTATAATAGTATTTAGAAAAGGTGCTGCTAGGTTCAGCCGTTGGTGAATGGTCTTCAAGGTAGAGCTCTGGGTATTTCGCGGTATCTACACCGTTTTGCCAGGCAGCGGGCACATATTTCCAAACACGTCCACCGTTAGCATAGATGAAAATTTTCATTCCCCGGCTGCGGTACTCTTTGGCTAACTCACCAACAATGTCGACCTTCGGCCCGTAGTTTACAGGATTCCAAGGGTTGACTTCACTATCCCACAGGACAAAACCATCTTCATGGTCAGCCATAATAGATCCATACTTTGCACCTGACTCAACAAACAGATCAACCCACGCTTTAGGATCAAAGTTATTCGGTTGCCACTTTTTGATCACACCGTGCCAGCCCAACTCACAGGGATCAGCGCCAAAGCGCTTAGTATTATAATCGTACAATGCATTTTCTTTATTGTACATGCCGCCAATTGGGTTGCCTGTACGCATAGGTACCCCTTCATAATAATAACTAGCAGGGCCCCAACAAAACCATATGCCAAACTTAGCATCCTGTAGCCAGTCAGGTACATGGTCACGACCTTTTAGGGATTCCCAATCAGCGGTGAATCTCTCCTCAGCAGAGGCGCTTTGCCCCATCAACGCGCCGCTGATTATGCTGAGACCGAGAACACAGCTGCGAACAAACTTCGACGGCGCTCGAAGAGCTACAAATCCTAACGATTCAACTGAATTTCTTTTCATGCTCATATCTATCACATTTTCTGTATAACTATGATTCATAGATGAATCCATTGAGGATGCATACTTCTTTCGTATAAATTTTCACCCTATCAGATCAAGCAATCTGATTGAAGAAGACGGCTGGCTGCTTAATCGAGCTGCCTACTGGCTAGTATACCATCAACCTAACGGTCTCAGCAGGGCTCTGAGAAATTTTTCACTCGATGCTTAGCATTGTAAGTCGCTTGTATTTCTGACTTCTCCATGTCAATAAACCACTATGCCTGCGCCGTTTCCCGAGCATCCAACTCCCATCACTGATACCAGCGTGCTCCTTGCTGAATGCCAGCGAAGGCTTCACTCTCTCGGCGAGCCTCAGCTAGCAAATAAAGTCCATATTTTCTGGAACAAAAGGATGCGCAGTACTGCGGGGCGCGCTTTTCCCCATAACCACACCGTAGAGCTCAATCCCAGATTAATCAACATCTCTAACGATGAAATCTGGCGCACAACTCTACATGAGCTAGCGCATCTGCTAGCCCATCACAGAGCAGGAAGAAAACGCATCCAGCCACATGGCAACGAATGGCAACTTGCCTGCTCACAGCTAGGCATTCCCGGCGAGAAAGCCACGCATTCCTTACCTCTTCCTCGCCGCCAGCAACGCAAAAACTGGGCCTACAAATGCCCAGCCTGTGATGCCGTCATTGAGCGAACCAGGCGCATGAAAAATCTAGCAGCCTGCTATAGCTGCTGTAAAAAACACAATGGGGGTGTCTTCACTCAGAGGTTCATACTCGTAGAATACGCCATCAAATACCAATAGCCCAGCTAACTACGTTAGATGTTGCCTGATTATTGAACTCTCTGCAGCATAGTCACTGGCAAAATTCTATCCCCAACTAGTTCACCAGTGGTTCACAACAGAAGCTAGTTAGCCAAGAAATGCATTCATTTCTGAAGAATCAAGCATTGGCAGCGTAGCCATTTTGGTCAATCCTAGCTGCAGCGCCAACTATGGACCCACTACAGCTGACAATACTGACCTATTTTTTCATCATTACACTAGCTGTATTGATAATAGGACTGCTCACCTATGGCATCATTCGGGTGAACTTTCCTAATACTCTACCTACTCAGTCTGGGCGAGTTAACATAGATAAACTCAATTTTGCTGACCTCATCGGCATGGGTATGTTCATCGCCTTATTTGTAGCGGCTCTGTATTCGGCCTATCAAACAGATCCAACAAAGGCAAAACCGGACATCACTATCAGCCACCTTCTCTCTGGGGTGATCGTGCAATTTTTCATGGTAGCGCTCTGCATCGGCATGGTTTTCATGCGCGTCAACCCTGCTAAATTTCTGGGTTTAAAGTGGTCTAGCTGGAAACGTGATATTTGGGTCATTCCCGCGGGAATAATCATTTGTTACGTGCTAATTATCGCTATCAATCAAGTCACTGGCTATCACCTGTGGATTTCTAAATTACTTGGCGAAGAAAATATGCAGCAAGACGTTGTGAAAATGCTGCGCGAATCAGAAGATCCAAAGCTGCTAATAGCCATGGCCATTGGAGCTACAGTTATCGCCCCTATCTGCGAAGAAATTGTCTTTCGTGGATACATCTACGCATCAATAAAGCGTTTCTCCGACCGCTACTTTGCCGCCATCCTCAGCTCCTTGATTTTTGCCTTTGTTCACCTCCATGTTGCTCCACTCTTGCCGCTTACCGTATTAGCCATCATTCTATGTATTGCTTACGAACGTAGCGGATCCATCTGGGCTCCCATTGGCATCCATGCCATATTCAACTCTATCACTGTTGGAGCGATCCTGTTCACCGAGCACATCCCCAGCTAATTTATCAGATCCCATATTCCTCACTTCATCCATATTTCTAACTCAAACATGAAAGCCCAAGTCACCGCCGCTCTGGCTATAGCAATCACATTCATTGCCTGCTGTAGCAAAGAAGAGCCAACCAAAGAAGACCAAGCGCCAGCCGCAGCAACAACTGCCAGCGCCACCGTCACTCCCGGCATGCACCAGCTCGCTACGCAGCCAGGTGTGGAAAGCATCTCAAAGAAATGCATGGAGTGCCACGAAGACGTCTATCACCACTGGCAAGAATCTCATCACGGTCAGGCCAACAGACTTATTTCATGGGACAATGAAGATGATCGCCTAGCATTCGATAATGAGAGTTTTGAAAGCCCTAACCACAGCTGGAAATTCTACCGCGAAGGCGACGATGCCATCGTTGAATTCAATGGCAAAAAACACATCGCTCGCATGGCGATCGGTATCACGCCGCTCATCCAGTACCTAACCGAAGATGTAGACGGTCGCTGGGCTACTGTTAGCGCCGCGTGGGATCCTGAGAAAAAAGAATGGTTTGATACCTTCGACATGGACGACCGCACGGAGTCAGACTGGGGGCATTGGACTAACCGAGGCATGAACTGGAACGTGCAATGTGCCTATTGCCACATGACAGAATTCCACAAAAACTACGATCCTGAAACCGATGCCTACAGCTCCACTTGGACAGAAATGGCAATCTCTTGTGTTCAGTGTCACGGCGACATTGCCGAAAAACCATCTGACAACGGCTGCCTCATTGACCTCAAAGAACACGCATCCGTACCTCGTGAAACTGTGATTGAATCATGCGCCACCTGCCACAGCCGACGTGGGGAATTTGACGATGACTTCAAGTTTGGCGACAAATACGCCGATCACTACATGCTCACGCTACCTACTGAGCCACACCTCTACTACGCCGACGGCCAAATTCTCAACGAAGACTACGTCTGGGGATCACTTCGCCAGAGCAAAATGGGCCACAAAGGTATCGACTGCCTAAACTGTCACGACCCTCACAGCACCAAACTCAAGCTGCCGATCGAAGGCAATATGATCTGTCTTCAGTGCCACGCTACAGGTGTCGATGGCGCACAAATCATCAACCCAACGGAGCACTCATTCCACCCAGAAGACAGCACTGGTAACAGCTGCGTAGAATGTCATATGAGACAGACTACCTACATGGGCCGCGACCCACGTCGCGATCACGGATTCCATATTCCAGATCCTCTGCTAACTAAAGAACTCGGCATTCCTAACTCATGCAACGAATGTCACGACAAACTCGGCAACGAGGGTGAAGACGTAGACTGGGCTATCAAATGGGTAGACGAATGGTACGGCGACAAAATGAAGCGCCCAGAACGCAACCGTACACGCGCCATCCAGAGAGCGTTCAACGGTGAATACGCCATCGACGACCTGCTAGCCGTTTACCCTGAGCAAGTGAATCCATTCTGGCAGGCCACACTACTGCGTACCATGCTACCGTGGGCGCACGACCCACGCCTTCAGGAACTAGCTCAAGGAGCCAGCCGCCACGAAGATCCATTAGTCCGAGTGACCGCAGTTCCTATCATCGCCCAGATGCCTAACGCTAACGCATGGCTTGAGCCAATGCTTAGCGATGAGATACGTGAAGTCCGCCTAGCTGCAGCCTTCGAGATGCGCGAAGACCTATCACAAGCGTCATCTATCCGTAAGGAGCTTGAAGCATCACTGAACCACACATCAGATCAGCCAGCTGGAGCCATGCGCCGTGGCCAGATGGCAGTATCTCGTGGCAAACGTGAAGAAGCCGCTCGCTGGATGAAAAAAGCCACCGAATGGGATTCATCATCACCAGCACCTTACGAAGCCTACGCAGTTGTACTTGGCCAGTTGAACAAACCTGAAGAGGCTCTCGAGCAACTCAAGGTAGCCACTGACCTAGACACGACTTCACCACGCTATCCATACCTCATGGCTCTAACCTTAGCCGAGCTAGGTAAACTTGATGAAGCCGAAGCTAACTTCCGTGAGTCAGTCAGACGCGAACCTCGCTTCGACCGCGCATGGTACAACTTAGGTTTATTACTAGCTCAGCAAGAGAAACTAGGTGAAGCCGTAGTGGCTCTGAAAAATGCTGAAATGGCAAACAATACTGAGCCTAACTATCCATACGCCAGAGCCACAGTTCACGCGCGCATGAATGACCTCGATGCCGCTCGCGAAGCATGTATCGACGCCCTAACTATCGACCGCAGCCACCAACCATCACTACAGTTCCTCAGTCGCCTCGGACCAGGTAAACAACAAGGTGGACAATAACGACTAACTAAACCATCCCCTATGATCATCGACACCATTGCCACCCTTCGCAGCTGCTATGGCGAAAAATTTGGAGTCCCTCGCCAGTCAGGGCTTGTCGATGAAGCATGGGGGAAACTTATCTTTGAGCCACACTACCGCAATCCAGATGCGGTGCGTGGCCTCGAAGGATTCTCTCACGTCTGGCTCATCTACAGCTTCCACCACACATTCAACAAAGATGGCTCGAAGCGTGAGTTCCAGCCAACCGTCAGGCCTCCACGCTTAGGCGGCAATGAGAAACTCGGCGTCTTTGCTACCCGCTCACCATTTAGGCCAAACCCAATTGGCCTCTCTGTCGTTAGACTAGACCGGATAGAGCTCAACTCACCCAAGGGACCCGTGCTCCACCTACGAGGAGTCGACCTCGTTAACGGCACGCCAATTCTCGATATCAAACCCTATCTGCCCTACGCCGATGCGCTGCCCGAAGCTAGTGCAGGCTTTGCGCCAGATGCTCCCAACCAGCTAGAAATCAAATGGGAATGCCCAATTCCCAAAGACTTCAGCAGTGAAACAATCCAGCTGATAGAAAATACTCTCGCGCTAGATCCTAGACCGCCTTACCAGGTGAACTCAGCAAATCAACGCGAATATGGATGCCTCATCAACGGACGCAATGTGCGCTGGATGGTTCAAGACAATGAAATTTGGATCCTAAGCATCTAACTTTACCATTTTCATCACTGCGATGAATTTCACATAGACATGACTCCGCCAAACTAACAACCGTTTGGCAATCATCATCCCACTATGGAAAAAGCATTAATTCCCCCGCAACGCAGCTGAGCTTAGTTTCTCTATCATGAGTCACTAGCTATCAGCCTCTTACCCCTGCGCGATCAAGCACTCGTATATGAAAATAGTGTGCATTTATCGAAAAAGTAATTCAACACTAGCAGTATCAATATATTGAACTAACCCAATATTTGATGCGTCACAAAAAAAAGAAATCTCTTATCTTTATCGCCGCCACCGCTATTGGCGTGGCAGCCATGGCTAACTACGTTTTGCCATTCTTCAATCCAGCTAGCGAAATCAACTGCCTAACTGTCGATTTAGACCTAAACTCAGGTAAATTAAAAACGACTCGCAAAGTCTGCTGGATTGCTGTGAGCACCAGCTACACAGAGACCGCCATTAGTGAACTGATCCAACAAGCTGAACCCGCTGACTGGCAACGCATACAAACACTTACGCCTGGCCGCCCAGAGTCAATATCTCATCCATACTCAGGTGCAAAATGCCAAGCTCGAAGTCTCGCAACCCTGTGGAAAAAACACAACTTTTGTGAGCAGTCAAAAACCATCTCAGCCAAAGCACTTGTCGACTACTGGCAAGCCAGCCCTGATAGCTCTATGGCGGGATCATTTCTAGACAAACTCTACGCCACACCAGCACACGCGATCAATCCCAAGACCATCGCCAGTCTCGTGGTGATAGAATAACACTCTAGCGCAGAAGCCGCACCTTCAGCGAGCTTGCGAGCGCACCTTCTACCTGCAGCGCAGCGAACTTTAGGGCGAAGCCCGTACTTTCAGCGAGCTGGCGAGCGCACCTTATACTTGCAGCGCAGCGAACCTTCCACCTGTAGCGCAGCGTACCTTAGGGCGCAGCCCGTACTTTCAGGCCGCACGCCGTACCTCCACTGCTCACTGCTCACTTTTTCCCACTGATCACTCCCGCGAAGCGGGACAAAAAAAGCCCTTACTAAGCTTTCACTTAGTAAGGGCATATAAACCTGGCAACGACCTACTCTCACATGGCCTATCGCCACACTACCATCGGCGCAACAATGTTTCACTTCCGGGTTCGGAATGGGACCGGGTGGTTCCACCGTGCTATGGTCACCAGAAATCGAGTGACTAGTTTCAAGTTTTCAGTTTCAAGTGGTCTTGATGCTGAGCTTGGGGTCAGTCGATTTCTATTGGCCTTAGCTGGCTGGAGTATCTGTTACGATTGCTTTTTGGTTTTGGTTAAGAGCACTGATCACTGTGCACTGCACACTGATCACTTGGTTTGCTCTCTGATATCTATAGAGAATATTTTTAAATCTAGCTACTCGATCTACTCGCTGACTTACAGCTTGGTATTGAGATGTTCTCACTTGCGTGACTTATTGGAAATATGATTTCGAATTAGGAATCAAGTCGAACGGGTGATTAGTACTGGTGAGCTACATACATTACTGCACTTATACCCCCAGCCTATCAACGTGGTGGTCTTCCACGACCCTTCGGGGAAAATTAATCTCGGGAACTGCTTGGCGCTTAGATGCTTTCAGCGCTTATCAGGACCGCACTTAGCTACCCAGCCATGCTCTTGACAGAACAACTGGAGCACCAGAGGTGCGTCAAACTCGGTCCTCTCGTACTAGAGTTTGAACCCCACAATTTTCCTACGATCACAGAGGATAGAGGACCGAACTGTCTCGCGACGTTCTGAACCCAGCTCGCGTGCCGCTTTAACCGGCGAACAGCCGGACCCTTGGGACCTGCTCCAGCCCCAGGATGCGACGAGCCGACATCGAGGTGCCAAACCGCGCCGTCGATATGAACTCTTGGGCGCGATCAGCCTGTTATCCCTAAGGTACCTTTTATCCGTTGAGCGACGGCAATTCCACTTTCTACCGCCGGATCACTAAGGCCTACTTTCGTATCTGCTCGACTTGTAGGTCTCACAGTTAGTCTGGCTTATGCCTTTACACTCAACACACGGTTGCCGACCGTGCTGAGCCAAACTTCGCGCTCCTCCGTTACTCTTTAGGAGGATACCGCCCCAGTAAAACTGACCGGCTGCCATGGTCCCTCGGCCGGATGACGGCTCGAGGTTAGATTTTCCAATGCTAAAGGGTGGTATCTCACTGGCGACTCAGCCATCCCCTAAAGGATGGATTCAACGTCTCCCACTTATGCTGAGCATTAAAATCGAAAAAACAGTAACAGCTTACAGTTAAGGTCTATAGGGTCTTTCCGTCCTTCTGCGATTAGCCGGCATCTTCACCGGCACTACAATTTCACTGAGCTCCTGGTCGAGACAGCGCCCAACTCGTTGCACGATTCGTGCAGGTCGGAACTTACCCGACAAGGAATTTCGCTACCTTAGGACCGTTATAGTTACGGCCGACATTCACCAGGACTTGGGCTCGGAGCTTTGCCTCGAGGGCTAACACCTTACCGTAATCTTTTGGCATTGGTCACGTGTCACATCCTATACTTCGGCTTGCGCCTTCGCAGAATGCTGTGTTTTTGCTAAACAGTCGGTTGGGCCAGTTCACTGCGGCCCCCACTAGAGGGGCACTCCTTATCCCGAAGTTACGGAGCTATTTTGCCGAGTTCCTTGACCAGGTTTCACTCTTGCGCCTTGGTATACTCTACCCACCCACCTGTGTCGGTTTACGGTACGGGCTGCTTTTAGTCGTGTTGGCTTTTCTTGGCACTCCTTCAAGTAATGCGGTTCAACCGTAGTATCCCCTCAGAATTCAATTACTTAGTTACTATTCAGAATGCGTCCCCAATCACTTTGCAGGTGCTGAAATATTAATCAGCTTTCCATCCCCTACGCCTATCGGCCTCGGGTTAGGTCCCGACTAACCCCGGGACGAAAAACGTTGCCCGGGAAACCTTGGGTTTACGGCGGCCGGGGATTTCACCCGGCTTATCGTTACTAATGTCTACATACTCTCTTGTAAGCGCTCCACAGTCAGTCGCCTTCACGCTTCACTGCACTTACAATGCTCCTCTACCACGCCATCATCCCGCAGGATAATGACATCCAGAGCTTCGGTATTATGCTTATCGCCAATCATTTTCGGCGCAGAATCTCTCGATGAGTAAGCTATTACGCATTTTTTAAATGGTGGCTGCTTCTAAGCCAACATCCTCACTGTCTATGAAATTCCACCTCCTTTCCACTGAGCATAATTTTGGCACCTTAGCTGCTGATCTGGGCTGTTTCCCTTTCGACAATGAAGCTTATCCCCCACTGTCTCACTGCTGCGCTCCATTGAATGGTATTCGGAGTTTGATAGGGGTTGGTAGGCGGGTATGCCCCCTAGCCCTGTCAGTGCTCTACCCCCACTCATCAGCACGCAACGCTGCACCTAAATGCATTTCGAGGAGAACCAGCTATCACGGGGCTTGAATAGCCTTTCACTCCGACCCACAGCTCATCCGAGAATTTTTCAACATTCACCGGTTCGGTCCTTCACGTAATTTCACTTACGCTTCAACCTGGCCATGGGTAGGTCGCCTCCGCTTCGGGTCTAGCGCATGCAACTTTTGGTCGCCCTATTCGGACTTGCTTTCGCTACGCCTGCGTCCCAGAAGGACTTAAGCTTGCCACATACACTAACTCGTAGACTCATTAAGCAAAAGGCACGCAATCACAGCACGAAGCTGCTCTTACACCTTGTAGGCACATGGTTTCAGGTTCTATTTCACTCCCCTCACAGGGGTTCTTTTCACCTTTCCCTCACGGTACTTGTTCACTATCGGTCGCTAGTTAGTATTTAGCCTTACGCCGTGGTCGGCGCAGATTCACACAGAGTTTCACGTGTTCTGTGCTACTCAGGAACTCCCTAGGGCCTTATTGGATTTCGCTTACGGGGATGTCACCCTCTGTGTCGTAGCTTTCCAGCTACTTCAGCTATCCTCTAAGGTCCCACGTCGGGGTCCTACAACCCCGGAGACAATGCCTCCGGTTTGGGCTCTACCGCTTTCGCTCGCCACTACTTACGGTATCGAATTCTCTTTCTTTTCCTCCGGTTACTGAGATGTTTCACTTCACCGGGTATTGCGTTTCCTTGCCTATATATTCAGCAAGGTACAATGCCATATTAATAGCATTAGGTTACCCCATTCGGAAATCACCGGGTCAGAGCTTATTTGCAGCTCACCGATGCTTATCGCAGCTTATCACGTCCTTCATCGCCTTCTAGCACCAAGGCATCCACTATGTGCCCTTTATAACTTGATTCCTTAATTGAAATCTAGCGATCATGGCTTGCTTAAACCATGATCAAAATTTGCCTTCCATTTGGTTCTTAATCTAATGGATTTGTTCGAGTATATTTCCAAGTCGTTGCAAGAATGAGTTTACTCAATGAGCAATCTCGTTTAATTGCTTGATTTAAAAATATGAATTTCTCTATAGATATCAAAGAGCGAACACTCTC
>NZ_JAENIM010000037.1:94682-96740 GCF_016595495.1 Persicirhabdus sediminis
TGTGTACTTACTTGTCGACTTGTGGCGGTCAATTAGATGGTGGGCCAGGCTGGACTTGAACCAGCGACCCCACGCTTATCAAGCGTGTGCTCTAACCAACTGAGCTACAGGCCCGTTAACTAATTGGTGGAGGTAACCGGATTCGAACCGATGACATCCTGCTTGCAAAGCAGGCGCTCTACCAACTGAGCTATACCCCCGTTGTGATCCAGTTTTGGATGGTCCAACTAAGGACTCTCACAGGGAATACAAGTTGTTTGGAGTAATAATGAAAAGATTGAATTGTACGCTGCCCACGTTTGATGGTGCAGATTTTTGAATTGTTGTCGTGGGTCAGTTTCCTTAACCACTGATACACCTTCGGCTTGTTATTAAAAACTAGCTACAAGCTCTTGCTCGTAGCCCGGTCAGGTGTCGACCTATGTCAGGGAGGCGTGAACCTTTGACATTTTCTCCATAGAAAGGAGGTGATCCAGCCGCAGGTTCCCCTACGGCTACCTTGTTACGACTTCATCCCAGTTACCAACTTCACCTTAGGGCACTGCCTCCTTGCGGTTGGCACATGCACTTCGGGTGCGATCGGCTTCCATGATGTGACGGGCGGTGTGTACAAGACCCGGGAACGTATTCACGGCGCCGTAGCTGATGCGCCATTACTAGCGATTCCGACTTCATGGAGGCGAGTTGCAGCCTCCAATCCGAACTGGGCCCAGGTTTATAGATTTCCTCCACCTCGCGGTATCGGGTCTCACTGTCCTGGGCATTGTAGTACGTGTGCAGCCCTAGGCATAAGGGCCATACTGACCTGACGTCATCCCCACCTTCCTCCCAGTTAACCTGGGCAGTCTGACTAGAGTTCCCACCATTACGTGCTGGCAACTAATCACAGGGGTTGCGCTCGTTGCTGGACTTAACCAAACATCTCACGACACGAGCTGACGACGGCCATGCAGCACCTGTGTAAGGTCCCCGAAGGGTCACTGCTTTTCGGCAGCTTAGCAATACATGTCAAGCCTAGGTAAGGTTCTTCGCGTTGCATCGAATTAAGCCACATACTCCACCGCTTGTGCGGGTCCCCGTCAATTTCTTTGAGTTTTAGTCTTGCGACCGTACTCCCCAGGCGGCACGCTTAACGCGTTAGCTCCGGCACAGAAGGGGTCGAGTCCTCCCACACCAAGCGTGCATCGTTTACTGCTAGGACTACAGGGGTATCTAATCCCTTTCGCTACCCTAGCCTTCGTACCTCAGCGTCAGTACATGTCCAGTAAGTTGCTTTCGCCATTGGTCTTCCTCTTGATATCTACGCATTTCACTGCTACACCAAGAATTCCACTTACCTCTCCATGACTCTAGTCAGGCAGTATCGGATGCAGTCCAGGGGTTGAGCCCCTGCCTTTCACATCTGACTTACCTAACCGCCTACGTACGCTTTACGCCCAGTGATTCCGAACAACGCTTGGGACCTTCGTATTACCGCGGCTGCTGGCACGAAGTTAGCCGTCCCTTCCTCTTTTGATACTATCAAACTTACACGCTTTTAACGCATAAGCCTTACTCTCAAATGACAGGAGTTTACGACCCTAGGGCCTTCTTCCTCCACGCGGCGTTGCACCATCAGGGTTGCCCCCATTGTGAATGATTCTCGACTGCTGCCACCCGTAGGTGTCTGGACCGTGTCTCAGTTCCAGTGTTGCTGATCGTCCTCTCAGACCAGCTACCCGTCATCGCCTAGGTGAGCCGTTACCTCACCTACTAGCTGATAGGCCGCGAGCCCATCCTAAAGCACCACCCGAAGGCAGCTTTGACCCAAAGGCCACATGCGGTATTAATCTTCCTTTCGAAAGGCTATCCCCCACTTTAGGGCAGGTTGCTCACGTGTTACTAACCCGTCCGCCACTAAGAATTTAATTAGCAAGCTATTCAAATTCTCCGTTCGACTTGCATGTCTTATCCACGCCGCCAGCGTTCGTTCTGAGCCAGAATCAAACTCTCCGTAATATTTATAAAACGGTTATTTGGCGTCACGTAAAATTACGTAAACTGTAAACTATTATGTTT
>NZ_JAENIM010000038.1 GCF_016595495.1 Persicirhabdus sediminis
GATAGAGCGAGTAAAAAGTGGACCATGCCAATCCAAAACTGGGGACCAGTACTGGCTCACTTTTCCATTGAGTTAGGTAAGAGAATGCCAGACTTAAGCCGCATCAACTTCTGATGCCTCATCACATCGAATGGTGAACGCAGCTCCAGAGAAAATCAGCATAACTCCGCATTGGGCAAGCCAATGCTGCGGCCTGCGGCACTTATATGATTTTGCTCTGGAACTCCGTCCTCCATCGAGTAAGAATTTTTTATCACTGATTCAAAGAATCAATGATTAGAGTTAGACCAAAAACACAAAGTTTCAGTCAGTCCCGTTTTGTGAATATTGAGAAAGCTGCGTACGTTATGCCGATAGAGACAAGAACTTTGATTATGTAGAGTAGGGTTTTAGACATGGGTTATTTAGCAGAACGTCTAGCACACCAACCGCTGACGGGAGAGCTAGCTTTGCTACTGGTTTACAGGTTGTAATTATCATGAATCTTGGCAGAAAAGGGGCCGTCAGCGGTTGGACTGCTGCGACTTGTTCGCTGATTTTATTTATTCGATATTGATTATTCTGTTGGGTGAAACCTTGATTATCGAGCTGTTAATAACAGCCTCTATTCGTTACTACTTCTCAAAGACAGCTGATGATTGAGTTGTTGTAACTAGCCTCCAACCTTCCTTAGACATTTTATTAAGAAAGAACTCATACATTCCTATTTCTTCTGGATTTCCTGTTAAGATTGAACCCTTTTTTGCTTTCCCTTCACTGTCGTATATTGATTTGTATGTTTCAGGACTATTGGACTTTAACCATGTTTTCACCTCACCTTTATCGACCTCATAAACTTCAAGAAGGCTAACTACTCTGTAAGTTGGTTTTTTATCGTTAGTTCCTGCATTAGTGTCATTGCATGATATGCAAATCGCGGAAATCAAAGAAATCAGCGTTAGTAGTATTATTTTCATAGATGTTATAATTTTTAAGCGAACGTCTAGCACACCAACCGCTGACCGCTCAGCGCGCTACGTTTTTGGGTTTGGATTGAAATTGTCATGAAGGTCAGAAATTCGGCGGGGAAGCGGTTGGGTGCTGCGGCTTGTTCTGCAAAGTTAATTTGTTGGGATTAGTCAGTAGCTCTACTAGCAGCTTTATATCAGTTTGCTTTACGAAGCTTTAAAAGGGGCTCCATAAGCTCTTCAATAACTTCCTTAACTGCTGTATATAGTAGAATGAATACGATCATATAAATTGCGTCTATCGTCGTTTGGCTTTCAGTGGTTATAAACAGATCAAGCAGTTTTGTGAATATTGAGAAAGCTGCGTACGTTATGCCGATAGAGACAAGAACTTTGATTATGTAGAGTAGGGTTTTAGACATGGGTTATTTAGCAGAACGTCTAGCACACCAACCGCTGACCATTCAGCGCGCTAGGTTTTTGGGTTGGGATTGAAATGGTCATAAAGGTCAGTAATTCGGCGGGGAAGCGGTTGGGTGCTGCGACTTGTTCTCCGATTTGGTTAACTCTCCATGGTAATATCAATAACCTCATCTCCCTCAAAACATACGCAAATAAGGTAATTGGTAACTTCTCCAGGTAGAGTAAAGTCTAAATTATTAATGACTTCATCTTCTTCATCGATGCAATATGGGCTCAACACAAGAGAATCAAGTATTTGAGAAGCTTCCGGAACATCAACCTTGAAATGAGATTGCCAATATGAAGCCTCTAATTCCTCTAGGTGGTGTGCCACAAATAGAGTTGAGCCATATTCATCATCTTCTGTACCATATGCAGCCTTTATAGCTGAAAGTGCAATGGAGGAAAATTTGTCGATAGTGTCTTGGTGTATAGGCATAAATTTCGTGTGCTTATTTTTAGGAGAACGAACGTTTGAGTCCAGTCACGCCCTGCCGAGGGCGCGCGTCGATTTCAGGGTACACGTCCGAGCGTTCATGTCGACTCCGACTCGTAGCGGGCAGGGCGTTGATCTGCGACGACTTGTTCTCTCCGTTGGTTTCTTAGCGCCCATAGTTACCAATCGCGTCTCCGTATAAAGCCTCCATCACCTGCCGATCAGAGTGCGCAATTCCAGGAAGAGGTGTTGTGCCATCTGTAATCACAAACTGACCTCCAACCTCCTGCACAGAATACTTCTCGCCGAAATCCCAACCGTCACGGGCATTCGATGACTGAACTGCCTTGATGAAACGTGACGACATGGCCTGAACCGCAGTTCGCTGTTCAGGCGTCAATCGATTCCACGTATTCTGGTTCATATCCGTCCTATTCGTAACTAGCACCAGCTTGGAGAGCGTCTGCAATCAGCTCGCCTTTCGACTCGATTATCCGCGCCATATTTTTTGAGAGAACGTCTAGC
>NZ_JAENIM010000039.1:0-230608 GCF_016595495.1 Persicirhabdus sediminis
ACGGTATTTTCAGAGCACTTCCAGCCTCTGGCCTGTAGCTCTTTAGTCATTCGAGGCGAGCCATAAACCTTAAGGTTGTGGTCTTTATGTATGGCTTTAATTTCTGCAAGCAATTCTAACTGAGTGCATTTTCTCTGAGTTGACGGCTGGCTAACATAGTACCTATAACCAGCTCTTGAAACGCCGAAAGCTGCGCACAGCTCTAGCTCCGAATAGTTACCCTGATCCTTCATTTTCTGAACTAGCTCATATTGTTGTGAGGATCGTTTCCCAATATGAGCGCAGCCTTTTTTAGGATTTCTTCACGGCGCTGTGACTTGGCTAGCTCTTGGCGCAGCCTCCTAACTTCCTCAGCTAACTCTGCGACCGAAGCCTCCTTGGGGACTTCGTTCATGCCCTCGCCTGAGGCTCGGTCACTCTCTGCGTCCCCAAGGAGCTTCTTTTTCCAGGCATAAAATTGGCTGGGCGAGATTTGGAAGTCTCTACAGATTTGGGTTACGCTTTTTGCACTACTCAGAAAGTAATCGATGACTTCCTGCTTAAATTCTTCGCTATGTCTTCTACGTGGTTGTGTCATGGTCTCTATGATTTCTTGGTATCAATTAGGAGACCTGCTGGCTAGTATTTTGGGGAAGTTCAGTCTCATTTTTTTCTGTGCCTAACGTAAAGCTCAACCGCTGCGCATCAGAGAGGGAATAAACTTAGAGCAATGTGAAAATGTGACTATTCCACCGGCTCAAAGGCGGTTAGCATTCGGATGCGGTAATTTGTTAGGATAGTTAGTCTTGAGGTGATTCGACAAATAATATCACGTCGTACGGCACCCAACGCTCAGCATCCGTGTCCGCCACAACAATTCCTCTCTTGCCGACCTCAACTAGAATTCCGCTCATTGATGTCATGGCTCCATTAATATTATTTGTCTTGGGGGGAATAGGTAGATTACTGGCGGCACCTAGTGAATCACGTCTAAATTGAACGGTCACCTTCTTATCCACTAAATTGGGTAAGTGAGATGGTTCATCGCGATTACAGCTGCTCAAAGCAACAGCCAATACACCGTATAATGGTAGTATTTTGAATTTCATTCTATAGGAAAACTTGGCCACCTAACAGTGGCGGTTCGTAGTAATTGGTGGTGGATTTAACATTTTTCAGAAATCCAATTAGCCGAGGCTACGATCATTATTTTTGTTGAGCTGGCGGGCGGCATGTTTAGTCAGATTGAAAGGAGTCATGATGATGGTGGGCTGCGCTCTTGGTTAGTAGAGGAAATTTTTCAGTTTTCAGTGAACCTAATGCAGGGTGATAGAATTCTCTAATGAGTCAATGGATAACTAGCTGATAGTCTGCTTGATCTCACTTTGCTAACTATAATCATCTAGCGGCCTATCCATTTTGCCGACGGAGCATCGAGTGGTACTGCTTTTAGTTTTTTGTATAAAACAATCTCTCATTGGCTTGAAACCATTTGGCCCGGTTTTCATAATCGCTTATCAACTTTCGGATGTCTGCCAATTGGGCTTTACCAAAATGACCTCGGCTAGCTTCACGATTGTTGAAAAAATTGCCTGGCTGTAGCTCCACATCTGCCTCCATGGTTGCGAGGTTGACGGTTACGGAGTATGAGCTACCGGCCACCTCATTTGATTGAAATGAATAGGCTCTGCCATTCACAGTGGCGTCCAATGCTATTGAGATCTCCTTTAAGAGGTCGGCTACCCAGTCTCCGCTGAGACTTCCAGTTTCTTCACCTTCTTCGGAATAAAGGCATAATTCGTGCTCTATACGATATTCTGGATCACCTTCAGATGAAAAGCTAGTAGCTGCAACCTCGTAGCCAAGTCCTTTTCCTGACACTGTACCAATCGTCGAAATCAAGTTATAGCTGCTAGATCGAGGTGGTCTAGCCTCATCATTTGGCTCGGGGAGAACCTCATCCAACAGTAATTTTTTGTACCATGCTTCTGCGGATCTTGCTTGTGCCAGCGCTGCGCGTACTTTAGCGGCTTCAGCGGGAACAAATTCCGCCTGTTCTACACCTCGGCTCATGCGCACTAACTTCTCACCTCCAACATTTACCACTTCATAGATAGTCTCTTGATCTCCTCTGAAAGTTTCAGTCGTTACCACATGCCGAAATTCCTCACCTTCCTGAGCGGCATCACCAGCTGCTAAGAACGCTTCAATGTCATCATCTGTTAGCATGCGCTGCCATGATTCGAATGTATAACAGTACACCCGAATCGAGCTTGAGCCATTTGGCTTGTCAGCACTTCGCGAAATACTAACCGAGACATTCAAGCGGTCTCCTTCATCTCTACGAGCAAACCAATCATTAGTCTCCACACTTACATAGAAGTCTTTGTATGGAATCAAATCGCCTGCAAATAGAGGCAGTGATAGAACTAAGGAAGCTATTATGGACAATTGAGAAGTCTTCATATTTTCAGAGCTGTAATGGGTTATCGTAGTGATGGCGTGATTGATTCTAGCTGTGGCTAGATTAGCCGAGCTTTGAGATCATGCATTGCGCTTAGCAGACGGGCGGGATGTTTAGCTAGATTGATCGTGTTCATGCTGGGGCGGGAGCCCCTTAGCTAGCGGTGGTAAGTTTTCATAGAATGAAGCCAGCAGCTAACATAGTTGAGCGCTAGCCATGATGCCTGTTGGCGTCATTTGCTGTCATTGTCTTTTTGGAGCGTCTCTAACTTCTTCTTTTCTCGTGCTTTCTGACTCGCTGCGCCACCAATGTTCCAGTTCATGAGATGATTAATCGCTTCGATAGTTTCCTCTGCGCGATGGGAAACTTGCGGCACTTCATCAGCGAGCGCACGGAGCAGCACGGGCTTCACTATATTCTTCTCTATTCGCCCCTTAAATCTCGCTGCATATTCAATACCGAAAAGGGAGTTGGCGCGGACACTAGGGTCTGAATGTTCTGAGAGCCTAACGCTGATGTCCTGGATAAACCGCCAGTTGTCGTGGTGAAAGCCGAGTTCAATCGGGATCATTAGAAGCCGCTCGACGTCATTTTTCTCTATCGCCTCGAAGACCTCCTTCTCGGTAATTGGCTTAGGTTCTTCATAGATGAGCTGCGGGTTCATATTTCTTCTGGCTTAAGACTAGGGGGGAGGGGCTATATCTCAGTGAGCTGGGTTAGCTGGCGCGCTAGGTATTTAGCTAGATTGTTAGTTTTTCATGATGTGTCGGCAGTTCGCTAATTTTGTCAGCCGAAAGTTTTCTGTTTTGCAGGTTAAAATGCCTTGCTAACATTATTATAGTTTTTGAAATATGATAGAAATTAATAAATCGTCAATATAATATCTAGCGGTTAGTTTGCTTGCATGCATCCGCTGGTTATGTGCTATTAGGCGATGACAGTTGGCTACATACAGCTCTAAAAGTGTCATTGGCTCGCTTCGCAGGGAACGAGGCTACGAATCCTGTGCGTTCGCAGAAGTTTGACTTGCCGTCCGCTGAGCAGACGGTGAAAATCCCGTGAGCCCTCCCAAACTGAGCAGGCAACCTTTGCCGGCAGATCACATCCGCCACGTCAGGAGGAATCGCAGCTTGGTGGACTATGAGCGTGGCGGTGTAAGTAACACTAGATCGAAACCACCAGGGTGATAAATGCAATCGATCTGTATGCGTTCGACTAGCGATGTGAAGGGTAGAAAGCAAGGCCATCGACGGCTCGACGATCTCTGGCAATCGGTAAATGTAGAATCGGTCTACGTATGAAAGCAGAGACCGACCGCCGCGTTTGCTATAGAGGCGGGTGGCTGTATGTGAACCGATAGAAACGTCCTTCTCGCATATGAATCTGTGCTGTTCAAACGTTGCGTGCATCATTTCAAGCACGTCTGGCTGATCGAGGGGCGTGCGAACGCCCGAGTCTGAAAGTGCTACATCTGCGGTGGGCGATTCGTAGGGATTCATTTAGATCGAGTAGTCGTCTTGCTGAGAACAGTATTGATTCGTTGTAATACTTACGAAAATTAACTCATCTGTGGCGAGCTTAGCCGAGGCAGCCATCAATCTAAATGGTTCAGCTTCTATTTTGTGTAATTCCATTATTTTAATTTCAGTCGAACGTAAAGGACAGGCATCCGCCAGTGGGTTTCGTTGTTCTGTTGCTTTTTAGAGTTTTACGGGCGGGTTAGCGGGTTGTCCTGCTCCGGCTGGTTTGAAGAGTTAGTGTTAAAATTGCTGAGACACTCGAAAGAAGAAGGCTGCCCCAATGATGAAAAGCACTGGTGTCGAATACAGCATCAGCCTGACTTTCTTCAGCTTAGCTTTCTCTTCTTCGTTTTTCTCCTCGCTAATAGCTTGCGCAATCATCTTGAAATCCCGGAAGTGATGAGAAAACCAGCTGTATGGATACCCCTTCTTTTTTAGGGCGAATTTAGCTCGATACCCAATTGCATTGCAAAGGAAGATAACAAACATGCCGACAATGACCAACGGTGAGTATTCAAAGGGAGGGTGATTCATTTGATTTTTTTCGAACGTCTTAGCTCACAGTATCCCCGATCGGGAGAGAGCGTTGATTTCAGGGTTAAGGGGTGAATGGTCATGGAAAATTCGACTCGGTGCGGATTAGCGGTTAGTTGATGCGGCTTGTTCTGCCTCTTGTGTGCCTGGCAACGATTCCTCACGCCAAAGTTCGGCATCTGGGGATACAAAAACCACTGAGCGTGAATCTGGACTCCACTTGATCCAGTCTTCAGCAGATCCCATGCGGAAATTAAGTGGCATCCGTTCGACTCTTATTCTTCTAGACCTTATGGTCTCGTTACTCGCTGTTGATACCACGAACTCGTAGTAGGGAGGCAATCCAAGCTCCTTATCTGCATACTTATTTTTTATGTGGGCAGTCATTTTCTGATCTGGCGAATCAAGGAAGCATCCGCCTCCGTCTGGGCCTCGCTCTATCGCCTCACCCACTGTACTCAGTATGAATTTTAGCGTGATGCATCCATAAATGATAGTACTAAGGATTATCCCACTCAGAACGCCGAAAATATACTTTTTCATTTTCTGCAGAATGCCTAGCACACCAACCGCTGACCACTCAGCGCGCTACGTTTTTGGGGTTGGATTGAAATTGTCATGAAGGGTATTAATTCGGCGGGGCGCGGATGGGGACTGCACTTGTTAGCCAAGTTAGTTTTGAGAGAGTGACTTTATGAACTGCTTCGGGTTTTGAAGTAGTATAGTTAGGTTTGAACTGGATCCATCATCGTGAGTGTATTTAAGATGCGTTGCGTTACCTCTTTGTTCGACTGAAACGATGTTTTTGAGTGGAACTATGTGATCTAAATCAAACTTCTCGTTGAGTAAATTAAATGGAAATGGAGTAGTGATAGCCAAAACATTTTCGGTCACTAGCACCGTTAAGCAACGTGAAGCTCCACCCAATCGCGTAAAGATTGTTTTATGTGATGAGCCTGATGCTTTGAATTCCGAAAACACCACGCCTTCATCTGTTGGATTGGGGAATGTTAGCCCTTTCTTTTTTCGTTTCCATACTAAATAGCTGAAGCAGACTACATACCATAAAGTAATCAAGCCGAAGCAGAGGGCAAAGTTATTAAAGACAAATTCAAGAATGCTCTTCATGTATTTATTTAGGCTATGCTAACATGTTCTGCTCGTTTTTACTTGAGATCGACGACCTTGGACAGCTCCGCAGATCCACCATAAATATCCAACTTTATTTGGTAACGATACCAGTTTTCAGGCGAATCCCTCGGATTGCTTACACCATCCAAAAGGCTTCCCTCGCTGGAGAACGTCAACGTGCTGCCTGTCCACGTGATCTGACGAGCAAAGCTGTAGCGACCACCACTGACCAAATTGTGACGCCCCAACAAATTGAGTCGATAGTCGGGAATCTTGACCTGTGTTACGCCGCCGGCCTCGAATCGATAAATTTCCAAACTTACTGTTGTCTTGGTTCCTCTGGTAGTTACTGCGAGATAGCGTGAGTCCGGTGACCAAACGATCTCCTCATACCCCTGTCCTCCGACGCCAGATGAGAAGGCCTGATAAAGAACTTTTTTGTCGGAAGTCCTTATGAAATCGACGTCGGACTCGGAGGCTCCAGCCTTGCGATATTCAACAGCAAAGCTCTTGTTAGGTGACAGCGTTTGCGAATGCGAAGTTGGCGCACTCAGAAGGATGACGAATAGCGTGGCGAGTCTCATTTTTGTTAGCAGAACTGTATTGGTTCGTAGTAATTGGTGGTGGATGTAACATTTAAGAAATCCGATTAGCCGAGGCTTGTATCATTATTTTTGTTGAGCTGGTGGGCGATAAGTTTAGCTAGATTGATAGGTTTCATGATGATGGTGGGCTGCGCTCTTGGTTAGTAGAGGAAAGTTTTCAGTGTTCAGTGAAGCTAATGTAGGTTGCTAGAAATCTCTAATGAGTCAATGAAATAGTTAGATTGTGCCGCTCAGCGAGGCTCAGTGCATGAGATGAGCTAGGTCTTGGGCGGTTCCCAAGGCTACGATATGTGGTCACCTAGTGGCTGGCTAGAGCTCAGCGCGAGTAGAAGTCAGAGCTGTGAATGCCAATGTGTAAACCATGTCCTGAACTTTTACCGTCAATTGGTATATTTTCTGGATAATTGAGTGACTGTCTGAGCAGAGCAAACTTTACAGGTGTAGGTGACAGGATTCTTGTTAGTCACCTTTAAGCTGCCATCACACTCTTCTTTCGAGCATTTTAATGCTAGGATTACGCCAAAAATATACCCAACGATTAGCTGCGACAGGATGACTGCAACAGCGAGGCATGGCATAAAAAAGCTGTTAAGTGCCAGTTGAGATCTATCAATCAGAATCACGGTTAAGATTGCAACGAAGAAGCTGCAAAACATTGATATTTGTTTAATAATGTAGTGAGAGATTGGAGTCATAATTATTCCTTATTTATAGAGTCACGGATGAAATGTAATTATTTCTAGCGTCGAGATTATTCGAGGATATCACTATGACTTTATTCTAGCTTTGAAAAGCCTGAGGGAAATCTCTAATCAGTCAATGAATAACTAGCTGATAGGCGCTTGGTTTTACCATTTTGCCTCCCTCCTCATTCACTCTAAGTGTTAACGGAGACAGGGATGATAGAGATCTAACGTATGGCATGTTCAATAGATTGGTGGTCAGCTAGCTGGAGGTCTCGGCTCTAGCTCGTACGTCTTTTGGGAAATTATTAAACAGGCAATAGCATTGGCTTGTTGCTTCTAGCTCACAATTGTATGGTTATTCATTAGAAATACTAGACGCCGCAGAGGTGGTGGTGGCTGGCGCTGGGGCCTGGTAGATCAAGATTGTTAGCTATTTCGTTGACTAGGCGTTAAATCTCAGTGAGATGGCTGTAGACCAAAAGAATCTATATCTAATGAGTTTCAAGAAGATCGTATTAGGAGTACTCGGCATTGTGGTAGTTGGCGGATTAATACTTTTGATTCTTATTTATCAATTCTTAACAGGCATGATAGATGAGGAGGTTTCACAACATGATTTAGGCGTTGCTTATATGAGCTCAATTGATGAACAGGAAATGGTCATCATCATCAGAGAGTCAGATATACTCATGGAGAAGTGTGACCCAAATAGCTTACCAAAAAACATGGGAGAGTTCTCTGAGGAAAAAGTTCCAGAACGTTGGGCTAATATTGGCGTTCAGGGGATCAGATATACAAACGAATCGGTTGTCTACTATTTTTGCGGCGGAGGCATGAGAGAGAGAACCCTTTTGAGAGTTCTAAAAAGTGATGACGAGAGCCACCTAGTACATGCTAGCTACCGAGATCAGACGGAATCCGTGCAACTTCACCCAAAAGCATCGGACGGTCCGCCCATAGAAACGGAGGTTCCAACAATGGCCCAGCCCGGGTCATGGCAGGAGTAATATCAGAGAGGCTCTTAGCTGGTGCTGCGGCCAGCTTTCAATATTCGCTAGATAGCAGTTCAATGGTGTTAGTGATTGTTTAAGAGATGGCTTAAGCCGAAGCGCCTAGTTGTTATAGAGCAAGATTGGCTAAACGTAAAAATGCTAGACACTGAAGAGGTGGGGGGCTGGAGACTGGGGCTAAGTTAGTAAGACTAAACTTTATTTAGTTGACCTTAGATTCTAATAAAAGCAGTTTTCATATATCAACATTTCGAATATTCGTTTGTTGGTTACTGATCCACATTGAGACAATGAAATACACCCTTTTACTATTAGCGTCATTTACTGGGCTGGCGCACTCAGCCACGACATTTATTGATGCTGACTTTGAAGCTCCACATGTTTTGAATACAGCCCCAGCGACAGGCTCTGGTATCGGGCTAGTAAGTACTATAGATGGTGGTAGTCCGTTGATTGTCACAGGTGAACCAGCCTCAGGAAATGCCCTATCCTTACAGACTGGAGATGCGGTCATATTTGAGGTAGGTCAACGATTCAGTAGTTATGAGATTTCTTATGACTTAACATTTATGAATTTCGAAGGCACTGCGTCTGAGTTTACGTTTTTCATTGATACACCTATAATCAGAAGGGTCGATATAGGTTCTTCGGAAACTCAAATTTTTATTCCTGGATCTAGTAGGAATGCGGAATTATTGATTTTAGATGATACTAATTATTCAATTTTGCATGAAGTTGATACTGCCGCAGATACTTGGGAGATCTCAGTAAATGGGAGCTTACTTTATAGTGGTCAGATTGGGGCTGATGGTGTTGAAATGATTAGATTTTATAATATTGGAAGCGCTGGTGCTGAAGTGAAGTTAGATAACTTGCTACTTACTGGGAATGCGATACCTGAGCCAAATACAAGCATTTTGCTTTTTGTGGCCTCAATAGGGTTATGGAAGCGAAAGAGATAATATCAGGCTCATATTCGGGCTGCCTCCTCGCGTCTAGGCATGAGTGATGCCTGATAGACTCTTAGCTTATTCTCGGTCAGCTTTTCAATATTAGCCTAGATGGCAAGCTGCCAGCTAGCTGGAATAGCTGGCGGGAACGAAGAGTGAATGGTGAGGAGATAGGAGTGAGCCCCAGCTAGATCTAACCTCGCCAGCTGGATTGGTGGGCTTTCACTCTTCTCTCTTTAATCTTCACTCTTCTGCCGCGCAGCGGCCTCTGGCCGTTCTCTTGTTCTAGATGATTTCGCTAACAAACTCGTCTCTATCAAAGGCTTTGAACTGTTCTGGTTCTTCGCCGAGGCCGATGTAGCGTGGTGGGATGCCGAGTTCTTTCTGGATGATGACACCCACGCCACCTTTTCCTGATCCATCTAACTTTGTGATAATCAGACCGTCCAAATCAATGGCTTTGTTAAATTCTTTGGCTTGAACGAGAGCATTGCCGCCAGTGGTAGCGTCGACTACAATGAGGTTCATGTGCGGAGCGCTATCGTCTTGTTTGCTGATGGTGCGGTGGATTTTGCCCAGCTCTTCCATCAGGTTGTGGCGGGTATGAATTCGCCCAGCAGTATCGCAGATGAGGAATTGGTAGCCGTCGGTAATGGCTTTTTGGTGCGCTTTATAACAGACCGATGATGGATCAGCGTTAGGTGGACCTTTGACCATGTCAATTTCCAGCCTTTGGCTCCAGCGCTCGAGCTGCTCTACGGCGGCGGCGCGGAAGGTATCAGCTGCTGCTAACAACACCGAGTGACCTTGGTTTTTGAGCAGCTTAGCTAGCTTGGCGGTGGAGGTGGTTTTGCCGGTGCCATTGACGCCAACAACAAGAATCACAAATGGTTTGCCATCTTCGCGTGGGGCAATGGGGGCGGGGTCAGCTGGTAGAATTTCAGCAATGTGGCGACGTGTGACATCAATGATGTCGTCGGCATCGATTTTGCGACCGAGGTTTTGCAGCTCGTCGACAATTTCCATGCTTGTGCGCGCTCCGAGGTCGGCCCCAATGAGTTCGGCCTCGATTTCTTCCCAGTCGATATCAGCACGATTGGTGACCTTATTGTAGAGTTTCTTAAAAAAACCAGCCATAGACAGGAGCGGTTTAGCGCCCCAGCTGAGAGCGGGCAAGCATTATCACGCCTCATGTTTCTAGCTGGGAAAATTAATCAATGAAATGACCTAGAGTTGCCATCCGTATGGGATAAGGTAGTATCCGCAAGAGCATGCAGAAAGATTCACAGAGGCGCAGTGCTAGCGTCGGTTCGACCTATCAGTTACCACAACGTAGAGGTGTTGGTAAATGGGCCTTTTTGGCCATTATTGCAGCGATTTTGCTGCATGTGTTGGCTTATATCGCTTTTAAAAATATCCACATTTTACTGCCTGCTGTGGAGAAAAGGAAAGAAGTGCAGACCAAAGTGGTGCGTACTAAAGAGATTGAAGTCGCCGAGCCGGGGCCAGAAAAAGAATGGAAAGCCAGTGATTCTGGTGAAATGGAGCCTGAGCCTGTGGCGATTGATGAAATCGAGGTGCTCGCTGAGCTGCCTGAAATGGACCTCGATATTCTGCCTGACGTGAAAGAGCTGCAAGTGCCGCTAGAAGCAGTGGCTCCCGCCGCTGAAGGTGAGTTGCTAGCTGAAGCTATCGAGTTTGTTGAGGCGCCAGGCATCAGCATGGACATCCCAGATTTAGGCAAAACGGAAGATTATTTTGACCGCGTGGCGGAGGGGCAAATTGCTGTCGACCCCGGTGGCCGGCTGGCTGATTCATTTGATCCAGACGAGCTGCTAGAGGAAATGAAACGCAAAGGTGCTGATGGCTCCGCTGCTGATGGTGTACTGCAAGGTTTCACCACGCTGGACGATATGGCGCGCATGAGCGGCAGCCAGCTGCTTAGTGCCAAGGCGCTGATTGGTAGTGATTTGTTATTTGATTTCAATAAAGACCAACTCCGCCAGAGCGCGCGTGTTAGTTTGATGAAAGTTGCTTTCCTCATTGATAGACACCCTAATATGTTCTGCATCATTGATGGCCATACCGACCTTGTCGGCGGCGAGTCATTCAACCTCGCTCTCAGCGAGCGCCGCGCTGAAGCGGTGAAAAGCTGGCTGGTAGAATCCGTGCAAGCAGACCCAGAACGCATCATCGTTAGAGCATTTGGTAAATCGAAGCCGATTGTGCTAGAAGGAGATCAAGATGCTCAGGCACCTAACCGCCGTGTTGAGATTCGCATGCGTACTGAGCTAGCGGATTTGGAAGAAGATAAAGCTCAGGAGCTGCCAGAAGCTCAGGCTGATGAGCCAGAAAATAAAGCCATTTTAGTGAGACCAGCGCCACCTGAGAATGTGGCGGTTGTAGTAGAAGACCCAACACCGCGCGCCACCGTCGTTGAAGAAGACGCTGATGTGGCTCCAGCTGCTGTGGAGGTGATAGAAGTAGAGCCACCACGCCGCGCCGTTCCCGTTGAGGAAGATATTCCTGGCCGTGCATTGATTGTCGAGTGATCTAGCTGCCCGTTGCAGCTAGACCTATCAACTTTCCGAGATGGTTGGCATATGCCGGCTAGCTGAAGTTTTCGAGAGATGGCGCGGTTGACCGCTCCATCTCTCATTTTTTGTGTGTACTAGCGGACCTTTTTTCGCCGCATCATGACTAGTCCGGTGATAGAAACTAGGATGATCATGAGTGCGCTGAGAATGGAGACCACATCGCGGGTGTCTTTGCTGATGACATCGAGGAAATGAAGTTTGTGTAGGTTGATGAAAATCAAAGCATCTACCACCTGCGCAGGTTTGCTACGCATGCTGAGATGAGAGTTCACCGTATCTACCGTGTATTGTTGGTATTCTTCTCCACGATAGCTTATGCGCCAAACTGGTAGTCGCTTATAGATAAAGCCATAGTCTCTAGCAAATCGCGTGATCAATCTGCAGTCGCTGATAGATTCAGCTGGGTATTGGCTGAACTCACCAGCTAACTCACGTGCGTAGTCGGCATCGCTGTAGTCAGTGAGCTCACCAGTCATGGTATTTACATAGACGCTGGCCGCTGGATTTTGGCGGTCTAATAGCTGCACACGATAATAGCTAGAGTTAGCATTACTCGCTAGGCTGATTTGACTGGCGAGCTTACCTTGCGCCTTAAGTTGATCAATTACTGGCTGGATATGACTTTCCAGCTGGATCGTAGGCACTGTGCGTTCACTTGCCCTTAAGAAGCTTCTATCAAAACGTGTCTTTGCTGCAATTTGCCAGATAGCAGAGAAGCTGAACATCAGATAGAATAAGCTGATGATAATGCCCAAGGAGCGGTGCAGTTTGCGGCTTAAGCCTAACTTTCTAGTTTGACCACTACTGGTGCGGTTCTTGAAAAACACCCTCGTGACTATGCCTGAAACCCCAACAAATAGTGATAGGACTGAGCACAGCGCAACGATGATGATGCGTAGCCAGCTGGATTCATCACCTAGAAAACTCCACGTGTGAGTGTAGCTGAATACCAATAGATAGAGGCGTTTGGCTGGTGTATCATGTGTCGCTAACTTGCTTGTTGCCGTATCGACGTAGACGTGCTGACCATTCTCAAACACCACTTTCCAGACTGGTAGCAGGCGATTGATGTAGCGGTAGGTTAGCGTGAAGTCTTCGACGAGTTCAGCCGACACGATATTTTCAGCTGGCTGACCAGAATAGCTACACGCTAGCTGGCGTGCATAACTATTCTGGCCGTCATTGATTTCAATCCCTGTGAGTACGCCGAAGTACCATTGCTTATCGTTTCTATCTATCAATTGGTAACAATGAATGTCGTCTAACTCAACGATTCTCAGCTGGCGTAGCTCAGCAATACCGGCGGCTTCAGCAATTTCAGCTACTGGTTTGGCGTGTGGCGGGACATCGAGTGCGTGTGGCTTGATGAATGGATTCTGAATTTCGGCTCGAAACCAGTTAGCCATCAAAGGATGGAGCAGGCCACTGAATGACCAGAGTATTACTGGCACCGCCATGAGCAGGGCAATCTTGCGATGCCATTTGAAAAATTTGCTTTTCATCATGGATCAAATTACCAGTTCATTTTCATGCCGAGGTAGACACTGCGCCCGTCACCAGGGTGATAGGCTGCTGGATCGGAGGAATCGCCATACGGGTTGATAGTGACTGACGAGACGTAGTTTTTATCAAACAGGTTGTCGACGCCTCCGTATATGGACAGGTTCTCATTCAGCTGGTACTCCGCTGATAGATCGAAAATGGCGTAGCCGCTAGATTGGCGGCTGTTATCATTATAGACGTAGAGACCTTGTGGAATATACTGCATGCCGATAGCGCTTTGCCATTTGCCGTCAGCTGATTGTAAACGCACTCGTGTGGTAATGACATGCTCGGGAATTCCAGGCAGTTGTTTGCCGTCTAACTCACCATCAGCAAAGGTGAAATCATTCCACAAGTAGAGTTGGTCAAACAGGAGTTGTGCCCCTCCTTGTTGATTCATGAGCTGGCTAAGGTTAGTCGTTAGCGAGGCTTCTAGCCCTTGTTTTTTGCTATCAACGTTTTCAGGAGTGTAGCTTCCTTGCGCATTTTGGTATTCCACAAAATCATCATCAACCAGCGAGTAATAGTAGACGATTTCGGCTTGGGTAATTTCGCTTTGCCAGCGTGAGCCGATTTCGAAACTGCGAGTTATAGCAGCCTCAAGTGCATCTTCAGCCTCTGATAGGGGAGGGATTTCGTAACTTTGGCTGAGGTTCGTAAAGACTTGGGCATACTCGTTAGCTTGGTAAATCATGCCAAGACGTGGCGTGAAATCGCTATAGCTTTCATCAAACTCACTCGCTCTGGAGTACACGTTATCGGCTTTGATTTTGCGTTCGCGTCGACCGTATTGCCATCCTAAGCCAGTGATAAGTTTCCACTTTTCAGCTAGATGGGCACGGTTTTCACCATACAGTTGGAAGTTACTAACGGTATCTTTGAGCGATTGTTTTTCACTACGTGGTGGCCCACCGCCATACACCGCACGGCTACCGTCATTGTCGATCTTACCGTAATTCAGCTGGCTGTTAAGTCTCCATGAGTTATCGATCTTAGCTAGCTGGTAGCTTCCCTCAGCTGATAGTGAAAGTCCAACTTCTTGGGTATTGTAATCAATTAGGTTATGAGGCTGGCGTTTTGTTAGGTGGTCAAAGTCGAGGTTCTGATAGTATGCGCCTAGCTGCCATTGTGTATCTCCAGCTATCCAGCTTGTTTTTTGTGCGATGCGGAAGGTGTTTAGATCACGGTTTTCGTGTTCGCTGTTATATGACTGTATGGGGTCAAGCTGCGCGTCACCCTCTGTGAGGCCACTGGCTAGTTGGGCATTGGAATCGCTAGCGTGCAGGTAAAACCTGGTTTGCGCGTCATCACTCCACAGATACCCGAGGTTGGCATTGAGATGGCTTTGCTGCCAGTTTTGGTTTGCACGGTAGCCATTTGAGCGCCCGTACGAATAGCTGGCAAAGTAATCCCAGTTGCCGATTTGTTCACCGTATGAGAGATGCGCTCTAGCAGTGTCGAAGCTGCCGTATTCTAATAACAATTCGCCGCCGGCGGAGTTGATGCCATTTTTCTGAATGAAATCTATCACTCCTCCTGGAGCTAGGCCGCCGTAGGGCATGCCATTAGCTCCACGGTAGACGTTTAGATATTGGGTGGCTAACGGATCATAGGCGCGTGTATAGAAGCTGCCGTCAACGACATTAGCTGGAATACCGTCTAATGTTAGCGTGATGCCGCGTGCTCCGTACCTGCGTGTTGCGCCTGAACCACGAATGGCGATTCTACCGTCAGTTGCTGTGCCGCCATTGTTAGCGTAAACACCTGGTGTATAGCGAAATACTTCGGCTGGTTTCACCACTCTACCTAACCAGATATCATTGACATTTTGTAAGCTGGCGCCTCCGGGAATATTCTCGACGCGTTCTTCTAGCATTTCTATTGAGTCGACAAGATCTTGGTCGTGAGCGTCGATGACGGTTTCAGGCAGCATCTCTGGCTGCTGTGTTGGAGATTCGCCAAAACTATTTGATATAGCTAGATTGGCGATGATGATGGTATTGATTGTATTTGAAAATTTCATGTAGTTATCATTTTGAGCCAACTAGAGATTTCTAGCTGACTAGGGTGCGCGCGCACAGATAGGCCAAGGGTTTCGAGGCCGTGCGCAGGGTGATAACGCCTTAAAAGTGGCGTGTTTCATGCCAATGAAGGTCTCATCGTAACAATATGATTAGATGTTAGCTTTGAGCCAAAACTTGGCAGGGTGATGATAGGCCAAAGGGCCAGCTACATGAATTGTGGAGGCGGACTGGGGACGGAGTCCGCCCACAGTGAGGCAAAGCGTTGCGAAAAGGGGGCTGCAAAAGCTAAATGTTTAATCTGCTTTGCGCTAGTGAGATGATGATTATCTAGCTGGATAGACCACTGGGGGAGCTTAATTTTAAGCGATCTATCATTGTTGGGAGCTGGCTGGTTCTTTTCTTCTTGCTCCTTTAGTGCACTGACAGCCTTACACATCGGGCAGGGGTGGTCGCCGTCGAAGGTTTGGCTAAGCGCCTGTTGCACAGAACCGGTTTGCACAAAATAGCTAGGAAGCATGCCAGCCCAAGCACATAGCTGCAGCATGGCTCCTGAATCACCACTGCCTAGCAAGGCGATGACAAAGACCATCAGCGTTGCCACCAGCCTGCGCAGGTGAGTGAATAGATTTTGCTGTAGCTTGGTGAGAATAAGTAGGTTTTAAAACCTTCTACGGAGAGGTCAAGAGGATAGATTAAGTGCTTGTTTTATCTTACCTCTGTCACCTAGCAAGGTTCGTTAGCTCATTCGCTAATTTTCACCTTGTACACTTTGTTCCAGAGTTTTCCTGTGAGGTAAAAGTGCTTACTTTTTGTATCGTAGGCGATCCCATTGAGCACGGCTTCTGGGTTTTTAGGTCTTGGCTGACCAAGTGCAGAGCAGTCGAGCACGCCCATGACATGTCCGTTAGATGTGTCAATTTTGAGAATATCATCAGAGTGCCAAACATTGCTGTAGATGTAACCATCGACAAATTGCAGCTCATTGATGTTTTCCACCGGCCCCTTGTGGTTGCGCACCGTGAGTGTTCGTTCTACGGCTAAAGTAGCTGGATTGAGAAATTGTAGTTCAGCGGAGCCATTGCTCATGATGAGGTGTTTGCCGTCATTGGTGAGTCCCCACCCTTGGCCGCTGTATTTAAATTGTCCGGTTTTTTCTAGCGTATTGCGGTTGTAAATAAAGCCAACTTCACTTTCCCATGTGAGTTGGTAGATTTTATCATTCATCAGCGTGACCCCTTCGCCGAAGAATTCTTTTTCTAG
This sequence comes from Persicirhabdus sediminis, assembly GCF_016595495.1. Classification (GTDB taxonomy): domain Bacteria; phylum Verrucomicrobiota; class Verrucomicrobiia; order Verrucomicrobiales; family Akkermansiaceae; genus Persicirhabdus; species Persicirhabdus sediminis. The sequence goes on from NZ_JAENIM010000039.1 coordinate 16,303, forward strand.
CAAACCGCCGCGCAAGATGTCACCTGTCTGTGGGTGAACCATGCGTATAGATGAGGCTCCGCGGCCACCGGTAGATTCGTAAAATAGCCCATTTTCAAAAATCAGCCCTTGGGTGAAGGCTCGGGTATCGTGAGGGGATTCCGCTAGAATCTGATAGCTGAGTGTCTTGGGTTCAGCGACAGGTGGGCCTTCATCTTTGGCTTGGCATCCGAGCTGGAAGCCTAGCGAGCAGAACATGACCGCCTTTAGCCAGGGCGAGATAGAAACATCAGCTACTTTCATGCACGCAAGATAGCAAGCAGGCGAAACTTGGCAACTCGCAAGAGTTGATTCCAGCTATGGTTTGTTTGCTTGCCCTACTGTTGGCGAAAGTCTTCCAAATCAAAATCAGACCGTGGTGGATCTGGATGTTTGGGCCGAAAAATCAACCAGAGGATCAAGCCAACTGGAAATGTTAGCAGGACGATTAGGCCGACCCAGAATGGTGATTTCCCCCTCAAAACTGCATCCTTAGCCGTCCAGCTGATGAGAATTAGAGGCGCTGCTAGGTAGAGTGTAACTAGAAGAAAAGCCTGCAGAATTTCAGTGAATTCAGACATAATGAGCTAGATAGATATAGTGAAATTTAGCATGGATGCTGATGATGTATCTTCATTGTTAGTTTTCCTAAATGCAATGCATCGCAAACATTGGCTGAGTCGAATTAGAGAGTTTGTTGGAGTTGATTACAAGTGTATCCTTACTCAATCATATTTGACTATCATTGTGCAGCCTTTGCTTGGTATCTCAAATTACTTGCGAAACAGCCAACTGCGGGCATGATTTATATATGCAACAGAGACGACTTGGTAAATCAGGCATCGTGGTGAGTGAAATCTGCATGGGCACCATGACTTTTGGTAAACAATGTGATAGACAGCTGAGCTTTCGCATCATGGATAAGGCTCGCGACGCAGGGGTAGACTTTTTTGACACCGCTGAGATCTACCCGGTTACAGTGACTGCTGAGACAATCGGCCACACCGAGAGTATCGTCGGTGATTGGTTAGCATGTCATCCTCGTGAGAGTGTGATTCTAGCAAGTAAAGTAGCTGGTGCTGGCCACGGTTGGTGGAATGCACCACTGCGCGGCAACAAGTGTGCACTAGATAGAGTGCATTTGCGCAAAGCATTAGAGGGTTCATTGCGCCGCTTAAAGACTGATTACATCGACCTCTATCAAGTGCACTGGCCAGACCACGGCATGCGCGCGGAGGAAACATTAGCCGTGCTCGATGAGTTTGTAAAAGAAGGCAAAGTGCGTGCTGTTGGAACGAGTAACGAAAACAGTTACGGGCTCATGAAATCGCTATGGTCTAGCGAGCGTGAAGGACTGGTGCGCTACGAAACTATCCAGAACAATTTCTCATTTAACAACCGCCGATTTGAAGATGAAATCGCTGAAGTTTGCCGACGCGAACAAGTGAGTTTACTGCCATACAGCCCTCTAGCTGGTGGCGTGCTCAGTGGCAAATACAATGGTGGCGGGTTCCCCGAGGGATCTCGTTTTGCTCTCTATCGAGCCGAGGGTGAACGTCAGCGCATTATGACCAGACGATTCATTAACGAAAAATCACTGCGTTCAACCATGCGCTTTATGGATGTCGCCGAGCGCGCGGGCATTGATCCTGTCACTCTAGCAACTGCCTGGAGCAAACAACATGACTTCGTAGCCAGTACCATCGTCGGCGCCACTACCGAGGCTCAGCTGGACCCAATCCTAGCAGCTGCCGATATGACTATCGACGCTGAAATCATGGACCAGCTAGACGGCGTTAGCGAAGACGTACCCTATCCAATGGGCTAGGCATCATCTTTTTTGGGCTGCGGTCAGCTGTGTGATGTTGGTATATGAGCCAGCATCAATGGGCTGCCGGCAGCCTTGTTTTGTTTATGTTAGCCGCTATTATTTGTCTGAAAAGACGAGTCGGTAGAAGGCTTTTTCCTCGAGGGTTTCTCCTTGAGGGATGGCGCTGAGCTCGATGAGCTGGCCGGTGCCCTCGAACTTTTCGCCAAGAGCTTGCCAGTCGTCGAGTGAGTCAGATTTTTCTAGCTGATAGAAAACACCTTTCTCAGTTTGTACTTTGATGGTGGGTTCGCCGTTATTTAGCTCAGGTAGTGATAGAGCTGGCTCGTCTTGTGGGCTCAGTGGATCGAGGCGCGCGAAGTATTCGGCGATATCGGTGAGTTCATCGCCGTCGAAGTTAGAAGTCTTGGTGGCGGTGGTTAAGTTGCCAAACCAAAGTATTTCCCAGCCGTCGTCGATGGTATCATTATCGCTATCGACCAAGGCTAGTCCGTCACTGATAGTTAGGAGTAGTTCAGTTCTATCAGTGTCTCCACGGTTGCTCCAGTAGAAGATGCCGCCGTAGCCTTGCTGACGTGAGTACTTGGCTTTTTCCAGCATGGCTTCAGGGTCGTCGTAAGAAATCCAGACGCCAGTTTTGCTGTCGTAGAGGTAGGGGACTTTAGCGTAGGCATCCCAGTAGCGAGGCATGTTAGCTATTTGTGTGCTGAGGTCGCGGTACAACGGTGCGCTGCCGCTACCTGAGTGACTTTGGAATGCGCCATTAGCTGTGTTATGTACACCGTAGAAGACGCGCCCGTAGAATGGTGCACCTACTAGCAGTTTCGAGCGAGGGAATCCACCAGCTTCATATTGAGCGAGAACCGCTTCAATATTGAGCAGATTGCTAGCTGGGTCAGCAGAGTTATCATGCAGGCCAGCGTTGTGACCAGTATAGTCGTCCCAAGCTCCGTGCAGGTCGTATCCTTGAGCATTCACAAAATCAAACAATGGAGCTAGCTTGGCGAGTTCTAACTGGGCTATTCCATTTGGACTTGCCGCGGTGAATGCGGTGATTTCGTAATGGAGGTCATCAAGTGATTCTTGAGCGTCTAGCTCAGCTCTGAGAGCAGCGATGAGCTGGGTATAGTTAGGTCCATCTTTAGCCGTGGGAGTGGTTCCTGGGCCACCATTCACCCCAGGCCATTCCCAGTCGACATCGATTCCGTCTAGATTGTAATCATTTACGGCATCGCGGCAACTTTGCGCGAAGGTTGTTCTTCCTTCTTCGGTATCAGCGACGCTGGCGAAGTTAGCTGACCACGTCCAGCCACCAACGGAGACAAGGATTTTAAGCTCAGGGTTTTGAGCTTTCAGCTGGTTGAGCGTGGCAAAATGGCTGATTGCCGATTCAGAGATTTTCAGGGAGCCATCAGTATTCAAGTCGGCAAATGCGTACATGATATGAGTGACCCGGTTAGGATCGGGGATGTTTAAGGTCCCGCTGGTTCCATCGATGTAGGCTACGACGCGTTGGCGACCAAAGGCATCGTTATCTATCTCGTTATCGATGATTTGGCCAACTACGTGGTGGGTGACCAAATAGCCACCGGAGACGTTTGATAGAGTGAAATGAATTTTTTCTAATCGTTCATCCAGAGTGTCGCCAAGAATGCTAACATTAATGGTCGTTTCCTGCTCTCCTTCAGCGAAAGTATAGCTGCCGTTGTTGGTGGTAAAATCTGATCCAGCGGTAGCGGTCATGCCGCTGGTGGTGTAGTCAAAGCTAACGACTTCATCACTTTTCACTGCACGGTCTAGCTTGACGGTGAAGGTCATGTTTTCGCTGCCAGAGTCACCTTCGATGACGATATCACCAAAAGCAGTTAGGGATACTGGGCCATCGTCGTCGAGTATGGTGATCGTCGCTTGGCTATCTTGTGAGCTGGTGAAAACAGGCACGGTTTCACCATCAACACCTGCTAGCTGGATAGAAAATGAACGATCTTCATCGATCAATCGATTACCGAGAATCTCAACATTGATAGACTTAGTTGTTTCACCGGGAGCAAATTCCAAGGTGCCACTAGTGGCGGTGAAATCTGTGTCTGCTGTAGCATCACCATCAACGGTGATGTAGCTGACAAAAATGGATTCTGTATGTTCGCCTGATAGGTTCACTGCTACTGAGCTAGTAAAGGTGCTGTCACCTTCATCGATTTCGCTGTCGGCAATGCTGACGCTCGGTGGTAGCAGTTCTAGATCATTGCTGCCAATAGAGACATCAAGGGGGGGAACTGGGTTAGACTGAGAATTCCAGCCGAATGTATAGCTACCACCAGCTGCGATAGGCACGTTGTTAGCAGGCAGGGTGATGGTATAAACATTGCCGTCAACCGTGTAGCTTTCAATGCCCCAGAAGTTAGGGTTATTGAGCTCAATTTCAATGACAACAGTTGAGCTCGTCCAAGCGGTGGCATCGTTATTTACTAATTTAAGCGAGGCTGAGTAGCCTGTTCCCCAATCGTCAGTGACGGTGAATCTGAATCCTCCAGCTGCGGTGCTGTCGTTGTCAGTGATGCTGAGTTGGGCGCTCATTTGCCCTTCGAGTAATCCTGTTGCTGAGCTTAATGTTAGTTTTAAGCTTTCGTCGCTTTCTTCGAGTTCGTCGTCAATGATAGGAATGACGATCGTCTTACTGATCTCGCCAGCGGCGAAGTTGAGCGTGCCGCTAGTACTTGTATAATCGACGCCTGCGGTGGCTGTGATGTCGCTAGTAGCAAAGTCAACACTAGCGATTTTACCGTCCTCTACAGCCTTTGATAGAGTGACGTTGAAGGTCGCTGTGGAGTTGCTTTCATTAACGCTGAGGTTACTGATAGAGACGACGGGGTCACCCTCGATTACGGAGGAACCGCCGAATGTGATGTCTGATAGAGAGAAGAATACTTCACCAACTGGATCAATTCTTTGCCAAGCCACATAGAGTACGTGCTGGCCTGTTCTTTCTGGTAGAGTGATAGGAACGTAATAATGCTGCCCCTCTTTGCTATAGGCGTCAGTACCAAATTTACCTAGAAATTCTAGGTCGTCCCAAGTGATAGCCTGTTTGGGATTGAATCCTTCCTTACTGATCCAGACTTTAAAAAATGATGGATCGTGTGTCGCGGTGGCGATCCAGTCGATGGTCATTGGGCCAGCACTCACTTGAGTGGTTGGCCAGTCCCATGTATTGCTGAACAAATCGAGGCCTGCGAAGTTGAGCGTTGCTTGTTCGCGGTTGCCGGCGCTGGCTAGCTGGCCGTCTGGCACAACTGAGGCGTAGCTCTCGTTGAAAATAGCATCGTCATAGTTAGCTACATTCAGGGAGATTTGATTCCATGTGTAGTACTGGTTGGATCCAGCTAGCGTCACGGCTGCAATGGCAGATGCGGATTTTGGATTAGCTGGCCCTTCTTGAAAGATGCTGTAAACACGGCTGATAGGGTCTGCGACGGTGCCGTGGGCTGATAGGTTTGCTGATGATGTGAGTAAGCACAGTGTGCTTAGTAAAAATGGATAGGATAGGCGCTTCATAACTGTGTGTGGGATGATCGGGAGCAATTATGGAGGTGGGAGATGGAGCGACTATAGGCGCTAGTCTAATTGATTTGCCATGAAGAATTTTCAAACTGAAATGTGGAGGAATGATTCAGTAATTTTTGTGATAGATATTGTGGTTTGTTAGTTTTTCGAAGATTCCCATAACTCAGTATATTAAACCGATTTACCTATCAGGGCGGAAAATTGAGAGAAGTATCTTCATCCGGGCAAAAAAAGTTTTCCCCTCAGAGGATTTATTATGAGGGGTACCGTGGCCTTAGCTCAATTGGCTAGACCATGTGTAGCGGCTACCTGCCTTCAGGAGATGAAAGCAGAGCTGGCCTATCTAGCGGGAGCTAGTGAGAATGAGTGGCGACCTAGGGTGTTTGCTAAATTGCTACGAAGACCGCTGCAGGGCGGTGATGATGCCGTGGAGGATTTTCACTTCGCGTTCGCTAGGTTCGGCGCGGTTGATGAGGTTGCGTATTTTGCCCATCATTGGGTCGCGGTTTTCTGGGATTGGGAAAAACTGCCCTTTTTCCAGCTGGCTCTCTAGGCGATCTAGCATAATATTGATAGACTCTGCTGGAGCGGTGTCTTCTTCTCTATCGTATTGCTGCGGTGTTTGTTCGCGAGCCATCCACCACTCCCAGGCAAACATCAAAACTGCTTGGGCGAGGTTGAGCGATGTGCACTCAGGGTTGACTGGATAGTGGACCAGACCAGTGGCGTAGCTGAGGTCGTCGTTGCTCAGCCCGGATGCTTCGGGACCAAATAGAATGGCTGATTTTTCGCTAGCTGGAAACTGGTGGATTTTTTCAGCGAGTGGGCGCGGCGGGTAGGCGGGGATGTCCAACTCGCGCACTCGAGCGGTGGTGGCAAAGATATGGTTGCAGTCTGCTGTGGCAGCGGCGACATCGTCGTAGATCTGGGCTTCTTCAATGACGCGCAAGGCGCCAGCGGCGGCACTGTTAGCTCCTGGGTTTGGCCAGCCGTCGCGCGGGGCGACGATGCGTAGCTCATCTAACCCGCAGTTGAGCATGGCGCGCGCGACCATGCCGATGTTGACGGCCATTTGTGGACGGACGAGGATAACACAGGGGGCTGGATGGGCGGCGCTGGTTGGCATGACATTGATTTACCAGCTAGGCTGGGTTTTGCCTAGCCGCGATGCAGACAATGTGTGCTGGAAAGCAGCTAGCTGGATATTAGTTGATTTCAGCGAAGATCAAGGCGATGGCAAAGGCTGCAAAGATAAGACCTGATAGGCGGTAGAGGTAGATTTGCGCCTTGTCCGAATGGCGTAGAAAGCTGCCAATCTTATCTGCTAGGGTGGCAAAGATGAAAAAGATGATCATGCCAATGATGGCAAATAGGGCGCCTAATAGAAAGATTTGCGGTGCCATTGGCCCATTAGCTGGCGAGGCAAATTGTGGTAGAAATGCGAGGAAGAAGATGGATAGCTTGGGGTTGCTCATGCTCATGATGAGCCCTCGTCGATAGAGTTTTTTTAGCTGTAGCGGTGTGGATGTTAGCCCATTTTCTAGCTGGCTTGGTTTGGCACGAAATGATTGATAGGCGAGGTAGCTTAGGTAGATGGCGCCGAGGAATTTCAGCAGCTGGAAGGCGGTGGGAGAGCTCTGCAACAGGGCGGCAACGCCTAAGGCAACGGCGCAGGTGTGAACGATGAGTCCGGTGCACAGGCCGAGCGTGATGGTGAAGCCGGTTTTTTTGCCGTGAATGGCGGACTGGCTAAGCACAAAAAGGTTGTCTGGCCCCGGGCTGAGACTGAGCAGCATGGAGGCAAGTGAGAAGGCGATGATGGATTCGGCTGGAAGCAAGGGATGAAAAGAGTTTGTTAGTTTTCAGTTTTCAGTTTTCAGATGAGGCGTTTTTTTTAAGAAAAAAAATGCGCAGCTGGTGGGCGGCGCATTTTTATCTGATTGTGAAATCTATAAGCTGGCAGTGATTAGTCGCCGCTTTTGAGCACTTTGATGAATGAATCCTGCGGGATGTTGACTTTGCCGATGGCCTTCATCTTGGCTTTACCTTTTTTCTGTTTCTCGAGCAGTTTACGCTTACGAGAAATATCACCACCGTAACATTTGGCGGTCACGTTTTTGCGCATGGCTGAGATGGACTCACGGGCGATGATCTTGCCGCCGATGCAGGCCTGAATGGCGACTACAAAGAGCTGCTGAGGAATCACTTCCTTGAGCTTGGCGGCGAGGTGGCGACCGTAGGCTTCAGCTTTATCGCGATCAACGATGGTGGAGAAGGCGTCGACTGGTTCGCCGGCGATCATGATGTCCATTTTGACGAGTTTACCAGCTTTGTAGCCAGCGTGTTCGTAGTCCATAGAGCCGTATCCACGGGTCATGGATTTGAGTTTGTCGTTGAAGTCGACGAGGATTTCAGAAAGTGGGATGGTGCAGGTGAGCATGACTCGCACGTCATCGATGGTCTCGGTATTTTCGAGTTCACCACGTTTGTCCATGACGAGTTTCATGATGTCGCCGATGTAGTCACCAGGGGTCATCACGTAGATGCGTACGATTGGCTCGCGGATTTCTTGAATCGCCTGAGCTTCTGGCAGCATGCACGGGTTATCGACGAGGATTTCTTCGCCATCGGTCTGAGTGACTTCGTAAATTACTGACGGGTAGGTGGAGATGATGTCCATGTCGAACTCACGACGCAGGCGCTCCTGAATGATTTCCATGTGCAGCAGGCCTAGGAATCCGCAGCGGAAACCGAAGCCGAGCGCGACTGAGCTCTCTGACTGCCAAGTGAATGCGGCGTCGTTGATCTGCAGCTTGCCCATGGCGACTTTGAGTGCTTCAAAGTCTGAGCTGTCTACTGGGTAGATGCCGGAGAAAACCATTGGCTGGATTTCTTTGAAACCAGGAAGTGGCTCTGGGCACTGGTGGGTATTGTCGGTGATGGTATCACCAATTTTCACCTCAGCGGCAGACTTCATGTTGCAGATGACGTAACCCACATCACCAGCTACCAGCTGGTCACGTTTGGTCATTGCAGGGGTGAAGGCACCTACTTCTTTGATTTCGTAAGTATTTGGTGTGTGGAAAAGTTTCACTCGCTGGCCGCGTTTCATGGAGCCAGACATCACACGAACATAAGAAACAACGCCGCGGAAGTTATCGTAGATGGAGTCAAATACGGACGCTCTGAGTAGCTTGTCTTCGTTCTCTACTGGTGGTGGCACACGCTTGACGACGGCTTCGAGGATATCTTCGATGCCGATGCCATTTTTTGCTGAAGCGGGCACGGCTTCCTCAGCTGGAATGCAGATGATGTCTTCGAGCTGTTTGTGAACTTTAGGCAGGTCGCAGCTAGGCAAGTCGATCTTGTTGATCACCGGGATGATGGCTAGATCTTGCTCGTTAGCGAGGTGCAGGTTGGCCAGTGTCTGTGCTTCTACACCTTGTGCGGCGTCGACGATCAGCAGGGCACCTTCACAGGCAGCCAGTGAGCGTGATACCTCGTAGGAGAAATCAACGTGGCCGGGAGTATCCAGAAGGTTCAGCTGGTAAGTGATACCATCCTTCGCCTTGTAGTACATAGATACTGGGTGCGACTTAATCGTGATGCCGCGCTCACGTTCCAGGTCCATGGCATCGAGCAACTGGTCTTGCTGTTCGCGCTGAGAAATGGTCTGGGTAAACTCAAGCAAGCGATCGGAAAGAGTCGTCTTACCGTGGTCAATGTGAGCAATGATGGAAAAGTTTCTGGTCAGTTCGATGGACATAATAGCTGGCGAAATCTGGCTGGCGTCTGCGGTTGGGGGCTGCTTGTATTTAGTCAGCATGGCGGCGATGAACAGCCAAATTTTTCTGACAGCATGGAAAATATTTCCAAGCGCAGGACTCAATGGCACAAAATGACGTGTTTGCCAAGGCGAGCGAGCAATGATTTCTTGCCTTTCTTGCCGTCTGTATTGCTCGCGGGGGAAATTTTGCCCAAATAGCATGCTGTCAGCCAGCTGTTTAGAACTTCTGACTAGCCGTCATACAGGAAGTGTGAACTAGGGGGTTGCACCCTCAAGCCATTCATGTGTATAAATCATAGACATACTCGATAAATAGAAATTTATCATTGCTATAACATCATGAAATACACACAGAAGACCAAACTCCAGCGAGGCTTCACCTTGGTGGAACTCCTTGTTGTCATCGCCATCATTGCTGCGTTGGCGGCGATGGCCTCTCCCGCAATCCTTAAAGCTCTAGAAAAAGGGCGCCAAACTAAGGCTCTGGCTACCTGTAAGGATCTAGAGAACGCGGTGAATTCATTTGAAAATGAATACAGCTACCTGCCTTACCCATCTAATGGTGAGTATCCATCGTCTGATACCTCTACTGGTCAGCCGCTCAAAACCGAGCGCGGTGGCATTCTGCGTGTACTGGCTGGCTACGATACGTCTGTCAACAGCCGTGGCATCGCCTACTACTCACCTACTCAGCAGGCAAAAGCCGAAAAAGATGGTGCTGAAGTGACTGGCTCAGGTGATAACCAAGACATCGATCTTTGGGATCCATGGGGTAACTTCTACAACATGTACTTAGACTATGATCTCGATGGCCAAATCGACAACCCACATTACGGCAAAGTCGATAGCGGTGAGAAATTCCGCTACGTCACAGGATTCAAAGTGCTGGTTCAGAGCATCGGCCCAGATGACGAAGCCAATACCAGAAACGACGTCGTCAACTGGAAGGTCAACTAAGTCGCTAGAGGCTTAATTATTTCAACTAAAGAGCGGGGGATTTTTCCTCCGCTCTTTTTTTTGTTCAAGTGATCGGTGTGCGGTGATCAGTGTGGAAGGAATAAAGGAGTTTAAAGTTTTCAGTTTTCAGTTTTCAGACCGGTATGATGAAGCGATGGTGCTCGTTTTGTGAGTTAGGGTGATTTCTTCATCTGTTGGGACATTTCGCTAGGACAAAAAAATCCAGCCAGCTGGATCAGCTGGCTGGATTTGGAGATGGTTATTTGATTCGATTAGATAAATCTAACGCTGTGCTTTTTGCTCATGCGTAGGATGTCGCCGGCGGCTGGTGAGACAGCTGCGTTAGCATCGAGGAGTTTTTCACCATTGAGCTGGACGGCGCCAGGAGTGATGAATTGCTTGCGCAGTTCGCCGTTAGACTTCTTCAGCTGGAATGCATTTTCGAAGGCGAAGGCGGCGATTTTGATGGTATTGAGCTCAGCTGGCAGATCGGCGATGGCGATTTCTGGAAGGTCGGCTGCGGCGAGGTCTTTTTTGGAGAAACGAGTTTCCCAGTCGTCGCGCGCGGCTTTTCCTGCAGCTTCGTCGTGGAAGCGAGCGGTGATACGAGCGGCGAGTTGTTTTTTCGCTTCCATCGGGTGCATGTTAGCGTCGAGTTCTTCGCCGAGCAGCAGCTGGTAGTAGCGCACCATGAGCTCGTCAGACACGCTCATGAGTTTACCAAACATATCGTTAGGCGCTTCATTCACACCGACGTAGTTGCCGTAGGATTTGGACATTTTCTTAACGCCGTCGAGACCTTCTAGCAGCGGCATGGTCATCACAACCTGCGGCGCTTGGCCTTCGGCTTTTTGGAAATCGCGACCAACAAGCATGTTGAACAGCTGGTCAGTACCACCGAGTTCTACGTCAGCTTTGATCTCTACAGAATCCCAGCCTTGCATGATCGGGTACTGGATCTCGTGTAAGCGTACTTCTTGTGCTTTATCGATGCGGTTTCTGAAATCTTCACGCTGCAGCATTTGCTGCATGGTTACTCTAGCGTTGAGCACGAGTACTTGCTCGTAGGTCATTTTGCGGAACCAATCACCATTGTAGACAATCTCAGTTTTCTCTGGGTCGAGGATTTTGAAGGCCTGGGTGGTGTAGGTTTCTGCGTTTGCTAGAACTTCGTCGCGAGTGATAGGTGGGCGAGTGGCTGAGCGGCCAGTTGGATCACCAACAGTAGCGGTGAAATCTCCAATCAGTAGCACGGCGGTGTGGCCGAGCTCTTGGAATTGTCTGAGCTTCTCGATAGCTACTGAGTGACCGAGGTGGATGTCTGGAGCTGTCGGGTCGACGCCGAGCTTCACTCTGAGCGGGCGGTCTTCTTTGAGCTTTTCGAGCAGTTCTTTTTCGCTGTGAACTTTGGCGATACCTGCGGTCAGGTACTTCAGCGCTTCTTCTGGCGTGCGATTCATGCCACGGTTTGTATGGTGTGTGGCGGAAGTTTCAACCAAAATTGCATCTACAGGTGAGATTGATTTCGCGAATCGCCTATGGTGGTGGATTTTTCTTCTGACCGAGTGAATATGTAAAATAATTCACCATCAATGGGTTGAATGTTGAGGGGTGAAAAAAAATGCATTTTGATGCATTTTTATCTTTCCAAAAGTGGGTAATCTGTCGTAGTTTGTCGCCGCCCGAGAGGGCGCAACAACGTGAACATGGTGGCTGTAGCTCAGGGGTAGAGCCCCGGATTGTGATTCCGGTTGTCGCGGGTTCAAATCCCGTCAGCCACCCCACGTTCACTAAATCTTTCTTAATGAGGTCACAAATTGATTGTGATCTTTTTTATTTTATAACATGCTTTTGTTTATGGCGCCATTAGAGGAAGCGATCGGATATAAATTTGTAAATTCACTATTGCTGGCTGAGGCGATGACTCACCCAAGCATGGCCTATGAGACACAAAAACCCCACTTTGATAACCAGCGGCTAGAGTTTCTCGGCGATGCCGTGCTGCAGCTCACCGTTACGGAATGGCTCTATCAGCAGTTCCCTGGATTTAGTGAGGGCGAGATGACTAAGCTGCGTGCGCGCTTGGTCTCTGGCGCAGCTCTAGCTAGATTTGCTAAAGAGATTGGTCTTGGCCAATATCTCATGATGGGCAAGGGCGAAGAGGCGAGTGGTGGACGTGCTCGAACTTCTACGCTGGCAGATGCTTTTGAATCGCTAACAGGCGCCATTTACATTGATGGTGGCTTTGATGAAGCAAAGAAGGTATTGCTGAATGTGTGTTCACGCCAGCTGGAGCATATTGCTAACGAGCCAGCTGAGGTGAACCCAAAAGGTCAGCTGCAAGAACAACTACAGGCGATTGCTCCTCAGAGCCCAATCTATCAGGTAGTTGGTGAGTCAGGCAAAGATCACTGCAAGGTATTTGAAGTGGAAGTGTGCTGGCTGGAAAAAGTGCTCGGCAAAGGAGTGGGTAAAAGTAAAAAAGATGCTGAGATCTCCGCGGCTAAGGCTGCTCTGGAGGCTAAGTCATGGGCGTAGCTGGCTGGCTCTAACTGCTAGCTGGGAGTTGCAATGATTTTTGATTCTCCTTGCTATGCAAGTAGCTGCTAGTAGCGTGCTTTTATGAATTTTAACAACAGAGCTGCTGAGTGCTTTCTACGAGAAAGCATGTCTAGTGAGTGAGTCAAAGTTTCAACACATTCGTCATAAGCCGCCAGTTGAACTAACAACGCCAAGGCCGCTGATCATTGCTTGTTCGCCGCTGCGCAGTAATGTAAATCTATCAACTATCATGCGCACGGCTGGCTGTTGTGGTGTTAGCGAAGTGATCGCTACGGGCAATGCTAAGGTAAACCCGAAGATTGCTCGCGATGGCGCAGAGGAGGTGAAGCTCACGGTGAAGCGCACATTGGTTCCCGTGCTGAAAAAACTCAAAGCTGATGGGTATAAGTTAGTTGGGCTCGAACAGACGACGAACTCAAGTGGTCTCGGTGACTATCAATTTCCTCATAAATGCGTATTGGTGATTGGCTCCGAGCGTGAGGGATTGGGGCAGGATAGTTTAGACCTGCTAGATGCGGTGGTGGAGATCCCAGTTTGGGGGTTGCCATTTAGCTATAATGTGGCGACGGCAACCAGCATGTGTCTCTACCAATACTGCGTGCAATATCCAGCTGGTTAGAAATTTCTAGCTGGAATTGATTAGCAAATGCTCACCCGGGTATCAACCGGTGTGAGTGCGTAGAGCTCGACGATGTCGGCATTGTTCATGCGGATGCACCCGCAGCTAGCTGGCTGGCCGATGAGCTCTTCGTGGTTGGTGCCGTGGATGTAGATGTAGCGGTCTTTGGTATTGGCGTTGTGCTCTTCGAGCCCGTCGAGCCAAAGAATACGGCTGAGGATGAGGTCATCACCTGAGCGCGATCCGTCCCATTTTCCTACGGCTACACGACCTTTAAAAATGGTGTCAGGCACATCGTCACCGCCGAATTTCTCGGCGATGCGAAATTTGCCTAAGGGAGTTTTATGGCTGCCTTCTTCGCTGCCGCAGCCATTAGCGGCGGAGGAGATAGGGCAATCCATGAGAGTGCGCTCGCCATCTCTGAGCCACAGTCGCTGCTGGGCAATGGAGATTTCTATCTGCAGCTGTGGCTGGCTAGCTGGATGTGATGGAATCACGACGAGCGCTGGTGGTTGTCTAATTTCTAGCTGAGAGATTAGCAGCCGCATGAGCCAGCTGGCTCGGCGCTCTCTAGCGGGCAGTTAGGAGCGAGCGGCTTTTCGCCGTCCACTTCTGGCTGTTGGATTTGCGCTGGATTTGGCGCTTGAGTTTTCAGCCCAAGTTTTTCAATGAGCACGCGGTCTTTGTTCATTGTTGGGTTGTTGCCGGTGAGTAGTTTTTCACCGTAGAAAATAGAGTTGGCGCCGGCGTAGAAGCACATCATCTGCGCTTCATCTGTAAGTGCTGCACGGCCAGCTGATAGGCGAACCTTTGATTTCGGGCAAGCGATACGAGCCAGCGCGATCATGCGGATGAGCTCGAGTGAATCGATAGGTGCATTTTCCGCTAGCGGTGTTCCCGGCATCGGCATGAGTGAGTTGATAGGCACACTCTCTGGCTGTGGGTTGAAGCTGGAAATAACCTCAAGCATTTTCAGGCGATCGGCTGATGTTTCACCAAGTCCGAGGATGCCACCGCAGCAAACACTCATGCCAGCATCTTGGGCGTGGCGGATGGTGCGTAGGCGGTCGTCGTAGCTGTGTGTGGTGACGATTTCTTTGTAAAATTCTGGAGAGGTATCAACGTTGTGGTTGTACGCGGTAACTCCTGCGTCAGCTAGCTTTGAGGCTTCTGTTTCGCCGAGCTCACCGAGGGTCACACAGACTTCCATATCCAGCTCAGCTACTGAGCGCACGATATCGAGGACTTGTTCGAAAGTTTTGCTGCCGTCGCGCACGCCTTTCCAAGCGGCACCCATGCAGAAACGAGTTGAGCCATTGGCTTTGGCCAAGCGGGCTTTTTCCATCACGGCGTCGCGCTCCATCAATGGCTCGCGCTTGAGGCCGGTATCGTTGCGCGATGATTGCGAACAATAGGAACAATCTTCCGAGCAGCCGCCGGTTTTGATCGACAGTAGGGTGCAGAGCTGAACTTCTTGCTCAGGCCAGTTGGCTTCGTGAACATCGTGGGCTCGTTTGATCAATTCAAAGAGTGGGAGGTCGTAGATGGCTTTGAGTTCGTCGTAGGTCATGGAAAAAATGAGTGCAATGCGCCGCGGAGCGGGCTTCTGCAGATGACTTAACCCCAGAGTGCCACAATCATCCACCAAAAAAATGCGTTGGTGGTGAACTTTGTCCGCCGCAAATGATTTTGCGTTTAGTTATTGCGCAATAGGCCGCTAATAGATTGGTCGCAGGGAATGGATTTCTTTATCCAAGTAACTTAGCTCGAGTTGTTTTTCCCGTGTATCGATGTCGGCTGAATGAGCCTATTTGGCAAGCAATCACCAGCGGGGGATTTGTGACATCTAGCTGGTAATTATTGGCTGTCTTGCAAGGTCAGTTCGCGGAATTCAAATGGCGCACCACAGCCGTCGTCAAATTCCGCTGCGGCAGCTACGCCGGCTTCGCAGATCTCGCGTGGTGTGAGCCCTTGCGAGTAGGCCAAATGCATCGCGCCAAAGGCGTAATCGGAGCCACTGCCAATGGCCCAAAATTTGGCTAGCTTGTCTACTGAGCGCAGTGGGGCGACGATGTAGGCTCCGGATTTGTTAGCCACAATGGCGGAGAAATGTGATGATTCTACCTCATCCTCATCGCCTTGCTGGCGGAGGTGGTAGTTTTCATTGAGCCGCTGGTGTAGGGCATTCCAGCTTTTGAAAACATTCAGCTGGCTATCTAGCTTGAGCAGCTCTGGGTCATCTGAGATGATGGCATTTAGCGCGTCTGCTAGAACCGACATGCCGGTGGTGGCAATGTGGCTATCTGCAGTATCGATGATCTTACTAGCGGTGCCATTGTACTCGGCGCTCATCAGGTGTGATCCCCACGATGAAAGTGTGTCCGCTGCGAGACAGAGTTGATTGTCGCGAATGGCGACTAGGGCGATAGACATAGCGAAAATGAAAATTGTTAGTGAGGTAGGTAGCTGGAAATTAATCTGACCAGCGTCCGCTAACAGTAGGCAGGCGACCTTGGCCAACTACGGTGTAGTCGGTTTTTCCCTCAGCGCCAATCAATGGCATGCCGAGCGCTCTTTTCCAGTACGCGCTCATGCTTTCAGCTGTGTGGCACCCCCAGCTCTGGCAGTGGGCATTTTTGGCAAATACTCGGCGGCTGATTTTTTTCAAATCGTTCTGATGGATCCATGCCTTGCTGGCGCCCATGATCTGGTTGCTGTAGTCGAGCACCCAACAGTATTTGTTGGAGTGGCCAAAGAAATCAAATGACACTACTGATTTTGACGGGCGTCGGTTGATCGCGCTGATTGCTTCGCCGCCGCCGCTAACCCAAACCAGTTGGGCTCCGTATTTTACCGCTAGGTCGTTGATCCAGCTGGTATATGGCTTGCCGTCTTCGCGGCCACGGGTGGTGTAGCCAGGTTTGTAGACGATCCAGATAATTTTTGCGCTGTCACCATAGGCTTTGTTAATCTCGGTCATGCGCAGCGTGGAGGCGCGGACAAAGTTTCCCCACCAGCGGTCGTGTTGGTCACGTTTGACGCGAAGATCTTCCCATTGCCTCAGGGCGGGGCCACCACATAAAATAACATGCTCACCACCCCGGACACTAGTCAGGGCAATGAGGAAAAATAGAAAACTAAGCAGTCGCGCATTCATGGATTTACTATCCGCTAGGGTCTCCTCGCTGTCCAGAAATTGTTTCTAGCTACTCTGTGTTAGCTAAATTCATTTTGCCGAGCATTAGCTGGCCATCGCTACAGCTGGGGGATTTAGCTGGCTAGGGTTTTCAGCTAGTCATTAGTTAGTTCGGCTGGCTATCTATTTATGCGTGAGGATAAAGTGCTGGATTTGAAGCTAGTTGGGCTAACGAATTCACGGACTGAAATTACTTATTAAGCGGTCCATTTTCTGGCGTGAAATGTGATTATTTGCTTTGGCTGCAGACTTAATTATTTAGGTGCCCCGCGCAATCTGTCGCACGGGCTTGTCTTTGGTTTGCTTCTGTCAGTTGAGTGTAATCCTTCGTAAGAATATCAGCTAGGTGAAATGGCCTGTTATCTTAGCTAACAATGGAAAAACGATCACTTGTTGCAATATACCCACATTGTTTGACGTAGCCTTGGCACAAGAGTCGGACATGCATTTTTTGAAAATCTGCACCGTAGACTTTGCTAGGCTGATAATGAAGCTGTCTAGTTATATGAATCTCAAGATTTTGATAGATACCCAATTTATGAAAAAGATGAAACTTAAATCAGTACTGGCATCATTATTTATGTGTTTGTCGGCAACTGCTGCAGATAGACCTAATATTTTATTCATTCTAACTGATGATCAAACTATCTATGATTTGAAGGCCTATGATGAAAAATCGCCATTACAAAGCCCTGTGCTCGATAAGTTAGCGGCTGAAGGAATGGTAATCGACGGCGCCTATCATATGGGTGCGAACAAGGGAGCTGTTTGTACACCTTCGCGTCACATGATCATGTCTGGCCGCAGTGTGTGGAGAATCCCAACTGGCGTGAAGAGTCTGATGGGAAATGCTTCAGCTGAAGAAAAAGAGCAGGTTTGCCCAAGTGATCTAGAAAACAATACCATAGCCGCTGTGTTCAACCGAGCTGGCTATGATACCATGCGTACTTGTAAAAAAGGCAACAGCTATTCGGCTGCTAACAAGCAGTTCACCATCTGCCACGATGTCACGAAACGCGGTGGAACCGATGAATCTGGGAGTGCTTGGCATGCCGAGAGAGTGCTGGATTATTTGAACGACCGTGAGCAGAGTACGGAGAAAAAACCATTCCTCATCTACTACGGGTTTTCCCACCCGCACGATCCTCGTGAAGGCAAGTCTGAGCTGCTAGCTAACTACGGTGCCTTCAATCACCGCGATAAAACAACTCCGCCTGCATTGAATCCAAAAATGCCAGCGCTGCCGGTAAATTACCTAGACGCGCACCCGTTTGAGCATGGCCATATTGGTTGCCGCGACGAGATTAACGCTGCTGGTGTGTGGAGAAATCGCGATGTTGCGACGATTCGTAACGAGAACGGACGCGAGCTAGCTTGTAGTGAAAACATCGATATCCAAATTGGTCGAGTATTAGACAAGCTGGAAGCGATGGGTGAGCTCGACAATACCTACATCATTTACACCGCGGACCACGGTATCGCCATTGGGCGTCACGGTCTGCAGGGTAAGCAGAACCTCTACGAGCACAGTTTGCGTGTACCAATGATTGTTAAAGGCCCTGGCATCCCAGCTGGCTCACGAGCTCAAGGCAACGTCTATCTGATGGATGTTTTAAGCACACTCTGTGATATGGCGGGCATCCCTGCGCCAGATACAAATGAAGGTATCAGCTTCAAACCAGTTCTCGAAGGTAAGAAAGATACTGTGCGCGACAGCCTCTACGGTGTTTACTGTGGCGGAACCAAGCCGGGCATTCGCAGCGTACGTAAAGGTGACTGGAAGCTGATCCAGTATGATGGCATTGGTGGCACTGTACAAGAAACTCAGCTGTTCAATTTGGCTGAAAACCCACATGAGCTGCTAAAAGAGCACCATGCTGCTGAGCTGGTAAAAGCCATTGGCAATACACCATCCAAGAATCAAGTGAACCTAGCTGATGATCCTGCCTATGCAGCCAAGCTGAAAGAAATGGAAGAGCTGCTTCTTACAGAAATGCGCAAGCATGATGATCCTTATCGCATGTGGAACCAGCCAGACGAAGCATTGGTGAATAGAGAGACTGTAATCGCGGATTACAAAAAATCACTGGAAACACAAAAGAACAAATCAAAGACTAAAGGGAAAAAAGGCGCTAAGAAATAGTAAGCCATTGATCCCCTGATCACTGAAAGCTCCCAAACTAACGCAGTTCTATCAGCCTCGTGCTGGTGGGCTGCGTTTTTTTGTTACCAGCACATCCAGCTGGCGTTGATCCTTGGTTTAGCTATGGGCGGCTGAATGATACCTCTTTGATTGAGAATTGCTGCCTGATGTTTGCTTGTTGATTGCGCATTGGGAAAATTGCGACATGTTTCGGGCATGGCTTTTAGTGAATATACACCAGCGGCTGAGGCTAGCTGGAGGGTAGCGAGTGGTGAAAATGATGATCTGGTCACCCAGGTGAAATATCGTGCCGACTTGGCTGATTTTTCCCAAAAGAACGAACTCGCGCACCGTATGACGGTGAGCTGGACTTACGATGTCGATGAGGACGAAGAGACCATGGGGCTACCAAATACTGCCCAGCTGGCATTGATGCGTGAGTTTGAGGCCAAGCTAACATTGGCATTAGAGGAGGCCATGCTTGGTGTGTTAGCTTTCACATTCACCCGCAATGGTCAGCGCGATTTTGATTACTATGTCGGAAACCTTGAGCTGCTAGAAACACTGGTGAACAAGGAATTCGAAGCCGGTTTGCCTATCCAGCTATCCATCCACGACGACGCCGACTGGGCCGAGTACGAGCACATGCTCGCAGGCGTGCAGAAGAGTGAAGATTAAAGAGAGAAGAGTAAAATTCTTGTTTGCTAGATTTATAGCGAGATGATGGCTTAGTGATTTTCTAATCATTCAGCTTCTTTACTATAGTGGTGAGAATGGCGATCATCTGGCTAGATTCCTCGAGTAGATCTTTGAGCTGTGACTCAGGAATCAGATTGCATTTGATTAACAAGCGCAGCCAGTAGTTCGTCTCTCTGGATTCTTTGCAGGCAATATACATCTTTGCACGGTAATCTTTCCTGCTCTGGCTGGCTTGTGCTTCTTCTATGTTAGCTCCAATAGAGGTTCCCGAGCGTAATAGCTGGTCTGCTAGTGTGCGTGAAATGCCAGCCGTCTTTTGCAGCTTACTGCAGAGATTGACGATGCGTGCGGCGAAGTCAAAGCTACGTTCACAAAGCCCTTGTGGTTGAGCATTCATATCCAGCTAGATTGCCACACAGCTGGCTGAAAATCAAATGGATGCAACATTTACATGCTTAGCTACATAGGAGGATAGAAAATTCCGCTAGGTACACTTTTCGCTCCCTAGCAATGATATCATGCGCCGAGAATCCAGCGAATGCTATCTAACGAGGTAAAGTGTTTCACTCTTCAACCTTTTCTCTTCACTCTTCAAACTCTCGTGCGTTTGAGTACGCTGGCTTTGATTGGGTCGCTGGCGCTGAGGTGGGCTAGGCCGATGGCTAGGGCGTCGGCGGCATCGTGGGGCGGCGTTTCTGCTAGCCCTAGCAGTGCGCGCACCATGAAGGCTACTTGTTGTTTGTCGGCGGTGCCTTTGCCGGTGATGGCTTGTTTCACCTTTTTGGGGGAATACTCGTAACAGGTGATGCCTTGGCGAGCGGCGGAGATTAGGGCGGCGGCTCGCGCAGCGCCCATGGAGATGGCGGTGCGGTGAGATTGCACAAAGATGATGCCTTCTACGGCGACTTCGTCCGGCTGGTATTTTTGAATCAAACCGTCGATGCCCTGTGATACTCCAGCCAGCGCGGCTGACTGGGGGAGGCGCTGCGGCATCGAGATGACACCGTAGTCGTGAACTTTTTGTTTTAGATGATCGCCTTCTAACACAGCGTAGCCGGTATTGCGCACAGCTGGGTCGATAGAGAGGACGATCATGGTTTTTCCAGCTAGATGTTAGCGGCGACGGCGGCGTGGAGCTGCTGGGCGCTTCTTGCGGATTGGGCGAGCTGGCTTGTCGTCTAGCAGAGCGGTGTAGGCGTAGTCGAATCCATCAATTTTCTCGCGCATGATTTTTTTGCCAACGAAGTTTTCCACGGCTACAGCGAAGTCGAGTTCGTCAGCGGTTAGGATCGTATAGGCATCACCTTCAGCTTGGGCGCGGCCTGTACGGCCGATACGGTGGACGTAATCTTCAGCATTTTCTGGCACACGGTAGTTGATGACGTGTGAGACGCCTGAGATATCGATGCCGCGGGCGGCAACGTCGGTGGCGACGAGGATGTTGTAGTCACCATCTTTGAATCCTTTGAGCGCTTTCATGCGGTCACTCTGTTTGATGTCTGAGTGCATCACAGTCACCTTGTCGAGGCCATTTTGCGTGAGCATCTGTGAGACACTATCAGCTTCGCGGCGGGTGCGAGTGAAGATCATGATAGAGTGGAAATCGTCTTTGGCGATGAGGGCGATGAGCAGCTCGTCTCGCTGGTCCATGGAGACTGGATAGAAGGCGTGTTTGACGGTGGCGGCCACTTCACGTCTAGCAACGGTGATTTCTGTTGGATCTGTGAGGCACCACTGGGCGAAGGTTGACAGCGCTGGTGGCATGGTGGCTGAGAAGAAGAGTGTCTGGCGGCCTTCCCACGGGCAGAGTGCTACGATCTTGCGCACAGCTGGCATGAAGCCCATGTCTAGCATGCGGTCTACTTCATCGAGGATGAGGCATTTGATTTCACCAAAGCGCATGGTGGCACGGAAGAAGTGGTCGAGCAGGCGGCCAGGGCAGGCGACAACGATGTCGGCACCATTTTTCATTTGCTCGTCTTGTTTGCCGTAGCCGACACCACCGTGGATGAGGGCGACTTTGAGACCTGTGTGTTTGCCGTATTTTTCAAACTGCTCAGCGACTTGATGGGCAAGTTCGCGAGTTGGCTCGAGCACGAGGATCTGTGGTTTGCCGAGTGGCTTGATACGGGAAAGTGACGGCAACGCAAACGCTGCGGTTTTTCCTGTACCTGTTTGAGATGCTCCAATTACGTCTTTACCTTCTAGGCAGATAGGAATTGCCTTAGCTTGAATCTCGGTCGGAGATTCGTAGCCAGATTCGGTAATAGCGCGTAGTACATCTTCTGAGAGGCCCAATTCGGCGAAAGTCATAAGAGCGGACTATAGGTTTGTGGCCGATGAGTCAAGAGCCATAAAAGACGTACGTTCACTGATTTGTTTCCCTCGCTGGGCGGTAATGAGCAGATTTTTAGTAAAGAAATCCGTAAAAGTTATACGAATTGCTTGTAGTTAGTAGGGCTGCATGTGGTATATAGTCATTGTAATGGCAGAGGAGAAAAAGCATAGTGATGATGCAATTCTGAAAGACGGGTACGCAAAGACCCGCAAGAGCTTGATTGCGCGTCTCGATAACTGGGAGGATCAACGGACGTGGGATGAGTTTTACCAGACGTATTGGAAATTGATTTATTCGGTGGCGATTAAGGCGGGACTGCGCTCGGAAGAAGCATTTGACGTCGTACAGGAAACGATTCTCTCTATCGCTAAGCAGAGCAAAAAGAATATGTATGACCCAGAAAAAGGGTCATTCAAATCATGGCTGATGAACATGACTCGCTGGCGAATTAATGATCAATTCCGTAAGCGTAAAAAAGACACCGCCATGACTTTTGATGAGTTTGGTGATGAATCACGCAAGACCGCTGTGATTGAGCGCGTAGAAGATCCGAAGGGAGAAACTCTGGAACGCTTGTGGGAAGTTGAGTGGAAGAAGAACCTGGCTGACGCAGCTCTGGTGAAAGTGAAAGCTCAAGTGTCTCCAAGACAATATCAGATTTTTGACTATTATGTGATACGCCAGTGGGATGCCGATAAAGTGCAATCTCAGCTCGGTGTTAGTATGTCGCAAGTTTACTTGGCCAAACACCGAGTAGGGCGTCTACTGAAAAAAGAGTTAGCTAAGCTGCAAGAAGACGACGATGCGTAAACCCGAAAGGCCACAGCCAGAAATTCCCGACCACGAAGTCGTTCGCAAAATTGGCGGAGGATCATACGGTGAAGTGTGGCTGGCCCGAGCGGTGACTGGCGCATGGCGCGCTGTTAAGGTAGTTTGGCGCGCTGATTTCAGTGATGATGTTAGCTTTGAGCGCGAGTTCAAAGGGATCTTACAATACGAGCCAGTTTCACGAGATCATCCAGGGCTAGTGCATATTTTGCACGTGGGCCGCGGTGACGGTGATGAGGGCGCGTTTTATTATTATGTCATGGAGCTTGGCGACGACGTCAGCTCAGGCACGGCAGTTGATAAGTCGACATATGAGCCGCGCACTTTGATGACGGACTTAAAGCGAGCTGGAGGAAAGCCGCTAGACGTCAACGACACGATGGATGCAGGTCTGCGCTTGGCGGAGGCACTGCAGTATCTACATAGTGTTGGGCTAGCACACCGCGATGTGAAGCCGTGTAATATTATCTTTGTTGGCGGCAAAGCCAAGCTAGCTGATATCGGGCTAGTAGCGCCACGGGGCCAGCATACTTTTGTTGGAACTGAAGGATTTGTGCCTCCAGAAGGTCCTGGTACTGGGCAAGCTGATGTTTATGGGTTAGGCAAAGTGCTCTATGAGATGGCTACTGGCCGCGATCGATTGCAGTTTCCTGAGCTGCCTGATGAACTGCCTGATAATTTTGATAGAAAGCGCTGGCTGGATCTCAATCAGGTCATCTGCGATATTTGTGAGCCGCGTGTATCTAAGCGGACAATTAAAAATGCACAGGAGTTAGCTGAAGCAATTCAGCGCCTGATAGATGGCCGCAAGTTTAGGAAAAAGCGTCGTCAGACATTATCTAAAGTCGCGCTTGTTATATTAGTTCTGTCTGGCGTTTTGTTTGGGGTAAATTACTTCAATCGTCTATCAAGTGCCAATAATTTATCGGAATTCGCGCCAGAGGTAGAGCCGGAGAAAGAGCCGGAGTTTGGAAGTGTCAAAATCAACAGCATGCCGGAGGGCGCTAGTGTTTATGATAGAAAAGGTCGTTACCTAGGCGTTACTCCATATGGGCCAGTGACAGAGCCAGCTGGTGAATACGCTGAGTACGAATTAAGGCTAGAAGGGCATAGCACCAAACGTGACGGAGTTATGGTGGCGGCGGATAAAATGAATCTGGTGATTCCCAAATTAGATATCTTCTCGCCGCCGATAGAGGGCATCGAGTGGTCAGATAATATGGGATCATCCTATCAGCCGATTGGTGACTATCATCGCAGTTCATATTATGTATCAGGTAATACTTGGGATCGCTATCAGGCGACTTTACCTAAGGCGGTGATGCATTTCAAAATCAACCATAGCGAGAGTGGTTCAAAAAACCGCATCGTGCTGGTGCAAGAAGGTCAGGCAAAACTATTCTGTGACTGGCTTACAGCCAATAACTACCGTGACGGCTACCTGACCGATGATGAATACATGCATGCGGTGGTGGATAAGGAGTTTTCTTCAGCTGACTACAACCAGCAGCATAAACGTCAGAAAGTTTATCCATTCCGCGTTGAGGTGAAGAAGATTTCCTACAGTCAGTTAGTGGTGTCTAGTTCGCCGACGGATGCTGAAGTGATTATGGATGGTGTGTGGCAGGGGCTGACGCCGCTACAGTTTGATCGCATACGTCCAGATCAGATGATTAAGTTAGAATTTCGCTTAGAAGGTTACCGCCGGATTGTGCAGAAGATGAAGCTGCATCCAGGCCAGGAAAAAACCATCCACATTCAGATGCAGCGCAATGATAGTGTGATCTTTGGCTCAGAGTGGCAGAATAGCCTAGGCATGAAATTTGTGCCAATGGGTGATGATTTGTTAGTAAGTGCGTGGGAAACTCGCGTGCAAGATTACGCTGAATTCCTCAAAACGCAGAAGAATGCCAAGCACACATCACCACCATTTGCTCAGGGGCCAACGCATCCTGTGGTGAATGTTTCCCGTGATAATGCGCGTGCGTTTTGTCGCTGGCTAACTAACCACGATCGTCGCCGTGAGTTGATTTCGAATTCTGATTACTACCGCCTTCCAACTGACTACGAATGGAGCCTCATGGCTGGACTGCAAGAAGATGTCGATTTGAAGCCAGCTGAGCGAGAGAGCCGCAAGAATCAATCTTTCCCGTGGGGGCCAGTATGGCCGCCTGAAGATGTCCCTTATATTAAGGTTGGTAATCTAGCTGATATTTCAGCGGCGCAGGCTCTATCAGTTCCTAGATCACGAGCACTGAGCAATTACGATGATGGTTTTGTTTACACCGCTCCAGTTGGTTCATTCCCGCCTAACTCATTAGGGATATTCGATCTATCTGGTAACGCCCAAGAATGGGTGGATGATGATTACAGCACCAGTGAAAATGGCTACGGCGTACTGCGTGGTGGTCATTGGAGAAGTTATAGCAAAGAGCACCTTTACATCAAAACGCGCAGCGTGATGAAGCGTGATCGCAAAGACGATACCTACGGATTCAGGGTGGTATTGGCAAAAAGAGCCGAGCCGGTAGACGATAAAGTTGATAGCAAGATGGACAGTAAAAGTCGTTAGTTTTATTTATCGATTGGGCGGCGTGGCAAAATGAAAATGGCTTGTGAGCAGTGGCCTCTTGGTGCATTGATTAGTCATGGTACAAATCAATGTGGAATATCAAGGTGAGCTTCATTGCGAAGCGATTCACGGTCCATCGTCCTCAGTGTTAGTTACTGACGCGCCAGTAGATAACAATGGTAAAGGTGAGGCATTTTCTCCAACAGATCTGGTGGCTACTGCGCTGGCTAGCTGCATGGCCACTATCATGGGCATGCGTGCTGATCAGCTAGGTGTCGACCTCAAAGGAATGAAAATCGTCATCGAAAAAGAAATGAGCGCGGATCTTCCGCGTCGTATTATACGCTTGGCGGTTGTGCTTGATGTTCCCGTAGCTGCGGAGTCACCTCATTGTGCCGCGTTGATTCAAGCCGCTGACCATTGTCCTGTGAAACATAGCATCCACAGTGACATTGCAGTGGATATGCAATGGAATTGGTTAGGTTGAAATATCTTGCTCAAAAAAACAGCTCCAGCTGATTGGCTGGAGCTGTTTTTGTTGGAACGAATTATTGTGGTGCGATGACCTTATCGACCGCTTCTTGTAGTCGCTTGAGGTCTTCTTCATCCTCGATCTTACCGCCATCTGGCCAAGTGACATAGACGATGTCCATCGCGGCACCTTTTTCAGTGCAAATACGCGCGTGAACGGTGGCCATTTCGAGTTTGCCAATATGATAGAATAGATCGTGGAGTAGGCCGATTCTATCTTTCGCTTGAATACTAACGGCGGTGGCTGTTGGACTGAGGTCGTTGCGGACTTCAGCGTAGATTGGAAATGGAATGCCTCCCTCGCTAATATCTTTCTGCAGCATGTTGACTTTCACCTTGAGGTATTTTTCAGGTGAGTAGCCAGCCTGTGGGTTAGGGTCTTTGTTGATCTCTTGGAAGGTTTTGAGTACGCGCTTACGTTTGACTTCGCTGGTGACTGGCTTGAGGTCTTTGGTGCAAACTTTGAACAAGTCACAAGCCATGCCGTCGGCGCGGGTGAAGACGTCAGCTGAGATGATGTTGATCTCCTGTGATGCGAGGGCGCAGCAGATTTTTTCGATCAATAGCGGGCGGTTCCAGGCGCTAACAAGAAGCTCAGTATGTGAGCGGTCATCGCGGTCGATCCAGCGCAAGTCACAGTTGAACTTTTCAGGATGCGATTTGTCTTTGAGGTAGAATCGTCTGGATGAGCGAATGTGAATGGCGATGTTTTTTGGCTCACGGAATCTGAAGTAGCGTTTCGGCATTTGCGCAAAGTGCATGTCTACATATTCGTGATATCCTTCTGGTAGAATTTTCTTACACTTGGCTTCTTGCTCACGGCGTTCATCTTCGGCTACGGCGCTGAATTGTTCTGCGCCCTGGGTGAGGAAGTCGCGAGTTGAGCGATAGAGCTGCAGCATCAATGACTCTTTCCACGGTGACCAAGCTTCGTCGTTAGTGCCATTAGAATCGGCCCAAGTGAAAAGAAGCAGCGCGTCGAGTCGGCGTTTGTCGCGGATGATGTTAGCAAATTCCTCGATCACGGCGACATCATCTAAATTACGGCTGGTAGCGTAG
This sequence comes from Persicirhabdus sediminis, assembly GCF_016595495.1. GTDB lineage: Bacteria > Verrucomicrobiota > Verrucomicrobiia > Verrucomicrobiales > Akkermansiaceae > Persicirhabdus > Persicirhabdus sediminis. The sequence goes on from NZ_JAENIM010000039.1 coordinate 43,004, forward strand.
CGCCAGAAGGTAAGGTGGTGATCTACCAAGAACATAATGAGCGCGCGGCGACCTCCGGTGATGACCAGACGGCGGCACAGTTTATCCGCTAAGATTGTTGAGCCATCGATGTGTTCGCGAACGTTTTCGGCACGTCCAGTATCGTGCAGAATGAGTGCCAGATAGAGCGCGTATGGATCTTCTATCTTGAGCAATAATTTGCGGTACAGTGACGCGTCACCTTTTGGTGTAGCGTCTTCGTCTAGCAAGCTATCTAGTTGGTCGATACAGCGCAATGTATGTTCATCGGCGGTGTAGCGGTGGAAGAATTCGTGCTGAACCAAACAATCTAGCGGGGCAAATTCCGGCAAGTAGTCGTCTAGCACATGTGACCGGTGCATGAGGCGCAGGATTGGCGCCACTTCACCTTTGCGCTCAAGGATGGCGCGGAATGTCTCGCGGTTAGCTTTGCTATAGCGGAATGACTTATTGATGAGCGGTCGATTCTCACTGATCGTTTTGCGCATTTCTGGCGTGAATCGCAGCTTTTGCAGCTGGACGATCTGATAGACCTTCATCATGCGGTGAGGGTCGTCGATAAAGGTATCTTTGTGCTCAGGGTAGATGCGGCCGTTGCGAATGATGAATCCATCAACAACTTGGCGTCTTTTTGTTGGGCTTTTAATGAATGATGCCCAGCGCAGCGTATTGCGGTTTTCGTGTTCAATCTCAAACCGCTCCATCAGTGAAGTGGTGTGCTGATAGACGTATCGCGTATGGCGGTAGTAGTCGCGCATGAATGCCTCACAGCGACGCAAGATCGTCTTCTGTGGGTATTTGAATTTATTGGCAACAACACCTTGCAGCTGGAGCGTTAGAATATCGGTGCAGCGACCATTGTGATAGTGCAGCTCGTTGCGCACGCGGTGGAGGAAATCGTAGGCTTCCTCAAATTCTTTGAGGGTATTTTTGGTGACGATTTTTTGCGACGCGAGTTCTTTGAGTGAATAAACACCGAGTTTGACACGTGAGATCCACAGGCTGTTATGGTAGTCACGCATGCCGCCGCAGCTTTCTTTAACGTGTGGCTCTTGCAGGAAAACTGTGTGTGAGTATTTGGCGTGGCGGCCTGCTAGGTCTAGCTGGCGCAGTTCGAGAAATTCGACGTGACTTTTAACCACGCATTCTTTTTCAAATCGCTGCTCGAATTTTTCGTAGAGTTCTTGGTTGCCGGTGATCATGCGGGCATCCATCAGGGCGGTCTTGTTCTGTTGGTCTTTACGCGCTTCGCTGATGCATTCGGTGATGGATCGGCATGCGTGGCCAACCTTACAGCCCATGTCCCAAAGTAGATAGAGCACTTCTTCTACCAGCTTTGATAGATGCGCTGGAAGTTTGTGAGATGCTTTTGGTAGAAGGAAAAGCAAGTCGATGTCAGATGCTGGGTTGAGTGTGCCGCGACCGTAACCACCTTGGGCAACGAGGGCGACTGAGCTGCTTTTTTTGCTAGTCGAGTTGATAGCAGCTCTGAACATCATGGTGAGCACGGCATCTATGAGATCAGCGCGCGCGCAGGCGACCTCTAAACCGCCAGCTCCTTTATCGTGGCGTGCCTTGATGGTGTCTTCCTCTTTTTGCATGAAGGCTTTGAATTTCTCAATTCGGTCTTCCTTGCTGATAGATGGTTGACAAACCTCATCTAGAAATGCCTCGGCACGTGGTAGTATTTCGTTTGTGCTAATTTCGCTCACGGCGTTAGTATGGACGGAATTGGCAAAGTTTGAAGTCCGAATGTCGTGGATTTATTGTCATAATCGCAGTAGGATTCAGGCTTGCAAAAGTTGTCGAGAAGTCGATAGTCTGCGAAATTACTAGCTAGCTGAAACGATGCGAGAGAAACGAGAACCACAAAAAGAGGGGGACTTCCGAGTTTATGTCATGATCAACCGCGGCAATCGTCGATTTGTTGATATTAGCGAAGATGTGGAGGGGGATGTGCGTATGCATAATGCTGGTAAGCAGAAGTGGACCGCACGATTCAAGCCATGGAAGCTAGAATGGAAAAGTGATCTGCTGGGTTATAACAAGGCGATCAAGCTGGAGAAAAAAATCAAAGGCATGAAGTCTGGCCCTGGTGTACTGGCGATTATGGGTGAGTCTGGCGAATATATGTTATAGCCTAACTCACGACGAAAATTCCTAATTATAGAAATATATCAATGCGCTGGTTGGCTACACTCTTAATCACTTTATTGGCAATAAACCCATTGATGGCTGATCGCTTGTCGACGAGCCAGCGTAGGATGAATCGCGCTGGCGAAGAATACGCCCGTGAGATTGTTAAGGCTTTGCCTGAGCTGCGAGACGGTGGGCGCACGGCTGCTGCTAGAGAAAAGTACTACGCTCAGCTAGTTAAAGACAAGATTTTGTCGCTCACACCGCTCTTTGAGGGCAAGATCGAAGACGGCGAGAATTGCATTGATGAGAAAGAATATTCAGACTTGTTGGCGGTGTTTACCGAGTCTGATTTTATCGCTGGCAACCAGCGACTTGAGTTTTTAGTGAAGTACGCTAGTGGGTCTAACTTGAAATCAGAGCAGCAGTTGTTGGCCTATCGTTTATTAAAAAAGGACGCTGGGCAGCTGACTAAATTAAAAGAGAACCGCCGTAAGGAAGTGATTAGCGCGGTAGCGCTGGCCTATCAGTCTTATGTGGAGACATCTAAAGAAAAACCAGCTAGCCTGCATGATCTACAGTTAGCTGACGAGCATAAGGTTTATGCTGACGGGCAGGATTGGATTTACCTTGGCGGGGATCCGAAAGTGCTGAAGTTTTTTGGTAATGTTGTGTGTGTGATCGAGCCCGTGGCTACAGATGGCAAACGTGCTGTGGGATTTACTAATGGCAAAGTGTCTTTTTATAAAGAAGACTATATTGTTGAGCAGATTGAGGCGTATGCCAAACGCGTGGAGTCATCCAAGGCTAGTAGCACAAAAAAATCTCCCAAGCAGGACGCTCCAGCGGATTTGATGGAAGTCTCTAATGAGCAGTCTAACGAAAATGTCGTGGTTGCTAGATCAGTGTCATTAGATAATTGGCTTGCTGATAACGAGCTTGGTTTGCAGGCGGCTCTCGCAGCCTATCAAGAGTGGAGTCAGTTGCGCAATGAAGCGCCAGATCGGCTGGCTGATATGATGCTGGATGAAAACCACAGGGTATGTCAGCGACGAAAAGGGCGCAATGCCGATTGGCTGTACCTCGGCGGGCGTGAGGCGGGAGCTTATCTTGATAGCGAGCGAGTCGTCTATTTGTCGCCATTTGAGGTAGATGGCCACCGTATTGCAGCGCTGGCATCCTCAGAAGTTGTATTAATTTCAGCTGAGCAAGCTAAAGAATTGCTAACTCAAATACGCCTGCAAGCCCGATAAGGCATAGCTTTGTCGAGTATTGTCAAGTATTGCAGTGATTTTTTTACTGTAACTTATTGCAAAAAAACGAATTAGGTGTCAGATCTAATGTTGTTCTGTGTTAATAATTGATTAATGCAGAGGAGCTAATGACCTGACATCATGCTTTTTCCATACAAAAAACCAGCCCGCAAATGTGACCTCGACCATGGTGGTACGAGTGTATTTGAGTACGAACTGCCACATTGTAAAATATTCCCTGTAGGTAATTTTTTGGATCTATCACATAAATCCTTTAAGGTGAAAGTGGTGGTGAGCGAGTGGACTGAGGAATTGGTGACTGAAATGCGCGCTTTGATGCCTGAAGGGGTAGATGAACTTTCTGAGTTGATCGACCAGGCGCTGGAAAAATATCATCAAAATATCAGCCCAGAAACGGTGATGGATAGGCTTGAAGATTGGGCGGTGCCAAAGCACATGGTAGACGAGACAAGTAACCCGTGTACCGAAATGATTCGCATGGCATTTGCGCAGCATGGCATTAGGCCATTTCTGAAGTTGCGTGAACTCTATGTGGCGCCTGAGCGCGATTTGTATATTTTTGACTTCGACTGTTTGCTTGATAGCTACCTGCACGAAAATGGATTTGGCGTGATGGTGAGTGAGGGAAAGGTGGATTTCATCATCCGCAATCTAGTGGAAAACTTTGCTTTTTCAGGAAATTAAGCACAGCTAACAAACGCAAAAAAGCACCTTCCTCGCGGAAGATGCTTTTTGAGATTATGATTTCTAGCTGGCTGGATTAGAGTGCTGCAGCTGACTCACGAATGAGTCGCTCAGTGGTATCCCAGTCGATGCATTGATCGGTGATAGATTTGCCGTAGACCAGCTCGTCAAGTGGCGCAGGGAATCCCTGGTTGCCGTGCTCGATGAAGCTTTCTAGCATCGCACCGACGATGGACTCGTCTCCAGCTGCGCGCTGGCGCACGATTTCCTGATAGACGGCTGGCATTTTGTCAGCGCTCTTGCCGCAGTTGGCGTGAGAGGCATCTACCATGATTGGTGTTGGAAGGCCTGATTTAGCGAGTTTTTCACGGCTTTCTGCGATGTCGTCAGCGCCGTAGTTAGGTCCCTTATCGCTACCGCGCAGGATGATGTGACAGTCTGGGTTGCCAGAAGTGGTAACGGCTGATGCCACACCTAGATCGCTAACGCCAAGGAATGTCTGGCTGCAAGTAGCGGCTTTGATGGCATTCACTGCGGCGTCGAGATCACCAGTGGTGGTATTTTTAAAACCAAGTGGCATGGATAGGCCAGATGCCATTTGGCGGTGAGTTTGAGATTCTGTAGTGCGTGCGCCGATGGCTGACCAGCTAATCAGATCAGAGATGTACTGAGGAGTGATTGGGTCGAGCAGTTCGGTGGCTGTTGGTAGGCCAGTTTCGATAACTTCGAGAAGGAACTTGCGAGCTTGGCGCAGGCCTTCTGGAATATCAGCTGAGCCGTCAAGTTGCGGGTCCATGATGAGACCTTTCCAGCCGACTGTGGTACGTGGTTTTTCAAAGTAAACACGCATCACAACGTAAATTTTATCTTTGACCTCTTCGGCGATTTTTGCGAGGCGCTTGGCGTAGTCGATACCAGCTTTGGTATCGTGAATTGAGCATGGGCCAACAATGAGGAGAAGGCGTTTGTCTTTGCCGTTGAGGATGTCACGGATGATTTGACGAGACTCCGCCATAAAGCTGGCGTGCTCAGCGCTGCGAGGAATTTCCTCTAGGAGAGCCGCCGGAGTCGGCAGTGGTTCGTTGCTGGTGACATGTAAATCTGAGACTTGTGACATGCGCGCAGTCTTGCTTTATAAGCGCAATTTTCAAGACCAAAACGCTGACAATCCAGTGATATGGGCAAATTTCATGTAGTTTCTGGCTAGTTAGTTGCTAACGGCTAGCATTGTTGATAAGTACGGGCATGAGTAAAACATCAGTAAATTTATTAAAAAGTCTGTGTGAAGCGCATTCTGTGCCGGGCTACGAAGATGAAGTTAGGCAGATATTTGCCAGTGAGCTGCAGGATCGTGGCGAGCTATATACTGATGGTTCTGGTTCGGTATTTTGTGAGAATGGTGAGGGGCCACGTGTGATGGTGGCGGGTCACATGGATGAGGTGGGATTTCGTGTGCAAAATATTACTCGCGATGGATTTTTACAGTTTGTTACTCTCGGCGGCTGGTGGTCACATACTTTGTTATCTCAGCGTGTGGTGGTGAAAAACCGTGCTGGCCAGAAAGTACTCGGCGTGATTTCTAGCAAACCACCACATTTTCTATCAGCAGAGGCGCGCAACCGTGTGATGGACACCTCTGAGATGTTTATTGATATTGGCGCATGCAGCCAGCAGGAAGCAGTTGAACGCTACGGAATCAGCCTCGGCGATCCTATCTGTCCGCAAAGTGAGTTTACCCAGCTGGCTAATCCAGATCTATTTATGGCCAAGGCATTTGATAACCGCGTCGGCATGGCTTGCGCGATTGAAGTCGCTGCGCAGTTAGATGAACATCCTAACTGCCTGGTTGCTTGTGGCACGGTGCAGGAAGAGCTTGGCTTGCGCGGTGCGAAAACGGCAGCGGCAAAGGCCAAACCAGATGTGGTCATTGTTTTAGAAGGTCCACCAGCGGACGATACACCTGGATTTAACCCAGCTGATAGCCAGGGGCGACTTGGTGGTGGTGTGCAGATCCGCATGCACGATCCATCAGCGATGATGAATCCAAAGTTAGTTGATTTTGCCGTTTCTACCGCAGTGGCTGAAGGCATTCCCTATCAGGTAACTGTGCGCACGTCAGGTGGCACCGACGCGGGTTCATTCCATCTCGCTGAGCAGGGTATTCCTTGTATCGTACTTGGTGTGCCATCTCGTTATATTCATTCGCATAATGGCATCATAAACATCAATGATTACCAAGATATGCTGCGTCTGGCGAAGGCGATGGTGCGCGGGCTTAATCAAGGAGCAGTGGATCAACTCACGACTTATCTCTAGCAGTCTGCTAGCTAGTGCAGTTAGCCATGTCAAAACAGCTGTGTATAACAGCCAGCTGTTTGGCTGGCGAGGCGTATGGCCGTCTGCAATAGGTATTTGAAAAATCGTCTTAACTTTGCGTAATGTCTGATTGACCCGCGCGGCTTCTTGGTGTGATCTATCGCCGTGATCGATTTTCTTCTAGCCACTTATGTGCATAATTTAGACCCAGTATTGGTCGACATCTGGGGGCCTCTTAAACTCCGCTGGTACGGGCTGGGGTACTTGTTAAGTTTTGTTGCGGCGTTTTTCTTATTGCGCTGGCTGGCGCGCAAAGATTTGTGGGTATTACCTGAAGAGAAGGTTTCTGACTTCATTGCTTACGCTGCCTTTTTTGGTGTCTTTCTCGGTGGCCGTCTCGGCTACATTTTGTTCTATCATATCCCAGAGTTTGGTTTCAGCCAGATTTCAGCTGACCCATTGCTGATTTTCCGCGTTTGGGAAGGTGGCATGGCCAGCCACGGTGGTATTTTAGGATTGATGATTTTCACCTTCATCTACGCCCGTAAACACAAGGTTTCTTGGACGGGGGTGGGCGATGGTCTGTGTGTGGTCGCTCCCTTGGGATTGTTTTTTGTCCGCTGTGCTAACTTCATCAATGGCGAGCTATACGGTCGCATCGATAAGACCTTTGCCTGGGCGATGAAATTTCCAGCTGCTTTTTCGCAGGACATGGATCACACGGATAAATTAACAGGCAATAGCTATGCTCGTGATAACGCATGGTTGCACCTTACGGACATTGACCCTGAGCTTAACAATCAGCCCTACGAAGTGGTGATTGAAAAGGCACGTTCGAACCCAGAGTTGAGTGAAGCATTAGGTGAGCACCTTCATCCTCGTCACCCATCACAACTCTACGAGGCTTTGCTTGAGGGATTGGTCTTATTTGCGATCTTGTTATTTATTCGCCTGAAGTTTCCTAAGCTAGCTAATGGTGTGCTGACTGGATTGTTCTTCATCCTCTACGCATCATTCAGGATCTTTGTAGAACAATTCCGCGAGCCAGATTCAGAGATGATTTTGCTGTTCACCAAAGGCCAGTTTTACTCGCTATTTATGATTGTGATCGGCTTAGGGTTCATCATCACGGCAGTGGTCAAGAAGCGTAAACAATCAGCTGACGCTTGAAAATGTCATCGCTAGCTGGGTCATGTGGTCCAGCTGGCTGAATCCCTGCGTTATTCTTTACTCTGTATCCGGGGCAGCTGAGAGCTCGTCGCTATGAAGCGGTGGCAGTAGGCCTCCTGAATACTCAAATCCTGAATCAGGCACGGGTGGTAGCGGGGTGAAGATAGCGGGAGCGATGAGTTCAGATTCCGAGCTGTATTGGCTGTATCTTTTGTGGCGGCTATTCCACGCCAAATATCGCTGTTTGCCTGTTTTGATTTCTTCTAGGTCGTCGGCACGAACTTCGACGATGGGAACCTGAGAAGGTAATAGCTTAGCGACTGGATTTGAACTCGAGCTACAGCTGGAGACCAAGCCAGCTAGCGCGATGGGAAATATAGGGATAAGGAGATAATTTTTAGCACTCATGATACGTTGAATTAAGCAGGGTATGATACCATGGGGGTCGCTTTGATCCTAGAGGCTTCTATTAGGGAGCTCACTGAGAGACGGCTGGATAACGGCTAGGGTGGCTATCTTATATAAGTGTTAATAATTCATTTAGCCGATAGATTTTGTTGATTGGCTGGTTCAGTGGGCATGTTGGATTTATTAGAAACTCGTCGGTAGCTGTCGGCGAGCGAGCTCAGTGCGGCGACGGCTAGGTCAGCCTCTTCCATAGTTAGGGATAGTGTAGCACCTTCCTCACTATGGGTGAGCCGAATGCGATGACGCAAGGTATCTAAGGTGTGCACTAGATTATAGTTATTCCAGCGATCTTGCAGTTTATGACGTTTGATCACTGGATAGAGAACCTCTAAGGATTTGAAAACTCGAGTCGACGCCTCAATGTCAAATTCTTCAGCTGACTCGATAGTCATCGATGCGGTATGCTCAACAAATGGGCGCTCTACGGTGACACGGTTTTTTTGCAAATAATGCCATGATTGCAGAATCACGACGGCCAAAAAGATAGAAGCAAAAAAGGCGAGCCAAGGGATGAGTTGCTTAAATCCAATCTCCTTTGGCGCGAGTTCGCTTATATGGACAACGCGTCGCATCGTTATATTTGAGCATGCTCATCTAGCTGAAAACATTCAGTCATTAGCACGGTTGATGTTTTCGGCGGATGAGTAAAAACATCGCAAGCCCGACCACACTAAGCAAAGTTTGTGATGGCTCTGGAACTTCCTCTTTTTTGCTATCTTTGAGTTCAGCTGGCTTATTTGTCAGGTCCAATGCGATCTCTATTTTCGCGGGGTCAGCCATGGTTTGAGCTGCTGCGGTGCTGTCAGGCTGGCCGTTCGCCGAACTGAGAATCAGGGAGAGCGTTGTCACCAGTGCGGGGACGATTCTACTGTCTATGGAGGTATGCATGGGAGTAGATGGTTAGAAATATACGAATATGAGCCTATTCGCCACTGGCGGCAGGCTGAGCGGGTGTTTTTGTATGGGCAAGAATGTCTGTTTGAGCCGAATGCGTATTATCTTCATCTGACCAAATTGCCGCAATCGGGATAATGTCATGACCGGTGACATGTTCTTTACTGGAATGTGTGCCCTTTAGGGCGAGCATGGCTGCCATGGCAAATGACAATACTGAAAACCCACCAGCGATGATGGATAGTGGTTTCAGTGGGTTTTCATAAGGCGTAGGCGCGGGCACTAACTTAGCAACCATGGCTGGAGCCAGAAGTGCTGTTAGCAATAGGCTAACGACTAGGAGGATGAAAAATGGTGATTCGGCTGATGTTCTCAGGTAGGCGGCTAGGCAAATACCAAATACCGAGAGTATGATGCAGAGGTAATGGAAGAGTTTATTCAAGCCGAGCACGACCTTTTTCAGTTTGAGGTTTTTAGGCTGCACTTCAAAGGATTCGATTTTTTTAATTCTGGTTAGCTTGGCTGGTGCGGCACTTTGATATTGTTTTCTTTCTAGGCTGACTTCATAGTCTGAGATGAGTGTTTTTAACCTCAGCTGGGTATAGGCGGCAACAAATGCCTCGTGGCTACTCACTCCCTTTTCGTATACTTTCGACAAGGTGATTGGCTCGTAATCTTCATTTAAGATTTCTTGGCCAACTCTCAGCTGGATGGCATCAAGAGTTTTTTGTGAGAGTTTGTTCATTATCGTTAGAGGGGTAATCAGTATTGAAACGTTATTTAAAATAACGTTTAAGTGTTTTACGGTCAATCATATACGAGAATAATTTTCTGAAAATGAATTATGCTGCGAGGAAGTCGCAGAATGATGGCAGTAGAAGCGGGAAATATGCGGTGATGTCTTCTTTTTGCTTTCATTATCAATGGATAAAGATTTATGTTAGCGGTTAATGAAAGAGCCTAACGCTAAACCGCGCAGCGAGCCCAGCTGGATAGATCAGTTTGATCTAGCTAGGAGCATTCCTACGGCTGCCGCATTGTTGGTGGCCTCACTATCAGCCATCGCGATGTCATTTGTCATCGTCACCCAGAAGGGTGAGAGTTCCTCAGGAGCTGAGGAAGCAGGTTCATTAGCTAGTGAAGAAAATGTTATCGCACTTACTCCTGAGGATTATTCACTGAGCGATGATGATTTGGGACTTCTTAAAGAAACCTTCTTGGGCATGGGGTTCTGTATTTACGATCACGGAACCATTATTTTGACTCAGCCAGCGGAGTCGCTCACACCAGAGGTGCTACACCATTTATTATTAATTCATTCATCGGTTCATACCGAGCAGCCAAAGATAGAAGAAGTGGGGGCGGGGAACTATATAGTGAGATACAGTGAACGCTTGGTTTCTTATATTACCCGTAGTCAGTTGGCTGATTTGGTCAAAGATAGATTCCGCACACGTGAGCTTAGATTAAAGTACGACGATGATTTGCACAATCATGCCGTGCAAGGCGAGCTCAGTGAACTTCTCTTTTTATTATCCATGAGCCACATGCATGAAGACCTAGAGGAGGCGAACATTGAACATCGCTGGCCGCTAGCTGAACAGGACGTGGTGGAGGCCAGTATGGATGACTAGCTTGTCACTTTGCTCAGCTCGTTTTCAGAGAGCAAAATATAGCAAGTAATCGCACTGGATCTAGCTAGCTATCATGCGATTGTTTGATTCTCTATTTCCTTCAGAAATCAGCGAGCTTAGCGTGGTGAAATACATCATTCGAATGGTGCCTGATACACACTTGTGAAAAGTTGTGCAGATCCTGAGAATGGGGTGATCTCATTTGACCTGACACGCTCTGAGGCCTATCTAGAGACCGTTCATTGCAACCACTATGAAAACACCAATTACAGTATCTGTGACAGGTGCAGCCGGACAAATCGGCTACGCACTTCTTTTCCGCATCGCTTCAGGAGCTATGTTTGGTCCTGACCAGCCAGTTAACCTTCGCCTCATCGAGATCGAGCCTGCAATGGGCGCACTTGAAGGTGTTATCATGGAACTTGACGATTGCGCATTCCCACTTCTCAACGAAGTAGTTGCTACTTCTGACCTCAACGTAGGTTTCTCAGGTGCTAACTGGGCACTCCTCGTTGGTTCTGTACCACGCAAAGCGGGTATGGAGCGTGCTGACCTTCTTAAAATCAACGGTGGTATCTTCACTGGCCAAGGCAAAGCGATTGCTGAAAACGCAGCTGACGACATCCGTGTTGTTGTTGTAGGTAACCCATGTAACACAAACGCACTGATCGCTATGAACAGCGCTGCTGGTGTTCCTAACGACCGCTTCTTCGCCATGACTCGCCTCGACGAGAACCGCGCTAAGTCACAGCTTGCTGCTAAGGCAAACGTGCACAACAGCGACATCACCAACATGTGCATCTGGGGCAACCACTCAGCAACTCAGTACCCTGACTTCACAAACGCGAAGATCAAAGGTCAGCCAGTTACTGATTTCATCAAAGACCAAGAGTGGCTCGAAGGTGAGTTCATCTCAACAGTTCAACAGCGTGGTGCCGCAATCATCAAAGCTCGTGGCGCTTCTTCAGCTGCTTCAGCTGCTAACGGCCTCGTTGACACAGTACGCGCACTCACTACTCCAACACCTGCTGGTGACTGGACAAGCATCTGCGTATGCTCAGACGGTTCATACGGCATCGACGCCGGCCTCATCGCTTCTATGCCAATCTTCGTTAAAGAAGACGGCAGCTGGGACGTAGTTCCTGGTGTTGAAGTTGACGCATTCTCACGCGAGAAGATCGACGCTTCTGTTCAAGAGCTTCGTGACGAAAAGGCAGCTGTTGCTGACCTGCTTGCATAATTTAATTCAGCCTGTGGGCTGAATCATTGTCATACGTCAGTGGAGGGTGTCTGGATTATTTCCAGATGCCCTTCATGTTTTTTATACAAATGACACCCGCTAGCTTGCATCTAGCTGGGATTGGTTAAAAACTATCAGCATGGAAAAACCACACCGTGCTGTGATTGCTGGAGCTAATGGATTCATCGGTCAATTTCTATCCGCTCATCTCATCGCGCAGGGGTGGCAAGTCTGCGGTCTAGTTAGAAAAATCCCAGCCGAGCCAGTGGATGGTGTCAGCTATCAGCTATGGAATGGCCAATCATTAGGCGAGTGGACCAGCCAGCTGGAAGGTGCTGATTTGTTGGTTAATCTAGTTGGGCGCAGCGTGAATTGCCGGTTCACAGCAGAAAATCGCCAACAAATCCTCAACTCAAGAATTCAAAGCACCCAGCTGCTAGCTGAATCTATCAACCAGATAGAAATGCCGCCGAAACTGTGGGTCAATGCCAGCGGTATCTCTGGCTATGCGCAAAATGGTGCGCCCGGCAATGATGAGAGCGCCGCGCTTGACGGTGAGGGGTTTCTCGCCGAAGTCGTTCGTCAGTGGGAAGATGCCCTATTTTCTGCTGAAATTCCCAGCTCAGTTCGCCGCATCGCCATGCGCACCGGAGTCGTTTTTGGAAATCATCCCGGCTCAGCGTGGACCAAGCTCACTCAGCTGGCGCGGCTCATGCTTGGCGGTCCCGTTGGCTCTGGCAAACAAGGAGTCAGCTGGATTGCCATTGGCGACTACTGTCGTGCGCTCGAACATCTTTTTCATCAACACCAGCTGGCTGGCCCGGTCAATTTCACCAGCCCAAATCCACTCAGCAATGCCGAGATGATGGCTGCGATCCGCCAGCTAGAAAACAGACCATTTGGAGCTCCTGCTTTCAGCTGGATGATCCACCTCGCCGCGCCCATTGTAGGCATTGACCCAAGCTTGGTGCTCGATAGCTATTGGTGCCTACCGGAAAAACTGCAGTCATCAGGTTTTCATTTTACCACCGCAAAAATCTCACAGATGGCCCAGTGGGGGAGGTAACACAAAAAAACTCACCCAGCACAGCTGGATGAGTTTTCTATAAAAAGTATACTCGGGTGAGATTACACCATGCCGAGTTTCATTTTGCCTTCTTCAGTGATCATGTCTTGGTTCCATGCTGGATCCCAAACAATGTCCACGCTGGCATTGTTGACACCTTTGATAGTCATGATACGAGCTTGTGCATCAGCCGCAATCACTGGGCCCATGCCGCAGCCTGGTGCTGTCAGTGTCATCTTCACAGTCACGTTAGTTTGGCCATCTTCTTCAGCCACGGCACAGTCGTAAACCAATCCGAGGTTAACGATGTCCACGGGAATCTCAGGATCGTAAACTTCCTTGAGCTGAGCCCAAACACGATCTTCAAGTGACGCGTCAGCTGGTAGATCGCTAGTGCTTTCTTCGTTGCCTTCTTCATCCATGCCTAAGGCGTCTGCATCTTGGGAAGAAATGCGTGCCAGACCAGAATGGGTCGCCACGGTGAATGAGCCACCAAGCTTCTGCGTGATGATCACAGCGGTGCCTGCTGGTAAGATGAACGCGTCACCACTTGGGATCTGCACGGCGTGTACTTCGCGATTGAGGATGATCTCGGACTGCATGTGCGCAATCTTGAGGAAGATCACCCACTTGTCAATGCGATGACATGATTGTTTTGTTGCCATAAAAAAGCCAGCTCGATGCTCGAGCTGGCTAGATGATGAAATCTTAGCTCGTTGAGCTTATTTGCGACGGCGCAGCACAAAGGCAAATCCAGCCAAACCTAGCAGAGCCGCTGAGCCTGGCTCTGGGATTACTGAGATGGTGCCAGTTGCATTAAATTGGCTGAAATCCCAGCTTAAACCGTCGGCTAACATAGCGTTTGAAGTGTCAAAAGTCGCTGTGCCTGTGATCGCGTCATTGTTGTTTGCCAACTGGAAGCTAGCACCTGATTCCAGCGCGTCTCCAGTTAGGTTGAGGGCGATGGTATGGCCATCAACATCGAGGTTAAATAGATCTGAACCGAGATCCAAGAAGTCGTTGGTTAATACGCCTGCACTGTTATTCAAATCAAATTGAGAAGTGAATCCGCTTGCTAATTCTAGGTTATAGTTACCCCCCGTGGAGCCTGATGCTGAAATGGTACCAATCGTGCCGTCTGTCCCTAGCTGGAGTTGATTGATAACAACCGTGGCTACATCCCCATTTGAATTGCGGTTATTGATGAGTGAGCCATCGCCTCCCACTATGGCTAAAGTATTTGTGCTACCGTTAGTGAAACGTAATGCTAAGGAACCTCCTGCGAGGGTAACGCTAGCACTATTTGCTGAACTCGTTCCATTGTACTGGAGTCGTGAGGTAGAGCCAACGTTGAAGATAGAGCCTGAGTTAGTGCTAGATCCATTGTTGAATGCTAAGTTACCAGAGGTTTTGTTGAGGTTTATATTTCCTGTTAAGGTGACGCCATTTTGTAGGATAATGTTCTGGGTGCCGGTAATACTACCATTAACCGTTAGTGTTTTTGCTACGCCATTATCCTCAATACGGAGGCCTCCTGTACCAGTGTGGTTAAGCCCCGATGCCGTGATGTCTTCTTGTAAGAGAAGGTCTTTATTTGAGCCTGATGTATTGCTTACGTTAGCTGTATCTCCATTTTCCCAAATATCGGGGTTTATTAAACCTGCTTCTTGGAACCAGTTATTAGTAGAGGTATCCCAGTTTTGGTTGCCTGCAGAGATATCGATAAACAAATCAGCAGCTTGTACCGCCGGCAGGCTGAAAAGTATGATGGATCCTATGGTTTTTATTTTCATATGTTCGTTGTTTCGTTGTTACTAGCACTTATTTTAGATGAACGTTCTATTATTAATATAGTAATACGGTTAACATCAAGCATTTAGGTGTTATGAAAATAAATTTTATGGGTGAGTTGTTTGGTTGTTTGGGATTATTTTATTTATCCTACTAACATTCTGTAGGTTTATTCATGTTACTATCTGGCCATGCGTCACTTCATTTGAGGAAACAAATGATCTGGTCTGTAGGTCAAATTGATGCCATGAAATAGCCATGCAGCAGTTTGATTTGGCCGAATATCAATCGTCAGGAGGAGTGGTCTCTGAGCTGGAAGTGCATGCCGAGATTGGCTCTACCAATACTCGCGCTGCTGAGTTGGCGCGAGCTGGCGCAGTCGAAGGATTCACGGTGTTAGCTGAGAGCCAGCTTGCTGGCCGTGGCCGCCGTGGCAGCCAGTGGCATTCGCCATTTGCGGCAAACTTGTTATTTTCTACCGTGTTGCGTCCACGTCAGCCACGCTCGCAGTGGGGGGTGTTAGCATTGTCCACCGGGCTGGCCGTAGCCAAATCTCTGGCTGAAAAATGCCAGCTAGATGGCAAAATCAAGTGGCCTAATGACCTGTGGATTAATGGCTTGAAGTGCTGCGGCATTCTTGTTGAAGCTGAAAATGATTTTGTCATCGCAGGTGTTGGGCTGAATGTTTCAGCTTCACCCGATCACCTCGCCGCAACTGACCTGCGGGCGCAAGGGTGCGATATTTCGCGTGAAGCATTGCTGGCCCATTTAGTCAGTCAAATTGTCAATTGCTCACTAGATGCCGGGCTTGATAAAAACAAACTGCTGGATGAAATCCGTAGCTACGACGGATTGCTAGGTAAGCGTATTTCGCTGCTCAGCCAAGGGAGTGAGCACCGTGGGACGATGGCTGGTATTGGTGACGACGGTGAGATCTTGCTAGATTGCGGCGGTAAGATTGAATCATTTGTCCAGGCTGATCAGGTGCGTCCAATAGAGGAGCTCTAATCTAATCAATCTCTTACGGCAGTGGCAGCGGGTGATCACGTCCGCTGAGGTTTTTGTGAGCTTTGATCAGGGCGGCACCTAGTGGTGATTCAAGAATGATTTCCCAGTCGCTGAACTCACTAACTTCAGCTAGCTCGGGTAAGAGCGCGTGTTTGTAGCCAGCAAGTCTAGCAGCATCCGCAGTTTGCTCGCAGCTATCCCAAGTGATCGCGGGTGAGATGTTAGGCGCTTTTTTTGTCGCTACAAGGTGACAGCCACCAGCTGGAGTAGGGCCAATGCTCAGTTCGTGTTTCTGCAGCATGGAGAATGCTAGCTGGACCCAGCGAGATCCACACATCGGGCAGTCGCTAGTCATCACCGCCACTTCATCATAACCATCAGTGAAGGCATCCGTGAGCGCATGGTTAACAACGTGATCAAAGTCTAACTCAGCCTGCGGGTGAAATGAGATTTTCAGCTGGCTGGATGATTGTGGCCAGTGCCAGCTGTGATCGTCTATAACTTGCAAATTTTCCAGCTGCGGAAGAATCCAGAATTTGATGCTATCGTGGGCATCTGCTGGCGCATAACAAAATCTAATGTCGCAATTTTCCAGCCCCTTGAGCTGGCGCAGCTGCACGGCTACGAGTGATTGATAGATGGTGTTTGCCTCTTCGTCGCCACAGCTTTTGGCGAGCTGTAGTTTGACTTGCCCAGCAATGGGCTCTTGAAGAAAAACGATGAGTACTCGTGAGTGCATGATCTCTTTATAAACACAATCCAGCGGGAAATCAAAAGCCGCAATCATGTGATTGCGGCTCGGATGTTTTGTTAGTGGTCTATTTTTCTATGGTATCTTGCGCGTCGTACTTGCTTTTAATCTCGTCGAGCTGGCTTTTGAGTTCTTTGATTTTGCCAGCGTACTCTGGGTTGTTATAGAGATTGTTCATCTCTTTGGGATCCTTTTCCAGATCGTAGAGTTCCCATTCGTTATGGGTATAGAAGTTGATTAACTTAAATCGTTTGCCGCGAATGCCTTCATGTTTGGCGACTCGATGCCATGTTTCATCACCAGCGTAATAGTGATAGTAGAGGCTGTCGCGCCAGTCAGCTGGCGTTTTGCCTTTCAGCAGTGGAACAAGGCTTTTGCCCTGCATGTCAGCTGGAATTTCCACCCCAGCTAGCTCGAGAAATGTTTCAGCGTAGTCGATGTTCTGCACCAGCTCGTTGCATACTGAGCCTGGCTTTGTGACGCCCGGCCAGCGAATGAGCAGGGGAGTGCGCATCGATTCCTCGTACATGAAGCGCTTATCAAACCAGCCGTGTTCGCCGAGGTAAAACCCCTGATCTGAGCTGTAGATAACCACTGTGTTATCTGCTAGACCCGAGTCGTCTAGATAATCTAGCACCTTGCCAACGCTCTCGTCTACTGCGGCAATGCAGCGCAGATAATCTTTTAAGTATCGTTGGTATTTCCAGCGCACTAATTCTTTGCCTTCTAGCTTAGCATCGAGAAATTTTTTGTTTTTTGGACCATAGGCGGCATTCCACTGAGCTAGCTCATCTTCGGTCATGCGGCCAAGGTTGTAGGTCCATAAGTTAGGTTTGCTGTCGTCCAATTCCCAAACTTTGTTATCACCAGTTAGGCTCATGGTGATCTCAATGCTCATGTCTTGGTTTCTAGCTGCTTTGCCTCGCGTATTGTAGTCGTCAAATAAGTTGTCGGGCTCGGGGATGGTGACATCATCGTAGAGTGATAGATGGCGCAGTGCTGGCATCCACTCGCGGTGAGGCGCCTTGTGCTGCAGCATGAGCATGAATGGTTTTTGCTTGTTGCGGTTTTCTATCCACTCGATGCCCTTGTCAGCCAGCATATCGGTGACGTATCCTTTTTCGGTCACCGTGCTGCCGTCCATTTTGATGAAGTCTGGGTTATAATAATGACCTTGGTTAGGTAAAATTTCCCAGTGGTCAAATCCAGTTGGTTCGGTCGCCAAGTGCCATTTGCCAATCAATGCGGTTTGGTAGCCAGCTGATTGTAGAAGCTTGGGAAATGTCTGCTGGCCGCCATCAAACTTGTCGTCATTTTTGCGGAAGCCATTGAGATGGCTGTGTTTACCCGTTAGGATGGCGGCGCGCGCTGGTCCGCAGATAGAGTTGCAGACAAAACTCTCGGCAAACATCATGCCTTCGTTGGCGATGCGGTCGAGGTTAGGGGTTTCATTCAATGACTCAGGGTAGGCGCTGATAGCGCGCTGCGCGTGGTCATCGGTAAACATAAAGAGAATGTTCGGGCGGCTCTCAGCTAACGCGCTGGCTTGCAGTGAAAGCAGAACAAATGAGGCTTTTAGTGCGTGCCGAGTCGATTTGGTGGCATCGTTAAACATAATAATTATTCCTAGCTGGCTAGTTGCCGTTTGCCAAGTTCCTTGTTTTTTCTGGCTACACGTATGCCTGAAGGTGGCGCCTATCAGCTTGCTTAGCTAACAAGTTGAGATGGCTGGTGGGTGATGAATCACCGATGCCAGCCACCTCAGCAGATGGAAGTTGTTTGAGTTTGTTTGGCGGTTTATTTTTGCTGCGCGCGGTAGTTGATATTTCCCTTCAGCTGGATGTCCATGATTTCTACAGCCGCACCATCAGCGGAGAAGATTTTCAATACATGAGCTGGCTGGCCTGCGGGGAATTTGAAGACGGCTTTGTCACCCTCTTGGCTGGCGATGATGTCAGGGGTGAAGTCCTCAGGGATCACTGGCTGGATGGTTGTGCGTAGATTTGCCGCTTGCTCTGGGTCAGCTAGAGTGAGTGAAATCTCAGTGAGGATATGTGGCACACGCATGTGGAACTGCAGGCTGTTTTTCCATGAAAAATCTCCCTCGGCGATCCAGCTAGTTGGCTCGTTTTGGGTAACTAATGCCTGCGCTGCAGCTGGAGTGACTTTCCAATGAGCGATTGCTTGTGCGGGGATGTCATCTTGGTAGAACTCAATGGCTAATGGCTTCGTTAGTCGTTGTTGGAATTCTTCCGCTGTCCACGGACTAGTGCGTTCATTTTCTAACTTACGCAGGTGGGTGATAGAATTTGGCCAGACTTCAGTTGGCGAACATTGCTGCGAGGCTCTGAGGTAGGAGACGAGACCGGCAATAGTTTTGTCATCTAAGTTAGGCATGGCTATCATTTGGTCGCCCGGGTAGCTTCTTCCGTCTAGCTCACCTTTGAGCCCGTGGAGCAATGTGAGGGCTGGGAGGTCAAAGCGCGCATTGACGCGTGGCGAATCTACCAGTGATGGCGCGAGAGGTTCCATACCTTTGGCATCCATGCCGTGGCAAGCTGAGCAGATGGTTTGGAAGGTTTCGGCTCCAGCTGATAGGACTTCCACACCAAATGGTGATACGGGAGTGCGCCAGTTTTGCACCACCGCGGCAATAATAGGGTCGCCGCTGGTATTGAGCACTGGAAATAGCTCGGCAAAATAGTGGTTGTCTGGCTGCGCTTGCATGATCGATTGCTGAATTTTCTTCAGATCGATAGCGTCGATTTTCGATGCTGTTAGCGCGGCTTGGGTGACTACTGAGTTATCAGCTGAGCTGGCTAGTTTGCTGATAGCTACGTTGATAGCAGCTGACGACGGCTGGCTCTCAGCCACACGCATGGCGGTAATCTGCACATCTGCTGGAGCATTGGCGAGCAGCCCGAGTAAGAGGGCATCGTTCACTTGCCCGAGGCCTTCGAGCGTCCACAGCGCGTGAATACGCGAGTGGATGCTTGCGCCGCTGTTAGTGGCTAGGTTTTCTAGCTGCTCAGCTAGCTGGCTGAGTTGTTGGTCAATGATTAGGTGTTGGGCGCGCTTGCGCACCCAGTAGTTGCTAGATTGCAGGCTGGTGATGAGCTCATCCGCATTGGCATTTTCTAATGAGGTGGTTTCACGCTTTTTGAAATCCTCATGTACAATGCGGTAGATGCGGCCACGTGAGACGATTTTATCTAGCTGGAATTTATCAATCTGCTCGCGCAGGTAGGTGCCTTCCTTAGCCCAGTGGCCGTGCTGGATGATACCGCGGTACATGTCTACCAGATATAAATTTCCATCTGGCCCAGTGCGCATGTTGACGGGGCGGAAGAGTGGGTCGCGAGATCTAATAAACTCGCTGCCGGGGTCGGCATTTTTGGCGACGGTGCGCCCGTCAGCATGAGTGTCTAGCTGGAACCGGCGAACTAGTCGACCTACTGGCTCAGGCAGAAATGTTTGCCCTTGGAGTTCAGCTGGCAGGTTGTCGCCTTTGAATACTTCCTGACCGCCGCAGCCGGTGAATTTTTCCAGAGCGTTGTTTTTGATCGCCCCTGGGCCACCTTGCATGTCGGGTAAGTTAGAAATTGGAAATACGTACTTCTCGATTTCGGGAAGTTCCCAGCTTGGCCACCAGAACCCGTATTGGATAGGGATTTGGAAGTCTTTGATGCCGTGGCCACCAGCTGCGTTAGAGAAAATTTGCTGTCCGCTACTGGTCTCAGTTAGCCCCCATTGACCATTACTGCGCGGGATGGTTTCAGCGATAAATTGTCCGTCCTGATATTTCCAGCGGGTTTTCCCCCAGGATGTATAGATCCAGTTATCTAGCGAGTGAATCATGCACCCTTCTTGGTGTTCTACATTGCCGCCAAATGAATCGACTTTGAAGGCGAGCGATTTTTCATCAGCCACGCCGTCGCCGTTGTTATCTTTGAACCAATAAACTTCTTCGATGCCGGTTTCCTGAATGAGCAAGCCACCGCGAAATGGCACGATTGAGCGGGGGAGTACAAGTTTGTCGGCAAACACAATGCGTTTGTCCATCATGCCGTCACCATTTTCATCACTGAGGAGAACCACGCGACTTTGCGGTGTGCGCTCGTCGCTAGACTCGATGTCCTGCATGTAGGTATTCATTTCCGCTACAAACAGGTCGCCATTGTCATTCCAGGCGATGGCGACTGGCTCTTGCACCATGGGCTCAGCGGCGACGAGTTCCAGCTGGAATCCAGCGGTGATTTCTGTTTGTTGGATAAACTCAGCTGGGCTGAGGGGAACGGGTGACTCGGCTGCTACAGCCAGAGCGGGTAGTAGGGTAAAGGGAAATGGGTATAATTTCATATTTGTATTATATCTACTTATTACGTCCCGAATTGCCCATTTATACAGTAAAATAATAGAGTTTCTTGAGAATGCTAGCCTTGCCCATTTTCCCTTTGCTTGAGCACAAAAAAATCAGCCAGCAGAGCGAGGCTCCACTGGCTGAATTATTTGATCCACCTAGATGATAGAAATGAAAAATTAACGCACTTTTCCTGGTCTTCTTTTATTTGGATTGGCGTTGAACTCTTGCACGCTAGTGCGTTTACCCTGAGCGTATTCGCGGTTGCGGTTACCAGGTCCGCCCCACCACTTATTATCAGGCATGGTGCTGTCCCAGGCATCAAACATGTCCTGAAGTGTTTGTGCTTGTTCTGGCATTTGGCTAGCGAGGTCCTTGCGCTCTTCTGGGTCATTGGCGATGTCAAAGAGCATGATGTCGAGACTGCCTGAGCTGTCATTCCAAGTGAGTTTCATGTCACCGTGGCGGATAGCGTAGTCATTGTCACGACGCCAGAAAAGTGTCTGATGTGGACGCTCGTCACCCTTTTCACCATTGATGTATGGAAGGAGGTTTTTTCCGTCGAATGGGAATCCTTTGAGCGGCTTGTCAATGCCTACAAATGAGGCGATGGTTGGCACAATATTCAGCGAGCTCATTGGGTAGTTGTAGCGTGAGCCAGCTTTGATTTTACCTGGAAACTGCATGGTGAATGGCACGCGAATGCCACCTTCGTAGGTGTCACCTTTATAGCCACGGAATGGGCCAGCATTTGACATGACCATGCCACCGCGCTCGCGGCTTGGGTCTTTTTTGGTTTTATTTTTGCCTATTCCCTGGCCAGCTGGGGTGCCATTGTCGGCAATGAAGATCACCATGGTATTGTCATGCACACCTTGCTTTTTCAGCGCTTCAAGCACGCGGCCGATGCCATCGTCCATCGCTAAGGTCATGGCTGCAAAAAATTGGCGATCGTAGGGGACGTCGAGTGATTTGGTGCGCTCGAGGTATTCATCAGGCACCTGCCACGGTGCGTGTACTGAGTTGTACGCGAGGTAGAGGAAAAATGGATCCTCTGAGTTGCGCTCGATGAAGCCAACGGCCTCGTCGCTGAACAAGTCGGTGAGGTAGACGTCTTTTCTAGCAGGCAGTGCTTCTTCGTTTCTCCACAGCGGCCATGTGCTTGGGCGCTCGTAGCTATCTGTCCACTGGGTGAAATCGTGTGCGCCGTTGAGGAATCCAAAGAAGTAATCAAACCCTCTGGCTTGTGGGCGCACAGGTTCGTTGACGCCGAGGTGCCACTTGCCAATAATGCCGGTTTTGTAGCCGTGTGGTTTGAGAATTTCTGAAACCAGCGATTGATCTGGAGTCACGCCAGCGTTGATTAAGTGTTCTGGCTGGTTGCCTGGAAACCCTTTAACGGATGGGTTTTCTCCTGAGCCAAAACGTTGCTGGTAGACGCCGGTGAGCATGCCGCTGCGTGATGGACCGCAAACTGACGCGGTCACGTAGCCTTGGCTGTAATGCACACCATTGGCGGCAATGCTATCAATATTTGGAGTCATGATGGTATCCACGCCGTGGAATCCCACATCGCCCCAGCCCATGTCGTCAGATACAATAAGCACGACATTGGGTTTGTCGGCGCGATCAGGAGCGGCAGCCAGCTGGCTTGTCATCGCTGCTCCCATAGTCAGCGCGGTGGCTGAGAGACATAAATTTTTAATCATAGATAGGTTGTGTGTATATTCGTTGCAGTGGGTGACCGCATCACAAGATATACACGTCAGCGAAGTTGTCATCTGGACGGCGTTTTCCCTAATTTGTAATACATGCCATTAATCGTTGCTCGTTATGCGTGATATGACGCTGCCGAAGGTGGCTGGGCTTTGCCTGTTGAAAATGTGAAATTGATGATTACAATCTGCCGTTAGGATTCTACTAGTCAATGATCGCTCGTCTGTTCATTAATTAGCTATGCCTGTGAGTGAACCATATCCGGAGAGATTTGAAATCGAGATCGATCGTGAAAACCAGCTGAAATACATGCAGAACAAGGCTCAGCGTAGCTAGCTGGCTTGAAGTGCGTCCAGCTGGCATTTCTCGCTGAGACGTGTAGACACAAAAAGACCCTTACCGCGTCCGGAAAGGGTCTTGGAATTTTTTGCTATATTAGCTGGAAATCTGATTACTTAACGCCCTTTTTGCTGAGGCGAGTTCCCTTAGTTGCGCCCTGACGAGCTTTGAACTTAGGATTTGATTTGCAGATAACGTATAGTGTGCCGTTACGCTTGACTACTTGGCAGTCCTCGTGGCGGCGCTTCATTGAAGCAAGTGAAGAAAGTACTTTCATATTTCGAAATGGTTATATTGCTTGGGCGGCGAAATCTACTGGGAACCGGTCACTTGTAAAGCACGTTTTTGCATTATCTGTCGATTTCATTAACTTTTCTTAAATGGTTGACCGCGGATGAATGAAAGGTGGTTCATTTTCAGCGATTTGCAAGTTTATGCAAATTCAGTCCACTAGACAGATCTGCATTTTTCCAGCTGAGATTAATTAACTAAGCCGGTCAGCTATCGGCTATATTAGTGGTGAATAGGCGAGGGGGGCCGGTGGAAAGCTGGCCGCGTGGCTGGATGAATCCGCATTTGCTATGATATACAGTGATTATAAAGACGAGTCTGCGATGGATTGACTAAGTCCGTGGGCATCGGCGACTGGCTGGCAGGTGATTTGCTTGTTTTGGCAATTGATCGCGCTGACCAGCTCAGGTTTCAGCTGGCACGCATTTTCCAGCCCGCGCTCGGCGATGGCGAGCACCCACGGGTTAATAGCCATGTCCAGCGCCTGTGTGGCTGTGCGCGCGTAGGCAGCTGGCATGTTGGCTACACTATAATGCAGCACGCCCTCTTCTATATAGGTAGGGTGATCGTGAGTCGTCGGGCGGGTGGTTTCAGCGCAGCCACCTTGGTCGACGGCGATATCGACAAAAACCGCACCCGCTTGCATGAGCTTGAGCATCGCGCGGGTGATTAATTTCGGCGCAGCCGCACCTGGCACTAGCACGGCGCCCACCAGCAAATCGGTGCGCGGTAGTAGGTCCACTAGATTTGCTTGGCTGGAAAATAGACAGCGCACGCCGCTCAGGTTGCGTTCGAGAAATCTCATGCGCTCGACATCCAGCTCAAGGATGGTGACCTCAGCACCCATGCCTGCTGCCACACGAGCTGCATTCATGCCAGCTGAGCCACCGCCCATCACGGTGACGCGTCCAGCTGGCACCCCAGTGACGCCACCTAATAATAACCCGCGCCCGCCGAGGTTTTTGGCCAAATGATAGGCGCCAACCATGCTGGCCATGCTGCCAGCGATTTCACTCATCGGCTCGAGCAGTGGCCTGCGCCCGTCCACTGTGAGCGTTTCATAGGCCAGCGCGGTGCAGCCAGAATCGCGCAGTGCCTCGGTGAGCGGTTTGTTGGCAGCCAGATGCAGGTAGGTGAATAAAATTTGGCCATTTCTCAGCATGTCGACCTCACCCATTTGCGGTTCTTTGACCTTCACTATCATCTGTGCGGTAGAAAATACCTCAGCCGCGGAGTTCACCACCTGAGCGCCAGCGGCAAGATATGGAACATCTGTATACGAGGCTCCTGCGCCAGCACTTTCTTGTAGCAGAACCTGGTGCCCGCGTTTAACTAATTCAGCTACAGTTGCCGGCGTCAGGGCGATGCGGTGCTCTTGGTTTTTGATTTCTTTAGGCAGGCCGATGATCATGATCCGTTAACATACACCCGATGAAAAAAAAATCGTACTTCTTAGTAGAATTATATTGCATAAATCCGATTTTTGAAGATACTGCGCCCGCCTTCCGGAAACGGCAGGAAAGCAACACAAAAGCCGGTTTAGCTCAGTTGGTAGAGCAACTGATTTGTAATCAGTAGGTCGTCGGTTCGAATCCGACAACCGGCTCCATTTTGCCCATCATAACGGTGGGCTTTTTTGGCTCTGTTGTCAGCGGATATTAGCTATTCGTTAAGACATCAGTAGTAATTTGTGGAGCTCATCAGAGTGGATAAAAAAAGTGCAAGTGAGCGCAGTATTAGCTTGCAAGAATCCAATTTCTGAAGATACTGCGCCCGCCTTCGGAAACGACAGGCAATCAAAATAAAAGCCGGTTTAGCTCAGTTGGTAGAGCAACTGATTTGTAATCAGTAGGTCGTCGGTTCGAATCCGACAACCGGCTCCATTTAGCCCATCATTGCGATGGGCTTTTTTGGCTTCAGGCCGGAAGGTACGGGCTGCGCCCTAAGGTCCGCTCGCTAGCTCGCTGCAGGTGCGGGCTGCGCCCTAAGGTCCGCTCGCCAACTCGCTGCAGGTACGGGCTTCGCCCTAAGGTCCGCTCGCCAGCTCGCTGCAGGTGCGGGCTGCGCCCTAAGGTCCGCTCGCAGGCTCGTTGCAGGTTCGGGCTGCGCCCTAAGGTCCGCTCGCCAGCTCGCTGCAGGTACGGGCTGCGCCCTAAGGTCCGCTCGCAGGCTCGCTGCAAGTACGGGCTTCGCCCTATGGTTCGCTCGCAGGCTCGCTGCAGGTGCGGGCTGCGCCCTAAGGTCCGCTCACTGGCTCGCTGCAGGTGCGACACTGCTCTTTGCTTGGTGATGTTGATGAGGTTTTCTAGCTGGTTGAGGTTTTCTAGCTGGTTGGGTTTTTCTAGCTGGTTGGGTTTTTCTATCTAGCTGGGTTTTTCTATCTGGTTGAGGTTTTCTGGCTGGTTGAGGTTTTCTAGCTGGCTGGTTTTTCTAGCTGGCTGGTTTTTTCTATCTGGCTGGGTTTTTCTATCTGGCTGAGATTTTCTAGCTGGTTGAGATTTTCTAGCTGGTTGAGATTTTCTGGCTGGTTGAGGTTTTCTAGCTGGTTGAGGTTTTCTAGCTGGTTGAGGTTTTCTGGCTGGTTGAGGTTTTCTGGCTGGTTGAGGTTTTCTGGCTGGTTGAGGTTTTCTATCTGGCTGGGTTTTTCTATCTGGCTGGGTTTTTCTATCTGGCTGGGTTTTTCTATCTGGCTGGGTTTTTCTATCTGGCTGGGTTTTTCTATCTGGCTGGGTTTTTCTATCTGGCTGGGTTTTTCTAGCTGGCTGGCAGATGTTCATACGCCAAAGGCGTAAAACAGCCTAGCCTAGGGTAAGGCAGCCCAGAATGGGCAACGTAACCCTAGGGTCGGGCATATTAGAAAACGAACTCTGAAGGAGTTCACCATGTCGAGACTGATGGAGCATTTTAAACCACAGATTTCGCAGATGACACAGATGCTATTCTACCTGCTCGGTCCAGTATTTGGTGTCTTGATCCATAGGGGTAGCATCAAGGGTAAAGTAGCTGATTTCCTGTCTAGCTATTGTGTATAAATTATACTCGGACATGTTGATGTTGGGGATGAATGGGCTGGGGCTGCTAGGGTCTTTGATAGAAAGATCACCTTCACTGTTAAAGAGGGTTGTGTAAGCTTTTCATTTTATGCAGATTTGCATATAAAATTAATCTGCCGTTAGGGGGCGTCTGGATTATCTGGGCTCAGAGGAGTCTATGAGCATGAGCCGGGGCATCATAGAGACATGAAAATGTTGATTCTAATGCATACTAGCAAGGTGAACCTAACGAGGTAATTGATAGTTCACCGCGTAAACCTACGGGCTAACGATAAGTGATCATTGTAATGATGAAGAATATATTAAAGAAATTGCTGATTTTCGCCTTTGCTTATGCCTGTTTGGATAGTCAAATCCACGCTGATTTTGTTAGGAATGATGGAGATTCTCTCTATTACACGTATCTCGATTATTTAAGCACCTGCGAAAAACTATTAATCTCAGCGGATAAAATTGATAAACTTCCTAATATAAATGAGGAAGATAAGATGGTGGTGCGTGTGGTGTATACAGCGGGCTGGGTTCAGAAGTCCTATACGATGGTATTAGGGGAATTAAATGAGCCTGTTCTCGTTGAGCGACGAGTTTTATCGAGAGACTCTGTAATTAAATTAAGTAGGCATGGTGTAAAGATTCCAGCTGATAAGCATCTTCGCTTACTGAATGCTCAAGCTTTATCAACTCTTGCAGAAGAACCTATGGACTTGGCTCCTCCAAACCCTGCATCTGAAGATGCTCCATGGGTATTCCTTATGATAAAGATGAAAGGACAGGCTGAGCCAAAATATTACATTAGAAGTTTGGAAGAGGATAAGTATCTACTCGAAGGTTATTTCAAGGGTTTACTCAGCATCAAAGATTTATTGTAGGAAAATCGCCCGCTGCGCAGGGTGGCTGCAGTGAGCCTGCAGCTGGCATGCGCGAGTTGATGCTGACTGACTGCCTGTCACTTTATTGGGCCTGTGGTTTTGCCGTTATGATTAGGCAAGGCTGATTGTGTCCTATTGTTTCGCCCCTTCAGGGCTTTATTTCTAGGGGGCGGTTTCCTAGGGTGGCGTTGCACCTTCGGCGCTTCCTTACCCTAGGCTGGCATTTTTTGCCCCTTTGCGGCTGGGGTGTTTGGTGGATTTGCGGCTGGGGTGTTTGGTGGATTTGCGGCTGGGGTGTTTGGTGGATTTGCGGCTGGGGTGTTTGGTGGATTTGCGGCTGGGGTGTTTGGTGGATTTGCGGCTGGGGTGTTTGGTGGATTTGCGGCTGGGGTGTTTGGTGGATTTGCGGCTGGGGTGTTTGGTGGATTGGCGGGCGTTGTGGTCAATGATGGCCTTTTTTTGGGGAGTTTTATCTGCTTGTAAGCATTTGTGTTTAGCGGGTTATAAGAATGGGCTTGGAGCAATCGATGTGGTTAAGTTGTATGATTATTATCACAAAATTTACCCGATTCAGCATGCTGTCGGGTTAATTTTATATTGGTCTTATAGATTTAGATTGCCTGAATCAGTCGTTTGTCTATTTGTTGTTGTTACATCGAACTAGTCCCCGTCGTTTCGTTGGTGGGTGTTATGTCGTTGTTAACCATGAATAGATACACTAATGAAATTATTACTAATAACTGCACTAAGCGGAGTTTGTGTGATGTCGACACAGGCGGCTGCGATTATCTATAGTTTTGATACAGCAACGGGTCTTGCCGCTAGTGGCGATACGTCTGGGCTGACCCTAAGCGCTATTTCAGCCACCCACGGATCTAATTCGGATGCTAGCGGCGATCGCCAGATGGCTCAAGGCTGGTACTCACGGGATACTGGTGACGATGGAGTCTTTTTTATCTCAGCGCGAAGTTTTGATAATAAAGGCATTGATGCCGCGGACCTTGATATGAATAGCGGAGCTCCGTCCTATATTTCATTTACTATGGATGCTGGTGCGGGAAATACCTTAAATTTATCCTCTTCTTCGATTAGCTTTGATGCCACCGCTTATGCTGATTCTACTTTCAGCCAGGTGATTGCCTATAGTGTCTGGGCAAATACTGGAGGTGGATGGACTATGTTGGATGCTATAGATAGCGTGACTGGTGATGCGACCGGTGCGAGCTCTACCAGCGTGATGTATGCGGATGCCGCCAAGACCACGTCGATTACCGGTTGGGCCTTGACTAGTAACGTTCTGGATACCAGCAAAATGATGAGTTTTGATATTTCCTCGCTGGGGGATGCAAACCAGTCGGTTGAGTTTGCGGTAGCGATTTCCGGTACTCGTGATAACCACGGTAACTGGGGGGCTAGTATTGATAACCTAGCACTGACAGATTTTGCTCCTATCCCTGAGCCATCATCATCAGCGCTGCTCGGTCTAGCTGGCATGGCATTGCTTTTCAGACGTAAGCTCTAGTTTCAGCTGATTTGTCTATGTTTATTGGGTTGTCTATCATCTACTAGTTAGGGGGCCAGTTGTGCGCAGGCCGATTACTCTAGCTAGTTGTGAGAGATAAAAAAACCAGTTGGTCGCGGCGACCAACTGGTTTTGTGATTTGCTATGATAAGGCTCTTATTTAGCCTAATGAGTTAGGCTCAGAGCATCAGGAACAAGTTACTTAGCGCTGATAGTGACGTTGTCGATGTAGAGTTCGTCGCCAGCGCCTGATGCATCGCAACGGAAGCGAACAGAAGCGTCAGCAGCAAAGTTCAGCATTGATGAATCCACTGTTTCCTCGATGATGTAGGTTACATTGTTCGGGAAAGTTGTGATTTCATCAGCGTTTGTGTTCACCTTCTTGTAGTTACCAATTTCTACCCACTGGCTGCCGTCGTAGACTTCGAGGAAGAAGTCTTCGTTACCATTGTTGCCATTGAAGCGTACAGTTTGGAATGTAAACTTAACACGCAGTTGAGAGCTGTTTGATAGGTCGATGCTGTCAGTCAGGTGAGCGATTGAGCTGTCTGACTTGCCCTGCAGGTGGAGTGATCTTTCGAATCCAGCTGGAGCTGTTTCAGCGGTGCTGTCTACAGTCCAGTTAGAATCAGCTCCAGTTGTTGACCAGTTACCAAGGCCATCTTCAAAGTCATCGAATGTGAGTTCGCTGAATGAGCCGTCAACAACAGCGTTGTCGAAGTAGAAGATGCCGCCTACGCCGCCGTTACCAGCATTTACGCAGTGAAGGATAATTCTACCTGTAGCTGCTTTAGCAGGTGCGATAGCTGTTCCTGAGAGCTGGTACCAAGTGTTTGGTGTTGCGTCATTAGGATAGAGGTAGCTAACTGTGAGGATTTCACTGAGTTCGTTGCCACTGGCATCAAACCACTGCACGCTAAGCTGTGGCTGCCAGCGAGAATCTGAGCGGTTGATCATGGTGTCAACGGCAAGGTTGTAGCTATTGCCTGATGATGCGTTGAACTCCTGATAGACGTAGCAGTTGTGCCATCTTCCTTTGATCGCAACATTGTCTTCACCGATAACCGGATCGTAGCTGCTGTCAGTTACCCAAATATTGCAAGCTGCGCTATCTGGCTTAACGCGAGTCCAGCAACCGGCGTCAAAGTTAGTGTCTTGATAGCCACCTGCTGTGGAGCCGGCGAAATCACAATTTTCGAGTGCGTTACCAGTTGGTTCTTCTTCAACTACAGGAGCAGCGATTTCAATAACAGTATTGTCAGTAGATTCAGCGCCGTCGTTGTCTGTAACGGTTAGCTGGATGATGTGAATGCCATCACTCAGTCTAACTGATGCAGTTTTACCAGTAGCGATTTGGCTACCATTTTCAGTCCAGACATAGCTCACGATGCTGCCATCGCTGTCTGATGATGCGGATCCGTCGAGGGTAACTGTTTCACCTTCAAGACCGTCAGAGTCAGGCAGGGTGAGGTCGCCACCAGCGTTTGCTGTTGGGGCGATGTTTTCAGCTGCGACTGGGCCGTAACCGATGAGTTCGCGGCTGTCTTCTGTAAGGTCAACTTTAGCTGGAGAATTTGCAGCTGAGTTGTATTCGCCACCTTCAAGGCCAAGGAGGTAATCACGTGGGTAGTCACCAAACCAGTGCTTGAAGTACCATGAATAAGTGTGGATAACGAGACGGTCGAAACCAGCATTGTCTTCGAAGCGGTTGACGGTTTCATGCATCATGTCTTCCCATGTAGTGCCATCTGTTGAGCCTACTTTGAAGCGTGTTGCATCAGATTCAGCAGTCAGTTCTTCGTACCAAGTTTCTTTGTCAGCATTTGTCCAGGCATCTTCGAGGTCAGCGAGCTCGCTGCCAATAGCGGCTGTGCGGCCAATGCTTTCAGCGTAGCTGATCACCTTGTTGGACCAGTTGTAAACGGTGTTTGGTGTATCACTGTAGGCCATCAGCACACTGTGGTGGAGCCAGTCCTGCATGTGCTCGTTCATTACTTTGGTCTCACCATTGTAGGTTACACTTTGGTTGCGCCAAGTTGGACGGAGCGCTTGAGAGGTGAGTAGGTCTGAGCCAGTTTCTTCGATCCAGTCGTAGGCACGTTTGGTATTTTCCAGCATGCCAACGTAGACCGATTGGTCATTTGGCTCCTGATCACCGTGGATACCTGCAAAACGAGCTTCTGGGTATTTTTTGTTAAAGGTGTCTACCGCTTTAGCAATGGTGAGAGTCTGTTTGGTATTGTTTACCAATGTTGCACTGTCTCTATCATCATTGAGGTAGTACATGTACCAAATTTGGATGCCACGCTCGTTTGCTTCTTTAAGGAAATCCAGCATGTGCTCTTCGGCATAGTCGATTGTTCCGCTGTTGTAGTTAGTCCACTGGTAGGTACCAGTAAACATATAGATCACGCGGATAGATTTGTTTTCGCAAAAATCAAAGAACATGTCTCTTGACCCTTTGTAGTTTGCGAAGAACTGATCTTTAGAGTTTTTAACTCCATCCCAGTTGCGGTTGGCTGTTTTATTGCCATCCACTGAGACTGGGTTCCAAACCCACATGGCGCGGCGGGCTTCGACGTCAAATTTGGCCCACTCAGTGGAGCCGTTCCATTCATCCGCATGCAGCGTTTCGCATGAGAATGCCGCAGCTATAGCAGCTGCACCTAGCAGTGAAGACGTCATGCGTCTTAGTGCTCTCCGGTATCTTTTGTTATCAGTTTTCATAGTTCGTTAATTAGGGTTTTTCTAGCAATACTTCATATGATCAATGGAGGCGAAGTGGTTGATTGTATGACGTATGGTTTATTTGCTAGTCCGTATGCCTATATGGATTACTGATGAGCATGTCGATGAGTAAAGATTTCAAATATGAACTAAATCGTCGAAATTGATTGCGATTTAACAAAAGTGATTGCTGTTTTAAGTTAAATTGCCTGTCTAAATATTGACCATTTGCGCTGGTGTTTTTGTTCATTGTTTAGTGCTGTATGTGCGATTTTTCAATTACTTACGGGTGATGTCTAGCGAATCGATTAATTAGAAAATCTATCGCCTTACGGGATAGTTGTGCGTATCTGTCAATGTTAATCATAAAAAATACAAATCTGAGTTAATACCTATCTGTCTAGCTGGTGGCTGCATGACGATGGCGCTGTCTGTACTTTTTGACATTACGGATCGTATAGTGAATTATAGTAAGGTATGAGTTGCGACACTTTGAATTATGAAATGCATACTTGTGATATAGATGGGCAAGATGCGCTTAGTGAGTTGTTTTTTGAGACCTTTTTGCGATCTGAGGGAAAACAAGAAGCTAAGTTGATAGGTCGCTTAGTTAGTGATTTGCTAGCTGATACCTCGGCAGGTGATTTGTATGTATTCGTAGCTAAATCTGCCGATGAGTTGGCTGGGGGAATCTTGTTTTCGCGGCTGAGCTTTGATGTCGGCATTGAGGCATTTATTATGGCTCCAGTGGCGGTTCATCCGGATTTCCAGCGACGTGGTATTGGTCAGCGCCTGATTAACTATGCATTGGCTGAACTGTGCAAACTAAGGGTGGAGTTAGTTGTCACCTACGGAGATCCTGATTTTTATACTAAGGTGGGATTCCTGCATGTTGAAGAAGCGCGCATCCCAGCACCGCTGAACTTGCAATATCCAGCTGGCTGGCTGGCGCAGTCATTGTGTGGCGGCGAGATTCCTTACTTAGCTGGCTGCTCTCGTTGTGTGCCTGCTTTGAATCGCCCTGAGTATTGGTAGCTAGATGTTGTCTATATTTTCTGCATGGAAATATAGACAGAGGTTCTAAAATGTAGACAAATTATTGACATTGTCTAGTTTTTGGTGAACATTGCCTGTGTTGTCAACCCTATCTCCCTATGAATTTATCTCACATGAGCGCCCTATTTTTTGTTTTTGGTCAAGCTGTAGCTACTCCTCTTCAGGCTGATTCCCCGCAACTGCTGACGGATTTTTCCACGGCTGGCGGTTACGCGTGGGGGAGCATCACGGATACGGTGATGGGCGGTCGCTCAAGTGGTAAAGTGGCTATTAAGCAGGGAAAGCTGAAATTCAGCGGTGAGGTATCACTGGAGAACAATGGTGGTTTTGCCTCCATGCGCAGCCAGAATGATCCGCTGGACCTGTCAGCTTACCAGGGCATCGAGCTGCGAATCAAAGGCGATGGGCGGTCTTATTATCTGACCTGTAGAGATTCCACCAAATCACGCCGCGCCTTTTGGGCTCCAGTGCAAACTAAGCCGGGGAGTTGGATGACGATTCGCATTCCTTTTGATGAATTTTACGCCACTTATTTTGGCCGCAAGGTTCCCAGCCGCAAGCTCAAGCTAGATCATGTGTGTAGCATTGGCCTGATGTTATACGATAAGCAAGCTGGTGCCTTTTCCGTGGAGCTAGACAGCATCAAGGTTTATTGACCTGAGCAGGTGGCTATTGGTGAGTGGTGAATGGTCGTGGTAAACCAGTTTCTCTAGCTACGTGGAGAAATTTCCAGCGGAAGCATTTTCTGATAGCCTGATTCAGCTGGCTGGTCATTAATGGGCACATGCAGAGTGATCACGGCCAGTTAATGATCTTGGGGGTTCCGGGAACGGAACTCACAGCGGCGGATATTGAGCTTTACCAGCGCATCCAGCCGGGTGGGTTTATTTTGTTTGGGCGCAATGTTGAGAGTCCAGAACAGCTAGCCAAACTGACCGCAGATTTGCTTGAGGTGACTGATGAAAAACCAATCATTGCGATTGATCAAGAAGGTGGGCGCGTCACGCGAACCAAAGAAATCGGCCACGCGCCGCCAAGTGCTCAGGAGCTACGTGAAAACGGTGACCTCGGCATGATCAGCTGGCACGGGCTGGTGACTGGCGATGTGCTACGAGTTTTGGGATTTAATATGAACTTCGCGCCTGTGCTGGATATCTCCTACGATGACGCCGCCGATAATGCATTGCGAGGTCGTTGTTATGGTAAAGATGCCCAGGAGGTGATCACCAATGCGGGCATCTTTAACCGCAACATGAGACGGCGCAAAATTAACTCCTGCGGCAAACATTTTCCTAGCTGCGGGCTGAGTGATTGCGACCCTCATCACGGCTTGCCGGTGATCGACAAAACCATCGACGAGATGATGAAAAGCGATTTGCTGCCGTACAATGCGCTGATGCCAGAGATGGATGCCATCATGACCTGCCACGCGCATTTTTCAGCGGTGGACGGTGATCAGCCGGGCTTACCGGGCTCGTTTTCCAAAAAGATCGTCACTCATCTACTGCGCTGGCAACTCGGCTACGAAGGGCTCATCATCACGGACGACCTCGATATGGGGGCGATTGTCGACCACTACGGTCGCGGGCCAGATGTGGAAATGGCCATCCGCGCTGGCAATGACATGGTGATGATTTGCCACCAGATCGACTCCGCCGAGCAGGCGCTGGAGCAACTGAAAAAGCTGCCCGACTCGGTGACTGTGGATTCGCTCAAGCGCATCAAGAAGTTTAAGAAAAAGCGGCTGCCGAAAAAAATGCACTTCAACCGCAAGCAGTGGGATAAGCTGGATGCTGAAACCCTCGAGCTGCGCAAAGCGGTGCTCGGTGATGAACTGGCGCTAAATCCAGAATTGGCCAGCCAGCCAGTTAATTCTCCTGTAGAAGAGTATTAATAATGGATAATGGCGGTGAGTTGGCGCAGGCCAGCTAGCCAGAGTTGATAATCTCACAGAAATTTCACCCGAGTGAGGTTTATTTCATCGTCCAGCTGGCTGCCAGCTGGACGATTTTTGTTATCTAAAGGGTCGCATTTTCCAGCTGGAGGAAGTTTTTTGCCAGAAATTCAACAAAATCACCGGCAAAAGGTGGGTGATTGGGAAATTTTTGAGACGAAAAATGGGCCGTTTTGCAGGCAAACTTGCTAACAGGTCGGATTTTCCCGTCCAGCTGAGAAGAAATGCTGAAAAAGACTGCGGAGTTGTGTTTCTTTGGATTCCTTGATTATCAATAGTTTCTGTAATGATGTGTTTTGCTTGGGAAAAAAAAGTAACTATTGATGCCTTTTTATCTTGTGCGGGATGAGGTTTTCCCTTAAGAAGTCGCCGCGCTCAGCGCACCCCACACAGCTGCCACACGGCACTGAGTAAAACGGGGCCCAATAGCTCAGTTGGTAGAGCAGCGGATTGAAAATCCGCGTGTCCTTGGTTCGAATCCGAGTTGGGCCACCATTTTAAACCTCACGGTTTGGTGGTAGCAGAGTACAAAATTAGCCGATCTGATTCAGATCGGCTTTTTTGTGTCTGGGGATTGGACAGGTGGGGGAGTTTGCGCCCGCTACAGCGAGCGCTGGCTGATGGCTAGTAGCTGGCTAGCTCATCGCTGGATTATTTGGCGGCTTCATTGCTGGTGCGGTTTTTTACGATATCTTCAAACAGGCCGCGTGAGCTGTCGTATTTACTCCACTTGCTGGTGACGGGCAGGTCAATGATGGCGAGGTTGCATACCTGCCAGCTTTCAGATGACGAGCTGCGTATCAGCTCCAGCTGCAGGTAGCTGGATCTCTTTTCTGATTTTAGCTCGATGAGCCGGGTTGATTTTTTCTCGCTTCCATCTGTGCTGAAGGAGCTGTGTGAGCTGGCGCTGATTTCTTTGCCTAAGCCGCGGAATTTTCCAGCTGACTGGCTGAGTGCTTGGCTGGCCTTAGTCAGTTGACGCTTGCTGATTTCTTGCTGCAGTTCGGTGGTGAATAGGCTGTGCAGCGGCTGGCTGTCATTTTCTTTGAAGTAGGCGTCGAGGGTTTGGTAGATGGGCAGGAACTCTTGGTCGTATTTTTTGCTGCTACTGGTTGAGCTGAATGCTGGTCCATCGGCTGTGTTCATCATGACAGCGGCGACTAGAATGAGGACGCCCACGGCTACCGGCACGGCTTTCATTTTTCCGCTCAACTTGATCAGCTGTTTTTCTGCACGGTTGCTTAGCGGTAGTGGTGGCGCGGGGAATTTTGTTTTGATGAGTTTTTGTAGTCCATCATCATGTGTTGATTTTGGGATGATGATGGTGAGGTGATTAGGGCCACTGAGTCTGTAAAACTGTTCATTTTCCTGTAGCTGGTTGATGGCATCCCATTGGTAATGGCTGGTTCTGTGTAGGGATTGCACCGTGATGTTTTGTTCATTGAGCTCGATGCTGGTGATGGAGGAAAAGATCTGACGATTGGCTATGGTGGTCGTTTTGCTGAACTCTATCAGCCAGCTGAAGATGAGCGCGCAAAAGATGAGTGTCGTGCAGAGGATGCCTGGGCTCACTGACCAGAAAGAGCCGCTGATGATTGTGGCAATGAGGATGAAGAGAAGTATCTTCTTGGTATTGAGAATGGGGTTATTGCCGAGCTGATAGCTGGATGCTTCTTCAGCGTAACCTTCAGCTGGGGTGATGGTGACGGCGCCTTCATGGCTTGTTTGGGTGTTCATGAGTCTAACTATTATTGCTGCTCTAGCAAGCTGTCGATTTTCAAATATTGAACAATTGTTTAGACCTGGAATGGCTAGCGCTTCCTGGCTGCGTGGGCAAAAAAAATCCACGCTTGCGAGGCAAGCGTGGATTCAAAATGATTTGAGTGATTCACTCTATGGAGAAAATTACGCTTCAGGCGCGTCTTTTTTCTCTTCAGCAGGTGCGGCAGCTTCTTCAGCTGGAGCTTCGTTGTTAGCTGGCTTTTCTTCAGCTGGAGTAACGATTGGCTGATCTTCTGCGTCTGAGAACGAGAAGCTTTCCTCGGTGACGTTCGGGTCAACGAGTGATGCGGCTGCGGCGTCGCGAGCGGCTTCGGCGGCTGCTTCAGCAGCTTTTTCTTTGTCGCGGCGGGTATTGCGAGTGCGTGGTTTGCGCTCGTTTTTGCGCTCGCCGCCTTCTTTACCTTCGCTGCGCTTGTTGTCGCGCTTGCCATCACGTTTTGGCTCGCGGTTATTGGTGCGCTTTTTGTCGTTTTCTTTGGCTTTGGCGCCGCTGACAACGAGTTTGCGACCCATGTAGAATTGGTCGTGAAGGACCTCTACAGCGCGCTGGGCTTCTTCTTTGCTGAACATTTCGAGGAAGCCGTACCCTTTGGATTTGTGTGTTTGGCGGTTGTAGATGATTTCTACGCGACGCACGGTGCCCACACCTTTGAATAGATCTTCAAGATCGTGTTCGGTGGTGTCGTAGGATAGATTGCCCACGTAAACACGTGGGGTTTCGCAAATTTGTGGTTCGCGAGGTGCGCGGTCAGTTTTTTCTTTGGCCACGCGGGTATTTTGTTTTGGTGCTTTGCTGGCTGCTGCTGGAGCGGCTTTGCTGGCTGGTTTTTTGCCGGCAGGTTTGCTGCTGGCTGGGTTGTAGAGGCCAAAGAACTTGAGGATCTTTTGCCAGAGTGTGAGTGGCTGTGGTTTTCTGCCACGAGCTTGTTGTGGGCGATTTCCTTGCCCTTGGCGGTTACCTTGTTTGTTGCGGTTTTGGTTGCGGTTTTGGTTGCGGTTACGGTTTTGGTTGTTGCGCTTGCGCGGCTGGCCACCTTCGTTTCCTTGTTGATTGTTATTGGCTTGGCCGTTGCGGTTTCTATTGCGATTGCGGTTCCTGTTGCGGTTTCTTTGATTCGACCGCTGCTGCCCTTCTGGGCGTGCTTGGTTTTCGGACATTGATTAAGTAGGTTAATGTTGTACGGGCGCAGAGTTGGGCAGTTTGTGTGCCTGTGGTTGGTGTCGCCGTCGGATCTGGCTCACCGTAGTTGCTTCTGCGCTAGCTAGCGTTCTTTTGGTCAGAGTGTTTTCTGTAGTTGCCTGAGAAATCTGGGGGTTACTCGTGTATTGTTTATGGATTTTAATAAACAGATAATTGGCTGCTGGCATATGGATAGCATGAAGCCAGCTGCTTAGATGCATAGCTGCGCGGCAAACTAGACGAATATTTCTCTTTGACAAGGCTCGAATCAAGGGTTGTCAGATTCTACTTCTTGGATACAGTGCCGTGAAATGGACAGATTTTTAGCTGGATGGAAAAGAATGGTCGCGACGGCGGTAGCTGTAGGCGTGAGTGTTTCTGCTGCAATTGCCACTGAGGGGTATATGGCGATTGAGGCGTATTCTGGTAAAGTATTGGTGGCATCGCAGTCTGAGACAAAAAAATCAGCAGGGCCGATGACCAGTTTGGCGACGGCTATTTTAGTGCTCGATTGGGCTCGTGTTTCTAAGACAGACATTGGCCGCAAGGTGATTGTGCCACCATCCGCGCCGCTCGCTGGACCGAATCCTCTCGGGCTGGCAGCTGGTGATCAGATCAAATTACGCGATGCATTATATTCCTGTCTGCTACGTAATGATGCGGCGGCAGCGAGCACGCTAGCTACTTTTATTGGTGTTGAGCTGGAGATGAAACGCGGACGCCGCACCAGCAACCCAGAGGGGACATTTGTGAAAGAAATGAATGTTTTGGCCAAATCTCTGAATATGCGCAGGACAAAATTTGCCAATAGCCATGGGCTGGCTGCCAGCGGTAAAAATGGCACCACCTGTGTGAGTGACATGGCGCGGCTGAGTATTTATGCCATGCGCGATACTGGATTTGCTTATTACGCCAAGCAGGCGAGCCGGCAAGTGAGCTTCTATCCACAAGGTGGTAGCGCCAAGACCGTTACGGTTAAAAATCAAAACCCACTGCTGGGTAAGCTGGCGGTAAATGGTGTGCGCGCAGCAGGCGGTGGCCTGAATGGCGAAAGCCTGTCGGTTTCCTCGCAAAGATCTCCTATTGTCAACGAGTTGCCAGATGGTCGATCTAGCATTCGTAACCGTCGACTGATTGTCGTGGTGTACGATTCAAATCAAGCTGGCGCACGTGCTCAGCAGCTTATTGGTCAAGGGTGGAAGCTATATGATCAATGGGAAGCGTCAGGATTTAACAATTCAGCTGATGGGAAAGATATAATTAGAGTGCCGGTTCTTTAATTTTTGTACGCTATTTGCTACGCTAGCTGCGATGAAACGAATAGGTGTGCTAAATAGCGGCGGCGATTGCCCAGGGCTGAATGCAGTGATTCACGGTGTGGTGGGTGCTGCTAGCCAGATGGGGATTGAGGTTGTTGGTATTAAATATGGCTTCGAGGGGCTGCTAGCGCCAGCGTCATACCGCGTGCTTACCCCA
Organism: Persicirhabdus sediminis; assembly: GCF_016595495.1. Taxonomy (GTDB): domain Bacteria; phylum Verrucomicrobiota; class Verrucomicrobiia; order Verrucomicrobiales; family Akkermansiaceae; genus Persicirhabdus; species Persicirhabdus sediminis. The sequence continues at coordinate 81,779 of NZ_JAENIM010000039.1, forward strand.
GCGGATACCATTGGTATCTTACAACAAGGGGGGACGATTCTCGGCACCACCAATAAAGGACATTTTATTTCTAAGCTCGGCATGGGCACGCCAGAGGAAATTTCCAAAGGCATCATAGAAAATGCTCGTGGCACGATGCAGCAGCTATCGCTAGACGCCCTAGTTGTCATTGGTGGTGACGGCTCGCTGACTACCGCGCTGCAGCTCTACCGTGCTGGTTTCCCTGTGGTAGGGGTGCCTAAAACCATTGATAACGATCTGCTAGCTACGGCGCGAACCTTTGGGTTTGATAGCGCTTGTGCCATGGTGGTGGATGCACTTGATAGACTGCAAACCACCGCGCAGAGCCACGAACGGGTGATGGTGCTAGAGGTGATGGGACGTCACGCTGGCTGGATCGCCATGTGGGGCGGTATCGCCGGCGGCGCTAACGTCATCTTGATTCCAGAGCTGGAATATGATCTCGATAAAGTGGCTGATTTCATCAAACAGCGTGACGCCGACGGCTATAAAAGCACTCTGGTTGTGGTGGCTGAAGGTGCTCACCTGCCAGAAGGGGGACTATCCACTCGCAGCGGAAGTGCTGGCGCTGAGGTTAGACTTGGTGGCATTGGCGAAATTATCGCTCAAGAACTAGAAGTCCGCACTGGTAAAGATACGCGCGCTTGTGTACTAGGTCACCTGCAACGCGGAGGCCAACCCACTGCGCTGGATCGAATCATCGGTGCACGTTTTGGGGTTAAGGCTGTGAAGTTAGCTGCCGAAGGTGGCTTCGGTCGCATGGTAAGCTACGATGCTTATCGTGTGGTATCCGTGCCTATCGAGGAGGCTGTTCACCAGCTGCGCCGCGTGCAAGATAACGGGGAGATTGTCGAGACTGCTAGAGCGATCGGCATTCACCTCGGACAATGAAAATAATTATCACCGAGAATGAATCAATGAACGACCCATTACTAACACTGCTACAGCAGAAAGCTCGTTACACAGATCTAGAATTAGCTGATATCCTCTCACTTAGTGAGGCAGAAGTATCCGCGCGCATCGCGGCCTGGGAGGCCGATGGTACGATTCTTGGTTACCGAGCGGTGGTCGATTCTCAAAAAGTAGCTAACAAGGGTGTTGCTGCTTTCATTGAGGTGAAAGTGACTCCTGAGCGTGGCGGCGGTTTTGACGGCATGGCTATGCGCATTGCTCGCTTTGACCAAGTAGTATCATGTTACCTAACTAGTGGTGGCTATGATCTCATGTTGGTGGTACGCGGAAAGGATTTGCTAGAAGTCGCTCGTTTTGTGTCTGAGAAACTCAGCACCATCAGCGGCGTGATTTCCTCAGCCACGCATTTTCATCTGAAAACCTATAAAGATAATGGGTTTCTTTTCCAACAGGAAGAGCTCCATGAGCGCCTGCCTGTAACGCCATAAGGAGGATTGATAGATGGACTATTCAGATAAAATTGCACATCAAGTTGCAGCTATTCCGCGCTCGGGTATTCGCGATTTCTTTGATCTCGTGCAGGGCAGGGATGATGTGATTTCCCTTGGTGTTGGTGAGCCAGATTTTGCGACTCCATGGTCAATCCGTGAAGCTGCGATCTTTTCGCTAGAGCGGGGGCAAACTAGTTATACTTCTAACTTAGGCCTGCTGCAGCTACGTGAATCAATTACTAACTACGTTAGTGATTTTTTCAAAGTCGACTATGATGCCAGCACAGAAGTTATTGTTACTGTGGGTGTATCAGAGGCGATTGATTTGGCTCTGCGAGCATTGCTCAATCCTGGTGACGAAGTGATCTACCATGAACCTTGTTATGTTTCCTACAGCCCGAGTATATCTATGGCCTATGGGGTAGGGGTTCCTGTACAGACTCATAAGGCTGATGCATTTGCCTTGCATCCAGCTGAGTTGGAAAAAGCCATCACGCCACGTTCACGTGTGCTGATGTTGAATTTCCCAACCAACCCAACAGGTGCGGTGATGTCAGCTGACGAGCTCGCTGAGATTGCGAAAATCTGCGTGAAGCACGACCTGATTGTGCTTAGCGACGAGATTTATAGCGAGCTGCGCTACGATACTGATGAGCATGTTAGCATTGCTTCCATGCCGGGAATGCGCGAGCGCACCATCTTGCTGCACGGTTTTTCTAAGGCATTTGCGATGACCGGTTTTCGCCTCGGTTATGCATGTGCGCCTGCTCCGCTGATAGATGCGATGATGAAAATTCACCAATACGCGATGCTCTGTGCGCCAATTACCAGCCAGGCAGCTGCGATTGAAGCATTAGAAAATGGCCTGCCTGCGATGGAGAAAATGCGTGAGAGCTACCATCAACGCCGAGACTTTTTGGTGCGTCGACTCAATGAGATGGGCATAGACTGCCACTTGCCAGGCGGTGCTTTCTACGTATTTCCTGATATTAGTAAGTTTGGTCTATCAAGTATGGAGTTTGCCATGAAATTGCTAGAAGCCGAAGATGTGGCGGCCGTTCCGGGCACTGCGTTCGGCGATGGAGGCGATGGTTTCCTGCGCTGCTGTTATGCGACTTCTTTTGAGGAGTTGCGCACAGCTATGGACCGCTTGGAAAGATTCATCAAAACTCTCTAAGCTGACAAATAACCCCATCATGTCCACTAGGGAAAAAATCCAGCGCTGGCAGAATGATCGCACATTGGCACATGTCGTGCCTCTAGCGGTCTTTATGTTATTCCTGATGCCTTTCATGTTTTTTGATGGGGCAAAATGGTTCCGCTGGGAGCACCCTAGTGCGCCATGGTGGCAACAATGGCCAGAGCAATGGCTCTACCCGCTGCAGAGTTTTGTTGGGCTGGCCTTATTGATTTTTTTCCGCAAACACTACGAGCTGAAGTGGTCGAAGTCGGTTTGGTTTGGAGCTCTGATGGGGGCTGTTGGAATAGGCTTCTGGCTATTGCCAACGACTCTTTACGATTGGTTAGGTATCGACGGAAAGCCTGAGGGAGTTCTCAAATACCTTGGCGTAATGCCGCGCACTGAGGGTTTTGATCCAGGGGTATTTGATTCTCCTGCAGCTTACTGGGCTTCCTTGATCCTACGTTTTTTCCGCGCGGTGGTGATCGTGTCTCTAGTTGAAGAGATCTTCTGGCGCGGGTTCCTCATGCGTTTCTTGCTAGATCGAGACGGTGATTACTGGAAAATCCCATTCGGTCAGCCAGCTTGGATCTCATATTTAGTGACCACGGGCGCCTTCATGTTAGCTCATGCGCCAGTCGACTACCTAGGTGCTTTTATCTATGGTTCGTTAACATACTTTGTCGCAGTGCGTACCAAGAGCCTGATGGCCTGTGTGGTGATGCATGGAGTCGCGAATTTGCTGATGGGGTGTTATGCCCTAGCCTATGCTAAATACGGGCTTTGGTAGTAGATCTGATTTTTGCTGGTGTTTTTTCAGCTGCTTCTGTGATTTTTGATAGTTAGTTAACAGTCTCTCTGTTTTGTCTAAATCATCAACATGGAAACGTTTTATTAAATGCATTTATGTTAGTTTGTTTGTAGCCCTCTCTGGTAGAGTGTTTAACGGTGTTTGGTGCATTTGCTTGAATGAAAATATCTGAACGGAAATCACGGCGGGTTTCTATTCTAACGTATTCATGACGACGAATTTACTGGTTTGTTTATCGCTCATGTGGGATGTCTAGCGGCATAGATATGCTTGATCTTCTAAGAACAAGTGATGCCTGATCGTTAAAAAAATAACAGAATGAAATTCACCCATTTAAAATTAGCGGCCTTAGCCATTGTTTCACTTATGTCAGTTAGTTGTGAAGACAAGGAGTTGATAGCTGAACACGAAAAACTTCAGCAGGAGGTGTTAGCTTATGAACAACGAGTCGATCAGCTAGAAAGCGAAATTATTGAAGATCCAGGTGATCAGAGCAAAATCATCCAGAGCGGTGAGGCTAGCATCAAAGAGATCGAAGCTAACATTCAGGCTTTAGAAGAAGAGAAAGCTAACATTGAAGCTGAGAAGCAAGAGATTCAAAAGGAATTCGACGAATACAAGTCACAGTACAAAATTCACGGAACATAATTTGCGTTGAGCGAGCTATTACCAAGATATTATTATGTCGGATTTATTTTCTAGCGCAAAAGGACCTGGACTAGTTGGGCTGGGTCTAGCAGCTGTTGTTTTAGGTGGTTTGAGCCTGTTGATGACATTGGCACTCGAGGACGAAGACTTATCAATTGAGCAGGATATGGTAGAGCTCAATTATGAGCTGAATTACCTTAAGGACTTTGAAGGGCAAGTTATAGCCTATCAGGATGTTGCGAAAAAGAACCAACAGACGGTAGAACGTCTGCAGGAAGTAGTTAACGAGCTCAATGCAAAGTCAGCTGAGCTGATGCAAAAAGAACAAGAGTTAGATGACGAAAAGGCGAGCGTCGCTGAGTTATACAAACAGATAGATCAATATAAAGTGAACTATCGTGAAGCCGAGTGGGCTTCAGCTCGCGGTGAAAAATATGAAGCTCTAAAGACACTGCGTGGTCGTGAATATCAAAGCGTAGAAGTGCGTAAAGTTAGCGCCGCTGGAATGGAGATCAGGCATGCTATTGGTACCGCTCGAATTCCTTACGACCACCTTCCATCTGAGATGCAAGATCGTTTCCAGTTCACTGCCGAGGCTGCAAGCTCCATGGCGCAAGAAGAACTGGCATTTCGTAAGAGGCTCGAAAGTGACCACGCTAGAGCGGCTGATCGTCGCACTGAACGTGAGAAACTCTATAAAGATAAGTTAGCAAAACGGTCTAATTACCTAGCACGTGCAAAAATCAAAAGCCTGCAGAACGCACTGAAGACAAAAGAGGAATTACACATGGCCTCAATTGAGCGTGTTCGTGCATTGCGAGCGAAAGCAGACGCTAACAACAATCGTGGTTTGTCTGGCGGTCTAGCCAAGCGCGAGGAAGAACGTGCCGCTGAGCTGCAGAAGTCTATTGAACAAACTCGTAGCGAGATCAGCCGCTTGTCTAGGCAGGTTAGAAATTAAATATCATCATGATTAGTGATCCATTCACCGAAGATAAATCCCAGGGGGTTATCTATACGCTAGCAGCCGTTGTCTTGCTTGTTATTGGCGCTATTGCCATCAGCATATATTCTGACAGAAGTGCTGCGCCTTCAGATTTGTCTCAGTCAAAGTATAAGTTAGAAAAGCAAAAGCTTAACTTGCTAAGTAAAATAAGTGAGCTTGAAGCTGAGAAGTTAGTTGCTGAAAAGAACGAGAAAGATAGCCAGCGATATGCTGAGATTGAGAAAGAAATGCAGTCATTGATGGACCGCGAGGCTCAGGCGCTGGAAGTGAATACACAGGCCAGTGACCAGCTGATCTCATTATTAGATGCCTATGCTAACTACCAGCGTAGTTACATTTTACAAATGCGTGATGAAGTGGTGGGCGAAACCTACGACTTGCTAGAAACAGCTAGTGGCAGAGAGTATACTGAGGTAACGATTCAACGTGTTAGTGCGTACGGAGTGGATATTAAGCACACCAATGGAACCGCTAGATTAGCTCACGCAGAAATTCCAGCTGATCTGGCTAACCGTCTATCCTATTCTGAAGAGGAGTTGGAGGCGGTATTGAAAGCTAGTCAACAGCGACGTGCTAGTTCGGCGAGTTCACCTGTGGTAGCCGCCAAACCAAGATCAAATCGTCCAGCTCGCAGTGGTCGCGTTGTGGCTAGTACCGAGCAGAAACAAAAAGATGCAAGTCAACGTTCAGCTTTGCGTGTGCGCTTGAGCCAAGTGCAAGTTAAGCTAACACGCGTGCGTGATGAAATTGGTGTGATTGAAGGCAAACTCAATAAGCTGAATACGTCCACTCGTTCAACGACCAGCTCGAGCTATTCTAGCAATGGTTATTATACCACGACGAGACCAACATCCAGATACAAAGGGTCGCGCTCAGTTCCGGGTGGTTTGGAGACTTGGTCGCAACGCTTGGTACGGTTTAAAAAGGCTGAGAGAATTTTGGCCATGCAAGAAGCTACGCTCAGCGCGCAGCTCGAGTCACTTTAAGTTTTCTAGCTAGAAACTAACTAGTTAGGCACTAGCGACCTCGAGACTATGTCTCAGGTCGCTTTTTTGTGCTTAGTACTGGATGATGCTGTGGATGTTTTTGGTAGGCAGCAGCTGGCGACCATTGAGGAATTCCAGCTCGATGAGGAATGAAATACCAACTAGGTCGGCGTCTAGCGACTGTACTAAGCTTACGGCGGCGGCAGCGGTGCCACCAGTAGCTAGCAGGTCATCGACGATTAAAACACGCTCACCTGGTTTGATAGAATCTTGGTGAATTTCCACCGTTGCTTCACCATATTCTAGCGAATAAGAAATGGCATTGGTCATCCATGGCAGTTTGCCTTTTTTGCGGATAGGAACAAATCCTGCACCTAGCTCCATGGCCACGGCGCTGCCGAAGATGAACCCGCGCGCATCGATACCAACGACTTTGTCGATTTTCTGACCAGCTGCGGTTTCACAGAATGCCTGCACGGAAAGTTTGAGCAATTCTGGCTGGGCAAGCATTGGCATGATGTCTTTAAAGATAATGCCTTCTTTGGGGAAATCGACGACATCGCGGATGGCGTCACGGAGAGCTGAGTAATCTTGCATGACCTCGTTATATCTGCAGCAGCCATGACTCCAATGGAAAAGTAGTGATTTTCTGATTTGTCCCACGCCATTTCATTTGCGAATTTAGAAATCAATGCTAAAAGACGCGTCACGTTATGTTTGTTGATCACATCAGGATATACGCTCAGGCAGGAGACGGCGGTAATGGTATTGTACATTTTCGCCGCGAGAAGTTTCGCCCGAAAGGTGGCCCGGATGGTGGCGACGGTGGTGACGGGGGAAGTGTTATCCTCGAGGTCAGCCCGCATACCGATAACCTCAAAGCTTTTGCCTACGACCCGAAGATTATTGCTAAGGCTGGGCAGCATGGCATGAGCCAGCGCAAGCATGGTAAAAATGGCAAAACAGTGATTGCTAAGGTGCCTCCAGGTACCGTGATTTACCGCAGTACTGCGCAAACTGTAGCTGACGCCGTGGACATGGAGCGCTCAGAAGAAGGTGTGGATCTAGAGCCAATTGCTGATTTGACCGAGTATGGTGAGCAATTCATCCTCTGCGAAGGTGGCAAAGGCGGTAAAGGAAACTGGCACTACAAAACATCTACCAACCAAGCACCAGAAGAGCATCAGCTGGGAACAGAAGGTGAGCTAGGAGTATTCTACTTTGAGCTGCGTCGCATCGCTGACGCTGGACTAGTTGGTTTCCCAAATGCAGGAAAATCCACATTGCTTAACAAACTTTCAGCGGCATCACCAAAGATTGGCAGCTACCCGTTCACTACGCTCAACCCGAGTGTGGGTGTTTGTGAATTTGATAATTTCCGCCGTTGTACCATCGCTGATATTCCAGGATTGATTGAAGGTGCGCACGATAACCGTGGCCTCGGTCACGAGTTCCTGCGTCACATCACTCGTTGCCGCGTTTTGTTATTTGTCGTTGATATGGCTGGTTCAGAAGGTCGTGATCCAATCGATGATCTGCAAATCCTGCGTAAGGAAATCAAAATGTACGACGAAGAGCTCGCTCAGTTTGAGTGGATGATTATTGCTAACAAGATGGATGTTGAAGGTGCTGAAGAGAATCTCGCAATTTTCCGCGATCGATTCCCTAAGCAGACCATTATTCCTATCTCAGCGGATCAAGAAACTGGCTTGGAAGAACTCAAAGCTGACCTCGATGAGCGTATCGGCTATCGCTACAACAGCAAGCAGGCTGAGTAGTTGATAGAATAGTTTTAATAAAAAGGCGCTGGTGATTTCACCAGCGCCTTTTTTGTTTCTAGCTGGTCGTTAGGTTGTGCGAGCCAGCTGGGTCTTTAAATCATTGCGCGCTGGATTAGACAGCGCTGGACGAGTGGCTAACTAGCGCAGCATGTTGATGGCGCGCTGGGTCGATTTTACAAATGCCTCTGCTTCTTGCTCGGTATTGTACATGGCAAATGATGCGCGCACGGTTCCGGTGATGCCAAATCTAGCCATCAGCGGCTGACAGCAATGGTGACCGGTGCGAACTGCTACTCCCATTTGGTCTAGCAGGGTGCCTAGGTCGTAGTGGTGAACGCCATCTACCAAGAAAGAAATCACAGCGGCTTTTTCTGCTGCGGTGCCATAAATTCTCAGTCCATCTATTTCTAGCAACCCTTCAGTGGCTATTTTTGCCAGGTGACGCTCGTGGGCTGCGATGTTCTCCAGACCGATTTGGTTGACGTAGTCAGCGGCGGCGGAAAAAGCAATGGCGCCTTCGATGTTAGGTGTGCCGGCTTCGTATTTGAATGGCAGTTCGTTGTAGGTGGTTTTTTCAAAGGTGACGAGTTTGATCATCTCGCCGCCACCACGCCATGGTGGCATTTTTTCTAGTACCTGAGTGCGACCGTAGAGTAGGCCAGTACCTGTAGGTCCGTACATTTTGTGTCCGCTGATAGTGTAGAAATCACAGTCTAGCGATTGTACATCAATGCGTTCGTGTGGCGCGCTCTGGGCGCCGTCGATGCATGTGTAGGCATCGACTTTTTTTGCCGCAGCAATGATGTCCTCAATTGGGTTTCTCGTGCCTAACGAGTTAGAGTAATGATTGACGGAAACAACGGCTGTATTTTTATCGATGAGCTGGTCAAAAGCCGGCATGTCGAAGGTGCCGTTGTCGAGGATGGGGATCACTCGGAGCTCGGCGCCAGTGCGCTCGCATAGCATCTGCCAGGGCACGATGTTGGAGTGGTGTTCCAGCCCTGAGATGATCACATTGTGATCGGCTGTGATTTCACCTGATAGCGAGAGGATGTTAGCTACGAGGTTGATAGAATCAGTCACGCCGGAGGTGAAGATAATTTCACGGTCGTCAGCGGCGTTGATGTGTCTGGCTAGATTTTGTCTAGCAGCTTCAAATTTCTCGGTTGCTTCACGCGCGAGCTTGTGGGCGCCGCGGTGGATGTTAGCGTTGTATCCTTTGTAGTACTGCTCGTAGCTAGCTAGCACTGATAGGGGAGTCTGTGAGGTCGCCGCGTTGTCCAAGTAGATCAATGGTTGGCCATTGACCTGTTGGTCGAGAATGGGAAAATCGGCGCGGATGGCCGTGGTGTCTAGTGCTTGTGCCATGTTGTGAATGTGCTTACGCCAGCTGGCTCTATCGTGCAACCCCTGCGGGTGCAATTGCTATTTTTCAAAGAGCTCGGTGGTGAGCTGCTGAATGTTTTTGTGTGGGATGAGGAAATAATCGGGGTCGTCCACTAGGGTGCCGTCAGCGTCAGAGGTGATTTTACCATAATAGACGCGGTTGGCTGGCGAGTCTGAGGCGCGCGCCACGCTGAGGATTTGAGTGATTGGCGTGAGCGGGTTGCCATCATCGTCTTCATTTTCAATGACGATCTGGACGCGCAAAAATGGAGTCATTAGCGCTTCTCTAGCGCCCCTGTGGAATGGTCCGAGCCAGCGTGGTGTTTTCAGCTCAGAGAGGTTGCTGAGCAGGCGGTTGGCGCGGTTATGATTGAGCTCGGCGCTGGCGTCGGTTTCGCCAATTTCTGCGCCCCAAGCTTCGCGAAAATAATCGTAAGATAGCGCAACTGTAGGTTTGTCGTCGCGCTCAATGTAGATGCCTTTGACGTCAATTTGTGGGATAAACCAGACGTCGAGTGGTCGCCAGTTCCACGGGTATGGAGCGATTTTCGACATAGATTCGTGGGATACCTGCCAGATGTTTGGCGTATTAGCGATGCGACCAAAGTAGAACTGGCGGCGTGTTTCAGGGCTTTCACCTTCGATGATGCGGCCAAATTCGATGCCAACCACAGATTGGTCGCGGTTGATGAATGATAGACGCAGGAATGGATTGTCTAGCCCGTAGCGGGTGAGGTCGGTAGCTGCGTCGGTAGCAAATTTTTCCACAGGATCGACCACCACGGCGGCGATGAGTTCTTCGAGCGTTTTTAGGTTAATCGGCTGTAGCTGGTTTTGGAAGTCTAGCAATCTCCACTGCGGTTGCTTAGGTGACTTGCGGTCGAGGGTGAGTAGAACCGCTGGCTGATCAACTGGCTGGATGGCGATAGTTTGCAGGTCGCGAGCTTTGAGGTCGCACATGTTTTTGGCGCGCAGGTCATTGACGTTGACTTGTAGCTGACTGAGGGTGACGACATCGGGGTCGATCGTGCTGGTCAGCGGCAGGGTGAATACGGCATTGCGGTCTGAAACGGTGGCGAGTGCGGTTTGTGCATTGGTCTCCTTGGGGAGGTAGGCGCGCATGACCGTTTCAGGGATGGTTTCACCATTGATTGGGCTGAACTGGTAGGCGATTTCTAGCACGTTTGAGCGGGCATTATCCTCAGGCAGAGTGACGGCATCTTGGTTGCGAACATCAAATGCTGTGAGCCTGCCGAGGTTGGAAAACAATTTGGTCAGAGCTTTGTCGTCGATACGCAAGTTGAGTGGTTTGGAGATTTGCCAAATATCTTTACCGTCTACTTGTTCCTTGGTCAGGAGAATGTCGCGGCCGTTTTGTGAGATTCGTAAGGAATCGAGGTAGCCTGGGTGGAAGAAAAATGGACGGTGGTCGCGGAAACCTTTGAGTTGATCGCGGAATAATAGGCCCACATTTTCTACTGGATCAGTCACCAAGTAGACATTGTTTTTCAGCCTATCGTCAGTTGGGCGCAGGAAAATGGTGGGGATGTTTTTTTCGTTTTCTTCGTCGTAAATGTGCCAAGCGGTTTTGCGCCCAAGGTTGTATGACATCATGTCATTGCCATCGGCGTCTTTGAATAGCACAAAGGTGGCTTTTTCTCCGAGGCCATAACTAGGTAGCTTTTCTTCATCACGCTCGAAGGTGTCGACGATGGTCGCCCCTTGAGTGAAGGCAAATAGACCGTCAATGAACTTAGTGCTGACGCGGTCATTCCACGGGGTTTTGGCGATGAATCCACGCTCGGTGCGTTCGAAGACTCCTGTAGTGCCATCAGGAAGCCTAACCTCGATGGTTTGAGCCAGCTGGCGCACGGGGATATCAAATAGAATTTCACCTTCAGCCTTTGGGGGAATGCCAAAGATGCGGTTACTGAAGCGTTCATCTGTCTGCACCACGGCGAGTGTCACCAAGGTGATGGTGACGATTGTGAGCAGGATGGTAGGAATGTAGCGCATGGTTAGGCTTACTGGTTAGTGGCGGTTACGCGCGGCGGGTATTCCAGACAACAAGCGCGGCTAGCAGGGCAGCTAGAGGCATGCCGATGAGGCAGATCTTATTGACCAGCGATCTCTCTTTGTCTGGCAAGGTGAGCTTGTGACGCACGACTTTGCGAGGTCCAATACCGATGAGTTCTTCGCGGCCAATGAGCCAGTTAGAGCTGGCGTTGAGGAAATCTTCCTGCTCAGCGCGCATACTATTTGGTTCCATAAATCCGCTATTGGAAACCACAACCATGCGACCTGTGAGGTGTCTGGTTTGGTCGTCGCTGGCATTGCCGCGGGTGATTTTAGCGCCAAGATAGATAGGCGCGGCATTGTCTTCTTCCGCGTTAAATTCTGGAGTTCCGGCGTCTTGGTAGCGGGTTTCTCCCCACCAGCGCTCGTTAGCTTCGATGAGCGGCACTGGGGTGATGAGGCGGTTGAGTAGGTCTTCATCATTCTCACGAACTTCTAATGAGCTGCTAGGCCCCTCGAAGGTAGCTGGTTTGCCGCCGATTTGTTTGTTCACGTCTGGCTCGCGTGTGAAGAGAGCGCGAACGTTGCGCAGTGTTTCGCCATCGCGGCTGGTGCTAACAACTCTGTCGTTGCGAGCGGAAACTCCGTAGCGACGCAGGAAGCTGTTGAGGTTGGCTAAGCGGTTGTTGGGGTCGAGGGCGATAAATACTGCACTCGGTGTGCGATCCCAGTACTCGCGTAGGATTTCAATTTCAGTATCAGTAAAGTCGTAGGCTGGCGCGATCAATGCAACACCTGCGGCGTCTTCTGGAAGTTTGGCAAGTTCGGAAATGCGGATAGGGACCAGTTGGATGTTCATCTGGTAGAGCATGGCGGCGTAGTTTTCCCATGCGGCAGCTTGTTTATTCACGCCTTCAAGTTTGCTCTTATCGGCGATGAAGTAGAACTTGCGCGGGTTGCCTTCCACGGCGCCAATGATCTGGCTGGTGATGACACGCTCATCTTGCCATTCTGTGATGATGAGTTTGTTATCAGCGCCAGGAGCCATCAGGTAGAGTGCGCTGATAGGGACAAAGCGCACGTGGGCTGACATCTGTTGGCGGCTGGTTGAATCCTCAGTGCGCGATTGGTCTTCACTCTTGCGGGCATCGAGGATGAGGATGTCTTCGGTAAAGGTGTGACGGTAGGTATTAGTGATTTCCTGGGCGCGGTCTAGGTTCTTGAATGGATCGAGAAATTCGATGGAGATCTGACCATTAGCGGCGCGCTGGTAGGCTTCGAGGCGACCGCGCATTCTCTGATAGTGAGGTGAATTCGGGCGGATTGCAGCGATGATACGCAGCGGTTGCTCGAGATTCTGCATGTTTTCGCCAGCCAGATAGCTGGTGCTCAGCGGTGACAAGGTGAAGTCTTTTTGCACCGTGAGGTCAACGGTACGGTGGTGAGCACAGCTGAGGTAGTTGGCTGCACAGATGGCTATCAGGAATAAAACAAACTGGAAGGAGATGAGAAAGCGCTGGCCGTTACGACGGATTTGGCGTGCTTTCGATGGGCTATTTTCGCTCTCGGACATGTGATGAAAATTGGATAGGAAGTAGCTGGGAAAAGGAATATTGGGTAACTAAATGTGGCTGGTTGATTAGGCTTTCCAGCGGCGGTAGTTGAGCACGGCGTGTGTAAGGAACAATAGGAAGGCAGCTAGCGACAAGTGATAGACAATGGGGCGTGAATCGATCAGCCCCTTGGAGAAATTAGACAGCTGCTGTTGGATGCCGATGTAATGGAAAACTTCGACGCCTTTGTATCCATCACCAATGATCTGAGGGATGTAGCCGAGGAAGAAGAGGATGACGAGCATGCCGATGGTGACGATGCCGGCGACGATCTGGCTAGATGTCAGCGTGGAGGCAAAACAACCAATGGCGATAAATGAGAAGCCAATCAGCATGACGATGCCAAGCATGCCGTAGATGTGGCCGTCGGCGTATGGCGCTTTGGAGCCAATGACGACACGGAAGATTTTTAGGTGCAGCAGCATAGGCAACCACAAAATCGCGTAGAAAACACAAGTGGCGGTGTATTTAGAAAGCACAACCTGCCAGAGTTTGATAGGTGCGGTGAGCAAGGTTTCCATAGTGCCCGTTTTTACCTCTTCGGCAAATAGGCGCATGGTGATCAGCGGGAAGATGAATAAGAAGTAGAACCAGAAGTTAGGCGTGTTGAGGATAGTCAAAATGAAGTTTTCCTGCACTGGGTAATCTTTGACCCGCTCCATGGCAGTCGATAAGGAGAACCCTTGCATGAGCATTACCATGCTGAGCACAACCCAGCCAAATGGCGTGAAGAAGTAACCGTTTAGTTCTTTGCGAAATAATATTAAAAATGTGCGCATGGGTAATGTGTGGATATTTACTGAGCTAGCCGAACAGACTGGTAAATGAAAATCACTAGCTACGAAAGCATGAAAGTGAGCGATTGATGAAAAATGCCCGCTAACAAAGGTGTTTGGTTTTAAAACAGTTGCTTCCGAGAAGCTTAGGCATTGGCTGACAGCTAGATAAACTGGAGTATGACTAGGTGGTTTGAATTCCAGCTGGCTGACAGATGGAATGATTAGGTCAATCGCATTAGTTTTCCAAGATTGCTAAAAATGAATTTCTCATTATGAATTTGAGCATGTCAGAGACTTTGACCTTTATGACCCAATATATCCACCAGCACTACGCGTTTTTTACCGTGGCTGCATTTATGTTTGGGGCCAGCATTGGTTCGTTTTTGAATGTCGCCATTTACCGTCTGCCGCGCGGACTCTCAGTGAATGAGCCGAAGCGTTCATTTTGCCCTACTTGTAAAAAGCAGATTCCGATGTTTCGCAACATTCCGCTGTTCACTTGGCTGATCCAGCGTGGCCGCTGTGCCGAGTGCCATTGCCGAATTCCTGTACGTTATTTTCTGGTGGAGTTTTTGATGGCGGTGATATTTGCGTTGATTTGGTGGTTTGCGCCGAGCATCGGGCTGGCATTTTATTTTATGATTTTGGCGGCCCTGTTGATGGTGGTGATCTGTGTGGATATTGAGTTGATGTTGATTCCGCTGCAGGTGACGTGGCTGGGCACGGCTGTTGGCTTGGTTGGTAGCTATTTTCTCGCGATGTCGCCGGATAATATTTTCCGTGCTGATTCGCCGTGGGATGGAGTGAAATTATCAGCCATTGGATTTGTAGCTGGATTTGCAGGCCTGTGGGCCGTGGTGGTTTTAGGCAAATTGGTCTTTGGTCGCCAGGTGGTGAAATTTGACAAAGCCGTCGACTGGGAACTGCGTGAGCCGGTAGAAGGTGAAGACGACGAAATGGCTGAGCTCAGCTTTGTGCTGGATGGCGAGCCGAATGCATGGTCGGACTTGTTCTACCGCAAGACGGATCGCCTAATTATTGAGGGGTATCACTTCTTTGTGGATGGCGTGGAGCGCAATGCCGAGAAATTGGTGATCTTTGGTGATCGCATCGAGCTGGATGGCGATCCTGTGATGATTGAAGATTTGGTCTCGCTGGAAGGTAAAGCCAAGAAGGTGGTGATTCCGCGCGAAGCCATGGGCATGGGTGATGTGTATTTGCTCGGCATGTTGGGCGCGTGTTTTGGCCCGCAGTCGCTTATTTTTATTGTTTTTGCGGCCTGTGTTTACAGCATCATTCTAGCGATCATTGGTCGTTTGGGCATTGGTTCGCGCATGCCATTTGGGCCAAGTTTGGCCTTTGGCGCGGTGACTTGGGCGATCTGTGGCTGGCAGCTTTGGGACTGGTATTTCAGTCTCATGGTGATGCCAAGTTACTAAGCGACTAGCTGGCTGGGGGAATTTTCCAGCTGGCTGGATCATGATCACAGCTAGGTTTTTCCAGCTGATGATACGGATTTTGGAAAAGTAAGTTGCCAAATCTGGTATGAGGGTTTAGAGCCTTTGCATGTCAACAATTCTTGAAGAATCAGCGATCCTTGGAAAAACTAAGGAGCTATGTGAAGCCATCGTAACTGATGAGAAGTTTTTGTACCTGCAGAAGCAGGTGGAAACATTTTTGGGTGATGACGCAGCGCGTCTGCAGTACCAGTCAGTACACGAGCGTGGTGATGACCTCAACCGCAAGCAACAGAGCGGCATCGAGCTGTCTGAGCGTGAGATCCAAGAATTTGAAGAAGCTCGCGACCAACTGCTGGCTAACTCAATCGCTAGCAATTTCATCCAAGCTCAACAGGAGCTGACTGAAATCCAGAAGACTGTGGGCAAATACGTCGGCATGACTCTCGAGCTTGGCCGTGTTCCTTCTGAGGAAGACATGGCTAACGCAGGTGGCGGCGGTGGCTGCTGCGGCGGTAGCGGTGGCGGCGGTTGTGGCTGCTAGTAAATTATTTAAATTAGAAAATTCCCAAGATGAAGTCAGCATGGTACCACTGTGCTGGCTTTTTTGTGCCCCATCAAATATGAGTATTTCAGAGGATAAGAAGGAGACTTTTAACGACCAGATGAATGACTGGGTGTCTCGTCAAGGACTGTGGTTCCAGCTGCGCCATTCAGGCGGTCACAGCTTTATTGGAAAAATGATTCGTCTATGCATTCGAGTGACGCTGGTGATTATTGTCTTATCTATGGCTGGGTTATATTTCCTCAAGAAACGTGTGGCCTCGCCCAAGCTCGCTAGCGAGATTGCGGAAAATATTTCCACCTCGCTAGGTGCGGAGCTGGAAAATATGAGCGGCTACCGGCATCACGCCAATCAGGCGTCATTTTCCCAGCTGGTTATGCTTGGTGGAGATTCATCATTTTTTGATAAGGCTGAGGTGGAGGGCATGCGCTTTAATATGAGCATGTTTGATGGAATATTTGGCGCCTGGGATGGTGGCGGAATTTCTATCGGCAGATTGGCCCTAGATATTAAAGCTGGCGCGGAAAATGACGAGCTAGCTCAACAGGCTTATGACTCCTTATTTACCTCGTCGCCAAACTACCGCTTCAACCGTTTGGATGTAGAAGAAGTGGAATTAAAGTGGGGGTATTCTGAGAAAAATAGAGGAGCGATCACAGGCAGCGCTATGCGCGGTCGCCGTGATGATGGGAGATGGATTCTTAATTTCAAAGGAGGTACTTTCAGCCAGAACTGGATTCATTCATTTGATATCGTCGAGATGCAAGTCGTCTGTAGTGACGAGGGCGTAGAGATCACTGAGGCGGTGCTTACCTCAGAAGATGGTGGCACATTCCGCTATCAGCTGGAACTTGGAGCAGGTGGCCAGCCATCGCTAGCTGGCAAGATCGAGCTGAAATCATTTCCGCTGAACTCGCTGTTGCCTGATCGATTCCATTCATGGGTTTCCGGTTCGGTTTCTGGCACCGGCAAGGTGACGGGGTCCACCAATGGCGCTGAAGGCGTGGTGATAGCCATGGATGTTGAGCTTTCAGGAGCCGACAGCATTGTTGTGCGCAGCAAGCTGCCAGTGATTCGTGCGCTGGATACAATTGATTTATACAATTCCTACGGTCGCATTGATTTCAAACAAGGTCGCTTTAAAATGACTACGCGCCGCGGTTTAGTGGAGATTCACGACCTGGATATGAAGGCGGGGAATTTGCTCAGCGTGAAAGGTGACATCATGGTGGTGCGCACTGGCGAGGGGATTCAGGAATTTGAAGCCACCATGGCTAGTAAGGCAGATGAAAAACTTCAGCAACTCGGCAAAACTGACGACAACTACAGCCTGCGCGATGCGGTGGGCGATGCGCAGTTGATCGACAAAGAAAGTGTCGAGCTGGAATCTCAAGCGAAAGAAAAAGGGGTTGTGGCAAAAATCAATGTCATGCAGCCAGAGCTCGCTGAAGCCCATTATTCTGGCATGCTGGATATCACGCTGCAGGGTGATGCTTTTGATAAATCCAATTTATTGAAAAAGGAATACCCGCCCAATGCTGACACTGGCCGAATTCACATCGAAGTGCCATTGTTTGGTAAGCTCGGTGAACTCACCGTCAGCCAGGCTGAAATGTTCTACATGAAAGGCCGCAATCGCCGTGCCCTAGACGAATAGTCATAGCTGGCGCCATGGCGCTGATTGATCAGATTTAAAATGAAAAAAGACGCTCGGCTAATCAGCTGAGCGTCTTTTTTTTGAGGGTGGTCGAGAACCGGATTACAACCCTAGTGATGAGTAAATCTCACGGGTAGCGTGGCTCTTGTTGAGCGTGTAGAAGTGGATACCATCTACCTTGCCGTCGAGCAGCTCAGCGCATTGCTGAGATGCGTACTGGATGCCCACGCGCTCAACAGCGGCGTCATCTTTGGCGCGGTTGAGGGCCTTGAGTAGCTTAGCTGGGAAACGTGCTCCTTCAGCCAGCTCAGCCATGCGCTTCATGCTAGCGATTGTCTGGATAGGCATGATGCCTGCGATGATTGGCACATGAATTCCAGCCAGCTCACAGCGCTCGCGAAAATCAAAAAAGTCGTTATTGTCAAAGAATAGCTGGGTGCAGATGTAATCAGCGCCTGCGTCTACCTTGGCCTTGAGGTAGTCCATTTCTTTCATGCGGTTGGGCATGGCTGGGTGGCCTTCTGGGAAACCTGCAACGCCAATTCCAAAACCACGCGCATCTGGGTGCTTGCCGCTCTGGTTGTATTCGCGGATGAAGCTCACTAGGTCAGCTGCATACTGGAATGCGTCATCGCTGCGCTTGTAGTTAGGCATGCTAGCTGGCGGATCGCCGCGCAGCGCTAGGATGTTGCCAATGCCAGCTTCGGCGTAGCGGTCGAGCGTTTGCGTGATTTCCTCTTTACTGTGGGCCACACAGGTGAGGTGAGGGATGGCGGGAATCGTCGTGGTTTCATTGATTCTTACTACCAAGTCGTGGGTCATCTCACGAGTACTGCCACCAGCGCCGTAGGTGATGCTGACAAATGATGGCCCCATAGGTGAGAGCTCGGCGATTGTTTTGTACAAGGCCTCGAACCCCGCACTCGTTTTGGGAGGGAAGAATTCAAAGGAAAAAGTAGGATTTCCTTTTTGGATGATATCTTGGATATGCATGTCTGCGCGCAGGTTTTATTGAAATCGACCATTTGCGAAGAAAAAAAAAGCAATAGTATGAAACTTATTCTCGCAATGGCAGTTTTATAGGGTGAACCTATTGTTGTTCCATGAAGAAATTTTCATCCATTCTCAGCCTATTTTCATATACTGGCGTTTCTGTGGCCACCATGATTTGCATGGTGCCATCAGCGGTGGCTCAGGATGATGGGCCGCCTCCACCTCCACGAGGACCACATGGTGAAAGGCCCAAGCCGCCTCATAGTGGACCTAGAAATAAACCTGATGGGCAAAGAAAAGGACCCAAACCGCCACACGGCGGCATGGCTGATCATTTTGACGAGCTGGATACTGATAATTCCGGCGAGTTGTCATTTGAGCAATTCAGCAAAGCGCCGCGACTCTCTCACCTTGGCGAGGCAGAAAGGCGTAAGATTTTCAATTTCCTCGATCGCAATAAGGATGGAAAAATCCAGCGTGATGAGCTAGTTGATGGCAAAACCCGCGATCGTGAGCGGTTTGAAAGATTTGATACTAATGGCGACGGCGTGCTAGATCGCAGCGAGTTTTTCCGCATTCCTGAAGTCAGGCAGATGCCTGAGGAGAAACGCAAGGAGCTATTCAAGCGGCTCGATCGCAATAATGATGGCAAACTTCAGCCCGATGAGATGCGTCGATTCCGTGGGCCAGGTGGATTTGATTTCAAAAAACTCGATACCACTGGCAGTGGCGGCTTGAGCTTTGAGGAATTTATCAAAGCCGGTTTTGTCGCCCGTTTGCCCGAGGATAAACAGCGCGAGCTATTCAAGCGTTTTGACCTCAATGGCGATGGCGAAATCACCAAAGAAGAAGTTCACCGCGCCCGTGCCGAAGGCGGTGGATTCCGCAGGGGGCCAGGAAAACGTGGACCCGAAGGGCGCCGCGGACCTGGCGAGCGCAAAGGACCACCTAAAAAACGTGGCCCATCTGATAACGAAGCTCCACAGGGTCATCCAAAACCAGGACCCCCACCACACGGTGAGCCGGAGGGACCACCACCACCTCCGCCACATATGGGTGAGGAATAATTTTTAGCTGGGTAGCTAGAGTGTTAAAATGCCAGCCCGCCGATATGGCGTGGCTGGCATTTTTATATCTTCTCTAATCTAGCTGCGTTGCTAGTTGAGGTGGTGATGTTGTTAGTCTCGGGTTGAGGTGGCTAACAATTTTGTCGGCTGCTAGGCTACTGCACGCTAATAGTTGTGACATGCTGCTCATCGATGCTGATCTCAGCTTGTTTGATCGGCTTGCCTGTCGTTTCAATTTCAGTAATCATAGCGACCACATCACTGCCGTGCCAGCTACCAGTTGCTTTGGTAAATCCAGCTACAGAGATGATGCCGCGAGTTACTTCTTGGCCGTTGAAATAGATGATCAAGCCACCGTCGACACCGTAGAGCGGGTCAAATGCGGCGGAAATATTCACCGTCTGACCGCTGCTAGGCACAGTGACTGGGTGAATGGCGGATTGAGTTTCGCAAGAGACTAGCAAGGCGCTGATGGCACCAATGAGTGTGCAGGTGATGATCGTTTTCATAAAGTATTCACCAATGTTCTAGCTAGCTACAGGCAATCCGACAAGCCGCGATCGCATTCGTCTGCTGATTAGGACAAAGCTATGTATTTGCTATTGGAATTACCTGCCCGAATTTTCCCTCACCGCCAGATTGTTGGATTTGTCCACCAGCTTGTTTGCAGTGCCTCATTGCATACTCCGTATGGCTAGAAATCATATCTGCTAGGAGTGGAGATTTTCTCATTTGGTGAAGAAAAAAATATTCCTATCTTTGGCTGAGATCCATGCTACAAGGCTCTATTAATAGTTCATCTAGGTTGGGTCCCCATTTGACTCTCAGCTACTTCTTGCTGGCATGATCCTCCTGCCTCACTTGAGCCTTACTCAATGAGTATCTATGTCTAAAAAAAACCAAGTGCCTTCGTCGCCAGTTTTTCCTGATAGGCCTGCAGATTCAGCAGCTGTCACCACTGAAGAGTTAATGCCAAAGCAAAGCAAATGCGGGTGCGAATCAGCTATTGTCTATTGCGAAGGTAATTTTGGCGGTATTGATGGAAAAACTGCTAACGGGTTGGTGCGCCACTCAGAGCGGTACAAAATTCTATCAATCATCGACAGCGAGCTGGCCGGTCAAGATGCTGGCTTAGTACTTGATAACAAAGCTAACGAAATCCCCATCGTCAAAAACCTCGACTCCGCCATGCAGCATGCCGGCGAGATTCCTGATTATTTCATTTTTGGCATCGCGCCAGCTAGTGGCATGCTTTCTAAGGACGAGAGGAAATTGCTGCTTCGAGCAATCGAACTCGGCATGAATATCGTCAACGGCTTGCATGAGTTTCTCAACGAAGACGCTGAATTTGCAGCTGCTAGTAAAAAGCACAATGTGACCATTCGTGACGTTAGAAAGCCACGCGACAAAAAAGACCTGAGAGTTTTCAGCGGTCGCATCAACCAAGTGAAATGCCCACGCATTGCAGTGTTAGGCACTGATTGTGCGATTGGCAAACGAACCACAGCTACCATTCTAGCTAGGGCACTTAACGAGCGTGGCATCAAAGCGGTAATGATTGGTACTGGCCAAACGGGCCTGATTCAAGGTGCTCGATATGGTCTGGCTCTAGATGCGGTGCCGTCGCAGTTTTGCGCAGGCGAGTTGGAGGGTAAGATCATCGAGGCTGCAGAAAACGAAAACCCGGATATTATTCTCATCGAAGGTCAAGGTTCATTGAGCCACCCGGCATATTCAACTTCGAGCTTCATTATTCGCGGCAGCTGCCCCCAGGGAGTTGTATTGCAGCATGCTCCAAGTCGCAAACATCGATGCGACTTTGAGCACATGCCTATGCCCAGTCCGGCTGCGGAAATTGAGCTCATCGAAATCTTTGCAAAAACTAAAGTCATCGGCCTAACGATTAATCATGAAAACATGAGCGACGGTGAAATATCCTCAGCGATTGATCGCTATGAAGAAGAATTAAATATCCCCACGACTGATGCTCTAACTCGCTCGCCTGATAGGCTGGTAGAAATGGTACTCTCAGCCTTTCCTCAGATTGGGGGCGAAAGATCGATTTAACTTACAACTCCGCTCCGCGTATTGAGGTAGATCTTGATAAGATTTCTCACAATGCGCTGACACTAGTCACGCGCCTACGGGCAAAAGGCATTTCGGTAACAGGAGTTACCAAAGCGACTCTAGGATCAGCTGAAATCGCTAACGCATGGCTTCGAGCTGGCGTTTGTGGGCTTGGTGATTCACGTGTGGAAAATATGCAGTCAATGCGAGATGCTCAGATTTCTGCGCCACTAACATTGATCCGCTCACCAATGATCAGCCAAGTTGCTCAGGTTGTCAGACTCAGTGATGTTAGCTTTAATACGGAGATGGACGTGATTTGCCAGCTCTCTCTAGCAGCTGGTAAAGCACAGTGTATTCACGGCGTCGTCCTCATGGTCGAACTTGGTGACCTGCGTGAAGGCATCATGCCTGATCAGCTAGAGGCTACCGTGCGAGCTGTGCTGCGGCTTCCAAATATTACTTTCTTAGGCATCGGTGCCAACCTTGCCTGTAGGAGTGGAGTTTCTCCCGATTGTCAAAACATGGCTGAATTATCCAGTCTAGCAGATTTGATTGATGCCACTTTTGGGCCCATTGTAAATACTGTTTCAGGTGGTAACTCTGCCAATCTTGAATGGGCGCTTAGCGGGCAAGATACTGGACGGATTAACAATTTACGGCTAGGTGAAGCGATGTTGTTAGGATGTGAGCCACTACATCGCCGAGCGATAGATGGCTTGCATACCAATGCGATCACTTTGGTAGCTGAAATCATTGAGCTGAAAATTAAACCATCTCAGCCGTGGGGGAACCTAGCACAAGCTGCTTTTGGGGAAGCTGCACCCAGCGCAGATGTTGGACCTATCAAGCAGGCAATTTTGGCGATTGGTAGGCAAGATGTTGATCCTGATGGCCTGCTCACTCCGCTTGGCATGAAGATTCTAGCAGCTAGTAGCGACCACCTTATCGTCGATGTGACTCACTACAGGGGACCGCTACAAGTCGGCTCTGAAATCACCTTTCAGCTAGACTACAGCGCGCTGCTGCGTGCTATGACCTCGCCATTTATCAAGAAGGTGATGAAGCGTACAACTATCAATAGGGCTGTTACTAATGTTTAAATTAATTTCAGCGCCTAGACTTCATGAATGACCAGCCATCAACCATCTTCGCTGATTCGTCTCTAGACGAACTAGCAGCCTCTGTTGCAGAGCCGGGGTTTGGAATTTTTCCCAAGCTGCTATCGGCTAACATTCAGAATGATCTCATCAAGTTGATGACTGACAAAGTGCAGTCTGATAGTCTGGTGCAAGCTGGTGTCGGTGCAGGTCATGAGATGAAGGTGCGTGCAGAAATCCGCAACGATTCTATCTATTGGTTCGACCCTGATGATCCAGCCCCAATGGCTAACAAATGGATCGTGGCAATGGACGGGATTTGCCAGCATTTCCGCCAGCATCTATTTCTATCTTTGTGGTCTTACGAGGGGCATCTAGCGCGTTATCCAGCTGGAGGTTTTTACAAAGCGCACTTGGATAGACATGCCAAAACTTTAGCTCGGGAAATTACCGTCATTGCTTATCTCAATGAAGATTGGCTAGCGTCTGATGGCGGTCAGCTTCGGCTTTATACCGACTCAAATTTAGGCATTAATGGCCCCTTCATTGATGTGCTGCCAGAAGCTGGCACAGTTGTTATTTTTCGCAGTGCTGATTTCTGGCACGAAGTGAAACCAGCTAAGCGAGCTAGGCTCAGCTTAACTGGCTGGTTGCGCGGACGAGAAGAACCGCTAACTGGAGGAATCTAGCGGCTAAATAAGCTGATCTCGCGGATGCCTAGCAGGCTGTCGCTTGGTTCAGTTTTTGCAGCTTGAATTTTCACAAAGCGAACTTGCTTCGCGTGCCATGCTTCGCGCTCTTCGTTGTGGCCAGTCTGAACATCTTGGTAGACTTGTTTCCAATTTTTACCGTCAGCTGAAACGGAAATGCTGAATGTGTACCAGGTGCTGTCTTTCTCCCAGATAATCAAACTACCGCTCAGTGTGGTGGGGGATTCTAATTCCAGCTGGACCCATTCGTTGGTGTTGCTAGACGCAAACCACCAGCTTTCCGTATCGCCATCTATCAGTGAGCTGGCATCAGTACCTTCTAGGGTGCTGCTCACGCTGGCAGATTTGATAGCTACTGCTTTGCCTGATTCAGTTGTTAGCTCGATGGCCTTGATTTCAGTCAGTCCTCTCTGGCTGGCTGGAGGTGCTATATCTGGCGTTCTAACTGTGGCTGATTTACTGGCCTGGCTAATCGTGGTAAATGTCTGATTAGCTAGGCCCTTGGCTGATGCCGTAACCCTGATTTCTCCAGCTTGGGTAGTGCTAGCTAGCCAGATGGCAGCTACGCCACCTTCGGCTTTTACTGGGTTAGGGCCAATCAATCGACCGTTGCCACTGATTTCTACGTCAATGTTTTCGCTGAAATCAGGCACTAGAGTGCCGTTTTCATCGACAGCACTGATGAATAGCATTGCCATGTCACTGCCGTCCGCTGTGAGCGTGTCGTTAGGATGATCCATAGTGATGGCGATTTTGCTAGCTGCTAGTGGTGTGCGAACTTCGTGTTCGGCCACTAACTTGCCATCTATGTAAGCTTCAGCTCGTAGCGTGCCAGCTTGCCACTGGACTCCAGCAAAGGTGAAGATTGGGTGGGGCACGTGATCTAGCTGCTTTTCTTCGCGGATAGCTCCTTTAGTTTTATCATGAGTTGTTAGTGTGTAGCTACTGTCAGCTGTGCGAGTGTCTATCAACTTCTCATTGAGGTAGAGTTTTACTTCCTGAGCGTTACTGTAGACACTGATATCGCGTTGTGAATTTTCGCGCCAGTACGAGGCAATGAAGACCATTGGCCCCGAGTCGATGCCCTTGTGAAGAACCTTTGGGTCTCGTTGCGCCTGAAGAAAATAATGACAAAACTTAGGATAGCGGTCTAATCCGAAGATGCCGCAGCGGGCGATGTTGCCGCGGAACCCACGGTTGTGGTCAATGCCAATCCACAGCGCGTATCCAGCGCTTGTTGGGTTGGCGTTAACACCGTACCAGTCCCAATATCCGTCACCATTAAGGTCTTGTTGGCGAGCTAGACTCTGCCAGACCATGCTATTTTCATCGTTGCGGTTGGCCCAGTCGCCCCATCTATCAGCTGCGCGACTAATTCCACGTTGGTTGTCGCCCCATTCACGGGTGAAGAATGGTTTGCTGCCATCTGGAACCTTGTAGTTGACGTCGTAGATCTCGTGAGCTGGGTATTTGTAATCGCAGGCAGTGAAGCAGTTAGGGTCTTCTTCCTTACTGATACGGAAGCTTTCTCGAGCGTAGTCCTCGGAGTAGCGGCTTTCGTTGAGGATGGGTTCGTAGAGAATGACTGATGGATGATTGCGCTCTAGGCGAATCAAATCACGAATATCTTGGTAGCTGTTATTGATAAAGGTTTCGTTGTCGCGGAAGCAATGCCAGCCAGGAATGCAGGCGATAACCGTTAGGCCTAACTCGTCACAGGCATCCATGAACGATTGCGCGAGTGGATAGTGGCCAGCGCGCACATTGTTAAATCCGGCTTCCTTGAGTTTGATTGCATCTAGCCGTTGCATGCTATTGCTAGCAGCATTGCCTACGTAAATGTAATCTTGGTGGCGGTTAGCTCCATTGAGGACGACGCGCTTGCCATTGAGGAAAAATCCATCATTACGCCACTCAATGGTGCGTAAACCAATGCGTGTGAGTTCGTGATCACAAGTTTTGCCATCACGAATGACTGTGCTATTCACAGTGTAAAGCGTGGGGCTTTCTGGCGACCAAAGCTGTGGTTGTTGGACTGTGAATTGCTGCTCAATGTGTTCGTTAGAGCTTGCCGCTAGAGTTTTCTGGCTGCGTTGTTCAGCGATGATTTTCCCGCTGGCATCGTTAATTGTCGTATGCAGTTCGAATGATTGTGGTTTAGCGTGCTCGTTAACCACATGTGTTTTTACAGCTACTTGAGCTTCCTCTTCGTCAATCTTTGGGTAGCTAACAAAAACTCCTCCGCCAGCGACCTGATTTGCCGCCACGGCGTCACTGATGTGCAGCTTGTCATTAATTTCTATGGTGACGTCGCGGTAAATGCCGCCTTGATAAGTGAAGTCTAGCTGGTTGAGTGGCTGACCCGGAGGGATGTTAGGATGGTTGCGGTTATCAGCGCGCACGACGATCAGGTTTTCCTTTACGCCATCGTAGTGGAGCAGATCGCTAACATCACATGAAAATGGCAGGTAGCCACCGTCGTGGTTGGCCACCCGCTGGCCATTGACCCATACTTGAGCTTGTTGCATCACCGCTTCAAAGCGGATGACGACTTGTTTTCCTTGCCATGCTGGCTCCGCGTAGAATTGTTTGCGATACCAGCAAATGCCCTGCCAGTGGCTACGAAATTCTTTTGGTTCAATGGTCGGGCTATGCGGCAAGTGAACACTTTCCCATTGGCTGTCGTCAAATTCTGCATCCAGAGCCAATCCGCTGAGG
Organism: Persicirhabdus sediminis; assembly: GCF_016595495.1. Taxonomy (GTDB): domain Bacteria; phylum Verrucomicrobiota; class Verrucomicrobiia; order Verrucomicrobiales; family Akkermansiaceae; genus Persicirhabdus; species Persicirhabdus sediminis. Next base: position 107,743 of record NZ_JAENIM010000039.1, read on the forward strand.
TCGCCATTGGCGCGGGTTTGCGGCAGCGTTAGCATTTCTGCTAGGGCGCAAACACGGCTATTTTCTTTGTGGCTAGATTTGGCTAACAAGCGTAGATATCGAGCTTGATGAGTTTTCTCAAAATTGAATTCTTGCCATTGTCCACGGTTTTCTAAGTTTCCGCTGTAGATTGCCTCGGACCATTTTTTTCCATCATTGCTGAGCTGGATATCAAATTCATTGATGCGTCCGTCCTCGCTATCAACGCGGGGGAGAAGCTTGATGCCAGATATATCGCGAACGGCACCAAAATCCTCACGAATCCAGTGAGGGTAGGGGGTGCTGCCGCGCTTGGCTGGTGTGCTCCAGTAACTTTCTCTTCGGCCATCAAATGCGCCGCTAGCTGGTTCATCGCTAGAGCTGCTAGAAAAGGCGTCCTTAGCCGCTTGTGCCTCGCGAGCAAAGGTCCAGTTAGGATTCATGTTCAAGACTTCAACTCCTTGGAGTTGGTCGTTTGCACTTAGTCCGAGGACATTGCATGCCAGTAGGGCTAAAGAGCAGCTGATGCTCTTCATAGGTGATTTCATAGTATGGTTTTGTGCTTTTGTGTGTGAATAAGAAACCCTCAGCAAGGGGGGGGGCTGGGATTGTCTAGCTAGAAATTATTGCTTTCTGTTGTACTCATTCAAGGGGTTATGTCGCAGTAAATTTACCATTCTTGCTAGCTTTGTAACAGGGCAGCTCGCTGATGCGCTGCTGGTCTTGGTCGCTGGTTGCAGCTGATTAAACTTGTACTTGTAGCGAGCTTGGTTTCTGTTGGATAATATGACTAGCGAGTTGCGTTATCGACTGAAAGAGCAAGCCATCATGTTGGCTCTGATTGGTGTCATTTGTCTGGTTTATCTTAGTCAGCTAGTTTTTGGCGATGCATGGTTCCTCAGCTCTATGGTGGTTCCTAATCAAATTGTAGCTAGCTGGAATTTGGCTCTAGCTGGTGAGCTTGATCTTCGCTCATTCGTGCCAATGGTTAGTTATGCTTTTTTGCATGGTGGATTTGAGCACTTGGCCTTTAATATGCTCTACCTGTGGATTTTTGGCGGACTAGCTGTGCAGTTAATTGGTAGCCGGTGGATGTTAATTGTCTTTTTTCTCACAGCTGCCTGCGGCTGTGTGCTGCATGTGGTGATGAATGCTGATAGTCCAATTCCTATGTTAGGAGCTTCGGGCGCGGTGATGGGTTTTGAGGGGCTTTATTTGGGCATGGTCGTTAGGTGGCGACTTCCCAACCCAAAAATTTGGCCGATGGCGCATGCGATTCCGCCCGCGCATCTAGCTGCTTTGGGGATTATTGGGTTGGTGATGGATTACATGGGTTATCTTGGCGGCGATTTAGGGGTGGCCTACAGCGCCCACTTAGGAGGTTTTATTGGCGGTGTGGTAGTAGCTTCTCTGGTGGTTCCGCGGCCACGTGGACTTTGATAGACGATGGTGGACCTGAGTGAGAATATTTCTGGGCACAAAAAAAACCGCTCAGCTGACTGAGCGGTTTGGAAATGATAGTTAGCTAGTGAGCTTATGCGCGGCCGCTGTAGCTGCCGTCGGCAGTAGCGATCTTGAGGCGGTCACCTGGCTTAACAAAGAGAGGAACCTGAACGACCAGACCAGTCTCGAGAGTAGCTGGTTTGGTTGGGTTGTTAGCGGTGTCGCCTTTGATGCCTTCTGATGATTCAGTAACTTCGAGCTCCACAGTAGCTGGAAGGTCGAGAGAAACTGGGCTTTCTTCGATGAAGAGGACTTCAACGAGCATGGCGTCGGTGAGGTAATCTTTGGCATCGCCTACGAGCTTGGCGTCAAAGGTGACGGTGTCGTAAGTATTTGGGTCCATGAAGTGGTAGCCTTCTGGATCTGCGTATGAGAACTCAAGTTTCTGGCGATCAGTTTCAACCACTTCAACTTTGTCTGATGAGGCAAAGCGAATAGTTTTGGTTTTGCCAGTTTGGAATGAGCGGATGGTAGCAGCGATGAGGGCGTTGCCCTTACCAGGTGTGCGGTGTTCCAAGCCGAGTACGAGTCCGAGTTCACCTTGGTATTTGATGCACTGGCCTTTTTTGACGTTAGTAGCGACGATTGATGGCATAATGACAATTATTAATAATTTGCTGACAGCTAGGTAATGGCAGATGGGTGGGTATTCAAGGCACAAGTTACCGAATCGAAGTAATTTATGATTGAGGCGGCGCGCAGGCAGCTTGAGTAGCTGTTGATGATGATTTTGCAGCTGAATGTCACCTTTGAATTGACCATTTGTAGATGTGGACATAGTTAAAGCACATGCAACCACTCTACGAAGGTAAGGCTAAGAGGCTCTACACGACTGACGACCCAAACGTGCTTCGCATGGAGTACAAGGATGAAGCGACCGCGTTTAACGCGCTGAAGAAGGCTGAATTTGAGAACAAAGGTAAGCTGAACAAAGCAATTACGCTGGCGCTCTACCGCATGCTGGAAGCTAAAGGAGTAAAAACTCACTTGGTGGAAGACATTGATGAGATCAACATCAACGTGAAGGCTGTAGACATTTTGCTTGTAGAAGTGATTGTGCGTAACTTCGCAGCTGGTTCATTCAGTAAGCGTGTTGGCGTTGCTGAAGGCACTGCTTTCAATCAGCCAATCGTAGAATTTTCTTATAAGAGCGACGAGCTCGGTGATCCTCTTATCAACACTGCCTACGCTCGTGAAATGGGCCTCGCTACTGAAGAAGAGTGTGCTGAGCTGAAGCGTCAGGCACTTATCGTAAACGAGGTGCTGATCGATTTTTTCAAGCGTACTGGCCTGAAGCTGGTTGATTTCAAAATTGAATTTGGTCGCACTCGTGATGGTGACAAGGAGATCGTACTGGCTGACGAGATCAGCCCTGATACTTGCCGTCTCTGGGACCTTGAAACTGGTGAAAAGCTCGACAAAGATCGCTTCCGCCAAGACCTTGGTGATGTGATGGCTGGATACGAAGAGATCCTGCGCCGCATCGAATCTGAGCTTTCTTAAGTTTAATCGCTAGCCCAGCTAGCTGGATTGATTTTGCCCCGAATGACCTTATTTCAGGTTGTTCGGGGCCTTTTTTTTGCTTGTTTTTGTTGATAGGTTTGTTGTTGAGGTGTTGGATGTTTGTCTAAGTGGTTTAAAATCGCCTATTTGTGTGATCTTTTGGTGATGGTAAATGTTAGCTGTTTTACATATGTGAATGATCTTATTTCCTACTTGATGAGCTGTTTGATCTAGTTGTAGATTGATATATGCATTTGTTTAAAACGTTAATCTGTGCTTCAGCATTGTTTACCTGTTCGCAGAGTGTGAATGCCCAATTGGGACCTGATGACGGACTCAATATTGCGAGGTATACCTCGGTGAACATGCTGGATCTGATCATCTATGGCGACAACATGAAGTTGGATGCCAAGGCAATCACGCGCTGGCGGCAGAAAGATGATTTTTTTGTGTGGGAGCTAGATGTCAAAAAGCCGGGAGTTTATTATATTGTGGGCGATTTTGCCTGCCCATCCGGTGATGCGCGAATCAAAGTTTTGGTCAAAGGTTCCGACGAACAACGCTGGCTTGCGGTGAATCAAACTAAAACCTGGGGGTCAGCCCACGCCAAGTCATCCTTTGTTAGGGTGAGGTTCCAGCAAGCTGGCCGCAAAGAGATAGAGTTTCACCCGGGTTTCCCGTGGAAGCCGGTAAATGTCTGTGGCTTGGCGCTCTACCACGGTGAGGTAGAACCAAAACGTACAGCGCTAGCTGTGAAAGTGGTGAAAAGCCCGTAGGTTGTTAGCCCACGGTCTGATTGACCAATGTGCTGCCAAGATCTAGCTGGCCACTGAGTAGCTGGCCAGCATGGCAGGGGAAATTTTCACCAATGCGGTGGATTTCTAGCTAGCTGGATTTTCTAGCTAGCGGCAATGAATAAAATGTTAGTGGTGCGATTGCGTTAGGCGTTAGGGTCAATACCCATGCCACGCAGTTTACCTTGTTCATCTTCGATGCGCTCAGCCAGCCATTGTTTCATCATCGACTGGTAGTTGAGGTGGCGCGAGCGAGCGAGCCGCTTGATGCGTGAGAGCATGCGAGGATCGAAGCGCAAAGTGATAGTTGTAGAATCTCTCACTGTAGGCGAGTGGACTGAGCTGTTCATCAATGATGGCGAGAGCTCGTGGTCTTGCCAAAATTTGGCTTCATCCTCAGGTGAGGCAAATTCTGGAATGTCAGTCCATTTGTTGATGACGGTAAGGTCCATAATGATAGAAACTGGCTAAGTGGTTGTTATTTGAACTCCGCGTATTTGCGCTGGTAGAAGTTGGCTTCAGAGCTGCTCATTTCGCGAGCGGCGTAGACTTTGGCCTCTTTGCCATTGGTCCAGAAACAGATAAATAAGTCTCTGCCTGTAATCGAACGGCCAATCATGTAATAACGAACTTCACCGTCGGCGCGCTCGTGGTCTGGTAAGAACTTCAAAGCAAAGGGATCTTCCATGACCTCTTCAATTTCTCCAGGGGTGATGAATTTTAAATCGAAAGTGGCGTAGGTGAGATCGAGTTCCATGACTTAATTAAGATATATTTAGTAATAGAGCATAAGTTGAAGTGAATGAACAAAAAAAAATCGTATTATGCCATTTTAGTGACTGATCTGGTGGAACTATGGCAAATCATCAGTGTTCAATTCGCAGGATCCATGCTAAGCAATGGGCGCCAGTAGCGGCGAGTAATCTATGAACCACAGTGAAATTTTAAGCGTATTGGAGCAAGCCGGTGTGCGCCCATCCAAGAAATTAGGACAGAATTTTTTAACTGATGCCAATGTGGCTCGGTGGATTGTGGATCAGCTCGACCCGCAGCCGGATGATACCGTGCTGGAAGTGGGCCCGGGAACGGGTGCGCTGACGGAGAATTTGGTAGGGCGAGTGAAACGTATTATCTTAGTGGAATTTGACGCCCGTCTGGCGGAATATTTGACCAAGCGATTTGCCGACCGCGACGACGTGGAAGTGCATCACGCGGATGGTGCGCGTTTTGATCCTCGTGTCTTGTTCAAACATTCACCGGTGAAGTTTCTCGGCAATTTGCCTTACTCAGCAGGTGGCGCCATCATGCGCAATTTCATGAAACGTCCGACCATGATCAGCAAGGCTGTGCTGATGTTGCAGAAGGAGTTTATTGATCGCATTGTCGCCAAACCGCGCACTAAAGAATATGGTGTGCTTTCCCTGCGCATGCAGAGCGAGTGGAATAGCAAGCCGCTGAAAACCATTCCACCAGAAGCCTTTTTCCCTCGTCCATTGATTGATTCCACCGTGATGCTGTGTGAGCCGCGTCCGCAGGATCTGCCAGTTTATGATGCCCGTTTGTTTGACGAGCTCGTGCGCCGCGGATTTGCCCAGCGCCGCAAACAAATCAAAAAACAAATGCCAGCTGAGCCAGCGTGGGATGTGGTTGCTGAAAAAGTTGGCCTGCCACTGACCGTGCGCGCAGAAGAGGTGACGCTCGATCAATGGGTGGAACTTACCCGTGAATACGACGATCATCCGCTGAAAGACGTGGCGCAAAAAGGCGACGAGCTTTTTGATGTGGTTGATGAAAATGACGAAGTCGTTGGGCAACAAATAAGAGACGTCGTGCATCGTGATGATTTGCGACACAGAGCGGTTCATATTTTGGTGTTCAACAAACGCAAAGAAGTTTTCCTGCAGAAGCGTTCGCGCTTGAAAGATAAATTCCCATCACGCTGGGATTCTAGCGCAGCTGGCCACCTCGACAGCGGTGAAGCATACGACGCCTGCGCGGTGCGTGAGCTGGCTGAGGAAATGGGCATTGAGAATGCTGAAGTGCAGATGATTGATAAAATCGACGCTTGTGAGCAAACTGGCTGGGAATTTGTGGGTGTTTACGTGGCCCGTCACGATGGTGCTGTACGTTATTCATGCAGCGAAGTTGAGTGCGGGTTATGGTTATCTATGGCTGACGTGCGCGACTGGATTGTCGCTCGCCCAGAGGATTTTGCTCCTGGATTTATGGCGGCTTGGAGTCGCTTTGATGTAAAACTCGGCCTGTCAGCTGGATAATTGAACTGTCGCAAAAATTAACCATTGCAAGCAGGTGGTCGGCTAGCTAGCTAGATTGTGTACATTTCATTTACCCACACAATCTAATGGCCCACAAAGAAGGATTTAATTACGCACCGAGTTCCCTACATTCTGAAAAAGTTGTCGCCGATGGCGAGTTTGTTTTTGCCGTAGCCGCCCTAGACCACGGGCACATCTACGGCCAAACCAATGGTTTGATAGAAGCTGGGGCGACCTTAAAATACGTCTACGATCCTGATCCAGCTAAGGTGGCTGATTTTCTAAAAACCTACCCGCAGGCGCAGGCGGTGGACTCACTGCAGGTGATCCTCGATGATGAGTCTATCCAGCTGGTGGCTTCGGCTGCCATTCCATCTGAACGCTGTGCGCTGGGATTGAAAGTACTTGATGCAGGGAAAGATTATTTCACCGACAAGTCGCCATTCACCTCGCTGGACCAGCTGGCGCAAGCGCGCCAGAAGGTGGCTGAAACTGGCCGCAAGTATATGGTGTATTACTCGGAGCGCCTGCACGTCGAGTCGGCATGGTACGCGGGCGAGCTGATTCAAAAAGGAGCGATTGGTGAGGTGGTGCAGGTTTTGATCATGGCGCCACATCGATTGTCGAAGGCATCGCGGCCTGAGTGGTTTTTTGATAAAGAAAAATACGGCGGCATTCTCACTGACATTGGTTCACACCAATTTGAGCAGGCATTATTTTTCACAGGAGCGAGTGATGCGACGCTGAATTTTGCGCGCACCGCGAACCTAGCTAATAGCGATCGACCTGGGTTGGAGGATTTTGGCGAAGCCTCGCTGACGATGGACAATGGCGCGTCATGTTACTGTCGCGTCGACTGGTTCACGCCAGATGGTCTCAGCGTGTGGGGTGATGGGCGGGTATTTATCGTCGGCACCAAAGGCACTATGGAGATCCGCAAATACCTCGATTTTGGTCGTGGCGGCTCGGATACTATTTTGCTAGCTGATGAAAATGGCGAGCAGGTCTTTGAGTGTGCTGGCAAGGTGGGGTTCCCATTTTTTGGCCAGCTGATTCTCGACTGTATTAACCGTACAGAGAATGCCATGAGCCAAGAGCATGCCTTCAAAGCGGCTGAGCTGAGCCTGCTAGCGCAGCAAATGGCTGAACGAAGCTAGTCAGTTGGCTGCTATTTCCAGCTGGCTGGAAAGCTAGTCAGCTGCAATTTTACATTATTGGCAAAAAAAAATGGGCGCTGGTCGAAATGACCAGCGCCCGTTTTGATTTTATCTAGCTTTAGTCCTGAATGTGCATTTGCTTGCTAGACTCGATGATGTGGTAGCTGTGTGAAGCAATCATTTCGAGGTGATTGTTGGTATTCACATTGAGCATTTCGAGTTTCACTTTGCCATTGTCGGCCATGCGCTTCATCGCAGCTTTGTTGAACTTCTTGATGAGTTCTTTGATTTCAGCACGCATGGTATTTGCTTCATTCATCATCGCATCGCTAACTTCATGCAATACAAGTGTCTTGCTGTGCAGGATGATTTTCTCCACTGCATGCGCGAGGTCACGGATGGCGTGGATTTGGTCAGCCTTGAAGACGTGATCTTTGTTGTACATGCGCTCGGCAATCTTGATCAGGCGGTAGATGGAGTCTGAGCTTTCTTCCAGCTCAGCGGTGACACGCAGCATGTGAGTGATGCGCTCGGCATTCTGCATACCCACTTCGCGAGCTGAACAACGTACCAGGTATTCGGTGATGTCGTGCATCATGTGGTCGGCTTCATCTTCCATCTTCTTCAGCTTGGTGACGAGATCTGAGAGATCTTCATCAGGAGCTTCAAAGACGCGGATGTAACCTTTGTACATGTCGTAACAATGATCAGCCATGTTGTGGATAGCTTCTTCAGCTTCAGCGAGGTTGAGTTCGCCCATGTCAACGAGACGCTGGGAGATGTACTGAATGCGTGGTTTTTCGCCATTGCTGCCTTCGTCCTTAACCCACTTGGTCACAGTTTTAGCGATCACTGGTACAAACCATACCAGGAGGAAAATGTTGAGCATGTTGAAGACGGTGTGGAAAATCGCAGTAGCAAATGCGACTTCGCTCTTACCAAAGTCACCTTTAGCGCTCTTGAGGTTTTCAGGCAGCATGCTGGCGATTTCCCAGACCATGTTGGTCAGCGGAATGAAAAGCACCAGCGCCCATATCGAGCCAATAATATTGAATAGGAAGTGAGCTCGAGCAGCTCGTTTGGCGTGCACGTTGGCGCCAATGGAGGCGAGCCAAGCGGTGATGGTGGTACCGATGTTTTCGCCGAGTACCACAGCTGCGGACAGCTTGAAGGCATCCATGGCGTTATCGCCGAGCCAGCCGTTCATCGCACAGGTGATGGTGATGGCCATGGCGGCTGAGGATGACTGCACGGTCAGCGTGAGGATCACACCAACAATCATGAAGAGAACGTAGGATCCGTAGCCGTAACCATTGATCGCAGCAATTACACCTTGGATCATTCCAGCTACTGAGTCGTCGCCACCTTGCAGGCCACCTCTGAGGTCAGGAACGGCTCCTTTGAGCAGGTCGAGACCGAGGAAAAGAAGACCAAAACCAATCAGAGTTTCACCAAATGAACGCACCTTGTTTTTGCCAACAAAGAACATTGGCAGACCCACACCGATGATTGGCAGGGCGATCTTGGCGACACTGAATTTACCAATGTAGGCAATGATCCAGGCGGTGATGGTGGTACCGAGGTTGGCACCCATGATCAAGCTGATGGACTCAACTAAGGTGAGCAGGCCAGCATTAACAAAACTCACCACCAGAACGGTAGTGGCTGATGACGACTGCACCATGCAGGTCGTCAGGAAGCCAGTGAAAATACCGCTGGCGCGGTTTTTAGTCATGGTGGCTAGCGCGATGCGCATGCTGTCACCGGCGACTTTTTGCACCCCTTCCGACATGATTTTCATGCCGTAGAGGAAGATGCCTAAGGCACCGAGAATTTGTAAGATGGTTGCTATTGATGACCAGATATCCATGGTAGGTAGAGTTGGTGATTGGCTTAGCGGATATAAGCTTGGTGTTTATTTAATGGTTAGGAACAAATATTGTTTCTCAGGGTTAAAGTCGAGTGAAGTGTATGTTTATCAGGACTTGGTTCTTGTAATTAAATTATTGAGTGATTTTTGGATGTCTGGCTCAGCTGATCACATGAAGTTCAACCAAACGTTGGCTGCAATGTGACAAAAATGACACATTAGGCAAGCTGTAGATTGCAGTGGTGGGTGGTTTTTTTCTCAATTCATCGTTTGAATGATAATTGATGCTTATTAGGTGATGAACCTCAATTCTTTAGCCCTTGGTCGCGAATGCTTGTCAGTGGGGTGATTTTTATCCATTACTGGCATAAATTTAGCAGCGAATTGGTGTAGAAACAAAAAACGAGGCACCCGTGGGTGCCTCGTCTGGATTCAGCAGTGGATTTCGCCACTAGCTAGATAGGATGATGAATATTATTTGGCAGCCAGCTCGAGCGCCTTGAGCACATCGTCTGGGCTGATATTTTGTGGCAGCATGATCGCTGGCTTCGACGGATCCGCTGGGAAGATTAAGTTGGTTGGCAAACTACTTCGGCCCACTCTGGCGAGATCATTTTTGATCGCCTCGTTACCGTCGGTCCAGTCAGCGACGACTAGGGCGACATTAAGTTCTTCGAGTTTGGCAGTTACGGCATCTGATGAGAAGACACGCTTCTCGTTGGTTTTACAAATCAGTCACCAATCGGCGGTGTAATCCAGCCAGACAATCCTGCCTTTTGACCGGCTGAGCTCGACCACTCCGGGGTACCAGCTGTGTTCGCTAGCAGTGGTGGGCGCGCGGTAGCTGGTGGCATCTTTGGCCATCAATAAACCAGCGCTGGCGACGATGACGGGGAAACCAATGCCCCAGACGTATTTCTTGGATTTTTTGGTCACTGGAGTGCCATAGCGTCCAAATGCCCACGCGGCTAGTGACAGAATCACCAGCGCCATGATCAGCCAGAATGCGCCGTCAGTTCCTGTGATGTTGATGAAGCTGAGGTAGAAATAGGCGGCAGTGGCAAAGAGGGCAAATGCCATCAGCTGCTTGAAGGTTTCCATCCACGCGCCTGGGCGAGGTAGTTTCTGAATGAGCTTGGGCATGAATGCCAGCGCCACGTAAGGCAGGGAAATGCCGAGCGCAAAGATGGTGAATAAGAACATGCCGGTGAGCGGCGGTTCTTTTAAAGTAAATGCCAAAGCTGAGCCGAGGAAGGGTCCGCTACATGGGGTGGCAATCAGCGTGGTGAGTACGCCTGAATAAAATGAACCAGAGTAGCCTTTTTTCATCTGTAGCTGGCCGCCAGCGCTAGTCAGCGAGGTGCCAATTTCAAAAACTCCAGCCATGCTCAGACCAAACAGGAATAGCAAAATAATCATGCCCGCTAGGAATGGTGGCTGGGTGAGTTGCTCGCCCCAGTTGATGTCCTGACCGTAAAAATGGATCAGGCCAAAAATCGTGCCGGCCAGAATCCACATCGATGCCACCAGACCAGTCATGAAGACCAGCCCGTGCAGGCGGATCTTAGTGGCGTCTTCGCCAGCTTGTTGAACAAACCCCATCACCTTGAGGCCAAGCACAGGAAAGACGCAGGGCATTAGGTTGAGCAGAAATCCGCCAATGAACATGAAGATGACGGCGGTGAGAATGGTGAGTTCTTTTTCTTCTTCACCACTTAGCAAAACGTAGGGGACCTTGGCGTTGACGTCGTAAAGTTTAGCGGCAGCCGCACGGTCAGCCTCGCTAGCAATCTGGCCAGACCCGTGAGCTGAATTTCCAGCTGGCTGATCTGCTGAAGCCGTGGTGGCTGCGGTGTCATTAGTAGCTGGCTGATCTTCAGCGCCAGCGAGTGGTAAATTTACCAGCAATCCGTGTTCATCAAAGCCAGCTAGGATTTTCCCTTTGCTGGCGAGAATGCCTTCCAGTTGGCTGGCTGGACCAGCATCTACATTGCGCTCGATGGTCAAGGTGCCAGCGGCAGCGTCCCACACCTGTGCGGCGCTGGCTACGGTGAGTTTTTTGTCGTCGTAATAGTACAGAGATTCAAGAGCAGATAAATCAGCGCCAGCTAGCGTGATGATGAAATGGCTGTCACTCTGGCTAGCTGAAATCTGCAATGATTTCTGCCACTCAGCTGGCTGGATAGGTAGTTCATTTCTAGCCGTCTCAATGGTGGCTGCGTTGTCATCGTTGAGCACTGATTCGCCACCATGCTTCAGTGTGATGGAAAATTCACCACTCTGCGGCATGTCGCACGCCGAGTCGTTACATACTTGCCAGCCTAGCTTGAGGTCAATCTGGCTCTGCTCACCGACGAGCTCAGCTGGCGAGGTGATCTTAGTGAGGAAATAGTTTGTATTTTCGTAGGTATATGATGTTTCGCCAAACAAAACCGTGGTGTGTGGCACGGGCCATTCTACTGGCTCGTGGGTAAATCCAGCGGGCAACTGCCAATCAAATTCTAGCGGTAAGTTAGAGCCGCCAGGGTTCTTGTAATATGAATGCCAGCTGGCGGAATGGGAGATCTCAGTAGCGACGATGAAGCTGGAACCAGCGGAAATCTGATCGTGGTCACTGAGTAGCTTGACGGTGGTTTTTTGCGCCAGCTTATCGCCAAAGCCAAATTGGCCAAAGCTTGCTGTAGCGCTGAAAATCAGCCAGCTGAAGGTGATGGTTAGAAGTTTGAAAGCAGTCATGGTTTACAGGATGAGGATGGTATTAGCTACCCATACGAGCCTCAAGCTCAGGGTTTGTTCCCGAAAAAAAAACTCGGACAGAAAATTTCCCGTCCGAGTTGGTAAAATGATTAGCCCGATTGATTAATAACCGTAAGCATTTTGGTCGTCTTTGCGTTTGCCTACAGCAGCGCCACCAAGGCCACCTGCAGCGGCTCCAATAGCGGCTCCTGTACCAGCATTTCCTGATTGATTGCCGATAATGGCACCAATACCAGCACCTAGTAGTGCGCCAGTGGCGGCGTCAGCTTGCGCGTGGTTTTGTGGTTGGCACTGGGTGAATAAAGCACAACTAATGGCTGCCAGACTTGATAATTGCAGTGATTTTTTCATAGTATCTGTTGGTAACACTAACTTAGACTGCAGGTGCTAGCAAATTATTTTATCGATCATGAAAATTGTTCAACACGTGCAGATTCTCAATACCCAGCTAGCTGGAGAGCTCTAGAGTATCGCGTTGACTTCCACTGTTTTGCGGATGTTTTTTGGTAGAAATGGACCGCGAAACGCGTCGTCAAAATTGTAAAGTTCGATGAAATCAGCCTGATTGTCTGAATCTTGTTTGCCAAAGATCTTGGCCTCAATCAGCGCAAAAACCATCACCCCAATGTCACTGCATTTACTCACGCCCCATTCGCGCATCATCGTCGATGCCATCGGACCAAATTTCTCCAAAGCCAAATCGCGCCAGCCAAGCATCAACTCTTCCGCGCTGACGTGGCGTGCTGGTCCTTCAGATTGCTCTTGGGCTTTTTCGACCGTGTGATCCAGCGCATCCTTGAGAAACATGTAGGCACCCGGGTTAAATAACCTTTGTCTCATACATAGCTCGATGACGGCGTCTTCAAAGTGGCTCGGCTGCATGCCATGATCCTAGCCAATCATCGACAAATGAAAACCGAATTTTCTCCAGCCGCGCATATTTAGCTCAAATTTATTTCCGCACACAATCAGCACAGTGGAAAATTACACTTGCAATTGAGACTCGATATCATTAGTTGGCTTTTGTGAATGCCCTACACCGAGAACAGATAGCCAGCGATGGACCTGCTGCTGGCTGGAAATTAGTCTATTACTCTTCAGCGAGTATGCTGGACTGGAGTTCCTATTTAGAAAAAAACCAATTTCATCTGATCTGGAATACTTCTGGAGCAGGCATCATTTTTTCTGGAGACATTCGCATGAGTGTGACGGCGAGCACATTTTCTGTTTGTTTCACTGGTGAGCACATTCAGGCATCGCGGCTAGATGATAGAGATCGCCACGAGTGGACGGTTTTGAGCATTTCTAAATCATGGTTAGAACGTCACTTAGCAGATCATCTCAGCCAACTAGGGAAACAAATTCACGATTTGTTATATGACGAGCGCACTCAGCAGAAAGGCTGGTATGAAATGCGCTCGATGACATTGATAGAGAAAGATTTAGTCAGAGACCTGTTGGATCCGCCAGCTAGTAAAGTGGTTCACGACCTGTGGTACCAAGCCAAGGTGAAAGAAATTGTTTATACCCAGCTGCTTAATGACAATATGGTAAGCGAACGCGGCGCTGGGGTGGTTCATCCTAAATTAAAACAAATCAAAGTGGAACAAGCGCAGAGCTGGCTGCGGGAAAATATCACCGAGCCATTAGATCTAAACCGGCTGGCGCAGCACCTCACTTGGTCACCCTATCACTTGAGCCGAAGCTTTAAACAGCTAACAGGTAGAACGCTCAGCGAGCAGCTGCGTATCATGCGTGCTGACTACGCCGCAGAGCTACTAGAGACCGGCAGCTACAATGTTACAGAGGCAGCCATGGCGGCTGGCTACAGCAGCCTGAGCCATTTCACAAAAATCTTTGTGCGCGAAAAGGGGATTAAACCGTCTGTCTATATGCGCAAACGCGTGAGGCGGGCGTAGACATTATTCAACAATCACGGCTTTTGGTGGGCCGCTGAGGATTTTTTCTATCAATTGAGCTGTGGCTTTTTGCACGCTTGTGGCATCGCCAATTTTTTTGCTGCGGTCGTAGCCTAACCAAAGAGCTGCTGAGTAGTCGCGGCAGCTAGAAATCGCCCAGCTGTCGTGCCCTGAATTGGTCACGCCAGCTAGCGTGTGTGATTTATTTACCAATGGCAGCGAGTTTAGCGCATCTGCAGCTGCACCTTCGTGAATGGCTTGAGTGAGTGAACTAGTGCCAGTGTAAACAACCTGACCGTGCGCATTTCTAATTTCTTTGATTAGATAGGGCTTGGCGCGTTTGCCTGAGTTCTGCAGTGTTGCCGTAGCAATGGCTAACTGGTCGGTGTTGGCTGCCAGACTGCCGCGGAATAGGTCTTCAGTTTCCGGCATGTCATTTTTAAAACCGAGGCGACGGAAAATTCTAACTGCTTCGCTTGGGCCAATTTGTCTACCGGTCTGCAATGGTTTCCCTTTGATAGGTAGTTTGTTGCGCTCGCGTGCGGCGGCATGAAGGAAGGGTTCAAATAGCGGGCCAATATCGCGGCTAGTATTATAAGCGCGGTTATACTGGCTCACTTTATAATCGCGGCTGCCAATCATGCTGAGCACACTGCCGTCTTTGGGCTGCAGCACCATCAGTGAGCCCTGTAAGGCTGAGATCTCACCGCTCTCAATACCAGAAATTGGCTGGGCAAAATATTTCTCAGCGCGCAGTTGCATTTCCCCATCAAGCGTGGTGACGATGGTGAGTGCGCCATCACGAATGTCGTTGCGTTCAAGGATTGTTTCCAGCTGGCGCTGAACGGCGCGCGCAATGAATGTCTGGCTAGCTCTGTTACCTTCTGGGTCAGCTAGACCGATAGGTAGACTTGTGATAGTTGAGATATCCGCAGATTTGATGTAACCCTCGGCAACCATGCGCGCGAGCACATCATCACGTTGGTTCATCGCGCCCTCTAGATTGCGAAATGGCGAGTAGATATGCGGGCCTCTAATGATGCCAGCTAGGATAGCACATTGATTGGTGTTCAGTTGGCTAACGGATTTGCCAAAGTAAGTTTCTGATGCTTCTTCGATGCCGTGACAGCCAGCGCCAAAATAGATGCGGTTAAGGTAATGAGTGAGGATTTCATCTTTGCTATAGCGAGATTCAATGCGCAAGGTGATAGCGATTTCTAGCAGTTTCCTGTGGATCGATTTGGCGCGGATATCAAAGGTATTGCGCGCTAACTGCATGCTTAGCGTCGAGGCTCCCTGGGTGAATGATCTATCTTTGATGTTACGCAGTGTGGCTCTAGCTAGGCCTTTTACATCTACGCCCCTGTGCTGGTAAAACCTTGAGTCCTCACGTGCGACTAAGGCGTTGACCATGTCCTTGGGAATCGCCTCGCGCTCAATTAGTTGACGACGTGTGCCTGCTAGACTGCCAATTTCCTTGTTGTATCTGTCTAGCAGAACGGTGCGGGCTGGAATTTCAGCCACCTCGTCGAGGTCGTATTTCAGAGAAATGAAAAAGTAATACAGGACAATAGCCAGCCCGATGAGGGCAAAAATACAGCTCCAGCGGACCAGCCAGAGTACTGGACCGCGAAGTCTGGAGCGCTGCCAGCGGGGAAATCTTGCGGGTGTATTTTCGGGTTTTCGAGACATTTCTATCAGTGCTCAGCGAGCTGAGCTAGAGATGTAGCCAGTTTGGCGAAATTTGCCAATGAATTTATACGTCGAAAGCTACTGCTACGTACGCTCATTCAGCCATTTTTTAGCGCACGGGAATGGCTCTTGGCGCCCGCTTGTTTTCGTTAACTGGCTGCGCTTTTGAGGGATGGAATGGGCAGAACTCGTGCTGACCAGGAAGCGTATCGGCTGGTGCCTCTGTGGTATACGCGCTGCCTAACTTCTCGCATTCCTTGGTCGCTCGCTTGGCCGACCAGCGACATAGGCGAGCTTGTTTCATCGCCATTGGCGGGTTGAACGAGCCAGCTGCATAACCAACCTCATCGGCTTCTTTGATGATATCGATCCAAATTGGCAGAGCCAGTGTAGAGCCGTATCCGCGGTCAATCGTTCTCTGCGGCTGGTCCATGCCGACCCAAACTGAGCAGGTCACGGCTGTAGTGTAGCCGGCAAACCACGCGTCCTGATAGTTGTCTGTGGTGCCGGTTTTGCCAGCTGCTGGTGAGCTGAACTTTGATTTGATCGCCGCGCCAGTTCCGCGCTGGGCAACTTTTTGTAAGACCTTGTTAGTTTCCCAAGCTGCACCACGTGATGCCGCTGAGTACACCAGTTTGCTATTGCGGTAGAGTACCTGGTCGCCATTGCGGATTTCTTGGATCAAATACGGACGGTAGCGCTCGCCATTGTTAGGGAAGATGGTATAGGCGCTAGCCACTTGCCATGGTGTGGCTTCCCATGACCCAAGGTAGGCCGCTGGTGTATTGGGCAGTTTCTGGGTGAATCCAACATCGTTAGCTGTGGTATGCACGCGATCCATTCTCGCAAAATCACCGACCCTAACAGATGACGTGTTGCGCGAGCGAATCAATGCCTCCTCAGCAGTGACATACTTGTAATATTTGCCATCGCTATTGCGTGGGTTCCAACTGCGCTGCGCCCCTTTAATTTCGCCGGGGCGAAGTGGGGTGTCGCGAATCCACGTTTGCGCCTGCATGCCGTTATTAAATGCCGTTAGGTAGACAAAGGGTTTAAAAATTGAGCCTATTTGGCGTTTCGCGTATTTAGCGCGGTTGAACATAGATTCATCGGCATCGCGGCCTCCAACAACTGCGAGCACAGCACCACTGCGGTTTTCAATGACAACCGCTGCGCCTTGAATATATTTTGGTGGTTTGGTTTTTTCTGGCTGAGCTGTTTTTAGATAGTGTTGGTACTGGCTGCGAGTTTGGTGGTTGTAGCCAGGTTTGCGCTCTACCGTGCGTAGGTGTTTTTCCATCGCCCTCTCAGCTGCTTTTTGAATGTTATGGTCGATGGTGGTGATGATTGTTAGTCCGCCAATGTCGATGCGCTCGTCTTCCAAAATAAGGTCGAGGTCGCGGCGAATCGCATCCATGGCATAGGAACCTTGAGCCAAACGACGGTCTTCTGGACGAATCTGTAATTTCTCAGTTTTGGCCTGATCGGCTTCTGCTTGGGTGATGAATTGATTGTCGACCATGCGCGCCAGTGTGGTATCGCGCTCGCTGGTGGCTCGTTCGATGCTGCGGAATGGTGAGAATGAGTTAGGTCCGCGAATGATGCCAGCTAACATAGCGGCTTCACTCAGTGTTAGATCTTTGGCGGATTTCTCAAAATAGGTACGCGATGCCGCTTCGACTCCTCGCATATTGTGGCCCCAGAAGATGCGGTTCACATAATGTTTGAGGATTTCTTTTTTGCTGAAATGCGATTCGATGCGAAATGCTAGAGCGATTTCAAGCATCTTGCGGTCCAGTGATTTGAGTGCGCTCCCTTGGCCGGGTTTGGCCTGAATATCAAAGCTGTTACGCGCCAGCTGCATGGTCAGCGTAGACGCTCCCTGAGTCATTGATTTGTCTTTGATATCGCGCACGAGTGCTCGAGCTAGGCCAACTGGGTCGACGCCAAAATGGTAGTAGAATCGTGAATCTTCTCGGGCTAACAATGCACTAGTGAAGTAATCTGATACTTCATCTAGCTCGACAAGCAAGCGGTTATCACCGTGCATACGGCCAATTTCTGTGCGCCTATCACTAGCGTAGATGATAGATCTAGCTGGCATTTCTTCAACTTGCTTGAGATCGAAATGGCTGGCGCGCAAAAAGTAGAAAGTGCCAACAATGATGCCGATAGAGCTGAAGATAAAACCAAATGAAAGTACAAGTCGCAGCGGCCATTTGATAAAGAAATTCAGCCTATCAGTGAGCCTGTTGATGAGTAAAAATGGAGCCGTTAGGACCTGTGGCAGCCAGCTAGATGACTTTCTAGATTTTTTACTATTCTTCCGCTTATTTGCCGATGAGCTGGCTTTTTTTCTAGCCGATTTTTTTTTGGCAGATTTTTTGGCTGTCTTACGTGGTGGCATAATCGTCGGGAAGGTGTGCTAGGCTTGGCGCTTTGGACGAGACGAGTGTGCCGTGAATTCAAGCAATCCGCAATGAATTCCTTAGGGATTAAATTGTCGTATCATATTTTACTATTCGCGGTAGTGTCTGGTGTTTGCTAATGTATGAATATGAATACTCAGCCGCACAATGATCATAGCCGAGCTGCCCATCGGCTGGCTGGTGTGGCCGCGCTGGCTTCACTCGTCTTGGTCAGTTGTGGCGCATCACCACAATCTGCGTCTGGCCAGCAAGCTGTGCTAGATGAACCTGCCTTTATTGATAGTCATGGATTGCCCGTGGCATCTATCAATGAGAAGAGACGAGAGAATTATACTGAACAAGAAATGCAACGAGCGCGGCATGGTCGGTCTATCTACGAGCAGCCGCTCAACGAGCATAAATGGCTACCTCCCAATGGCAGCTCGATGAACCGTGTGGACGAAATTTTCACCGAAGATCAAGGAGGTTTTCGCGGCAGTGCTGGCATGACGATGGGATACTCGCGCTGAGTTGGCCGACAAAAAAACGAGTGAATCCATTAGCTGGAATCACTCGTTAGCAGTTGATAGTAATTAAATTATTTCACCTTGCGGCGTAGAACTAGGGCAAGTCCGCCAAGGGCAAACAATGCGCTTGTGCTAGGTTCAGGGGCAGCAACAGTTGCTGCGTCCACGCTGAAGTTACTCAAGCGGATGTGATCACCTGTGCTATCTGTAGTGCCTAAGAGGCCAAAACCAGTCACTTGTCCGGACAGAGTGCCGCCGACTGCAGTGGGCGCTACATCTAGCTTGCCGTCAGGGTCATCTCCTAGGTTAACATCAAGGGCGTACCAGTTAGATCCGTCGGTCCAGTCACTAAGTGTTAAAGTGTGGTCGGTGTAATCGCTTTCGTTACTTGAAAAAGTAGTGGCGTCAGAGACATACCATTGACCCGCCATCTGAATGGCATAACGAAATCCAGCACTGTTGGCTGAGTCAAACTTCGTATTGACCGTGATGTTATTCATATCAGACAGAGCGGTATTTACTGGGTTGCTAACTGAAAATAAAACCACCCCGTTAGCATTGTAATCTGTAGCTGTATTTGCCGCTGCCTTGGGGGCAAAAAAGACATAGCCTATGCCTTTAGCTGTAGCTACCGAGACAGGTGTAGGGGAGTTGCCGTTTGTGCCATTCGCAAAGGCGCCACTAGATTCATCAGTTACGATATTTGAGCTAGAGATTTGGGATGTGGCTGACCAGCCAAAGGTTGAGATAGGGGTAAGAGCGTGACCTTCGAAGCCTTGTGTGTAAATCACCGCTGCTTTTGATGCCGTGATCGATGTGATAAACACCATTGATAGAAGTATTGGTTTCATATAGTTTTTCTGTTACCGTGTTTGTTGTCGTTAGTTTTTTTACTCACTTTCGGATTTTGTAGGTGAAACATATTTACCCTAAGGTTACTAGGTCAAACGTTTTTTCTAAATCTGACGATTAGGTTAACATGGTGTTTGGTTGAGCAAATATAGTGTTTTTGGTGACGAGTTTAAGATTTCATTTTTGAAACGATTGGGTGTTCTTGGCGATTGTATATGAGTGAGTTGTTCTATGCGTTTGCTGTTATTGTTGGTAATAGACGGAGATCTTAAAATCCATTAGGATTGGGAGGATTCTCTAAGATTGATTTTTTTCTAGCTGGGTGATTAAAAATTGAGGTATCAAGGTCATTAAACTTAATGGGCTTGAGTCTATCAGAATATTCAGCTCGTTCCTTATAAGCCGCCTTGACTCTTTTGAGTGCTCGTTGAAGATGTCGGCATGAGCGAGTTCACCCACATTGACGCACAGAATCAGCCGGGCATGGTTGATGTTTCAGAGAAAAAAATCACCAAACGAACGGCGGTGGCTGAGAGCCGAATTCGCGTTGGCGAGAAGATTGGTGAGCTACTGGTTGATGGTGATTTGGTTTCTAAAAAAGGACCGGTTTTTCATACTGCTATCATTGCTGGCACAATGGCTGCCAAGAAGACGCCTGAGCTGATTCCATTCTGCCATGGTTTGGCGTTGGATGATTGTAAGTTTCACATCGAGATGGTGGACTCAGCTGAGATTGTGATTCGCTGCACGGCGGTGACTCTAGCTAGAACGGGTGTGGAGATGGAGGCTTTGACTGGAGCATCCGTAGCGGCGCTAACTATTTACGATATGTGCAAGGCGGTTGATAAGGGCATGGAAATTTTGACCACTCGGCTGATAGCGAAAACTGGTGGTAAGTCGGACTTCCAACGATAGCATAAGATGAAAATCTATCAGAAGATTGCGATTGGCGCCTTAGTTTCGCTTATTGTATTGATATTTGTTGGAGCTGTAGTGCGAGCTTCGGGTGCTGGCATGGGGTGTCCTGACTGGCCGACCTGTTGGGGATGTCTCATTCCTCCAACTGATGTTAAGGATGTTGATTTCGACCAGCTAGATATTGAAAAGTTCCAGAAGAAGGCAGAGCGCCATGGTCGTGATCCAGCTGAGATCACGGTGGAAACATTGCGTGCGGAATTCAATCCGGTACATACATGGACCGAGTACATCAACCGGCTAACATCTTTGCCCTTGGGGATTCTAACTTTGGCGACCTTTATCGGCTCATTTGCCTATAGGCGATCTAAACCATCGGTATTTCTAGCTGCTTTGTTATCTTTGATTTTGTTATTGGTAAATGCCTGGATGGGGGCGCGCATTGTCTATACTGGCCTGCAGCCAGGTGTGATCACTCTGCACATGGCGCTCGCGATCATGATGGTTTGCAGCCTTGTTTATGTAGTTTGGAAATCAGCCGACCAGCCGCGCGCATTGGGGGTAAAGTCGTCAGCTAACAAGGGGGTATATTGGACAGCGGTCGCTCTTTTTGTATTGATTTTGATCGAAGGGATCATGGGCTCGCAAGTACGTGAACTCACCGACGAGCTAAAGAAATCACATGCAGAAGCCGCGCGATCTGAATGGGTGAACCAGCTGGAAGACTCCTTGGTTTATTTGTTCCACCGTAGTTTCTCGTGGCTGATTTTGATTTTAGCTTGGGTGTATTTTTACACGACTGGCCGCTTGAAATCTGGTTTGCGTTGGATGGAATTTTCCGTATTGGCAATTGTGTTGGCGCAGATGTTTCTTGGCTTGGTTTTATCACAGGTGGGCATTTTGCCAGTCGTTCAGGTCCTGCACATCGGTTTATCGTCGATTCTCGTCGCAGTATTATTTGGCTGGTTATTAATTGGCCGCGCGGAGAAATGATGTCCCATACATACCATTCCGGCTAGTCAGCTGTGAGAATGGTATTCGCTAGCTGGCGGTAGTGATTTAGCTGCTGCTGCGCGGGCACAAAAAACCACCCAACTGTCATGGAATTCAGTTGGGTGGCCTTTTATTGTATAGGAAAAGCTAGCCTTAGTATGCTGGCAGTGACGCGTCGAACTTGCGGTGTGCAATGGCGAGGCCTTCAATTTCGATCAGCCAGCCCGGTCTGCATACTGGAGCGGTGACGATCTCGAATGGAATTTTTGGGAATCGACGGCTGATGGCTTCGCTGATCACGCCTGAGTCGTTAGCATCACGAAGATAGACGATGAATACCTGCATGTCGTTGATCGTCGCGTTAGATTCAGCTAGCAGCGCTTCGATGTTGATGATGGTACGGTCTAGCTGCTTGAGCACGTTGCCAGGGTGAACCACTTCACCTTCATCATCGATACTAGCAGTACCTGATAGGAAGATTTGTGAACGATCCTGATAGTGAACAGCAGTGGCGCGCTCAAAGGCTACACCGTAGATGTGTGTTGGGCTGAGGTAGTCGAGCGCATAGAGCTGCTGGATTTGTTCAGCTTTCACACCGCCGATGGCGTATGAGTCTAGAGTCGCCTTGGTAGCTGCATTATCGTAGTTCCCTTCGATGCCGGTGCTGGCGATGTAGTGGGTATCAGCGGTGAGGTTTTGTTTGTCAAATACCTCGTTGCGCGCCGTGACGAGTCCTGCATAGTTGCTGTCGACATTTTGCACAAAAAACCATGTGCGGATGACGTTGTCAAAAAGTGTGATCTCGTTGCGATCGAGAATTTTCTGGTAGCGGTTGAAAATGCCGTGAGTCTGGTCGTATGAGCTCTCGACGGAATCATCTGTAAGTCCGATGGACCAGAGGTGTTTGAGTTCACCGCGGTCGAGGGTCAGCGTGCGGCCAGATTTTGATTTTTTCAGCGGTGCGCTCGGATCGAAAATATGATGGGCCCACATGCCTACTTTAGCTGGTGTAGCTGGATCCTGGCCAACCCATGAGATGGCACAGGGTTCGTCTGAATCGTCTGGATTGGAAAATGGGCGCAGGCGCAGGAGATCTGATTGGTTGATCAGGTCGCTGCACATGAATCGACGCCAAATGGCGGTATCCATGTCCAAGCCGATGGATTTCACCGCTTTGGCATAGGCTTCTTCAATCCATGACAGCTGAGTAGAAAAATCAGCATATTCATTAGGGTGGATGATGATTTGAAATTCTTCGACACCGCTAGCGCCGCAGAATCTCGAGATGCGCACATCCACAGGCAGCTCATTATTTTCATCTGAGGGTAAATCGAGTTTGTCAATTTGTTGGATAACGGTAGTCATATTTGCAGTGTGAAGCTTATCGGTTTTCGGTCACCTCAATGGGGATGCTTGGCAGCATTCCATGGGAAACCAATTTTTGCTTATTATCTTTACGTTTCTGAGCATGAAAAATTTCAATGATCAGGTTGTTCTTTGTTCCCACGGTCGCGGGATCCTTTGCGCTTATGGTCAGTTCGATTGATTTGTCTTTAAGTTCCTTAGTATCAAAGGTAATGCCATCAGGTGCTTTGTGCAATGTAAGTGCCACCGACTGGGCTTTTTTCGTTGGTTCTAGCACGATCGTTTTATAACTGTTTATAGGAATCTGGACGATTTCGCCGGGCTTGAGTCCCGTTTTTCGATTAACTCCCCAGTTGCTGATATAGGCAATCAGTTGATCGCTAGGTAATAAATGGTGGCGAATGAATGCCTGCTCCATCGCTCGAGTTGGCTGGCACGGGCGCCTGATTTGTTTGCCGTCGACGATCGCTTTGCCGGTGAGATTGATGGCGGCGATGCGGTTTTTGAGAAATTTGGTATCGCTGATGGTGAAAGTTACTTCATCAGCTCCAGCTGGAATCTGGGCACCTGATAATTGGAATGTGTCTTCATCAGCTGGCAGCACGATGTCGATTGGTCCCTCAAAGCCGTCTTTGCGGATTGCTTTTACGGTGATCGCGGCAGACCCATTACTGCGCATGCTCACGCTCGCCTTTGTAGTGTAGAGTTCAAAATCGGCCATTGGTTCGCTGATGCGAAGTCGGTAAGCAAAAGCATCTCCGTAGCGGTTTTGGGTATCTTTGATGGTGATTTTGTAGCTGCCGTCAGCTGGCAGCTCGGCGCATAAATACGAATCGGCATGGTGGGTCTGCAGGCCAATATTCAGCCGGTCCATATCGTCGTTTGCGGCGATTAACTGACCATTTTCATCAGTCAGGGTGATAAATGAATCGAGTGGTGAGCCAAGTTTGCGGGCGACTACTTCGGCGACGATTGATTGGCCCGCTTTACCGCGAAATTGAAAACTGCTGGTCTGCTGATTTTGATCAATTTTTCCATTGATGATAACTGGCAAGTTCACGGGCTGACCAGCTGCTTCGTCAGCCGCCGCTGTTTTGAAAATCTCATCGAGCTCGTTGAGCATGTAAAAATGCCCAGCTGGGTGGTTCTTACCCAAGCTAATCGGAGTATTGATAGCGCCGTTACCATCTATCAATGATTGTGTTTCAGCTAGGTTGAGGCCAGCTAGTTTTACTGGAGTGGATTCTCCAACTTTGCCGCCTAGCGGAAATTGATTAGTGATGAATGGGGAATCGCTCACCGTCAGGCGATAGACAAAATCATCGCGTCCGCGGAAGATGGCATCCTGCAGCTGGATGGTATAGTTGCCGTCGGCGGGCACAGTGAAAAACATCACCGGGTCGGGGAATTGTTCGAAACGATCAGCAAAGGCAAGCTCGCTGCCATTTTCATCTAGCATGCGGATAGTTGCCTGAAACCAGCCGGGAACGGCATCGGCGATGAATGGTTTGATGACTTGCGCGTCAACTCTGATAGTGAGCTGCTGGCCAGCTGTGGCGGAAAATTGAAATTGGTCTCTATCACCAGCTTTGATTTGGCCGTTGATGGTGAATGGCACTGGCTCATTGATGATTTGCGGTGAATTGTTATTTGGTTCCTTTTCTAGAATTTCAGCATAGCTGCCAATGTAGATAGGGAAGGGTTCGGATAGACCAAAAGGTGTACTAACACGTATCTCGCGCCGGCCAGGTTTGGCGTCTGCTGCTATACGTAACTTCACCAGCGCGATCTCTTCCATCTCGCGGCTTTTCTGCATGGACTCGCGTTTTAGGTCAGTATTTCGCTGCTGCAAGTGGGCTAGCGACATCTCAGCGAGCTCGCGGAAGGCTGGGTGATCTGGCAATTTGGGTAAGTCAGATTTGGCCTCAGGAATGGGCTTTCCTTGTTCTTTCGCGTTAGCAATGCGAGTGAAATGTTTCAGGTAGTCGGCATAGGTTCTAGAGTAGTTAGAAAACGTGCTGCTCAATTCGGCTTCAACTCCATCGCCCGTGACATAGACTTCTTTTGCGCCGCGCAGCAGTCGGCCACCCAGACTGATTTCAGTCTCGCTATTTACCGCCGCGCCAGCTGGATAAGCGTAAGCGATGTTAGGATCTCCTTGAGCCCACGCTTGATGAATGCAGCTGAGTGAAAAAATCCAGCTGATGATGATAGAGTTATAGTTGAGTTTCATGGCTGCTAGGTGTCACATGAGTTCTTTAAGTAATCCTTCTCCTTGGGAATCAATGGTCAGCTGGACTTTTTCACCGCGACCATTATCGAGGTGGCTGTGTGGGTTGATGCCTAAGTTGTGATAGATGCTGCCGATAAAATCTTCCGGATACACTGGGCGCTCGGCGACTTCCATGCCGGTGGCGTTAGAGGCACCAACGACATGGCCACCGGTAAATCCACCGCCGCCAATCATGGATGAGAAGACCGCTCCATGGTGGCCACGTCCGCCATTCCATGGTTCTTCCCATTTTACTTTTGGCGTGCGACCAAATTCCCCTGAACACCAAACGATGGTTGAGTCTAGCAATCCGCGCTGGGCGAGATCTTCAAATAGCATTGCTAGGCCTTGGTCCATCTGCGGCATTTTTTGGTTCATCGAGTTGAAGTGCATCTTGTGGGTATCCCATCCTCTGGCGTTGATAGACACGTAGCGCACGCCATTTTCTACCAATCGGCGTGCCATCAGGCAGCTTTGGCCAAAGGTATTGCGGCCGTACGCATCGCGCATAGCATCTGGTTCGTCAGCTAGATTAAATACTTCGCGGGCATCACCCAAGATCATTGAATAAGCATCTTCTTCTGCCTCATCTAATTTTTTAAATGCTTGGCTGTTGGGGTGGGCATTAGCCAACGTGTCTAATGAATGAAGCAGGTCGCGGCGGCTCTGCTGTCTGGCATCAGTGATGCCTTGGGCGATGATACCTTGGACGGCAAATGGATCTTTGCTAGGGTCGCCACCAGTAGAAAATGGTTTGTAGCGAGGACCAAGAAATCCTTCCTCCGAGAAGCGACCGTGTGGCTGGGTGAGCACGATGTATGGAGGCAGCAGTCCTTTGTAGCCGGCGTCGTATCCTTTGAATTTTGATACCACAGAACCAATACACGGATAGACTTGGCCATCGCCGGGTTTGCGGCCCGTTTGCATCAGATAAGATGCGGTTTCGTGGCCGTTGATGCCATGAGTCATGCTGCGGATGATAGAAAACTTGTCCGCCTGTTTGGCCATCAATGGCAGTTTTGAGTTCAACTGCATGCCGTCCGCTACGGTATTGATCACTTCATTAAATGGACCTGTATAATCGGCACCAGCCTGTGGTTTAGGGTCGAAGGTGTCTAGATGCGACGGGCCGCCCCACATCCAGATTTCTATCACAGCCTTTGCTTTTGCTGTTGGGTGTGTCGTCTGGTTGGCACCGAGGACGGATTGTGCAAAGGGGAGTCCCATTGCCGTGGCAGCGGTCGTTTTGATAAACTGTCGTCTAGTAAATGGGGTGTTCGTACTTCTCATAGGTGCAATTTGTTAGTGGTTGTAGAGAAACTCCTTACTGTTGATGAGTGCCCACGCGATGTCTTGAATGGCGATGGCGTTAGCATTTGCAGGAGGTGCGGTCCTTCTATTGTTTTGGCGTTTTTTTTCAGCTGCCGCTGCTTGGTTTTTATTTTTGTTAGCGCGCTGCTGATTATTGGTTTTTGCAGGTAGATGTTTGGCGCGGTAGGCCATGGCAATTTGCATTTCATCCTCACTCGGGTAACGCGCTAGCAGGTTTAGATAGAGTTCGGAAATGGCCTGTTCTGGCTTGGCGGTTGCGCGTTGAGATAGTTTTCTAATCAATGGACTGGTACGCACCCTGACATGCATTTGTTGTGAGTTCAGCAGGTAGAGTCGCTGGAATTCGTTAGGTGTATGTTCACGCTCAGATAGATAGCCAGTATCGCGAGATGGACGGCCAAACATATCAAGAAACTGGCTGGTAATACTACCGTCAGCTAGCGTGATGGTGCGGTTGTCTTTGGGGATAAAGGTAAATGGTTCGGGGATGGGGCTCCAGTAGTTCTCTACGGTATTGCCAAATTCGTTGAGCGCATCAATGAGTACTTCGGCATCTAATCTGCGTAGCGCATAATGGGCAAACAGCGCGGTAGATTTGGCATCGTCAGTGCGAGCAATGCTAGATTGCTGATAGGTTCTAGAATTTAGAATTTCTCGGTAGAGTGCTTTGAGATCGTAGTCGGCATTTACCAGCTGGTTTTGCAGGTATTCTAGCAAAGCTGGGTTAGATGCTGGATTGCTTGGATGGATGTCGTCAGCTGGATGAATGATGCCCTGGCCCATGAGCCAGTACCAAATGCGGTTGCAGATACTCTGTGTGAACCATTGGTTGTCACTGTTAACTAGCCAGTTAGTAAAGGCGATGCGTGGGTCTTCACCCGCGGCTAGGCTGATTTTGCTGCCGTCGGGGAAAATGTAATCTTGTTGGGGTGTTGGTGCTGGTTGGTGAAATACAATCTCTTCTTTCCATTCCTGAGTTTGCTTGAACTTCAGCTGGCTGAAAAAGCTAGCTAGTTGGTTCACATTTTCCTCACTCCAGCGGTCGGTGCGCGACCCCATAAATGTGAGCGCTACGATCTCGGCAATGTCGGCGGGTGAGTGGCCCTGGCCAGAGCGGTAAAAGTTCACTTCTGCTTGGCGAAAATTGCTGCCGTTAGCTAGTAACAAAGCACGGGCAAATTCGTCATAGCGCAGGTTGTTTTGGATTTGTTGGCGAATCCACCTTTGATAGCTTTGCACTCCTTTGGGCCATAGGTTGATAGGAAATTCTGATTTTACCCGCAGCACGTCGCACCATTTGAGCGTCCAGTAGTCGGTGAAGTTTTCGCTGTCTAGCAGCTCGTCTATCAATCTAGCGCGTTTATCGCTAGCTGGATCTTGGAGGAATGCTTTGACCTGCTGGCCGCTGGGCATTGTTCCCGTGATGTCGATGTAGATGCGGCGGATAAATACGGCATCGTTGCACGGTTGGGCGCTGACGATGTTGTGTTTGTTGAGTTCAGCGAAGACGAGTTGATCAATTTGACTAGGAGGTGTTTTCCACTCACTATCATGGTAGATTTGGTCAACGCTCGGCGCGGGTGATGGGGCTGGCGCGTTGCTGGATATTTGTTCCTCCGCCAACAATTGGCCAAGAGATACCATTAGAGTTAGGGCCAAAGTGGCCACTTTTTGTGTACCTGCTTTCATAGGACATCAATGGGTGATTGCTGAATTAGTAATACCTATGAGTGTGATGGAAAATTACATAAATTCGATTTAATTAACTTTATTTCCGCAATTTTCTCTAGATTAGTTTGAATTTCAGTTGGTAAATGACCACAGCTGATGGGGTGTATTTTTATAATCTGCACTCGCATATCCATGCTAGCTGTGATTAAACCACGGCATGACAAAACTTCTCATAACTGGAAGCGGTGGTCGCATGGGCCAGGCATTGATCGAGGCGGGCAATTTGGACGCAGAGACTGAGGTTACAGCGACTCACGATAAAGGTGAAGATCTAGCAGCTGCCTTTTCTGATGTGAATGCGGCGATTGATTTCACCATGCACAGTTTCACCAAGCAGGTGCTTGAGCAGGCGCTGGCGACCAATACGCCACTGGTGATTGGAACCACTGGCCACAGTGACGAAGAAAAAGCGGCGATTGTAGAAGCTTCTAAAACACTGCCAATCGTATTTGCAGCTAACTACTCTATCGGTGTAAATACACTTTTCTGGCTGACTAGCAAAGCGGCACAGATTCTTGGCAATGATCGATTTGACATCGAGGTGACAGAAATGCACCACCGTCACAAGATTGATGCGCCATCTGGCACCGCTCGTCGTTTGCTAGAAATTCTCAACGAAGAAACTGGTACTAGCTACGAAGATGACGTGGCTCACGGTCGTGTGGGTAATATCGGTGCACGCCCTAAGCGTGAAATCGGCATGCACACTCTACGCGGTGGCGATGTGGTTGGTGATCATACCGTGATGTTTGCCGCTGACGGCGAGCGCGTGGAGCTCACCCATAAGGCGTCTAGCCGCATGACATTTGCCTCTGGCGCAGTGCGCGCGGCTGTGTGGTTGCAAGACCAGCCAGCTGGTCTCTACGACATGCAAGACGTACTTGGCCTCAAAGGCTAAATTTTCCTGATGAAACGGTCAGCTGAGAGCCATCGTGTAGGCATCGCATTGGGGTCGAATTTGGGCTCGCGCATTGGAAACCTGCGTGAGGCCCGCAAACGGCTTTGGGCCTTGTCTGACAATGCTGCTAGCTGCCTGCAGGCGCCGGTGTACCAATCAGCGCCGGTTGGCTGCCCTGATGACTCGCCAGATTTTTTTAATACGGTGGTGGAAATCAGCTTTGCTGGCAGTCCAGAGGAGCTGCTTCGGTTGACTCAGGCTATCGAGTTCCAGCTAGGCAGGCAGCAAAGTGAAGTGCGCAATGCACCGCGTGTGATCGACGTCGACATTTTGTATTTTGGCGATGAGATTGTGCGTTCCGACGAGCTTGAGCTGCCGCATCCACGGATGACGGACCGCTTGTTTGTGCTGCAGCCACTTGCGGAAATTTGCCCCCAGCTGATATTACCTAGAGATCAAGTGACCATTCTCGAGCACCTAGAACACCTCGATAGCGGCGAAGAGCCACTCGGGCTGGTGCAGACGAATTGGTAAACAAGCCCCCAAATTCCATCCATAGAAAATGACAGGACAAGAAAAAGCCGAGGCGATTCGCCAGTTGAAAGGCGAGCGCGACATATCAGCTCTTACCGCCTATGATTATCCTACCGCTCGCCTGCTAGATGAAGTTGGTGTCGATGTATTATTAGTTGGCGATTCTTTAGGCATGGTCGTGCTCGGCTATCCAGATACCACGCACGTGACGATGGATCACATGGTGCATCATGTCGCTGCCGTTGCTCGTGGTAGTAAAAATGCTCTGGTCATTGGTGATTTGCCAATTAACAGCTACAATACCCCTGAGCAGGCATTGGAAAATGCCCGTCGCCTGGTAGAAGCTGGCGCTGATTGCGTGAAGCTGGAAGGTGGCGTGCGCCAGGTGGATAAAGTTCGAGCCATCGTTTCCGCTGGCATTCCTGTAATCGGTCACCACGGCATGTTGCCGCAGCGTGTCCTCGAAGAGGGGGGATACCACAAAAAAGGCAAAAGTATCGAAGAGGCCAAAGCCATCACCGAAGGCGTGACGGCTCTGCAAGCAGCCGGCTGTTCTGCGGTGGTTTTGGAAAGTGTGGTACCAGCATTGGCCAAACGCATCTCCGAGGAGCTGGAAATTCCCACTATTGGCATTGGATGTGGCAAAGGAAACTGTGATGGCGAAGTGGCTGTGATCACTGATATCACAGGCGCCTATCCGTGGTTTGTTCCGCCATTTGCCTACGTGCGCGCTGATTTTGCTGGCGAGATGAAACGTGTCGCCAAAGAATATATCAACGCGATCTAGGGTCGTCAGCTAGTGGTTGCGAACTTATTTCGCAACCTATTTAATTTGGGGTGGTTACATATTTGTTATGTTTACTTCACCCTTGAGTTTTGCCGAAAAATCCATTCGCAAATTTTCTAGCTGGCCGAGCCAAAAACGTCCGCTACGCTACTTTTCCACCTCTCTTGTCGTTTGTGGTCTGAGCCAGCTGGCTTGCCCAAATGAGCTGTCAGCTGATGAGCTCAGCTACCCGATCGTCGATACTGGTGTTGAGATTTTCACTAATGACAAAGAGGTCATTGATGAGCCTACAGAAGGTCAGGCATTTTATGGTCAAGATGCCCATTTTGCCTCGTTCTATCCAAGCTACGAAGATAACGAAGACGGCACCGTCGAAGACCTCGTCACGGGGCTGATTTGGCAAAAAAATATGGGTGAGAAAATGACCTATAAAGAAGCTCTTGAGGCTGCTGAGGAATGTCAGCTCGGCGGCTACGACGACTGGCGTATTCCGTCTATCAAAGAGCTCTATTCATTGATAGATTTTCGCGGTGAAATGCGCCGTGAAGGTGATGGCGAGTTATTTATTGATACTGGATTTTTTGACCAACAGCTAGGTGATGAAGATGCTGGCGAGCGACCAATCGATGCTCAAACATGGTCGTCTACATTCTATGTAGGCAAAACGATGCGTGCTAGCCGATCTATATTTGGCGTCAATTTTATTGATGGGCGCATCAAAGCCTATCCGCTGAAAAAGCCGCGTAGCCACGATGAAAATAAAATGTACTTCCGCTTAGTTAGGGGAAATGAAGACTACGGGGTAAACAAGTTTGTTGATAACGAAGATGGCACCGTCACCGATGAAGCGACTGGCTTGATGTGGCAGATTGAGGACAGTGGAGAAGGCATGGATTGGCAGATGGCATTAGATTACGCTAACAATCTCGAGCTGGCTGGCCACAGCGACTGGAGACTTCCTAACGCCAAAGAGCTGCAGAGTATCGTCGACTATAACCGTTCTCCGCAAACGACAAGATCAGCTGCGATTGATCCGCTCTTCTTTGTTAGTGAAATCAAAGGCCCAGATAGACGCAAAAATTTCCCATATTTCTGGTCTAGCACAACTCATCAAGATGGTCGCAACCCGTACGACTCAGCAGTGTACTTTGCCTTTGGTGATGCGCTGGGGAAAATGCACGATCGTGTAATGGACGTTCATGGCGCTGGTGCTCAGCGCAGTGATCCAAAGTCTGGTGACGAATCTGATTATCCTAAATTCCACGGCCCGCAGGGAGATCTGCGCGCGGTCTTCAACTACGTGCGCTGTGTGCGCGATGTGGAATAGTAACAATAGCTTGCTGTCAGGTGGTTAGGGTGATAGAGATGGATACTTATGAAACTCAATTGGTCTCTCATTCTCCCATCTGCGATGGCTTTGACGCTCAGCCAATGTGCCGACACAACGACATCTGCAGCTGAGTTAGCCACAACGCCAGCTGCAAATGTTCAGCTGTCTAATGATCCACTTAACGTGGTATTAGGCGCGGGTGATGTCACGGTGATGGATGGCATCAAGGTGGTGTCGATATTGAAAACCTCTAAGCCTAACGTGGAACAAACAAAATTCCAACAAGGTCAAAAGCAGATTGTAGTCAAGTCGCGTGGCAGTCACGGGCCAGCCGCCATTCAGTTATTTGATACTAAATCTGGTCGCGAGCTCGGCAATGTGATGGCCTACGACGTGAAAGATGGCCAGCCGAGCTGGGCACTGGGCATGGGCGAGTAATTTTACCACTACCGTCATGTCTGATAGTCAGCCATCAAAACCAGCTGATGATTTTATTCCGGTCGCGTCTGGCTCATTGCTAGATCCATTGCCTAGTCAGCTGGGCGAGGAAGTATTCGAGATTCTAGCGCAGAGTGATGCGGTGAAGATTGAGCGCATTGTCTCGCGCGGGCATAGCTCGCCAGCTGAAGGATGGTACGACCAATCACAAAATGAATGGGTGATGGTAGTGAGCGGCGCCGGGGTGGTTGAATACGACAACGGTGAAGAATTCTACCTAGCAGCTGGCGAATTTCTACATATCCCAGCTCACCAAAAACACAAAGTGAGCTGGACTGACGCAAAACAGCCAACCGTCTGGTTGGCTGTGTTTTATTGATTCCAGCTGGCTGGAATTACATCGGGCAGTTTTTCATGAAGTTGGCCACCTGGGTGAAAAACTCTCTCAGCGCGAGCTTGTGGAACTCGCGTAGTTCGACTTCTTCCATGGCTTCGTCCATTATCTTTACCCAATGGTTAGCTTCTAGCTGGCCAATCTTGAATGGAGCATGACGCATGCGTAGACGTGGAGCGCCACGTTGCTCAAGGTAATCTTTAGGGCCCCCAAAGCGCATGATTAGAAATCCTAGCAGACGCTCTTCAGATCCTTCCCAGTCATCATCTGGGTACATTTTACCAATGATTTGGTCTGTTTTGATGCGGCTATAAAATGCGCTAACAAGCTCACGCAATTTCTCCTCACCGAGGTCTTCATACATATTGTCTACGTCCATACAAAGGTGTATATACCGACTCAGCTGGAGATCTCAATGCAGAAAAATACCACCCCGCCAGCTGGCGAGATGGTATCACAAACACAGGGATGAAGAGGTATTATTGAATCATGCTAGTTACTAGTCTGTAAAAGCGTACTGGTGAGTTGTTGTCTTCCTCAATGCAGTAGCTGGCGACGCCATTTTCGTTGGTGATTTCGTGCACCGTAGCGCTGCCTGTCCAGTTGCCGTTGCCGTCTTTTTGTGAAAGGGTAACCCAATCGTTAGGATCCATGCTTGAGCTAGCTTCTACGCTGTAGCGAACGTCATCTGGTGCACTGCTAGGCAGTGAGAGCAGCATGCCAGCGGTGTCTCCTTGGTTGATTGCTGAGCAGAATCCATTATGGCCTAACTCGGTATTATCTGAGCCGAGGGCATATTCGAGCAGGTTGTTGAGGCCGTCTGCGTCAGCGTCGCCGTTAGGGTCTTGCTGAGCGAGCAGCTGGGCTTCGTTGTAGTCGATGGTCACATTGATTTCACTGTAGCTGCTAGCGTCTTCGTTGCTGCCAGTTAGGCGGATAGTGTAGTTACCAGATGTTGGGAAAACCATTTCTGTGCTGGTTTGCGCAGGATCATCGATTTCTACGTTTACACCAGCTGGAGCGGCTACTACTGACCAGCTAGCGCTGAGTGAGCCAGTACCATTGACTTCACCTTCAAACTGCAACACGTTCTGGTCGGCAGTGACAGCTGGCTCGGTACTTGGTGAGATGATAGCTACCTGAGGAGCTGGCAATGTTGGCGGGCCAGCGATGGTGGCTGAGATGTTATAATTACCCAGGCTTGAGTAGCTGGTGAATCCAGTGCTGGCGGTCCCTTGTGAGCCAGCGATAACGTGTAGGTAGTAATCGCCCTGGTCGAGTTCCATGTTGATGCTGGCATTGAAGCTTGTGGTTGGGTTAGCGCTAGCGATGAGTGACCCAGCTGCATTGTAGAGCTCAATTTTCACATCGAGCATGCTTTTGTAGTCAGCTTGGTTCACGGTGATGTTAGTAGAGCCAGCTGCAGTGCTGAATGAGAAAACATCACGGTCGCTAGATTTGTGAATGAGTCCAGTCTGGCTGAGGTTAGTAGCTGAGTTAATGATCAACTCGCTAGCGTTAGAGTTAGTATTGCCGAAGTCATCGCTGCGGTAACCAAATCCATTGTTGGAGCCACTGATGATAGCGAGGTCATCTTGAGTATTGGTAGAGCCAGTGTATTCACCTTTGCTCCACTGAACGAGTGGATCGTAATAACCGATGCCCATGATTGGAGCCCAGTCGCCATGACCTTGATAGTAGGTGGTGGTTCCTTTACCATCGTGTGATAGGCCGAGTGTGTGACCAGATTCGTGAGTCACGGTTTCAACGATGTAGGCAGCATTATTGTACAAATGGTTAGTGAAGACAAATGTTGGGGTGTCAGATGCTGAGTAGTACGAGCTGCTGAATGAATTTACATAGGCGGTACCAGCTGCGCCACTGAGTGTGCCACCCGATCCGTAGAATGTGTTCGCTGGGGTAAGAACGACGCGGATACGGCGAGTCGCTGGAGCTGCTAGGAAAGCAGCTTCTTCGGTGGTGACGTTGACATTAAATGGAGCGTAACGAGCGGAAACACCCTTCCAGATAGAAGTGATCTGGCTGCTGCTGAGTTTGCTAGTAGCAGCGTCTACAACGATGTCATTGCCGCTGTTATACGAGCTGTTCCAGATGGTGCCTGAAACTCGCTGACCGTCGAAATCCAGATAGATACACGCGCTGGCTGTTGGCTGGCTGTTGAGCACTGGCACAATGCCCTGGGCATCTTCTGGTGATTCTGAGTCGGCTGGAGCTGTAGCATCGCTAGCTTGTTCAGCTGGCTGGGTCATGCCCAAAGTGACTATTTCTGGGTCCTCAGAGGTCTGAGCACAAAAGAGTGAAGTTGCTGCCACTGGTGTCAGCTGGTAATTTTGCTGATCGAGTTGTTCCAGCTGATAGGCGAGAGCTGAGTTTTGATTCACCAAGGTACCGGCGATCTGTTGCTCACGCTGGTTGATGTGCATGGTCAGAATGCCCTGAATGGCATTGCTCTCAGCTGTGAGGTCGATGGCGACTGTTGACCATTCTTCACCGTGTTCAGCGAGCATGGTAGTGGTGCCAGTGAGTTTCTGGCCGGTAGCTAGCTGGATGCTAGCGCTATCGCCACGTTGCAGCTGGAATAATGATTTCAGCTCATTCGCTGAGATTTCCGCTGATGCTGCGGCTTGAACGATGGGTGAGGTGTGTTGGGCACATGGGCAATCAGAAGCATGAGCAGGGCGCTTGCTAGCGGCTGCGGTGTCTGAGTTCTGAGTGCGCTGCTTTTCAGCCAATGATGCATGTGGCTGACCGACTGGTGACATCTTGCTAATCTCAGCCTTCTTGGGGGTGGAATATTCGTTTGGTTTTTCTGATGCGAAAAACCAAGCGGATGCTCCAACGAGGCCAAAACTCGCAAGGAGTTTTGCAGTATTCATTTATGTTGTGTTTGTGTTTTTGGAGGTCGTTTATTGTAAGGGGGTTACAGGGTGATGTGGGTATAATGCAATCTGTATCACAAATCGCAAATGGCGGAATTTGATCGGGTGTTTAAATTTGGCGGTGCGGCAAAACACCTGTTTTCAGTTAATTGAAATTTTTTTGTGAGCATGTCGATTCACAGATTTGCAGCTTTTAAGCTTGTGAGTTTAAGCAATCTTAAGGACTTTTTTAATATGACAGAACCACTGGAAAAGTTTTTTGAATTTTTGCGCTTCGCAAGCATCTCAACCGACCCTGAATACGCTAAAGACGTAAGAAACTGCGCGGACTGGCTGGTTTCTCATTTACAAGGCATTGGGTTGAAAACTGAGCTGCACGAGACGGCTGGGCACCCGCTAGTGGTGGCGAGAAACGAGCACGTTGAGGGCAAAAAGACGGTGCTGATTTACGGTCACTATGACGTCCAGCCAGTCGACCCGGTTGAGCTGTGGGATTCACCACCATTTGAGCCAGAAATCCGTGACGGCAAGATCTGGGCGCGTGGCTCGACTGATAACAAAGGGCAAATGTTTGCACACATCTGTGGTGTGGAAGAAATGCTCAAGCGCGACGGCGAGCTGCCAGTGAATTTGATCTTTCTCTTCGAGGGGGAAGAGGAAGTGGGTAGCCAGAATTTGAAGCCATTTTTAGAGCAGCATAAAGACGAGCTGGCCTGCGATATCATTGCCGTTTCAGATACTGGAATGGTGGCGCAAGGGGTGCCAACGATGGGCTACGGATTGCGTGGCATTGCTGCTTGTGAGGTGATTTTGAAAGGGCCAAGCGGCGACCTGCACTCAGGTGTGTATGGCGGCGCAGTGGCCAATCCAGCTACGGCGGTGGCCCAGCTGGTGGCTACTTTGCACGAAGAATATGGCAAAGTGGCGGTGGAAGGGTTTTACGATCACGTGCGCCCGCTGGAAGAGTGGGAGCGCGAAATGTGGGCGAAGGTGCCCAATACTAGCGACGATGACATTCGCCAACAAACTGGCGCGGCTGAAGTATACGGCGAAGCTGGCTACAGCTCTGCTGAGCGGCTGTGGGCGAGACCTACGGCTGAGGTCAATGGCATTGGCGGCGGCTATCAAGGTGAGGGGACAAAAACTGTGCTGCCTGCTGAAGCTTTTGCAAAACTTACATTCCGCCTCGTTCCCGACCAAGATCCAGCTGACATCATGCAGAAGGTGAAAAGCCATCTCGAGCGCCACCTGCCAGCTGGCGTGGAGATGGAGTTGGAGATCGGTCACGACGGTAAAGCCTATTATTGCGATCCTCATTCACCATACGGACAGGCGGCCCAGCGCGCGCTCAAGCAGGCCTTTGGCGCCGATCCCGTGCTCATCCGCGAGGGCGGCAGCATTCCTATCATTCAGGATATGAAAGAAATCCTCGGTGTGGATACATTGATGCTCGGGCTGGCGCTGCCAGATTGCCAAATCCACGCTCCCAACGAGAATTTCTACGTTGAGAACTTCGAGGCTGGCATACGTCTGAATCAAGAACTGCTTAGACAAATTGGCAGTAGCGAAAATTAGGCGTACAATTACGTAATGATGGGAATTTTCTTACAGGACTTTAGAAAAAATCTGCCAACTAGCTTGCCATGAGCAATCATTTAGGCATGATGCGCAATCATAATAATACGATCATAGCATGATGCTTGATCCATACATACACACCTCCTTCACATATACGACATCTCCATGACTGAACAGATTGTAGAAATCGACGAAAATGCATTGGACGCAGCCACAAAAGATTTGTGGTTAAGAGTGCTTAGCGCAGTAGAGATCAATAACCACGAGTTTGCGATCCACCTCTGCCAAGCCGTTCTTAAAGCCGCTCCAGGCTTCCTGATGGCTCGCAAAATGGCGCGCCGTACAGCAGTAGCTGCCGGTGCCGGCGCTAAGAAAAAGAAAGGTCTCTTCGGTGGCGGCGGCGTTTCCAGCATGAAAATTAATGGCTGGATTAAAAAGAACCCGCTAGAAGCTCTGGAGCTCATCGAAAAGGAGCTGGAGTCAGATCCGTATGACTCAAACCTCAACGACGGACTGTTTGAGTGTGCTTGCGTTCTCGCGATGCCTGAAACAGCTGCTTTTGCTCTGGAAACTATCCGCACAGGTGCACCAGAAAATACCAAACTCCTTCATAAACTCGCTGAATTCTACCTGTCGCGTGACGAACCAGCCAGTGCTGCAGATGTTTATACGACAATTTGCAAACAAGACCCAACTGACTCCTATGCGCTGAAGGGATCCAAGGATGCTACCGCACGCGCTTCCATGAAAAAGGATAACTGGGAGAGCAAAGATTCTCTGGCTAGCGTCAAAGAGTCTGCTCCAGGTGAAGATTCAGCTGAACTCGAGCAGGGCATGACGCGCGAGCAGATGGATGCCAAAATGGCACAACTGCTGGGTATCTACGCTCAAGATCAAAATAACCTCAAGGTGGTTAAGCAAATTGGCGACCTCTACGAGATGATGGAAGATTGGGCAAATTGTCACGCCTACTTCAGCTGGGCATACGAGCTGAGCAATAGTGACGTGGCTCTGAAAGATAAAGCCGATCACGCTAAGGATAAGTTAGTGGCCGCTCAGCTTGATCAACTCAAGCAAGCACTCGCCGCTGATCCTGACAATGCTGAGCTACAAGCTCAGTACGAGGCCGCTCAAGCTGAGAGCATTGAGGTGACACTTCGCGAAGCGCAAGCTCGTGTTGACAGCAACCCAACCGATCCACACCTGCGCTACGAGCTCGGATTAGCATTCTACAATGCTGGCGATTTCTCTGCAGCTATTCCTCACCTGCAGCAGGCGACGCGTAACCCACACATTCGTACGAAAGTGCTTCTGCTTCTGGCGAAGACATTCCGCGAAAAAGGCATGCGCGACCTCGCGATCAAGCAGCTTGAAGATGCGCTTGCTGATCTCGTGGCAATGGACAGCACCAAAAAACAAGTACTCTACGAAAAAGGCCTCATCCATGCTGATATGGAGGACGATATAAATGCGCTCGGCTGCTTCAAAGAAATTTACGAAGTGGACTACGGCTACCGTGACGTTGCTCAGCGTGTTGAGCAATCATACAGCTAATCGATCTCAGATAGGTTAAAGAAAATCACCCACAGCTCGGCTGTGGGTGATTTTTTTTATCAGCTAGCTGGCTGAACCAGCTAGCTGATGATGGAGCTGGGTGATTATTTCAGCTGGCTAAGTGCGTCGACGGCTTTACCTAACTCAGGAGTTAGTGTGGCAGTTTTCTCACCGCAGCGCAGGCTGAGTGATTGACCGCTTTGGCTGCGCACAATGAGTTTTGTCAGCTGGCCATCCTGCCAGGCAAAGTCTAACTCGTGATTTCCTTTCACCCGCATGCCGCTCACTTCACCCTGTTTTTCCCAGCCAGCTGGCATGGTAGGTAGAAGAACAACTTCGCCCTCGTGGTCATGGATCAAACATTCCGCGATGCCACGCGCGGCACCAAAGTTGCCATCGATCTGAAATGGCGGGTGGAGGTCAAACATGTTATTGGCGATGCGTTTTGGAGTCATCAGGTTGTTCATGAGTTCGGTGAAATTTTCACCATCACCCATGCGCGCCCAAACGCATAATTTCCAGCCCATCGACCAGCCAGTGGCGCCATTGCCGCGGCGCTCCATTGATCTGCGCACGGCTTCTACCAGCTCAGGTCTATCATTAGTGATTTCTTGGCCCGGGAAGTAGCCGTATAAGTGGCTGATGTGGCGGTGGGTTTTCTGGCCGTCCGCAAAGTCTTTATACCATTCTTGTAGCTGGCCTTCGCTGCCAATTTGCAGCGGCTGCAGCTTGGGAAGTTGCTGACGCACGGTGGTGACGACTTCACTATCAGGTTTTGCTAGAATCTCTGTAGCGCTGAGCAAATTGGTGAAAGTTTCGCGGATGATAGACATGTCCATCGTGCAGCCAGGGCTGAGTGTGCCACGCTTTTTGCCATCGCCGTAGATGAATTGTTGTTCTGGGCTCACCCCAAAAGGAGTCAGCAGGTAGCCATCGTCACCCTCAGTTAGCCACTGGGTGAAAAACTCAGCAGCGCCTTCGAGTGCTGGATAATAATTTGCGAGAAATTCTTTATCCCCAGAGAACTGATAGTGTTCCCAAGCATGTTGGAGGTACCAGCCCGCGCCCATTGGCCAGAAGGATGCTTTGGAATCACCATCGACCGGTGCACAGCTGCGCCAAATGCTGGTATTGTGATGCATGCACCAGCCACTGTAACCAAACATTTCTTTGGCTACTTTTTCGCCATTGGCTTGGGCTTCTAAAATCGCCCGTAAAAATGGCTCGTGGCATTCAGCTAGGTTAGCTCGCTCCATGTTCCAGTAGTTCATCTCAGCGTTGATGTTATTTGTGTAACCACCATTCCATGCAGGAATCACTCGGCGGCTCCAGATGCCTTGCAGGTTGAGCGGCTGGCTGCCTTCCCGCGATCCTGCAATGGCTAGATAGCGGCTAAATTGATAGAAGAGGCTAATTAGACCGAGATCGTTATCCTTCTTGTAGTTGGCAATACGTTGGTCAGTTGGAATGCTAGATGACTTTTCCTTTGGCTCGCCGATAGAGATAGACAGGCGGTTATACAGTGCTTGGTAGTCAGCGATGTGACGTTTTTTCAGCTCAGCGTAGTTGTATTGGCTAGCGCTAGCTAACAAGTTGGCTGTGCTAGCATTGCTATCGCGCCCTTCACGGCTTGGGCTCTTGTGGATACCATTGAAGCTGGTATCGCTGGTGAGAATTAGTGTGAGGCTGTTAGCGCCTTTAATTGTTAGCTGGTTGCCGTCAATGCCAGTAGTTCCACCTTCGGGTTGCAGTTTGATGCGTGAGCTATAAAACATCCCGCGACCGTCAACTTTGTCGGCGTAGAGGACATTTTCATTTTTGCCGTACCTCAGCTTGTAGCCGTCGTCGGATTTTTCAAAAAATGCTGGGTACTTAAACTCGTTGCCAATCGGCCCGCGAGCGCCAGATGTGCTAAGCTTGCGGCGATACGCCTCACCTGGACCTTGGCCGTGCATGAGTAGCTCTGTAGCGTCAGCTTGCCAGCTGCTCGTTGGTTCGTGCAGCGTCTGCAGGCCAAAGCTGCCCGAGATCATCGCTGGCTTGCTGGCGGTGAAACGAACGACGATTGCTTGATCTGGTGCGCTGGCGAAGTACTCACGCTGGTAGTCGACGCCATCGAGCTGGTAGCTGATTGTCACCACGCCAGTCTGCATATCTAGCTGTTTGCGGTAGTGGCTAACTTTGCTCAGATCTGCGCTGCCGTGGTCTAGCTGCATGTTAAGAGTGCCAATGCTAACATAGGGGGCATTGCTGCGGCCATTGAGCTTGCTGATGAGTTTATCGTTAGCGCCATAATCACCCTTTGCGATGTTAGCCTCAACCTCGCGGCGAGTTTCACGAATATCAGGGATGTAACACGCTGTTTCTGGCTCTAGAGCGTAAAAGGTATCGTGGTTGATCCACACGGCGTCATTGGCGACGTTGCCGTAAACCATGCCGCCGAGGCTGCCATTACCAATAGGGAAGGCGCGCAGCCAGCTGCTGTCGCCAGCTTTGTTGTTATTGATTGGGCTGGGCAGTGGGCCAGCTTCTTTGTCATGCCAAATGATGTGTTCGTTAGCATGGGTGAAGGTGCTCGCACTGACTGAGAGTAGCAGCGTGTAAAATAAGCAAGACTTCATGGTGATGTATGTGATTGTTTGGTTAGCATTGGCTGGAGTAGTAGCATAGCTGGCAATAATTATTTGGCAGGTTCGTCAGCTTTCGTTTTCTTGCCACGAGGTTTTACAAATGGTCTGCTAGCGCGCTCGTTAGAGATGGCAATAGCTTTCTGTTTGGCTGCATCATCATAGTCCCAATATTCGTTGATGATCTTATTGATAGGCAGCTTTGGATCATCATCCTTAGTAAAGGCGCGGCGCTCCTTGAGTTGTTCTTTTAGGTCAGCAACCACAGCGGCATACTCTGGGTTATCGTAGACGTTATTCATCTCGAAGGGATCTTTGCTGAGGTCGTAGAGTTCCCAAGCTGGCGGGGTGTCTGGGGTGTCGACGCCGCGGGCACCATAGAACATGATGAGTTTATGTTTTTTTGTACGAATCGCAAAATGAGCTGGATTGTAATGATGCATCATGTGGAACCAGTAATGGTAGTAGGCGCTCTTTTTCCAGTCAGCTGGCTCTTCACCAGTTTCTAAGATGTGCTTGAAGCTTTTGCCGTGCATGTATTCAGGCGTCTTGATGCCAGCAAAATCTAGCATAGTTGGCCCGTAATCGACATTTTCAACGATGGCGTCACTGCGAGTTCCAGCTTTGATAGACTTTGGATAACGGATGATAAATGGCATGCGCATGGATTCTTCGTAGGCCCATCTTTTGTCGGTATAGTCGTGCTCGCCGAGAAAGAAGCCTTGGTCCGCTGTGTAGATGATCACGGTATTATCGTAGATGTTTTCCTTTTTAAGGTAGTCTACCATGCGCTGGAAATTGTCATCGATGCCTTTCACACAACGCAAATACAGATGCATGTATTCTTGATAGGCGTTAGATGTGCGCTGGGCTTCAGGAAGTGAGGTATCACCGCCCCATTTTCTAGTGAGTGTGCCACCTGCGTGACGGCTACTAACGGATGTGCCGATTAGCGGACGCAGCTCACCATTGTGGCCAACGGTAGCTAGTGAGCCGTGATTTCCGTGATCATAGAGGCTGGCTGGCTCGGGGATTTTTACATCTTTGAGATAGTCTTTGTAACGGTCAGCTGGCTTGAAGGCTGCATGGGGGGCCTTGAAGTGGTATTTCAAAAAGAATGGTTTGGTTTTATCGCGCTGCTCTAACCACGCAATGGCTGAGTCGGTGATGCAGTCAGACGAATGACCTATCATCTGCACTTCTTCTTCCTCTTTGCCGCTCTCGTAAAAAACCGGATCGTTGTAGGATCCTTGACCTGGCAGGACTTTATAATAATCGAAGTTCTCAGGGCGAGTTTTGAGGTGCCACTTGCCGATGACTGCTGTTTGGTAACCAGCATTCTTGAATTCTTTTGATAGATAATGCCGACCACTTTTGAGCGGATGGTTCAGGCCCGTCACTCCGTTAGTGTATGAATATTGGCCAGTCATGATGCTCGCTCGGCTTGGGGTACAAATCGCATTATTGCAAAACGCATTTTCCATCACCATGCCCTGTTTGGCAAAGCTATCAATGTTAGGTGTCGGGTTGAGATCTTTCAGACGGCTTTCGTACACGCCAATGGCTCGGCTGGCGTGGTCATCTGACATAACAAAAAGGATGTTTGGCCTGTCATCAGCTGATGCAGCTACGGTGAGTGCGGTCGCCGCGAGCAGCTGTGTGATTAGTGTGCGTTTCATTATAGGTATAAGGATTTTCCTGCAGTCTTATGGTTACGTGTGTAACAGACTTTTATTTCAAATAATTTTTGTATCCAAAAAGAACTAGCGCATATGAAATTGATTCCAAGGCGAAAAGTTATTCATTAGAGAGTCATTATTGGTGGTCTATCTGCCAGCTATGAGAGCAAATGATTGGTGGCCAATGAGCTGTGAGCTGATCAGCGGTAGC
Organism: Persicirhabdus sediminis; assembly: GCF_016595495.1. Classification (GTDB taxonomy): domain Bacteria; phylum Verrucomicrobiota; class Verrucomicrobiia; order Verrucomicrobiales; family Akkermansiaceae; genus Persicirhabdus; species Persicirhabdus sediminis. The sequence goes on from NZ_JAENIM010000039.1 coordinate 150,557, forward strand.
TGGAAATATTATCCAGCTTCTAGCAAAAACAAAAAAAAGCCACCCAGCTGATGATGATTATCATCTGCTGGGTGGTATCGGAAAATGGGGTGATCTCAGCTGGCTGCTAACGAGCACGCGCCGCTTGATCAATAAAGTGCAGCAGTGGTCCACGCCCGCTAGCTGTTTTGGCAGATGCCTGATAGATGCGCGGCAGTCCGTCACACCATTCTGACATAGCCTCGGTGAATGCGGCGATATTTTTCTCGACGCCGCCTTTTTTGGCGCGATCAGTTTTGGTAAAGACGAGCACAAATGGGATGGAGCATTCCATCAACCATTGGCAAAATTCGAGGTCGAGTTTCTGCGGTGGAATTTTTGAGTCGATGAGCACAAATACGCAGCGCAGTTGCTCACGGCTGGTGAGGTATTCAGAAACAAACTCGTGGAATTCTTCCTGTTTGGATTTTGAAATCTTGGCAAATCCGTAGCCGGGAAGATCAACCAGTGTCCATGAATCGTTGATGAGAAATAGGTTGATCATCTGCGTGCGACCAGGTTTTGACGATACAATCGCCAGATCTTTCTGGTTGGTGAGCATGTTGATGAGTGATGATTTGCCCACGTTAGAGCGGCCGATGAAGGCAAACTCTGGGATGTCACTGTCCGGCACAGATTCGTAGTCGGGGCAGCTCGTGATAAACTCGGCAGATTTGATGTTCATTATGGTAAAATTTTTCTTTCGATAGCAGCTAAGAATTGTCGATGCAACTGTTGATACTTGGCTGAGTGTTCAGTTCAGCTGGATTGTTGCTTACTCAGTTGAGAAAGACGTCGCGAGGTGTCTCCGCGAGGATTCTGTGAAACGGGGAAATGCTACTTAATGTCTTCTTCCACAATGAGGGCTCGAATGAGGAATTTGCAAGTTCCGCGCTCGGTGGGGTGACAATCCATGTCGAGTGCTTGAGCTCATTTTCTAGCTGACCTTGTGTCCAGCTAGAGTGGCCAGCGTACGCGCAGACGACACAATTAGGATCTTGCAGGTAGCTGATGGCTTCTTCTGGGCTCAGCCTGGTCTCGATGGAGAACTTTTTATTCCAGCTGAGCGCAGCAAAAATGAGTTTGTCGCGATCAACCGGGCCGCCAATGTGCACGGGCAGGTGCCAAAGCGGGCGCAGTTCTTCATCGTCAACGAGCTCGCCCACACTGATGGTGCTGGGGTGGTTGAGGATCAACCCAGTAGCGCCACGTTTTTTTGAATGCGCAGAGATAACGATAACGCTTTTGTAAAAGGTCTCGTCATGCACTGACGGGTCAGCAATAAGTAGCTGACCTTGAAGGCGGTTAGGTTTATGAAATGCGGGGTCACGCATAAGTGAAAACCTATGCCTGATAAGGGTTATGTGCAAGTGTAGAAAGCCTGCTGCTTGACATGTGAGAATGCGAGTTGAATGATTCATTACCCGCTAGAGCGGGTGCTTTGGCCATGAGGAATAATATCAACCCAACAAGAGAAGTTGCTCCACCGCCGTCTGGCGGTAAATTAGGCGGGCGCCTTGCTGGGCTTTCCTTGGCAGAGCAGGTGGCTGTGTTGGCATTTTGGCCATTTCTGCAAAACCTGCTGAGTGTTGCGGTCGGGTTTGCTGACTTGATGATTGCGGGCCGCATGACAGATGAAAGTGCCACCCAGCACATTCTCGATATGATGGGGCTGGCCATGTACATCATCTGGCTATTGATGATTGTGCAGGGCGCTGTAGCCACTGGTGCCATGGCTGTGGTAGCTAGGGCAACCGGCGCTAATGATATAAAAACGGCAAATCACGCATTGGGGCAGTCACTTTTGTTAGGTGTTGGCTCCGGAGCCGTTTCTGGATTTGTTATTTGGTTAGCTATCCCGTCGTTGACTGCATGGTTTGGTCTCAGCCCAGAGGCAGCTGAGTATGCGGATGTGTATTTCAATGTGTTAGTCTGGACCGCGCCGCTGAGTGGAGTTTTGTTTGTAGCAAACTCGTGCCTGCGTGGCTTTGGAGATACAATGAGGCCGTTTCTCGCCATGGTGGTGGTGAATGGCGCCAATATCATCGTCAGCTACATCTTGGTATTTGGGCCTGATCCTATCGGTGGCATGGGCGTTAAAGGTCTAGCAATCGGTACTTTAGTTGGCTGGTTCTTTGGGGTGTTAGCCATTTTGTATTTCATGAAAGGTGGCTGTAAATGTAGTTCCTTAGATAAAACCTGCGACCCTGACCATGGCAAAGAACCGGTCATGGATAGGCTGGTATTACATTGCCGCAATCTCAAACCTGACGTCGCGATGATGAGGCGCATCCTGCGGGTGGGACTGCCAAGCGTGGTTGAAATTTTAGTCATGTGGGGTGTTCATGCTTTCGGATTGAAGATGATAGCGACGGCCACTGGTGATGGGATGTTAGGCGCTCACGGCATGGTGGTACGCTTGGAGTCCTTGTCATTCATGCCTGGCTTTGCCTTGGGGTCTGCAGCTGGCACGCTAGCTGGCCAGTACCTGGGAGCAGGCGACGAGGAATCTGCTAAGCGATCGGTGAGGGTATGCTGGCTAACAGCAGTTGTTTTGATGGGCGCAGCTGGATTTTTAATGGCTGCATTTGCCAAGGAATTTCTCTACCTGCTGAGCCCGAATGGCGGTGATCAGATAGAAATTGCTGTGCCTGTAGTGCAGTTAGTTGGCTGCTTCCAGTGTATCAACGCCACCGCTCTAGTGATCAAAATGTCTATGCGCGGCGCAGGTGCCACACGCCTAGTGACGATTGTCTCATTTGGCTCTATGCTCTCTATCAGAGTAGGGCTGCTGTATTTTGTTGTTAACTACATGAGCCCAAGTTTGATGTCTATCTGGATCGTACTAACCATAGACGTGGTGGTGCAGGCGCTCATATTCACCTTCATGCACTACAAACCATGGTGGATGCGTGTGGAGGTTTAGGTAAGTGATCTAGCTGCTAGAATGTGACGGCAAACCAAACACCTCCAAAAAAGGAGTCGCCGTCGGTATCGTCACTATCAAGCAAGGCTGAGCCACCAACGAACGGTGTGATAGAAACAGCTGGGTTGATATAATAAACGATTTCGGCGCGACCAAAGGCGTCATTCCAGCCATTGCGATCGTAATAATCTGACACCGCACTCACGCCACCACTGACGCGGAAGTACGAGGAGCTAGAAAGTTCATAAGACCACGCTAACTGAGCGTTTCCGTACCAACCTTCTGCGCCGTCGTTATAGTGGACTTCACCACGTAGCTCGACGTCGTTAGAAAATACCCACTGGGCGAATAATCCAGCGTCTAAGCCATTTTGAAAAAATGAATTACTGTAGTCGTGATACGATAGGTTAGCGCCAAAACTCAGTACCTCGGTGCACTCGTAGCTGAGGTCGAGAAAGCCAGCGCCTTCGGCAAAGTCGTTGCTACCTGTGCCAGTGCCGTAGGAGGCGGCAAATGAAAGTGTGGTGCGATCGTTGAGGCTCACACGTGTATCTAGCTGGGCTTCAAGCATGCTATCCGTCAGAATGAATCCGCGATTGACGTACTGGCTGCGATAGCCGGTTAGGGCTTCAATGCCGATAGGGATTTCGGAATCGATTTCAGCAGATGCAGGCAGCAATAATGCAGTGGACAGAGCTGTGAGAGATAGAAACGCTTTCATGGACAGATGTATATATGAATAAATTTCAGCTGTGGTCAAACCTACATTCCAGCTACTCATAGATAGACGGGAAATAAAAAACCACCTAGCCGTAGCTAGGTGGTTCTTGTGATTCTAGAAATAAGGATGTAGCTAGAGCGACTTGTACATTTTCTCTAACCCTTCAACGACGCGTGCGTGTGGACATCCGTAGTTGAAGCGAACAAATCCAGGAGCACCAAAAAAGGCACCCTCTGATAGATAGAGTCCTGCCATGTTTTCAAAATGGCTAGCTGGTTTGTTAAATGGTAGTTGGCGGCAGTCCATCCACGCTAGGTAAGTAGCTTCGATGTTAGGCACGATGATTTCAGGCATGTTTTTCTTAACATAGCTGACAAGCGTATCCTTGTTGTGACGCAGTACCTTGAGTAGCTCCTGACGCCATGGTTCACCGTGACGGTATGCGGCTTCAGCTGCGTAGTAGGCTAAGCAGTTGATTTCAGGAAGTGTGTGACCACGTGCAGCCATGAATTTGCGGCGCAAGTTAGAGTCTTTGATGACTGCGTAGGCGTAGCCGAGGCCAGCAATATTATAGGTTTTGCTAGGGGCTAACAGCGTGATGATGCGGCTCTGCAGCTCGTCTGGTAGAGCGGCTGCAGTGACGTGCGGAGTCTCATTATCATCGAGGATGAGATCACAGTGGATTTCATCAGAGATGAGGATGAGGTCGTGTCGCTGGCAGAATTCGACGAGTTGGTCGATTTCTTGTTTGTTGAATACGCGGCCAAGTGGGTTCTGCGGGTTGCTGAGCAAAAACAGCTTGGTGCTAGGTTCGACAGCTTTTTCCATCGCGTCCCAATCGAATGTCCAGACGCCATCGATTTCGACGTGTGGCACATTGATGCATTTCATCTGCGCATCATTGTGGATGCCGAGAAATGGCGGGTAGATAGGTGAGCAGGTCATCAACGAATCGCTAGCTGAACCAAATGCTCTAGCTGCTAGTGATAGAGCTGGAACGAGGCCGCCGAGGTGGACGATTTCGTTAGTGTCGATAGAAACTTCGTGCCTTTGTTGCATGTACTGCACGATGGCTTCGTTGAGGCCAGCGTGGGGGACTGCATATCCAAAAACTCCGTGAGAAACGCGCTCGTGCAGGGCATTAACAACTTCAGCTGGTGAGGTGAAGTCCATGTCAGCAACCCAGTATGGGTCGAGCTGGGGGAACTTATCCCACTTTAGTGAGCCAGTACCACGGCGTTCAATCTGGGTAGAAAAATCCATAATTAGATTAATTCGTTAGTATTGGTTACGCTGCGTCAGCCTTTTTTTTGCGAATGATAGGTGGTTTTTTACCTTCGACCACGGCGCGGTTGATGGTAACTGATTCCACATTATTTTCGCTAGGCACGGTGAACATCACATCGAGCATCATTTTTTCAAAAATAGAACGCAGTGCGCGAGCACCAGTACCACGTTCGATTGCTTTTTGAGCAATTGCGCTGAGGCCATCTTTGGTTACTTTGAGCTTGGCGCCGTTCATGGCGAGTAGCTTGGAGTATTGTTTGATGAGAGCATTCTTTGGTTCGGTAAGAATCTCGATGAGTTCTTTTTCTTTCAGCTCACGCAGTGATGTGATGACTGGAAGACGACCGATAAATTCTGGAATTAGGCCGAAGTGAAGTAGGTCTTCTGGTTCAACTTGTTCTAGCAGACGCTCTTTATCAATTTTGTCTTCGATATTTTCCTCGCCTTCGTGGAAGCCAAGAACGTGCTTACCTAATCGGCGGCTGATCATGTCTTCGATGCCAACAAATGCGCCACCGCAGATGAAGAGGATCTTCTCGGTATTAACCTGGATGTATTCTTGCTGTGGGTGTTTGCGACCGCCTTGTGGTGGTACGTTACACACGGTGCCTTCGAGGATTTTCAGCAGTGCCTGCTGAACGCCTTCACCTGACACATCACGGGTGATGGAAACATTGGATGTTGTGCGGCCAATTTTGTCGATTTCATCGACGTAGATGATGCCGCGCTCAGCTTTGGCTACATCAAAGTTGGCGGATTGCAGTAGGCGCAGGATGATATTTTCCACATCATCACCGACGTAACCAGCTTCTGTAAGCGTGGTGGCGTCAACGATGCAGAATGGGACATCGAGGCTTTTTGCTAGAGATTTGGCGAGCAATGTTTTGCCTGAACCAGTTGAGCCGAGCATGAGGATGTTAGCCTTTTCAATGTCGACTTCGTCAAATTGTTTGCCGAGCTTGGAGTTGTTCTGCTGCTGGCGCATGTAGTGGTTGAATACCGCTACTGAGAGCACGCGCTTGGCTGCCTCTTGGCCGATGACGTGGTCATCAAGTCGTGTGCAGATCTCAGCTGGTGTGCTTGTGGTGCTTTCAGCTGGCTTAGCTGATGCGGCGTCACTTTCATCAGGGATGCTAGTTTGGGTGAGCTCTTTCTGCATGATTGAGTAGCAGACGTCGATGCACTCGTTGCAGATGTATACAGCTGGACCAGCGATGAGTTTTTTAACTTCTGAGTGACTCTTGCCGCAGAAGGAGCACATCGTGAGATTGTTATTGCGTGCCATGGTTTTTGATAGGTGTGTTTGTCTAAAAAGACGTCGGGGCATTGCTGCCACCGACGTCTGTGAAAATTACTGGTTAGTTGTGATGTAGTTGAGTGCTACTTGTCGCTTTCCTCGTTAGGAAGCTCCTTGCGGCTCTCAAGTACTTTGTCAACGAGTCCGTATGCAGCAGCGGCTTCGCCTGACATATAGTTGTCACGATCGGCGTCTCTTTCAACTTCTTCTACTGTCTTACCAGTATGTTTTGAAAGGATGCCGTTGAGACGACTCTTGAGGTTGTACATAAACTCAACGGTACGCTCCACATCTGAAGCGGTACCTTGTGCCCCACCGGATACCTGATGGATCATCACATGTGAGTTTGGTAGGCAGAATCGCTTACCAGCTGTGCCTGCTGTGAGCAGTACAGCCCCCATGGATGCTGCGATGCCGATGCAGTAAGTATTCACATCACATGTGAGGAACTGCATGGTGTCGTAGATGGCTAAGCCAGCTGTGACTGAGCCGCCTGGGGAATTGATATAAATGTGGATGTCCTTCTTAGGATCTTGCATTTGCAAAAAGAGCAACTGCGCGATCACTGAGTTAGCAACGCCGTCATCAATACCTGTACCGATGAAGATAATACGGTCTTTTAGAAGACGCGAATAGATATCAAAGGCACGCTCACCGCGACCGTCTTGTTCGATGACGGTCGGGATGAAGTAACTATTAGATGGGCTGCTAGAGCCGGTGGGTGAGTTCGAATTATGCATCAGCTTCTGTGGTTACAACTTCAACGTCCTCTAGCTTTGCATTTTCAATGAGGAAGTCAATAGTCTTACCAACTAAGATGGAGTTGCGCAGGCTGTCAATGCGGCCTGACTGCTGCAGCTCTTTGATGTATGTTTTTACATTCTTTTTCTCCTGAGTAGCCATCTGGATGATGCGCTGAGTGAGCTCTTGGTCATCTACTTTGATGCCTTCTGCGCCAGCGATTTCTTGCAGGATGAAGTTGGTCTTCAGGTTGTTGCCAGCTTGGCTAGCAGCAGCTGTTTGAATTTCCTCTTCTTGAGCTGCGATTTGCTCTTCAGTAAGGCCGCTGCTTGCACCGCGTGCGCGCATGTCGTTAGCTGTGCTTTGCACTTCGAGGTCGAGCAGGTCTTGTGGTAGTTCAAGCTCGATGTTTTTGATGAGGTGCTCAACGACAGCGTTTACCTTAGCGTTTGAGATCTGCTCAGTTTTCTGAGAGGTGATGTGTCCCTTGATGAGGTCTTTGACGTCTTCGAGAGTTTTTTCTTCACCGAGGCCGAGTGTGTTTGCTGCGAACTCGTCGTCGATAACTGGAAGCTTTTGCTCCTTGGCTTCTTTGACTGTTACGTTGAAGGTAACTTCAACGCCGCGCAGGTCTTCCATTGGGAATTCTTCACCGATGGTGCACTTTACTTCTTTGGCGTCGTTCTTTTTCAGACCAACCAGCTGGCTGGCGAATCCTGGAAGGAACGCGTCGTCTTTGAGCATTACCCAGTAGTCATCGCGGCCTGCGAGGATGCCGGGGTCGTTGCCTGTTACTTCTTCGATTGACTTGCCGTCAATGCTTGAAGTGAAGTCGATCACAGCGATGTCGCCTTCAGCGAGGTCGCGGTCAACGTCATCGTATGACGCGTAGCGCTCAGCGAGGGCGTCGATTTCTTTCTGGATCTCTTCTTCTGTTGCTTCTGGATCCGCATTTGGGATCTCGATGCCTTTGTATTCGCAAAGTTCGATTTCTGGAGCAAGGATGATGTCCATGCTGAAGCTCAGTGCTCCGTCGTCGGAGAAGCTGAGTGATTCAGGTTTTTTGAAATTAAGTACTTTAAGTGACTCGTTTTGCTTGAGTGCTTCTGAGCAGGCTTCGTTCACGAGGCGTTGCTCGAGTTCTTCAGAGATGCCGTCTGCGAAGCGCTTCTCAACAACAGCGAGAGGCGTTTTGCCAGGGCGGAAACCTGGGATCTTTGCCTGCTTCGCAAAACCTTTAACGATGGCTTTGCGCTCGTTGTTGACTTTGTCTGCAGGAATTTCTGCACGCATGGTTGCGGTGCACTTAGCTTGCTTCTCAACGGTAATATTCATGATTTTCTGAAAAGGAAATGGCTTGGGCGCGGGAAACTAGGTATAACTAAGCACTTCGTCAAGGAGATCATTTGATCTGACGTAGGTCTTTGATTTGGCCTTGCTTAGCCCATTACATCTGTGGCGTTTCATTTGGTGGAAAAGTAGGCTCGCCAGGAGTCGAACCTGGATCTGCGGCTTCGGAAACCGCCATTCTATCCATTGAAATACGAGCCCTTTTCACCGGATGACGCGGGCGGATAGTTAAAGTTTCTCTGTTGAGACGTCAAGAAGTGAGTGGATAAATGATCATTTTTTATTCTATCTGATCAGCGGGTCGTATTTTTCATTCGTGCTTACGCGTCGTATAATAGTTTGCGCATACTGTTGGGCTTGTAGATTCATGGGTGGGGGGCGGTTGTGTGAATGGTTACTAAGTTAGGTTGTTTTACTTGGTTTATATTGTGTTATGAATACTGAATTGATTAAGTATTGTTTTTGTTAAGCTCTCTAGCTGAAGTGTTAACTTGTGACCGTTTGTGGTAGAAAATTGCGTAAATTTAATGTCAGTTTTGAGATCAGGTTCAGCAGTTATGATAGGTGTAGCGTTTTAGTGGTTTTTTTCTGAATTTCCTCCTTTACTAGATAGGCCCGCTTGTGGGTAATGCTTTGCGACATAGCTTGGAAATCAAGCTGTACTCTTTTAACCTACCTATGAAAGATATGATGAACTCACTGACTCGCTATACATCCAAAACTATTCTCGCCACTGCAGGTGTAATGGTCACTGCCACAGGCTCACTCTTTGCGCAAGATGCAGCCCCCCAGTCAAAAAACTATCTTCAACAGTATGTTACTGATGGTGGTTGGACAATGATCCTTATCGGTGCACTGGTGTTAGCATTAGTTGCTCTCAGTGTGTTTAACTTCATGAACTTGAGCAAAAACAAGTTCTGTCCAGATGATCTTAAAGCTGCGCTCATGGATCACATGGCTAACTGCCGCATCCGTTCAGCTATTGAACTCGCAGCTTCACACCCAAGCTACCTCGGCCGCATGATGGCATACGCGCTTCCTAACGTTGACGCTCGCCGCATCGAAGATCTTGGCCGTGATTACGTTGAAGATGCGATTGCTGATTTCTCAATCAACGAGAACCGCAAGAACATGACTCTGATCAACTACATCTCACTGGTTGCACAGGTTGCTCCAATGATGGGTCTCTTCGGTACCGTTCTTGGTATGGTGTCAGCGTTCGCCACACTCGCGTCTGGTGACGGATCAACTGACCCAGGTGCACTTGCGGGTGATATCTCCGTTGCGCTTTTGACTACTCTGTGGGGTCTGATTACTGCGATTCCATCAGTAACTATGTACTTCGTATTCAAGAACAAACTCAACAACCTTGTTGCTGAGTGTCACCACACAGCTGAAGAGCTTCTCAATGCTTCTATCCAGACTGTTAACGGTGAAGCACATCTTGCTAAGATTCCAGAAGGTATCGCAGTTTAATTAAGTAGGGAGTGATAATGAGCCTGTTGAATGATGATTCATCAGGCTTTCTATCCACTCGTAAAGCTAACGAATTGCTAAATCTATGGCATCTAAAAAATTAAAACGAGCTGCAGCGAATGCTGAAGAAGAGCTGAAGGTGGACATGTCACCGATGATTGACATGGTTTTCCTCCTGTTGATTTTCTTCATTGTTGCTTCAACAGTGGTGATTGTTAAGCAGGATCAAAATGTTGATCCACCAGTTGCTAAGAACTCAATCAAACAGGAAGACGGGCGTGGCCGTATTGTGATCAACGTCTATGAAGATGGTACTTTGAGAACTGAAAACGGTTTAGACCTCGCTTCCGAGAGTGATATTACCGAGTTTGTTAAAGAGCAAAAAGCTCTGCACGAAGCTAACGGAACAGTTGCTTTCATCCACCTTCGTGGTGATAAGCGTACCGCTTTCAAACACGTGCGCCGCGTGATGCGCGCTTCTGCTCAGGCTGGAGTCAAGGACGTCAACTTCTCAGTAATGGGATTCGAAATTAACAAATAATCAATCAGATATAGAATATGGCTAGAAAGAAAAATGCTGAAGTACCTGAAGATGATGAACCAGGTTTGGATATTTCGTCTCTGATTGACGTTACCTTCCTCTTGTTGATTTATTTCTTGGTAACTACTACCATTCAGCCACGTGAACAGGATTTGAAGATGGCTCTGCCAGCTGCAGCTCCTAGTGATTCACAGCCAGTATTGGCGCCAATGTTGATCTCAGTTGATCGCGCAGGTATGGTATCTGTTGGTGCAGGCAGTGGTCGTGAACCTCTTGACGCTGATGTTGAGAATCATGATCTCCCTAGACTTTCAGAGCGTCTGTCTACATACGTAACCATGGCAAAAGCCGGTGGCCAAGAGCCAGTCGTGCAGATCTTTGTTGATGGTGAGGCTATTGAGCAGCGCGTTATCGACGTACTGAATGCGCTTGCTGGTGCATCAGTCAAATCAGTGACTTTCACTGATGTAATTGACTAAATTATTTTCACGATCTATCCCAGATGACTAAGATATTCTGGGGTAGATCGTTTTATTTTTAAGAGGTTGCCTGAGTAGGGGCCTCATAACTACTGCATGTGTTGAGTAGTTAGCTTCGGCCAGGTGGCCAGCAAATTTTTAAAAACACGGATTAACCCACTTATTATACGATGCGAAAAGAACTGTCTAAGCATTTATTATCAGGAATTATTTGTTCGACGACTCTGTTGATGAGTCCTGTCGCTCTCGGTCAAGGAATTGACGCGGAAATGACAAATTCATACACGGCCATGCAGAATCAAGAGTGGGAGAAAGCCCTCTCATTACTGCAGTCCATTCATGACAACGTTGGCGAGCGTGCCTTCAAACTTTATGGCCCGCGATTTGGTACCGTTTATTTCCGCAAAGCTTATTGTGAGCTGAAGGTTGCTCAACAAGCCGCGCGTGCTGGAGATGCTGATCGTGCTGCTGAGTATTACGAAAAAGCCGCCGAATCAGCCAAGACTTGTTATACCGTTTACAAAAACGACAAAGTACAAGCTAAGGACAAAAATGATGGCGTTAACATGTTTGAGAAGCGCACCATCCACATGCATGGTGAAGCTCAGCAAGGTTTAGGAAACTACCAAGAAGCGCTGAATTTATACGACCAGTACCTGCGTGAGCGTGATAAAGATAGAGATAAGCTTTATCCAACACCGGGTGTATTTGCCCTTAACCGCGCGTACTGTTGTTTCTCATTAGAGGAGCCACAGCTAGAAAAAGGCATTGAGTTCTTTGAATCCGCACTGGTTAACAAAGAAGCATGGCGTTCAGCTAATCCATTCATCATGCGCACATTCCAAGTTTTCACTGCTGCTGTAGTGAAAAGCAAGAATGAGCAGGCAATGGTAGACTTCCTAACTAAGAACCGTAAGTACATCCTCCTCGATCCATACGAAATGTATGAATTTGTTCCTGTATTCTTGCAGTCTGGAGCAGGTCTGTTGGAAGCCAACATGTACCGCGGCGCTTACGAGTGTTATTCCTTTATTCCTGAATCAAAGGTTGTGGTAGAAGATCTTAATGCTCGTTTGGCCAGCCTTGCTGGTACTCCTGGCATCAGAGATGGTCGCAAGACAATCACAGCTGACGAGATAAATAAAACTCTCAGTCGCGTTGAAGAAAAGATCGCCTCTGGTGACCCAGTGGATACCGCTGTACTAAATGCCCTCTTGTTCTTGCACGATAAAGCCAAGAATACACGTGGTGTATACGCGATCCTCCAACAGCTTGAGAGTTTCTATAGTAATAGCGCAAAGCGTGAAGATAACTTGTTCAACCTCACTCGTGTTAGCGCCGTGCTCGGCCAGCATATGGAGACTGAGAAGTTTGGTTCACGTTTCCTAGCAGCTTACCCAGATAGCGATCATTGTGAGACCGTGCGTGGTCTGATGGTGACCAGTCTTTTCTACGGTGGTGAATACGATAAGAGCTTGGAAGTTTCCCAGCGTCTTCTCGACAGCGGCAATGTTCCGGAAGGATCTGAGCAGCACGATACCGTATTGCACGTGTTAGGTGGTAGTCACTACTACCTTGGCCACTTCGACGAAGCTCAACCGCTCCTAGATGAGCATGTTGCTAAGTACCCTGAAAGCCAGTTTGCTCAGAGTGCTATGTACTTCCAAGCATCTAACCTAACTAGACTGCAAGAGTGGGCAACAGCGGCTAAGAAATTGGATGCATTCCTTGAGAAATATCCAAAGCCAGCTGAGAACATCTACACACCATTTGCTCTGTTTGATAGAGCGAACTGCCACTACACAGAAGAGGAATACGCTCCTGCTCTCGTATGCCTCAACCGCATCGAGAAAGAATTCAATGGTGCACCAGTGATTGAGATGGTCTTCAACTTGAAGGCTAACATTCTTGAGTTTGGTAAAGAGTACAGCGAAGCCGAGAAGTACTACAAAATGGCTCTCGAGCGTGCTGAAGCCCGTGATAACCGTATGGTTGCTGGTGAAGCTCTGAACTTCCTTATTGGCCTGTTGGGCATGGAGAAAATCGACAAAGAGGACAATCCACGCATCAAAGAGGCAATTCCTTATTACGATAAGTTCATGACTAAATACAGCGATTCACCATTCAAGCCTCAGGCTGTGGTATTTGCTTATCCTGCTATGAAGCTTGTTGGACGCGCAGACGAGTCACTCGAACATCTGCAAAATGTGATCACTGAGTTAGCTAACCGTGAAGGCGCTCCATTCCTCGAGGAAAGTATCAATGCTTACACAGATAACTTCCAAGATAACGGTGGTGACCCAGAGAAACTTAAGGACCTCTACTATGACTTCCCAGGTGTTCGCCCGGATAACGTACGTGCACGAGCTCTGCTTCGTGTTGCTGTTATTGGTGTTTACGATGAACTCATTAAGAGTGTGTCTGGTGAAAATGGTAATAAAGCTCTGGAGGATAAATACCGTTCACAGGTTCGAGCCTTGTTCCGTAACCTGCGTCAGGAATTTGACCCAGCTAAGCTTGATAACCTCGTTCTGTTAACTCTCGGTGACTACCTTCGTGAGAAAACTCAAGACCGTCGTGAGTCCGTTGTTTATTACGAGCAGATTCTCAAAGGGAAAAATAACTTCGGCCAAGACCGTGCGATGTTCGGTATTGCTGATGTTCTATCAGACTCTGATCAAAAAGGCGACCTCACAAAGGCCCTGGAAATGCTCAAAAAAGTTAAAGAGCGCACCAGAGATGACCGTGAGCAGCAAGAGAAAGCGATTTATCGCATGATCACAGTTAACAGCAAGCTTGGTAACTGGAGTGATGTTAATGCGCTGGCTCGTGAGTACCTCGACGACCGTCACACCAAGAACGCAGCTCTTGTTGGATTCAACTTCGCTGAATCTTACGATAAGCTAGGTAAGCGTGAAGATGCTATTTTCAACTACGGTTCTGTTATTGGTGGAAACACCGGTTACATCCTTATTTCAGCACCATCAATGAAGCGCCTCATGGAGCTTACTTGGCAGCGAAACAAAGCTGTTGGTGATGAACTCAAGGGAGCTAATGGCTCAGTTAAGCTGACAAAATCTGACCGTCAGTCTGCATACGACGCTGGTGAAGGCTACATTAGTTCCACTCGCCGCATCATTGAGGAAAATGACAAGATCACCGACAAGGAGATTGCTCTTTGGAGAAAAGTCGAAGACCTCGTTAAGCAGTACGAAAACAGTGGTGAGATCAAAACCAAAAAAGAGCAGGACGAAGAAAAGAACAGACGCTAACCAATAGTGGTAACCAATAATTAGAGAAAAGATATGAAGATTTTAAAATCAACCATCGCGATTCATCTATTGGCTGCTTCCTTTTTGGGAGCTGCTGAACCCGCAGCTGAGCCTGCTGCTGCTGTGATCTTGAAGACCGATAAGACACGCGAAAATGTCTATGTCTACAACGTAGATGATAAAGGTGTTAAGTATAAGAATAACAAGGCGGCTATCGATACAAAAAATATGCGCAAGAGTGAAATCAAGCGTGTCTATTTCATCGAGCCATCTGAGTTTAAACAAGGGATGTTAGCATTCCGCGGTCGCCGCTACAAAGAAGCCATGGAGTTTTTTGATAAAGTGGTCGCTGAGAACGCAAGAACTTATACATTGACTGGTAATTACAGTACTCTAGCCAATTTCTACAAGTTGGAGTGTCTACGTAAGACTGAGCAGTACGAGCAAATGGAAAAGGAGCAGAAGGCCGCTATCTTTGATGCGCTGGAGCGTCCAAGCATGAAGACTCAGCTTGATCTCAACGTGCTTTGGCAGGCTACTCGCCATGAAGACTGGACTCGTCTAATGACATTGGTAAAACAATGGGATGGGCGTGACGGTCTTGATGCAAATCATCTTGCTCAGCTAGCATTCCTGCGCGGACTTGCTCATGAGAATCTAGGTAATACTGAAGGTGCGCTGAACGGTTATAACTACGCAATGACTGCCGATTACGGTTCATCATACGAGCTAGTTGTCGCCTCATTCAACCGTGCGCTTAGTGTTTATTGGAATGATCCAGACGTGCAAGTTGCCGTGAAAAACTGGGGCACTGCAGATGAAAACAAGGACACTCGCGGATACCTGCGTTTGCTAGAAGGTAACCGACTAGCTCACTTGTTTGAAATGACCATCGCTGCTAGTGGCGAAGGCCTCAGCGAAGAGAACAAGAACTTCTTCAAATATAAAGATCCTAACGCACAAGATTAATGTGTGATTAGATCATAAATTTAAAGCCCGCTTGAGCAATCAAGCGGGCTTTTTTTTATTAAACCAAAATCGATCTGAGATGGTCGGCGATGAGTTTGTCCTGCGCTGGGAAAATAGTACCTAAGTGGATGTGATAGGTGTCATCTTCAATGAAACCAACCAGTGCTGGTTTTTGTTTGCGCATCGCGTCAGCGATCTGGCTGGCGGTGGATTTGGCTGACTTAACGGCAATTCCAGCTGATGGGATTTTTGATTTTGGCATCGTTCCGCCGCCCGTGGTTGAATCAAGCTCTACAATATCTAGCTGGTTAGCAATTTCAGCTGGAAGGCAATCGATGATTGCTTGCGCGCGTATCTTCAAGTCAGCTGGTTTCTGTGAGATGAAATTGAGTACCGGAATGTCGCTGAGCTCTGGGTTTGCCTTGCTGTCTAGGTAGCTGTCGATAGATTCCTGCAGGACCGTTAGGATGAGCTTGTCGCAGCGAACTGCGCGGTAAAATGGATCGGATTTGATTCTAGCAACCATATCAGCATTGCCTGCAATAATTCCCGCTTGTGGACCACCTAGCAATTTGTCGCCGGAAAAGCACACGAGGTCGATTCCTTTGCGTAAGCATTCTTGGGCGCGAGGTTCGTGTTCGATAGGTGCAAGTTTTTCGGTGTCGAGCATGGCACCTGAACCGAGGTCTTCAACTAGGGGGATGCCTTTGGATTTTGCTAGGGCTGAAAGCTCTTCGGTATCGACTTCAGCAGTAAACCCATCGATGTAGAAATTTGATCGATGTACTTTGAGAATGATCGCGGTTTTTTCGGTGATCGCCTTGGCGTAATCTTTCAGGTGGGTTTTGTTGGTGGCTCCAACCTCTATCAGTTTTGCGCCAGAGGTTTCTAATATTTCTGGAATGCGGAACCCACCGCCAATCTCTACCAGTTCGCCGCGTGAAACTATGACTTCATTTTTATCAGCTGTCGTTAGTGTTCTCAGGATTAAAACTAGCGCGGCTGCGCAGTTGTTCACGGTGGTGGCTGACTCGGCTTCTAGCAAGCACGCTAGGGCGGTTTCTAGGTAGCTAGCACGTTTGCCTCGCTGGCCGTCGAGAAGGTTGAATTCTAGGTTGGAATAGCCCGTGGCAATTTGGTTGAGCGCGCCAGCGGCTCGGCTGCCTAATGGTGACCGTCCAAGGTTAGTATGAATCATCACACCCGTGGCATTGATTACTGGCTGCAGCCGTGACTGCGCGAAGATATCCAGCTGGCTACTTACATCAGCGGTGATTTCTTCTCGGGTGAATCTTTCGCCAGCGAGGATTTTTGCACGATAGTTAGCCAGCTGGGATTGCACAAAGTTAGTGATCAGCGCTTTGGGTAAGGGCTGTGACTTACTAAGTTGGTGGCTGAGTTTTTCAACCGCTGGAAGGTGACGTAGATCGCTAGCTGACATGATGATAGATTGTGCGGTAGATTCGGGGTAGGGCAACTTTGAATATGCAATTTTTGCGGAAAAATAGATTTGCGTATTGGCTTTGTTGACAGCTAGAGATCGGCCACACATAGTGCGCGTGTGAGCGATACAATGAAAGAAACACCCATCGCAGCTTTACATGAAGAGCTGGGAGGCAAGATGGTTCCCTTTGCGGGATGGAGAATGCCAGTGCAGTATTCTAGCATTATCAACGAGCATACTGCCGTGCGCGAACGTGTTGGCATTTTTGATATCTCTCACATGGGGCAGTTTTTCCTCAGCGGTCCAGGAGCGGCCAAGTGGCTCAACACTGTGCTGGCTAACGATGTTAATAAGTTGGGGTTGGGGGACGCTCAGTATACTTTTTTACTCAATCCATCTGGTGGCGTGATTGATGACCTAATCATCTATCGTCAGGGGGAAGATGAGATCTTTCTCGTGGTGAATGCTTCTATGATAGATGAAGACTTCGCCGCTCTATCAGCGCTGCTGCCAGCTGAGCTCACGCTGACTAATGAAAGTGCAGATTGGGCTGGTATGGCCATTCAAGGGCCCGAGTCCACTGCTATTCATGAGAAACTATTTCCGCAAGTTGAGCTGCCGACACGCAACCGCATTGTCATCTGGGAGCAAGATGGTGAGAAATTGATTATTTGCCGCACTGGTTATACCGGTGAAGATGGTTACGAATTTTTCTGTCCAGCTGGCTCTGGTTCAAAATGGTTTAAGGCCATTGTTGATGCCGGCGCTGAACCGTGTGGTCTGGGGGCGCGTGATAGCCTGCGCTTGGAAGTTTGTTATCCACTGAACGGCTCTGATCTAGCTGCTGATAAAACACCACTACAAGCTGGTCTCGGGTTTTTCTGTGCGCTGGATAAAGGTGATTTTGTTGGTCGCGACGCACTTGTCGCGCAGAAAGAAAATGGCCTTGGCGAGCGTCTTGTTGCCATCCAGTACACTGGCCGCGGAGCGCCACCACGTGCGCATTATCCAGTCTGTCTAGCTGGCGGCGAGCCTATCAGCGAGCTCTCTAGCGGAGTTCTATCACCATCTTTGAAGATCGGCATCGGCATGGCCTACCTGCCTGTCGAGCACGCCAAGATTGGCACGCAGCTTGAAATTGACGTACGAGGTCGTAGATTCCCAGCTGAGGTTGTGAAGAAACCATTTTATAAAAAAGGCTAAGCCTATCATTATTGACTAACTAACTTTTATACCATGAACGTTCCAGAAAATCTAAAATACTCAAATGACCACGAGTGGGTACTTGTGGAAGGTGATGTTGCCACTGTTGGCATTACTGATCACGCGCAGGAAGAGCTCACTGATGTGGTTTATGTCGAGCTTCCAGAAATTGGTCGCGAATGCGATGCTGCCGACCCAGTCGCTGTGGTCGAGTCAGTCAAAGCGGCGAGTGATATTTACACGCCCCTAGCTGGCGAAATCGTCGAAGGCAATGAAGCTCTTGAAGCTGACCCAGCGCTGGTCAATACCGACCCTTACGGTCAAGGTTGGATCTTTAAAATCAAGATGAAAGATCCTTCTCAGCTAGAAGACCTGATGGACGCCCAAGCCTACAGTGGTCTGCTCGGTTAAGCTCATTTGTTAGCTTGTATTAGCCCTCATTAGGCGCATCGATTGCAAGTCGATGCGCCTTTTATTTTCCTTGCTTGCTAGGGAAAACTGGGGGATTGCAATATCTCATTTCTCAGCCACATTACTTCCTTCTATGTCAGTTCACGCTAATTTTCTCAGCCGTCACGTAGGGTCCGTCGGCGATACTCGTCAATCCATGATTCAGTCGCTCGGATACGAGCGCATTGTTGATCTAATCGATGACGCAGTGCCATCCAACATCATGGGCATGGATGATCTCCAACTGCCTGATCCATTGACACAGGCGAAAGCGCTCGAGCAGTTGCGCGGCGTACTTTCGCAAAACAAAGTTCTCCATTCATACATTGGCCAAGGCTACAGCGGAACATTGGTGCCGCCAGTCATTCAGCGTAATATTTTTGAAAATCCAGGTTGGTACACTGCATACACGCCGTACCAGCCAGAGGTCTCACAGGGTCGTCTTGAGGCATTGTTAAATTTCCAGACCATGATCAGCGATCTCAGTGGGCTGGACATTGCTAACGCATCACTGCTAGATGAGGCGACTGCTTGTGCTGAGGCTATGGCATTGGCAAAAACTACCAAACCACGTGGGTCTGTTATTTTTGTTGATAGCAACTGTCATCCACAAAACATTGAAGTGGTTGAGACCCGCGCCGAGCCGCTCGGCATTGAGGTGCTGATAGGTGACTGGAAATCATTTGACCCAGCTAACTGTGAGGGACTTTTTGCCGCGCTGCTGCAGTACCCAAATACACAAGGGGCAGTTGAAGATTATGCCGATTTTTGTGATCGTGTTCACGCGCAAAAGGCGCAAGTGATCGTAGCTGCAGATATTCTCGCTCTCACCGTACTGCGTGCTCCGGGTGAGTTTGGCGCTGACATCTGCGTCGGTAACTCACAACGATTTGGTGTGCCGCTCGGTTTTGGTGGCCCTCACGCTGGTTTTATGGCTTGTTCTGATAAACTCAAGCGTAAGATGCCAGGGAGAATTGTTGGAGTCTCTATCGATGCCCATGGCAAACCAGCCTATCGCCTAGCCATGCAGACTCGTGAGCAACACATCCGCCGCGATAAAGCGACCTCTAATATCTGTACAGCACAGGTACTTCTCGCCGTGATGGCGTCGATGTATGCCGTGTGGCATGGGCCTGAAGGACTCAAGCGCATTGCTAACAATGTTAATTTTGCAGCGCGAATTATTTCTACTAGTTTGCAGAAAAATGGTTTCAAAGTCGTTCATGCTGAGTTCTTTGACTCAGTCATGGTTGAGGTTCCAGGGAAAGCAGCTGAGATTCTATCAGCTGGTGTGGAGCAAGGTGTGAACCTTCGCCAGCTAGATGAAAATCATATCATCATAGCTGCTGATGAAACCATGAGCTGTGAGCAGGGCATGCAGGTCTTGCGTGCATTTGGCATCGAAGATGCCGAGATTCCAGAGTTTGCTGATGTCACCTGGTCAGATGTTCACGCGCGTCAGTCCGACGTGCTGCAACAAGAAGTCTTCAACCGTTACCATTCTGAAACTGAGATGATGCGTTATATCGCTCGTCTTGAGAAACGCGACCTCGCGCTGAATGAAACCATGATCCCGCTAGGTTCATGCACCATGAAACTCAATGCTGCTGCCGAAATGATGCCGCTGGCGTGGCCTGAGGTGGCTAACCTGCATCCATTTGTGCCAGCTGATCAATCTATCGGATACCGGCAGATGCTTGACCAGTTAGCTGACTGGCTGGCTGAAGTGACTGGTTTTGCGGCTGTCTCGCTACAGCCAAATGCTGGTTCACAAGGTGAGTACGCTGGTTTGTTAGCGATTCGTAATTACCATCTATCCAATGACGATACTGATCGTGATGTTTGCCTGATCCCAACATCAGCTCACGGAACGAACCCAGCGAGCGCCGTAATGTGCGGTTTCAAGGTGGTTCCTGTTGCCTGTGATGATCAGGGCAATATCGATGTGGCCGATCTTACAGAAAAGTGTGAAAAGCATTCAGCTAAGTTAGGTGCGCTGATGGTAACTTATCCATCTACCCATGGTGTGTATGAATCTACCATCGTTGATATCTGTAAGCTGATTCACGACCACGGCGGTCAGGTCTATATGGATGGCGCTAACATGAATGCTCAGGTTGGCCTAACCAGCCCTGGCTTCATCGGCGCTGACGTCTGTCACCTCAACCTTCACAAAACCTTTGCTATCCCACACGGTGGTGGTGGCCCAGGTGTAGGTCCAATTGGCGTAGCTAAGCAGTTAGTTCCATTCTTGCCAGGTCACGCTGAGCTGGAAAACCAAGAGCTGGCGGTTTGTTCTGCACCATACGGCAGTGCGAGTGTGAATGTGATCTCATGGATGTACATCGCGATGTTAGGTGCTGAGGGACTTACTGAAGCTACTAAAATGGCGATCCTTAATGCCAACTACGTTGCCGCTAGACTGAAGGAATTCTATCCAATTCTCTACACCGGTAACAAAGGTCTGGTCGCTCACGAATGTATCATCGACCTGCGTCCGCTCACCGCTGAGAGTGGCATCACTGTGGAAGATGTAGCCAAGCGTCTAATGGATTACGGATACCACGCGCCTACTATGAGCTGGCCGGTAGCTGGAACCTTGATGATCGAGCCAACGGAATCTGAAAGCAAAGCTGAGTTAGATCGTTTCTGTGATGCTCTGATCTCTATCCATGCTGAAATCCAAGAGGTCGTTTCTGGTGCAGCTGACGAGACGAACAACGTTCTCAAAGGTGCGCCACACACTGCCGAGCAGGTGATCTCTGATAGCTGGGATCGCCCATACGGACGTGAAAAAGCTGCCTATCCATCAGAAATCCAGCGCCAGCACAAGTTCTGGCCAGCAGTCGGACGCATCGATAACGTCTACGGTGACCGCAACCTAGTCTGTTCATGTGTCGGCATGGAAGCATTTGCCGAATCTGAGTAATCTATCAAGTTGCTAGAATTTCCAGCTGGGCCAGCGTCATCGCTGGCCCAGCTTTTTTATGCTGAATAGACGATAGAAGTGTCTAATCATTGATTTGTTAGGTTGGGTCTTGTTATCCATTGTTGGGTGCGTTATTGAATTGACCAATGAAATCATCAAACTTGTTTGTGAAGCGGCTGAAATCTGTGGTTCTATCAGTCACTGTAGCTAGCCCCATGTTGGCCCTGGCTGAGGCGCCAAAGCTGAAAACTTGGCAGGGGAATCCAGCTTCTCTGGCTAGCGTAGGCGGCATATTAAACATTCAAGAGCTCGGCGGTAAATTCACCACGGATAAGCCGTACTCGAGTGTAACTCTACGAGCAGCATTTTTCAAAAATGGTGAGTTAGATAAGCAGAGCTCAATCGCCTGTGGAGTTAGGAGCAAGCAGAACCGTTTTGATTTTGGTGAAGTGGCTGTGAAAATTGCGGATTTAGACATCCTGCAGTTGCGCGGTGCTCCCGAAAATTCAATGAGATTCCATTACGCGGTGCAGATGGGAGACGAGGGCGTAGCGAGCGGGCTGAAAGATTTTCCCAAATCGGTATTCGATTGTTCTAAGGGGCTCAGTACCAGCCAGCAGCTTGATGGGAACCAACAATTTGAGAACATCATTTTTCACCTGACGGTATCAGATTCCGATACTTTAATTGAGTCTAGCAGTTTAGACGATCACTTGAAGTCTAATCCACAGTCTGAGCTTGTGATTTTCTATCTGACTTTCAAAGAATATTTTGTGATGCCTAGAGGCATTTGCCGAATCTGAGTAACCTATCAAGTTGCTAGAATTTTTAGCTGGGTCAGCGTCATTGCTGGCCCAGCTTTTTTTATGCCAGCTAGGTAAATGATTGTTTTGATTATCTGTCTGGCAGATTGCCTCTTGTTGTTCGGTTTTGGGCGCGTTATTTAATTATCTGATGAAATCATCAAACTTGTTTGTGAAGCGGCTGAAATCTGTAGTTCTATCAGCCATTGTGGCTAGCCCGATGTTGGTCTTAGCGGAAGCTCCTAAGCTAAAGACGTGGAAGAAGAATGATGTCGCCTTAGGTAGCTTGGCGACGGCATTGAAGATTCGTGATTACTCGGGGACTTTCACCTCTGATTCAGAATTCAGTAGCGTTAGGCTAAATGTAGCCTTTTTCAAGAATGGGGTGCTAGAAAAAAAACGCATGATCGGCTCAGCTGTATCGGCTAGTAGCAAAAAGTCTACCGAAGGCGAAATCGCAGTTCAGATCGTCGATTTGGACTATCTCAATATTAAAGATGCGCCATCGGACTCGATGAGGTTTCATATCAATTTGAGCTCTCTCGGTATGGGGAGTTCTGGGCAAGAAGATATTCCGAAGTCGGTATTCGACTGTACGAAATCTCTTAGCACCTCCAGTAGGCCTGACGACTCGTATTATAAAGGCGTCGACGGCATCGGTAATATTTTGTTTTACCTCATGAGCTCCAAAACAGGTGCATCAAAAGGGGCTAATAATTTGGAGGAATTACTTAAATCAAATCCGCATTCTGACATCGCGGTTGTTTATCTGACTTTTGAAGAATAACACTGTGCTAGATCTAGTTAGATAGAGGTGTCTATCAAAGTGCTAGAATTTTCAGCTGGGTCAGCGTCATTGCTGGCCCAGCTTTTTTTATGCCAGCTAGGTAAATGATTGTTTTGATTATCTGTCTGGCAGATTACCTCTTGTTGTCCTGTTTTGGGCGCGTTATTTAATTATCTAATGAAATCATCAAACTTGTTTGTGAAGCGGCTAAAATCTGTGGTTCTATCAGTTATTGTAGCTAGCCCGGTGTTGGCCTTAGCGGAAGCTCCTAAGCTAAAGACATGGAAGAAGAATGATGTCGCCTTTGGTAGCTTGGCGACGGCATTGAAGATTCGTGATTACTCGGGGACTTTCACTTCTGATTCAGAATTCAGTAGCGTTAGTCTGAATGTGGCCTTTTTCAAGAATGGAGTGCTAGCAAAAAACCGCACGATCGGCTCAGCTGTTTCGGATAGAAGCCAAAAGTCTAGCGAAGGCGAAATCGCAGTTCAGATCGTCGATTTGGACTATCTCAATATTAAAGAATCGCCATCGGACACGATGAGGTTTCATATCAGCTTGAGCTCTCTCGGTATGTGGGCTTCAGGGCAAAGAGATATTCCGAAGTCGGTATTCGACTGTACGGAATCTCTTTGCTCATCCGGCAGGCCTGACGGCTCGTATAAAGGCGTCGACGGCATCGGTAATATTTTGTTTTACCTCATGAGCTCCAAAACAGACTCATCAAAAGGGGCTAATAATTTGGAGGAATTACTTAAATTAAATCCGCATTCTGACATCGCGGTTGTTTATCTGACTTTTGAAGAGTAATACTGTGCTAGACCTAGTTAGATAGAGGTGTCTATCAAAGTGCTAGAATCTTCAGCTGGGACGGTGTCATCGCTGCCCAGCTTTTTTGTGTTTAGATTTGTTTGTTAGATGGGGGGTGAGGTTTGAATTTACGCACTGAAATATATTTAATCACTTGTGTGTTTAAGTCTATCAAGGATTGTGTTATTAGTGTTTCAAACGAATTGATAGTCATGCGATTTTATAGAAATATTCTCCAGTTATTTACCGCAATCATCAGTCTGCATCTGTTATTTAGCTCACTGTGTCTAGCTGAAGTGAGTCAGCCTGATAGTTATGTGATAGTAGAGGTGATTCTCCCTAATGGCGATCCTGCCGTTGGGCTAAATTTTCATAGTCAGATTTGGTTACCTGATTCTGACAGGTCCTTATTTGTTGAGGGGGTAACAGATGAAGAGGGTTGTTTCAGTATCCCTGAAGAAGGCGATTGGTATTTGAATGACTTTTATGGTGTTTTCACTTGGATTCATACAAAGGAGCTGGGGTATAATTTTTATACCTATCTTGCTGATCATCAGCCTGCAGTAAAGAAGGTGATTTTCCAGCTAAGAAAGAACGAATCCAAGTTGATGTTTCAATTATCAAAACCTGATGGATCGCCAGCTGAAGATGTCGAAATTATGCTGAATAAAGCCATAGATTTCGAGTGCTCGATAGGTGCGCGCCTGTTCAAGTTTTCTCAGGGATCAGGTGTTTGGAACGCAAAATCAGATGAGCAGGGGCTGGTCGTATTCGAAGGTTTACCTACAGCTAGATACGAGGTAAATCATAGTTCTAAAGATTATGCTGCCATCCCTTCGATAGTAGATCGCAATTATGGTTATCAAACTGGTGATGTGCATTCATTGGATTTGATCCAATCTTCCGAGATATCTGGTCGATTGATAGGCCTTGAAGGTAAGGGGATTGTCGGTCAGAAAGTCTACGCATTAGGTCTTAAAATTCCGGGGCTAGACGCCGAAGCTGCTACTACTTTAACTGATAAAAATGGTTATTACTCATTGCACAATTTGAGAGCTCAAGATTACGAAGTTGGTGTTATACTAGATCGGACACAGGCTTTATCATCAGCTGCTCCATTGTCTGTAGTGAAAGATTTGAAGCTGGGTGAAAAGAGAGCTGAACATGATATCCAGCTTGTTCGCGGCGTTACTGTTTCATGTAAGCTCATTGATAGAGAAAATAATTCAGAGCTTGATCTGAATTGTTATTCTATAGGAGTTTCTGCCAGCAAAACCAAATCATATTTGGATAGTTACAAGCTATACAAGAACGGTGATTTGTATACGGCTCAATTGCCCGCAGGTGACTACTCGTTTCGAATTATAGGGAGGCTTAAGGGGTATAATAGGGCGACTCTAACTAATATGGATGCTGTTTTGCGTGAGGGAGTTGCTGAAGAGCTGGTTTTTGAGATATCTCCAGTTGAGGTCGATGAATCTAGGATGGTTAGAGGTGCGGTGCTTGATGAGGAAGGGCAGTCTGTAGAAGGTGTTGGAGTTTATCAATTTGTCCATGGCAGGTCAATTGAGTCAGCTAAAGCAACGACAGGTGCAAAGGGGGAATTTGCCATGGATTTGGTTTCAGGTGATAAGGGTAAACTTGCCGTTTTCGCGAGCGATGGTAAATCACTGTCGGCTCTGCTAGATCTATCTGAAGGCGGAGCGTCAGTGATTAAATTCGAGCCAAAGCAGCTGATTCCGGTGAATGGGCGTATTGTAGATTCATTAGGCCTTCCTATTCAGAATTTGGGGCTGCGATATGCTCCCTATTCTTATGATCTAAATTTAAGAGAATTAGATACAATCTTTACGACTGTTACGGATGCAGATGGGCGTTTTGAATTTCCTCAGGTGTGGTCCGGGGTTCCGTTTATTATTGCGCCTGTAGCGAAGAGTTCTGTCTTTGTTAGGGGGGCGGTTGAGTTTGTAGTCAATGTTGGGGAGCCGAGTGATATTGGCTCTATCTCTTACTTGCGGAGAAATAAATCTATCGGAGGTAGAGTAGTGAATGCCGATGGTGAGCCAGTTGGGGCTGCTATTCTAGCTGGTTCTGAAAATCAACCATACGTGGATGCACTCACAGATGAAGATGGAAGCTTCTTATTAGAGGGACTGGTTTCAGGCGAGGCTGAGCTTAAAGTATATGAATATAAATACGGGTCAATGCGGCGGGTTCTCACTGAAACGCATCAGGCTGGGGCTCAAAACATAAATCTAGTTTATGATCTAGCTGAGCCTACGTTGAGTTTGTCAGGAAAGATCGTATCAGCTGACGGGGCGCCACTAGTTGGGGCAATTGTTGAGCCAGTTTGGGGACAGCCTGATGGGATAAGAGCGGTCACCGATGCGCAGGGCGATTTTGAGTTGCAGGGTTTGTTTCCTGATTGGTTCAGTATTCAGGTGCGGCCAGCAATCACGGGTAGTTGCCAACAAAAGTTTCGTGTTAAAGCTGGGAATCAAGGTGAGACGATCAGGATGGCCAGTGATGAGAGAGCTAAAAAAGTCGAAAATATGTGGGCAGAGTTCGACAGGCCGATCAATCTAGTTGGGCAAGAGTTAGTCGGTAGTGAAGCTCCAGCGATTGAAATCAGTCATTGGTATAGTGACGCTAAGCTAGAAGCAAAGGTTGAGGGGAAGGTTAGAGTCATAAATTTCTGGGGCATTGGTTGTAGGCCTTGTATAAAAAATATTCCTAACTTAGAAAATTTTTGGCAGGACAATCAAGGTCGTGGGCTGGAGCTGTTGATGATTGAAGTGGGCTCGCCTCATGCCGAAGTTAAGGAGTTTTTCTCAAGAAAATTGTACATGCCGGCGATGCCAATGGCTGGGATGGAAGATGGTGACATAGCGATCCTGAATTACATAGCCTATGGAAGGCCAACCTATGTGGTGGTTGATGAGAATAACATTATACAACATTGGAGTATAGGGGATTGGGCTAAAGCTGAGGAAAAAGCGTTGCAGTTATTGGAGAATTTAGAGCGGGGGAATTAGTTTACATAGTGATTGCATCGGCGGGTGGTTTGTCTATCTGTTGGGAATGTTGCGATTGCTAGAAATTTTCTGTTTATGGATTTTGATGATTTTGCAGCCGTGTTTGGCGGCTGGAAATGTAGCTGAGCGAGAGCTTGGCTACCGCTTGGTCGGTCTGGATGGAGAAGCTCTAGCAGGAGCCGATTGGTATCTGGATGTTGCTCATGCAGGAACAGGCAAGCTCAGCAGCCAGCGCGGAGTGAGCAATGCGGCAGGTGATGTGATCTTTAAGTTCTCGGAAGCCGAGCTAGTTGGCGGTGTGGATATGACGCTAACAACGTCGCACGCCAAGTATGGCACACAGTTTTTCAATCTCTATGAGGATGGTTCGAATGAAGAGTTTGACCGTGAGTTGCGGCATCGGATTCATAATGATCGGCTAGAAGTTAGGTTTTTGAAGCCTGATGGTCAGCCAGCTAGTAGCTTGCGCATTAATGTATCAAAGTTGAATTCTTTTGGCGATTCGCCAGCCCCTGACTACCAGATTCAAAGAGATGATAGAAAAGTCGGGCTGCTGAGTGAGGTGACTAACGAAAATGGTGTGGTTGTATTTAAAAACATCCCACGTGGCCGCTACTACCTGAGCCACAACTCTGACGAATATGCAGTTCTGGCTGGACGACGCATTCCAAGCCTACGCCTACTGACAGGCAGCGATCACACTGTGCGCTTGATAGAACCGGCTAGCATTGTGGGTAAATTGCTAGACCGTGATGGAAATGGACGCGCAGGGGTGATGGTGCGTAGCTTGCACCGCAATAATAGCTATTTTGTAGCGTCAGGCTCAGCTATCACTGATGGGCAGGGGATTTATGAGCTGAAGAAGTTGCGACCATTTAGCCACTATTTGTGGGTAGATGAGGGAAGTTCTTCACCTGCGGAGTGGAATTATAGTCCGGTGCAGATTGATTTGTTGGAAGCTGGTGAAACTCGCCTGCTCGCTGATATTGCTCCAGCTAGTTTGGTGAATTTTAGCGGCAGAGTGGTCAATTCTGTTAGCGGTGAAGTTATCGTTGATGTTCCTGTGCGCGTGCTGATAGAGAATAAGAAAGTGGGTGTTCGTGGAAACTTGCTGGTGATGTCGCTAGATGCCAATGGTGAATTTTCCGCCTTATTGCCAGCTGGTGAATACAAAGTTAGCCTGCGTGGCCAGGTGACACGCGAGGAAAGAATCTCGCGGGTTGCATCGTTTCAGGGGGGCAATCTAGCTGGCTATGATCCAGCCGTCACTAATGGGCAGCATTTTTTGTTGGAGTTAGGTAAGCCGCAGCAGGTTGAGCTGAAGCTCAGGGAGCTCGATGATGATGACTATTTGCTAGGTGAGGTGATTGATGAACATGGTCAGCCGGTGGCAGGTGCTGAAGTTCATTATCACGATGGTGGTTATCAGGTTCTCCCTGCTGACATTGCGCTTTCCGAGTTAGATGGGAGTTTTCGCCTGAAGTATCGCAAGTCGTTCAATGCTGGTGAAATTAAGCTATTTGCTTATGACGGGAAATATTGCTCTGATCTAATCATTGCTCAAGCAGGTAAGCCGGCTAGCTTAGTATTGAAACAAAGCGAGCCAGCTAGGCTTAGTGGCCGATTGGTAGATCCAGCTGGATCGCCATTGGTCAATGTTAGGATAACTTGTGATTATGGTCAGCTGGCGGGGATGATGAATAGCTCGCCACGATTCTATCAAGATGCTCAGGCTGGCATGACTGATAGTGACGGTCGATTTGAACTCATCAAGTGCTGGCCAGCGGAGAGGATGAGGATTCATCTAAAGTGCGACGGTTACGATAGTGATAGTATTGTATCGCCTGAGTTAGATGCTGGCGCAGATCACGATCTCGGTACGTGTATGTTAGTTCCTAGTGTAGGAGTCATTAGTGGGAGAGTATTAGATGTAAATGGTGACCCGCTGGCTCATGCGCTAGTTAGAGCGATGACCTACACTGAAGGAAGGGTGGTTGATGAATACCACGCGCTTAGCAATGGAGATGGTTCATTTTTGCTAGAAAATATGTCAGGCGTGAAAGTCCAACTTAAGGTGAAAGATCCTTATCAACCGCGCCGCGCGGTAAGCACAGCGAGTGCATTAATGGGGGCTGAAAATGTGGTTTTGCGTTGTGATGGCAAAATTAAAAAGTAGGCGACCATTTTTCATGATCGCATGGTGACTATTGCTAGCGATCTATTACCATCGGTCTGGCGAGGAGATAAATTTGCCTGCATGTCCAGCTGGAGGTTTATCGTTGATAATATCCAGCTAGTGGCTGGGTCAGCGGGTCTATTTTCCAGCTAGTTGATATTTCTAATGGCTTCAAAACTGGCGTTTTGTCTTGGCGCGGTGCGGTGATGTCACCTCAGTCTAGCTAGATGACACACTGGAAAGCATGATTTTCCATAGCTTTCTGGGTATTTTAAGTGACAGTTGAGTGATTCTGCCTAGTGTAAATAACTCACCAGTGCGGCTGATCATTGAATAATTGGAAATTCTTGATTTGCGAAGCACTCGGTGTGCGTATACCAAGTAATATCTATGAAGCATCTTTTCGCAAAACTGATCACTGGAGCTGTTCTTAGCTTTGCTAGTGTTTCTTGTGCAACGGCCGACAATGAAATCGCCAATACGGATTTTAATGCGGTTGGGCGCAGCATGGCTATCATGCTGCAAAATACCCACTACGAGCATGAGAATTTGCCGTTTAACCAGAAACTGGGGGAGCGCTTCTTTGATTCGTATCTGCAGTCGCTCGATCCCGGCAAGCTGTACTTTTTGAAATCCGACGTCGACAAATTGCGCGAGCAGTACGGAAATCAGATGCACTTGTTATTGGTAGCTAGTGATAGCATGGATCCAGCTAGCGAGATTTATAATGTGTTCAAACTTCGCGCTCAGCAGCGCATTACCGAAGCTCAGGAGTTTCTCAAGGCTGACGAGTTTGATTTCACCAAAGACGATTTTGTTACCCGTTCGCGCAAAGAAGCCGAGTGGCCAGCTGATGAAGCGGAGGCTAAGATGCTGTGGAAGAAGCGCCTAACGGACGCAATGCTCAGCGAAACACTGCGCCGCGAAACCATAGCTAGACTGGCTGAAGAGCAGGGCAAAGATGATCCGCTCAAGGATAAGGAATCGCCAGCTGAAATGATTTCTCTGCGCTACCAGCGCGTGCTTCACGGCATCGATGAGGCCACTTCTGAAGATGTGGCTAACTATTTCCTCAGTGCGGTAGCCAAGAGCTACGACCCGCATACGGATTATTTCTCAGCATCAGAAATGGAGCGCTTCATGTCTGGCATGCAGCATTCGCTCGTTGGCATCGGCGCACTACTGCAAGCTGAAGACGACGGCGCGACAAAAATCTCCGGCATCGTAGTCGGTGGCCCAGCTGATAAACAAGGTGAGCTGCAGCTTAACGACCGCATTGTTGGAGTGGATTCTCTAAACGATGGCGAGATGACGGACATCATGTTTATGAAGCTCGATCGCGTGGTGGACCTCATCCGCGGCAAAGAAAAAACTCAGGTTAAACTCAAGGTGGAGCCAGCTAACGGCGCCCCTGGTGAGATCAAATATATCATCATCGACCGCGCTAAGGTGGAAATGAAAGAAGAGTTAGCCAATGCGGAACTCATCCAGATGAAAGACGCTGGTGGTGTGACTCGCCGCATCGGTTGGATTTCTCTACCATCATTTTACGCTGATATGCAGGACTGGAGCACTCGTTGTTCCGTGGATGTAGAGAAGCTTGTTAAGCGCCTAGCTGAGGAGAAAGTGGAAGGCATCCTGCTAGACCTACGTGGTAACGGTGGCGGCTCGCTTGAAGAAGTTCGCCGCATGACAGGATTCTTCATCGGCAAAGGACCAGTGGTTCAAGTGAAAGATCACCGCCGTCGCATCGAAGTGAAAGACGCTCAGCAGCGTGCTATCTTCGACGGACCAATGGTTGTTCTGATCGACAAAACTTCAGCTTCCGCTAGTGAAATTCTAGCTGGCGCACTGCAAGACTACAACCGCGCTGTGATTGTTGGAGATTCCTCTACCTACGGAAAAGGTACTGTGCAGCAGCCAATCGAGATCGCTCGAATGATGCCTATCATGGCGCGTGCAGATCGCGCTGGTGTGCTCAAACCAACCATCCAGAAATTCTATCGTGTATCTGGTGGTTCCACTCAGCTCAAAGGTGTTGAGGCTGACATCGTATTGCCTTCATTGCTAGATGCCTTTGAAATTGGCGAACAGTACATGGACTATGCCATGCCATACGATAAAATCCGCCGCGCAGCTGGATTTACCCCAGAAAATCGCTCTAACCTATTCCTGCCTGTGCTCAAAGCGGGCAGCACTGAGCGAATCAATAACTCAGTAGATTTCCAATATGTGGTGGAAGATGCAAACCGCCTGAAAGAGAAACGTGAACTCAACCGCGACTCACTGAATAAAGAGATCCGCGAAGCTGAGATTGCTGAAGCGGATGCGCGTAAAAAATCACGCAACCTCGAGCAGAAGCAACGTTTTGCTGAAGTAGCCGCGGCTGATTCTGAGAAATTCAAATTCTATCGACTCAAGTTAGACGACCTTGAAGATGAGGAGCTCGAGCTGATCAACTTTGACGTGGAAAATGAAGACTTCATGCGTAAGGCTAAAGATGACGTTGCTGACCTGGATGATACTCCAGATTGGCCAAGCCGTCTTGATCCCGTCAAGCGCGAGGGCATCAACATTCTAGCGGATCTTATCGAGCAAGTGGATAAGGCAAAAACTGCTGGTGTTTATAACCGTTAATTTCTAGCTAGCCCAATATGAGCATCGCCGAGAATATTCATACGGTGAAAGAGAAGATGGCTGCCGCTGCTCAGCGTGCTGGCCGATCACTCGATGACTGCCAATTGCTGGTGGTTTCCAAAACCTGGCCAGCTGATATAGTGGCCGAAGCTGGTGCCGAGCACCCGCTGCTAGGTGAAAGCAAACTGCAGGAAGCTGAGGTGAAGATTGCCGAGCTCGATGATTCTATCAGCTGGCATTACATTGGCCACGTGCAGCGCAATAAAGTGCGCAAAATCTTGCCATTGTTTGATGTCATTCACGCCGTCGACTCGTTGAAGTTAGCTCGCTATACCAGCAATGTAGCTGGTGAGTTAGGCATCAAAGCCAAGGTGTTTATTCAGATTAACCAAGGAGCCGAAGAGAGCAAACATGGCTTCAGTGAAGGCGATCTGCGCACTCAGCTCGCGGAGCTCATGCAGCTGGAAAATCTAGATATTCAGGGGCTGATGAGCATTCCGCCAGCTAGCGAGAATGCAGAAGGTGCACGTGCTTGGTTCCGCCAGTTGCGCGAGCTTCGTGATGAACTCAACCAGCTAGATGGGGTGGCCTTGCCACTGCTCAGCATGGGCATGAGCCACGACTACGAAATTGCGATCGAGGAAGGTTCTAACATTGTCCGAGTTGGCTCTGCTATCTTTGGATCTAGACATTACCCAACTGCATAATAACAATCATGATTGAGCTGAAAAATTTTGCCGCTATAGGCAATGAGATCGCCCTTGCGTGGGAAGATGGTAGTGAGAACTACGTCACCTTAGACGAGCTGCGTAAAGCATGTCCGTGCGCTAAGTGTAAAGGTGAGCCAGATGCGATGGGGCGAATCCTTAGACCGCAGGTTTTTTACACGCCGAAGAGTTTCAACTTGGTCCGCTATCAAGTGGTTGGTGGATACGCAATTCAGTTATTCTGGGCTGACGGTCATAGCTCGGGAATTTATACTTATGATCTGCTCAGGCAGCTTTGATAATAACTTTGCAGATATTGTTATTAGTTGACTGAAATTAATCGGTCGTTAGAAGGGTCGATCATGAAACAGCTAGTTTGTATCATATCGATCCTATTAACGGCCATTTCTCTGCATGCAGATGAGGAGTTGGCCGAAACGGTCATCACCGCCAATCGTGGCGTCTCTGAATTAATGAGCACACCTTTCAGTGTTGACTATCTGAGCGATGCTGATTTGCGCCACAACATGCATTTTACCTTGTCTCAGTCGTTGGCTGAGCTTCCTGGTGTGATGAACCAGAAAACTAACGCTGGCTCTGGCTCTCCATATATCCGTGGTTTTACTGGATTTCGTAACCTGATGTTAGTTGATGGTATTCGATTCAATAACTCTGTATTTCGTGATGGCCCTAACCAGTACTGGGGTATGATCGATCAATACAGCCTATCAGGCGTTGAGTTGGTTCGTGGTTCGGGGTCGGTTCTTTACGGATCAGACTCAGTTGGTGGTACTGTGAATGCACTAACATCTAGCACTGGGGTGGATCAAGCTATCGAAGGCCAGCAATATTGGCACGGTAATGTGCACTACAACTACGACTCTGCGAGCCGCAGTAATACGGGCCGGCTGGAAACGATGTTTGGTGTTGGCAACGAGTGGGGGCTCAGACTTGGATTTACTGCTCGTGATATTGGTGATCTGCGCGCAGCTGATGTTGGGCGCATGCCATATACGGGTTACGGTGTGCAGGCATTTGACGCCAAGTTCGACTACGTGATTTCTAATCACACCCGACTAACTCTAGCGCACCAACAGCTAGAGCAAGATGGTGTTTGGCGTACTCATAAGACGATCTACGGCATCGACTGGGAGGGTACTGATCATGGCGACGAATTGCGCCGTGTGAACGATCAGGATCGCAGCCTATCTTATTTCCGCCTTGAGGGTACTGACGTTAATCAGGTATTCGACCACTGGCAGTTTACATTATCCTATCAGACATTGAACGAGGAACGCGACCGTGTGCGCTCAGATGGTCGCCGCGATCTGCAAGGATTTGGGGTAGATACTTACGGTGCTAATTTGTTGTTCCGTTCTAACTGGGTTGGTGGGACGCTCAGCTACGGACTCGATTACTATCAAGACCGGGTGGATTCCTACCGTCGCGACTATAACGCGGATGGCAGTTTTAAAGGTGATGCTGATCAGGGGCCAGTGGGGGATGATGGCAAATATGAAACTTATGGTGCCTATGCTAACAATGTTTGGGATATCAATGATCAGTGGAAGTTGACGCTCGGTGGGCGCTATTCATACATCGTGGCTGATATCGGTACGGTGTCTACCAGTGATGGCATTATTTCTATCAATGAATCTTACGATGCCTTGGTATTTAATGCGCGCCTGCTCTATCAGCAAGACGACCATTGGTCGCACTGGGCTGGTATTGCGCAAAGTTTTCGCGCACCTAACTTGTCAGATCTCTCAAGGTTAGACTCAGCCCGCTCTGATGAAATTGAAACACCATCACCTGGGCTCAAACCTGAAGATTATATTTCTTATGAGCTGGGAACGCGTTACGCCAGCGAGTGTGCCAGCGCACAATTTTCTGTTTTCTATACGGATATTTCCAACATGATTGTGCGCACGCCAACTGGCAATGTCATCGATGGCGATTACGAAGTGACCAAGAGAAATGGCGGCGACGGCTACGTCTGGGGATTTGAGCTCAGCGGCGACTGGCAGTTCTATCCACAGTGGACGGCATTTGGCCAGCTAGCGTGGATTGACGGTGAGGTGGAAACTTATCCAAGTTCTGATAACCAGCTGGTTAGTGAGCCAATGGATAGGTTGATGCCAGCCACTGCTCGTTTGGGTGTGCGCTGGACTGAGTTAGATGGTCGTTACTGGGTTGAGGGGTTTGTGGATGCCGCTGCGAAAGCGGACAAGCTGTCATCACGTGATGAAAGTGATACCAACCGCATTCCGCCCGGCGGCACTCCTGGCTATGTGGTACCAACCATTCGCGGTGGCTGGCAGGCGACTGATAGTGTGCTGCTAACGGCAACGCTGGAGAACCTCAGCGACGTCGATTATCGCATCCATGGATCTGGCCTCAACGAAGCTGGATTCAATGCAAAACTCGGCATCACCTACGCTTGGTAGACGAGAAAATATTTATTTGAAATAGCGGGTGGTGAGCTTTTCACTACCCGCTTTTTTTTGTGTTCAAGTGTTGCAATTTCGCTTGATGCTAGTCTAGCTACTTATATGTTTCTGTTATGAAGTTATTAGCTTTGCTAGCGATGATCGTTCCTTTTGCTGCTGTAGTTGATGTGCAGGCAAATGGTGGCGGCTATCATGTTGGATTAGATTTTTCAGGACAGGTGACGCCATTTACTCCAGTTGGTGTAGAGCAGGTTCAGATTCTTGATGAAACTCTCAGTATCGTTCTCAAGGCAGATTACGCAGAGGTGAATGTGCGTTATGTGATGGAGAATGTTAGCGAGAAATCGGCTAAGGTGAAATTTGGTTTTCCGGCCGAAGATGTGAAATCATCATATAATTGGATATATAGTTTTGAATCAGGTCAACAGACTAAGTTAGAACCTGTGACTGAAGTCAAATACTGCCGCAATTACCAAGTAAAGCTTAACGGCAAAGAACTAAGATCAACTTACATTCATGAGCCGTTCAATGATGCAAAGAAGGTGGCTGAGCATCCATCTATGGAGCCATTTTTGGGCATTAAGGGCTGGTTGGTTTCTGAGATGAAGGTCGCTAAAGGAGCTCAAGTGGTTTTAGAAATTAGTTACCTGTCTGAGTATGATAGTGATTATAGCTATGTAAGTGAAGATGCTCGTAAAGAAGCGCTAAGTTTCAAGTATCGTTTGTCTACCGGAGCTGTGTGGCATGGTCCGATTAAACAGGGCCGTGTGAAGCTTAGTCTGGACGGGGTTTCTCCTCAGGAGTTCAAGATTGTTAGTCCTGTGAATTGTTTTGTTCGTCACGGTGAGACGTGGGTGTGGGAGTTTGAGTCGCTTGAACCTACATTGGCTAATGATATCGAAATTCACGTCAGTGAGCCTTATAATGCCTATTGTGTTAATCTAGATGCCAATGGCTACTATAGGCAATATCGTGAAAAATTTTATAAATGGACTACGACTTATAAAGTGCAGGCAAGTTCTCAGTTAGCTGACGCTAATGGTTATTCTTATTCAGCAGATAACTTACACACGAATCAAGGGGAGAAGTCTTTTGCGTGGTCAGAGGGGGTAGATGGACATGGTATTGGGGAAGTGCTCGATTTTACTTTGAATAAAGAGATCGAGTTAGATTCTGTTCTGGTAGAAAATGGGTACACGCGTAGTGAGGAATTATTCTTGTCTAACTCTAGGGTAAAAGATGTCACCTTTGTTGTTAATGGCAAAGAGGAGTTCAAACGAACTTTGCTAGATCGACGACGTGAGCAGCGTATTGACTTGAGCGAATGCAAAACGAAGATGAAGACCATACAGCTGCGAATTGATAGTGTTTATCCAGGTAGCAAGTATGAGGATACCTGTTTATCTGATGTTTCTTTTTTAGGAAAACTTAAAGCGGCTCCAGAGCAATATGGGGCGCGTTAGAACGCAATGTGGGCGAACTCTGTGTATGGCGCTAACGTGCTTGTTGGCGTTAGTTGTCAATGCGCTGGCCGCTGAGTTGCCTATCTACCTGAGTGATTCGCACGCTGGTAGTTTTGCTTTTTTTGCTTCTGAGTTAGACTTTGATGAAGAATATACGCTGATTCTCATTGATGCGCATTCAGATGCGTCAGGAGTTTTTGCCAGTGACCGTCTGAGAACTGGCTTGCGCTCAGTGCTCTCGCTCCGCCAGCGTGCTAGTCGCGCGCGTGAATGGGTGGAGAACGGTGAAATTCAGCCATTCAGCTGGATTGAGCCATTGATGCCTGAGCCTATCCAGCGGGTGATTTGGGTGGCTGGCGAAGATCTATCAGGTGATGAGTTGGCTACAAAGCAGGCTGAGCTGGCTAAACATCTCAACTGGCAAACCCAGCTGGAACCGCGAGCCTGTGGTATGCTAGATGATCGCTTTAAAGTGGTCGACTGGCAGGGATTTGAGAAGCTTTCGCTAGCGGGCAAGTTAGTATTGAGTATCGATCTGGATTATTACGCTCAGCCGGGGTTCTCAGCGGATTGGATAGAGCGCGACTGGCGTCGCCTGAGCTCGCTGCCGGATGTTAAGGCGGCGAGTATTTCCATTTCGCGTCCGTGGCTGGCTGATGACCAGCAGGCATATCAATTTGTCGAGGCTATCTTGGATGAGGTCTTCTTGATGCAAAATGTCGATATCCAGCTAGATGCGTTTCTGCTCACCCAGCTGGATCGCTCGATGAAGGCAAAAGAATATCTATCAAAAGGATTGGAGGTGCCACGTTTGCAATGGTCTGAGTCGCCAGATTCGCTGCGACAGCTGATTTTGCAAAACCTAGATCGAATTGAGATTCCTGCTTCAGCTGATAGGTGGAAGACGATGATTTCTAGCTGGCAAGCAGAGATGACTGAACTGAAGTTAGGTTTGGCAAATTTTCAGCCAGATTTGGATGGCGTTTGGCGCTTACATCAGAGAAAACTTTCAGACCTGTGGCTAACTGGCCAAACGGGTGAGTATGAAAAGGTACGCTGGTGGCGGCTTCAACCAGCTGAGCCAGTGTATAATCTGCTACGTGATACCCGCTTAGGTAAAGGGTTCACTGGAGATGCGGGTTCGTTTGTTAGCTTGCGGCGCCAACTCGTGGCTGAGACGGATGACCTAGCTCTAGCTGCTACTAGCTGGGCGGATTTATTGCCAGCGCCGGGTGTGGCTGGAGTATTGAAGTTACAGGCTGAAGTGGTCGCTGCAAATGGGGCTAGCTGGTCAACGCCAATCGAGATTCGTGTGCGTGACCGTGATGGTATAGCGGGGTCATTGATCGAGCAGTTAGGATCTCCTTATGTATTTGGCATTGGCAAATTGATGCAAGGCCAGTCGACGGGAGCGGAAACTTTAGTGGGCAATGATTGTGCTAACTTTTTGGTCTATGCGATGCGTCGTCACGGGTACAAAATTCCGTGGTCAAATCCAGCTCAGATTAAGCGGTATTTGTTTTTACGTCAGGAAGGGGTTAGTGTGGCTGATAGATTTCAGCTGGATCAGACGCACGGACATAGTGGCTGGGTGATTCATCTAGGTTCACACGTGGCTTATTTGTGGCAGGACGTTGGTGAGTTAGGTTTTCTGGATGCGGATGATTTGGTGATTCATCACCTCAGTGGCTATCCTGAAATCATTAGTCTGGAGGAGTTGCTTAAGGGCAGGAGTCGCTTTGATATTTATGAACTTCCAGATCTAGCTGAAGATCAGGTTTTGGCATTTGGTGGTGATGTGAATCTTCAGCATTATGAGTTAGGTGATGAGTTGTTAGTTGGTGAGTTATCTCAGCAAGTGGAGGCGGCTGATTTTTTCATGGTAAATCTGGAGTGCTCACTGGGGGGAGATGAGCAGCAAGTTAGGGGTGGTAGGTTTCAATTTGTCATCGACGATGGCGACAAGCTTAGGGCGTTGGTGGATGCTGGTGTGGATGTGGTGAGTCTGGCCAATAATCATGCCATGGACGGTGGCGTAGGTGGACTCAAGTTGACTTTAGACGAGTTGCGCTCGCTTGGTGTTATAGCTGTAGGCGCAGGGGAGAATGTGGCTTTAGCTGCGACTCCTGTGGTTGAGTCTTTTGGCTCGGTGAAGG
Source organism: Persicirhabdus sediminis (assembly GCF_016595495.1). Classification (GTDB taxonomy): domain Bacteria; phylum Verrucomicrobiota; class Verrucomicrobiia; order Verrucomicrobiales; family Akkermansiaceae; genus Persicirhabdus; species Persicirhabdus sediminis. Next base: position 188,684 of record NZ_JAENIM010000039.1, read on the forward strand.
TGGCTGTTGTCGCGGTCAATGCGATTGGTGGCGAGCGTGGGGCAGCTGGAGAGGCCTCAGCAGGTGTGCTAAGCTGGCCAAAGCATAAAGACCAGCTTGCGCAATCTCTGGCGCGTGCGAATGAGCTGGCTGATTTTGTGGTGGTGATGCCGCACTGGGGCGCTGAATATACCAGTGTGATCACGCCGCTGCAGCGTGATCTAGCGCGCTGGCTGGTTGATCATGGTGCGGATGCGGTGGTTGGGAGTCATAGCCACATGGCTCAGCGGGCTGAATATTTCCGCGGTGTGCCCATTGTGTACTCATTGGGCAATTTGTATTTTCCTAATCAATCGCGGATTGGGTTTAATGATTATCAGGTTCTTTCTTTGGCTTTGGATCGCAAGCATGGGTTTTTCATCAAATGCTGGCGGGCGAATGGAGAATGGTGATTAGAGAGTGGTGAGTTTGTTGGAGGTAGCTAGCGGGTGAATGTGGAGCTCGCTGGTGAATGTGGAGCTCGCTGGTGAATGTGGAGCTCGCTGGTGAATGTGGAGCTCGCTGGTGAATGTGGAGCTGGCTGGTGAATGTGGAGCTGGCTGGTGAATGTGGTGCTGGCTGGTGAATGTGGTGCTGGCTGGTGAATGTGGAGCTAGCTGGTGAATGTGGGGTTAGCTGGTGAATGCGGAGCTGGCGGGTGAATGTGGAGCTGGCTGGTGAATGTGGAGCTGGCTGGTGAATGTGGAGCTAGCTGGTGAATGTGGAGCTAGCTGGTGAATGCGGAGCTGGCTGGTGAATGTGGAGCTGGCTGGTGAATGTGGAGCTGGCTGGTGAATGTGGAGCTGGCTGGTGAATGTGGAGCTAGCTGGTGAATGTGGCGCTAGCTGGTGAATGTGGAGCTGGCTGGTGAATGTGGAGCTAGCTGGTGAATGTGGGGCTGGCTGGTGAATGTGGAGCTAGCTGGTGAATGCGGGGCTGGCTGGTGAATGTGGAGCTGGCTGGTGAATGTGGAGCTAGCTGTGAATGTGGAGCTAGCTGGTGAATGTGGGGTTAGCTGGTGAATGTGGGGTTAGCTGGTGAATGTGGGGTTAGCTGGTGCAACCAAAGCGGAGAAGGATCTCCGCAGTCCGAAAGCCTTCGGCAGAGCTGCTGTGCGCTGGGGTGATTTATGGGTAAAAAAAATCCACACGTTCAAGAGAATCGTGTGGATTAATTAAGCAAACTAAAAGTACGCAGACTGGGACTCGAACCCAGGACCAATTGGTTAAAAGCCAACTGCTCTACCAACTGAGCTATCTGCGCCTTTAGTTGGATTTGCTTGGTGCCTCGCGGCGGCGGAAAAGTACTCAGAAATCGCGTGATGGCAAGATTGTTTTTGCTAAAAACTGAAGTTTTTTTCTGCGGGGTGTTCGAATGTGCTTAGCCTGAGTGGTTTCGCGCTACCGCTGTGAGGGGCGATTTCTCTACCTGAGCGAGCCAGCTGGCGGGTGGATTACCATTTTTGCAATTATGCCTGATATAATCGTCCTTGGTAGGTATCTCGCTTTTCCATTTCGGCTTCAATTTCCAGCATAATTTCGTGGATACGAGCGTTTCCCCAGTCCGGGGCGATGCGGATAGTCGGTGGTGACTCTGAGCTGAGCCGCTGGACTTCGAGGTCTGGGCGCAGTCGCTCGAGCACTTGGATGATGAAATTGATGTATTCATCTTTTTCAAAGAGCTCAAAGGCATCTGGATCGGCTTCGTATTGGTGTGCCATGATGGATCCTTTGACAATCTGCAGCTGGTGGAATTTTACTGAGTCGATAGGGAGCTGGTTGATTTTGTCGACTTGCTGCAGCATTTCCCAGCGGGATTCGCCAGGCAGGCCAAACATGAAATGCGCGCCGACGTGGAATCCTCTGCCAGCTGATTTTTCAATCGCCGCCACGGAGTCCTCAAAACTATGACCGCGGTGAACCAGCTGGAGCGTCGAGTTGTGGCAGCTTTCCACACCGTATTCTACCACGAGAAGTTTTTCTTTCGCCAGCTCTTCGAAATAATCTAGCAGCTCGTCATTAACACAATCTGGACGTGTACCGATGACAAGGCCGTCGATGTCTGGGTGGGCGAGAGCTTCAGCGTAGGTGGACTTGAGTTTTTCCAGCTCGCCGTAGGTATTGGTATACGCTTGGAAATAGGCTACGTATTTGGCAACGCGCGGGTAGCGGCGTTTGAGAAATTCCAGCCCGTGGTCGATCTGGTCGGTGATCTGCGGGTATTTCTTGGTATACGATGGGGTGAAACTTTCGTTATTGCAGAATGTGCAGCCGCCGTAGCCAAGCGAGCCGTCGCGGTTTGGGCAGGTGAAATCTGCCATGATAGATACCTTCTGCACGCGGCCACCAAACTGCGCCTTCATGGCATCAGCATGGGAGTAGAATCGGCGTGCATTTCCCCATGGAAATTCGCGAGTGGCTGTATCATCGGTAGAGGGCTGACTTGACATAATGTAGCCTATAGCGCTTCCGCCGCCAATTGTCGCAGGGCAACAATGATATGCGCAAAATTTCGCAGCTGACGCTCTAGCTGGGCGGTCTAGCAGGCATGCGCTGGCTGATCACCCCCATGATATGCTTGATGGTTTCTAGCTTGGGGGATTTTTTGTGGTAGGCAAAATACAGCACATTCTGCAATGGCTGGCGGCCTGCCCAGATGATTTGGGCGGATGCCAGCTGGCTGGAAGTGTTGCCATCATTGTGGTCAGCGGCTGAGCTAGCTGGCTGAGCTTGTAGTTGCGGTACAAGGAAATCTGGCACGATGGCGAGGCCGGGTGATCCAGCTAGGATGCGAAAAATCGAGTGAAAATTGGGCACGATGTAGTTTGGTCGGAAGCTAGTTTTTTGGTTGAAATTGGCCTTCCAGAACCGCTGCATGTGGTCGTTATCGCTGGCTATGCCGTACCACGTTTGTTGGTCCAGCCAGTTTTCTAGCTGGTCGAGGTCGTCGGTTTGGAAGCCCGTCAGATCTGTACCTCTGCCGGCGTAGATGACGATGGTTTCCTGTGAAAATGGCAGGTAGCTGATGCCGCGGAGCTCAGGTTTATGTGGGCTGACCACCAGATCACTGACTTGATTTTCCAGCTTCTCCAGTAGCCGACGGTATTCGGCAAATTCCAAAATCAAATTGAATGGCAGCTTGGGCACCTCTGGCTCTAGCGCCAGCTGGAAGGTTTCAAAACACATGCCCAAAGTCACCGTGATGCGCTCGGCTTGTGGGCTTTTTTGGCTTTTCACCTCAACCTCCTCGAGGCAGCTGAGCGGGTCGGCGATGCTGTTGTAGAGCTGTTTGCCGCGCTCCGTGGGGATGAGCAGTCGCGGTCTGCGCTCGAAGAGTTTGTAGCCGACGTGGTTCTCCAGCGAGCTCAGGTGCAGGCTCACTCCCGGCTGGGAAATCATCAGCGCCTCAGCCGCAGCAGTCATGCTGCCGCGTTCGTAGACTTCTTTGTAGGTGCGCAACCACTCGAGGTTAATCATCATAATTATAATAGATTCACATTAGTCGCATTATTGGAGTTATTCAAATCTCATCTTATAATGAATTCAAATCCAAGCAGAGAGGTTCATGCTGAATGTCTTTGCTGGTATTTTTCCTGAAAACAAAAACAACGATTATGAACTTAGAACTGAATAACAAAACTGCCCTCGTCACCGCATCATCAGCTGGAATCGGACTCGAAATTGCCCGCTCACTAGCTGGCGAAGGTGCCACCGTGATCATCAATGGACGTAGCGAGAAAAATGTCGACGCAGCCATTGAGGCTATTTTGAAAACTCACCCAGATGCCAAACTTGAGCCGCTGGTGGCGGATAATTCGACCGCAGCTGGTAGCCAGTTGACGGTAGAAAAATTCCCTCAAGTTGATATCCTGATCAACAACCTGGGCATCTACGAGGCGGTTGGGTTTTTTGATGAAACTGACGAAGCATGGCAGCGATTATTTGAAACGAATATCATGAGTGGTGTGCGTCTAGCTAGACATTACCTGCAGGGCATGCTTGATAGAAATCACGGACGGGTTGTTTTCCTCTCCAGTGAGTCGGGCATCAGCCCAGCTCCAGAAATGGCGCATTACAGCGCGACCAAAACCATGCAGTTAGGAATCTCGCGCTCACTAGCTGAGCTAACCAAAGGAACCAAGGTGACGGTGAATAGCGTGTTGCCTGGACCCACCCTAACCGCGAGTGTAAAAGACTTTGTCAAAGACGTCTATCCGGACCTGCCAGCTGAGCAAGCCGAACGCAAATTCATGGAAGAAAACCGCCCGAGCTCGTTGATTCAGCGATTTATCAATCCAGCTGAAATTGGTGATATTGTTACCTTTGTTAGCAGTGAGCGCGCCGCGGTGATCAACGGCAGCAATATCCGCGCAGAAGGCGGGCTCATCCGCACCGCTTTCTAATCAAAAGAAATAATGAGCCAGCTGGTAGACAAGTACCGGCTCAGCTAAGACCATAGACCCAGCTAGCTGCTCAGCTAGTTGGGTTTTCCCTTGGCAGGAAGAGGTAGATCAGGCTGCCGAGCAGGCTGAGGCAAACAATGAGCACGATGCCGATGATGCGGTTGTTATCGGAAAGGCGTTTGTTGGTGATGCAATGAACGAGTGACCAAATCCACAATGCTGTTGGAATGATGAAAAGCAGCCCGATGAAGGCTAGGATGATGATTTCTTGGCCACCGAGTGCGCTCATGAGAAAAAGGATGTAATTGTAAGAGGTGTTCCAGCTAGCTAGATTCTAGCTAGCTGGACGATTGATTTCTAACCAGCTGAAGGATTAGGCTTCGCGTGGTAGGAAAAGATAGATCAAGCTGCCTAAAAGACCAAGCAACACGATCAGTACGATACCAATAATACGATTGTTATCTGACAGTTGTTTATTTTTGATGCAGTGAATGAGCGACCATAGCCAGAGGCCAAAAAACGATATGCCAACGAGCAGCATGATGATGCCAAAGATTCCGAAGGCTGCGTCCGAGGACGCTGATTGGGCGAGGGTGAGGAGTGATGCAAATTCAAACATAGTTATCTAGTTGGTTTGTTGTTATACTTTAGTAAGATTGATTTGTTAGGTGGTTTTGGCTAGCACCATACAGGTTCTGCTAGGTAGGTAGATTTTGATTTTTGGTCGACCTTCGGATTCAACCGCTGAGAACACGGTGCGCGGCTCGACACGCTTGTGGCCGCCGTGTGGGTAGGTGTCGCTATTGAGCACGATGCGGTAGTCGTCCATCTCTGGCACTGGCAGCTCGTAGCCTTCATACGATTTGTCTACGTGGAAGTTGAAGATAAAGACGATGCCACAGCGGCGAGCGCAGAGGATTTTGTCGTCGTTGTGAACGTAGAGTAGTTCTGGGTATGGTTCGTTGAGGAACGGATAGACTTTAGCTAGATCTATCATGCTGCGGTCGAAGTTAGCGAGATGCTGGTAGCGCAGCGCTGGGTTGTCTACTAATGACCACTGTCGGCGGCAGTATTGATACGACCACTGGTTGCCTTCGCGTGGGAAGTCGACCCACTCAGGGTGGCCAAATTCGTTGCCCATAAAGTTGAGCCATGCGTCACCACCAAAGGCGAGGGTGAATAGGCGAATCATTTTGTGTAGCGCTGTTCCACGTTCGATAGTTAGGTCTCTATCATTAGTGGTCATGTGCCAGTACATTTCCTTGTCCATTAGCTGGAAGGCTAAGGTTTTATCGCCGACGAGTGCCTGATCGTGACTCTCACAGTAGGCGATAGTAGCTTCGCCGTGACGGCGGTTGAGCATGGTTTCCCACAAGCGCTCGAGGTCCCAATTTTCATCACTAACTTCTTTGAGAAGTTTGATCCAGTAGTCGGGAATGCCCATGGCGAGGCGGTGAGTGAAACCGATGCCTCCCTCACTAACTGGTCGGCAAAGTCCCGGCATGCCGCTCATGTCTTCGGCAATGAGTAGTACTTGCGGGTTGATTGCTTTGGCTAGCGTGGTAGCCAGCTGGAGGTAAAGCACGGCGTCGTTGTCTACGCCGTCCTGGAAATATTTATCGTAGTGGTCAAATGAGATGTTGCCGTGGTGGTCGTAGAGCATTGAGGTGATGCCGTCGAAACGGAATCCATCAAAGCGGAATTCTTCCAGCCAATAGCGAACGTTAGAGAGGAGGAACTGTCTGACTTCTTCTTTGCCGTAGTCAAAACATTTTGAATCCCACTGTGGGTGTTCGCCTTTACCGCCGTCGTGGAAGTATTGATAGTCGGTACCGTCGAAGCGGTTGAGTCCTTCGGCGATGTTTTTGACTGCATGTGAATGGACGATGTCTAGCAATACGGCGATGCCCATGCCGTGGGCGGTATCGATGAGGAATTTGAGATCGTCAGGTGTGCCAAAGCGGCTGCACGGGGCAAAAAATGATGAGACGTGATAACCAAATGAACCGTAGTACGGGTGCTCTTGCACTGCCATCAGCTGGATGACGTTGTAACCAGCTTTAGAGATGCGCGGGAGGATCTCGGTGGCAAACTCGCGATAGGTATGAATGCGTTCGTCCTCGCCAGCCATGCCGACGTGGGCTTCGTATATCAGCGGGCTTTTGATGTGGCTGGCGTCAAAGTCGTTGCGCCAGTAGTAATGTTCCGATGGGTTCCAAATTTCAGCTGAGTAGTCGTTGCTCAGCGTATCTTGCACGACCTTGCGGATGCATGCAGGGATGCGGTCGCGCTGGGTGTCGTCAGCGCCAACAACATGAAGTTTGGCCTTCTGCAGATGTTGTAGTGCATTACCTGGTAGAGTTAGCGACCAGATGCCTGAATTGCTAGGTTCTAGCGGATGGCTAGATTTATCCCATAAGTTGAAGTCACCGATTAGGCTAACGCTCTTTGCATTAGGTGCCCACTCGCGGATGTTCCATTGGTCCGCTTGTGGGTCGTAGTTGATGCCTAGGAAGTCGTGAGCCGATGCGTATGATTTTATCGAGCCAGTCTTGGTTAGGATGCGATCCATCTCGGCATCGTGGCGGTCGATTCGAGTTTGAATTGATTCTGCGTTAGGTGTGAGCCATGCGTCATTTTTAACCAAAACTGGGATATTACTCATGCATGGGTTTATGCATGATAAACGGTAGTTTGGCAAGAATTGCTAACCGTGAATGACACTAAAATTGGGGGTGTTTTTGTATGTCGTTTATTCTGAAATGATTTCAGTGCCGATACCCGATTTAGTAAATATTTCTAGTAACAGAGAGTGAGGAGTGCGACCGTCAATAAAGTGCACTTTTCCAACACCAGCTGATAGGGCATCTAGGGCTGAGCTGATCTTAGGAATCATGCCTCCAGAGATGGTGCCGTCGGCCATTAGTTCAGCTGCTTTTTTACGGTTGATAGACGGGATTAATGTCTCTGGTTTGCTAGGGTCTTGCATCAAACCTGGCACGTCTGATAGGTAGATGAGTTTTGTGGCGCGCAGCTCTTTAGCTAGGGCTGCGGCTGCTAGATCGGCGTTGACATTGAGTGGTTTACCGGTTCCCAGCTCGGATGCTAGAGGGGAAATAACTGGCACGATATCGGATTTGAGCGCGTCGTGCATGCGTTCTAGCTGGCAGCCTACGGCTTGGCCAACGCGACCGATGTCGACCATTTCGCCGTCGTCGTTTTTCCCTTTGATGCGCTCGCCGATGAAGACGTCGGTACCTGGCACGCCAGCGGCTTTGCCACCAAACTGGCGGATCATGTTAACGAGGCCTGGGTTGATGGTGCCTGAGAGAGTTTTTTCAACGATGTTGATGGCTTCTGGGCTGGTGACGCGGAACCCGCCGATGAATTGGGCATCGAGGCCGGATTCTTTCATGGCAGCGGAGATGGCTTTGCCGCCACCGTGGACAACGACTGGGTTGACGCCGGCGACTTCGAGGAAGACGATGTCGCGCATGACTTTTTGTACCAGCTCAGGGTTGTCCATGGCTGAACCGCCCATTTTGATGAGGAATGTGTGACCGCGAAATGATTGCAAGTAAGGAAGAGCTTCGATCAGAACAGAAGCTTTATTGGTTACGGAGTCCAGTGACATAATCACTGGGTAGTAGCGAAATTTGCCACTAATGAAAAGGGTGAATATCTGCCAGCTAGCTCGAGCTGCTAGGAATCTAGCTGGCGGGCTCGACGGTTTTCTTTGCCGATGGATTTTTAGTCAGTGCAATGGAGAGGAAGGAAACCAAAAATGTAGCTAGGATAGGGGTGACAGGAAGCCAGAATTTGAGCATCTGCATGAGCTCGAGAATCAGCAGGTAGCTGAAACTGATGATAAGCAGAACGGATAGAATGTGGGTGAAGCGCGATCTTCCTGAGAGCCAGCTGAGGAGCAGGGCTAGGTCGATGATGATGACGGCTTCTGCCCAGCTGGGAAGGCGAGTGTATTCTATCGGCTGTTTGGCTACAGGAAAGAGTTGGATCGTTGCTAGGGTGTCAGCAAGTCGTTGCTGGCTGATTTGATTGGCGAGCTGGCTTTTTTTGCCGTTAGCTATCAATAGGGGTGGGTGAGTTAGGCTCACAGTTTCGATGAATAAGGCGTCGGCGCTGGTGGTCGGCTGGGCGAGTGGATGATTGAGCGCTAGTGGTGTACGCCCCCACTGGTCGATGTTTATGATGGGGGCGTCGGCGCCAAGGGTGAGAGTTTGACCCAGATGGATGTTTAGGTCCTCAGGGGATTTGTCATAGGCCACCATGATGAGCACGAGCTCAAAGGAGGGGATGATGTGACCATCCCACATGGCGATTAGCTGGATGTGGTCGTCACTGAGTTCTTCACTCTCCAGCTGGCTGAAGCCTAGCAGTAGGTGCTTGCTAGGTTCTAGCTGGTTAGGTAGCGCAAGAGCATTGACTTGCGGTAGCAGTTTGCTGTCACCGCGGAGTTGTTTGGTGCTAATCTCGCTAGACAGAAAAATGTCAGGGATTGGTGTGCCGTTAGGTGAACGGCGAAGTGGTACACCGGCAAGCACACGATCGAATTTTTTGATCTGTTGGTTAAGCGCTGTTAGCTGAAGAGCTGGTTCGTCGTCCCAGCCCATGGTGGTGCCGGCGACGAGGGTGGTGGCGCCTTGCTCGTGGAGTTTGGCAAAAATAGTAGCGTAATCTAACGCGCTCGGTGGGGTATTTTCAAAAATGCGATCTGGGTCGTCAGTGACGGCGACGATGTCGAAGTTTTGTTTTTTGTCTGGCTGGTTACTCTGAGCCAGAGCGATGATGCTGTTATGGTCTGAATCCAGCTGAGTGAGAGCTGAGCGGCCAAGTTCTTCTTTGACCCAGCTAGAGGCTAGTGTCAGGTCCATCTGATGGAGAATGCGTAGGTCGCCCCAGTAACGAGTGGTGGCGATGCCTACGCAGAGGCAAAAGATGAATGTGAGCAGCCGGCGCATAGGTGATATAAAATACAAGTCTGCGCGCCAGCCAAGCACGGATTAGATTTTTTCTAACACGGGCATTAGAGCTGGCTCGAGATCGGTACCTTTGACGAGCTCTTTGAGAGTGGCAGCGGCAGTAGGAAGATGCTGCAGGTACCAATCGTTACGCTCTTTGATGGCGATGTTTGCGTAGGCACCCATGGCCTGCATGAGGCGCTGGATGGCACATTTTTCCAAAATTGGCATGATGGGTTCTTCTTCGGATACGTCTTCCCATAGCTCGATGAGCTTTTGGATTTCTTCCTTAGAATGGGCCATGTATGGATCGTAGATCAATGAGGCGAGGTCATATTCCTGACGTCCGCGGCGCATGCCTTGGAAATCGATGAGGAATGCTTTGCCGTCTTTGGCGATGATGTTTTGTGACTGGAAATCGCGGTGGACTAGGTTGCGTGCTGAGGCGCCGAGGTCGTTGGCCATTTGCTCCAGAGCTGGGTGTTCACGCAGTTCTTCGATCAATGCAGGGTTAAGTCCGAGGTGGTCTTCGGCGACGTGGTCGTAGAAGTAGTCTTGTTCCCAAGCGTAGAGGCTGGCGTCAAACTCCGGCTGGAGTTCGATGTCCTTTGGCACACGGGTGTAGAAAAGTTTGTCCAACTGCTGCATGGCGGACCGGTAGATCGGCTCGCGCACTTCCCACGGTTCGTCTTTTAGGGAGAGCAGGTCAGCATCGCCAAGGTCTTCGACGAGGGCGACGCGGCGGGTTGGGTTGTCGTAAATGACTTCAGGCACGTTGAATCCTGATTTGCGCAACATTTCTGCGATGGGCAGGTAGTTGGCATTGTCGGCACGGTCTAGGGTGTAGTGCACACCGATGTAGGTAGGGAATCCCTCTGGTTTGAGGCGAACAATAGTTCTGCCTGATGCGCCTTTGGTGATTGGTTCAATCACGCAAGTGTGCGTCGGTGAGAGGTCGAGGTGATGGCGAACTGCTGTGAGTAGAGTATCGGTAGGCATGATACGTGGAAGTCAATTTGTTCTCAAAAGAACAGGATTGTGCGAATAATCAACCTAAAACCGTGAAAAAGACTCAAGATGTCTGACTAAATGGAGGTGACTAGTGAATTCTGATCCGCCGCTTGTGCTGCTCAGGTCTATACCTGGGCTAGTTTCTGGCGGTTGTGGTTGATTGTGTAGGGGGAAACAAACGTTGGGTGATTTGCTTACTGCGTGATGATGGAGGAGGTGATCGTGGCACCTTTTTCCAGCTGGCAATCTGGCCAAATGATGGAATCTGTGATTTTGCAGTCTGCTGGTACTGAACTGCCAATGATGGAATTGCAGATTTCTGCTGTTGGGTGAATGTCCGCTTCTGGGTGGATGCGGGATTCGCCATCAGCTGGCTGGCTGGTGGTGTGAATTTCGCGGTAGGCGTCGACGGTGCCGATATCAAACCAATCACCGTCGTCGAGACAGCAGGCGCCGAGCTGTGATTTTTTCGCTAGCTCAAGGAAGGCGGGGATGACGGAAATTTTTTCACCAGCTGGAATGAGATCTAGGATCTTGGCCTCGGTGATGTAGATGCCGGTGAATTGGTGGCTGGATTTTTCCTCGCTGAGCTGGTTGCGCAAATCGGTGACGAGCGGGCCTTCCACGGTGATGTTTTGGATCGGACCATTGGATCTCAGCGCTAGCGTGGTGGTTAGGCCAGCGGCGAGATGGTGGTCGATGAGCTGCTGCAGAGGCAGCGTGCTGAGGATGTCGCCATTGTAAACAAGCACTGGCTCGCCGGCAAAAAATGTCTCGATGTTTTTCAGGCCACCGCCAGTTTCGAGCAATTTTTCTTCGTGAAAAAAGTGCACCGGGCAGCCGCGAAATTGTTGATCTGGGAATGCTTTTTCCCACGCGTCTGGCAGGTGGTGGGTATTGATGGCAAACTCACGGATGCCAGCTGCGTAGCATTGCTCGAGGGTGCGCATGATCATGGGCCGGTTGAATAGTGGGACCAGCGGCTTGGGTAAAAAATGCGTCAGTGGCTGGAGACGCGTGCCGAGGCCAGCGCCAAGGATAAAGGCTTTTTTGATCATAACATGAGCGAGTCAGAAAGCAGCTTGTCCAGTGCTTTGCGGTACGGGCTGGAAATTGGTAGCGCTTCGAGTTCGTCGACGGTGAACCAGCTTTCCTTAGTGCCTTTGGCTGCTTCGGGCAGTGATTCTGGGGCGCATTGGTAGACGTATAAGGTGACGCGGTGGTGGGTGATGCCGTATTTTGCCCGGTAGCACGAATGCAGGTGGGCGACAGCTTCGGCATCGCGCTCGGGTAATTTCCAGAACCCTTCGCGGCGCGCGCCACTGGCTTGTTGCTGCATCAAGACGCGGCCAAATTGATCGCGACATAAGAGGGTGAATTCATCCACCAGCACGGTTTTTTTTGCGGCTTTTTTGCTTGGTAGTAGGTCAGGGGTACGAGTGAGGCAAAACTCCCACACCGGACAGCCGTCGCAGTTTGGGTTTTTCGCCGAGCAATACGTCTGGCCGAGCTCCATGATGGCGGAGTTCCATTGACGTGCTTTTTTGCTGTGAACTAGCTGGCCAGCCCATGCCCAGATTTGTTTTTGTCCAGCTGAGCTGTCGACTTCACCGTGGAAGTCGAACAAGCGCGATAATACGCGCGCGATGTTGCCATCAACGATGGGTTCTGGCTGGTTGAATGCAAATGAAGCTACCGCGCCAGCCGTGTATGGGCCGACGCCGGGGAGGTCGAGGATTTGCCCGTGATCGGTGGGAAATTGGTTATCGTGGCTGGTGACAATCTGGCGCGCGGTATTTTGCAAATTGCGCACGCGCCGGTAATAGCCGAGCCCTTCCCAGGCCTTGAGGATTTCCTCTTCATCCGCATCGGCAATGGAGATGGGGTCGGGGAATCTGGCTAGAAAATTTGCGTAGTAGCCGCGGTCTAGCACGGTGGCTATCTGCGTCTGCTGCAGCATGATTTCTGACACCAAGATAGACCATGGATCAGTGGTCTCGCGCCATGGATACGTTTTCCCTTCGCTGGCAAACCACTTGAGTAAAGCGGTGTGCAGCTCGGGTAAATTATCGATCGGATGGCGCAATGCCAGCGGTTTGATCTTGGATGAATCAGCCATGATCTAGCGGGCTTGTGGGCCTAGAGGTTTTGCTGGATCTGCTTGAGAGCCGCTTCGACGGAAACGCCGTAGCGCTGGCGAAGTTGATCCACTTTGCCGTGGTCGACAAATTCATCTGGCCAGCCGATGCGCACCACTGGGGTGTGGATTTGCTGGTCGCTGAGTAGCTCGAGCACGCTGGTGCCAAAGCCATTGGCGATGACGTGATCTTCAAAGGTGCAAACCACTTTGGCGTTGCGCGCGTGTTCGATGATCATTTCGGCGTCGAGCGGTTTGATGAAGCGTGGGTTGATCAAGGTGACTGAGTGACCCTGAGCTTCCAGCTGGCGGCATGTTTCTTCTGCCATTTCGAACAGATTCCCTAAGCCAATCAGCGTGATGTCGCTGCCTTTTTGCACCAGCTCAGCTTTGCCGATTTCCAGCAGCTGTGGTTTCGCTTTTGGTTGTGCTCCTGTGCCAGCGCCACGTGGGTAGCGGATGGCTGATGGTAGGTCGTCGATGTGTTTCATCGTCCACAGCATGTCGACAAATTCATCTTCATCTTTAGCCTGCATGAAGACGAGGTCTGGAACGTGGCTGAGGTAGCCGATGTCAAATAATCCGTGGTGAGTTGGGCCGTCGTCGCCACTTAGGCCTGCGCGGTCCATGCACAAACGCACAGGCAATTTCTGCAAGGCCATGTCATGAATGATCATGTCGTAGGCGCGCTGCATGAATGTGGAGTAGATGGCGAGGAATGGGCGCAGCTCTTGGGTGGCGTGGCCACAGGCAAACAGGGCTGCGTGTTCTTCCGCGATGCCAACGTCAAAGTAGCGCTCGTTGACTTCATCTTTGAAGATCTCCAACTTGGTGCCGCCTGGCATGGCTGCGGTGATGGCGGTGATGGATTTGTCTTCTTTGGCAAAATCTGTCAGCGCACGACCAAAGATTTCCGAGTAAGTCGGGGTGGCTGGAGCAGCAGTCGAGCCATCTTCGATTTTGTAGGCACCCAGTCCGTGGAATTTTCCTGGATTATCCAGAGCTGGTTTGTAGCCACGACCTTTTTCAGTGATGATGTGTAAAATCACCGGCTCGTTTTGGGTCTTCAGGTACTCGAATGTCCGCACCAGTAGCGGTAAATCGTGACCGTCGATTGGGCCATAATAACGAACACCAAATTTCTCAAAGATCACATTTGGGATCAGTAGGTTTTTGGTATTGCGCTCGACTTTGTGAGCAAATTTACGTGCTGATTTTCCACCTACACGCTCGACAAAATCCGCCGCTGAGTGGCGAATTGAGGCAAATGTCGGGTGGGTCTGGATGTTGTTAAAGTATTTGGCTAGGGCGCCGACGTTTTTATCGATAGACCATTCGTTGTCATTGAGCACAATGATGAATTTCTTAGTGGTCTCTGCGATGTTATTGAGGGCTTCTAGCGTAGGGCCGCAAGTGAATGCCGCATCACCAGCAACCGCAACCACGTGGTTGTCGTCACCTTTGAGGTCGCGCGCTGATGCCATGCCCAGAGCCGCTGAAACAGCCGTGCCAGCGTGGCCAGCTCCGTAGCAGTCGTGCTCAGATTCGGTGCGCAGCAGGAAACCATTTAGCCCGTCCGGTGTGCGGATGGTGTGGATTTCTTTAGCGCGACCAGTAAGCATTTTGTGTACGTATCCTTGGTGGGAAACGTCAAAAAGAAACTTATCGGCAGGCGTATCAAAAACCTTATGCAGCGCGATGCTCAGTTCGGTCACCCCGAGGTTCGGGCCAAGGTGGCCACCGGTGACAGAGAGGCAGTTGATGAGCGTATGGCGAACTTCTTCAGCCAGCTGTTCGAGTTGCTCATCGTCCATTCCTTTTAGATCCGCCGGACTGTTGATAGTGGCGAGTAGGTCTGGAAGAGAATTAGAGGAGTCTGAGGTCATCGTTGTCTTGTTCGGCTGGTTCTCTGGTCGCAGGTGTATTTTGGGTGTCTGCGGCGACAGAGTGATCGGGATTGAGAGTGATAAGTTCGAGGCGCTTGCGGGCATCAGAGATGACTCCTTCGCAATGTGCAATCAATTTTGCACCTCTTTCGTAGTTTGTGACCAATTCATCCAATGATTGTTCACCACTTTCCATGGTGTCGACGAGCTTTTCGAGTTCGTCGAGAGCTTTCTCAAAGGGGATCTTGGTTGATTTTTTTGCTGGCATAGGCTCGCGGCTAGGTGTGCTTGTTATTTGCTAAGCACGGGAAGTTCTTTAGAATAATACATCATCAATCCTCTTCCGAGAATTGGCACTGGGTACTTGTAGCGCGCAGTTAATGTTTTGAAATCTGGGTTCGTGTCAAGGAATGACTTCGCATTACCGCCTCGTACGCCGTTTCCGTAGTTTGACCAGTAGTTGTAAACGAGTGGGAAAAGTTCACCATAGTCGCTGTTGGTAGGGTATCCATTGTTCATGATTGCAGCTGCATTGAACGAACGAGGGGTGATGAAAATTCCAGCTAGATTGAGTTGTTGTTTTTCCGCACGAGATTCAATTTGCTCAATTTGATCTTGGTTTTTTGGCAGTAAGATCGCGGTTCTATCGGCATACCAAGCGACACATTCTGGCTGATCGGAAATAATTAGGTCACTCTTTTTGCTTACTTTGGTGAGCGTTGTATTGAGGGCTAATGGGTGAGTCATTGGCCATGATGGCGCGCCGCCAGCTTTTTCGCGACGCATGCCATTACGAAATTCTTGCGGGAAAGCCAATAGGAGCGGGCCTGCGCTGATGGCAATCAAAACAAAATAATGGGCAAATTTCATCTGCGGAATGGCAACGCGACTCCACAGGATGGAAACCATAGCTACTCCGTAGGCAGACATGAGCGGCATGAAGAGAATGTGAATTTGGTTGCTGTTCATGCTGCTATTTGGGCGACCGAGGCCGAAGATAGCCATGCCGATGCAGGCAAATACCCACATAAGCAAGATGCCCCAGCGGAAATTGCGCAGGCTTTCACGCTTGAATGGGTGCAGCAGGGCTAAGAAAAAGATAGGTGCCGCAAGCACTGAGCCGAGGTTTGAGTATAGGCTTGTGATCTGCGTCAGAATGGTACGTGTGGTCTGCAGCATGAGACCTTGAACGGCTAGCTCATTATCCGTTGGGTTTAGTGAGCGTATGGTATCCATTTCGCTCATGCCGCCTCCAATGCCATTGTAGATATTGTAGAAAGCTGAGCCTACAGGGGTGCCTGTAGGTTGTATATATAACAGATACAGAGTAGGTATCGTGAAAATCGTAACGATGGCAAATACAGTTGAGGCTACCAAACCGCGCGGCTGGAAGAATATTGCTGCAAATACTAGGTAGCCAATGACGATCCAGATGGTGATCCAGTGAGTGAGTACAAGTAGAGCGAGGAATATGCCAGATAGAAACGCGGGAGCCATCACCGGTTTTTTCATCTCTGCATTTTCCATCGCCTTCCACGCGAAGAACATGGCGCAGGAAAATAACATCAGCATCAGCATCTGCGGCAGTCCTGACTGCGAGAATTCCCACATCATCTCACAGAAGAGCATCAGCAAAGCCACGACGGCGGCAATCGAAGTATCAAAAATGCGCGCAATCAGTAAGTAGTTAATACCGATAGCTATGAGGAAGAAAATAATACAAGTAGCTGCGATGATTCTATCAGGCTGATAGACTTGGCTGTTACTATCCATCATCCAGTTGTTGAATTGATCGCCACCAGTGATTTTTAGTATGGCCGCATACATGAGTGGGTTCAGTGGCGCATGATAGGTATCATTGAAGCGGTCAAGTCGCGCATCTTGGCCATTATTCTCCATCAAATAAATAGACGCGGGGCGAATGACCTGTGAGGTGTATCCATTGCCTCGGGCTATCTCACGCCCGAGCTGTGCTTGATCAATGCCTAGCGGGTCTGATAAACCACGAAACGTCACCAACAAAGTGGAAAGAGCCAAAATGGCTAACAATACAAAGAAGAGTATGCGGCGCGTTATTTTTGCGGTATCAGTTTGCATGGAGTTCATGATGGCTTTCTGGGTGATTTCTAGCTGAGCTTAAATTCTTTGATCTTACGCTGCAGTGTGCGTCGGCTGATGCCCAGAAGTTTTGCGGCTTCTGTGCGATTATTACTAGCTGCTTTGAGCGCACCTTTAATGGTTCGGATTTCTAAATTATGCAAGTTGAATTCCTTAACAGGCTCGGTGTTAGCGTGAGTCGATTTAGTGAAATTTGGTTCAGCTGAAGCAGGTTCATAGCTTGCTGCTGAATCGGCAATTCTGAGTGGAAGGTGGTCGATACCTATTTCTATATCATTGTCTCTAGCCATGATGACGCCATGTTCGATACTCGTTCTGAGCTCTCGCACATTGCCTGGCCAGCCGTATTGGTTCAGTAGTTGGACAGCCTCACCACTCAAAGGTTTGAAATTTTTGCCATTTTCTTCAGCGAATTCTTTGAGGAAGACATTGGCTAACAGTAAAATGTCATCCTCTCTATCTCGCAGTGGTGGTAAATCTAACTGAACTACATTGAGGCGAAAAAATAAATCTTCGCGAAAATCGCCATCTTCTACCATTTTTGCCAAATGGCGGTTAGTTGCGGTGATCACTCTGACATCTACCTGAATTGGCGAGTTGGATCCAACGCGCTCAATCTTGCGCTCACTCAGTGCGCGCAGCAGTTTTACTTGTGTGGTGGCGTCAATTTCACCTATTTCATCGAGGAAGAGCGTGCCGCCGTCGGCTTGCTCAAAGCGGCCAATTCTTCGTTGGGCCGCTCCGGTGAAGGCTCCTTTTTCGTGACCAAATAACTCGCTTTCTAGCAGCTGCGGGGATAGGGCGGCGCAGTTGACAGTTACTAATTTATCTTTGGGCCTATCGCTGAGTTGGTGGATTGCTTGAGCAACTAGCTCTTTACCCGTACCGCTTTCGCCTTCAATCAATACAGTGGCTTTGCTCGGCGCAATTTGTTTGATTAACTCTCCCACGCGGTGCATGGCTGGCGAGTTGCCAACTAACAATGGTAGTTTATTCTGCTGGCTGGTGACTTGTTTTTTGAGTTTTACATTCTCCTTTTCCAGCTGGACGTTAGATTGTTTCAGCTGGTGGGTATTAACGGCACGTTTGACTAACATCTCAACTTCGTCGATGTTAAGTGGTTTAGTGACAAAGTGCCATGCACCACGACGCATCGCTTCTACGGCTGTATCTACCGAGCCATAAGCGGTCATCATGATAGAAACGGGTGGAGATTTAACCTTTTTTGCTTCTTCTAGCAGATCCATCCCGCTGTCAGAGCCCATGCGCAGGTCGGTGAGCATAACGTCAACCTGTTGGCTCTTGAGGATGCGCACGGCTTCAGCTGGAGATCCAGCTACGTAGCAGTCAAATTCATCTTCCAGCGCTATACGTAGCCCGTCTCGCGTGGCTTTTTCGTCGTCGACGATGAGCAGGGTAGATTGCATTATGATGGCGAGTTAGGTTGAATTGGTTCCACTTCAATGATGGAGTCGCTAGACGATTCTAACATTCTCATGCCGGGTTCGTTTAGCGGGAAATATAATTTAACTTTCGACCCCACACCTTCTTGTGATTCGATTTCGATTTCACCGCCATGTTCGCGTAAAATTCTGCGCACAATAAGCAGGCCGAGTCCTGTGCCGCTTTCTTTTGTGCTGTGATAGGGTTCGAATATCGACCCCATCACCTCAGGTGGGATGCCGCTGCCTTCATCCTGAATCGAAAGGGTGACGTCGTAGTCGTTGAGTTGGCTGGAAATTGTAATGATACCACCGTCAGCTGGTAGAGCCTGCGCTGCATTGCGGATCAAATTATAGATAGCCTGTTGGATTTGCTCGCTGTCGAGCTCTAGCAGCGGGAGACTATCAGCCATCTCCAGCGCTACTTGCACATTGCGTTGTTTTAGCTCCGGTTCTATTACGCTGAGTGTGCTGCGTAATATCTCATGGAGCTGTTTGGGTTCGCGTTTCGGTGCAGTTGGTCGGATTGCTTGGAGGAATTCCTTGAGAATATTATCGAGTCTAGCAATTTCAGCTTGAGCGGTAACGAGATGCTCGTTGAGGCCAGCGGCTACCTCGTCTGGCAGCTTGCGGATCTTGCGCGACATCAACTGGAGGTGGATACCGAGTGAGTTCAGCGGGTTGCCAATTTCATGCGCTACGCCAGCAGCTAACAATGTGAGAGCATTCAGCTTCTCGCTCTCCATCATGGCTTCAGCTTCTTTGCTAGAGTTGGTAATGTCTCTGACTAATAATAAGAAACCGAGCGACTGGCTGCGCGATTCATCTTCGGTTTCGTGCAGAATGGGTGCAAGATAGAAATTGAGCAGCCGATGTTCAGGGTAGAAAATCTCCATGTCGCGGCTAACCACTTTTTTGGGGTCGGCTAATTTGCTCCAGCTAAGACCGCGAATGGTTGCGTCTATCTGTTGGCCGACACACTGAGTTGTATTCAGGCCAAATAAGCGTCCCGCCGAGTGGTTGATGTAGGTGATATTGCCGTCCAGATCAGTGATGAATAATCCTTCCTGCAGGGATTCAAAGACACTTTCAAAAAAGCCATTTTCACGCACCAAGCGAGTGACCAAGCTTTGTACCTCGCCTGGCTCGACACGATCTAGCCGCGCAATGAGTTTGTCTAAAAATCCCGATTTCATGTTTGTAAAATCAAGTTTGTCAAAGTCAGAGCTCTGCGTCAAGCTGTCGCTATGAATGCTTTGTTTATTGTTGTTTCTACATTTCCCAGTCGTGAGGTGGCGCGTCAGCTTGGCGCAGAAGTGGTCGAGGCTGGTCTAGCTGCCTGCGTCAATATTCTTGGCGATATAGAGTCTATCTACCCGTGGGATGGTGAGATTTGTCGTGAAAATGAAGTTTATGTGATGATGAAAACTTCAGCTGCAACTTATCCTAAGTTAGAAAGCTGGCTGGAAGAAAACCATCCATACGACAATCCTGCGATATTGGCGTTGCCGATAGAAAAAGCTGCCGCAGCCTACGCAAAGTGGGTGATAGAAAATACCAGCCAATAATTTGTCAGGTTGGCTGGCTGGCCGAGATGATGCCGTCTTCTGCTTTAATGATGAAATCCGCCAGCTTGCTGGTTTGCGCCAGCGAGTGGCTAACGGTGACAATAGTGAAACGATCTGCTAGCTGGAGGATTGTGTCCTCTATCTGCTCAGTCATTTGTGGGTCAAGTGAAGCGGTCGGTTCGTCTAGCAAGAGTATTTCTGGTTGTAGGGCTAGGGTGCGCGCTAAGCAGAGTCGTTGTTGTTGCCCTCCAGATAATTTGTCTGCAGCTAGGTGCATTCTGTCTTTCACTTCATGCCAGAGACCGGCCAGCTGTAATGCCTGTTGGGTGATCTCCTGTTCCTCAGGTTTGCTCAGTTTGTATGCAGCACGTAGTGGCAAGAGCATGTTTTTTTCTATGCTCACAGGCAGTGGGTTAGGGGATTGGAAAACCATGCCGACCTTGCGTCTTAGGTGAGGGAGCTGTGTGGGTTTTAGTTTGTCAATGGATGTCTCTTTGCCGTCAATTTGCAGGCAAATACTGCCACGAGTGCGCGCGTTAGATAGACAATCGTTGAGTCTGTTGAGAGCTCGCAAGAAAGTGCTTTTGCCTGAGCCAGATGGGCCAGTGAGCACGTGGATTTTATTTTGATAGATCTCTAGCTGGTCACACTTGATCACGACTTTATTGTCGAGGGCTACCTCCAGCTCAGAGACATTTCCAATGATTTTGTTAGCTGGCATTGATTTATTAGAATGTATCATGCTGGTTTGAGATGATTTTTCCGGCGATAGTGAAAATAGTCGTCGTAAATATCAATAAGGTTAGGGCTGCGCCAAAGACCATGTTGAGCTCCTGCTGCGATTGGTATTGCGAGCTGTAATAGTAGATAGTAAATGGCAGGGCTTCGTAGCGCTCAAGTAATCCAGCTGGCATGCCTGCATTGGCTACAGCCCCAGTTAGCATGATCACTGCGGTGTCTTCAGCTGCTCTGCCTGTGGCTAACATGATGCCGCTGATGATGGCTGTTTTGCATCGCGGTAGGTAAATTCGATAGATGGCTTGCCATTGGTTGAAGCCTAATGAGTTGGCGGTTAGTCTCAGCTGGCTGGGGATGGCTAGCAGGGCGGTACGCGTGGTACTGGCTAGATAGGGCAAAATCAGCATAGCGATGCATAGCCCAGAAAGTAGCAAGCTAGTATTAGCTGTGGGTAATGTTAGTGAGCGCAAAGTGATGATGAGGGTGAAACCAAATAGCCCCATGAGAATTGACGGAATGCCTGCTAGGATATCAATGGCGGGGCCTACGCAACGGCTCAACCATGACTTTGGGAATTCCGCTAGGTAGATGCCAGCTGCGACTCCCGGCGGGATTGCTAAGGCGAGCGAAGTGGCAACTAAGCTCAGTGTGCCCGCGCAGGCTGGCCAGATGCCATCCCAGATCGGTTGGCGCCCTAAAATTGCTGCGAGTGGTGCAGTGTCGCCAAAAAATAAGCTGGTTGATAGAGTTGGTGAGCCTCGGTAAATAATGTAGGCGAGGCAGAGTCCTACTAGGCTGGTGAAAAAGCAGGCACAGGCTAGGGCGTAAACCTGCAACCAGTGCGTTCTGCAGCTGCGTCTGGGGCTGTAGCTTGGTTTGGGCTCTTGTTTAGTCATGTGCGGCGTGGGTTTGTTCTAGTCGTCTAACGATAATGGTGACCGTCAAGCTGCTGAGTAAAAGAATGAAGCCAGCTGCAAATAAGGAATTATACTCAGGGCTACCTTTTTCCGTGGCGATGACGAGGCCAATGTGGGCAGTTAGTGTGCGTGCAGAATCTAGTAGTGAGCCGGTTGACTGGGCCGCATTTCCAGCCAGCATGAGAGGAATCATGGTATCGCCAATGGCGCGGCTAAATCCAAGAATGGCGGCGCTGGCGAGAGCTTTGCTAGATACCGGGAGGATGACTTTGCAGATTACCTGTTCATCGCTCATGCCGAGCGAGTTGGCTGTTAGCTGGTGTCGTTGGAAGCTTGGGGCTAGTTGGGTATTCAGCAGCACAATCATAGTTGGCATGATGAGTATGATCATGACAATGATCGCGCTAAGCAAACACAGTCCGGAACTAGCGGTGAATGATTGTCGAACAAGAGGTACTAGTATGAAGAGTGCGCAGACGGCGTAGACCACTGTAGGGATGCCGGCTGCTAGGCGGGTGACGACAATGACAGGTTTAGCTAATTTTGAAAATTTCGGGATGAGACAAAAACAGCTAACACCGAGAGCGATGGGGAAGGCTGCTAGGGTGGATATGACTGCCAAAATCAGCGAGCCTTTGAGCATCGCAGTGATGCCAAATTGCTGGTTTTCAGGGCGCCAGTTTGAGCTCATCAGCTCGGCTCCGCTAGACATGAAGACTGGAGCCGCGAAGCTGAAGATGAAAGCAAACAGGGCGACAATCAAGCCGAGTACAGCCAAGGTAATGGCGAACAGTACTCGTCTTGATAGCGTGTCAATGCTTGTGCTACTCAGGAGCATTGATGGCGATATAGCCTGATTTCTCAATGAAAGCAGCGCCACTTGGGCTGAAGATAAATTGAATGAAATCAGCTGTGATTCCGCTTGGTTCCCCTTGGGTGTTCATGAATAACTTGCGGGTAATCGGGTATTCACCTGATAGACAAGCCTCGTTGCTAGGTGTGACGCCATCCAGTTGAGGTGCAGAAACGGAGTCGTCGATGAAGCCGATGCTGCTGTAGCCGATGGCTGCAGGATCATTGGCAATACTAGTTTTCATAGCGCCGTTAGATGGTACGACGTTGGCTGATTTGGCGATGGGAGTCTGTTTGAGCAGCTTTTTGAAAAACACTGCACGGGTGCCGCTAGCTTCATCGCGGGTATAAAGGCTGATAGGGTTTTCGACGCCACCTAGTTGCTCCCAGTTGGTGATTTTGCCTGAGTAAATATCAATGACTTGCTGTTGAGTTAGGCTGGCGACTGGATTGGTTGGATTGAGGATGATCGCTACGCCGTCGACTGCAAATGCGTGAGAGATGAGTCCGCGGCTAGCTTCGCTTTCTTTAAGTGGGCGGCCAGTATTGCCAATCTGTACGAGCCCTTCGGCCACTTGTTGGGCGCCTACTCCTGAGCCGCCACCTGCGATGGTAATTTTGATTTGCGGGTTAAACTGCATGATCTCCTTGGCGGCTGCTTTCATCACGGGAATGTGAGCTGTGCCGCCGGCGATATCTAATTTGCCTGACTGATCAGCAAAGACTTTGAGTTCCGCCGAAGCGTTTTCGTTTTGTTTGCTTGAGCTGTCAGAACATGAGCTCAGGGCTGATAGGCAGATGACTGATCCGAGAAGAAGAGTGGATTTCATTCAGCTAACTAGCGGAAAGTGTCTTGTTAGCGCTACCCTTATAAGACTATTTGTTGGGTGGATATTGAGCCTTTGCTAGTAACTAGCTGATTTCTAGTAACAAAAAAAAAGAATGGTGCCAGCTGGTGGCACCATTCTTAATCATTCGATTGATAGAAGGTTGTTTAGAAGCGTGAGAGCTTAGGGATGCCGCGCTGAATTAGTTGGGCGTCAACTTCATCAGAATAGCTAGCGTCTAGATAGATAGTTTCAGGTCTACCGCCGAGGAATTCTATCGTGTGGATGCCGTCACTATCAGGTTTTTGAAATGCTTCAGCCAGTGATTTGAGGTCAGCAATTTTTACCCCATTGACCTTGTTGACGATGAGGTTGCGCAGGCTTTCGTAGCCAGTTGTCGCCGGTGTTGGGATTGTAGCTGATAGAATGACGATGCGATTGCGGTTTTCTTCGTAATCTTCCGGTGAATCTAGAGCGTCTAGCAAGTCGATAGGTGCTTTGTTTTGCCAATCTTTACCAAAGCCAGACAGGTAGCCTTGGGTGAGTTCTTGGAAAATGAATCCACCTTTGACGAGGTAGTTAGGCGCTTCGCCAAATGTTTCTCGTGGAATGAGCCTTTCGCTAGCCATTTTCAATTTGGCATCAACTTGCATCGGCTTGCCGTCGCGCATGATGTCGATCTTGATGGTGTCGCCAATTTTGTTTGATCCGCGGATCAGGTGGCTCCAGTACAGCTGGCCGTAGGTATCATCTTGATAGTATCCGCGGCGGCCAATTTGGTGGCCATTGATAGCGGTGATGACATCGTTCTTTTGCAGGCCTGCATTTTCAGCTGCGCTCCCTTTGAGGATGCGTGAGATGTAGAGGCCGCCGGCGTCGTCAGGAAGTTTGAGCCATTTGCGGAAGCTCGGGTCTACAGTTAGGTTGGCGGCGATACCGAGTGATGGGAAGCCGAGGTACTCGCCATCAGCTGCATCTTCGAGGAATGATTTGACGATCTCGGGCGCAATGACGTCGACGATTTGGTCTTTTGAGTTGTAGCTAGTGAGAATGCCTAGCAGTTTTCCTTCGCGTACCACGGGTAGTGAGAAGCTGCTAGATGCGCTTTGCATGGACGCCTTGGCTTCGTAGGTTAGAAAATACCCGCCCGGGGCGAAGCTTGAGACGATGTCGACTGATTGCACGTTTCCTTTGGTGATGAGAGGCATGCCATTGTCTTCAACTTGCCAGATTTCTAGCTGGTCGCCAATTTTAGCAGGTCCGTTAGTTTGTAGTGGCACGAGGTCGGCGGTGAATGATTCAGCTTCACTTCCCTCAGCTTCTAGCAGGGCTAAGTTAGCTTGATAGTCGACTGCGACTACCTTGGCTGGTACGGTGCGGGTGCCGTCGATGCTTTCCAGCTCGATGTTGACGGCGTCAGCAGCTAGCTCTGCAGTGGTTAGGATTTGTTTGCCATCGAGCACGGCGCCGAGTGCGCGAGTGGTAGACGGGGCATTTTTATCCCACGGCTGCCAGTTGTTATAGGTTTGGCTGGTGGAGTTGATGCGGATGACGGATTTCTCAGGGCTTTGTGCGCTGAGGCTCAGCGTGCTGGCGACCATAGAGATGGTGAGCGCGCTGCACAGTGTTGACTTGGTGATGATAGAGAAAATTTTCATAATAAAATACGAACGCAAAAGTTATGTAGCTCAGCTGGATTAGTGTTTGAGGTTGTGTGATTTGCTCACGCCGTAGCGGGTGAGTGTGCGCTGGCTGGCTTCAGCTGCCTCATCTCCGGGGATGATGATGGGGCGCGGGTTGCCTTCACATTTGATGATGAAAAACTCGGGCATTTCAGCTGGGTGTAGTAGCTGGTGCGCGTGCTCGATGTCTCTAACTTTCTCGCCATTGATGCTTTCTACCGCGAGGCCTGCATGGCTGCCGAGGTGGGCATTGATAGGGTCGTTGAGGATTCTTGTTAGCACGACGATGTCCTTGCGCTCTTTGAAGATCGCTTCGTCGATGTAGCGCGCGTAGAGGCGGCGTAGGCGAGCGTTGCTAAATTTGCTAGCAGCATAGAGGTTCAGGTTGAGCGGCTGGAAAACGAGGCCTGAGAAGGTGGTGAAGAGCGGCTGTTGGTCGTAGGTCGCTGCATACATTCTCGCTGGTGGGAATGGTTTGAGCACGATGGTTTTTTCCATCGCTTGACCATTGCGCAGGATGCTTAGTTTGACTTCATCACCGTCGAATTTTCGTTCGGCAATTTCGTTGAGGTTTACTTTTTCACCGCTGATGAGGATGTTGCCAGCGCTGTCAACTTGGTTGCCGTCGATGGCAACGAGGATGTCGCCAACTTCGAGGATTCCCTCACATGAGCCATCTGGGGTGACGGCGGCAACAAGTACGCCTGGGTCATCCGCTTTGAGGTTAAATTTGCGGCGCATGGCTGGGTTGTGCAATGGGAAGTCAACGAGGCCGAGCTCGACGTAATGGTCGTAGCTGCCAGTTTTGATGTCGGTTAGGAATCGTTCGATGACTGGAGTGGGGATGATGTAGCCAGTATTGTCAGCTGAGCGCAGGCCTTGAAAGGCGACGCCAACAACTTTGCCATCTTGTAGTACGGGGCCACCTGAGTTGCCTGGGTTGATGGCGGCGTCAATTTGGACGACGAGGTGTGAGTCTACCTGGCTGTGGCTGTACGGGCGGAAGTCGATACGGGAAACCACGCCACGGGTGATAGAAATGCGGTCACCGCCGACTGGGTAGCCGATGACACGCACTTGGTCTTCGAGCTTGGGCATGTCGCCAATTTCTAGATGTTGGAGGTGAGCGAATGGTTTGAAATCTTCGAGCTCTAGCAGCGCGAGGTCACAATCGTGAGCGATGTATTTGATCTTAGCTGGATGTTTTCTAGCTGACCCGTGCATGGTGACGAGTAGTCGTCTGGCGTTAGAGACGACGTGGGCGTTAGTGAGGATTTGATTTTCGCCGATGATGAATCCTGTGCCGATGCCGCCAGAGAATCTTCCTGCGCTCCACGGTGTGGTGTAGTCGGGCACTTGGGTGGCGGCTTCGATTCTAACGACTGAGCTGTAGATGTTCTTTGGGTCGCTTTTGACGAGCGGCGTGATAGGTGCGTTAGGTTCGGCTGGTGGGGCGATAAGCTGAGCGACAAGCGGCGATGCGCTGAGTGTGAGAGCTGCAGCAATTTTGATGAAAATTTCTGACATAGACAGGATGAAGTTAGTTAGTTTGAGGTGTGATTAAAGGTTAAAAGTTGTTTTTGTTACCTGCGCTGTGATGCTTGTTAGTGATCGGTTTAGTTGCCTTGGAATAAGCTGTGGTGCAGATATTGTGGGGGAATTGCTTACGAATTCGGCTGGCTGGTGAATTTGTCAACTGAGAGAATGAGATGGCGGTGTTTTTGTAAACGAATA
Source organism: Persicirhabdus sediminis (assembly GCF_016595495.1). GTDB lineage: Bacteria > Verrucomicrobiota > Verrucomicrobiia > Verrucomicrobiales > Akkermansiaceae > Persicirhabdus > Persicirhabdus sediminis. The sequence goes on from NZ_JAENIM010000039.1 coordinate 214,995, forward strand.
CAAAGTGACGGATTTATCACGAGGTGGGGTAGCGGTTTTACTGTGGAAACAGGTGAAGATGGGTCTTGGTAGTTGTTTATGAATGAGTTGAGTTCAATCACTTGACTGTGCGTAGATTGATTAAAATTGACGGTATCATGTTTGTGCATGTAGGGGCTGCAAAAGTGTGCATATTTCCAGATCTCCATGTATTCGCGAGCGGAATTTATCGGTCAGATTGAGATGATTTGTACCATCTCGGCTTGACCGTGAACTGTTTAGCTGATCAAAGGAAGCCATCACTCATTGCCTATGAGCAAAATCGTGAGTGATAAACCAAAGAGCAAATGAAAGTACTGAAATATGTATGGATGTTGGCGTTGCTGACTGTGGGCTGTTTACAGGCCGACACAGTCGCTTCGATTCACTTTGTAGAAGCTGCCCAGCGCGGCTCCTTCAATAGTGATGACAGAGCACAGGCGACGGTTGAATCTGTATTCAACGATGACTTACAGCGCGAAGTGCTGAAGGTTGGATACACCATTGCTGGCGATGCATTCGCTGGTGTATGGAGTAAGGACTACCCTGAAGGGTTAACTCAAGATAGCAAAGACCGCTTCAATGCGCGTGTGGATTCAGCTGACACTGAGCCAGCTAGTGTTCGCGCTAGTTTCGAGCTGAAGGGTACAAGCGGTATACAACTCGTAGACGCTAAGATCGGCGAAGACGTAGCTGCGGCTATCGACTGGGCATTGATCGGCGAGCTCGAAGAAGTCGTCCTCTTGATCCATCGTGTAGGTGAGTCTGAAGAGACTGCCGGCACATTGCAGGTGGATGTGTTCTTCGATTCCCTGTCTCCTATGGAGAAAATGATGCAAAGCCGTCTGTTCCAGATGGGTACTGTATTGGCTGCCTCACTGTTGGCGCTGGTACTGGCATTCATTCCTTCACTTAAGCTGAAGGGCATCGCACGCGACATCACTATGGGTGTGGCGACGACTCTTTTGGTTGCTGTGATTTTTGCAATCTACCGCGAAGCTTGTCAGCCAATGTACTTGGCGCTTGCAGGTGCTGCGATTGCGACTCTTTACAAACTGGCTCTGGCTGGTAAGTCACTGACACTCGGCGAGGCATTCCGCGCTGCTGCTGTGACTGGTTTCTTTGCGGTTGCTTCTACAACCTCTCAGCTTTGGGTAGCTCCAGCATCACTCGGCGGATTCTTCGTTCTGAGTAAATTTGGCGCAGCATTGTTTGCAGCCATTTTCCACGTTGCTGGCATCTTCCGCATGTCTGTGTACAAGAAGCACATTGGCTGGATTGGTTCTATCGTTTGCGCGCTGGCTCCAGTTTCCTTCGGCCTCCTGCTTGCTGTTCAGACAGCTGATACTATCTGGTTGCAGATGATTTATGTGCTTATTTTTGCACAATTTGTCACCAACTCAGCTAACCTGGTAGCGCGTCAGAAATTCGTTCTCGACGGACGCATCCACGGTGTACTTGCACTTTTCTCAGCTGCTGTAGTAGTGGCGCCAATGATTGCTGACTGGGGATCAGCTGGAATGAGCGATGCGCTCAACCCAGTGATTGCGGTTGTAGCAACTATGGTTTCACAAGCTCCACTTTGGGGTTTGGTATTTGTTCTCACAGGAATGGCTGTCGACGCAATGCGCGGCGGTGCTCCTACCTTCGGCTCAGTATGGGCAACTGCTAAGAGCGGCGCGATTAAAGGTGCTGTCTTCAGTGGTGTGCTTATGGGTCTTCTGCAGATCGCTGCTCTCGTGGGCAAGACTGGTCTGGTCGGTAGCTCAATCAGCTTGGTTGTTCTTGGCCTCTTGGTTTTCCCACTGGCTAAAACTATCATCGAGACCTTCGACGGTTCTCAATCATTCTTCGGTCGTGCGCTGAATTCCTATAAAGACCCTGTGCTTTACGTACGTGGTCTGGTTGTTGGTCTGGCATTTGCCATCGGCCTCAACATGGAACTTCCTACGCTTTGCACCAGCACACGCATTCTGTTTGGCGCAGGCTTTGGTTTTGCCGCCTTCGGTGGTGTGAGCATGGTTCGCGACATCCTCTACGGCTTCAAGTCATGGAGATACTACCTCGTAGAAGGCCTTCTTGGTGCCTTCATCGGTGCAGGCCTTGGCTTCTACTTTGATGCCTCACAGATGCCAATCATCGCTACTAAATTCCAGTTCTACACCAGCTTTGGCATGAACTTGGATGATGTTGTGAATGCTTGTAATACTGTAACAACAGCTCGTCCTGACGAGTTCAACGCAATCATCAGTAACTGGGGTCAGGTTAAGCTGTTCTCTGGTGAAACTATTGGCGGCTCACGCATCCTCTTCAACGAAGCGCTCATGGGTGTTATCGGTTGGGGTATTGCTGCTCCATTGTTTGCGATCAACAAAGCTTTCCTTGCAGCGATCCTCAATAAGGACGCAGCTAGCATTAAGCGCATCTTCACTAAAGATGGTTTCGTAGAAATCACTGAAGGTACTGTACACGTTCTCCGTTGGGGTCTGTGGATGGCACCAATCATCTTCACATTCCTCCGCCCAATGGCTGAGCCAACTTGGTACAACCAAGATGGTCTGATCCGTACGGTATTCGCTACCGTGCATAGCTTCGGTGACGGATTTGGCGCGTGGAGCATCGGTGTATTCACTATGATCATCGGTTACTCATGGTTCCGTATCATCATCTTCCTCGACCACATGCTGCTGCGCGTAGCTACTCTGGTTAACTTGTCATTCCTCGGCATGGACAAGCTGGATGAAAAATGTGCGACATTCGTAGGCAAAGACGCCACTGCACGATTCATTCCTGAAGGTGTGAAGCGCTTCACTACTTGGGCACCATTGCTCATTCCATTCTACCTGCCAACTAAGCCAGCTGAAGTCTGGGAGCAAATCCTAGCTGACGGCACTGCAATGCAGGCTAACGCTCAAACATTCACTATCGACATGCTTGCTTACGCTATCGTCTTTGTAGTGGCTACCGCGATCTTCGCATTCTTCCGTAGCCGTTCTGACCGCAATGCGGCAACAGCTGAGAAGACATTCCGCCTCGCCAACAACGAGTACAGCGTTGAGCTGAAATCTACTGGTGAGATCAACTCCACACTTACATCTAAGGGATACGGACTGACCCGCCCAGCATTTGAAAATGTTGAGCCAGCTGGTCGTGTGCTCTACGTAGTGGATGCAGATAAGAAAGAAGGGTGGCCAGTTCTGGGTAACTTCCCAGAAGAGCTGTTCAAGCAATCTGACTACAGCCAAGACGGCGACGTGATCACCGCAGTGAACGAGCAGAACGATGTTCGCACTACTGTGAAAGTGACTCTTCCAAACCGTGAAGACGCAGCTGAAATTTGGGACGTGAATGTGGAAGACCTCTCTGGTCAAAACCGCAATCTCAAGTTGGTACCATACTGTGAGTGGATGATCCACAACGCAGGTACTGACCGTAACCACTCCCAGTACAACCGTCTCTACCCAGAGATGTCCTACCACACTGACCTCAACGCGATCCTCGCGCTGCACCGCTACACCAAATACCACGGTATCTTGGCATCAAGCGTTCAGCCAGAAGGTATGCTCTCAGGTCGTGTCGACTTCATCGGTCGTGCCGGTAGCATCTGGAAGCCACGTGTATTTGAGACACTCGGATTCCGCGAAGCTCTCAACATGGAAGCTTACCCAAGCTTTGACCCAATCGGCGCCCTGTTGATTGATGCGAAGAAGCCAGTCAAGCTCCTCATTGGTTGCTCTAAGACTAAGAAAACCGCCGCTGAATGGATCAACAAACACATCCAGCCAGAGATTGATAAGTCAATTTCTAGCAAGCAGCAGCCGCTCCGCCACCCACTCATCGGTCACGGTGAAGTTCTACCAGGTACGCCTGAGAACTACACTGAGTACGAAGACGATGGCAATACACTGCGCGTGCTGACTCCGTTCACACCGCGTCCATTTGACCACGAAATGTCCAACTCACTCGGACACGTTCTCGCCGTCACCAACCGTGGATTGCATTCAACCACCAATGGTAACGCACAGCAGAACCGTCTGACTACTGACTGGGCTGACGTGACTGGTTCACAAATGCCAGCTGAAGCCTTCTACATCTTCGATGAAGGTAACAACGAGTGGTATGCTCCGACATACGATCCACTCAAGGACAACGATGCTAAGCAAGACGTACGCTTTGGCCTCGACGGTACCGCTGTATTCAACATGCAGAAAGGTGACATCGAGACTGAGCTGAGCGTTCACGTTCCACTTGACGAGCCAACTGGCGTTTACGTGCTGAAGATCAAGAACACTGGTTCTACAGCTAAGAAACTCCGCGTAGCTCCTTACTTCCAGATCGCGCTGGCACACAGCCCAGAGATGGCAGGTAAACTAAAGATCGACCGCGACGCCGCTACTGGCGCGATGTTCTTCGAGAACCCACGCAACAGCTTCCGCGAGGGATCATGCTTCGTGGCAATGAGTGCTCCAGTAGAGAGCTTCACCAACAAGCGTGGTGAGTTCTTCGGACAAGGACGTTCATTCGCTCACCCAGCAATGGTTGACGCAGGTGCAGCACAAGTTGGTACTAAGGACGACTTCGCCGTCGCAGCCATGACTACCAGCATCGAGCTGGCAGCTGGTGAAGAGCAGACAATCTCAGTGGTTCTTGGCCAAGGGGATGATCGCAAGCAAGCTAACGAAGTAGTAGCTAAGTTCCGTACTGTGGAAGCAGCTGAGAAATCCATCGCCGCAACTCGCGAATGGTGGCTCGCACTGCAAGACACACTTGAGCTCGAAACTTCTGACGAAGAATTCGATGCTTACGTGAAATGGATGAAGTACCAAGCACTCGCTGAGCGTATCTGGGCACGTAAAGGATTCTACCAGGCATCAGGTGCCTTCGGTTTCCGTGACCAGCTGCAGGATACTGTCAACATGATCTGGGTTGATCCTAAACTGGCTCGCGCACAGCTCAAGCTGCACGCATCCCAGCAGTTCCCAGAAGGTGACGTCGTTCACTGGTTCTTCCGTCAGCAAGATGGCCGCTCTGGCTTCCTTTGCCGCTCACACGCCTACGATAACCTTCTCTGGTTAGGTTGGGGTATCGCTGAGTACACCCGCATGACAGGTGATAAATCACTGCTCGACGAGCGCGTGACTTACCTGAAAGCTGAAACACCACTACAAGGCCTGCCAGAAGGTAAGCACGGAATGGGCTTCTACCCACTGCGTTCGCCTAAGTCTGACAACATCTTCGAGCACGTACTCAAAGCATTTGACTGCGTATTCGAGAAGCGCCTTGGGCCAAACGGCCTGCCATTGATTGGTGCTGGTGACTGGAACGACGGTCTCGACGAGATCGGTTCAGAAGGTCGCGGTGAGTCAGTATGGCTCGCATTCTTCCTCACCTACATCCTTAAGAACTTCCTCCACATCATCGAGGAGCGTTCAGGTAAGGAGCGTCGTGAGAAGTATGAAAACCGCATGAAGGCTCTCGAAGCTAACGTTGAGAAAGTATGGCGTAACGACCGTTACCTCCGTGCGATCCACGATGACGGCACAGAGATCGGCCTCGAAGGCGCTGGCTACTGGGAAACAGATGCACTGGGTGCTGCTTGGGCAGTTTACGCAGACATCAACCGCGACCGCGCTCGTACCGCTGTAGACACCGCTCTTAAGGTGCTCGAGCGTGACAACGTGATCAGCCTCGGCTTCCCGCCACTTCGCGAAGACACCAAGCCGTACCTCGGTCGTTCATCACGCTACCCAGAAGGTGTGCGTGAGAACGGTATGTACTCACACGGTGTGCAGTGGCTTACACGCGCTTGCCGTCTGCTTTCCGAGCGTTTTGCTGAGGAAGGTAACGAAGAGCTCGCTAAGTACTACCGCGATGCATGTGCCCGTATTTGGTACAAGGTTTCTGCCATCACTCACGTGACTAAGGAAGAGATCGAACTCTACGGTGGCCAGCCGAACAAACAGTGTGCTGATTACCTCACCAAGTACGACCAAGGTCGCATGATCTGGAATGGTTACACTGGTGCCGCTGCTTGGATGCTGCGTCAGGCATGTGAATCCGTTCTCGGTGCCACTCTGATCAACAACGAAGTCGTCATGCCAAAAGACATGGACGCACCTCGTGATCAGCTGACAATCAAGTCGCTTAAGCGCGACGTCAGCAAGAGCCCGCTGAAGTAAGTTCACTTACACAGTAAAAATTATCTCAAGAGGGATGAGCATCAGCTCATCCCTCTTTTTTTGTAGCTGAAATTTTCAGTTTTCAGACCGACACGATGGAGAAAGTAAGCTTTGCAGAAAACCCAACGGGAGATCGTACTTGACCTAGTCTAGCATCTTATTGTTAGCTATCAGCGATGCAGACCTATCCTGTCACTATTGAAAATGTAAAACCACGCCACTTTGGGCGAATGCTTGGTTTAATTCTTGGGGTTTTGATTCTTAGCTGTGTGATATGGACGATCGCAGTTGGACTCAGTTTGTTAGGGTTGGATAGGTTTCTAGCTAGCTATTCATTATCCTCAGCAGCCATCACTGCTAGTTTGTTAGCTTACGCTGTGTTTTTGATACTGCCGCGCGCCTACCTGCAGCGCCACTCAGTGCTTCGCTACGTCTATTTTGCTAGCGCGATTGTTTTTGCATGGCGTTGTATTGACGCGGTTCTAGTTAACCTAGAGCTAGCATTGCTAACGAACAAGTTTGTTTGGATATGCATTGCGGTTAGTCTATGTATGCTCATCACTGTGTGGAATGTGTTAGCTGTTATGAAAAACATTGACGAACTTAGCTCATCAGAAGAAGACATTGGCAATGAGTGAGGTGCATGAAATTCCACACGAACCACTGGCTGGACCAAAGCCTACTAACGGGCTCCTACCTCCGATTGGGTTTCACCATCGTGATGGGAATTATTACCACGAATCATCCTATAGCCATCTTTGGTTCTTCGGCGTGATGGTCTGCATAGCGGTTGGTGTATTAATGGCGCCGATCGAATTTAAGGCGGATTCGGATATACTGAAATACGTCATTGCTGGTTTCTTTGTCTGGGGTGGCATTTGTACCCTGATTGCCTATTTTATTAGAAATAGATTTGGGCAAGTTATCGTCATTAACCCGTTTCGTAAGACGCTCGAGCTGCGTTCTCCTCGTACTAATTTCAAGATTGATCTCGGTCAGATTGTCGAGCTTCAGATGTGTTATGATGAGTCTCCGCGCGCTGGCTATCAACTCAATTTGGCCTGGCGCGATCAGCAAGATGAGATTCAGCGCCATTGCTTATACATGGACACCTCTAAGCGCTTAGTTAGTAGGCTAGCTAAAAAGTACGTGGAGAAATTGTCATTTGATTTCACCGACTACAGCAAGGCGGCCAAGTAGTTGGCATCATTAACAGTCATTGTGTGAAAATCCTAGGGGCGAATAGGTTCGTAGCTAGCTGGCGAGCTAGCTATTGATTATTTGTTTTTCAGTAATTTGTGGCGATATATGCGAATGAGCGAAATTGCCGAGATTTGTATCACGGGTGCGCAGATTGCAAGCTGGATTTGACGTAATCCTGCATCAATATATAAGAGATATCTAGCTGGCGTGGGCAAAAATGACCCTGGCTGACGCTGCTTGTATAGAAATAGATAAGGTAGAGTTTCTGCCACTATATTAATGATGAAAAATTGGATTACACTCGGAACAGCAGCGGCCGTCGCATTGACGTCTGCCAGCTGCGGGAAAAATGATAGTAATGAGCAACAGGGGGATGCAAAGACCTCAAAGAAACTCGACGTAGTAGAACTAGTGGAAGAGGTGAAAGTAGCTGAAGTGGTAGAGGTTGTGGAAGGTTTTTCATTCCCTGAAGTAGATGCTGAGCACGTGCATATGCATAAGCTCTTGGCTAATGCGATGAGCTACATCGACCCTAAGCACGGGCTGATAGATGAAGCTTCTGGGTATCCGCTAGAAGGTTGGAACCAAGATCCATCACGTGGTCTCTATCTGCGTTCATTTACCCAGCTAACATCTATGGGTGAGTGGGTTGAGGTGCTGGCAAATATTGCAGCTGGTTACGCCGATAACCCATACGTTTCTCGCGAGCGTGCGCTGGAAAAATTAGAGCATACTGTGAATACTTTGTTAGCTGACCAGCAAGATCCAGCGGTAAGTTCAAAAGGGCTGCTAGGAAACTTCCTCGGTCTGAAAGATGGCAAGCGTCTTGGTCCGCTAGGTGAAGATGTTAGCAAGAGCGAGCTGGTAGAAGTCTTTGGTCAGGAAAAAGCCGCTGCTATCTGGGGCGCTCTCGCTGAGCGTGGCTGGATCACACCTGTACAAGGTGGCAAAGAAGGCAAAATCAAACGTGGCGCCGAGTACGGTGCTCGTCACTTCACTGGGCCGCTGGAGCCATTTGCCGCGGATGCAGGCAAGATCATGGAAATCCTCGACGAGCGTGTCGTGAAAGTAATTTGGGGCGACAATGTGAACCTAACTTCTTCGGTGGCAAAAGCAGCTGGCGCATTGATGCACCCACAGCTCAAGGATAATGCCAAGGCCGCTGAGTTGGTAGCTAAGATGGAACAATTCATCAACGCACAAAAAGACGGGTATATTGATTTGTTTAACCCTGAAACTGATACCTTCACATTCGGTAAAGATGCATCTCGCGATCAATTTGTTGGCTGGGAAGACATGGATGGCAACTGGGTAGTTGGTCACCAAAACTACTTCATCAACGAGTTCCGCGGACCATTCATGTTCTGCTTCCTCAAGTATGGCTGGCCAATCAACTCTATCAAAAATGCGAGCTTCAAGATGATGCCATATCGTATGGCTGACGGACGTGAGCTCTACACACTAGCAACTTGGCACGGATCTAGCTTCCAGGCTCTCGGTCTGACACAGTTCATGAATGAGCTTAGCTATCCAGGCTGGGCGCAAAACATGAAAAATCAGGTTGCGATCGAAGTCGATTTTGCGACGAAGTTAGGAAACCCAGGTTTCCTATCAGAATCATATAGTGGTCGTGGCGTAGAGTACACTGGCGACGTTGGCGTTCCGGATATCGCGGTGTCTCAAGACGAGCGCATCACCGATGCTCCATCTCTCTATACACTTGGTGTTTCCTACATGGTGGCTCCGGAGAAAATTGAGAATTTCCTTAAAGCTAACTGGCAAGGTGTGAGTGCTTTGTTTACCGACCACGGACCATGGGAAGGCACACTAACTAGCACAGGTGAACCAATCAAATTCCAAACATCAGCTCATACGATGTCTTTGATTCTTGGTGGTATCAATACTGGTAATATCAACATGCAGCGCTATCTAGCAGCTCATGGGCTAGCTGATCAGCTGGTGGAGTTCAACAAGCCGGGCGACGCATTCAATTTCTTTTCTCCAGGCACTCAGCACATCGTCTGGACTGCATCTGGTGATGCGCTGGAAATCAAACACGAAGGCCAGAGCTTCAACCTACACGGCGAGAAAGTGCGCTTTGGTGGCGTCTCTATGGTGATGCCTAACGAGCAAGGTCACAACTTGTCTAATGGGACACTGAAAATCAGCTATCAGGCCGCTGAGCCAATGCCTAAATCATTGATGATTGTAAAGCGTGCGGCTAACCTACCGATCAAACCAATTGCCTTTGAAAACGAGATCTTCACTCGTTTTGATAAGACTGAAGGTGATGAGGTCAAGACGATTGAGGTGCCGCTGCCAGGAACGCCAAACCTTCATAATGTTAAAGAGCTTGTGCTGGTATTTGGTGAGGAAAATGTATTCCGTCCTATCGACCTAACCATCAAGCAAATGGAATTTATTCCAGCTGGTGAATAAGTTTGCCAGCTCTAGCTAGCTCTCAGCTAAGCGACAAAATATCAAAAAGCTCAGTGTGCCATTTTGCATACTGAGCTTTTTTGTTCTGTTGAGCTGACCTAATCAGAACTGCGTGTTATTTCCGGCTGAGTTGATAGTCGAAGGAAATGCCTTCAAAGCGAGTAGGGCATTCGCTAATAATAATATTCTTCATTGACCAGTTAGCTAGTTGATTAAGATCAGTCGGCAAAGTGGCTAGATCTTCTAGGTCGACAGCTTTTATAGTGTTATCGGAGAATGGTCCCGTTAGGGTAGTTTTTTTTGTGCCAGAGGTGATGTCAAACTCACGAATCTTGTGTAGTTCTTCGGTTGTGCCGTATTTAATCCATGAGTACGTGATGGTGCTAATACTAAGTTGGCTGAGCTTCTGGTTGGACTCACCAAGGTCTACATCTAACCTGTAACTAAGTCCACGGCCTTGAGGGATCCTATAATCATTCATTCCTCCTGGTACTGAGATGTGGCCCTCGTTTTTATCGTTGCCAACAATTACCTGCCCGCCTGTGGCACTACTAATAGTTAGCGTGAATTTGATACCTTCATCTGTGGTCACTGTAGCTTGTAAATTTTTTGCTAGCTGACCCAAATGATATTGATCATGAAAACTTTTAGATGAAAATTCTACCTTTCCAGCCCATGCTGGGGAGCTTAGTGCGACAGCGCTAAATGTGCACAGTACGTATTTTTTGGTCATAAATTCCAATTTTTTCTTTGTTATGCTTGTTAATCCCGAGGCTAAAAGGATTAGGGTGAGTTGTTACTCTAGCAATTAGAGGCCCATCATGCAGCAAGAATTGGATTAGTTTTGTTGGATAGATGTTTGTTTTAGGCGTAGATAAAAATTATAATCTAGGGTGCTATTTTATCTGCCTAATTATGGCACAATAATGATGATCGCTTGAGATAATTCTCGCAGCTATCGTTGCTTCACTATCCTCTGGGCTGACTAGCTAGCTCAGTTTGCCTACTCGCTTAATTTCAGGCTAATAACTAGTAGCTAGTTACGACTAAGTTTATAGTTGAAAGTAATACTTTCGAATCGTGTAGGGCAGTCACTGGTAAGAATGTTAGTCATCTTCCAGTTAGCTAGCTGTTTTGGATCAGTGGGTAGGTGAGCAAATGTTCCCAGGTTAGATGCTCTTATGGAGCGATCGTAAAATGGCCCAGTGACTACAGTTTGTTTCTTTTTGGCTATTATTCTAAACTCTCGAATCTGACTTAGCTCGTCAGGCGACCCCAAGTTGAGCCACGAATAGCTGAGTCCGCCAATTGAAAGCTTATCTAGCTTTCGTTTCGTAGACCCATGATCGATAGCTAAGCTAAATGTTAGCCCCTGACCTTTATCAATTCTATTTTCATTTCCCTGCGTAACGGCAATGAAGCCATTGTTAGAGCGGTTGCCGATGGATACTTTGCCGCCTTTTGCGTTACGGATAGTAAGAGTAAATTTAATCCCCTCGTCCGAAGTTACCGTGGTTTGTATGGCATTGGCACTATGACCATATTGGTAGCGGTTGAGGAAATCACTTTGCGTGAATACGACTTGCCCTGCATATAGCGGGGCTGCGCATGAGATAGCGCTTAATGAAATGAGCACGGTTTTGATGGTCATTGAGTCCACGTTTTTCTTTGTTTTGTTTATTAACCCACGGGCTAAATGGATTAGGGTGAGTTTGTGTTTTACTGCCTATTGGTCTGAGATGCAGCTAGAAATAGATGAATTTCTAATGCTAAATGTTTGTTCCTAGCGAGCTATATTCGTGCATTAGCTAATGGCGATTTGCTAACGAAATAGAGGGGCCAAGGGAGCCCTAAGCTAAGCTGGCTAATGTCGCTGTATTGAAATGGCTATAACTATTAGCTAGCTCAGGTTAGATCTGTGAATCACTCGTGTATGCTTATACTAAGTTAGGTTACTCGGGGTTATTCAGCTAGGAACTTTTTGAGTTCAGCGAGCGAACTGGCAACGCCAATGGTTTTGCCATTTTTTTGCACTACGGCAGTGTTGGGGATGTCTGCAGCTGCCGTGTTTTGTTTGTGAAAGTGTGTTGGGTGATCTGGATGGATCTTTGCGACTTTTACAGCTGATTGAATTGCGAACTTGTGCATGGCTTTCTGTTCGTCGTTAGCCAGGGCTCCAATGAAGTAGACACATGGTTTTTGCGATGCATAGTATGCGCTGAGGTAGTCGATATATATGGCTGTACTGTGGCCATTGCTGTTATTTATTTTTGGCATCACACTATCCAGCTCATTTTTATAACCGACATCGCCTGTTAGCTGGAGCAGGGTGCTGAGGTTGCTGTAGGATATAGCGTGGGTGCTAGGCCTCATGCGGGTATTTGGCATGGTATTAAATCCAAATTGTAGCGGTACTGGTGAGTCTTCTGAATTACTCTCAGTCATTGTGCTGATAGACTGATCGTAAAAGTTCTCACGCATCTGATTCTGGCAAGCTACAGCGTGTTTTAGATAGTTTGGCTCTAGCGTGAGTTGGTACATTTGCAGCGCTAGTTTTACCATGCGCGCATAGACGTTAGCATTTGCTGGAACTCCTACGTCCTCGCCATTAAAATAGGCCTGGCTGATAGAGTTTTCTTTAACAAAGAGCTGGCGAATTTGGTCATATAGTTCGCGCGCTTTTTTTTCTGCTAGTTCGTCATTAGTACGCTGTGCAAGGGTGGCGTAGGCTGTAGCCAGCTCAATGTTTGGGCCTGCAGCAACAAGTGCTGAGGTTTGCGCGTCAGGCTTGTGACTGGTTTTTTGTTTGGCTATCTTTTTAGTGGCGCTGGAGTAGAGCGCATAGAGTTTGTCTTGGGGGATAGAGAGTTTGTAAGCGATGTCCTCTAGGCTAGATCTGAGCCCGAGGCTATTTTGTTTGTAGAGTTGCCTGCGAGGGTCGTCAATCATTGGAAGGTTTCCTAAGTTGCGGATGTCGAAGGCGATGCTAATGATGCGGAATTCTTCTTCGCTGAGGATATTTTTCAGCTCATCAGCCGTCCATAAATCTGGTGAGTCAACGTAATCAATGACGCTGTGGTTGATCGCTAATTTGTATAAGTTAGTTGTTGGATCTAGCAATTGCTGGTCGCAGAAGTCTAAGATTTCTTTTGCTTGCTGGATGCTGCGCTTGTGGTCGAAGCGCTGACCGGCATTAATAAGTGCGGTAGCTGTTTGAGCCTGGGTGCTGAGATCTTTTGCAAACTCTGGTTTGTCCCATGTGGTCTCTAACCTGCGAGTGTAGACGCCGCCACTGATGGGATCGATCATCGGGCTGTAGATGAATTGATCGATAGTGTCGTGCGCAATGTCTTGCAGCTTGGGGAATTTCATCTCATCGAGCTGGCTAACAAGTTGTAGGTGTTCGCTAGGTGGATAGACGGGTAAGTTGTCAATTTGGCCAGTGTTGTGGTCGTAGTTAGCTAGAAGTTTACGAGCGAATCTGTTCATCTCGCTGGCTTTCAGTGCTTCCACGCTCTGGCTCTCGTTGATGTATGACTTGAGCTTTGCAATACTATCTCGACTATTGTGAAGCACGTATTCAGATGAGTCGTGCCACAAGGTGTCGATGGTGTGGCTGGTTTGCTGGATCATCTCATTGACTCGTGAGATTTGTGATTGTTGGATGCTGATCCAGGAAATGGGCAGTCCTTCGTGTGAGTACCAGATGATGATCGGGTTGCTGAGTTTTTGGTTGCTCAGCGTGTGAAGTTTCTCAGCTAGGATTAATTGAGCTGGATAGATGTCAGCATCTATCAATGTGCAGATGTGGTTATGGTTGATCTGCTTGCCGGTTCTGTTTGATCTAGCTAAATCATCTAGAATGAGTTTGGTATAGCTATTTGTTGACGATCCGATGAAGGCGAGCACGGTCTTTTTCTCCTGCTTCGCTAGAGTGAAAACTTGCGATGACCACGGCTGCCAGTTGATCGAAGATTTGCTTTGTTGCTCAATCAGTGTGGATTGCGGTCCTGACGATAGCTTGTTGGAGTTAGCGCCCTCTATGTAAATGGCTGCAGAGTTTTCTATTTCAGTGATCTCAGTATCTTTGCATGAGGTTGCGGCAAGTGAGCATATAGCCAGTAAGGTAGCTGGGATGCTCAGCTGCATATTGATTCTTCGGGGGTGAGTCAGAAAGAATGTTTTTGTCATAAGCGCCGTCACAAGGCTAGTAGTGATACGATGAATTGGCTATAAAAAAGCATCATTCAGCGCCAAGTAGGAATGATTATTTATAAGCACCTGTAGTGCACAGTGTTACGATTTAGCTGCATGTTTTTATGTGATGGCTCATGATAAATAACCATTTGTGTGACTTCTTGGAATGAGATCTAACGGTTAAATTGGCGCTAATTCAGTGTTTATGTACGGGTAAAAAAATAGTGAGATATGAGATTTCTGCGTATAAATGAATTTATGCTTTTGCTAGGCATCCCAGCTAACTAAGGTCTGCCGAGTCGAACTTAAAACCTGTGATCACTTTAGTAATATCTAGTCAAAAAGGAGGAGTTGGAAAGACAACACTTTCCATCAACCTTGCCCACGCCTTTGCACGCCAAGGACTAAAAGTCCTGTTGATAGATGCCGATCCCCAGGGGTCGGTGGGATTGTCATTGACTAGGCAATCGCGCTCCTTGAAGGGTTTTTATGATGTCCTTACAGACCAAGCTGATTTGTCGAAAGTTATTGTCGCAACGCGCATGGATACGCTGAGTATCATGGCCACTGGCTTGAATAGTGACTACGCTATTGGCGGCGAGATGCCGTCAAATATCACTAAAAAGGTGGCTGACTTTTATGATGATGTGGCTGAGTTGGGCTACGATTTATGCATCATTGATAGTGCTGCTGGTTTGTTTGGCATGAGTGTGGAGCTATTGAAAAACGCTGATGCGGTGATGATTCCTCAGCAAGCGGAACCATTGGGTGTTAGGTCTGTGCCGAAAATGCTGGAAGGGCTTCGTGCTATCCGCGAGGCAAACCCGCGGCTTCGAGTGTTAGGTGTCTTGATGACAATGGTTCAGTCTCATCTGAAGGAAAGTTTAGACTCAGTCTTGGCTATGAAGAAGTTATTGCCAGACTCACTCGTGTTTACTACAGTCGTTCCAAGAGACGATTTATTTATACAAGCCTGTGCGAAGGGATTGCCTGTTGGGGTGATGCCTGAGGGGGGTGAGTTGATGGAAGTATTTGAGAATTTGAGCAACGAAGTACGAGATAAGCTAGAGCATGTCTAAGCAATCAGATCAGAATAAACCCCCTAAGATGGACAGTGTCCAATCTTGGGTCGATGTGGATGAAGTGAAGCGCATCGCCGATGAACTTAGCTCGCCAGTGCGCGATAAACCGCGTCCGCTGACTTTGAAGTCTAGCAGGCTTGAGCCTAATAGACTGACAACAGAGAGCGAAAAGCCAGCGCTTAAAACTTCTAGCAGTTTAGCGTCAAAAGTCCTTTCTGAAGCCAAACATGTTGCCGAAGCAATGGGCATCCTCGGTCGTTCAGATGATTCGAAGAAGTCGCAGCACGCCGTGGATGAGGTGGAGCCTATTTCTGAAGAAACTCCCGCAGCTGAAGAAGCAGCTGTAGCTGAAGAAGCACCTGTAGCTGAAGAGGAACCTGTAGCTGAAGAGGAAGCTGTAGCTGAAGAAGAGCCAGTAGCTGAAGAAGAATCAGTAGCTGAAGAAGAGCCAGTAGCTGAAGAAGAACCAGTAGCTGACGAAGCGCCAGTAGCTGAA
>NZ_JAENIM010000039.1:230658-622938 GCF_016595495.1 Persicirhabdus sediminis
GAAGAACCAGTAGCTGACGAAGCGCCAGTAGCTGAAGATGCACCTCTAGCTGAAGAAGAACCTCTAGCTGAAGAAGAATCTGTATCTGAAGAAGAATCTGTAGCTGAAGAAGAATCTGTAGCTGAAGAAGAACCAGTAGCTGAAGAAGAGCCAGTAGCTGAAGAAGAGCCAGTAGCTGAAGAAGAGCCAGTAGCTGAAGAAGAGCCAGTAGCTGAAGAAGAGCCTGTAGCTGAAGAAGCAGCTGTTTCTGAAGAAGAGCCAGTAGCTGAAGAAGAAGCTGTAGCTGAAGAAGAACCTGTTTCTGATGAAGCACCTGTTTCTGATGAAGCACCTGTAGCTGACGGAGAACCAGTAACTGAAGAAGAACCAGTAGCTGAAGAAGAACCTCTAGCTGAAGAAGAACCTCTAGCTGAAGAAGAACCTCTAGCTGAAGAAGAACCTCTAGCTGAAGAAGAACCTCTAGCTGAAGAAGAACCTCTAGCTGAAGAAGAGCCAGTAGCTGAAGAAGAAGCTGTAGCTGAAGAAGAACCTCTAGCTGAAGAAGAGCCAGTAGCTGAAGAAGAAGCTGTAGCTGAAGAAGAACCTGTTTCTGATGAAGCACCTGTAGCTGACGAAGCACCTGTAGCTGACGAAGAACCAGTAGCTGACGAAGAACCAGTAGCTGACGAAGAACCAGTAGCTGACGAAGAACCAGTAGCTGAAGAAGAGCCTGTAGCTGAAGAAGCAGCTGTTTCTGAAGAAGAGCCAGTAGCTGAAGAAGAAGCTGTAGCTGAAGAAGAACCTGTTTCTGATGAAGCACCTGTTTCTGATGAAGCACCTGTAGCTGACGGAGAACCAGTAACTGAAGAAGAACCAGTAGCTGAAGAAGAACCTCTAGCTGAAGAAGAACCTCTAGCTGAAGAAGAACCTCTAGCTGAAGAAGAGCCAGTAGCTGAAGAAGAGCCAGTAGCTGAAGAAGAGCCAGCAGCTGAAGAAGAACCAGTAGCTGAAGAAGAACCTCTAGCTGAAGAAGAAGCTGTAGCTGAAGAAGAACCTGTTTCTGATGAAGCACCTGTAGCTGACGGAGAACCAGTAACTGAAGAAGAGCCAGTAGCTGAAGAAGAGCCAGTAGCTGAAGAAGCACCAGTAGCTGAAGAAGAACCAGTAGCTGAAGAGGAACCTGTAGCTGAAGAAGAATCAGTAGCTGAGGTTGCGCCAGCAATTTATCATGAGGCTCAGTCAACCAGACGAGGGGCCTACAGATTTAATCAATTCGAGACGTATAAACCAGCACGCTGTGAGGCGAGTGACTTCGCTGAGCTCGATACCGATTTGCAGAACTTGCTATTAGGTGTTAGTCGCCATTTGGCACCAAGTCAGTGTTGGATTCTAGGTGATGATGCTGAGGTGATATTTGCGTCAGTTGGATGGCCGAGTTTATTTAACTGGGCAAAAAAGGCATTGTTGTCTCAGCTAGCTCAAGGAACGTCAGCAAAGCCAGTTAGTTTGGCTTGGACTGGTGGTCGTGTACTCGAATCAGTTGTCATCAACCATGCCGGTAAGGATGTGTTGCTGATCACACTCTTGGTGGAAAAGGCAAGCAAACAGCAGCTTCAGGGTTTGTCTGAATTGCAGGCATAGAGCTGAGCATAGAATTTGGCGTGGATAAATTATTTGAGCGATTTCATTGCTTGCTAGATCGGCAGCCCCGATGTGCAAGCATGAACATGGCTATTGATCAGGTCTTGCTGGAAAGTTCTAGCAATGATCCGATTGTACGTTTCTATCAATGGTCGCGCCCGTCCGTTAGCTGTGGTTATTTTGTTGCTGTAGCTGAGGTGGAGTTAGCTTATCCCGAGCGCAATTATGACTTTGTGCGCCGCCTTACTGGTGGCGGCATGGTCGACCATCGCAATGACTTTACGTACTCTATCATTGTGCCAAGAGGACATGCTCTAAGTGAGGCAAAAGGTGACGTATCCTACGAGTTGATTCACCGTGCTGTTTCGCGTGCGCTGCACTCTGTTGGGGTGGAGAATGATATGCAGTCAGAGGATACGGGATCTGGCCAAGGAGTGTGTTTTGATACCCCAGTGACAAAGGATCTTGTATTGGCTGATTCAGGCGCGAAGTTAGCTGGTGCTGGTCAGCGGCGAAATAAATTTGGACTATTACACCAGGGAAGTGTGCTCGCTGATGGTCTTGATGGAAACTTGTTTTCCAGACATCTGCTAGATGAGTTTGGAAATAGCCGAGGTGACTATCAGCTGAGTGAATTCCAGCTAGAATTGGCAAAAAAATTAGCCGCACATAGATATTCTAGTGCGGCTTGGAATTTGAGACGTTAGCTTGATTTGCTAGTGTCAATCAGCTGATTACTCAGCAGCTTCAGCTGGCTCTGCATTGTCAGCAGGTTTCTTGGAATAATGTTTTTCTATCTCTTTTGGTAGAGATTTGCCATTGGTCTCTTTGTAGTAGCGCAGTGACATGCCGATGAATACAGCCACGCACATGGCGGCAAAGATTAACAGACCGCGGATGATGGCTGCTGCTTGGCTAGGTTGGCTGTGTGTACGCTGTCTAGCTGGCGCCTGAGCTGCTTGTTCTTTGTATTCTTCATCTACAGCGTCAACAACTTCGCGGCTGGTAGCTGGAGCTTGTTTCTTTTTCTTTCTTTTGTTCTGTTTGAGAACTGGCGCTTCGATGTCTAACGCGTCTTCAGCTGGAGTCTCCTCTACGGTGGATTCTTCCGCAGCCATTGGTGGCAGCTTGTTGTCTTTAGTCTCATCGAGGTCAGAAATTTTCTGCGGAGCTGGAGCATTTTTCTCCTCTTCGGCGAGGGCATCGAGTTCGGTCTCATCGAGTTCAAAATCTAGCGGAATATCACCGATCAGCAGTTGCATGCCGTCGTAGAGATCCATGTGCTCAAGTTTGGTGCTATTGAGCTTGATGCCGTTAGTAGAGTTTTCGTCGTCCATGACAAATCCACCTGGCACTCGCTTCATGGTGCAGTGGTGGGTGGAGACTGATGGGCAATCGATGACGATGTCGCAATCTGCTCCGCGGCCGATTTTCACGATTTCTCGGTCTAACTTAAAGCGGTATGGTTGCTTGGCTTTTCCTGGTTCTGAAATGGTGACTCTAGGCATAATCAATTAATATACGCATAAATTAACGTTATATTACATTTCGCAAAGCAAAATATGCGATTGTTTTACATTCAGGCTTATGAAGCAGTCGCTTCAGCTGCCTGAACGATGAGTTCTTCATTGTAAAGTCTACCAGGTCCAGAGTAGCCGCAGGCTAACATGCCTTCGTCTTCTGGGCCGATAAATTCACATCCATCGGCTTTGAGTTGTTCGACATTTCGCTGGGTAGCTGGGTGCAGCCACATTTTGCCATTCATTGCCGGGGCGATGAGAACTTTGGCCTTAGTGGCTAGATAGATGCTAGATAGTGGGTCTGGCGCTAGGCCATGGGCAAAGTTGCCAAGTGTATTGGCGGTAGCTGGGGCGACGAGCATGAGGTCGGCGCGATCAGCTAGATCAATATGACCGGGTTTCCACGATTGTTTTTCATCTTGCAGGCTAACGAGCACAGGGTTCTGTGAGATCACTTGCAAGGTGAGGGGAGTGATAAACTCGGTGGCAGCCTCGGTCATCACGCAGTGGACTTCGTGGCCACGCTTCTTGAGTAGCGAGACAATGTTAGCAGCTTTGTAGGCGGCGATAGATCCGGTGATGCCGAGGATGATGGTCATATTTTTGTGAGCTTATGCTTGGATGAGGCGGCTAACTTTGAGTCGCTCAGCTATGAGCAGACTTTTGAATTTAGCGTAGTCTTCTTCGTGAGTGCCAGAATAAATGAGCGAGGTATATTTATTCCAGTACTGCATTTCTTCAACTGAGTTTTTCATGCGCAAGTCGATGATCTCCTGAGCATCGGTGCCGCGGCCAGAGAGGCGCTTGTAAAGTTCTTCTTCGCTAGGCGGCATGACAAAAACATCAACCAGCGCTTGCTGGATGATTTCGCTTTGGCATTCACGCACGAGGCTGGCGCCTTGCACGTCGATGTCGAGCACGACGTCGGTGCCTTTTTCCAAATGCTCAACGACCTCGCTGATGAGCGTGCCGTAGTTATTGCCGTGGACTTCTGCGTATTCGATGAATTTGTCTTCCTCAACTAACTTCTTGAATGACTCGCGAGTCTGAAAAAAGTAGTCGACGCCATCTTGCTCGCCTTCACGTGGCTGGCGGGTGGTGCAAGATGTGGAATAAACAGCTTCACCTTCTTCTGTGAGACGGCGGCAGAGGGTGGATTTGCCGGATCCTGATGGACCGGAAACGAGGAGTAGGATACCTGATCTTTTGTGGCTCATGTTATTTTTGTTTTCCTTTGAGCATGGCTTCGATGAATGGGTCGAGGTCGCCGTCCATCACGGATGAAATGTTGCCAGATTCTACGCCGGTGCGCAGATCCTTGGCCATTTGGTAGGGCTGGAAGACGTAAGAGCGAATCTGATTGCCCCAGCCAATGTCACCTTTTTCACCGTACGAGCGCTCGCTCTCGGCTTTCTTTTTGTCTTCTTCTATCTGGAAAAGTTTGGCTTTCAGTAGCTCCATAGCCAGCTCGCGGTTACGCAGCTGGGAACGCTCCTGAGTACAGCGGATGATGATGCCTGTTGGTTTGTGTTTCAGGATAACCGCTGTTTCCACCTTGTTGACATTCTGGCCACCAGCGCCGCCTGAGCGCGCGGTTTGGATGTCGATGTCAGATGGATCAATATTGACTTCAATGGTGTCATTGATTTCTGGAGTAGCATCGATGGAGGCAAATGAAGTATGGCGTTTGCCAGCTGAATCAAATGGCGATATGCGCACTAGACGGTGCACGCCACGTTCATTTTTCAAGTAGCCGTATGCGTATTCGCCATCGATTTTGATCGTAGCTGTGCGGCAGCCCGCGCCGTCACCGTCTTGGTAATCCACTGGGCTAACATTGAATCCTTTTGACTCAGCCCAGCGCGAGTACATGCGCAGCAGCATATTTGCCCAGTCACAGGCTTCGGTGCCTCCAGCGCCTGCGTGAATAGTTAGGTAGGTGTTTGAGCTGTCGTTAGGGCTGTTGAGCAGCATGAGGATTTCAAAGGAATCCAGCGCTTTGCAGATGTCTGCAAATTCGTTAGCTGCTTCTTGGCACGACTCTGCGTCATCTTCTTCTTTGGCTAGCTCGATGAGGATTTCCAAATCCTCAGCGCGTTCTTCTAGCTTAAGAAACGGATGCAGGCGCTTTTTCAGCGCATTGGCTTTGTTAACCGTTTCTTGGGCGGTATTGGCATTATCCCAGAATGATGGTTCAGCCATTAGACCATCGAGCTCGATGATCTGAGATTCCAGATTGGCGACGTCAAAGATACCTTCTGAGTTCCGATAATCTCTCTGCTAAAGCAGAGGTATCGAACGCCAGAAGGTCAGCGTTATTAGGTTGGCTCATACGCGCTCAGTGATACTCGAAATTTTTTTTGAGGAAATAGAAAATTGCATCCTTTTTTTGTACGTTGGCTTTGTTATGAATAGACGCGTTCATGGAGAGTAGCCGAGCCATAGTCATACGTACCTATTCGCTTACAGAATCGAGTTTGATTGTGGTGTGGTGCAGCGAGCAATTTGGATTGATCAAAACCGTGGCGAAAGGTGCCAAAAGTCCAAAAAGTAAGTTTGCTGGCCAGCTAGATTTGTTTTATTTGGCGGATATTGACATCGTCATGAGCCGAAAAAGTGATTTGCACCAACTGCGCGAAATGCAGCTGGAGCGAACCTATGACGGGGTGCGTACATCTTTTCTTCGTACCTTGATGGCCTCGTACTTTGCCAGTTTGCTGGCGAAGATGTGTGAGCCGGAGCACGCAGAGCCACGTTACTTTGATCTCATTTGCCGAGCGCTTAACTATCTAGAAAATGGCGAGTTAAACTTACGTATTTTGGAGCATTTTGAAAACCAGATTGCCGAGATAGCTGGAATTCGTGAGCCCAATAAAAAAGCATACGTGCAAATTTTAGATATTTACGGCGACGTTTCTGAGCTCAGAAATCGATGCCTAGATCGATTGTAGAAAGTAATTCCTAACTGCCTGTCCAAATTTGCTTGTGAAATGGTATTTACTGATGAAGCATTATATGCAAATAATTCTGTACCAATAGCCTCCCACAACTAAAAATTATCTATGGATAAAGAAAGTTTTGATAAACTTGCAGCTTTCCAAACGAAAGCTGAGTCACTTCGCAAGCGTGGGGAAACGGAAGAGCTTGTCTCTTTTGTTGAGAAACGTGTGAATGAAGTTGTTGAGAATGATGAGTCTGGTGTCTCATTCTATCAAGAACTGCTAGGTGATATACATCGTGAATTAGGCAATGCTTCTGACGCGGTGAAAGCCTATTTAGGCTCCCTATCTTCGATGCAGCCAAAGGGCATGGGCGAAGATTATCTTAGCCGCTACGCTAGAATTAATACGGCAGTGGCTGTCTTATACGAAGAGGATGGGCAACTCCGAGTGGCCGCTGATTATTATGGTTTGGCGCTAGAAGCTCACGAGGCTGGCGGGGAATCTCAGACTGTGAAGGCACTGGGCATTTGTAACAATGTCGCATTTATCCGCAAAACTCTCGAGGAATATGATGCAGCTGAGACATACTATCTCAAGGCATTAGAAATCTGCCATGCCGTCTTTGGCCCCGAGCACGAAAATACTCTAGTGGTTTATAACAATACAGCCACTTTGTATTCTGTAGCTGGCCACCTTGAGCAAGCTAAGGAACTTTGCCTAACGGCTCTTAAAGGAGTCGAAAAGACTGAGTCTGTAAATACTCTGGATACAGCGCAGATCCACTTGAGCCTGGCTCATATCTGTGAGGCACTAGGCGACCATATCGGTTGTCGTAGGCATTACGAAAATTCCATTCGGATCTATGGTAATCGCATCAAAGATGCTTCTGACCATTATGTTGAGGTGGCGGACCAGTATGCAAAGTACCTACGTTCTATTGGCGAAGAGATGGAGGCATTCTCTGTAACGCAGACAGCCAATCTACGTCTGCGTAGCGCCTAAGGTCGATATCAGCTGAGGTAAATGGATTTTGTTGAGGCTCATTTTTCTTTTGAGCTGGCCTGAGCTGTGCTACTGGTGGATACGTAGTCCTACAAACAATGAATAACGAGAGAATCGACTTTTATAACGATCTTCAGGATCGAATCTACAAGCTCTACGAAAACAAGCTTCACGACCAAGCGATAGAAGAGCTATCGGAGGTTGAGTCTGAAGCTAGGGCTGCACACGAAGAAGCTGCAGATAATGACTCACTGCAGGAGCTGGTGGTTTGTTTAGAAATTCGCGCTAACTATCTACGTGAATCTCGTAAGCGCGATGCTGCTGAGAAAACCTATCTGAATTTGATAGAGCTGATTGGCGACAATGAAGATTTCGTCGCTGAGAAGGCTCGTATTGCTGCTAGTGTTGGCATGCTGAAAGAACGCATGGGTGATGTAGACGGGTCGATTGAGTATCATTTGAAGTCTATCGAGCTGTATGAGTCGATGGCTGAGGCCAGACCCGTGGAGGTTCTATCACTTTGTAATAACTTGGCGTACATCTATAAGATGTCTAACCGACTCAGTGACGCCGAAGATCTCTACCAAAAAGCATTGGAAATCTGCCGCGATAATTTTGGCGTAAAACATGAGTCTACAGCCGCTGTGCTCAATAATCTCGGCGCGATGTATTATTCAGCTGGCCACATTGATGAGGCATTAGAAGCGCATGAATATGCTCTCGACGGGCGTTTAGAGTCACTCAGTGATGATCATCTCGACTGTGCTCAGTCATTTGCCAACCTCGCGCTTTGCCATGTGACTCTGTCTAACGCTGATGCAGTTAAAGAAAACTTCAGCAGAGCATTAGAAATCTATTCTAAGCATGCTAAAGCTGCCTCATTAGACTACATGTCAGTGGCCTTCAATTACGGAGAATTTTTGCGCAAGCAAGGTGAAGACGAGCTCGCACGCGAAGTTGAAAAAGCGGCATCACAGCGACTCAAAGAAGTTAAGGCATAGCCTTATAAGACAGGTAAAAAATCCCCGAGCTTTAGCTGTGGGTTTTAAATGTCTGGTTTTCTAGCCAGCCCACGATGAGTGGACGGTAGGTGGTTAGGTTGCCGATTACGCGGTATTTGGATCGTTTCAAGCTGCTAGCATTTTCAGTGCTTTGGTCCACTACAGATTTTGATGCTCCGCCAGATGAATGGATGTAGCGGATTTCGTCATCTAGGTTGACGATGAATGCGACGTGTTTGTCTAAGCCGACGATGTAGATTCCCAGTCCATGGTCGCGGACTTTTTTGAGAAATTTTTCGTAGCTAGTTTGTGTGTAGATATTGAGATTCTGCCTAGGTAGAAATGTTCTCAATATATTTTGTGAAGGTTGTTGGGCTAAGCGGATGCGGTTTACTTTGAAGCCAGCGTCGCGCATGATTACAGAGACAAAATACCCGCAGGCGATTTTCTCCTCACCGGGTGTGGTAGAGGTGCCGTTAAAATCCCACGGTGTAGTGAGCCAGCAGCGCATCAGTTGAGGCATGAATTCCTCTAATGTGTTGGAGGCTTTTGTTACTATCAGATCTCGCTCACTGTCACTCTCTGCGGCATTGTAGGCTTCGGCTAATTTTTCTCGCCGAAGTGCTAGTTTTTCTATGAGGAATGCATAGCGCGCCGGCTGAGCAGATTCAGCCGGCTGATTTAATCCAGCCCAGTCAATAGCCGGTAGCTGATAGCTATTGATAAAAAATATCAAAGCTGCGAGCCCAGCGCTGGCAATGGATAGATATCCAAACATTAATGTTGGGAGGCCATGAGCGCCTCGATTTCATCGGCTTCGATAGGAATGGTGGCCATGAGGTCTAGGTTTTCCTTTTCGCCGATGAGGTAGTTATTTTCTAATCGTATGCCAATGGCTTCTTCTGGAATGTAGATGCCGGGCTCGATGGTGAATACATTGCCTACCTGAAATGGTGTATGGCGGCAGCTGACGTCGTGCACGTCCAGCCCGAGGTGGTGGGAGGTGCCGTGCATGAAGTAGCGTTTGACGAGCGCTTTGTCAGGCCCTTGTTGTTTTGCTTCCTCGGCGTCGATGAGGCCGAGCCCGATGAGTTCACCTTCGATGAACTCAATCACAGCATTCTGATAGTCGGCATAAAGTGTGCCTGGTCTGAGGATGGTGTTAGCATAGCGCAGTGTTCTCAGTACCGCATCGTAGACTTGGCGTTGTCGTTTGCTAAATTTGCCATTAACGGGCACCGTGCGCGTCATGTCCGCATTCCAGTTAGCGTATTCTGCACCCACATCCATGAGTATGATTTCGCCATCTAGGCAGATCTCATGGTTGTCGACATAATGGAGTATGCAGCTATTTTTTCCGCTGGCAATGATAGGGGTGTAGGCAAAACCATTTGATCGCTGACGGAGAAATTCGTGCGCGTATTCAGCTTCGATTTTCCACTCGCCGACGCCTGGGCGAATATATTTTAGTACCCGTCTGAATCCGTCTTCGGTAATCTGGCAGGCGCGTCTAATTTGCGCAATCTCTAGCTGGTCCTTGACCATGCGCAGTTGCGTCATTAGCGGAGCTAGACGCTCTAACTTCTGCAGCGGGAACTGCTTGATGAATGAGTTGATGTAGCGCTCATTGCGGGTGACGACACGGGATTCTGAACGGATGTGTTCATTACTTAAAAGATAAGCATATTCGGATTGATAGATGAGGCTCTGCAGCACGGCATCAAATTGCTCAGTCCAATGAACTGTCTGAATGCCTGAGAGTTTACTGGCCTGATGCAGGCTCAGTTTTTCACCTTCCCAAACCGCAATGTGTTGATCTGTACGGCGCACAAATAGGATTTCGCGATGTTTTTCCTCAAGCGCATCTGGATAGAGAATGAGGATGCTTTCTTCTTGATCAATTCCCGTTAGGTAATAAAAGTCGCTGTTTTGTTTGAATGGCATGACGCCATCCGCATTGGTTGGCATGATGTCATTAGAATGAAGTATGACGATGCTATTGGACTTGAGCAGCGGATTCAGTCGCTGGCGGTTGTTGATGAATAGCTGGGAGTCGACGGGCTCATATTTCATAATATCATTGGAGCGAGAATTTGTGCATTTATCAATGCGAAAGCTTAGTGCCAACGCAGTTTCGTGCGCACAGTTTTGAAAAAACTAGTATCTGAAATCGTTAGTAGCGGCAGAACGTGCGCGGCTTTTTTGATTTTCACATGGCTGCCCGGTTTAACTTCGACAATGTCGCGACCGTCAGCATTGAAGAATAGTGTCTCCTCAGTTTTTTCGGACGGGGTGACTTCTATCAGTGAGCTATCAGCTACTACCATGGTTCGATTGCTCAGGCTATGTGGGCAAATGGGTGTGACAAGAAAGATGTTAGCGTCGGGCGCTACTAATGGGCCTCCAGCTGATAGTGAGTAGGCGGTAGAGCCTGTTGGAGTGGCGACGATAAGACCATCAGCTCGGTACTGGTTGAGCACCTCGCCATTAATGCGCGTATCTAGACTGACCATGCGGCTGGTGTGACCTCTTGTTAGTGTCACCTCGTTAAGCGCGGTGAACTGCCTCTGGCTACCGTCGGTTGACTCGATAGTAGCGGTGAGCAAAGTATGAGGGCTGACGGTGAATTTGTCGTTTTCTATCGCGGAAATAAGTCGCTCCAGTTCGTGTTCGCTGCAGCTAGTTAGGAATCCGAGGTGGCCAGTATTGATTCCGGCGATGGGTTTGGTGCAGGCGCCAATACGGTAACTCGCATTGAGCATGGTGCCGTCGCCGCCGAGCACCGCGATGATGTCGCAGTGGTCTTTGAGTTGCGCCGCAGGGATGCCGGGGCCGTTCTCAATGAGGCATGATGTATCGGTTTCTAGCACCCACTCGTGGCCTCTATCTTTTAACAACTTACAGAGGCTGGCTAGGGTGGCGGGCGAACTGTCTTTATTGGTATTGGCGATGATCCCGAATTTCACAGTACGTGGATGATAGTTGGTATTAGCTGGATGAAAACAGTTATTTACTAAATTCTGCTAGCGTAACCAGGCTAGAAATTCGACGTTGCCATCTGTGCCAGTTATCGGCGATGGGATGACTTTGATCCAAGTGCGGCCAAGATCTTCAGTAACAAATTTCTCGATCTTATCCACCGCTTTTTGGTGTAACTTACTGTCGCGCACAATGCCCCCTTTGCCAATCTCGTCTCGACTCAGCTCAAATTGTGGTTTGATGAGGCAGACAATTTGACCACCTTCAGCTAGACAAGCAAACATTGGAGGCAGGATCTTTGTTAGTGAAATAAATGAAACGTCAGTGACCGCGAGGTCGACCAACTCGCCGAGATCCTCAACCGTCATGTGCCTAGCGTTGAATTTTTCTTTCACTACGACTCGCGGGTCGCTGCGAAGTTTCCATGCTAGCTGGTTGGTGCCAACGTCCACTGCGTGAACGCGCGTGGCGCCACGCTGTAGCAGACAGTCGGTAAAGCCACCAGTGGAGGCTCCAACATCAAGGCAAACTAGACCAGCTGGATCAATTTCGAATTTTTCTAGCGCGCCTTCAATTTTGAAGCCACCACGGCCAACAAACTTAGGTTTTTCTTTCACTTTGAGGTCAGCCTCGCTGTCGACTTTGGTGCTCGGTTTGCTAACAACCTGGGTGCCGGTCATTACTTCGCCAGCTAGAATCAATCTTTTTGCGATCTCTCTGGATTCGCATAGCCCTCGGCTAACAAGGAGTTGGTCGACTCGTTCTTTCATGATCTAGCTGGATACGTTATAATTAGTGTTGATTCTTTTTGCCCGTCTCGCGAGTAGATGGGTAGACGTCTTGATCCTCTTCTTTGAGTTCTTCACGCACTTCTTTAAGATTAACCTTCATCTTATCCATTAGTGCGGAGTACTCAGGGTTTTCAGCTAGGTTGTGCATTTCCGTAGGATCTTTTTCAAGATCGAAAAGTTCATAACGCTGCTCTTTAGGAAAGTAGATGAGCTTGTAACGATCTGTACGCACAGCTTGGTGTTGGGGAATACGGTATCCTTTGTCGTCATAATAACGATAGTAAATGCGTTCTCTCCAGCTGCTAGGTTGTTCACCATTAAGCAATGGAACTAGACTAGAACCTTGTATATCAGCTGGAATCTCGACGCCAGCTAGTTCTAGCAAGGTTGGTGCAAGGTCAATATTTAGAGCAAATTGGTCCACGCGCTGGCCGCTTTTGGCTTTCGGGAATTTGATGATTAGCGGCGTGCGAAATGATTGTTCGTAGGCCCAGCGTTTGTCTGACATGCCGTGCTCGCCAAGGTAGAAACCCTGATCAGCCATGTAAATGAGTACGGTGTTGTCGTCGATTTTTTCGTCTTTGAGCAGTTGGTTTATTTCTCCAACTGAGCGATCAATGCTCTTGGCGCAGCGTAGATAGGCTTTGATGTAAAATTGATAGCGAGCTGTGGCGCGTTCTTGCGGGCTGAGTTTTCTATCAGCTGGATTACCTTTGCCGCGGCGATCTTTACCTTTTAAGCCTTGAGCCAGGAATGCATGGAGTTGTTCTATGTTAGGCACCTTGTTGTGAGCCTGAGCGATGCCAGGTCGGCCCTCCCATGTGTCTCTTAGAGTTGATGGCTCGGGGATGGTATCATTTTCTAGCCAATCGGCATCGCGTGGATCCCACTGGAATGGCGTGTGTGCTGCTTTGTGATGCACAAATAGAGCTAGCGGTTTATCTGCTGGGCGGTTCTTAATGTGTTCTTCTGCCATGCGGGTAATGACGTCTGAACAGTAGCCTTTTGTCTGTAGCTCGTTAGGCCTCTTATAGTTGGTATCGTTATAAAATGTTGGGTCTTCGTAAACCCCTTGGCCCGGAAGGATGAGCCATTCGTCAAAACCTGTTGGATCACTTTTTAAGTGCCACTTTCCAACAAGTACCGTGTGGTATCCAGCTTCTTGCAGGAGTTGCGGGAATGTCGTCTGGCTGCCATCGAATGTTTCCCACGCGCGTACGCCGTTCATGTGGCTGTATTTTCCCGTGAGGATGGCGGCTCGCGATGGCGCACAGATTGAGTTAGTGACAAATGAATTAGTAAAAAGGGTGCCTTCTTCGGCTAAGTTATCAATTTCAGGAGTCGGGTTGAAATCTTTGAATGGCGAATCATAAGAGCCGATGCTTTGATAGGCGTGGTCGTCTGATAGAATGAAGACGATGTTGGGCTGTGCTGCTGAAAGTCCAAAGACAGCTGTGGCTTGTACGATAGCAAGCGATAGGAATTGGTTAATTTTTAGATTACTGAACATATCAATAGTGTTTGTGCACGACAATCATGTCGGCAAACCACTACAATGTCCAGCAACAGGCTATGGCTGGAGGTAGTTTTTTCTCTATGAGCAGACTAGCCAGCTGGCATGCATGTGAAATGCATCCCGTGCTTTATGTTATCATTCCTCAGAAATCTAACCAATGATGAGTAAGGTCAAGTAGGGGATGAGTGAAAAAATAATGAGCAATACTTTAAAAATGGCCAAGTAAGCAAATATCAACATGTCGTAGTTGCTGGGTGAAATATCGAACCATTTACGGTGGATTCGATAAATCGACTTTTTGCCAATGACAAATGCTGCTGTGGAAAACATGAGCAGCCAGAAGCCTAGTATGGTTGTCCACATGAAAAAATCAGTAAGTAATGGTATGCTCATGGTTTGCCTCCTTTGCTATGTAGTTAATGTTGAACGCAATAAAACAAGCGGAACGGCACTCTAGTTTTGTCTATATATCGATATGCTCGCCTGAATCTAGTGCTGGGGGAGTTTGCGGCGTGCGCTAATTATTGCCGCGCTACGAGGCTGTGAACTTGTTGGAAAATGTTATCTGTTAGTGAAAATGTGATATTTCAATATCTGTTTAACCGTTGTAGCTAGTTGTATTTTTTGGTATTTTTATTTGTGTGTAATCCATTCTGATATAATAAGTTTTGGTTTTGTTCTAGCTGTTTGCTTAAGGTTAGTTAATGCATTTACCTATCGTTGATTGCAGTCTGATAGGTTGGTTGTAATATTTCTTGTTTGCATACAAATGTGCAAAGTATAAACAGGGGTATGACGCTTCGAGGTTGGGTAAACCACCTCGATCACCCTTAAGAGTTATGTTAGTTAATCTTGTTCAGCTAAAAAGATGGATATTTACCGCGGCATTGTGGATGATAATTGGTAATGCTGGAGCTAAGAATGAAACCGTATTATCTGAAAATTTTGATGATGGTTCAGATAGTATTGCTCACGAGAGGGGGAATTTTAAGTGGCATAAGACTTCAAGTAAAGTAGGGAGACGCGGTGCGTCAGTTAGTCTAGAGGTGCCCGCTAAACAAAAGGGGTTTCTTATGATTAAACCTGGTCTGCCAACTCGCTCGGAGCGCGGCATGGAATTTATTTCATGGGTCTATTTGGATAGAGGTGATGCCGATACTCAAATATGGCTGCAAGTGATGAGAAAAGGCGAGTGGGTTACCTTGCAAACCTGGATGGAAGGAAGTGACTTTACAAAAGGTGAGTGGTCAAAGCTAAGGGGCAAATATCAAACTAGCGAAAGTTTCCCTGCGCGATCAAAGTTTAGATTGGCAATTGTGTCGGCTGGTGTTGGTGCTCACGTCTATGTAAATAACTTTAGGTTTATAAAGTTAGGTGAGCAGCCAGTTTTTTTGACGGAGGATTTTAATAGCGGTGAGTGGTTAAATGTCCATGACGGTGACTACGAAAAGGTGAATCTAACGGCTCGTCTGCAGGGTGAAATTGGTAATCCCAATGGTTGGAAATTCTACACCAATAATAGACTTAATGAAAATATCTTTGTGGCGGCTGTATCTTTCACTAGGGAGGCTGCAGCAGTTAAAACGGATCGAGTTGTCGCACTAGGTTTGAAAAATGACGCACTGGCGGCGAAGCCAGTCAAGCTACGTGCAGGGATGGATTTAAAAGTGAGCTTTGATTATCGCTCGGCCAAGCCGGAAGATGTTATATTGTGCGGTCTCTTTAAAACCGTGCCGAAGTACAGCGCAGGCGATGGTGGCGGCATCGTGACTAAGGGAGCCATTAGCTGTCATCGGATTACTTTTCCGGGATTGTCATTTGGTTCGATGACCAAATCTCTAGGCGCCGTGCCAGCTGACGGTGTCTATCATTTAGTTATCTATAGACGTGGTGCCGGCCTGCCAACTTGGTTTACCAACTTGAAGATAGAAGGAGAAAACTAATATTGTTTGTCCTGTATGCAGCCCGTTGGATATTGACAGGCTATCTATAGCTAGAGACTAAAAATGCCGAGCGTCATTGACGACACTCGGCATGAAAAATGATTAATGAATTGCTAGATTACTTAGAGAGGTAATCGGCAACTCCATCGTGAGAAGGAGTCATGGCGTCTTCACCTTTTTGCCAGTTCATTGGGCAAACTTCGCCGTTTTGCTCGAAGTGCTGGAGAGCATCCACTGTACGGATCGCTTCGCTGATAGAGCGGCCAATAGGAAGGTTGTTAACCAGTTGATGTTGGACGATGCCTTCTTTGTCGATGAGGAACAGGCCACGGTAAGCTATCAGTTCGCCTTCAACAGTTACATTCCCTTCGAAGTCTTCAACGTACTCACCAGCGAGCACGTCGTAGTCGAATGAGATGGTTTTGTTAGTATCAGCAACGATTGGGTAGGTGATACCTTCGATGCCACCTTTGTTTGGTGGTGTTTGTAACCAAGCCCAGTGAGAGAATTCTGTATCAGTTGAGCAGCCGATGACTTGAACGCCACGCTTTTCAAACTCTTCGAGTGCTTTCTGGAAGGCGATCAGCTCAGTTGGGCAAACGAATGTGAAATCTTTAGGGTAGAAGAAGAGCAGAACGTACTTCTCACCGAGGAATTGTTCGAGTGTGAAGTTTTCTACAATCTTGTTGCCTTCGACAACCGCTGATGCGGAGAAATTTGGTGCTTTTTTACCTACAAGTACAGACATGATGTGTTTGGTTTCTTGTTTAAGAAGTTGTCAGTCGTTTACTCTAAGATGATAAAATATGCAAGTGATTGGATGGATTTTGCTTGGTTCTGATTTTGATCAGGTGTTTTGTTAAGTTTTGATTTTGCTGGCTGTGTGTGGTTAGGAGATAGCTGGGTGGACTATGTTACACGTGTTGATAGTGTGAGAGTTGGTTAGCTTGCACATGGTTTACTGGACGTAGATAACATCCTGTTTGGCTTCAGCTGCGCGCTGCTGCTCTAGCAATTCCTCGTCGTATCGGCTATCACGGTCAAAAATGACATCGCGGTTACGTTTGATTCTATCGTTGCGATCTTCGATGCGTTTTTCCATCTGGCTGCGGGAGAAATAGGGTTCGCTATCTTGCACTGGTACAGGGGAGATCTCGCTGTCGTATTGGTTGCAGCTGCTCAAAGTGATAGCAGCAAGGATAAGCGCGGCTGGAAATGTGGGTGAGTTCATGTGCTAGAGATGAATGATTGAGACGAAAATTCAACCTCTTATTCGTTCAATCTAATGGGCTTGTTATCTAGCATTAGTGGGTTTAAAGCACGTGCTTGAAGTTTCAGCTTGAATGCTCTGTCAGGGGGATTTAAGCACTTGCTTGAGATGTGTGAGCTGATCGATACACCGAGCCAGTCAACTAAGGGGCAAATCCTTGATGCTCTGGCTGAGTTGGTCGCTGAAAAAGGTTTTGAGACAGTCTCTTTGCGCGATATTACAAACAAAGCGCGAGTGAATGTAGCCGCCGTTAATTACCATTTTGGCAGTAAGGATAAGTTAGTTGATTGCCTAGTAGCGCGTTGCATTCAGTTGGTGAATAGTGAGCGAATACGCTTGCTCGATCTCGCTGAAAGTCAGCTTGCTGATGGGCCACTTGATTTGGATATCGTGCTCGATGCCTTTTTTCGTCCATTTTATAGTCAAGTTTCAGGTGAGTCGTGCAGCTTGAACCTATACGCCAAGCTGATGGGGCGAATGATTAGCAATTTCCACGAAGGGCTTCCTGAGGAAGTTGTGCCGCAATTTCAGGAAACGGCTGCTAGGTTTACTCAGGCCCTTCAGTTAGCTTTGCCAGATGTGCCAGAGGAGTCGATTATTTGGGGGCTGCATTTCAGTTACGGGGCGATGGCGCACACATTGGTATATGGATCGGTGCTCAAACAAGTTAGCCATGGGCGCTCAGGCACCCCAACAGATGAGGAAGTTTTACAGAAAATGATCGAATTTTGTCGTAAGGGCTTAGAAGGAGGTGCACAGCGTGCGTAGAGGTCAATTATGTTTGTTGAGTGTTGGCATCGGTATTTCTCTGGCAGCATGCTCAGCAACGGCTCCCGAGGCTCGCATTGATTCTGAGCTAGAGTTTGCTCCGAGTATCTGGTCAGCTCGTAAAGAGGCTAATACGCCAGTCGACCATGATTGGGTGAAAAGCTTTGGCGATGCGAGTCTGAGTAAGTTAGTGAATGAAGCTCTAACGAAAAACCCTGACATGACCGTCGCTGCTGAACGCCTAGTTCGTGCTCAAATTGCAGCCAATGTCGCTGGAGCTGGAGGACGTCCAGAGGTGACTCTCGGTGCTAGCGGCAACAAACAAGAGCTAGGTGGTATGGGGTTTGGGCGTCCTGAAAGTTATGGCGTTGATCTAAATGTTGGTTGGGAGCCAGACATCTGGGGACGCTATCGCAAAGAGCAGTCTGCAGCGATTGCCGATGCGCAAGCTTCTCAGCAGCAGTACCGTGCTGCTAGGTCTTCTCTAGCAGCTCAAGTTTGTAAAGCATGGTTTGCTCTTGCTGAGTCTAACCAGCAGGTGAAGCTAGCGGAGGAAGCA
Source organism: Persicirhabdus sediminis (assembly GCF_016595495.1). Taxonomy (GTDB): domain Bacteria; phylum Verrucomicrobiota; class Verrucomicrobiia; order Verrucomicrobiales; family Akkermansiaceae; genus Persicirhabdus; species Persicirhabdus sediminis. The sequence goes on from NZ_JAENIM010000039.1 coordinate 248,570, forward strand.
TTGAAAACCTATGAGAGTACACAAAGCTCAATTCAGGACCGCTTCGAGCGCGATATGCAGGCTGAGGGAGGGTCGGCATCGCAGCTTCGTTTATCACAGACAGATGTAGCTACAGCGAAAGCTGAGTTATCTGCTAGGAAGTCTGATAGGGAAATGGCGCAGCGTCAGCTCGAGTTGATTGTTGGTCGCTATCCAGCTGGCAAAGAGCAAGGGAAGGTGAAGTTACCTAAAGTGCCAAAACAGGTTCCAGCAGGACTTCCGTCTGAGCTACTGTTGCGGCGGCCAGATATCATCAGCGCGGAACGACAGTACGCAGCGGCTGGAGCTAGAGTTAGAGAAGCTGAGTTAGCTGTCTATCCAAGTTTTCGCCTGACCGGCTCTAGTGGGTTTTCGTCTAGTGAGCTAGGTAATGTGATCAATAGTGATATGGGCGTGTGGTCGTTAGGCATCGGGGTGACCCAGTACCTTTTTTCTGGTGGCCGTATCTTGGGCGAAATTAATAGCCGAAGATCTGTTGATAGAGAGGCCGCTGCTCAGCTACACCGTACCGTTTTGCAGGGATTTGCTGAGGTTGAGCAAGCCTTAGCGATGGAGAAATGGCTCGCTCAGCGTGAGCGCGACATTAACGAGGCATTTGAGTTAGCCGCTGAGGCATCGCAAGCTGCTGAAGATGATTTTAGAGATGGCAATGGTGATGTGTTAACTTTGTTTCTAGCACAAAACCGCAAGATTGTCTTGAATACGCAAGTGGTTTCGATTCGCCGCTTACGCCTAAATAACAGAGTCGATTTGCATTTAGCCCTTGGGGGAGGATTTTATATCAAATGAGTGAGGAAGAAATTGTAGAGTCAACCCACAAGCTGCGGACATGGGTGAGTGTATTACTCGGGCTGATCGTGCTGGCCATAGGAGCTGGGATAATGCTGTACCTGTTCGCCAATGGACCAGTAGCTAGCAAAAAGGAAGATGAAGTTGTTCTGCCCAGTGTCGAGGTGATAGAGGTCTTGCCTCAGGCCAAACAGATCTGGATCAAAACTCAGGGTAAAGTTCAGCCAAAGCGAGTCACTCAGGCAGCTGCAGAAGTAGCTGGTAGAATTACCTATGTGGCCGATAGATTTGAGGCTGGTGGATATTTTGCAAAAGGTGATGTGCTTTTGAAAATTGATCCCAGCGACTATCAATCAGCGCTGGCTGATGCGCAGGCAAATTTAGCACAGAGTAAGTTGTTGTTAGCACAAGAGCAAGCTAGGGCTGAACAGGCAGTGCGCGACTGGGCTAAGTTAGGTCGCGGTCGTGAGGCCTCAGACCTAGTACTGAGAAAACCCCAGCTGGCCGCAGCAGAAGCGGGCATACAGTCTGCTGCTGCCTTAGTCCAGCTGGCTGAGAATAATCTATCAAGAACTGAATTGAAGGCACCATACGACTGCCGAATCGACGCTACTTATATCGACTTGGGTTCCTATGCCGCACCAGGCGCTCGTCTAGCGGATTTGCATTCGTCAGATGATTTTGAGATTCGCCTGCCTATCACATTGAGCCAATATGGATTTTTAGACCTCGACGGCGATAGTGTGGAAGGTTCTGAAATTGTAGCGAGTTCGATGGTCGCAGGAAGGCACGTTGAGTGGCCTGGAACTATCGTTAGGGGTGAAGGAAAAGTGGATCCAAGCACCATGACTTTACACTTAGTCGCTAAGCTCAAGGCAAATACGACGGCTGCCTATAGAGAGTTTAGATTTCCCCCGGTTGGCATGTTCCTTCAGGTTCAGCTGCGAGGAGGCATGATGGAGCGCGCTGTGGAAATCCCGAGACAGGCAGTACGCGATGGCGATGTGGTCTACATTGTAGACGGTGATGGTGTATTGGATATTTTGCCAGTCAAATTAATCCGAGTGATGCGTGAGTCAGTTTTGATTGAGAACCCATTGCCAGCTGGAGCTCAACTCATTATCAGCCCGATGGACTCTCCCGTGCGCGGCAGTAAAGTGCTCATTAGGACAGCAGAGGATAACCCGCAATAGACATGGAAAAAGCGATTCATTGGTTTAGCAAAAACCACGTAGCAGCCAATTTTTTGATGTTGGTTGTCTGTCTAGCTGGGTTTACTACTTGGTTTAAACTGAGTAAAGAGATCTTCCCCGAGCTGGAGTTAGATGCGGTATTGATACAGGTACCATTTCCAAATGCCACACCAGCGGAAGTAGAAGATGGTATTATTCTACCTATCGAAGATGCGATTGCAGATGTCGATGGGGTCAAAAGGATCACCGCGACGGCGACAGAATCGTTGGGTGCTGTGACGGTCGAAGTGGATCTGGGTTATGAAGTTAGAGACGTCATGACCGACCTGAAAAGTAAGGTTGATGCGATTGATAATTTTCCAGATAATGCTGAGAAACCTGTGCTGGAGGAGGCTACTCTAGACATCCAGGTCATGAGTGTAGCAGTTTCTGCTGATGTGGATGAGAAGACGCTGCGTCGCTTTGGCGAGGAAATTCGCGATGGTCTGTTGGACTACCAAGCGCCAGACCCGAAAGGGATTAAAGAGAGATTCTTGCGCATGTTGCAAGGAAAACCAAAGATCACTAAGGTCGAGTTAGCTGCAGTTAGGCCTTACGAAATATCTATTGAAGTTTCAGAAGATACTCTACGCAGTCACCAACTAACGATTCAGCAAGTGGCCGATGCCGTTCGCCGATCTTCATTAGATTTGCCGAGCGGGTCCATACGTACGACGGCGGGAGAGGTTGTCATTAGAGCGCGGGGCAAACGATACGAAGGGCAAGCATTCCGCGACATCATCGTGGCGACCAAGGATGACGGCTCAGAGCTACGCTTGCATGAGGTGGCTGAGGTGATTGATGGATTTGAGAATGTCGATCTATCAGCTAGATTTGATGGCAAAAATGCAATTGTGCTTAACGTCTACCGGACGGCTGGCCAAGATACTTTGGTGGTTGCTGATGCCATTAGGGATTATGCCAAAAATGTGGCGCCAAAGAGTTTACCTGAAGGTGTGACGGTCGAGCTTTGGAATGACGCTAGCAAACACTTACAGGGGCGACTCGAGTTGCTAGGTCGCAATGGCGGAACTGGTCTTGTGTTAGTTTTTGTGGTGCTGGCCATGTTCTTGCGCCCGAGCTTGGCGTTTCTAGTAGCTTTGGGGATTCCAGTTTCTTTTGCTGGAGGTATCTGGATGATGCCGCATATGGATGTCTCTATCAATATGATCTCCTTGTTTGCCTTTATCTTGGTGTTGGGGATCGTGGTTGATGATGCCATTGTCGTTGGCGAAAATGTCTATAGTCGTATTCAGTCTGGTGAGCACCCGCAGATTGCCAGCTGGAAGGGGACGCAGGAGGTCGGTGTGGTAGTGACATTTGGTGTACTAACTACGATGATGGCATTTACTCCAATGTTAGGGCTAAGTGGGGTGAGCGGGAAAATTTGGCCGAATATTCCACTGGTGGTTATACCTACCTTATTTTTCTCACTGCTGCAGTCGAAGTTTGTTTTACCGGCACATCTAGCTACTTTGCGTCCGCGTGATGTTAATCGCAAACACGGACTCATTACTCGCGTTCAGCATCGCATTGCTGATGGCCTTGAATGGGCGGTAGCTCATTTTTACAAACCGGTATTGCACCTTTGCTTGCAGTTTCGGTATTTTGTTTGGGGTGGCTTCATTGCTCTCTTCTTGTTAGTAGCAGGTTTGGTTGGCGGTGGCTGGGTCCCATTTGAGTTCATGCCAAAGGTGGAAGGTGATGTTGTTTCAGCAAAGTTAGAGCTGCCTAATGGTGTTGCTTTTGAATATACCGAAGAGGCTGTGAAAAAGATGGAAGCAGCCGCAGTTAAGGTTGGAAATCGTTTCACCGATAGAGAGGGGAACCCTGTGTTAGTTCACTGTCTAGCGAGTGCTGGTACCCAGCCGTTTCTAGCTGGATTTGGCGCCGGGCGCATTCCTCTAGGCAGTCATTATGGAGAGGTCACACTTGAGTTAGTTCCAGCTGCAAATAGGGATATCAGCGCGGACGAATTTATTGTTGCGTGGCGTGATGAAATTGGGGGGATTCCTGGTGTTGTCGAATTGAGCTTCAAGCAAGAGACTGGTTCTGGCGGCAACGCTATTGACGTGGAAATTTCTGGGCGAGATTTGAAAACGCTTAATGAAGCTTCGGAGTTTATGTTAGCCAAGCTCAACGATTACGTTGGAGTTAAAGATATAACAAGTGATAGCCGAGTTGGTAAACAAGAGGTCGTCTACGAGGAATTAACACCAACGGGTCGTTCTTTAGGTTTCCGTCTATCCGATGTGGCTAATCAACTGCGCCAAGCTTTCTATGGTGACGAGGTTCAGCGCATTCAGCGCGGGCGCGACGAGGTGAAAGTGATGGTTCGCTACCCAGAAGCTGAGCGCAAATCGCTAGAAAATCTGGACGAAGTTAGGTTGCGTACAGTGAATGGTGAAGAGATTCCATTAGAAGAGGTGGCGATTGGTTCACCTGAGCGTGGTCCAGCTGCGATTCATCGAGTTGACCGCAAACGAGCAATCAAGATCAGTGCGGACGTCGATCGTTCAGTAGCTAATGCCAACGAGATTATGGGCTTATTTACAGAAGAGGTGCTCGATCAGCTAGATGATCTCTATCCGGGCGTAGCTTGGGATTATCTTGGTGAGCAAAAGGATCAACGAGATAGCGTTTCAGAGATGAGCCAGAAATTCATTCTAGCTCTGATAGGCATTTATGTGCTGATGGCTATCCCGCTGCGATCCTACATTCAGCCAATGATTGTGATGTGTGTGATTCCATTTGGTATCGTTGGCGCTGTTGCTGGTCACATCATCATGGGGCTGGATTTGAGTATCATGTCTATGTGCGGCATTGTCGCGCTGGCTGGGGTTGTGGTGAATGATTCACTGGTGTTAGTGGAATATGTTAATCGTCATCGAAATGAGGAAAAGTCGATAGTTGACGCAATTAGGCATGCTGGCGTTAGACGTTTCAGACCTGTGCTATTAACGTCACTAACGACGTTTGCTGGCCTGATTCCAATGCTGTTGGAAACTGATATGCAAGCTCGTTTCCTAATCCCTATGGCGGTATCCTTGAGTTTTGGAATCCTATTTGCCACGGCGATTACGCTGATTCTTGTACCTTGTTCGTATTTCATTTTGGAGGATTTCAAAAAGATGTTTTTGCAAGAGAAGTCTCCAACTGAATAAGGTGTATTCTATACAAAAAAAACCAGCTAGCGGTGAGCTAGCTGGCTTTTGAGATTGTGAAAGTTAGTGTTTTTGGTGATGCCCGTCGCCTGTGTAGACAGGAATAAGCTGGTCGAGTTCTTCTACCACTTTTTGATACTCGGGGTTATTGGCTAGATTGACCCATTCCTTGTAATCATTGTTGTGATCGTAAAGTTCAGCTGATCCATCTCGGTATTTTATGTAGCGATAGCGGTCGGTTTGGACGGCGTGGTTATTGCCGCTATAAGTGGTTGTGATTCCTTTGCGCACACTTTCAGCTGGCTTTTTCATCAGTGGAGCCAAGCTGATGCCTTCGAGTTTGTCATTGGCTGGTAGACCAGCTAGCTCAACCAAAGTTGGATACATGTCTATCAGTCCAACAGGAGAAGTGTTCTTTTGTCCGCCTTTATGATTAGGCGCTTTAATAATGAGCGGCACGTGTGATGAACGTTCCCATAGACTATGTTTCTGAGTGATACCTTTTTCCCCAAGATGATAGCCGTGGTCTGACCAAAAGATAACAATGGTATTGTCTTTATATTTGCTGCTTTCTAGGGCGTTTAAGACTTCGCCGACGTAGTGGTCGGCAAATGTAATGGAGGCAAGGTAAGCTTGCACCATGTTAGGCCATTGCTTTTCTTTGATCAGCCAGTCGGTCTGCGGCATTCCGTGGTAGAGGTTTACTTTTTTCGACATCTCAGGCACGTCGTCGAGCTCGTTAGGTGAGTAGGGAGGTAAGGTTAGTTTTTCTGGATCAGGATAGAAATCGAACCATTTTTTAGGCACAAACCATGGGACGTGCGGGCGGATAAATCCAACCATGAGGAGGAATGGTTTGTCGTGATCTTCTTGTAATCTATCGATAGCCCATTTGGCAGCTTTGTAGTCACTCATTCCCTCGTCACTTTCTGGATAGGCACCCCAGTCAGTGATGGTGAATCTGCTTTTGAAATTAAGGCTATCATTTTTGTTGGGGAGTCTACCCCAGTCGCCTCGTCCGCCCGACATATCCACCGAACCTTTTGGCACGTGTTTGTGCATGATTTTTCCCACAGCCATGGTTTTGTAGCCGTGGTCGCGGAAATACTCGTGCATTAGTCTTGAGCCCATTTTGTTAGCCTTCTTGGCGACGACGTCGTCGCTGACTTGGGTCATCACATCTATGGTGGATGAATACATGCTAGTCATGATGCTGGCACGCGACGGCCCGCAAATTGGATTCTGGCAGTGAGCCTGAAGGAAAACAGTGCCTTCGCTGGCTAGCTTGTCGATGTTAGGGGTGATGACGTCTGGATTCTTCCCTGTGTAGCCGAGCCAGTCGTTCATATCGTCGGCTGATATGAATAAGATATTGGGCCGTTGTTCAGCAGTGGCTGGCTGAATGAGCATGGGACTGATGATGGTGGCTGCAGTGAGGATGAGTGATTTCATAAATGGCTCAGTCAGTTAGTTGGTCTCTTGGTTTTTTGATCTATTTATTAGTGCTGTGAGCAGGGGGCTGATAGATGATGCGATGGCTCGTGGGTGGTTTCTTCTTCAAGCCAATCAGTAAGTTGTCATTAGCAAACTTTTGTACGCATAGGGATGATTAAATTGTTTTTATCATCAAAACTGTGGAATCGTGCCAATACTGGTAGAATCTGTTTTTAAGCGGTTGTTTTGACATTTGTGAGAAATATCACCAGCGGTGTCAAAAACCACTGGTTCGATGAAATAAGGCGCAGAGCATCACGTAATTTATATGATAAGTATGAATTCACGTGATGCACAGAAGGTTTTGGCTGCCTCAGTAGACCTGTTGAACAATCTCTCTACGGAGACGCATCTAACGACGGCTTTGGCTAGATATTCACCAGATGATTTGGAGGCAAAAACAATCCACTCGATTAAGGGGACACAAGTGTTCAACTTCACCCTCGAGGTTGGGTGTGTGATTCCTTTGCACGCTTCAGCACCTGGCAAAGCGATGCTCTCAAAGATGACTCATAGTGAGCTAGAGCAGCAATTTGCGGTGATGAAGCTGGAGAGGTATACAGATACCACGATAGTGGAAACTCCAGGTTTGGCGCAAGAGATCGCTGGTGATATCAAGCGCGGATTTTCTGTCGATCTAGGTGAAAACCTGATCGGGGTAAATTGTGTTTCATGTGCATTTCGCCATCCTAAAACTCAGAGCCTATATGCCGTATGGGTGACAGGTTTGAGCATTAACATTCCTCAAAGTGAATTTGCTAGCTTGGCGATGAAGGTGCAATCATGCATTCACCAGATCGTTAAGCGTCTGGAAGATTCTGAGCTGAATCAAGGCGACTTCGCCGCGATTATCGTGCAACGCGCCAAGGATAACCTTCAGGCTGATCTGAATAAAAATATTCAGATGAAGTCGTTTGCTGAAGACGTGTTAGGCGTGGGCTATTCTTGGTTTAGAAAGAAGTTTAAACTGATGACAGGTACGAGCCCTAACCAGTACTTGCTAGATCTTAAAATGGAAAAAGCACGTACCTTGCTTGAGCAAACTGAACTCAGTGTTAAAGAGATCAGCCACAGCCTTGGTTATGATTCACAAGATTACTTTTCAGCTCAGTTTAAGAAAAAGCACCATGTTTCGCCGTCAGGTTTTCGTGAGAGCTTAGCTGTGAAATAATCAGTTTTAGCGACGTAGATTCGTTGTTTTGCCATGGCTAAAGGTGTCGATTCACGGTTTTTTGTGGTCGAATAAGTACTGATGTGTCTAATAGCCAGATGCGTAAGTTGTCTGGTCTAGGTATATCTTTGTATTTTGGATGCGTTCTGCTGCCCATAGCCGCGCTTGGAAATGATGCTGTTAATCATGAGGCTAAGATTGATGCCTTGATAGAAAAGATGACTCTGGCTGAAAAGTTAGGTCAGCTGACATTATATTCTAGCAAGTGGGGGAATACGGGGCCGCTTGAGGGAGATGGCTATGTCGATGAAGTTCGCAATGGTGAATGCGGCAGTTTGCTAACCGTTCCAGCTGTTCGGTTTGCTAAGCCATTACAAAAACTCGCGATTGAGGAGACACGGCTAGGTATTCCACTGATGTTTGGTTATGATGTGATTCACGGGTATGAGACGATTTTTCCAATCCCTCTAGCGGAAACATCCAGCTGGGATCTTGATTTGATAGAACAATCGTCGCGAGTCGCAGCTGAGGAAGCCGCTGCGAGCGGGATTAACTGGGTTTACGCGCCCATGGTAGATGTTTCGAGAGACCCGCGATGGGGGCGAGTAGCTGAAGGATCAGGTGAGGATGTCTATCTAACTAGCCAGGTGGCAAAAGCAAAAGTGAGGGGATTTCAAGGGGGCGATCTAGCTGGAAATAATACGGTAGCAGCTTGTGTGAAACATTTTGCTGCTTACGGCGCGGCGCAAGGCGGGCGCGATTACCACACAGTTGATGTGTCAGAGAGGGTTTTGCGTGAGACCTACCTGCCTCCATTTAAGGCGGCGATTGATGCTGGGGCGAAAAGTATCATGACTTCATTTAATGAGGTCGATGGTGTTCCAGCTACTGGTTCCAGCATGTTGCTAGAAAAAATCTTGCGAAACGAGTGGGGGTTTGATGGCGTGGTAGTTACTGATTACACCTCTATCAATGAGATGGTTGCACATGGCGCTGCGCACAATGATAAACAAGCTGCACAAATGGCCATCGAGGCTGGAGTCGATCTTGATATGGTCGGAGCGAGTTTTATTAATTATTTGCCAGACTTAATAAAAGAAGGCGCTGTGAGTGAGGAGTTGATTGATGATTCCGTGCGACGGGTTCTGCAGTTGAAATTTGAGTTAGGTTTATTTGATGACCCGTATCGATACCTTGATGAAGCTAGAGAGAAGGCGACTTTGCGTAAGCCTGAGCATTTAGAAGCTAGTTATCAAATGGCTTTGAAATCAATGGTTTTGCTTAAAAATGATGCCAATCGACTGCCGCTGAATGAGTCGTTGAATATTGCGTTAGTGGGGCCACTGGCTGATGCGAAGTTAGATTTGCTAGGAACCTGGAAAGCTCGTGGTCAGGCGGAGCATACAGCGAGTATTAAAGATGCCTTTGATCAGCGCTTAGGTGAGGGTGCTTATGTTTATGCATCTGGCTGTTCGGCTGAGAGTGATTCTCTAGCTGGGATTGCTGAAGCAGTTAGGATGGTGCAGCGGTGTGATGTGGTGGTGCTTGCACTTGGTGAACCGTCGTGGATGAGCGGCGAGGCAGCTAGCCGGAGTAATCTAGATTTGCCGGGGAGCCAGAAAGCTTTGGTTAATGCAATTGCCGCCACTGGGCGTCCAGTGGTTTTGGTTTTGCTGAATGGACGTCCGCTAACGATTGCGCAAGAAGTGGCGCAGGTAGATGCGGTTTTGGAGGCCTGGCACCCTGGATCGATGGGGGCAAAGGCAGTGGTAGATACTTTGTTTGGTGATTCTAACCCGTCAGGGAAATTGCCGATGAGCTTTCCTCGCAATCTCGGGCAGGTGCCCATTTTTTACGATCAAAAGAATACTGGGCGACCGTTTATCGAGGGAAAAACACATGCCAAATATTCATCAAAATATTTAGATGTTAGTAACTCTCCACTGTTTCCCTTTGGTTTTGGTCTAAGCTATACTACCTTCGAGCTAGCTAACATGAAGCTGGATGGTAAGCAGATGAAGCCGGGTGGGAGTGTAGGTGTCTCAGTGCAAGTAATGAATTCTGGTGAATATGACGGCGAAGAAGTTGTTCAGCTATATATTCGCGATCGAGTGGCAAGCGTGACACGTCCAGTAAAGCAGTTGAAGGGATTCAAAAAAGTGCAGGTGAAACAAGGTGAGCAGCTAGAGGTGAAGTTTACTCTAACTGAGGAAGATTTGGCTTTTCTGCGCCGCGATATGAGCTGGGGCGTGGAGCCGGGGTGGTTTGATGTATTTGTGGGAGCTAACTCGCGAGATACATTACAAGCTGAGTTTGAGTTGCTAGCCGATTAGGGTCGGCTAGCTAGGGATGTAGCTTTGAATGATAGTAGATTTTTCTGTAGCGGTTAGATTGCTTTCGCCTTTGCTGATGAGAGCAAAATCTCCCGGCTGATAGGTATTGCCGTCGGCGTCTTTCAGCTGGCCCGTGACTACGGCGATGATGGAAAATCTATCTGATGTTGGATTGCCAATTTCAGCGGATTTTTCCAGTTCGTATTGATCGACCACAAAATGTTCGCATGAGGCAATGGTATTTCCCTGCGCTTCATCCATGCTTGGCTCGATGTCTTCGAAGTCGATGCAGGCCATTGATTGTTCGACATGAAGTTCTCTAGGTGCGCCGTCTAAGCCGACACGGTTCCAATCAAAAACTCGGTAGGTGGTATCGGAGTTCTGTTGGATTTCAAAAATTAACAGACCTGCGCCAATGGCGTGTAAGCGTCCTGATGGGATGAAAATTGAGTCACCTTGTTTTGGGGTGATGGCGTGAACGGCTTGATCTACGGTGCCATTGTTAATAGCCGCCTGAAAATCTGCTTTGCTGATATTTTTTTTCAGGCCGACGTAGAGTTTGGCTTCTGGGCTGGCTGCGGCGATGTACCACATTTCAGTTTTTGGTTCGCCGCCTAGTTGATCGGCCACCGCACAGGGTGGGTGAACTTGGATGGATAGATCGTCTCTAGCATCGAGGATTTTAATCAGCAGCGGGAACCTATCGATTTGGTCAAATCCAGAGCCAAAGATTTCTTCTCGTGAATTTGTCCACAGATCGTGCAGTGATTTTCCAGCTAGAGGTCCCTTGGCCACCACTGTCTGCTCATCTTCACGATCACAAATTTCCCATGATTCACCGTAGGGTGAGGATTTGTCGGGGAGCTCACGTTGATAGACTTTTTCTAGCTCGCGTCCGCCCCAGACTCTTTGCATGTAGAGCGGTGAAAATTTGATAACCATAAGGCTGTATACAATGTGGCAGCTTGCTAACGCACGCAAAAAAATGCGCACACTAAAATTTTAGTGCACGCATGAGAATGGGTTAGTTTGGCTTAGCCTTGTGGTACTTTTGGGCCATTTTTGAAGCGCTCAAAGTTCATCGCCATAATGAATGCACGCTCAGGCATGTTGTCTCTGGTCCAAGCGCGAGCTTTGCGCTGCTCTTTGCCTTCGAGTTTACCATTGCCGTCTTCGTCGAACTTTTCGACCATCATCTTGCGGTGAGATTGTTTCATGGCTTTAAATTCATCGGCATCGAGGTCACCAGAGCCAGATTTATCAAATTCTTTGATGAGCGCTTGGTACTCTTGGTTGAGCGCTCTGCGCAGAGCTGTACGTTCATCGCTACTCAGCACGCCGTCACCGGATTTGTCGTATTTGGTCAAGAGCCCAACAGGGATTGCTTGTTTATTGTTGCCTTTGTTCGCGTTGTTTCCCTGTGCATTTACTGCAAATGAGCTGGAGAGAACGAAGGCTGCGCAAAGTAGGATTGTGGATGTGAATTTCATGATCTTGGATTATGTACTTAATCGAGTTAAGTTTGCATAGATCGGCTGCTGCGCAAGGGAGATTGGTGCGATTGCTGGCGTTTTTGTTATACAACCATATGATTTTCAATGTGCTTAAACATTTGCGCCAGCTAGCTCGTCAGCTGGTGGCGCAAAAAAAGCCGAAGCAAATAATTTGCTTCGGCTTGGGGAATGTTGATTGTGTAATCGGAGTGCAGCTAGCTGTTATTCGTCAGCTGATGGTCTTTGACCTTTACCGCCTTTGCCACCCTTACCACCGCGAGGGCCTTTTTTGCCTCTGCCCATCATTGGGTAGTTTTCTTGCATCCATGCTCTGGCTTCTTTGCGTTCTTCTTCGCTGAGTTTGCCATCGCCATCGGCGTCGAATTTCGCAAGCATTTGAGCTTCGACATCTGCACGCATTGCTTTGCGCTCTTCTTCGTCAAGTTTGCCGTCTTTGTTGGTGTCGTATTTCTCGAGCATCTCAGCGCGACGAGCTTCCATGTCTGCTCTCATAGCAGCTTTTTCTTCGTCGTTGAGTTTGCCGTCACCGTCTTTGTCGTATTTGGCAATGAGGTGAGGTGGTGGGCCTTTAGGGCCTCCTTTGCCACCAGCGCCTGGGCGCTTTGGTTTATCGTCTTGTGCGCTGAGCATTGCGCATGAGAGTGAGGCTACAGCAAGTGAAGCTACGATTGTTTTGATATTTGTTTTCATATGCAGGTATGGTTCTCGTTAGTTGTATAATTTTTATAAAAAACCAATGAGTGGCTGATGGGTGCAGCTAAAACGATAATGATTAGTTCGTGGCTAAGCTGGCAATAGGCTGCTTCCCTGCATCATTGGTTACCATGTATTCAAATGAGGAAACCCGCTGCAGCTAGTAGAGTTGCACAAATTTAGATATTTTTCGAATGATTGTTTACTAGCGGCTTCGGTTTGTAGTTAAAAATGAGTGCTTAGGATGTTTACTAAATGTAACTAGACGGGTGTTTTGTTGTTGGGCTGAGCAATTTGCTATGGGGATAATTTTCTATCGGCTAGAAATGAGAAGAAATGTCATTGCCAAGTTGGGGGGTAGCGGGTTTGGATAGTGCAGATTTCAGTTTATGACTAAGGGAAAAGAAAAAAGCAAAGCGAGGGTCTTCGCCGATCGTCTATTGAGCACCGTGATTCTCTGGGCGATTGTCACTGCAGTTTTCTTGAGTGACCAGCCGGTGGCCTTTGCGGTCATGGTCGTCGCTTTGTCGATGTTAGCTTTGAAGGAATATTACACCATGGTGCGCGACGGAGGGTTGAGCGCGCAGCCTAAAATTGGCATGGTCTCGGCGCTGATTTATCTAGGTGCTATTTCTTACTTGTTGGTGAATTCTGGCGGAGCCGCTCTTGATCGGGTCGGTCAGCTGGATGCTATTGCGGTGTGTTTTGTAGCGATGGCATCATTTTTATGGCAGCTGCGCCAGAGTGTAGAAAAACACAAAACGCTGAATGAGGTAGCGTTGACTTTGCTAGGTTTCATCTACATCCCCGTGATGTTCAGTTTTGTTTTGCGTCTGCTGTTTTTGCCTGAGGGGGAAAGCATGGTTCCCGGAGCGGTATTAATTTTATGGCTGGTGGCTGTGACTAAGTTCACCGATATGGGTGCCTATGTAACGGGCTCATTGATTGGGAAAAATAAGATGATTCCACATATCAGCCCAGCGAAGACCTGGGAAGGCATCGCTGGTGGTGTATTTTTTGCCCAGCTGGCTGGCTGCGGGTTGTTTTACTTTTTCCCTGAGCAGCTGGAGGTACTTGGTGGCTGGCCACAGGTGATTGGTTTTGTATTTGTTTTGGCCTTCTTGGCTGTGGTTGGGGATTTGGCCGAATCCGTAGTGAAGCGTGCTTTGGAGATTAAAGATTCAGGTCATACGCTGCCGGGCATTGGCGGTGTGCTTGACTTAATTGACAGTATTTGTTTCACCGCCCCAGCACTGTATTTTCTGATTATATGGCTATAAAAAAAGTGGTTTTACTCGGCTCGACCGGATCCATTGGAACGAGTACGTTGAAGGTGGCGCAAGGAGTGCCTGAGGAAATGGAGCTGGTGGCACTGGCCGCGCACTCGAGTGTGGCCAAGCTAGCCGAGCAGGTGGCTGAGACTGGTGTCAAACACGTAGCTATTTACGATCAAAGTAAGGAAGCGGAGCTGCGCTCGCTGGTAGCTGACGATGTAGCCGTTTATTCTGGTCCTGAAGGATTGTTGACCCTTTCGCGTCTGGCTGAAGCCGATATGGTGCTGGTCGCTATTGTCGGCACAGCTGGTTTGCATCCCGCTCTGGCGGCTATTGAAGCTGGGAAAGATCTAGCTGTAGCGAGCAAGGAAATCCTTGTGATGGCTGGCGAGATTGTCATGAAGGCTGCTAGTGATGCCGGTGTGAATGTGCTGCCTGTGGACAGCGAGCATAATGCTATTTTCCAATGCCTAGACGGTCACCGCGGTGGTCCTGAGGAAGTTTCTCGTCTCATCCTCACGGCATCTGGTGGACCATTTAGAAATCTTCCAGCTGAGAAACTCAAAGAGGTGACTCTGGCGCAAGCGCTGAAGCATCCAACATGGGAAATGGGCCGCAAAATCACTATCGATTCATCCACTCTATTTAATAAGGGGTTGGAGATGATTGAGGCGCGCTGGTTATTTGGCATAGAAATGGATCGCATTGACGTGATTGTTCACCCGCAGAGCATCATCCATTCGATGGTGGAATTTGTGGACAATAGCGTGCTGGCTCAGCTGAGCACCACGGATATGTGTTTCCCTATTCAATATGCGATCACCTGGCCAGCTCGCGTAGCTGGTGGACTCAAGCCGCTCAATTTTGCCGAACTGGCAAAGTTGGAGTTTGAGCAGCCTCGATATGATGATTTCCCTGCACTGAATCTAGCTCGCCGAGCTGGCAACGAAGGTGGCACACTGCCAGCTGTGTACAATGCAGCCAATGAGATTGCCGTTGATGCCTTCTGTGACGGTCGCATCGGCTATACGGAAATTTGGGGCACAGTGATCAAGGTGATGGACGCTCATGTTGTCCAGCCAGCTGATTCATTAGACGTATTGATAGAAGCGGATGCTTGGGCTAGATCTCAGGCAGAGGCAGAAATCGTCACATTTCAGCAAAATTCGTGATTGAAAATTGCTAAATCACGCACAAGTTCATCGCCATGAGCAACGATCAATTGCAGCAAGAGCCAGTCGCCGAATATACTAAGGTGGAGTCCATCTTTGTGCGTCACCGCAACTGCCTCATGCTAAAAGGCCAGTTCACGCCAATTTTCACTGATTATTACCTGCACCTCCTCGACCTCAAAGAAGAGCATAAAGAGAACCTCGATACCGCTCTAAAGGATCTGCTGGCAGTGCTTACCTTGCACCTGACATCTCGCCCGTGGGCTGAGACTCACGCGTGGACGGTAAACCTACGTGCGCCGCGGGTGAACTTTTTTGCCACAGGTAGCAGCGTAAACGAAAATATCGTTGGCAAGGTGTTCACTAAGGATGTGCGCGAGCCAGATCGCAACTTGCTCTACGCGCAAGTCATCGACCGCGACAAAGGTGGTGACCCGCAGCTCAGTACCGTTGAGGTGCCTGAGCTCGATCCGTGTCGCTGGGTGGAAGCCTACTACGAGCAGAGTGATCAGCGTCCAGCTAGATGTTTCAAAATGCCTAACGAAGAGTACGTGCTCATCGCTGCTCAGCCAGACTTTGATGAAGAATGGCTCAACGAGTTAGACGAGGAAAAAGTAGCTCAGCTTCTCCAAGTAGAGGAGACCAAGGTGCTAGAAACTCGTAAATACAAATTCGAATGTGGCTGCAGTATCGAGCGCATTATGCCGGGCTTACTCGGCTACAAAGATAAACTCGACGAGTTGTTCCAAAATGACGACCAACTCGCAGTGAATTGCCCACGCTGTGGCACCAAGTATGAACTCACTCGTGAGCTGATCCTCGACTTCGCCAAGCGCGTCGAAGAAGCCAGAAAACAAGCTGAAGGTGGTAAATCCTAATCTCTTGGTAGATTAGAGATAGTCGACTTTTGCGCTGGCAGCTGGTGGGTGTTTTGGTCTAATGTGATAGACATGAAATGCCCATTTGCTTGTTATTTATTTTCGGCGACTTTGTTATTCAGTGTCTCTTGTTCAGATCAGACAAATGAGGCAGCAGACGTAGTGGCGCCTGACGATTCACAGGCCGCCGCCGAGCGTGACGCCATCATGAATCTAGGCATTAAGATGTTAGTTCATCCAGCTGAGAATGTCTATTCGGGTGGCCAACCGACCAGCGATCAACTTGACCAATTAGCTAAACTTGGCGTCAAACAAATCATCAACCTGCGGCCAGCTGGTGAAATGGAGTGGGATGAACTTACTCATGCCGAAGTGCTAGGTATAGATTATGTTAGTATTCCAGTAGCTGGGAAAGAAGACATTAGCGTAGAGAATGCCAAGAAGTTTGTAGCTGCCCTAGAAAAGCATAAAGGGGAAATAAGTTTTGCTCACTGCGCTAGCGGCAATCGCATCGGCGCGTTGATGGCCATGCACGCTGGTAAGGTAGAAGGCAAATCTAGCGACGAAGCCATCGCCATCGGCAAACAATGGGGCATGACTCGATTAGAGCCAGCTGTGCGTGAATTGCTGGCTGGTGACTAGCTGCTGATAGCTGCCGTTAGTGGTCTTTATTTAAGTATCGTTATTTAAGTCTGCACAGTGTGCAGACTTTTTTTGTGTGTGATAGGTTTGCTTGGCAGAGAGCCTATCTTTCCCTTTGTTTGGTGGGGTTTGCGATATCTATCTATTGTGATTGAGCAATCTATGCGTTGATTAACTAGCTATTGAATCTTGACTAAACCAAGCACTTGTTTAGTTGTGGGGCGAACCGTTAAGTTTGGTTATACACTCATTTTAGATTTTATATCTATTTGCTAGGTTAGTAATTCATTAGAGATGCTGATCCATCACAGGTGTCATAGCGAAACAAATCATAATGGCTTCAGCAAATCCCGTAACGTATCCCACCATTAACAAACTCACAACCATGACCTTCCTACCCGAAGATAGTCTTACAAAGAAGTTTTGTGCCCCCATGATTTCCCTATTTGTAGGTCTGTCATGTTATATTCAGTCGGCGAATGGTCAAACTGGTGATTCACCTGAAGGTAACGGCCCGTTCACCACACAAGAGATCGCGCTGAAAAAAGGATGGAATGCGATCTATCTGGAGCTTGAGCCAATCAACAATCAACTCAACGAGGTTTTCGCTGGAACACCTATCGAAATTGTATCGGCGTATAGTCGTCCGGTTACTGCGATGGAGTTTATTGATAGCCCTGACGAGATACTGCCAGATAGAAAACATTGGAATGTTTGGTATGCTCCTAGCAGGGAAGATGCGGTATTTTCCAATCTGAGTGTGCTGCAAGCGCATCATTGTTATTTGGTCTTCTCTAACGAAGCTTACGATTTGAATATCAAGGGCGCTGCATTTTTTGGAAATGCCCAGTGGCATCCCAATGCATTCAACTTTGTAGGTTTTCCTATTGATTCCGCAGGGAAGCCAACCATGACTCAGTTTTTTGATAGTGCGTTAGCCCAGTCTGAGTTGAAGATATATACTCTCAAGCAGGGGAACTGGGTATTAGTTACCCAGCCTAGTGCGGAGATGATTGAACCTAATACCGCGTACTGGGTTTACAGCGATGGCGCGTCTGATTTCACTGGGCCAATTAAGGTCGACTTCAATGATAGTAGTCGTGGCGGCATGGTTTATAATCAGAATGTTAGCTCCAAAGAGCTGGTTTTGAAAAATGTATCTTCTTTCCCTCAGTCGCTTACTCTTTCATTGGTTCATGGTGAGTCAGGCCAACTTCCCGTTTCTTATCTCGTGCGCAGCCTCGGCAGCGTCGATCAACCTATTGAGGTAGTGGCTCAGCCACTAAATGATGACTTATCGATTGGGCCCGTTGAGCCCGGCGCTTCGTTTAAGCTAAACTTACAGGTTGATCAGGAACTTATTTCTTCGGCTGTGACAAGTGCAACTTTGTCTATCACTTCAACTGCTGGCCAGCGGATAGATATCCCCATGGTTTCTCTACGCAGTGATCTGGTCACCGAGTGATTCGCAAAAATTAAGTCATCACCATCCACCCCTAACTAGCTAACTACTGTCTGCATTGGACACATCAATTGCCTAAAAGATGATCAAACGTTTACAAAAACTAACTCTATCTACCGCTATCCTAGCGGGAAGTAGCTCCGTTCTATCAGCAGGTCACCCTTCGCAAGGTTTGTGGGTTGGAGAGGTTACTTTAAATGCTGTAAATGAGGCAACCGGTGCCGTGGGGGACTCTAATACTTATGAATTTAGTGACCCTGAGTTTACCACTGCTACTTCAGATAATGCCTATCTCCGTCTGATTCTACACGTTAATGGTGCTGGCCAGGTAAGCTTGCTCAAAAGTGTGGCCGTAGTTGATGGCGTGAACGGATCATTATTGCTAACAGATCCTAATCTTTACGCCTCACATACTGGCATAGGGAAACGCATTGCCTCAGCTTTCTATGACTTTAGTGACCAGAAGGCAGTTCTGGCGGTTGAAGAACTGATCGATGCTTCTACTGATGCCGCTGTAGCTGGAGCTATCGCTGGCAAAACATTAAGCGCAATTGGAACTGACACCCAGAACGCGGTTGATGATGTGGTTGGTGAGGCCGATGTAGACAAGGCTTATCTTGATAGAGGTACCGGCGCTTCATCTTTCATAACGGATCATTATTTCAGCCTCACGGAAGCACAACAGATTGCTGACGAAGTAGCACGTCTGATCCATACTGCGACAAAAACTTCAGCTGATATCCCAGCTGATGAAACGGTGACTAACTTTTTTCCAGCTGATCCATTAGGTGGAAATTTTGCTGCTGTGGTAGCTACAGCTAGGAACTTGCGTGATGCATCATCATTCTACGGTGACCCGCGTCCTGTTGAGGCTATCGTCCAGCTGGTTAAATCTGCAGCGGCTGCAGTTGATGATGCTCCAGACGGTGCAGATCTAGCGACTAAACAAGAGCTCGCACGCAATGCGGCTGAAGATGCTAGACATAATGCGGCTGATGTTACCGAAGCCTATAACCGCTTCATAGCTGGTGATACATTTGCTACTGTGCAAGCTGAACTTTCTGATCTGGCGGTTGAGGCAGCTTTGATTGCGCATGCTCGCGGCGGTGATGAGGCTCAAATTGCTAGTGAGGTTAGAGCTAGTCTGATTGCTGCTGATGCCATTGCACCAGCTTACACAGAGGCAACTACTTTGCTGAGTGAGTCTCTATGGGGTGATGGACGGAGTGGTGATGCGCTAGATTTATTAGTGGATGCTGCAGCGAACACATCTGCCGCTCAGGTGATCATCTCACAGGAAATTATTCTGCTTAAAGAAGTTGTTGATGATGCTATTGTTAGCGCTGCTGAGTTAGTAGAATTTGCTCCTGTATTTGCGGCGGCACCATCATCTGACTATACAGGTTTTGTGACCGCATCTGAGTATTCTGCGGCCGCCAATACAGCAGCGCAAGAAGCCGCATCTGAGGCTCATTTCCAATACAATGCTGGAGTTACTGATCAAGACGATCTTAGCTACCTGACTAATCTTGCGGTAAAAAAAGCACTGCTAGATATCCGCAATACAGCTGCAGCATTACCTCAGGATACGATTTCATTAGATGGCGACTTGCTGCCAAGTAGTGTGCTGAGTGGCACCATTCATTTGCCCGCGTTAGCTCCAACGAACCCCTTCATGCATCGTCGTCACCCTGATCATACTGAAGGGTACGATATTCAGCGCGCTCTAACTCTTACGGTAGCTAGCTCGGATGAATCCACATTTAGTTCAGCTGGTTATGGTGTGAGTGTGATTACCGGAACCTACGAAGAAGAGATTTTCGGCTTACATAAGTTACTTGGTCCTAACCAGGATGTTGGATTGAAGACGGCAGGCTCATTTATTCTCAATCGAATTTCCTTTGTTGATAGCCTGAACTATTAAGCCTGTTTTTTTATTTTAACCAAACTTCTCATGAATAAATTATTCAAGAATATCGCCCTCATATTGCTCGTTCTTAGCTCAGCTGCAATAGCTCAGCTAGATCAGCCAGAGATTTTCCTCAAGACAATTCCAGCTGGCTTCCAGACAGTGGATATTGATGATGATGGGTATGGTAATAACTATGTCTTAGGTGTCCGCGATGGCAGAGCGATCATTGTTAAATATGATTCATCGGGTAACACAGTGTCGGATGAAGATATTGACCTCGGCGGGATTACACCTATCGCATTTGACGTCGTTAATCAGCCAACGGGCTGTGACATCTATGTGGTTTCTTCTTCAAGGTTAGTAAAGTACACGATCGATTACGGCACAGGTGCTCAGTCGCTAGCGATAAACCGAGGTCTCTACAATGGTGTTGTCGATGTGACCTATGCTGAAGCAACTGATAAACTATTTATAGCCTTTCAAGTCGGCAATATTCCACCATACGTAATGGTGTATACCAATGAAGGTGCATCATTTCAGGAGTACCTTGTGTACGATCACCTTGGCTGGCAAAATCAATCAGTTCGCTCAATAGCAAGTGATGATCAGGGCAATCTCTATCTGGTAGGTAATACTGGATCAAATGCTAACAGTAATTGGGGTGGCTATAGGCCTAATGTTTCAGGTTCGGTGAGCTCTAACCGACCATATATCGTAAAAACAAAATCTGATTTTACACAATATACTCTAGAGCAACCTAGCAACATTGATTACGCCTTTGATGTACATTTTAATAATGGTTGGGTCTACGTCACAGGTAGTGATGTAAGTGATACCGAGCTATTTGTTGAGAGATTTGATACATCTTTGGAGAGTAGTAAGATCCTCAAGGTTACTAACCCAAGTTATTCTAACCTGACTCCCGTTACCGCGAGTAATTTCAAAAAGTTCAACGTTTCGGCGGATGCTCTGGATAATATTTTCCTGACTGGTTTTGTTGGAGCTGGCACAACAAAGTTCTACGAAGACGGGAGCTCAGATGAATTTTCCAGTGTGGCGACGACTGGTGATTCTGCTTATGTGGCTAAATTGAATTCAAATTTTGAATACGAATGGGTCAAGACTCCGGTACAGGCACCATTTCCTGAGTTAGGTTCTCATTTACGACTAAATTGGGATGCTGTGAATTCACGACTTTGGTGGTCAGGTAGTTTCAAAGGCATCAATGGAATCACAATGCAAGAGGGCGCTGATGCAAGCACAGCCAAAACATTGCCGTTCGAGATCAGTAAATGGC
Source organism: Persicirhabdus sediminis (assembly GCF_016595495.1). Taxonomy (GTDB): domain Bacteria; phylum Verrucomicrobiota; class Verrucomicrobiia; order Verrucomicrobiales; family Akkermansiaceae; genus Persicirhabdus; species Persicirhabdus sediminis. The sequence goes on from NZ_JAENIM010000039.1 coordinate 269,636, forward strand.
AAGGTTTCACAGCTGTATTCGAGCCTGACGGTGAGTTTACGCAGGTTGTTGATTTTTCTTTAGTGACAGATTATGCCAAAAATATTGTCACCATAAATGGTAGCCAATTGGAAAGTGCTGATGAGACTTTGTCACTCATTGTTGACTCTAACATCACTATTCGTTCGCCGCGCACCGTCTATTCATATAATGGCGAGGATGATGGGGATAAGGGCTTAGTGGAAGGGGCAGAGACTTCAGATATCAACGGGGAGATTGGAGATAAACTGATTTTTAATTATGCGGATACCCGGTATTCATTCATCAACTTCTCAGTTAACAGTGTTGTTGAGGATAGTAATGCAACGGTTTATAACTTTGATTTGACTCAGTCGACTACCGTCAAGTTAGAGTGGTTTGTTGAATATGCTTTGGAAGTGGACTCTTATTTAGACGACACCAATAGCCGAGCTACAGTCTCACCTAACGATACATCATATGTACCTAGACTTGATTCTAAAGCTTCTGGCAATCCTCTGCCATCCGTCGGTAAACATTGGATAGAGAAAGATTTACCTGTTGTTATGGAGATTAATGGGGCGGTTGAAAACCTTACACTGCATCCAGGTCTAGCAATTAGGTATGTGCCATGGCGTTACCGTCTAACTGGTGTGGCGACTGGTAACGAGAATGCTGAACCATCTGCTACTAGCTCGGGAACATTTGAGACCGTTGAAGATCGTCAGCAGCTTAAGGAGTTCAAGATGACTGGGCCAGCTACGGTGACTTATGACTGGAAACTACAGTATGGTGTGAGTACGAATGGTAGTAATTCAGCTGCTGACAGCCAGTTGCTAATTGAGGTTGTTGGAGACCCTCCTACGCCGACTACTACACAGAATGATCACATTGGCGGCGGTCTAGCATGGTTTGATGATAGTACAGTGCTGAAAATTTGTGCTCCGAGAAATCTAGCGGTAAACAGTGGATTGCTAGAAATTTCCGGCTGGTTTAATGGCGATAATCATATCTTTAGTCCAACAGAGGGAACCTTTGATACTAGCCAGAGTAACATATTCTCTGCAGATCAGCTAAATGATGGATTCTCCACCTACACACCATCGGCTGGTGATTTTGCTGGTGAGGAATACGTCTGTAAGCAAGTTACTCTGGATAGACCAGCAGTGGCTACTTGGAACTATGGAGCCAAAGTGATCTACAAGTCAGTTCAGATAGGCGAATACATTCAGTTTACTGCAGAGGAAATTGCTCAATATGGTCTGATCGTTTCTCAGCAACCTACTTTGGAATCATCTAGCGGATCTGGATCTGATGGTGTAGCCACTTCTAACGATTTCATTTGGGATGACGTAGCTAAAAGATTCTTTGCTGTGCGCCCTATTGAGATGAACCTTCTCTGGGCGACAACAACTGGGCAAGTAGCAAAAGTTAATCTGACCTCGGACTGGGGTACGCCTAACTACAAGTATATTGCTAACGCCCCAGCTGTTTCTCTAATTCCTCGCCCGCCAGTGAATGAGCCAAACGATCTGGTATTCCAGAGCGTGGCCTACACCAATGCAGGTGGCGAAGTGGACGATGAAGTTAATTTCTCCGCAAATGCTGATGGTTATACCGTGCTTGAATTCAACCGCATCACAACTTCTGGTCGTGGTGGCACGGCGCAAAATGTAGTGGAGCTTAAAGTCGTAAGAAGTGATTTTTGGGATACAAATCTAGCGGCGCCGATAAGCAAAAATATAGGTGAGAAGATCACAAGTGATAAAGATCTAGCTGATCTTGGTACTGGTTATGTATTTTTCCCTAATGCACGTTTCAACCCGTATATTTATAACCGTGAGCTTTTTATTGGCGGAGCTATCTGGGATGAAGCTAATGCTCCTGGTCCAGTCATTGCTGTTAATAAGAACCCAACGGAGAGTGAAGCTAATGGCGACTTGTTTGTTGTGCTATGGTACGATGATCCTAGTCTAAATGATTATATTCTCTGGCCATATATTGCTGAGCGATATTCTCCTGACTGGCCGGCTAATCCTGGACGCATATTAATGTCTAGCGGTTATGGTAGTGAAAGTGTCGCGGCTGACGGATCAGAGCAAAACGTGGTCGAGGCCAGCACTATCGATGGCGTTGATGTAGCAGCGTCTACCACCTTTGACCCTGCTAGGTTCGAGCAAGTTCAGATTTATGTTCAGGACAATGCATTATTACCTGGGTATAACCCTAACGAGGAGCACGCACTAATGGCTCCATCGCTTAGGTATGCTGCTGTGGCACCACGCCCACTGGCGGCCTACGCAATGCGCGATAATGACTTAAACTTAGCTACGGAAAATGCATCTTATACATCTCACCCGTATGTTTTGGTGCAGTTTTTGGATAAGCTAGAAAATGAATTTAAGATGAAAGTCTATCAGGTGGTTCGCGAGGATTTAGCGAACTACCCAAATGGTTTCTCATCTGAGATGGAAGCTGGTGAGCCAGTGATTCCGTTTTACCCATTAGGTGTGGTTAGTGGCGCGACTCTGTGCAAAGCAAACTATGCAAAGGAAGGTGATCCAGCGAAGTTAGTGTATTGGACTGACCACAAGGGAACCTCATGGGCGGTTTCTGGTGAGGGAGAGTTTACTAGCTATTTTTACTATCCACTGAGTACAGATTTCTGGTGGCCTGGAGGCGCTAAGTCAGTGGGTGAGTGCGTTGCATGGCTACCTAATAATGCGACTGCTAGGAATGCAGATCAATTTGATATTGAATATGATAAGCCAGACCAAGTGCCAGCTGCACAGGGTGTTGACTATGCTACGGTTTGGCCGCTTGATTTGCCTACCATTAAGGTAGGCGAAACGCTGACTTTTGCTGGTGGTGAATATGCCGCTGATAATCCAGAAAGCCCAGGCTTACCAGGTGTGTTAGCGTGGTCAGCTGGTGAAGTCATTTATGATGATCTTAACCCAGATATGCGTGAAGGCAGCACGAGTACGGATGGAAAGGATTTCGATTCTTACACTGCGCGCATGATCTCAGCTCTTGAAGAACGCCGTGTATCTTTGCCTGTAGCTCTGTTCCCTGAGGAATTACTTCCAGCTACGGGGAGAACGACTGTGGATGGAACGGTCTATCTATTTGACGAGCTATCCTCATCATTGAAGAAGAGAATTTTTTATAACCCACTAACTGGTGAGTTAGGGATCAAGGGAGTTCTCAATGATAAAGACATTTCCGATGATACACTCACAGCTGCACCGCCAGCAGTTTACGTGCTAGAGCCAAATATCCTCACGCAAACAGAATATGACGAGTTGCTAGGTACTGGTGATGGTAGCCCATTTGGTGATGTGAATGCTAATGAGAATTGGCGCAATGCTGTCACTGCTTTGTTCAAACTAAGCCGTAACCCTAATCAGCTGACTGATAACCGTATTACCGTAGGAAATTCTTACACAGCTGGTTTGCAGGTCCAATCATTTGAGCAACCAGATGGATCTAGCATCGATGATGACAATTATGCTGAGTCCTATCAAGCGATGGGGCCAGGCCTCGCATTGGTTACTAACCCAGCATTCCTCGACCCGAATGATAGCTCATTGCCAGATGTTAGCTATATCACTCTAGCTGAAAATAATGATAGTAGCCTAGGCGGCTCTCCAGTAATTTTGCATGTGATCAAAGTGGATCGCAGAGAGCGTTATCGCGGTGCAATCAAGGTGGTTCTCTCTGATAACGTTTTTGATGAAAATATCATTCTCAGACATACGGGCGACTTTGGTGCTGCGCCAGATGATTTGGTTTTCGACTGGTGGTATCGTGTTGAAGATGGAACTGAAGCATTGCCACCAGATCAAATTGCCGCTGGCGAGTTGAACCCGTGGAAGCTCTTCCCAGATCCTTCTGATAATAATGGTGTTGGATTCTCGCAACTGGCACTCAAGGGTAACCCGCAAGCTCCAGAATTGCTGTTAGCTGATTCTCTGTGGTTCGTGCGTTACCGCCATAAAGATGAGACTCCGGATGATCCTATTTCTTGGGAGCGATCACCTGAGATTCCTTATGAATGGGCTGGTGCTGGTAACTCTCGACCTGGTGACTATCAGGCTCAGTTAGCTCAAGGTTGGGTGAAGCGTGTCTTAGATGCCGTCAATCCGTACGAAGCTCGCATCAGCGACTTCACAGGTGATAGCCCTTCCACTTACGCCAGCATGATCCAACAATTTGGTCAACGATACGAAGGACCTGTGGCGCTCAACCCAGACAAAAATGTCATTGAGAATGTTGGCTTGATTGAGCTCTATTCGACGGTACTTGATCGTGCTCGTAGTCTGAGTATCGATCTATCGACACCAGTTTCGACACCAGGTATCACTAACGCATTGTTATTAGCGTCTACCCGCTTGGCTGACTTTTACATGCTGCTAGGTAATGAAGCGTATACCGATGCGATGGATCCGACGATTGGTCACGGCTCAGATAGTGCTAGCTATGGATATCTAGCTCCTACCGTATTTACTTTCCAGAACCAGCTGAGTTCGAAGATAGAAGAAGAGTTAGCGCTGCTGCGCGGTGTTGATGACTATAAGGCACGCCCCGTTTATAACCGCCTGTTCTGGAACTTCACCAAAGGGGAAGGTGAGGCTGCATACGCGACTTCTTATAACATTTCCGACGTTACCAAGGATGGTTTCATTAACGAAGATGATGCAATGGTGCTTTACCCACAAGGGCATGGCGACGCATGGGGGCATTACCTAACTGCTATTGGCGGTCAATACGCGCTATTAAATTCACCATTCTTTAACTGGGTGTCGCGTTCAGAGCTCTACAGCCTGCAAGATGTCGTTTTTGAAGTCGACTTCTTAGATGAACGTAAATTTGCGCAAGTGGCGGCAGCTAAGGCAAAGGCCGGCGCTCAAATTGTCGACCTAAGTTATAGATCTAGCTACGTGGCTGATCCTGAATCTCAGTGGCAAGGCTATCTGGATACGGATAGTGAACGTGCATGGGGTGTGGAGGGATCTGCGCGTCGTGCTGGCCAAGCGGCTTACTTTGACTGGGTCACTGCAAATGCTTTGATTCCATCAGTTCATCCTAACTCAAGTAAAACAGGCATCGAGAAGGTTGATCGCACAACGGTTAAGGATATTGCTGTGATTTCAGCTAACATGAATGCGATCCAACTGACCTATGAGCAGGCAAATAATGGATACAATCCATTAGGTCTAGCTGGCAATACGGTGCCATTTGACATTGATCCTAACGACTTGGGAGAAAACGCATCTGGAGCTAGCCACTTCGAACAGGTTTACGAGCGTGCTGTTGTTGCCTTGAGTAACGCGGCTACGATGTTTGATAATGCTAACAAGATTGATAACTTGCTGCGCAATATCGAGAATACTGAGATCGATTTCCGTCGTTCCGTTTTCGAAGAGGACATGGCCTATAGAAACCAACTCATTGAGATCTTTGGTACACCTTATGCTGGAACCATTGGTTCCGGAAGCCTCTACCCAGCTGGTTATGATGGTCCAGATACCTCACTCTACATGTATGTAGACAAGCAGGTGCGAGAAATTACCGCCGATACAGTTCCGGGAATGACATCAGGCTTCGAGTCTGACATAGAAGATATTAGTGATAGTTTCTCAGATTTTACTGATACTGACTATCGAGCTAACTTTGCGCCATCGTTCTCTAGCAATAATCCATCTGATTGGTTCAGTAATTTTGATGGAGTGAATTACATCACAACTGATAGCAACGGGATAAGCTTTGACTCTGATTCAGCTAGAGTTGGCTTAACAAATATGCAGCTGCCGATTAAGGCATCGGGTTATACCTTTGAGGCCCCTGATAGTTGGGGGGCTCGTGCAAATCCTGGGCAATTGCAATTGCATATCTCAGCGATGATTCAAAAAGAAGCTGAGTTAGCTAAAGCAATTGCTGCATGGGATGGTTTCCAAGGTGGTGTCGTTAGACAACTACGCTTGATAGCAGCTCAAGAGGACATGGACGACGATGTTCGTGGATTGTTGGCTGGGAAAATTGCCAATAATACGATCTTAGGTGCCACGATTGTGGGATTAAAAACAGCGGCTAATGTGATGGATACACTAGCAGACCTTACGCCAGAAACGGCTGCCGTGCCATCGAAGTTTATTCCTACAACATTACCTACTGCCGGTTTCTCATTCTCACCAGGTGATGCCCTAGCTGCTGCTCGAGGTGCCCTTAGTGTGATTGGTCTTGGTGTTGAAGTCACATTGAAGGCGGGCGTTGTCGCCGCTAATGGCGTGACAGATTTAGCTGAGCTAACAAAAGACCTCATCGATATGGGTCTCGACTATGAGATTGATGATGAAGAGCGCAGTTTCGCTATGAAGCAGGCTCTAGTTGAGCTGGAAAACATGGTGGGGGATGAAGGAATCCTTCGTGTTGAGGTCTACAGACAACAAGAAGCACTTCGTGCTCTATCCGATGAATACCGAGCCATCTTGCTCAAAGGTGCTCGTTTGATAGATGAACGTGAAGCCTACAATAAGCGCGTCGCTGAGTTAGTTCAGCGGAATCGTTATCAGGATATGTCATTCCGCGTTTCTAGGAATGCCGCGTTAGCGCGGTATCGTGAAGCTTTTGATCTAGCTGCTCGCTATGCTTATCTTGCAGCTAAGGCGTATGATTACGAAACTAACCTACATGCTGATGATGCGGGCTCCGCTCAGGCAATACTAACTGATATCGTCCGTGAGCGCAGCATTGGGTATATTTCCAAGAGTACGCCTAATCAGGGGTATGGTGGATTGGCTGAAAGTCTAGCGGATCTGAAGGCTAACTATGATGTATTGAAAGGCCAGCTGGGCTTGAATAACCCGCAAGCTGAGTCAGGGCGATTCTCCTTGAGACGCGAACTCTATCGTATTTCAACGGATAGCAGCTCAGATACTAACTGGCGCGATCAGCTGGCTGCGAAAAAAGTAGATAACTTGTGGGATCTACCTGAGTTCCGTCGTTATTGTCGTCCATTTGCAGCCTACGACCCAGCAGTCGCGGAACCTGGTCTGGTGATCGATTTTACCTCAGAGATTATCGCAGGTAAGAACTTCTTTGGTCAGGCTCTAGCTGGTGGCGACAACGCTTATGACCCAACGAATTTCTCTACCAAAATCTTCTCTGTGGGGGCATGGTTTGAGGGCTACTTGAGTGATAGTTTCACGAGTGGTTTATCTGAAACACCACGCGTCTATCTAGTGCCAGTGGGCTCTGATGTCATGATGTATCCTTCGGATAACCAACTCGGAGTTAGAATGTGGGATGTCTTGGATCAGAAAATTCCAGTTCCTTATCCTGTTATTGACTCTAACCTAGACGATAACGCTTGGCGACCACTGGATACACTTGGCGGTACAGATGCTGAAATCCGCAGGTTCTCAAGCTTCAGGGCTTACCCTGATAGTGGTAGCTTTGCGGCTGACGAGATGACCTTTGATACACGTCTGGTAGGCCGCTCAGTTTGGAATACCCGCTGGCTGTTAATTATACCTGGTAGAACTCTAAAGGCAGATGCAGACGATGGACTGCAGACATTTATCGATAACGTGAGTGATATTAAGCTCTACTTCCAGACTTACGGTTTCTCAGGAAACTAAACCTTCGACCACTCAAATAGAATGATGAAAATGATCTCTAATTTATTTGCAATAGGCGCATTATTGCTGGCTGCAACGAGTAGCTTGTTAGCTGCTACTGTGCCGGAACCCTCCACGCTTATTTATGGCAAGGTTTTGCATAGGCTCTATGGAAACGAGCATCAGCTGACTGAGGGAAGTTTAGTTTGGACACTGCAAAGTGATACTGGTGAGCTATATACATATACCAGCGAGCTAGAAAACATTGCTGATACCTATTCTTATAAAATTGATATTCCACACCAGGTGTTAGCCTCCGGGTTGAGCGTAGATGATTCAGTAGTGCCTCTCGCTGCTGGTGAGACTAGATATGACTTTGTCTCTATCACATTGAATGGTTCGCCAGCTAAGATCATGTGGTCACAGAGTGATTATGTAGATCTGCTGCAAAACTCACGAGCTGAAACTCATCGCATCGACCTAGAAGTTTCTTTTGATCTTACGGATACGGACGGCGACGGCATACCAGATTGGTGGGAAAAGAAATATGGTCTAGACTGGCAAATTCCTGACGGAGAACTTGATTCAGATAATGATGGGCGTGAAAACCTTCCCGAATATCTGGGAGGGAGTGATCCACTAAATGATGATACGATTCCTTCTATCAAGTCTAGCCAGCTAGCTATGTTTGGTGAGAGCGCCAATGGCTTGTGGATTCGCTCAATTGATATTGATAGTCAGCCAGCTGATTTAGTTTATACCTTATCGTCACTTCCTGAAGGTGGTTCAATCGATTTGATTTCAGAGCTCGGTGATGCTAACGAATTGGCTGTTGGTGACAACTTTACTCAAGCGCAGCTAGATAGTGGCCTAGTATTCTATCAACATAGTGAGATAGACGTGGTAAAAACATCCTTTGAGCTCACCCTGAGCGATGGCGAGAATGTGTCAGCTCCTACAGAGATTACTTTGGATATTTTCCAGCCTGTGGATGAGAACGAGCTTCTAGTTGATGATTCAAGTACCCCTGACTGGTGGCGTGATGAAAATCTCATTTTTGAAAACTACTGGAAATTACGTCAAAATGTACTGAGCGGAGATTTGGTTGAGTCCGTATTGATGTATACTCTGGGTAAAGATTATAGCTGGAAATTGTGGGACCAACGGGTTGAAACACTTCCTGTAGAGCTGAATGTTAGTTCAGCTGGATCACACTTCATCCTAGGCGGCAGTGAAGATGATGATCTATCAGGTGGCGCTGCTGATGATATTCTCAATGGTGGCAAAGGTGAAGATAGACTCAGCGGTGGCGGAGGAATTGACCTATTTATGGTTACCGATCTCGGTTTAGAAACGATTGTCGATTTTGATTTCGATCAAGATGTTCTAGACTTGAGTGATTTGCCAACGGTTAGCACGGGTGAGCTAGATCATTTCCTTAATGTGACAAGTCACGACGGTGGCAGCCTTATCGGCGTCGATGTTGATGGTGATGCAAGTGGGTTTGATGATGCCCAAATCAAACTTGAGGGTATAAATGTTAGCCAGAACGACCTCAATGTTCTCTGGTCACGAGGCCAGCTGTTATTGAGTGATATTCAGGGGCAGTCATCTGTTTCTCTAGTCGATGCTAGTGAGCTCGAGGTAGAAGAAGGCTACTCGACTTCTATCATTACATTATTACGTCAAGGGCCGATCTCTCAGCCTCTGACTATTTCATTAGCCTATTCGGGTAATGCAACTAACGGTCAGGATTATAAAGAGCTGCCTGATTCGCTGACATTCCCAGCAAATGTTGCCACGGTAGAATTACAGCTAGACCCAATTTTTGATGGTCTCGTAGAAAGTGTTGAGCAAGTCGATATCGCGCTGTTAGAAGGTGATGGTTATGTGTTAGCTTCTGAGTCTTCTATCCAGCTCAAAATCGTTGACGCCAAGCAACGCTTCAGCATCCAGGCTGTAGATTTGGCGGCTGTGGTTAATGAAGGTCCTGCCTATATGCTTATCAGTCGTCAGGGACCATCAACTAGTATTGTGCAATTGTTACTAAATGTGAATGGATCTGCTGTCCGTGGAGTTGATTATACAGCGATTAACTCCTTGGTAACTTTTCCAAATGGTCAGCGCAGTGTTTATCTGCCAGTTGAAGCTCTAGCTGGCGGAGACCTTGGTGATGGCGAAGCTAGTAAGAAGGTGGTCGTTGATATCAAACCTAGTCTTAATGAAGACTATTTGATAGGCGATTCTCCATCAGCATCGATTCGCCTGCTATCAAACATACAAGATTATGATAGCTGGTTAGAAGCTGAACTGGCAAATAATGATGATGATTCAGGAGGTGGCTCAGACTCTGTTGTTTCTCCAAGAACTGGCTTGCCGCAACTTCTTGAGTACGCCTCGTCATTTGGATTAGATTTATCCGATGGGGTTTCCGCTGAGGAGCGCTCAGCTCTAACTCCTCAGTTAGTACTGAATGATAGCGGCACATATGTGCAGTATTCTCAGAGGCTTAATGATCCTAGCTTGAAGTACACTTTGGAACTCTCCTATGACATGGTCACGTGGTTTAGCGGTGAGGAGTATTTCCGTCAGGTGGAGATCAGCGAGGAGGAGGAGAATGCCGGACGAGTTTGTTTTGAGTTGCTCGAGTCCGCGGATGCCACAGGAGCGTATTTCCGCGTGGAGGTTGAGGTCATCAGCGAGTAGGCCCAATCTATCTAGTGAAAACATTAACATGAATCCTTCGAAACAGAACTGGATCAAGCACAGGCGGGCCACAGCGTGGTCTGCATGTGGACTTGCTGGTGTTTTATTGAGCTTGTTAGCTACATCTTGTAAACGTGAACCGTCCGCTGAATCTGATGCGAGCTCAGTTAGTGATCCACCAATTGCGATCACTATTGGTGAGCGCGAGGTTAGTTTGTTTGAGCTTCAAGCTGAGTTAGATCACTTGCAGAGCCGTCAGCATCCGATCTCCAGAAACCGTGAGGTATTCATTGAATCTACGGTGGAGAGGCTAATCGCGGTAGAAAAGGCTAAGGAGTTAGGTTTGCATCAAGATCCAGAGCTTCGCCGTCAATGGGAGAATTTATTAATTGGTAAGCTTAAACGTGAGGCGATTCAGCGAGCTCTAGATGATGTTTCTGTCGATGAGCTTGAGTTAGAAACTTACTACAATGAAAACCTCGACCGGTATACGCAGGCGGGGCAGGTACATCTTGCCATGCTCTATCTGAGTGTGCCGACGTCTGCGGATGACAGTCAGAGAGAATCTATCTATTCTAAAATGGCTGAAGCGCGTGAACTCGCTCTATCACTTCCAGCTGACACTCATGGGTTCGGCTCCATGGCGATGAAGTATTCAGAGGAAGCCACGAGTAGATTCAAAGGTGGTGATATTGGCTGGCTGAAACAAGGGCTGAGTCAGTACCGCTGGCCAAATGAGGTGATTGAGAGTGCGTTTAAGTCAGCTGATGTGGATAGCCTGAGTGACATTATTTCGTGTGCTGACGGCTATTATTTGCTGAAGAAAATAGACTCTCGTGATCCTATCGTTAGGCCGTTAAACCGACAGTTAGCGCATTCACTTGAAAGTGAATTACTCAAACAAAAACGTCAGGCCCGGCAAGAGGAGATCTCTGCCAGTTGGGCTGTTGAGTATTCTCCCACATTGAATGATGAGACCATTTCAAAACTTAAATTTGCATCCCAACCATCAGCAGCTTCCCAAATGGCTGCTCAACCTTTTCCTGCAGCCAAATGATCTTTTGCTGCAATCACCCTTTTTATCATGACCTCTAATTACTCATTAATTTCACGTAGTGGATTTAAACTACTGGCGATCTCCTATTTTGGATTCACAGCTGTTGCGGCAGCTGTAGTTCCAGATGCGGAAGATGATGATCTGACTGGATCTTCTGTGGACCAAGATGTTGTTTCTAAAATCACTGAGGTTAGCCTGACAGCCAATGATGCTGGTGACGGCAAATACATTGATTCAGTAAGTAGTTCTAGCAATCTAAATGCGGCTGTTAGCTGGAGTGAAGATGACTCAGAGGTAAGCTACGACCCAAGAGGTGTTGCTGCATTGATTGCGCTCCCCGAAGGTAGTTCAGTTGAGGATACTTTTACCTACAGTCTAGCAGGAACTGATGGAAATAGTACTTCTACAGCAACGGTTACTTTACAGGTTGACGGGGTTAATGACAGTCCTGCCATATCGGGTATCTCCAGTGTTAATCTAGCTGTTGATGATGACGACGATACAAAGACCCCGTTCACGGGAGTATCTATCACTGACCCTGATACCGGTGAGACAGTGACGGTCACGGTGTCCGTTTCAAATCAAAATTACGGGACTTTCACCAACCTAAATGGATTCTCCCTGCTACAAAATGGCAACTATGAATTTACTGGTAGTGTTAGTGATGCGACTACGAAAGTAGCTGGACTACGTTTTGTGCCAGCTGAAAATATTTTCAAGCGAGACGTCTCTTACCCAGTTACTTTGACTGTTTCAGTCGATGACGGTGATGCTCCAGCTGTATCTGATACACGCAACGTAACGGTGACGTCGATCAATGACACCCCGACCATTTCAGTATCTAATGTTAGTGAGCTTAATGATAACGTTAGTTCTGCAATTTTTTCTTCAGCTGTTCTGACTGACCCAGATTACGATGAAAGTTTAACTGTATCCATTACCTTTGACGAAGATAAGGGGAGTTTTCCTGCTGCAGCGGGAACTTTTTCCGGCTCAGGAGCTAGCAGAAATCTACAGCTTGATAGTGCTACACTGGCAGTCGCACAATCCACTTTGCGCGCCTTGGTCTTTACGCCGACTGAAAATATATCAGTAGTCGGTGAAACGGATACATTGTCTTTTGCTCTTTCTGTTTCTGATGGGAAAGCTAGCGGCAATGACAACATGACTGTTGGGGTAAAGTCTATCAATGATACCCCTGAGCTGAGCAGCCCTGCTAACGATTTTTTGAATTTATCTAGCGGCCAGCTAGCAGCACCGTTTCCGGATGTGACACTAACTGATCCAGATTATGAGGCCGACGATACCTCAGATAATGGAGGGGTTACAGGAGGAACTACACCAAAGGTAGCTGAGTATACAGTGACTCTAATTTTGGAGGGGTCACCAACAGGCACTATCATTTCAGATTTCTTAGACCTAGACGCGGATAGCGACGAGGGGGAACCTGGAGATACGGTCTACACTTATTTGGGCAGTAGGGTGGAAGCTCAAAGTGCCATTCAAGGTGCTCAGTTTTTGTCGCCGGATCTAGCTGGTGATTTTGTCATCACATTATTTGTGAATGACGACAACGTAGATTCTAATGAAGTGTCAGTGACCGCTAGGGTATCACTGCCATTGCCGTCGATGTCAGGTTTGGTCGACGGGCAAGAAGTCTCAGACAAGGGGCTCATTTTTCCCTTTGCTACTGCGGCGTTTAACAATTTTGGAGGCAGCCGAGAGGTGGCTATCAAGCTCGATGATGATAGCAAGGGGTCATTCGATATATTGAGTGGATTTACCAAAGATACAGATACCTTAGAGTATATTTTTGTAGGCAATTCAGCTGAGGCTACTGATGCGATTCAAAATTTACGCTACCGACCTACAGAGAATATCATTGTTGGGGATAGTGCCGATGTGCAGTTTGCTATTGAAGTTAGAACGGTTAACGCAATACCAGGCTCACCTTCAGACACACTATCGGTGAAGGTGACAGCGGTGAATGATGCCCCAGTGATCCTGAGTGATGGCCCTGAGCATAGAATCAATGATGACGAGTCGACGCAACCCTTCGCGGACATGGAGATTGCCGATGTAGACGATGCTGGTGAGCAATTATTGAATGTAGAAATTACACTTGTTGGTGAGGATACAGAAACAAATGCCGCGAAAGCTGGAGGCGGAATTATTGAGAGCCTTGTCTCTGTAGCTGGCGTAAATTTCGTAGAAGACGGTGTTAGCCCATCAGTGACATATAAATTCAGTGGCTCAGCGGCTGAAGTGACCAGCGTTCTGCAGGGGCTTAAATTTACTCCTGACGCCAACCGAAATGCTGTGGGGAGACAGGAGACCGTTAGTTTTACAGTTTATGTTGCCGATCTTGATGGCTTAGAGGCTTTGGATCAAGAAACGACTGTGGTGGTTACCTCAGTAAATGGTGCGCCGCAGATTACCGGTATTCCTGATCTAAGCGCTCAGCCAGCTCCTCTACCAGCTGTTGGCAATGGCGTGATGAACCCGTTTGCTGACCTAGAGGTTACTGATGAAGAGAATCTAACTTTTACTATCACTCTGGATAATCCCGATAAAGGAAGTTTAAGCGAGGATGTTGATGGTTTCACCCTAGCCGACGGTGTGTATAGCATGACTGATAAATCAGATGATGAAATTACAGCAGCCTTGCAGGCCTTGGTCTATACTTTAGATCCAGATTATGACGAGTTTCCTGATGAGCAGTTAGGTTTAACTACCTTTACTCTGGAAGCTAAAGACTCCACGAATACAACCACGGAGGTATTTACTGTATTCATTCGCGACCGTATTGTGTCGCATATCGTTTCTAGCTCAGCTGATAGTGGTGAGGGATCTCTGCGAGAAGCGATTGCTCTAGCTGGCAACGGAGACACAATCGTATTCAATTTTCCAACAGAAGAATTTGCTGTAACGATCGAGCTAGCAAGCACGCTGACAGTTAATAAAAACCTCAGGATTATGGGTTCAGGTGTGGATGAGTTGTGTCTATCGGGTGGCCAGAGCGTAGCTTTGTTTAATGTAACAGGCGCTGCGCACTTAGCTATTGAACAACTCACGCTCAAAGATGGTGCTGCAGCTTCATACGGCGGTGCCATTTCTCTAGAAGATGGATCGCATTTGTTTGCTAGAAATTGTAGTTTTGAAGGCAATACAGCGGGCCAGTTTGGTGGAGCTATTGAAGCTTATGAAAGTAGTATTGATGTCGAACAATGTTTGTTCTATCAGAACTCAGTAGCTGGCTCCACAGCTAAGGCTGGTGGCGCTATTTCTCTATCAACGACTCTGGCTTGTAGCATACGTAATTGTACATTTGTTGAAAACCAGCAGCTCAACATCAGCGGTATAGGTGGCGGGGCAGTTTTGGCTCTCAATACGGATGTATCTAGGGATGTAGATGTATTGTTCGAGCATTGTACTTTCAAAGATAATACTGATGCTGCTGGAAATGGTAGTGCTTTGTTGACTGCCAACTCAGGCATGACAACTCAGCTGAGAAATAACATTTTAGCTGATGTTGAGGGGCTTGTGTTGGATGTTGTCGGTGGCGGATTTGCTGAATCCTTAGGCGGAAATTTTGCCACAGACGATACCGTCACAACTTATACTCTGAATAACCAACAGAATGTTATTCTGCTAAATCACCCGACTGACCAACGTGAGCTTGATCCATTGCTAGACTCATTGGCTGATAATTTTGGGGCGACAAAGACATGTGCCTTATTATCTGGCAGTCTTGCTATTGATAAAGCGATCGTTGTAGCTGATACGAGTGAGACTGTAGGTGCCGACCAGCGAGGCTTTTGGCGTGGTGAGTCGCTAGCTGATATCGGAGCTCATGAAGTTGGAGCTTTCAAGCGAATTAATATTAACGAGATTTATGTGCAGGGCGGGGTCTCAACCGATTTTATCGAGTTTTATAATCCACGTGATTCACAGGCGCTAGACCTAGCTGGCTTACAGTTGTTTATTGATGGTGAATACGTGCAGACTTTTACTACACAATCTGTCGACGTAGGCAGCGGCTATGTTTGGTATTCTACCGTGGACCTGGATAGTGAAACTGGGACGATCGAGCTGAAAAATGCAGCTGATCAGTCAGTTCTGTTCGTTAGTTACTGCGCAAGCTTTACCGTGAATGGAGAAGATGAAGATGTCAGTGGCCAATCTATCACCCGCTACCCTCGATACGAAGGAGGTTTCCTTCCTCACCAGTTTGTAGTGGAAAATGTGACTGGCACAGTTGGTGGAGACAGCACTTCTCCTGGTGATGATGTAGATGGATCAGTGCTCGGAGGCGGAAATGCACCTCCGATAGCTGAAGCTGATGTCAATGATGATCTGACCCATGTATTTGAGGTAGTAGCTGATCAGCTGAGCATGCTAGATGTTATCTCTAATGATATTGAATTTGACCGTACTGATTTTCTTAAACTCACGGATGTGATGCCTCTATCCGCTGGTGTGGCAATAAGTTCAGAGTTAGAAAGTGTTGATGGTGATGAGAACAACTCTAGCGGTAATATTACTCTCAGCGGTTTGCCTGTAGGAGTTGAGTCAAGTTTATCTCCCGGAGGCGCCGACGTGACAGTATCTTCTGATAGTCTGATGGTTTCTTATGACCCGACGGAGTCTGCTCTACTCACTGCCTTAGCTGTTGGGGAGACACTCACAGATGTATGGGCGTACACGATTCAGGACTTTAATGAGGATACAGAAAGTGCTCAGTCTCGCGGTGATGATATCGACGCTAAAACCAAGAACATCAAGAAGGCGACGAGCTACTTCACCGTTCAGGTGACAGGCGTTAATGAGGCTCCCGAAGCAAATGACGACTCAGTTTCTACTTACGAAAATCAAGCTATTAGAATACTGGCAGATGCTAGTTTATTATCAGATACCAATTTTAACTATGGTGATTTGGCTTCTGACTATCAGGAGTATGATGAGTCAGGTGAGTTAGTGACATTGTTGCCACCAGTTCCAACATTGGCTATTCTAGCGAATGATGATGATGTTGATAATGATGATACCAATGCATCATTGTTGTTGGAGGCTGTGCATACTTCGGAAGTGGCAGCTAACACCTTAGTCTCAATCAGTGAATTGGATGCTACTATTACTCTGGATATCAGGGCTGATCGTGAGGAAACAAGTATCTTATACGATCCTCGTAGCTCAGAGATTCTCAATGCACTTAGTAAAAACGAGACTGTGGTAGATACATTCTATTATTCTATCGTCGATAGTCATGGAGCGCGCGGTGTTGCCAAAATCTCTGTGACGGTGACAGGTGTGAATGATGTGCCGACGGCTACAGATGATAGCGGTATTATTACTGATGAAGATATCGAGTTAACGATATTGGCTGCTGATCTGTTATCTAATGATACAGACCCAGATCAAAATGACAGCGGACAAGAAGACGATCCGACTATTCTTCTTCCATTCCCGAGTGTTTCGGAGTCAGGGGCAGCTTTGTTGTTCGACGGAACTAATATTAGCTACGACCCTAGAACGATCGATAACTATGATGAATTGGCTAGAAATGAGACTTTGATAGATTCCTTCGTTTATACTATTTCGGATAGTAACGGTGGTCAAAGTTCCGCGACAGTTTACATTACTGTTGAGGGGAGAAATGACAGCCCTCAAGCTAACGATGACTTTTTGGCAGTAGATGAAAATAGTCTAACTAATGTATCGTTTTCTGATGGCTTGCTGGATAATGATGTGGAGATAGATATCAATGGATCTACTCCAGATGATCAGCCATGGATTCTAGCGCAAAGGCAGTTGAGTTCAGCTTTAGGCGCCACGCTTAATATAAACCCTGATGGTAGCTTTAGCTTCGATGCGAATTCGTCACTAATTGATAGCTTGAAAGAAGGGGAAAAAGTTCAAGAGGTATTCCCTTACATCATCGTTGATAATAGCCGTACTCAAGCTGTCGACGATACTTTTAAACTGCTATCTGATAGTGTTAGTGTCAGTTTGGAGGTTCTAGCGAATGACGCCGTTGTCGGATCGGCACCTCTTAGCATTTCTAGTTTCACAGTGGACCCAGAAAATGCTCAGTTAGTTATCATTGAGTCAGGTGATCATGGATTACAAGATGGCCTGCTGATCAAGATCGATTCTTATGTGGGTGAAGGTTCCTATAATGGTGTACATGCGATCACAGTTATTGATAGGGACCATTTCAGCATTGAGTCAGCCTATACCGATGACCCAGCTGGCTCACGAGGCCATTGGACTCCTTGGTTTAACATCAGCCTAGTTAGTGATGGGAGCATGGGTGGTGACTTAGTTATCGTTGGCGGCCAGCAGATAGAATACACGCCACCTGTAGGTTTTTATGGTACTGAGAGCTTCAGCTATACAATTGAAGACGGTGTGGGGGGACAAGATGTTGCTGAAGTCGAGTTGCTCGTGATAGATCCGCAGGTGAATGGGCTATTGAGCGCAAGTAATGATACCTTCCGCATTGGCATGGGGGAGTCAGAAGTTGTTGTCGATGTGCTCGCCAATGATAGTATACTGCCAGCACTTGGCTCAGACTTGACGATTACACTTGTTGACCCAGTCGCGAGCGCTACAGGAACTGTCGAGCTTGTCGACGGTGGTAAATTACTGAAGTATACGCCTGATGATCAGAGCACAGAAATTGAAGAATCCTTCACGTACACAGTTCTTGGAAATGGTAGTTTGACTACACAAGCCACAGTAACTTTCCAGGTTGAGGATCGCAGTGATTTGTTACAAGGAGCTGATGATGCATTTTTTGTTATCTATGGTAGCGCTGATAATGTTTTGGATGTGTTAGCTAATGATTCAAGCCTGCCGACATATCCAGTTGACTCTGAAGTTGTCGCGGTTAATGGAGATGCTGATAGTGCCGTTAGCTCATCAGGTGGGACGGTTTCGTTGGTTGATGGTGAAGTGCTCTACACACCACCAAGTTCAATTTTGACGGATACGTTTACCTACACATCGCGTGACCTGAGTGGATCGACGACGACACAGACGGTTAAAGTACGCATTGTACCAGTCGATCAAAATTTCTATGCTAGTGATGACCATTACATCGTCAAAGCTGGCTCAGACAAAGTTACACTTCCTGTACTCATAAATGATGCTGCTGTTGATAACGATACGGCTGTGATAGAAATTGTTAATTTTGGTCTCAATACTGATTTGCCTCCAAATGTTGAACGTGTGGCGATTGCTGGGGGGACAAGTATTGAATATACACCACCGGCAAGTGCTACGACAGAAGACTTCAATTACGAGATCTCTATAGGCACGCTTGATCGTCGTGAGGCAAAAATCACGATTACTGTAGTTGATAGCTTCGTTGATTTAGCGGACCCTCAGGATGACTTCTATCACGTTGAAAAGAATGCCAGTGCGCAAATTTTGGATGTCTTATTAAATGATATTCCGTACCCAGCAGCTGGCTGGACGTGGTCAGTGTCTTCTATCAATAACTTCAGCCACGGAGGTAGCGCTGAGCTTGTTGGAGATGGAACGGCAATTTCTTATACTCCAGCGCTTGGGTTCTTTGGTGTTGAAACTTTTGAATACACCATTGTTGATGAGTTTGGTGACAGCGAAACTGCACAGGTTACTGTTACTGTTGGTGAGCAACATACATCTCCTGATGAGTTTGTCGTGCTACAGGATAGTTTGAATAACTCTATCAATGTGCTGTTGAATGATGATCTGCTGGAAGCTTATGCGACTGATTATACCATCGCGACAGTGAGCTCGCCTAGTGCGGGAGGCTCAGTTTCAGTCATTGGCACCGCGCCAAATAATTACATTCAGTATATTCCTCTAGCTGGTTATGTTGGAGAAGAGACATTCTCCTACGAAGTGAGCGATCGCTCAGGCGGGGCTCTAGTTGAGCAAGTTTCTATCAATGTTTTAGCTGCTGATGGAGATCGAGATGTCGCTGAGCTTACCGTTGAAATCACAGGGGTTAACGACGTACCGGTTGTTGGGCCAGTTGTTGATGGCGCAATTAATGATAAAGAGACTGTTGCTCCGTTTGCAGGCATCACGCTATCAGATGTGGATGAAGCGGGGCTTCAGCTGCAAACTGCAACCATCAATTTTGACTCTAGCTACGGCACTGCCACAGCAGCGTTGATGAGCAAAATCTCAGCTGGTTCATATACAGTGACTGGAACTCCGAGCCAGGTCGCTAATGCTCTAGCTGGATTTGTATTTGATCCATTTGAGAATCACATCGATTACGTATCACCTGGCTCAGCTGGCGTTGATTTTAGCTTAAGCATTACTGATGGATATATCCCGTCGCCGATCAATTTGGTATCAACTATCATCGTAACTCCAGTGAATGATGGGCCAACTGTGGCGCAGGCAATTGCGAATCAAGTTGTGCAGTTAGGTGCTGCTACTCGGGCAATCTATTTGCCTGACTACTTTGCTGATGTAGATGACGACGTGTACACGGATGATCTCTTCTGGTCTGTTGTCTCAACTTCTAATGCTAGTATCTTTGATTCTGTAGAGACTGATAATAACAAGTCTCTGTTAGTGCTAGATTTCTCATCGGACAATGCTGGGCAATCTTCAATAACAGTTCAAGGTGCTGATCGCGGTCAACTCGTGGCCTCTATAACATTCTCAGTGACGGTTGAAGGGCCTCCAGTCATTCAGCTAGCCAATGGGCAGACTCAGCCAGAGGCTGGCTATCAGACTCGCTATTTACCGTTATCAACATATAGAGAGTATAGACAATCATTCAGGGTTACTAATGAAGGATCGCTTCCAGTCGACTCGTTCATTGTACGTGTATCAGATTTGAGCAACAACTTCTCGTTCATCAATCTTGATAGAGGAAGCTATAGCTCAGATGAAAATGGTACGTCGTCTAATTTCTTAGATGATACCCACTCCTCAGTAGGAGTTAGTGTTGCGGAGGTATCGAAATATCAGGCTTATGACGTGAAGTATGATTATACCTTAGCTGCGGGAGAGTCGGTAGTTGTTCACCTGACATATGAGCTTTTCTCTAGCATCTATATCAACGTGAGACCAAATATCGAAATTGTACTCAGTGCTCGCGAGCTTGTACTTACTGAAGGTGTAACTGGAATTACCAGAACAAGCACTGGTGGCTATCAGTTGACCTTAAACCTCGAAGCTGGTAAACAATACAAGCTGCAGTATTCTAAAGATATGGATGTGTGGTCAGACTGGCTAACTGAAATTCCTGTAAGTGAATTTTCAAGGCAGTTGATAGTAGTTGATGACGGATTCAATACGGATTCACATCCATCTAATGACCGTGAAAGGTTCTATCGAATGGTTGAAATATCAGTAGATTAGGCATTTAAGATTTGTGCCGCTAGCTCGCGGCACGTAGTTAGTTTTGGGTATTGGGCTAGATATTTAATCTAGCTCAATGCCTTTCAGGGCATCGATACAGTGGATGTTGATGAACTCTCTACATTCGCCACTGAGTTGCATGAAGTCTAACTTGATGTTTTTGTTATCAGCGGTGACCAGCGTGATCATGCCTCTGTCGTGTTTTACAAATCTAGCAGTCAGTGATGACCCCGCTGTGGACGTCCATGTTCTCATGCTTCTAGCTTTGGCGATGGCAGCTTTTTGTTTTTTGATCTCAGGGTTTTCGCCCATCCAAGCAAGGGCTTCGCGCAATGCTTCAGCTGGCGCTGGTGTGTGTGCCATCAATGGTGAGTTGATGAATTTATAGTCTAACTTTGTCTTCTCCCACTCCTTGCTAGTTTTGATAATCTCAGCGTAATTTTGGTCTTTAGAGCCACTGATAACGCACCATTTCTTTTGTTTTCGTGGTGAACTATTAATGTCAGACATGCTAACGCCTGGGAAGTGACCAATGCCTCTGGTAGGGAGATAGCTCTGTGCCGCGTGGCTGATAGCGCCTTGAAAGTACTCTGGATAGATCATTTGCGTCATCATAGCCATGTGGCCACCGCCAGAGAATCCGCCGATGTAGACACGCTCTCTATCGATGTTATAGAATTTAAATGCGTGCGCCATGCTGTCGACGGCCAGTACAATTCTCCGCCATGATGATTGTGAGTTAGATGTGCCATCTGGGCTCACATAGATGATACCTAATTCATCAAATAGCTCGCGGTATTCAGAGGAGGCTCTGTGCTCAAGTTGGTCGTTGGGGCGGATGTGAACGTATAAGCCAAATGCTTGATCGGGGGTATAATCGGCAGGTACGTAGATATTTAGCGTGTGCTCGCTCTGTTTGTATTCAACACATTCTTCGGGACTAATGTCGTTAGCGTTGCGCCATGTTGAAGGGATTCTATCTCTCTTGAACATCTGGTAGACGCTCTTAGGGATTTTGCCACTGAAGTAGTCTTCAGTATCAGCAAAGAGTTTGGCCTTGATAGGCACTTTAGACATCATGCCGGTTTCATAATCATCGATGTCAGCGGAAGCGCTTGTGATCATAGCTAAGCTAGTGAGCATGGCTGTGATCTGGAGACTGATGGAACTCATTACTGGAATCGCTTTCATTGTGTTTTGTAGAGAAAATCCAATGACTATGGCTCGGCGAATCCAAGGATCCAGACTTTCGTGATGTGTGATCGTTTGTTCCTTAGTTGTAAATCTATTCGAACTTGTTCCGGCTGTGTGATGGGTGCGGTTTTTTATGGAAAAAGTAAAGGCCCAGCTGGATGTACCAGCTGGGCCCAACAATAAGATGATGAGATATGTTCTTACTCAACCTGCTTGATTTTCATTCCGTATGTGTGGAATGGTTTCCATTTTGGATTGCTAGAGTCAGATGCAACCTTGAGCGTATAAGTGCCAGGTTTGTCTATTTTGAATGAACCGAAATCAGACTTTCCAGGTTTGCTCTTCACTCGTTTGATATTGAGCTGCGTTGTTTTAGTCTCGCCTGCTAGGGTGACGGTCACACTAGTTGGGCTTTTCGCTAGAATAGTTGGTTCCACCACCCATGTGCCTGCGGCTGGAATTTCAACTTCCCAGCTGAAGGAATCTTCTTTGTTAGTCCATGGTTCAAGTGCACGGATGCTGTCATCAGCGTCAATGGTCACTAGCTGGATGCTGTCGCCGTGGATGCTTGCTGTGTCTACAGAAAGGCTGACTTGCTTGAATTTTACTTCAGTAGCTTTTGGGTTGTAGCTAATGGCCTCAGCTGGGATGGCGATGGCTACCCCAACAGCATTGATGTTATCTACAGGGATATTAGAAATATCTAACACTGGGTGCTTGTCTTTATTGACAGTCATCTTCACTGCGCCGCCGCCGACTAGTTTAGCTCCTTTGAGTAGCTCTGGCTTGTCGACAAACATGGAGCGGATAGGGGTGTCAGCTGACACTTGCCCCAGATAGATCGCGTAGACAGTTTTACCGTCTTTAGATTTGGTGAATCGGATGTCGCTGTTGGAGTATTGGCGCATGGCTTCTTCGCTGCCTGAGATCTTGCCTTGGAAACGAACTTGGTGAGGTCCTTCGCCGTAGTTTTCCCACGGGCGAGTTTTGTAAATCGCCTCGCCGTAGCGGTCTAACCATGAGCCCATGATGTTGAGAACTTCAAGTTGGTCAGCTGGAATGTTGCCGTCTAGATCAGGGGCAATGTTGAGTAGGAAGGTGCCGTTTTTAGAAACGAGATCGATCAATGTGTGGGTGAGGTACTCGCCCGGGAAATTGCCAGCGTCGTCATAGCGCTCTTTGTTGAGGAACCAATAACGAACACCGATAGATTCGTCGTTCATGAAGGTCTTCTCCATCATGTTGCCTGGGCGGCCACGCTCAGTATTGAGCATGCCGGTTGGCAGTTTGGTTCCGTGTTTATGAATGAATGTGACGTCTTTGTTGTGGTCTTCAGCCCAGTTGTAGTAGTAGCTGGCTAGGTCGAGTCTATCGTCTTCTTTGAGCGCGTTGTAGAGACCGTAATCGAACCAGATTGAGTCTGGCTCGTATTTATCAATGACTTCTTTGACGAGTCCTAATTGTCTGTCTAAATACTCTCTGGTGCACGGGTCAGATTTTTTGTGAGGCTCATTGTACATGCCAACGTATTTCGGATCGCTGCCGTCATAGTCATAGCTGCCGAGGAAGCTGTGCCCCCAGCTGGCCATGTTGTGGAAAGTAGTGATGAAGTTCATGCCGCGCTTGCGGTATGAGGCAGCGAGCTCGCCAGTGATATCGCGCTTAGGACCTTTTTGTTTGGCGTTTACTGGGTTGATGTCACTGTTGTACATGCAGAAGTTGTCGTGGTGAATAACAACCATGCCAGCAAATCTAGCGCCTGAGTCATAAAATGTCTGAGCCCATTTTTCTGAGTCGAAATCTTTGGCTTTGAAATAATCGACCATGTCCTTGTAGCCGACTTCACTAGGGCTACCATAGTTTTCTACGTGGTATTTATAGACCGGGCTATCTTTGACATACATGTTGTTATAATAGCCGATGGAGCCAGTGACAGGTAGCGTGCCCAAGAATGTTTGTGGTCCCCAGTGGGTATAGATTCCAAACTTGGCGTCTTTGAGCCATTCTGGCGCATCATTTTTTACGCCGACAGATTCCCATGTGGGTTTGAATTTAGTGCTCTGCGCGCTAGCAAGTGCGATGCTTGCGGCTAGGCAAACTGATGAGCTAAGTAGTGTGGATACTTTCATAAGTATTAGTGATTATTTCTAGTGCTTGTAGGCTCTTGTGCTGGATATTTCTATCAACCGTGAGGCTTTGATCATATAGAAATTATCCAGCTGAATCTCATTGTCGATATTTAAATATGAAATTTATATTCAAATATTGAGACGGCGATTGATAATCAACATGTTTGCAATAGCTAAGTGACTGAGGTGATTGGCGGTTGCACAGTTATGGGATTTCGGCTAATTAAGTGGAAATAAATCGAGCTGATGAATGACTTCATGAATGAGCATATTTTAAAAATATCTGGATTGGCAGGGATGTCGCTAATGGTGATGAGCTGTGGAAAGCATGTGCCGCCGACCTCGCCTGAAGAGGCGATGAAAAATGTGCCATCAACGATGATTGCAGGTGGAGGCATGGGCGAGCAGCAGATGAAGGTGAATGTTAGCCAGATTATCCCTGCGGAAAAATTAATTTGGGCTCCAGAGGATGAAAACGTGCCCATGGACGAGCAGTTTGAGGAAGTATGGGCCACCTCAAACAAAGATACTTGGGAGGTGAGTTATACGGTAGCGTCGCGCAAGGCGAAGCAATCTGGCAAACCATTGATGATCTGGTTCACTGATTCACGTAATAATGGAGGAAATAGTCCACGCTGCAAGGTGCTTAGTTCGGAGCTGCTAGAAACTGTTGAGTTTGAAGAGTGGGCTAACGAAGAGGCTGTGCGTTTGCGTATAGACTTGTACGTCAGAGCTGATCCAAAGGATGATCTTAACGAAGATGATAGAGTGAGAAATGTTAAGCAAGGCAGTGTGCAAGAACGCAAACAACAGTATGTGGATAATCTCAAACGCCGCTATAAGGTAAAGGGTACGCCACACATCTTTATGGTTTCGCCTAGCGGAAAGACGGTGGGGAATTATAAGGGGTTCACTACTGGTGGCGGACCGTATTTGCTAGGCCAGCTGAAGCAGGCAGCGCGTATCATTCGTGACGACTATGGTGCTTGGCGCGAGAAAATGGAAAAGCGTGGCTATCGCATTTGGACTAACCGCAGTGGCGATCAAGTTTTGGCAAAATTGTTACGCTACAGCGATGGTAAAGTATATCTGGTAGATCCAGATGGTCGCCGAAGCCAGACGAGTGTGATGAGGCTGTCGGATGCGGATCAGGCGTGGATTGATGCCGAGAAGGCAAAGCGCGGTTTGTAAGTATATTTTTCTAACTAGCTGGCTGCAAATTCCAGCTAGTTTGTTAAATGAAAAAAATCCAGCTGGACAGACGTCCAGCTGGATTTTTTTGTGACTAAGTTAGATTGGTTGATTTACTCAGCTTCGCGGGCGATTTGTTTTTCTAGCAATGGCAGCTCTGGGTATGAGGTCTGGCCAAGGTGAAGGAAAAGAATGCGGCGGATCTCTGCGATGGTTGCTCCTTTGCCGGTGAGTGAGTGGCCTGAGTGGACGATTTTTTCAGACGCAGCGCCATCTAGGTGTGAGCTCCAGTAGGGCACAACACCATCGCTGCTTTCAGCTAGTGGATCATTGAGGTTTTTGCTGCCAATGATGGAGTGGTAGGTGGTGTTTTTGCCAATGGGCATTTTGAGGACAGCTAGGTTGAATGGATTGTTGGGTTCTAGTGAAGCGATGCCGTCTAGCCGTTCAGAGGAGATTTTCACGCCTGTGGGTGTGAGGCCGTCGACCAGCGGTAGAGATGGTGGTGCTAGGCGAGTCAGCTTGGATGTGTTAGCATCTAGTGTTGCCATCTGGCTGAATGCGGTGACTGATTGCTCGATGATGTCGAATGGGATATTGATCAGCCAGCGGGCAATATCGCCAATTTTGCCAGAAGCAATATCGCTGCCGCGGTGAGGAGCTGCCGCAAAGACAACCCGCTTGATGTTTGGGTTTGGGGAAAATTCAATAATTGCCATGATGGTATCTTTTTGTTGTTGGCTCATGTCAATTTGCTCAATCGGACGCTCAAATAATGCGTTGTAGATGTCGTCACCCGATTCACGGATTTGCATGTTAGTGAGCAGCCCGCCCATGGAGTGGCCTATCATGACCATGTTTTTCATGTGTGGGTTAGACCCGTTAGGGTTGTAAACTTCTTGGAAGTCATCTAGCAAAATGCGCAACTTAGCGGCTGAGTAGCCAATCGGGTAGCCAGTCGGGTAGAAGAACATGACTGGCTGATATTTTTCACGTAGCACAGGATCGGACTGAATGACATTGATGGCATCTAGCCAGGTCAACGGGCTGGACATTAGCCCGTGAACGAGAACCACGGGAATCTTGTCTGGATCGTAGTCTCTAAGTAGATAGAGGCCGGTGAATTGCTCGTATTTATTTGGGTTGAGCATGCCGCTAAAGCCAAAGTCTTCCTCTGGGCTGTAGGTTTTGATGAGCGCGAGCGCAGTGGTGAAATCGTAGGAGAGCTTCAGATCATCACCATCCAAGTTGATGGTGTGTTTGCGGTATGAATTGAATAAGGTGAGCTGAAATGACTGGGATCCGTGGTGCATTTCATCCAGCTGGATGCATGCGGTAGCTGGAATCACAAAACCGGTATGCGGCATGAAGGCATCTTTCTTGCTTGGCTTTGCAGGCCTTTTCATGTGGCCAGCCATGGCTGCGCCCACCGCATCGCGGCGCACACGTTCGGTGAGCATGCCCTTGATCTCTATGTAGTCAGCCGCCTTGATGCTATCGAATTGCGTTGGATCGATGGTATATTTTCCAGAACGATCCCACGAAATGGTGTAGATGCCCTCGGGGCCTTCGATGCGTAAATTGTCGCGATCAGCTACTTTTAGATCGTAAATGATACTTGTGGCTTGTGAGCATGATAGATTGTAGATGTTGCGCAGGTTTTCGATGCTTTCTGGGAGGATCGGTTTTCTGTGAGTGATGATAGCGTACTTGGCTGCGCATAGGTAATAGCCGAGAGCTTTTTGGTGTTCGCCTTCACTTTCTAGCAGCTCGGCGCGGCGCGAGCTGATTTCAGCAATGCATAATTTATTGTCGACGCTGGGAGTTTTGCGATCGAGCTCGATGAGTGCATGGATGGCGTGGTCGGGAGATTTTTTGTAATCTTTAAGCAGCTGGTTATTATCTAGCGTCTGGCGGCTGCGGTCAGATAGATGGTGGTCGTGAGAAAGAAATGTCGCCAGCTGGGATTCTTGGATCGGCTTAGTTAGAGTGCTTACTTCCAGCCCGCCACAGGAAATAACAAACAGCGAGATAGCTAGGAGTAGCAAGCTTTGGGGACCACGAGTGAAAAATTTGCGATTGGCAATCATGACGGTGAGAGGGTGTACAAACCATTGATAGAGTAAAATGGCCACTGCTGACAATGTCATTTCCTGATGAATGCGCACTTGCACTTCGCGCCTGACGGTTATAGGTGTTTGTCGTGGCAAGTAACGCACCATCCTCATTACCCGACGAAAGCGGACATTTTGGCACCTACGGTGGCATGTTCGTACCCGAAACATTGATGGCTCCATTGCAGGAGCTCACAGTGGAATATGAAAAAGCAAAGGCAGATCCAGAGTTCCAAAAGGAGCTAGATTATCTGCTTAGGCAGTATTGTGGCCGTCCAACGCCGCTTTACTACGCTGAGCGGTGGACCGAGAAATTAGGCGGTGCCAAGATTTACCTCAAGCGTGAAGATCTTCTGCACACTGGCGCACATAAAATCAACAATGCCATTGGCCAAATTTTGCTCGCTAAGCGATTAGGCAAAAAGCGTATCATTGCGGAAACTGGAGCTGGCCAGCATGGCGTAGCTACAGCCACCGTGTGTGCTCGTTTTGGCATGGAATGTGTAGTCTATATGGGCGCAGTGGATATGGAGCGCCAAGCGCTTAACGTTGCCCGTATGCGTCTGCTTGGAGCAGAATGTGTTCCGGTAACAGCTGGCCAAGCGACTTTGAAAGAAGCTGTGAATGAAGCCATGCGTGATTGGGTTTCTACAGTAGATCATACTCACTACATCCTCGGCTCAGCGCTGGGATCGCACCCATTCCCAATGATGGTTCGTGATTTCCACCGTGTGATTGGCCTCGAGGCTAGAGAACAAATTTTAGAACAAGAAGGTCGTCTGCCTGACCTCTGTGTGGCCTGTGTAGGTGGTGGCTCTAACGCCATCGGCCTATTCCATCCTTTCATCGACGACAAAGAAGTTGAGCTGATGGGGGTTGAAGCTGGCGGTGATGGCATCGTGCCTGAGCGTCATGCCGCTCGATTCCAGGGTGGTAAACTTGGTGTTCTTCAGGGGACAAAGACTTGGTTGTTAGCTGATGACGACGGTCAGGTTGAGCTGACTCACTCAGTGAGTGCTGGCCTCGATTACGCCGCCATTGGTCCTGAGCACGCCTACCTTAAAGACATCGAGCGCGCTGATTATACCTATGCGACCGACGATGAAGCACTGGCTGCATTCAAAGAACTATCCTGCACTGAGGGAATCATCCCTGCGCTGGAGAGCTCACATGCGATGGCTTATGTTTCTAAAATCGCGCCGGGTATGCCAAAAGATTCTATCATCATTGCAAACCTATCAGGTCGCGGTGATAAAGATGTGGCGCAGGCAGCTCGTTATCTGCTCAAAGATCACAACTTAGACGAAACTCAGCTGTAATTTCTAGCTAGGTCATCAGAATTTATCCATGGCGACGAGAACCATTGGCATCATTGCTGGCTCAGGAGTTTACCCTGAGACATTTGTTGAGGCAGCCCGCCGAAAATGCGAAGGGGTGCGTTTGGTTGTCGCCGCGTTTGTGGATGAAACTCGTCCTGATCTAGCTGATAAAGTTGACGCCTTTGAATGGTTTCGTGTTGGCCAGCTGAGCAAGACGATCAAATATTTCAAAAAACAAGGGGTCAACGAGGCGATCATGGTAGGGCAGATTGCACCTAGCAATCTGTTCTCACTGCGACCAGACATTCGCCTGATGGTGATGTTAGCCAAGGTGAAAGAGCGCAATGCTGAAACCTTGTTTGGCGCCATTGCTAACGAGATGGATAAAGATGGCATCACTCTAATCAATGCCACCACATTCCTCGAAGATATCATGCCATCAGCTGGTCATGTCATGGGGCCAAAGCTCAAACCACGTCAGTGGGAAGATGCTGAGTTTGGCTTCCGCATGGCCAAAGAAACTAGCCGGCTAGATATCGGCCAGAGCGTTGTCGTTAGACACGGAACCGTTCTCGCAGCTGAAGCATTTGAAGGCACTAATGCTTGCATCAAGCGGGGCGGCGAGCTCGGCAAAGGTAAAGATGTTACCTTGGCTAAAGTTTCCAAACCGAATCAAGATTTTCGATTCGATGTTCCTTGTGTGGGTCCAGATACCATCAAAAATTGTGCGCGATCTGGCGTCGGTGTGATCGCCATCGAGGCAGATAAAACGCTGGTACTCGACTACGATGAAGTCATGCGCCGTTGCCAGCAGGAGAAGGTGTCGTTAGTAGCTATCAGTCAAGCAGCTGGTAGTTAATTTAAATCTACAAAATGGATCAGCTGCGTTGTTAGTTTGTTTGATCCAGATCAATGACTCGATGACTGATTTCATTGACCAAACGTCTATCGTGACTGATGTAGAGTAGTGCAGCACGATGTTTTTCAAGGTAGCTGAGCAGTGCTTTATTGACGACTTCAGCAGTGATCATGTCGAGTCTAGAAGTAGGCTCATCGGCGACGATATAGCGCGGGCGAAGTAGTAAAATGAAGAGCAGGGAGAATCGCTGAAGTTCGCCGCCAGAAAGTTGATGAGGTTTGCTTCCTAGCAGCTTCGCTGAAAGTCCGAGTTCATTCATTATCACTTCGACATGGTCTTGGTCAAAACGATGCTTTTTTTGTAAGTCAGTTAGCAGGATTTGCAGTGGGTGGTGAGCAGGGAATGTCGTTGCAGGATCTTGGCTGAGTTTGAGTACCTTCGGTCGCTCGGCAGGAAAATAATCAAAGTGGTAATTTATGCTGCCTGACTTAGGTTTGAGCAGTTTGAGTGATAGGTCAGCTAGGCTAGATTTTCCTTTGCCGCTTTCACCAACCATGCCGATGATTTCTCCCTCACTGATGGTTAAGTTGAAGTCGTGGAAGAGTTGCTTTGAGCCCCGAGATAGGCTGACATTTTCCAGCGTGATGATAGGTTTTGGCTGCTGTAGCTTCTCCGGTCGGTTCCATTTCTTCTTGGCGGCTGAAATGAGCTGTTGGGTGTAGCTATTTTTCGGCTCTGTTAGAACAGCTGAAGCGTCGCCTTGCTCGATGATTTGGCCATCGCGCATGATAATGATGGTGCCACCAAGTTCCTCCGCGAGCTGCAAATTGTGAGTAATGGTGATCAATCCGCCGTGATCTCTGTATTTTGCAAGCCGTTTGATCGTCGCCGCGGCATGCCGTCTATCTAAGCCTTTAGTGGGTTCGTCAGCGATGAGCACTTTGCCTCCTGCTGCTGTGGCGGCAGCGTAGGCGACTCGTTGGGACATACCTCCAGACAGTCTGCTGGGCACCTTTGCTCCGTGACCGTCTAGGTTTAGTTGAGTCAATGATTCATCAGCTGATTGAGTTGCTTTGCGGTATTTCTGTAAATGGACAAACTCAAAAACCTCTGAGATCTGCCGCCTCATCGGCATGATCGGGTTCAGTGACTTGCTAGGTTCTTGGGGTAAAAAACAAATCTCTCTAGCCCAAATCGCTTCTAGCTGGGATTGGCTTATCTTAGTTAGTGGCTTGCCGAAGAGTTTGATTTCACCAGTTTGGCAGATGCCGGACGGCAGAATTCCCAGCAGAGCTTGGGCTAAGATGCTTTTTCCAGCTCCTGATTCGCCAAGGATGGTTAGAGCTGAATTGCTAGCTAGCGAAAATGATAGATTGTCGACGAGTTTACGGCCGTGTTGATCTTGAATTGTTAGTTTTCTGGCTTCAATCAATGGCGTCATTTGACCCTCCTTTCGCTAGTAAATTAAATGCTAAGACGAGTGCGAAAATGGCCAACAGTGGCTGTGCTAACACCCATGGGGCATCTGAATAATATGGGAAGAGCTCAACCATCATCAGTCCAAGCTCCGCATCAGGTGGTCGCAAGCCGACGTAGACAAAACCTATCGAAGCCAAAATTAGGATGGCGTTTCCTGCACCAAAACAAGCGAGGGTAGCCAGATCTGTTTTGATAGATGGCCATAGATGCCGCCTCAAGATGTAGACTAGATTAAACCCGTAGAGTTGTGACATCTGCACGGCGGGTTCACTCTTTAGGCTCATCACTCTGGCTCGGACAACTCGAAAGTATTCCAGCCAAAGCACAAGGCTGATGGAGAGGTAGATCATAAAAAATGAGCCAGGAATGATTGAGCTGAAGAGTAGTACGATAATGAGGCCTGGTAGGGCCATGATGATGTTGACGACGGTTGAAAAGAACCGGTCAACATGTCCGCCATACCATGCTGAAAAGAAGCCAGTGAGGGTGCCTATAGTCGATGCGGTAATGACGCAGATGCTAGCCATGCTTAGGGATGTTAGGATGGCGCTAGAAATTCTAGCTAGATTGCAGCGCCCAAATTGATCAGTGCCCAAGGGGTAAGTTAGTGAGGGGGGATCAAAAATGCTATCTAGATTTTGGCTAGCAATGTCATTGCTTGTAAACCTATTGGCTAAAACCAAGACTAGTAAGATTAACAGGATGCCAGCACCCAGCTTTTGTTTTCTATCTATCATGGTTAGAGGCTGAATGGTTGATTCTTGGATCAATCAGGTAGACAGCCAGATCGATAAACGAGTTGATAGCGACAAAGAGCAAGCCCATGACCATAGCTGAGGCTTGAATCATGGGGATATCACGGCTGAAGATGGCGTGAGCGAGCGCATGACCAATTCCCGGCCATGAAAATAGTGATTCGATCATGACAATGCCCTCTATCAGGCAGATGGCTTGAACGCCCAAAAAGGGGAGGAATAATAAGGTGATGTTAGGCTTGGCGTGTCGCTCGAAAGCTTGGTTTTCGCTTAGCCCTTTGAGTCTGGCAAATTGGTAGTAGCTCGATGTTACTGCGTTATTGGTGATGTTTTTTATCATTCTGCTAGAAAGTGCGGCCATGCTCAGGGCGAGTGCTGTCGCTGGTAGGATGATGAATTCACTGCCGCCAAAACCTGCTACGGGTAAGAGCTTGAAATGAATCGAAAATACTAAGATTAAGATTAGCCCAATGACGAAAACCGGCTGAGCCCGCAGGATCGCAGAAACAAATAAGGAAGTGTGATCAGCTAGAGAGTTAGCCCTGCGGCCACAATAAGTGCCGATTGGCACGGCGATTAAAACCGAAATGATCGTAGCTACAAGGGCGAGTTCAAAACTATGACCTAGCTGATGCTGAATCTCATGCAGCACTGGTCTGCCTGAAACAAGGGAGTTGCCAAAATCAAGTTGAGCCAAGCTGCCTAACCAATCGAAATACATGCTGATAGCGGAGCGGTCGAGGGCGAGTTCACTTGTGACCATATCTGCGGCTTGCTGGTTGACTTGATCATAGCCATAGCGGCCAGCGGCAATTTTAAACGCCATATTGCCAGGGAGTAGGCGCATCATGATGAAGCTCAGTGTGCCCACAGCCCACACAACAAAAACCGCTTGGAAGAGCCTTTTGCTAATCGTTGTTATCATCAAAATAGATCTCAGAGATTCGATAGTTGAGCTCGAAGGGGTCAAAGGTGAAGTTTTGCAATCGTTTGTTAATGCTCACTTGCTGGGTGTAAAAAACCACAGGGATGACTGGCATTTCAGAGGCAAATATATTGGCAATGGCTTGTTTGTGAATCCGCTGCTGCTGATCACCATTGGCCTCGTTTGTCAGTTTCAGGTGTCGATTGAGTGTGCTTGATGACCAGTTCATGTGGCCCCAGTCGCTGCCGTGGTGGCTGGCACAGTCCTGCTCTAGCAAGGCGAGTGGATCTGCAATGAGCCCGTAGTTACGAGCAATGAGAGCCATCTCTAGCGAACCATCATGATGTCCATCTGGGATTGAGCTAGAGTTTTCAATGGCGATGTTCACTTTGATGCCAATCTCTAGCAGTTGTGCCTGGATCGCTGTGGCAATGACTGTGAGCTCTGGCCGGTCAGCGTAGGTCATTAGGGTGATTTCGAATCTAGCATGATCTCGCTTTAGTAGACCATCGTCGCCCATTTTCCAGCCAGCTTGCTGCATGAGCTCTTTGGCTTTAGTTAGATCTCTTTTTGTTTGCGGGCTATGTTTGAGATGCCAGCTGGCTAATGCAGGTGGGAATAGCTGATAGGCTTCAGCGCCTTTGGTTCTGGTGATGTGCTCAGCAATGCCAGTGCGGTCAATAGCTAGACTGATAGCCATGCGCGTATTTGGCTGATTTAGAAATCGATGATCATTATTCAGCTTGATGACCACTGTTCTCGGAATGGAGCCGGTGTGGATGTTCAAGTGTGGAGAGTTTGCCAATAGTTGCTGGCTAGCTGGGTCCAGCGTATAGGCGAGGTCTGCTTGACCGCTCTGCGATTGCAACGAGCGACTCTCTGCACGGTGACCTGTGAGGTATTGGACATGTGGAATGTTAGCTGGTTCGCTCCAGTATTGGTCAAACTTCGATAGATGAATTTTGTGTGGAGGTGCAATCAATGTTGGTCGGTAGGGGCCAGTTCCTATCAGAAATGAATTTTCTCTATGATGGTTAGGATCTGTAATGGTAATGGCTGCAGAGTAATGCGCTAACACCGCTGGAAGAGCGCTGTATTTGTGTTCTAGCTGAACAACAAGTCTATCATTACCTTCAGCATAAATCTTACTGATAGGAGTTGTCTGGAGCACGCCTGGCTTTGTCATCGCTTCAAGCAATGCGTGCTGAACGTGGTCCGCTGTCATTATGGTGCCATCGTGAAAATGGACGTTCTGGCGAATTTGAAAAGTCCACCTTAGCCCATCAGCTGACTCGGACCAGTCCGTGGCTAACATAGGAGTGATTTCACCATTTGGCGCTACCCCGCATAAGGTTTCGACTACCTGAAGTCGCGTGTATAGGTAACCGTCTTTTGATAAATCCTGGCTGGTGAACTCAAACGGGCCGTTGATTCGCAAAGTTGTGGATTTATCGACGACGTTAAAATTGGCAACTAGCCACCAGAGCAAGCATAAGCTGAGACTAATTAACGATAGCTTTGACATCGATTAGATTTTGTAACGACAAAAGATAGCGAGTGCATGCTCTAAGTATATCGTCATTAGTCGAATCTAATGGTCTGTAAAATAAGAGTGGTTCGTTTGTTTTAAAGTGAGCTTACGGCTCATGAGTGACTTGCTCACTAATAAATCCAAGTTGAACCAAGAATAGGTCCATGCAGTTGAGGCATTGTTCGAAGTGCTGTTGGTTTACGTTGAAGTTGAAAAAACTATGCGTAGCATTCTCAAACTCAATTAGATCGCAAATATTGCGTTTGGATTTCATCAGCTGGGTGAATTTCTTCACGTGCGTGATAGGAGCGACGACGTCTAACTTTCCATGGAAAAACAACGATGGTGGTAGCTTGCGGCGAATCCACTCAGATGGACTGGTTTTATAAGCAAAGCGACCCTTGGGGAATTTTTTATAACAGACACCTGAATGCGTGGTATCGACAATAGCGCTGAATAGGATCATTGCCTGTGGTTCTGTAGATGGCACGCCTTCACCTGATGGAGGCGGCAACATGGCTAGATCCAGCGCGAGGTGGGCACCTGATCCCGCGCCAACGGCAACCACTTTTTCTGGGTCAGCGCCAAGCACAGCTGCATTTCTGCGCAGCCAGATCATGGCGGCGCGTGCATCTTCGATAGCTTCTAGCGGAGATGTTTGATGGGTGTCTTCTAGCCGATATTCTACGACGCCAGCGATCATGCCCTGCATGGATAGATGCAGACATTGCGGGACAAATTGTGTGATCATCGGTTTGTCCCACTGGCCACCGTGGAAAAATAAGGCGCTGGCTCGTTGGTCTGAGCTCTGGTGGTTATCAGGAAAAAATAGATGAACCTTGAGCTCGCCGTGTGCAGTTTTGTGATACACAAAGCTCTGCGAATCCTTGAGGAGGTCGCTTGTGCGTGCTGGACTGATAGGATGGGCTTTGCTGAGGTGGTTCATGACAAATTGTGCGATATGGGGAGCGCTGCGCGATCATTCATCCAGCTGACCAAGATGTCTACGAAAAATGATTGCAGGACGCGGCAATAATTGGGACAAGCATGTATGCAAATTTTCCGACTCCTTCTCTGTCTGTTGATGATGAATTTCTTACTACCGTCTTCGGCCAGTGCTGATGATGCTAAGTTGGCCAATGGTTTGTCTCAAGTCTATCAAACTTGGCGCCAGGCAATGGTGAATAAAAACTATAATCAATGGCGTGCGGTTACTTCTAGCAGTCGTCAGGTTAGTGTGCAAAACCGTCTTGTTTCTGAGAAGAAGCCATTTCCTCAGGCATTGTTTGCGCTTCCAGCGGCGCCTCCAGCTGTCGATCAGATGAAGTTGATAGAGGTTAACCAGCGAGGTTCTACCGCCAAGGCAGTGTACTTTGGCAAAGCCGATTTTGGTGGCGCAATCGACCCGCATAACAACCTGCTAGTGATTTCTTATCTAGCTGAAGGTGGTCGTTGGCGCTACGATGGTCTTGAGATTGTTAACCTCAGCCAGCTCAAAGATGTGCGTAGCCAGCTAGAAAAAGGTGATCTGAGCTACGTTCAAGGTGAGGCATTTCAGGCTGATGGTAAAATGCCGCAGCGTCAGATTCCAGTGACGGGTGCTAAGTATATCGCCAAAGTTTATGCCTATTGTCCTGGCCGTGAAATTCAGGCGCAAGTGAACCGCATCAGCCGTCACAACTTCCAGGACATCATGCATTCTGAGGTGATCATTGGTGGCGCTAAAGATGGTCGCAATGAAATTAGCTTTGCTATCAAAGCGCTGCCGGGTGCGCAGGGGAATGAAGAAATGGCCCTGCGAGTTTATCTATTTTCACAAGTAGAGGGAGTGAAGCCTATCAAGGTATTTGAATATCAGTTAGCCAAAGGTGAAGTGGCCAAGCCTCATGGGACAGAATCATTTGTAGTCACTGCTGATCACGTGCGCCAGTTGATGGGCCGTTAGGTTGATGAAGTATTAATTCTCCAGCGCTTGGCTGGACAAAAAAGAACCAGCTAGAGCATATCTAGCTGGTTCCTTTTTTTTGTTATGAAAATGCTAGGCGCTTAGAATTTAAATCCGTTGAGGATAAATTTGATCAGCAGGATAGAGCCGATAGTGCCCATTAGTAGTCCAAAGAAGGCGCGGCCCATGCCATGTTTGCGATTGCCAGTTCGCTTGCTCTTGTTGATATCTTGGATGGCTAAAATTGAGGTGATGAAGGCTAATGGAGCAGGAAAGAGCGCTAGGCTTAAGAGGCCAAGGTAGCCAGCTGCGATCGCCCAGCCTGAACGACCGACGGGGAGAAGC
Organism: Persicirhabdus sediminis; assembly: GCF_016595495.1. Taxonomy (GTDB): domain Bacteria; phylum Verrucomicrobiota; class Verrucomicrobiia; order Verrucomicrobiales; family Akkermansiaceae; genus Persicirhabdus; species Persicirhabdus sediminis. Next base: position 306,179 of record NZ_JAENIM010000039.1, read on the forward strand.
ATGCGTACGCCTGCTTGGTCGCCGAGGTTAGATGTTGGCATTTCTTCTGGGCTTGCTGCGGTGGTGGGTGATTGGTAAGGGTCTGACATAATTTGCGCCTCCTGTTACTAACATGCTTTCAGTTATGCAAGTGTCGTTTTGTTATTTAATGTCAGTATTTTAAGCCAGCTGGAAAACAAAACTGGCCACTCCGGTGATGGAGTGGCCAGCTAGATAAGTTTGTAGTGGGGAGTATTACAGAGCGGCTTCGCAGCGTTCGCAGAGCACGTCTTTGATTGGCTCGTAGCGGCGGCAGCGTGGGCACATGCAGAACTCAGTTTTCTTCGCTGTAGCGACGGCTTCATCAGCTGTATCTAGCTGGAGGCCGGCGATGATGAAGAACTCAGTAGCGAAGTCGCGGTCTTCTAGCAGGCTACGGCAGCTGTGATCTGCTGGCAGGCTGAGAGTGACGTCAGCTTCGTTATTTTTGTTGAATGCTTTGGCTTGGATTTGCTCTTCGATGGCAGTCTGGATGATGCCGCGAAGGTTGAGCAGCTCAGTGACTTTTTCACTAACTTCTGATGGCGCCCATTCTTCTTTAGCTGTTGGGAAGTCCTGTTGGTGAACGGATCCTTCGAATCCAGCGTGCTCCCATGCCTCGTCAGTGGTGTAGGCGAGGATTGGTGCGAGCAGTCTAGCAAGTGAGCTGAAGACTTCGTGCATGACAGTCTGAGTGGCGCGGCGGCGCACGCTGTCGGCTGAGTCACAGTACATGCGATCTTTGGTGGCATCGATGTAGATGGCTGATAGGTCGTTAGCGCAGAACTGGTTGAGGGTGTTGAATACCTTGCGGAATTCAAATGCCTCGTAGGCTTTGGCGCATTCGCCAATCACACCGTGCAGTTGCTCAAGCACCCATTGATCGAGCAATGGCATGTCGGCTTTGGCTACGGCGTCAGTAGCTGGATTGAAGCCGTCCATGTTGCCTAGCAGGATGCGCAGGGTATTGCGCAGGCGGCGGTATGGCTCAGCGATTTGCTTGAAGAGATCTTCACCAAATGGCACTTCTGTTTGCCAGTCAACGCTGGATACCCAGAGGCGAACGATATCGGCGCCGTACTTGTTATAGTAGTAGGCGGCATCAATTGGTTTGCCTGACTTTTCAGCTTCTGATTTGGATAACTTGGTTGACTCACCGTTAGTTTTGCCAGCCTTCTTCGCTTTGAGTTTGTCTTGATCGACAACAAACCCGTGAGTGAGTACGGCTTTGTATGGAGCGGCATCACGAGCGCCAACAGAGAGCATGAGCGATGACTGGAACCAGCCACGGTGTTGGTCAGTAGCTTCCAGATAGAGATCAGCTGGACCTTCTAACTCAGGGCGGCGGTCGACCACTGCAACAGATGATGATCCGGAGTCAATCCAGACGTCGAGAGTGTCGCGGCATTTTTTGTAAGTTTTTGGTAGGCCAAGGCGTTCGCAAAGTTCTTCGTCAGTTTTTTCGAACCAGATGTTGGATCCTTCTGACTCGATGAGAGCGGCGATGTTTCTAGCGAGCTCGGCATCGATGACGGCTTCACCATTGTCATCAAAGAACACAGGAACAGGAACGCCCCATGTACGCTGACGAGAAACGCACCAGTCTGGGCGAGCTTCTACGGTGCCGTGGATGCGGTTGCGTCCCCAGCTAGGTAGCCAGTTTACTTTGTCGATTTCTTCCAGAGCTTTTTCGCGCAGGCCATCTAGCGAGATGAAGAACTGCTCGACGGCGCGGAAGATGATAGGTGTTTTTGAACGCCAGCAATGTGGGTAGCTGTGAGTGATGGTTTCTTTGCCTAGCAGGTGGCCTTTGCCAGCTAGGATTTTGATGATAGGCACGTTGCAGTCAAACACGTGCTCGCCAACAAACTCAGGGATGCCCACTTCTTCAGTGAACTTACCTTCATCATCAACTGGAGAAAGGACGCCGAGACCATTTTGCTGGCCAGCAACGTAGTCATCAGCACCGTGACCCGGAGCGATGTGAACTGCGCCAGTACCGGTTTCAGTAGTGACGAAATTCGCATTGATCACCTTGGAGGTGCGATTGATAAATGGATGTTGCGCTTCGAGGCCTTCGAAGGCTGAACCTTTAACTTCCTGAAGTTTGTTTTTCAGCACAAAACCAGTTTTGTCAGCGAACTGCTCGAGCAGGTCTTTAGCGATGACAAACTTTTTGCTGACAGTTTGCTCGTTGGCAGTTTTTTCAAACTCACCGACGACGTAGTCGAAAAGCGGGTGCACGGCGATGCCGAGGTTAGCTGGCAATGTCCACGGTGTGGTGGTCCAGATGGCCATGGAGACACCTTCGCCAAATTGATCACTGAGCAGCGGAAATTCAACAAAGAGAGTGATGGATTTTTTGTCCATGTACTCAACTTCAGCTTCAGCCAGCGCTGTGTGCGCGCCGTATGACCACTGCACAGGTTTCTTGCTCTGGTAGACGTTGCCTTTGTCGATCAAGGCTGCGAATGTGCGCACGATGTCTGCCTCGTAGGCTGGGTCGAGCGTGAGGTATGGGTTTTCCCAATCACCAAAAACACCGAGACGGCGGAATGATGATTTTTGGGTTTCGATCCATCCTTTGGCAAAATCCACACAGCGGCGGCGGATCTCAGCTGGCTCGAGGTCACGAGCGGCTTGTACGACTTTAAATTCGATTGGCAGACCGTGGCAATCCCAGCCAGGAATGAATGGAGTTTCAAATCCAGCCATGGTCTTGGATTTCAGCACGAGATCCTTGAGCACTTTGTTGAGCGCTGTTCCCATGTGCACGTCACCATTGGCAAATGGCGGGCCGTCATGCAGAATGTAGCGAGGTGCCTTCTCGTCAATACGACGCTTCTGAATCTTCGTATAGAGGTGGTTTCGCTCCCATTTATCGAGTCGTTTAGGCTCGTTTTTGACGAGGTCGCCGCGCATCGGAAATGTGGTATGCGGCAGGCTCAGCGTATCCTTGTAGTTGCTACTGTTGGCGCTCATGATCTTAGACCGCGGACGCTAGGCAATGTGCAGGTCAGGGTCAATCGTATTTAAGTTGCAAGGTGGAAGTTTTGCTCACCTAGTCCACTTGGTGGGTTGGGAAAATTCAGTGGTAAACGAGAAATAGCAGCCATTGTGGGTGGTATGTGGCGTGATCACTGGGCAAAAAATTTGAGTTTTTTGGCCATTGTTTGCCATGCCGCTGGCTGAGGGGAATAGGGGAGATTTTTTCCATCTCAGTTGCGGTGAAATGTAAGTCGTCTGGGGTAGCAATTTTTAATCATTGATGAGGTGGTGAGTATGATTTTTCCACCACAGCTGGAAATCTAAGCATGATGAATCATTCAACAATTTATCGACATCTAACCCAATTTATTATTTGTTGGTTTTTGGTTGGCCGCGCGCTCGTTATTTTAGCAAAAAAAATAGCTGCGAAATTATAACAGCCAAAATTAGTTTTTATCTACACCCTAACTTTATGAACCCAATATTAGTAGTAAATGACGACGCCTCTATCCTCTCAAGCATCACACAGTTTTTGAAGGAGGGTGGGTATTTTCACATCGCAGCATCCAGTGGCGAGCAGGCTTTGACGATGGCGTCTGGTTATGATTTTCAGTTAGCTATCTTAGATCTTAAGTTAGCTGATATGGATGGTGATGATCTCTACAGCAAGTTGATCGATGTTGAGTCGCATTACACCTTGCCAGTTGTGGCGTTGATAGATTCATTTGATGGCGCTGAAGTGGCGGTATTAAATCGTCTGGTAACTAAGGGCATGGTGACTTTGTTGCCCAAGCCGCTTGATTTTGCCCGCTTGCAGGAGGTGATGAGTCAGTTTGGTGTGAAGCCAAAGTGTGAGCTCGTTTAGAGATGATTTTTTGTCTAGCTGACTGATCTGTTTCGCCCCTTCAGGGCTAGATATCATTTTGCATTGTCACCTAGGGTTGCGTTGTGCCTTCGGCGCTGCCTTACCCTAGGCTAGTCTGTTGTTCGCCTTCGGCGATATGTTGAGCCCTAGCTGGAGCTTCTGGCTGGGTTTTCTAGCTGGGTTTTCTAGCTGGGTTTTCTAGCTGGGTTTTCTAGCTGGGTTTTCTAGCTGGGGTTTTCTAGCTGGGTTTTCTGGCTGGGTTTTCTGGCTGGGTTTTCTGGCTGGGGTTTCTAGCTGGGGTTTCTAGCTGGGGTTTCTAGCTGGGGTTTCTAGCTGGGGTTTCTAGCTGGGGTTTCTGGCTGGGGTTTCTGGCTGGGTTTTCTGGCTGGGTTTTCTGGCTGGGGTTTCTGGCTGGGGTTTCTGGCTGGAGTTTGTGATGGCGTATTTTTTGCACTTGAGGGTGGTTAAAATTGTTAATGCGCTTAGTTTGATCTGAATAATCACAGAGCCCTGAACTTCGTTAGGGTGGAATTTAAATAATAAATGATGAAAGCAAGGATTGGAATAGTTGGGGCGGGTAGAATGGGTGCTAACATGGCACGTCATCTAAATGACGAAGGTTACGAGGTGTCTGTTATTTACGATGTGTACCAAAAAGTGGCTGATGATCTGGCTGCGGAGTTAGGTGCTCAGCGTGCTGCGGATTTGCCAACGGTGACGGCAAATGCGGATGTGGTGCTCACTGTGGTTACTGATGATGCCGCGATGCGTGATATTTTTAAACCAGCTGGCGATACATTATTATGTGGTGCGCAGGGAGTGACATTCATCAACTGTGCGACCTTGAGTCCAGAGGTGCATATCGAGGTGGCGAATGCAGCCGAGTTAGCTGGGGCCAATACCTTGGAGGCGGCAATGGCCTCAAGTATTGACCAAGCGAGAAACGGCACGCTCTACCTGATGGTGGGCGGCGATGATGCTGTATTTGCTGAGCACAAGCAGCTGTTGGACACGCTCTCGGTGGCGCTGCGATACACGGGCCCTATTGGCTCGGCGGCTAAGGTGAAGGCGCTAGTAAACATGGTAATGAACATGAACACTGCGGCCTTGGCTGAAGGGTTGGGGCTCGGTGATGCGCTTGGCCTAGATCTAGAGATGCTCTGCGAGGTCTTCTCACAGACAGGCGCTAACTCACGAGTGTTGGAGACTGATGCGGAGGATATGTTGGGCCGCGATCATGAATGTTATTTTTCAGCCGCTCATGCAGCTAAGGATAGTGGCATCGCCAATAGTCTGGCTAAATCAGCTGGCGTGGCTGTGCCTTTGTCTGAGGCGACTAAGGCGCAATATGAAAAGTTGATTGCGCTCGGGCGTGGTGAGTTAGATAAATCAGCGGTCTCAGAGCTGACTTTTAAAAATAGGGCCTGATAGGCTGGCTCTCTGCTGTTAGCGAGAGGAGGGGGAGTGGGGGAATTTTTTCTGACTACTCTCTTTCTACGCCAGCTGGTAGCCAATCGTCATTCAGTGATTGGATGCTTTCGCCAGGTCCAGCTTGTCCAGCTGTGTTGGGATCGTTAGGGTTGGCGGTCTGTGCTGAGGCTCGCTTTAAGCCGCTTTCAGGAGCGGTTTCGATTCGTTTGATGGTATTGTCGAGGTTAGCGACAAGGAAGCTATCGTTGCTGATGACAAGTTTGACGCGTGAGAGTTCCTCAAAGACGGCACGTGATTGTTTGTAGTTTTTGTCGGCGATGCTTATTTTGTTATCCGCTGAATCGGCGCTGGCGCCTTTAAGGATGTCTGAGGTTTGGGTATCTGAGCCGAGGTGTTGGCCCATGCGGAAGAAGATGTCCTCGATGTTGATGGCTACCTGCTGGAGTTTGCCTACGCATTGGTCGCCATCCTTGAGGGTGTGAACGCTCTCCAGTGTCGTTAGGATTTCATCCTGTTGGACGAGCATTTCGTTGTAATAGACTTTTACATCCTCGCTGGATGATGATGGCAGCTGGATGCCGTCGGCGATGGCTTGCACTTTGCCTTTGGCGGATTCAGCTAGATTGACAACCTTATCGCATGAGCAAAGAAGCAAAGCCGCGGGTGCGATGGCTGCGAAAGTAACAAATTTCATTATGCCTAATACAAACGTGTTCGGATTGATAGACAATGAAAAAAAATCAGCCGCTGAGGGGGTGGGGGAGTCGATTTATTAACAACTAACTAAGTGCAAATGTTTTGTATTTGTCTGACAAATAGAAATAAAATAACACATAAAAAAGGGGCACAGCCGATTGGCTGTACCCCTTTTTGTTAAGGTCGTAGCGACCAAGTCAATTATGACTTGTAGCGGAGACGCTTCTTATGACGATTAGCCTTCATGCGCTTTTTACGCTTATGCTTACTAATCTTGGATTTACGATGTTTTTTCAGGCTTCCCATGATTTAGTTTTGGTTTGGGTTAATATCTAATGTCCGAACTATTGGACGATTTTAGAAAGTGGGTATTCGATGATTCCCTCAGCGCCGACGAGCTTGAGGTCAGGGATAAGGCTGCGAGCAACCTTTTCTTCGATGATGGTGTCTACAGCGACCCAGCCTTCTGTGGCGAGGTGGGAAACAGTAGGTCCGTGCAGTGAAGGTAGTAGTTCAAGCAGTTCTGGCAAAGCCTTTTCTGGAAGGTTGAGCTTGAGGCCAACTTTGCCACGAGCTTCGATGCATGCTTTGAGCATGAGTACCATACGCTCCATTTTCTCACGTTTCCACTCGTTTTTACAGGCTTCTTTGCCTGCGTAGAAGTGAGGGAATGAGGTGAGCAGGGTATCAACGATGCGCAGCTTGTTGGCACGGATGGATGAACCTGTCTCTGTAACGTCAACGATGGCGTCAACGAGGTCTGGTACTTTTACTTCAGTGGCTCCCCATGAGAACTCGATTTTAGCGCTGACGCCTTTTTGGTCGAGGTAACGCTGGGTGATACCAACGCCTTCGGTGGCGATGCGCTTGCCTTCGAGATCTTCAACGGTTTTGATTGGAGAATCTTCAGGGACTACCAGAACCCATTTGGTAGGGCGAACGGTAGCGCGTGAGTAAGGAAGCTCAGCGAGGTCTTCGAGTGCATCTTCATGCTCCCATGCCCAGTCGAGGCCGGTAATACCGCAATCGATGAAGCCTTGCTCCAGGTAGCGGCCGATTTCTTGTGCGCGGATCATGTAGATGTCCAGCTCTGAGTCGTCAGAGGATGGGCGCAGACCGCGATCAGATGTGTATACATTGTAACCAGCTTGCTTTAACAGCTTGATGGTTGGTTCTTGTAGTGAGCCTTTTGGTAAGGCGATCTTAAGTTTTTGCGACATATCAACTTTGGGCGGGCGGCTGTCTTAGCGATTAATCGCAGAGAATCAACGCAAATCTCTCAGAAAGCGCGCTTTTTATCCGAATGGGTGATGTGGGGTGACGGGCTTAGCCGTTCAAGACAAAAGTCAAATGGTGAAAATCCTTGTGGCGAGACCAGCTGGCTGGGCGGCAAAAGTTTTTTGCCGTGTGGATGTGAGTGGGTATTTCCAGCTGGCTGGACGAGATTATTTTGCTTCGTCGTCGATGATTTCGCCGGCTTCGATGGCAGCCATGCGCTGTTGCTCTTCTTCCTGAGAATGAATCTGTAAGGTGGCTGAGATGTTGTGTTTGGCAGCGGTGGCTTTGAGTAAGTTGCGAATGGCGCTAGCGGTGAATCCATTGCGGCCAATTAAGATGGCGACGTCTTCCTTGGCGAGGATGAGGCGGAAGCGTACGTGAGATTCGTCAATCTTGGCCACGCGTAGCTGTGCGTGCTCCGGGTGGTCGATAAATTGTAAGGTGACAAATTGAAGAAAATTGCGAATTTGCTCAGTGGCTATTTCCATGACGTGGATTTGACACTGGCTAGAGTGGATTTTCAAGATGAGAATACTATCTGGCGACTCAAATTGTCCAGCTAGCGACCTGTGGGCACAAAAAAGCCGCCAGAAGTGATCTGGCGGCTCGGTGATGTTTGTGTTGGGGGGAGCTAGGGGGTGGGTGCTGGGTTAGTGATTATCCAGTGGTGCGCAGTCCGCTAGAGATGGCATTGATGGATAGTAGGATGCTTGGGAAGATTTCTTCAGCTTCCTTATCTTTGCCGTCGTTTTTGAGTTGGCGCCAATTTTTGATCGATTCGATCTGCTGGAGGTGGAGGACGCGTAATGGTTCCTCGCGGATTTCCAGTGTTTTGCTCATACGTGGTCGGCGCTCGGCGAAATCGCTCTGGAATACCTCGGTGAGTAGCTCTTGGGTGAGCTTGAATTCTGAGGCGATGATGGAGACGAATTTTTCGCGCAGTGCCTCGTCGGTGCAAAGTTCACCGTAGGCTTGCATCAACTCGAAGTTGGCGCTGGCTAGGTTAGTTTCCACGTTGGTCAGCACGTAGCGCAGGAATGGTGAGTTGCGCAGGTTCTGCTTGATCACTTCAAATCCATCTGGGCATTGGTTTTTCAGCTCCTGCAGAGCGGTGCCAACACCGTACCAGCCTGGAAGGTAGAAACGTGCCTGCGTCCATGAGAATACCCATGGGATGGCGCGTAGGTCGCTGATGGAGAATCCTTTTTTGCCGGTGCGGCGCGCCGGACGTGAGCCGATGCGTGAATTTTCCAGCGCGTCAATAGGTGTAGCTGAGCGGTAGAATTCGATGAATCCATCTTCGCGCAGTAGCTTCTGGTAGGCTTTCTCGCTTTCTCCGGAGAGGGTGTCGAGGAATTCAAGACATGGGTCTTGGTAGGCCTTGCCAAAGCGATGTTTGGCTGTGGTCTCAGATGCGCAAGCAACGAGGAGCTCGGCATTGAAGGTGGCATTGGTGAGGCTGGCGTATTTCTGCGCAATCGTTTCACCCTGCTCGGTCATGCGGAATCTGCCAGAGAATGACCCGTGAGGCAGTGCTTCCATGAATGAGTTGGTAGGACCAGCTCCGCGGGAAATTGTGCCGCCGCGACCGTGGAAGAAGTTTAGCTGGATATTGCGCTCGTTGCCCACTTCGGTCATTGCCGTTTGTGCGCGGTAGAGGGCCCATTGAGCTGAGAGGATGCCGCAGTCTTTGTTCGAGTCTGAGTAGCCGAGCATGACTTGCTGGTAAACGCTCTCGTCTTTGCTGTGGCGGAGTTTCAGGCTGCGTTTGGTTACCTCGTGGTCGAGGAATGGAGCGAGCAGGCTAGCTGATGCGTCCAGGTCGTCCATGGTTTCAAAAAGAGGAACCACTTCTACTGGGCAGGCTAGTCCGTCTGGTGTGTTTTCCATCAGGCCGGCTTCACGAGCGAGCACGTAAACGCAGAGCATGTCTGAGAGTGAGCGCGTCATGGAGACGATCAGTGAGCCAATGCCATCGTTGCCGTAGCGGTCGATGTGTTTGACCAGTACGCGGTAGCAGTCGAGTACGGCGTCGGCTTCTACACCAGCTGAAATGTCATTGTGGATGAATGGGCGGGTGGAGTTGAGTTCCTGAGTGAGGAATTCCACACGCTTGCTTTCTTCCCAGTTGGCAAAGTTGGCGCCGTCTTCGATGCCAGCTGCTGCGAGCAGTTGGCTGACCGCTTTGTCGTGAAACTCTGAGTTCTGGCGGACGTCGACCTTCGCGAGGTGGAATCCGAAGATGCGCAGTTTCTGGCGTAGCGGTGAGAGGAATTGGTCGGCGAGCAGGGCGCAGTTGATTTTGCGTAAGCTGGCTTCGATGATGGCGAGGTCGTCATCGAGCTCCTTAGGCGTGGTGTAGCCGCCTGGACGGTTCTCTAGGTTGTAGAGAAGTTTGCCGCGAATCAGGTAGGCGAGGTGACGCCATGGCTCCTGCTGGTTTTTCTGGCTGACTTCCTCAACCCAGTCGCGGTTGATGATTTCTTCAGAAATGCTAGCTAGGCGAGTTTTCAGCTTAGGTGTAGGTGCCTGGAATTGCTCGGAAAGTGTGAGGTGGAATGCGAGCTCTTTGAGCTCGGCGCGCAGCATGACAAATGCGTGGTGGCGCAGTTCCAGCAGGTGGCGTTCGGTGACTGCTGGAGTCACTAATGGGTGGCCGTCGCGGTCGCCGCCAATCCAGGTAGCGAAAGTTAAGCGAGGCAGTACACCTGAGTCTGTTAGTTTTTGTTCGTCAAAACCAACATTCTCCCATGCTTCTGACAGGTGCAGGTTGACGCGCTGAACGACGGATGGGAAAATCTCACGGATGTAGTAGAGCGCGGTGCGCAGTTCTTGTGAGAGGTTCGGGCGGGTGAGGTGGATCTCACCAGTACGCCACAGGGCTTCCATGGCTACAGTGATGCGCTTGGAAATGCGTGCTTGCTCGCGGCGGTTTAGGCTCGGGTTCTCGCTGAGAACCATTTCCTGGTAGATGGCGCGGTGACGTTCACGTACGGTTGAGCGCTTGGCTTCCGTAGGGTGAGCGGTCAATACGGGCTCAATCTGGATGTCGCCAAGTAATTTGAGAATTTCTTCTTCCTTGAGGCCCAATTTTTGCATTTCGCCAAGCGAGCGCTCCCATAATCCACGAATGGATGTGGCGCCTAACTCGTTCTCGCGCTGGCGGCGAATGGTGGCGGCGACACGCTCTTCGACCATGTTGAGGAGCTGGAAGCCAATTGAGTAAAGTTGTTGGAGGTCGTCAGGTAGCTCGCCTTTAGGAATCTCACCCTTCCATGGTAGGTAGGGGATGAGTTTTTCTTCCTGAAGGTTTTTGAGAGCATCTGAAAGACAGGCAATCAATGTAGAAAGAGTATCGTCGATCAGCGCAAATCCTTCTTCGCGTAGTCGTTCTCTCGCTGGGCTCAATTCGGTCATGCGCGTAGTCATGGACGAAGTTTTTTGCCTAAACAAGCAATTTACGCGGATTATTTAAGATTTATTGCGCTTACGGGTGTTTTTTCTCCCTCCGGACTGTGCGTAAGTGTATGATTCTGCCGTGGTTTCGTGGGTTTATAGACGATTCAGTCCATTACTCTGCAGGCGCGCGAATTTGTGTGTCAGCGGCGGCTCGATGGACGCGCGCCAGCTGGGTGAACTCGGTGAGCGCATTGCTTGTCACTATTTGCGCGCCGATGGATGCAAGATTTTGCGGCGAAATTTCCGCGCGCCAGGTGGTGGGGAAGTGGACATCGTGGCGCGTGACGGCAATGTTCTGTGTTTTGTGGAGGTGAAGACGCGGCGGGCTGGCGGAGTCGGGCGACCGAGCGATGCGGTTGACGAATGCAAACAAATGCTGATTGAGCGTGGCGCTGACGCTTGGTTTAAGCTTTTAGGTCGGCGAGATTTGCGCTGGCGATTTGATGTTGTCGAAGTTGTGCTGGATGACGGCTGTCGCCCTGAGGTATTGAGGATTAATGGTTTCTTCTAGCGCGCTGCGGGGCGCTTTTATCCAGTGCGACAGTGAAAATTCGCTTGTGTCGCTTTTTTACGTTCTGAAGGTTGCATTTCTTCATGGATTAATCAATGCTGCACGCACCTCTCAAAAGTGATGAACGAAGAATCAACGCCTCTTTACGTAGTCGGCCATAAAAATCCTGATACAGATGCTATTTGCGCAGCCATCGGTTATGCCGACTTGCTCCAGCAAACTGGCTACCCAAATGCCAAGGCGATCCGCTGCGGTGACGTGCCAGCGCGTACCGCGTGGGTGCTCAAGCAAGCCGAGATGGAAGCGCCGAAGTTGATTGAAGATGTGCATACCACCGCGGGCATGATGTGCCGTCGTCAGGTGATCCAGGTTTCTCCGGGAGATACATTTTTGACCGCGTACAGGCGCATGCTGTCTAGCGGCGTCCGCTGTATCCCTGTGGTTGACGACAATAACAAGGTGCTTGGCATTCTTCGTTATCTCGATTTGCTGCAGCTGTTGATGCCAACCGAGTTGGAAGGTCAATCCGTGAGACATGTCACGGCTGCACCAACTAAGATTGCCGAGACGCTACAGGCGCAAAATCGCTCCGTCGAGCTGTCTGAAGAAGAGCAAGAATTCATGCTCTTAGTGGGCGCTTCTAGCGAAGACTCAGTTGAGTGGCGTTTGCTCAATGCTGAAAAGGAAGGTTACCTCAGCAAGCTCCTCGTGGTTTGCGGTGATCGTCCGAGCATTCAGGAAAAAGCCATCGATCACGGTGTCGGCATGTTGGTGGTGACGGGATGTTTTTCCGTTTCCCCAGAGTTGCTCGCTCGTGCCAAGGTGAATGGTGTGGCTGTGTTGACTACTGATCGCGATACCGCATCAGTCACGAAGCTAGTCCGTTGTTCACGCATGGTGCGCTGTGCGATGGCAGACAACCTGCTGCTTACCGAAGAGCAGGAAGCAGTCAAAGATTTCAGTAAAAAACTGACCAAGTCAGACCAAGATCTCTACCCAGTAGTGCGCACTGGCACCCAGCAGATCATCGGGGTGATTTCTAAATCAGACCTCATTGATCCACCGCGCATCCAGCTGGTATTGGTCGATCACAACGAATATTCACAAGCCATTTACGGCGTGCGTGAGGCTAAAGTGATCTCGGTGATTGATCACCACAGACTCGCTGGTGATTTGGTTTCACGTGACCCAATCCACTACCTCAACGAACCAGTAGGTTCTACTTCTACGCTGGTGGCTCGCGAGTATCGGTACAAAAATATCGAGATGTCTAGTGGTATTGCGAAGTGTCTGCTTGCTGGAATCATCTCAGATACTCTGAATTTAACCTCACCTACGACTAGCGAGACAGACCGTGAGATCCTTCCTTGGTTGTGTGAAATCGCTGGTGTGGATGCCAACAAATTCATGCTCGATTTCTTTGCTTCTGGATCGCTGCTGGCAAACGCCGAAGCCGATGAGGTTCTAGGCACTGACCGCAAAGAGTTCCTCGAGTCTGGCTGCAATATTAGCATCTCACATGTGGAGGAAGTCGGGCACGATTTGTTCCTTAAACGAGCATCTGAACTACAAAAATATCTAGACGAGTTCGCAAAAGTTGGAAAATACGATCTTGCTTTGTTGATTGTGACCGATATTACCAGCCATAACAGCTTGCTGCTCGCAGCAGGTGATGAGGAGCTGATTGCTTGCTTACCTTATAAAGAGGATGCAAAAGGCGCGTTATTAGCTCCTGGTGTTGTTAGTCGCAAAAAGCAAGTGTTCCCAGCTGTGAGCAATGCGGTAGCGATGATGCAACGCGGATAATCTAATCACAAATTATGTCTCAAGGGGTAACCGTCATTAAAATTGGAACTGGTGTGCTCACCCGCACTAGCGATGCTACATTAGATAGACCATCATTGGTCAGATTAGTCACTGCGGTGGCTGAACTTGTCGCCAGTGGCACTAAGTGTGTCATGGTATCCAGCGGAGCGGTGGGGGCAGGTGTTGCCGCTCTCGGTCGCAATTCGTACCCTGAAGATGTGGCCTCACGCCAAGCCTGCGCCGCGATTGGCCAGTGTTCATTGATGCACATTTACCAGACATTATTTCAAAACTTCGGTTTGCAGGTTGGCCAGCTGCTTTTGACCAAACAAGACCTCAACGACAAGCGTCGCTGCCAGCGCGTGCAAGATACTTTAGAGCATCTGCTCGCTGAATCTAGCGTGGTGCCTATCATCAACGAAAACGACTCAGTTTGTGTAAAGGAGCTCAGTGTTGGTGATAACGATATGCTCTCAGCTCGTGTTTCTCGTCTGCTTGGTGCAGAGCGGTTGATTCTTCTCAGCACTATTGACGGGCTGGATGGTCCTAACGGCTCAGGGCTGGTGAAAGAGGTACATGACGTCAAAGACGTGGAATCATTTGCCCGCAAGGATAGTGGGAAATTCTCCATCGGCGGCATGGCTTCAAAGCTGAAGGCGGTAAAATACGCTACCGAGTCTGGAATCGAGACGATTATCAGCAATGGTCGTAAACCTAATTTGCTTGCCGATATCGTCGCAGGCGAGCCAATAGGTACACGATTTTACGCCCGCTAGGGGCCAATGTTTTAAAGGCAATGACGATTTGTGCATTGCCAGTTTTTTGCTAGTAAAGTAGAAACAAGTCAGATGATTCAATGGCTTACGGCTATTGGACGTCAAAAATTTATAAAAAACCCGTGGGAATTCTCGATATCTTAAAGCATAGAAAGCTTGCTCAAAAAGGCATGGCAAGTGCATCTACGCGTCGGCAGAAAAACGACCGCAACGTTGTCTCCACGATGGAGCAAAGTTTCTGGCTGCGTGTGCTGATCGCCTTCGTCTATGCCGCCCTGATGGTGCTGATTATCAACTTTGGTAGTCCAAGCGGCGATACCGTATTTAGCTTGCAGCGCAGTTTTGCCACGCTGGCCGTCGCTGCCAGCTCACTGGCGCTGGTGCATTTGTTTGGTGAAATCTCCAACCGCAACGGCAAGCTCGTTTTAGCCTTGGGTGGTTTGGTCATTCAGGTAGCTATCCAGCGATTGGTGAATTTCTTTGTTTTGGAAAATGGTTTCCATGGTGACTACATGTTGCTGCTCGCCCCTGTGGCATTGGCGCCGATGATTCACTCGGTGTTGCTTGGCCGTCAAGGCGGGGCCTTTTCTGTCATCTTCGCCAGCATGTTTGGCAGTATGTTGATGCCAGAAGGTGCGGCCGTAGCCTATATGGTTGCTTGCATGGTGAGCGGATTTGTCGCTGTGATGCTGACCCGCAACGTGCGCCGTCGTGGATCACTTTTGCGTGCCGGTTTCTACGTTGGTCTAGCCAGTGTGGTGATGGCGCTAGTTTTCAACCACATCAACCTGATGAGCGTGCAGACCACCGAAGGTGTCAGCAGTGAAGGTCTCAAGCTAGTTGTGGCGCTCGCCATCGGTATGCTCACCGGCATGATTGTCAGCGGAATTTTACCTATCCTTGAGAGTTTGTTCCAGATCACTACCGGCATTAGCTGGCTGGAAATGAGTGACCTCAACCATAGGTTGTTGCGCAAAATGCAGCTAGAAGCACCTGGTACCTACCATCACAGCATGGTGGTGGCCACTCTGGCTGAAGCTGCCGCTGAGGAAATTGGCGCCAATGCGAGCCTCTGTCGTGTCGCAGCCTATTTCCACGACATCGGCAAAATTGAAAAACCGCAGTATTTCATTGAGAACCAAGACGAGATCAACCCGCACGATGATCTCACGCCAAAAATGAGCGCCTTGGTGATTATTTCTCACGTCAAAGACGGGGTGGATCTAGCGCTGAAACATAAGCTCAATCCAGCCATCATTGATGTAATCCGTGAGCACCACGGCAATTCATTAGTTGCCTTTTTCTACCACAAAGCACAGGAACTCCGCCTCGCTGAGCTACAAAAAGTGGAAGAAGGGAAAGGCAATGCCGAAGACGTCGCTGATGTTTTACAATCAAGTTTCCGTTACCCTGGGCCTTGTCCTCGTACTCGCGAGAGCGGCATCATCAGCCTAGCTGATGCGGTGGAAAGTGCTTCTCGCTCGCTGAAAAAACCGAGCTCTAAGAAAATTCAAAAATTGGTAGACGACATCGTCCGCGCCCGCGTCAATGATAGCCAGCTAGACGACAGCCAGCTGAGTTTGGGGGACATCCGTGAGGTGAAACGTAGTTTTGTTAAGACGCTCAGCAGTATGATGCATACGCGTATTGACTACCCAAAAGAAGCTGAGGCCAATGAAATGGCGGCTAGGGGCAAAACTGCCACATCAAAAATGCACGCAGGAAACAAGGCGCCAACATCAAAGATGAAGCCTGATGTCAAAACGGCGACAGCCAAGATGGACGCTGAGAGTAAAACTGCTACCACTAAGCTGCAAGATCAGGGGAAAAGCAAAGCAGCTACTGCTAAGCTGCAGCCCGACAATAAACCTGCAGACGCTAACAAGTTGGCTGAAAAGAAGACGCCTACCAAAAAGCTCAAAAGCTAAGCGCCTTGATTTTTATCATGAATACTCAAGTTGAGATCTATCAAAACCAAGACAAACTTCCGCTTAGCGAGTCGTTGATAGAGCGCATGACAGCTGCAGCCAATGCAGCGATCCCTTTAGTTAGCAAGCTAGCTGTGGATGGTGAAGTGCTATCGCAGCTGGAACTTGTTGAAGTTTCTATTGTCGATGACGAGACTATTGCACAAGTTCACGTCGACTTCATGGATATTCCCGGGGCTACAGACGTGATCACATTTGATTACGGCGAAATCGTTGTCAGTGTGGAAACGGCCAAATCTCAGGCGCTGGAATACGGCAATGAATTTGAGCGCGAGTTGATGCTCTATGTCATTCACGGCTTGATGCATCTAGCTGGCCACGAAGACGCAGATCCAGCTGAGGCAGCAGTGATGGCGCAGGGACAAGAATCTGTGCTCGCCGAAGTGTGGTAATTTTTACCTAGATATTTATGCAAACCATCATCCACGGAGAGAAGAAAATTGAGTCAGAACTTCATCTGGCGCTCGGCGTATTTGATGGCGTGCACGTTGGCCACCAAGAGGTGATAAAGCGCTCGGTGGCTCGCGCTAAACAAGCTGGTGTTCTATCAGCCGTGCTAACATTTGAACCTCATCCTATCCGCGTCTTGGCACCAAGCAAGGCGCCGCGTAGGATTCTGGCCTCACTCGAGCACAAAGAAAAGCTACTGGCTGATCTCGGTGTGGATGTTTTGATTGTCGTCGATTTTACAGCTGAATTTTCTAAGTTAGATGCGGCTGGTTTTCTAGCAGCGATTCACGACTATTACCCTAAGCTGAAAACATTGGCGATGGGGGAAGATTGGAAATTTGGCCAAGGACGCATGGGCAATGTTGGGTTCCTGCAAGAGTTTGGCGCGAAAAATCAAATTGAAATCGCCGCCGTCGCACCCGTCATGGTCGATGGTGAGCGGGTGAGCAGTACACGAATTCGCCAAGCTATTCGCGACGGCAATATCGCCAAGGCGAGTGAAATGCTCGGGCGTGTTTACACTGTGTTAGGTACTGTGGTGCACGGTCGCCAGCTAGGACGCACGATTGGTTTTCCTACCGCTAACTTGCGTGTGCAAAACGAGCAACTTCCGCCAGATGGTGTGTGGGTTGTTGAGGCCTTGGTTAATGGCAAGTGGACTCGGGGTGCGGGAAATTTAGGTAAACGACCAACCGTGGAAACTGGCGAAGCTGAGCGTCTCTTTGAGGTGCACTTGCTTGATTTTGATGCCGATATTTACGGTCAGGATATTGAAGTTAGGTTTCTCAAGTATCTTCGCGGCGAGCAAAAATTTGCATCTATCGACGAGTTGCTAGCTCAGATTATGCTAGATGTCGAAGAGTGTCGCCTTTACTCAGCTAGCTAGATTTTTACTCGCTGAGCAATGATTGCATAGTGTCGGCTGTTAGCTGGATGTGTTTGGTGGCGCCGTCGAGCAGGTTGTTTGCTAGAGTATTCTTTTTCCCCTGCATTTGTTGAATGCGTTCTTCCACGGTGCCAGCGCAGATGAGTTTGTGCACAAAGACCGGTTTGTCCTGGCCGATGCGGTACGCTCTATCAGTGGCTTGATTTTCAGACGCTGGATTCCACCATGGATCGTAGTGGATGACTGTATCGGCAGCAGTGAGCGTGAGGCCTGTGCCACCAGCTTTGAGTGAGATGAGGAAAATGTCAGTTTCTCCGCGCTGGAAAATATCGACGAGTTCGTGGCGGTTTTTTGTGCCACCAGTTAGTTTGAGGTAGCTCATATTTTGTTCAATCACATGAGCCTCGATGAGGTCGAGCATGCTGGTGAACTGCGAGAATAACAGGACCTTGCGGTTTTCTGCTTTCAGCGTGGCTAGCAAGTCAGCTAGATAGTTGAATTTTTCCGATTGCAGCGGTTCGTGTGACTCGGCAATGAGGTCCGGGTGGCAGCAAATTTGCCGCAGTTTCAGCAATGCTGCGAGGAAGACGATCTGCGACTCTCCGCCGCCAGCCATGGCAATGGCGCGACGCACTTTTTTATCCATGGTTGAGCGCACAGTTTCGTAGAGGTCTTTTTGCGCTGGGTTGAGCGCAATGCTGTGCACAATCTCCGTTTTTGGCGGTAGCTCGGTGGCGACTTCATCTTTGGTGCGGCGCAAGATGAGTGGGCCGACTTTGCGGTTGAGTGCGTCTGAGTGCGACTGGCTGCCAGCTTCGATGTTCTTGCGGTAGCTTTCGTTGAATTTTTCCTGTGAGCCGAGTAGCCCAGGCGTGAGGAAACGCATCAAGCTCCACAGTTCGCCAAGGTGGTTTTCGATAGGTGTGCCTGATAGACAGAGTCGGTGGTTAGAATCTAGCTCGAGTAATGCCTGGGAAACTTTGGCTTGTGGGTTTTTGATGTGTTGGGCTTCGTCGAGGATGATGGCGTGGAATTTCTGCGGGATGAAATATTCTAGATCGCGAGCTAACAATGCGTATGAGCTCATGACGATGTCAGCTTGACCCATTTGCTTAAATCGTTGATGGCGGTCAGCTCCCTGAAGGATCAGGACCTCTAGGTCGGGGGCAAATTTTGCAGCTTCGCGTTGCCAGTTTTGCACCACTGAGGTGGGCGCTAGCACCAAGTTAGGTAATCCGCAGCTGTGACCATTTTCTTTCTCTGATAGGATGTAGGCGATGGTCTGCAGTGTTTTGCCTAAGCCCATGTCATCAGCTAGAATGCCGCACAGTTGCTGGCGTGATAGAAAGGTCATCCAGCGAAATCCTTCTAGCTGGTAGGGGCGCAGTGTGGCGTCCAGACCGCGCGGTGCTTGGATGTCTGGAATGGCGTCGAGTGAGGCAATCTGTGTCGCCAGGTCAGCAACTTCAGCTGGCACTTCGAGTTCAAGTTCATCGTCGTCGGCGAGCGCAGCAGCTTCCAGTTTCTGAATTTTGATGGGTTTGTCGGGGAACTGGAACTCCAGCAGCATCTCTAGGGTTGTGAGGATTTTGCGGAAGCGACCGACGGGCAGGGCAACGGCTCGACCGTCGGGTAGGAAACAGAGGAATTCTTGTCCAGCGGGTTGATCTTTGGTGCGCTCGAGGAAATTGTTTTCTAGCAGCGCAGCGAGAATCGGCTGGATATCAAATTGTTCGCCTTCAATTTCAAAGCCAGCTGATAGGGTGAACCAGCCGCGCCCTTCTTCGACGATTTCAGCTTTCCAGCCAGTGGATTTGAAAACGAGTGGTTTGTTGCCGACATTGTGCGCGTAGGTGATATGCCAGCCGGCTCGTTCTAGCTGCGGGGCGATTTGGTGACGGAAGCTTGTCCAGAAAACTGTATCTGTGAGTTCGTTAGGTGCATCAATTTCCGGTGCCCAGAAGGGGTTGCTTTTATCCAAACCAGGATGTAGTCCCGCCTGTTGGAGTTGTTGCAGCGCTGAAATTTCGGCCTGATGGTCGCGCGCGATGTGTTGCACACCCTCGGCGGTTTTGATCCGCAGTGCCTTCATGTTTTGCGAAGCAGTTAGTGCGCTGGTATGTTCACCGTAGCGCACGCCAGCTAGCGCGTATATCTCGGGCAGATGTTTGGCGGTTTGCGGTCGGCGTTCTACTCGCAGGTGAAATTGCGCCGCAGACGGGTCAATAAGATTTTTTTTTTGATGAGATGCGGCGGCTGGTAGCTCTGGCAGGGTGGCGGTTAGCCCGCGCGATTCACTCTCCGCAATGAGTTCGTCTGCGCTGTCTAGCGGAATGGATGGACCGTTCAGCCACGCGTGAATCAGCTCAGCTGGCTGGCTAGATTCTATCAGCCCTAACTCGGACTGTTGGGTGTCGATGTAATAAACCTTATCTGTGTAGAGGAAATGCTGGCTGGCTGGCTGGGTCTGGGCTACGGGCTGTAGCGATTGATTTTCTTCATGCCAGCTGAGCGAAACGTCGCGCCTCTGGCCGATTGCTAGCGGGCTGAGTTTGTCGGCTTTGATGACTAAGCGATTGGTTTTAATAAGCTGGGCTAACAGGCTGTTCCAATACGGTCCGCTGATCATCCAGCTAGAGTTTTCTAGGCTGTCATCATGCACTGGTTTTAGCTGGCTGAGAAGGTGGAGAATGTTTTCGTCAGCTGAATCAGCTAGGCTGGGCAAATTCTGTGCGGCGGCAAATTTCTGACTGAGCTGGCCGTTTTTGTTATAGCTGCCGTGGAATAGGTGCAGGGCGGCACGGCATGGCTTGTGCTCGTCTGGCTGGATTAGGTAGAGGATGCACTCGTTGGCTTTGCTAGCTGGCTTTTCTAGCTGTTGGGCTGGCGCATTGCTGGCTGATTGTTTTTGTAATTCATCGAGCCACGATTGCATTGCTTGGCTATCGACTTGCTCGTCGGCAGTTGTCTCGACGGCATTTTTCTCCATCAGCTGGCGCAAGCGTTGACCTTTGGATAGGTAGCTCATGAGCACGGCGGCGTGCGCGCAGTTGCTTTGTACGTCACAGCTGCACGAGCAATCTTGCATCACTTGGCCGCTTTCTAACCAGAAGCTGGCAATGCTCTGTTCGATTTTGTCTAGCGGATCGGTGAGCGTGGCCGTTAGTTCGAGGTCGCCAGTTTCTAATGACTCCAGCTGGAGCTCGTCGAGCTGACATTTGCGCAGCCATTTTTTGGCCATCATCAGCGTGGTTGGATCAAAACTAGTGGTCCATGCCTCTGAGCAGATATGGTGGTGAAGTTGATCGTAGCTAAGTTTGGTATCCGGCTGGCTCATCGAGTCGCCAGCATGGCAAAGCTCGCATCATGGATCAAGCTATAGCTGAACGCAAAAATGCCTCGTCAGCGAACTGACGAGGCATTTGCCAAATTTGATATGTCGTCTACCGGTAATTTTAGTGCTCGTCTTCGCCACCAGTACCTGGGAGGAAGCGGTAGTAAACTTCGAGCATGAAGATATTCAGGCAGGTGCGGTAAACTTCAGCTGATTTGTGTTGTGCGGTGAAGTATCCACCGTGTGCAATCTGCTTGCCGCCGCCTGGGATTTTCCATGAACCATCTTCGTTCTGGTTCTGGAGAACTTGGTCGCGGAAGATGGCGTTGTATTTTTCCCAATGTGATCCGCCTACGTTGATCATCGCCTGTGCGTTGTAGTAGTGGTCGTAAAGGTTACCTGTTGGGCTGTTGTAGTTGAACTTAGTCAGACCGATTATGTGGTCAGCTGCGCGCTGAGCGACACGATCATCTGAGCGTCCCCACATCTGATAGGCGAGTAGGCCGCCACCTGTGAGACCAGGTTTACGGTCAGCATTGGCGCGGTAGCCGATGGCGCCGTCACGCTGCTGGGTGTCGGCGATGTAGCGCAGTGCGCGGTTGATTGGTGTATTGAAAATACGCTTCTCCCAGATGCCTGTGTGCATACAGGCTTTGAGTGCCTGGATGTGCCAGAAGCCGATGGAGTTATCACCGCCGCGCTGGCCACGAGTATCGTAACCGTAATCCCAGCTGCCGCTGCGGTGTTGTTTGCTGAGCATCCAGTCGCCGACGCGTTTGGTGACTTCTTCGAGGTTAGGAATGGTGATGCCGAGGTTATTGCAGAATGTGTATGACTCAGCGAGTGCGTAAGCTACCATTGGTGTTTCGTATACCCATGCGTGCTGGGTGGTATCTTTAACAAACCTGCCGTCGTTTTCTAAGCTGTAGTTGATGAGGAATGTGATGCCTTTGGTGACAGTTTCACCAAACTCACGAGAATCTGGAGTGTCGCAGTGGCCAAGGTAGGCGAGCACAGCGAGAGCTGTCATGCCGCAGTGGTTGCGGTCGCCCCAGCTACCATTTTTGTTTTGGTTTTTCTTCAGCCAGCGTAGTCCTTTGACTACAGCGGTTTCACATTCGTCAACGCCACCATTTTGTGACAGGCGAGCCATGCGGTCTTCGCGCGAACAACGAACGCGCATTTCTGATGGGATGGCTTCAAAGGTATTGTCTGGCTGCACTTCGTTCCAGTTATCTGAAAAATCGTCGAGTTCACCAAAGTCCACAGCGAAATCAAGTGGTTCAATTTCTACCGTAGGGATAGAAATGTTTGCGCTGGTATTGGCGGTGATGACATTGCTGACGCTAGGTGCGGCAGTTGGCTGCTGCATCGTGCGGGTGATTTGCTTGCGCTCAACGACGGTTTCTTCACGTGCTGCCGCTTGATAGGAAACAATCTGCACATCGTCCTTTTGTTCGATCTCAAGGAAGAACATGGCAAAGACAACGCCGACTAGTGTGATAGTCAGGAGGGCAATGAAAAAGCTGCTGATCGCATTATTGCGTTTCTGCCGACGTAGATCGGCTATGACCTCAGGGGATAGCTGTGCATGTAGACTCATATTTTTTGATTGCGTTGTTCGCTGATTGCCATTGGTTTTTGACCAAAAATTGGGCTGCTGGCTGGGTGGCGAGATTACCGTTTTAGCTATAGCGTAGCGCAGCTTTGTTTTCGTGGCAAATTATAGCAAAAAGCTACATAGTTCAGTGTGTAGTCGTTCACAAGTGATTTGTGTCACACAGATTGTTTTATGCCAATTCTTACAAGTGATTAAGTCATACACCACATGGCTTGGCGCGCTTTTGCTTTAATCTCAGTGTTTAGCGGGTTAGATCGGCACTGTGTATTATGATATCGTCAGGGGAATTTTTGCGGGGCATAAAAAATGGGCCGTCAAATGAATGACGACCCAGATTGGTAAGATTGATATTAAGTGAGTATTTTTTAGCCTATAAGTTGGCCAATTTCACCCTTGTGGCTGATTATTTGCCACCTGTGCCCGGGAGGAAGCGGTAGTAGACTTCCAGCATGAAGATGTTCAGGCATGTTCGGTAGACCTGAGATGATGATGACCCGCCGGTGAATTGGCTGCCGTGAGAAATTGACTCGCCACCACCAGGAATTTTCCATGAGCCATCTGGGTTTTGCCCAGAGAGCACTTGGTCGCGGAATAGGTCGTTGTAGAATGCCCAATCTGCGCCGCCACGGTTGATCATCGCTTGTGCATTGTAGTAGTGATCGTAGAGGTTGGCGCTGCTTGTATTATAGTCAAACTTGGTATTGGTGCGGATCCATTTGGCGCCACTACGTGCAACAGAGCTGCTGCCTTTGCCCCACATCTGGAAGGCGAGCACGGCGCCGCCAGTGAGACCTGGTGATTTTTCCGGCTTCTTCTGGTAGCCAACTGCACCGTCGCTGCCCTGGCTGCTTTCGATGTATTCAAGAGCCTTAGGGATGACGCGTTTGAAATCATTGTCTTTCCAGAGGCCTGTGTGTTTACAGGCTTTCAGCGCTTGGATGTGCCAGTAGTTGATGGAGTTGTCACCGCCGCGTTTGCCGCTGGTATCATAACGATAATCCCAGCCACCTGAGTTGTGTTGGTGTTCCATGATCCAGTCGCCAGCTGAGCGGGTGACTTCTTTGAGGTTGGGGAAATCAAGATTCAGGCTGCTGCAGAAGGTGTATGACTCAGCAATCGCGTAGGTGCAGACCGCTTGCTCGTAACACCATGGGATGCCATTTAGGTTTGTGGAAAATTTGCCGTTATGTTTGGTGCTGAAGTCAATCAGGTAGGTGATGGCGTCAGTTACCGTCTGGCCGTATTTTGGTGACAGAGGTGTCTCACAGTGGCCAAGGAAGGCGAGGATGGCAAAACCAGTCATTGCTTGTTTGTTGGAGTCGCCCCAGCTGCCGTCAGAGTTTTGTGTGGATTGCAGCCAGTCGAGGCCTTTTACCACAGCTGTTTCACAGGCTTCGTTGCCGCCATTAGACTTGAGGCGTTGCATGCGGTCCTGCGGTGAACAGCGTTTTTTCATGGCTGTTGGGATGGACTGGAATCCACCACCCATGCCACCGCCGTCACCGTCGCCCCAGCCGTCGCCGAAGTCGTCACCATTACCAAAATCCACGGTTGGCTCAGCAACGATCACGTCAGGCACAGGAACGGCAATAGGTGATGAAGTATTGGCCGCGATCACCTTGGCCATGGATGATGATGGTGAAGATGGCTTGGTATTGATCTGGCGATTGAGCTTTCTTGGTGGAATGTCGTTGGTGTCGCTAGCTGGTGATTGATAAGAAACGATTTGAGGTGTTTCTTTGGTCATATTGGCCACCATGAATAAGGCAAAAACAACTCCTACTAGCAGTATGGATAAACAGGCTATTAAAATACTGGTTATTGTTTGGTTTCGTTTTTGACGTGCTAGGATCGCTAACGCTTCGGGTGATAGTTGTGCGTGTAAACTCATCGTGTTGTGCAGTTATGGTTTTCAGCGATTATTTATTTTTTTTGTTAATATAACAGCTCTAAATTGAGATAAATATCTGGGCTTGTGCATATTCGTCAAAACTTATGCAGCCTTCTTCATTTTTGCCTTGCTAGTGGCTGGAAATTCAATGGGTTTAGCGAATTGCTATAGGTGAACGAGTTTTTTATTAATGAATAATTAAATCTGTTTAGTTTGGTAACTTGAGCCAATCGTTAATGTTAAGAATTGACTGGGATTTGATAAGCGAATGATTTTTCTTCAAAAATCCTGAAAGATCCGATGCCAGTGTGTATTGCTCATCCAGACTTGTCATCGTAGCTAAATTGGATTACTGCGTGTGCATGATACGAGCAGGTGTAGCTGGAGCTGGATCGATGGGGCGCAACCACGCGCGGGTTTTTTCACTTCTTGAAGGAGTCGAACTGACTGCTATTTATGATCAAGATTACGACCGCGCCCAAGCGGTGGCAGAAGAGTTTGGCGGTAAAGCCGTTAGCTCATTAGAAGAATTTGTTGAGTTGGTAGATGCCGTCACCGTGGCTGTACCTACTGTATACCACCGTGAAGTTGGCTGTCAGCTGCTAGAAGCTGGCGTGCACGTGCTGATGGAAAAACCAATTGCCAACTCGCTAGACGATGCGCGTGCGCTGGTAGAGTCATCTCACAAGCACAACCGCATTCTTCAAGTTGGCCACATCGAGAGATTCAACCCAGTGATGCGTGAACTTGAGAAGCGCTTGAATTCACCAAAATTCATCGAAGCTCACCGACTTTCACCATTCCCAAATCGCAGCATGGACATCGGCGTGGTGCTCGACGTCATGATTCACGATTTGGAAATCATCCTCCACTTGGTGAATTCACCAGTTGTTAGCGTGGATGCCGTTGGTGTTCCCGTGCTAACACATCGTGAAGATATCGCCAATGCGCGTATTCGTTTCGAAAATGGCTGCGTGGCCAATGTTACCGCGAGCCGCATCAGCCCTGAGCGCATGAGAAAACTGCGTGTTTTCCAGGGTGATTGTTACCTTTCATTAGACTACCAAAACCAGAGCGGCGAAATGTTCTGGAAGAGCAACATGGGCATCGAGCGCGCCGAAGTTGAAGTAGAAAAAGATGAACCGCTCAAGCTGGAACTCGCATCCTTCATCGACTGCGCTCGCCAGGGGCTGAGCCCACAAGTTTCTGGCCAGCAAGGCGCCGCCGCGCTGGACCTCGCGCTTGAGATCACTCAGTTGATCATGACTGCGGAAAATCAAAGTTCAGAGCTCAAAGTCGACTAAATGGCCGATAAGCCTGAAATCTCGCGCAAAGCAGTCTACCGGCTCTCTATCTACAGTCGCTGTCTCGAGCAGTTGATTGACGATGGACGAGAGCTAGTGAGTTCGACGGCACTGGCTGCGGCAGCTGGAGTGAAATCCTCCCAGCTGCGGCGCGACCTTGCCTACTTTGGCCAATTTGGCATGCGCGGCAAAGGTTATCAGGTGGAAGGTCTCTATCAGGCCATTCGCGAAGGACTGGGCAGTGATAGAGAGAGTCTCAAGCCAGTTATTCTGGTTGGTGCAGGTAACCTCGGTCGGGCGCTTTTGTGTTACGATGGATTCCGCAAAGAGGGATTTGAAGTGAAGGCGGTCTTTGATGTTGCAGCCGATGAACTCAGAGATCACGGCATTCAGGTGCCACTTTTTCATGAACGCGAGATGCTCGAGTTCGTGCGTGAAAATAAAATCAACATGGCCATTTTATGTGTGCCAGCTGAGGCTGCTGCTGAGGTGGTTGCCGACCTCGTAGCTGCTGGTATTCAAGGGATTTTGAATTTCTCGCCAGCTGTGCTCAAAGTGCCCAAATCAGTAGTCGTCAGCCAAGTAGATCTAGCATCCGAGCTGGAAAATCTGAGCTACTTTATTAGCCAGAAAAAAATATTTGAAGAATAACCAAATATTTTGGCGGCTTGATCCGTTTGACCATTGAATAACTGAACATGGAGTCACACGGAGGAGAATATGCGCAAAGCATTAGCACGATCAGTGAGCTGGTAGAATTCGCCATGAGCGAATACGAAAGCCAGCTGATTGTCTATGCTATGGGCTATATGCATGACCTCAATCGTGCGCGCGACGTGGTTCAGGATACCTATATTCGTCTCTACCAACAGGACGTGTCCAAGGTTAGGAAGAATGCTAAATCTTGGTTGTACACCGTGTGTCGCAATCGATGTTTGGATGTGCTGAGAAAAGAACAACGCATGATTCTCAGCGATCAACCCGACCTTGGTCAAGAACCCCAGCTGGTAGAAGCGCCAGATCATAAAGTCGATCAAGGTGAGCGAGTCACTCAACTCAAAGCCTGTCTTGACGAACTACCTGAGAACCAAGCCAAAGTGATCCTGCTGAAATTTGAGCAGGGCATGAGCTACAAGGAAATCAGTGATGAGACTGGCCTGAGCGGTGGAAACGTCGGGTTTCTTCTGCATACCGGATTAAAAAAATTACGTGAAATTATACCAAGCGACCTGCTTGATTAAGCCCATAGCAAAATGACAATGAAGGCAAACGATCCAAAAATTACAGCATTTGTACTCGGTGAACTGAGTGCGGACGAAGCCGCAGAAGTGCGCGCTGCCGCTGTAGCTAACGCCGATGTGGCAATGGCTGTGGAGCAAGCTCGCGCTACTGCGCAGACATTGAGCCAGCTGCTAGGGAGCGAAACTCTAGCGCTGCGTCCAGATCAGCGTGCAGCCATTCTCAATCACGGTAAAGTGGTGTCGGTCAATCAAGCGGCCAGCCCATTTCGTCGACGCAAACTCATGGCGATGGGGGCGGCAGCTGCCGTAGCTGTGAGCATGGCGGCTCTGTGGCTCAACCAGCATTCTGCAAATCAAGGGCAAATCGCCGATGTCGATCGCTCCGAGACTCAAGAGATTGCTTGGGCCAATATTTCACTCGTGGATATGAGTTCGCCAGTGGTCTATCAGCGCCAATCTACTGAAGCTGAGCAAGATCTATCAAAATGGGTCGCCAGCTCAGTAGCGGAGAAAATCGCCGCCGAGCCAGCAGCCTATCAAAGCAAGCTGGAAAAAGTAGCGGCTGCCAAAGGTGGCAACTTTGATGGCGTAGCTGTTTCTCGATCTGATAGTGAAGAAATCGACTGGATGATCCCAGAGCTCGGTGTGCCATTTATGGTGCCTATGTTTAATGGTAAAGCTAGCTGGTTAGAAGCCGAGTTGGCACTGCAACGCGGGGTCTTGCCATCCGCTGAACTGCGCGTCGACGAGCTCATCAATGCTTTTGATTACCAGCAGAAAAATGAGATTTTATTAGGTGGTTACCACGGGTCTCTCGAGCTTCTAGAAAGCCCGTGGAATCCTGGTTGCCTACTCGCAGCAGTGCATGTTTCCGTTGCTGATCAATGGATCGAAGGGGTAAATGTGGCGCTGCAAGTTGATGATGCCAAAGTAGCTGGCCTCAGAGTGATTGGTTATGTTGCGGGTGAATCTGGCAAGATGATTCCATCAGCTGATTTTGCTTCAGCGAGTAATCAATCTAGCTACGTGCTCTATGAGTTGAAGCCTCACGAGGATGTTGAGTTGGACGGTGATAGTGTGCAGCTACAGTTGATCTTTGATCAAAATACCGTGGCGACCGCGACTCAGGAAATCGCTCAGAGTCTATCATCTGCTTCTAACGATCTGCAGTTTGCTGCGACTTTAGTAACTTTCTGTGAGTCACTGCAGTCTAGCAACGCTGATAGCAAGATCTCCTTGTTGGTGATGTTGGATCAAGCGGAGAAGCGCAATTCTGAGAATGCTCAGCGTAGCCAATTCATCCAGCAAGTGCGCTCAGCGCTGTCAGCTAAAGCTGAGTAAGACATGCTGGCCAGCTGGAAATCTAGCTGGCTGGAGAGTTGGTCAGCTAGCGTGAGGGTTAGCTAGCGTAAAGTCAGCTAGCTGGATTTGGCTTAGCTATTAACCGGTCGAGTTTTGGCCAGCTAGATTTTTTGCTAGCTAATTATGGTGCCGGTGTTGGGCGCAGTGATTGCACTAGAAGTGAGCACAGGCTGAGTAAGATTGCCGCGCCAACGTAGTAGGGGAATAGTTCTTTGACGTCGACGATAGTGTGAGTTTTGATCTCCGTCTTTTCTAGCTCGTCGATGGTTGCAAAGGTGTCTACTAGGTCGTCCGTAGTTTTGGCGTGGAAATATTCTGCCTCGGTGAGTTTGGCGATTTCTTGCAGCACCTCAGGGTTGAATTCCTGTTTTGGTGTCGCCTGCACGTCGCGCGAAAGTCTACCTTTTTCACTGCCGATGGCTACGGTGTAGATTTTTATATCTAGCTCTTTGGCTAGCTTGGCGGCTTCAATCGGCGAGAGTTTGCCCGAGTTGTTAGCTCCATCGGTGAGTAGCACGATGATTTTTGATTTGGCTTCGCGGCCGTCGAGTCGAGTAGCTGAAGCTGCGATAGCGGAGCCAATGGCGGTGCCTTGTTCGCCAATCAGGTCTGGGTCTAGCTCGCGCAACTTGCCTATCAGCCATTCGTGATCCAGCGTAATCGGACTGGTAACATATGGTCTACCGGCAAAGGCGACAATACCGAGGCGGTCGTCTTTGCGTTGCTCGATGAAATTCTCTGCGGTTGCTTTAGCGACAACCATGCGTGTGGTGCGCTGCCCTTGAACGGCGAAGTCGACGGTTTCCATGCTCTTGGAGATGTCGATTGCTAGGATGATGTCGATGCCGCTGGCTGTGCGTTCGGTGTAGCTGTTGGTCCACTGCGGTCTAGCTAGACCAATGATTGCCGCAATCAGCGCGAAAATCATCAGCGGGAATCTTATGCCGCCAGCTGCGCGTGATGGTTTTTGCCCAAGGCTGGCCAATACGCTGAGGCTGGAGAATGTGATGGTTTCCGGTGTGCGTTTGCGTCCGCGGATAAAGATCAAGCAGATCGTAGGGATGAGCAGGAGCAGCCAGCCGGGATTGGCAAATGTGAAGTTATCCAAGAATGTAAAATCAGCCATGACTAGTTGCTCTTAGTTTTTTGAAAGTTGAGTAAGTAGCTCGTTAGCTTGTTTGATGAGCTCGTCTTGCGCGGCTGTGCTTTGCTGTTTGTATTTGAAAGCATTCAGGTGAGTTAGGAAATCTAGCAAGTGAGAGCGCTTGTCGTTATCGATATTCAACAATGCATCTTCACGTAGGATGAATTCTTCGTGAGTTTGATAGATGCTAGGGTCTTGATAGGTAACATCCAAAAACCGTCGCAGGATCAATGAAAGCTCGGTAGCGAGTTCCTTGTTGGAGAGTTCTGCGCAGCGTTCTTTGAGCGATGTTAATGCTTCGTTAGCTAGCTGGCCTTGGGATTTCCCATACTTTTTTTGCGGTGAGCGTAGCGCCCAAATGATGGCGATAACGATGATCACGCCAGCAGCGATGGCTAGTCCGGTGGCCCATTGTGGGGCGGCGGCTTCTTGCAGGTAGCTGTCAGCATTTGTGATGTCCTGCAGGCCGCTAGGTATTGGCAGTTCTGAGTTCACAATTATCTACGATGTTTGGCTCTTTGGCGGAAAAATTTATGCAGGGGCATGAGGTAGTCGCTCGCTGTGGATAACGAGATCGAGTCGATTTGGTGTTTTTTTAGTGTCTTGTCTACCGCTTCGCGTTGCCGGCGCATTAGCTTTTCGTAGGCCATGCGCACGTTGCTATTGTTAGTATTCACCATTACCTCAGCACCGGTTTCAGGGTCGCGCAGGTTCACTTTGCCCACTTGGGGTAATTTCTTCTCCACTGGGTCGTAGATGCGCACGGCGATGGTTTCGTGTTTATGCGAAAGTGCGCCGATAGGCCGGTTGAGGTCGTGGTCCATGAAATCTGAAATCATGAAAACCAGTGAACGACGTTGCACCGTATGAGTGAGGAATTTGCACGCCGCTGGGATGTTGGTTTGCGGTTTGCTAGGCTCGGCTGCTAGAATCTCGCGAATCATGCGCAGCGTGTGACGTGTGCCTTTTTTTGGTGGTAGGTAGAGCACCGGCTCACCGGCAAAAAGCAATAGACCAACTTTGTCGCCGTTGAATTTGGCGGTGAATGCTAACAATGCTGCTACTTCCGCGGCGAGTTCGCGTTTGCTCAGGTGCACGCTGCCGTAGTGGCTAGATGCTGAGATGTCGATAGCTAGAATGACTGATAGCTCGCGCTCCTCGCGGAAGGTGCGAATGTAGGGGGTGTTTTTTCTAGCAGTGACGTTCCAGTCGATGAATCGCGGTTCGTCGCCGTGTTGGTATTCGCGGAAATCTTCAAAGTCTAACCCACGGCCCTTGAATGATGAGTGATACTCGCCGCCGAAGCTTTCACTAGCTAAGCGCTTCGCCTTGATTTCAAGGCGATGCACACGCTGCATGATTTCTTCAATGGAATCAGAGGTCATGGATTAGTCTGTAGATGAATTGGTTAGTCTTAGGCTGGGAAGCGGTCGCGGATGTCTTTTGCAATCGCTGCAAAGGCTGCGCTGGCTTTGCTTTCACTTTCCGGGCTGAGCGCTACTGGAGCGCCTGAGTCACCTTGCTGGCGGGTAGCAATCTCGATAGGAATCTGGCCAAGCAATGGCACTTTCATCTTAGCGGCTTCATCAGCGCCGCCGCCGTCACCAAAGATCGGGTATTTCACGCCGTGGTCGCATTCGAACCAGGCCATGTTTTCTATCAGTCCTAAAATGTCCACGTTCACTTTAGAGAACATAGAGATCGCTTTGCGGGCATCGATGAGCGCCACTTCTTGTGGTGTAGTCACAATGATGCTGCCGGTGAGCGCCGTGGTCTGTACGATGGTTAGCTGGATGTCGCCTGTGCCTGGAGGGAGGTCGAGAATGAGGTAGTCGAGCTCGCCCCATTCTACTTGTTGGAGAAATTGTTGGGTGTAGCGGGTGGCTAGTGGGCCACGCACGATCACTGGGCTAGCGTCTTCTAGCAAGAACCCCATAGACATCAATTTCACACCGTGCGCTTGCAGCGGGATGATCTTGTTATCTTCAGTGGCTAGTGGGCGATCGTTAGTGCCAAACATCAGTGAAATAGATGGGCCGTAGAGGTCGCAGTCACAGAGGCCAACTTTAGCGCCAGATTTAGCCAGCGCAGTCGCTAGGTTAGATGCGACGGTTGATTTGCCTACACCACCTTTGCCTGAGGCAATAGCGATGATGTGTTTCACACCTGGGATGCCTGATTTGCCTTGGCTAGCTTGTTCTGCCTGACTCGGTGGTTCTTGCACATCGATCTCGATGCGTGGGTATTTCACTCCCTCCATGTCGTCGAGCACTGCGTGACAGCCGTTAAAGATTTGCTCAGGAACCGTTGGGTCTTTGGTCTGTACGCTGATGTAGACGGTGACAACGCCATCTTCAATGGTGATATCTTTGACCAGTCCAAAGGAGACAATATCTCTGGAAAATCCTGGGTAGGTGACTTGTTTGAGTGCTTCTAAGATCGTTTCTGATGTCATGGTAGTAGGAAAATGATTAGCTGATTTCTTGGCTTAGAGGTAGAGGATACGGCTGCAGTTTTCGCACAATACGAGACCAGTCTCGGCTTGGATCGAACTCAGCGTATTAGGCACGAGCTTCATGTGGCACCCGCTGCACTGCTTGTCAACTACTTGAGCAATCGCTTGGCCGTCTTTGGATTTGAGTAAGCGCTCGTATAGGTCGAGATCTCCCGAATCCACTTTGGCTCCCAGCTGGGCGCGCTCTTGTTGCAGCTCATCTAGCTGGCCGCGGCACACCTCCGCGCGCTTGTGTAATTTGCCGATATCGTCGTCGATGCTCGCTTGCACCAGCTGCATCGTTTTTTGCGTTTCGTCTACAGATTTTTGCAATTCATCAGCAGCTTCCATCAGCTCGAGCTCGGTGGTTTCCAGCTCGTCGATGTCATTGTTATAGCGCTTGATGTCGTCGCCTAACTTGTGGAATTCTTCGTTGTTACGTGTCTCAAACTGTTGGGCTTGGAGTTTCTCTAGCGTATTGCGGCGCGTCTTGATATCGAGGTCAACTTTTTTAATAGCGACTTGTTTTTCCTGCCAATTCTTTTTGGCTAGATCGTAGTTGGCCTTCGATTCGTTCAACTTCGCATTTGCGTATTCCTCTTGTTTAGGAATCGCTGTAAGCTCGTTATTTAATTTAATGATGCGTTGATCGCGTTCTTGAAGAACCAAGAGTGACTCGATGGTGGCTAGCATGCTGCGAACTTAGTCAGACTGGAGCCTGCTGGCAAGTGCGAGACGTCGAAGATTCTCTTTTTTTCGTAGTGGTAAAAAAATCTTTGAACAGATATGCTTTTTTTGACTCAAATGAGTTGGAGCCAATCCCTAAGGCCAATATCCTATGATCATAGAATGTCCTAAATGTAAACAACAGTTCGACGGTACCGAAGACCTCGTAGGCAAAACCGTAGAATGCGGTGCTTGTGACCACAGGTTCAAAATCAAAAGGCCTGAAGAAGAGGCTGATAAAAAGGTGAAGCTCTATCCTGGTGAAAAGAAAGCCGGACTCGAACGGTTCGGTCGTGGTCAGACGGTGGCAGCTCCAGTGAATTTCCAAACCACTAACTATGCTGCTGACGTTAATGTTAGCCAGGTTGGGCCAAGTTCGCTAAAGCACACTCTAATGTTTTTGACCGGCTGGGGGATGATCATCTTGGTCATCGTTTGGTATGTTATTGCCCATAGCATGGGGGCTATCTCTGATATGACTAACGAACAACGTTGGACGTTTTTGGCATTCATTGCTCTGCTTGGTGGTGGCCTAGTTGTGGCTGGTTCATACCGTCGCCGATTGATCGGCCTTATTTGTGTCGCGCTTACCGCCTTTGCTATGTTAGCCCTGCCTATCGTCATGCCTGCTAATGAAACAGTGGTAGTAGACACTAGTGACTTTGATAGAGAAATTGTCGAGCGCGAGATCCAGCTCAGCGAAGACGACAAAATGCAAAAATACAAATACGAAATTGGCTACGAGCCAGTTGAGGCTGCGGTGAAAAATGCCAAAGTGCCTAATAGTGTTAGTGCTGTGTATATGCGTCAGGTAGGTAAATACGCAGATGTCATTGAAGGATACATCTTCTCCAAAACGGGCGAAAACGATAGGCCTATCATCTACCCACGTGGTACAGGTGATAGAGATGGCCTCATGGTGATTCTTCAGCCAGGCATTACCATGGACGACCTAGTAGACATGTGCTCAACCTACGGGCGCATCCTTGAGGTACACGAAGACCTTCGTCTGGTAGACATGATTGTTAACCAAAGCACGCTGCGCGATGCCAACCGCAGTCAGTTGATAGACGTCAATCATCCAGAGTTCTATCGTCAGAATCTAGCAGCTCTCGGTAGTCTCGATAAGCTCGCCGTGATGCAGGCAATCAAACGCCTCGCGCTGGCGCCTCCAATCAGGTTCCGTGATGAAATCCGTGTGGAGCTCAATAACCTCCTTGAGCATCCAGATGACGACATCAAAGTGGAAGCGATCAATGCACTCACTCAGTGGGCCAACGAGGGGACCAATACTGATATGTTGGTGATGGATGCCTGCCGTGGACTGATTGAGCGTGGGAAAATGACCTCTACATGCATGGCCTACCTCACCAAACATCAAGTCAACGGGCGTCAGGAAATGCTTGTCCACCTGTGGACGCAATCGCCAGTCGATTGGCAAGATGAGATGAAGGAACTCGGCATCGTTGCCGAGCCTGAACTGCTCAATGTCATCGATCAGCTCGATGATCTGCATTTGATCTCCGCGGCGACAATTTTAAAGTCAATTGGTACAGCTGCCTCATTGCCTCATCTTCAGGAACTTGTCGAAATTAAAGAAGGGCACGTACAAAAAACTTTGCAGGATGCTATTGACGTGATCCAAAAACGTCTCTAGCTTCCAGCCCGCAAGCGAATTGCAAATGCCGCCATGGCGGAATTGGTAGACGCGTCGGATTTAAAATCCGATTCTGGTTATCGGAGTGCCGGTTCGATCCCGGCTGGCGGTATTTTTCTTCGCTTCCTTGCCCTTCTTCGGAAGGGCATTTTTTTTGCCTGCGAATAAGCAACAGGTTCCTCGGCCCACTCAATTGGCATCGTTTCTGCAGTTAGAGTTATGGCTGCAGGTGAAAGCCGTTCGTTGACCAGCTGGTCTGCTTGGGCCTAAAAAGAATGCCAGTTGGCTGAGAAATATCTATCACTAGCTAGTCCAGCTAGAGCATACCTAGATGGTTTGCGTACGCGAGGCATCTGCCAGAGAGCTCGGCGCGCCATCGCTAGCTGGTTCAGCTTAAGAAAAAGTCCAGTGAGTGATAGCTAGTTTAGCTCAAGAAAACCCGGAGGGTTTTTAAGATTTTAGCCGTGGGTCAGCGAACTGGCGAGCGCCACCCACGAACGGGCCAGATAGCATGGTCTGCCGGCGGGAAGGAAGTTCGTTAGTGTTCAGTGGGCAGTTTTCAGAGCCAGGCTGTTGCAGGTAGAATTCACAGATTTCGCGATTACATAGCTGGCAAATGGCGTTATTGTTTCGAGTTGGGATTTGGAGGCTTGTGATTTACGCAATGTTTACATTTAGCCCTTCGTTATGTGGTAGGGTTGCGTCATGAGATATCTATGCGCCACCATTACTTACCTCTTATTCTCTGGTTCGCTCATCGCAAATGACAAAGCTAGGATATGCAATGGGCAATTAGATATTGCAGTTTTAAGTTTCGGTGAAACGGACTTTCTTAGAGAGCACATGATTCATATTTTTGACTCAGCTCAATTTCATCATAAGCAAGGCAGCTTGCAGCAAGTTAAGTCACGGCAAGAGATCAATAAGCTGTTGGGCGATATTAGACAGGGAATTCACCTTGAATTGATTTTAGAAGAACCAGCTAGAATCGTCGTTGAGCAGGAGGTGATTAAGCCAATTAAGCTTTGGGCAAGTGTAAGGGGTTCAGATGGTTTTGTTGCTGATTGGGTGCTTGAGGACTCCAAGGGCGGCTTAGTTTCTCTAAATAAAGTTAGAGGTGAGCTTGTTGTTCAGCTAGCTCCTTACATTCTTAATATTCTCAATACTAACGAAGATTAATTCTGAGACCTATTGATAGGCATATTACTTTGCTAGAGATTTCTAGCTGGCTGAGAATAGAATAGATTGACAATATTGTTTGGTTTGGGAGTTTCAGTCATGGCGATGAGATTAGAAAATGTCGTGCCTTTTGGGCGATCGTTGGATGAATATCAAAAGATGTTTAGCCTCACAAAATCAGAGCTTAAATCAAAAATTATTGGTGTTGCAGACGGTCCGGCGAGTTTCAATGCAGAGCTAAGAGCATTGGGTGGTGAGGTAATTTCAATTGATCCTATTTATGAATTTGGAGCCGATGAAATAGAAGAACGTTTTAATGCTGTAATTGATAACATCATCGCTCAGGTTGAAAATACACCTAACGATTGGGTGTGGTCATATCATGGAAGCTCTGATGGATTACGTGAGAATCGCATGAAGGCAACTCAGGTTTTTACTGATGACTATCGAGTAAATCGTCAGTCAAGTAGTTATGTGCAAGGGGCTCTGCCGAGTTTGCCGTTTGCAGATGATCAATTTGAGCTAGGCTTGTGCTCTCATTTCTTATTCCTGTATACCGATCATTATTCATATGAGTTTCATGAACAGTCGGTTTTGGAAATGCTAAGGGTTGCCAAAGAGGTGAGAATATTTCCATTACTCACTCTAATGCGTGAATATTCACCTTATATTGAACCGTTGCTGAGTGTGTTGATAGATAGCGGATATTCCGTTGATGTTAGGGAAGTGGAGTATGAATTACAAAAAGGTGGCAACCAGATGTTGGTGATCAAGAGGGCGTCAGCGCGGTATCACTAGCTGGTTCACTTCAAGAAAACCCGAAGGGTGTTAAGACTTTAACCGTGGCCAGCGAGCTAGCGTGCGCCACCCACGGACGGGCCAGCTAGCATGGATCTACCGGCGGGAAGGAAGTTTGTTAGTTTTCAGTTGGCAGTTTTCAGAGTCTGGCAGTGTTTTGGCAAACCCGGAGGGTTTAAGGATTATAGCCGTGGGTTAGCGAGCACCACCCACGAACGGGCCAGATAGCATGGTCTGCCGGCGGGAAAGGAAGTTTGTTAGTGTTCAGTGGGCAGTTTTCAGAGTCAGGCAGTGTTTTGGCAAACCCGGAGGGTTTTAAGATTTTAGCCGTGGGTCAGCGAGCTAGCGAGCGCCACCCACGGACAGGCCAGCTAGCATGGATCTGCCGAAGGTAGAATAGAGGGACGGGTGTCCGTTTGTGTTCTGTTGGCAGTTTTCAGAGTCTGGCTGTTGGAGGGAGGAGCCTCAGATGGTATAGGTTATAGCATTGTTTACCCGCGTGGTTGGGGTAGGATTAACTGGAGGTGACAAGCTTGCTGTTATTTATTTTAGGGTGACTTGTTAGCTGGAATCAGTTATGTACGTTTGGTTATGATGAAGTTTGGCAAAATTCTATTTATATCATTTTGCTCTCTGTGCACTTTTTCTTGTGATTCAGAAGATGAAAACCACACAGGATCAGTATCTACTGAGGATAAGGAAGTGGAAGATAGGAAGGCTGCTCGTGTTTTTGAGCTTGAGTCTATTGTGATTCCTGTTGTGGATTTTGAAAATACTTCAGTAGAAGAGGCGATAGATTTTTTGCGTATACGGGCTAGGGAACTAGATAGAGAGGTCGAACCATCATATAAAGGTGTTTCCTTCATCATTAGAAAAACAAGGTCGAATGTTGAATATGAGAACACCGAGAATACTGAGGACCTGCTGTCCAGCGATGTTAATTCCACGAATGCGATAACACTGAAAGCGGAGAATATAAAGCTTGTTGATGCTCTAGCTGAAATAGCGACTCAAACAGAGCTAGACATCTATTTCATAGGTGGTGGTTGTACACTCGTGCCCAAAGGTACTAAAATTGACAGTGCTGCAGAAGCTTGGACTGTGATACAAGCAGAGTAGTACGTTATCGTTTTTTCACTTCGCACTTTAATCGCGGGGTCAGCTTAAGCATTTTTTTCAACAGCGTGGTGTACTTTTAAATATGCCTGTCGACAAGCAAGTGGGCATGTTGCTAGTTGAGCTTGTCTATCAAGTGGTGCGACGCAGCCTTGCTGACGACAGCGTGTGTTATGTGAAGATCAGGTCGTAATTAACATTTTGAGGAAGTTCAATATTGAAGCATGATTGACAAGTTTAAGCTAGGTGGGTGAGTGTAGCCAAGTGATAAGAAAAAGACCTCACGAAATAAAGCAGTTCTATAAATACATGGAATATGGCACTGCGATAAAAGTGGCTGAGAACGCTACCCTCAGATGGAGTTCGTCAAAGATATTTAATGATCCTTTTGACGTCCCTTTAGATATTTTAGATGGTTTCGATTTTGAATCAGTGAATCAAGCTTTTCTGACTCGCTTGATAAAACTGCTTAAAAACCCAGATGAATTAGATCTTAGCCAGTTTGGTGATGATTTTGGAACATTTTTTCATCTGTTAAAGTGTGGCGAGCAAAGTAGCCGAGAGAGGTTGATTGAATGTATATTATCATCCCCTCAGGCATTTACGGGTCATATTGGTGAGGGTTTGTTTGATGAAATTAGAAATGCATGGAAGTGTATGTATTCTGAAAAAAGGATTTTATGTCTTTCTAAAGTTTGGAACTCCGCAGCGATGTGGCATCACTATGCAAAAGGTCATAATGGATGCGTTTTTGAGTTTGCATGTAATGAAGAGAATGACAGTGCTTGGTTGGCAGCAGAACCTGTTAAATATATAGATGGAGATCTACAAATTAATACAGCAGATGGGTTTGTTGATGCTTTGTTAGAAGGCGGGGCTGCTGGTATAGCTAAACAAATACATGATGAATATACGTATACGAAAACTCTGGATTGGAAATACGAAGAAGAATACAGGGTTTCTACATTTAAGCGCCCGCAAGACACAGGCGATTATACTGATTATGAATTTGCGGAGGAAGATCTCTCAGCTGTGATTATGGGAGAAAAGATGGAGCCCGAAGCAAGAAGTAGAGTAGTCGATCTTATTTCCTCAAAATATCCTCACACAGTGATTTGGGTGGCCTACAAAGAGGGGGGACGTCATCTCAAGAAACGCCTACATTGCTAACGAATAGAAGTGACTTATCGGAAGCGAAAATATAAATCGGGAGCCCTAGCGAGTCTCGTTTTGCTTTTTGGGGATGTGCTTGGCTGTTGGCATGGGCGTGGAGGTTGAGATTGATGGCTTTGATCATGGAAATAACTTGGCAACAGATTCGTTGCATTAGTTAGGCCTTGTCTCGCCCCTTCAGGGCTAGGTTTGTGTGTGGGTTTATCCCAGCCCTGCGTTGAGCCTTCGGCTCTGCCTTGGACTGGGCTGCAATGTTTCGCCCACGTTGGGGCGGAGGAAGAGGGAATGGCGAGGGGCGATGTGTGAATTCCGGGGCGATGGAACTCAAATAAAGTCGGGCAAAGGTAACTTTTTGTAATTAGAAAAGATGATTTTGCTGCAGGATTATTAGGCTGAGCTTGGTCCGAGCTCAGGAGGATGTTGATTCACTTTATACTGACACCTATGAATTGAACGTGCCTGAGGTGGGTAGTTAGATATTGCTATCATGTGACCTGTTGGATAGTCTGTGGCGTGATGATCAATAATCCTAATTACCTATTTCCTCAGGCTGAAAATACAGCGTGTTATACGAGCAAGCATATCATTGAGGATGGGAAACCAATCCTTCATGTGGTTCATGATGAGGATGGCGAATGGCAATTTATGGGTGATCAAGAGTGTGATGTGGAGGATGCTAGAATAGTGACAATGGGGCAGATTGTTCAGCTAGACCCAAGTGTAAATGGCTTGTACGAGATGCCTTCTGGTATAGGTGCATTTCGTGAATCCGTGGGCGGCGAGTGGAAACCGTATAAACTGCAATAACTACTTTTTGGCCATTATCTATAATTGATATTCTAGGGTGGTTTGACTGCATGTAACCATGAAAGATTTCAGTCTATCAAAATCATCTAGGCGGCAAGCGTTAGGAAACCTAAAGCGAGCCGCTGCTAAATGACAAAGCCGAGATGCTAAATCTCGGCTACTTACAAACAATTTGAAGTGGTTATGTTATTTGTAGACAAGGTGTGGCTTGTGGATCAAATTAGCGTTTGCGGATGCATGTAGATGTAAGTCAACTTTAGAGAAAATATGATGATAGTAGAAAACGTGCTTCCTGAAGATTACGAAGAAATGCTTCATGTTTGGGAGAATTCAGTTCGAGCAACTCATGGCTTCATAACAGAGGAAGATATTGAGTTTTTTAAACCCATCATCATTGAGCAAGCTTTTCCGGCTGTAACATTGAGGTGTGTGAAAAATGATAGCGGATCAATTATGGGTTTTCTGGTTGTCCACGACGCAAAGGTTGAGATGTTATTTATTTTGAACGAAGCAAGAGGTAAAGGTATTGGTAAAAATCTGCTGCAATACGCAATCGATCAGTTAGGTGTAACTAAGGTTGATGTGAACGAACAAAATCCATTGGCTGTTGGATTTTACGAGCACATGGGTTTCAAAGTCGTTTCGCGCTCACCGCTTGATGATATGGGAAAGCCATTTCCAATCCTGCACATGACACTTTAAAGTTAGGGAGCGGTTATTGGCTGTTGTTAGCTTGGGTGATTGCAGCTAGCAGGAGTTGGGGTGCGGTGGCTGCTGCTAGCTGCTGGGTTCCTACTAAAATTTGTATTCGATGCCGATGACGGGTCCGTGGGCGGTGACGTCGTAGGTAAATCCGTCGTCATGGTAGTCGGTATAGATGGCGCGGTAGCCGATGACGGCGCCGGTGCACGGGTTGATTTGCCAGCCGAGGCCGAGCATTGCTTGCCACGTTAGATCAGACGAGATGCCAAACCCGCCGATGTCTCCAGCTGCGCGCAGGTAGAAATCTTCGTTGAATAGGTGGTTGTAGCGCAGGCCGATGATAGGGTCGACCCAGCTTTTGTCTTGGTCGATGTGGTGGTCATTGAAGTCGACGCTGACGTCTAGCCAGTTGCTACGCATGCCGCCGTAGAGTGACAAGGTGGAGCTGTTGGATTGATAGACTTCATAGCCGAGCACGAGGTTGGTGATGAGTTGTTTTTGCTCGAGGCTGATAGATGACCGCGGTGTGCGGTGGTCGCCGCTGATGTCAGCGTAGTTGAGATCTAGCAGCAGGCTCCATCTGTCTTTGCCAATTTCCAATGAGCCCATGAAGCCGACCTCTAGATTGTCGACGAGATCTGAGAATGGCACGTTGATGTCGGCAATGTTATTGCGCACGCCGATGTCGCCGTCTAATGATTGCGCCCAGAGGTAGATGGCGGCACGATAGTACCAGCCGTCGTTAGTATTTTCTATACTCAATGGTGGCGGGGTGAGTGGCTGGCTGGATCCAGCTAGTGATAGACTGGTGGTGGCGAGAACTAGACAGCTGCAGTAGGTGATAGTTTTTTTCATGACTGTTTGATGGTGTGGGGTGAGATTGCTGGATCTTTGTTAGTGGGTGGTTTTGCTGCGGTGATTAGTTGCTCTTTGTGTAAAAAATGCCGACTAGTAGCTAGACTAGAATGACTTGGCGCAAAGTGTCAAAATGCATCGATAGCCAAAATCCGCAGTTAATGAGCTTGAGTTTGCAGTGACGGCTGGCGCATAGTGTTTTTTAATGATGATTGACGGTCAGTTGGTTGAGATGGATTTCTCTGACGCGGGGATGTTTGAACAAGCAATTTTTGGTGGTCAGCTACACCCGTGCCAGCTGAGTAAAAAGCCAAGCCGGTCGAAGCTAGTTAGGGTGTTTTTAGATGCTGGCTGTTTGGATGTGGTGAGTGCTGGCCCGCAGATGTTGTACGAGGGGGTGATGCCAGCGGATTGTTATACGCTAAGTTTGGTGTTGCGCAGTCCTAGGCCGGCGCATTCGTTTAACTTTGGGCTGGATTTTACCGCTGGCTGGCTGGGCATGTTTCCGCCGTCTGGGGTGCTGGATTCGGCAAATTCAGCTGGCTCTATCAATGCGATTTTAACTATCCCAGTGGCCGTGTTTGAGCGCGATGTGATGCGGCATTTTCCAGAAATGTCGGCGAGTATTTTGCGCCACGGTGGTGGCTGGGATTTGGGAGCCGAATCCTTTGTTCAGCTGCAGGCATTGATTCGTCTGCTGGTGGATGCGGCACACGCGCCAAAGGGAAATAAACTGCTAGCTGCCTACGGTCGCCAGCTTTTGCCCAATCTGCTGCGCGCACTGCGTCAGCGGCTAACTGATGAGGGTGATCGCCGCGCCTCTATTTCTATCAACCGGGCGGTGGCTGACAATGGTGAGCCGAATGGAAGTACGAGTGGGCGAGCTAGAGGGACACGCCGCTATGAGCGCTTGCGCAGGGTGAGAGATTTTGTTCACGATCATCTAGCGGAGAATGTTAATGTTAGCGACCTATGCGTGTCGTCTGGCTTGTCTGAGCGTGGGTTAGAGAATTTGTTTAAAGACCTGCTAGGGGTGACGCCGTCGGTATTTCTGCGTCACCAACGGCTGCATCTCGCGCGCCAGTTGCTGTTGGGGTCTGAGCCGGATGTGGGCATGGTGAAGGCAGCGGCGTACGCAAGTGGCTTTCTGCATCAGGGACGCTTTGCGCATTATTACTGCGGTTTGTTTGGTGAAATGCCTGCTCAAACATTGAGCAGGCATTCAGCATAGTTAGGTTGATGTTTGCAGCTGGTTTGTTAGCTGGAAATTATTCGCCAGCTGGTTTGTTAGCTGGCATGGGTTTGGAGATTTCCACTAGCAGCTTGGGAATCTGCCCATTGAACTTGGTTTCATGTTCGTTTTTGAACTCAGCCACCACCGGCGTGCCGAGGTCGAAGCCGACGTCAGCGGTTTCATCAGCTGAGAAAATCGCAGCCTGAGTGCGTGGGATTTCTCCTTCAGCGACAAGTTTGTCGCCAACAAAGAGTTTGCCCGTGCCGCCAGCGCCTGGGCCGGTGCCATTGTTAGTAAACTCAAATCTCAGCTGTAGCTGATCACCTTCGCTGCCAGCTGGCAGTGCTTGCTCAGCCATGATGGTGGTCTGCTCGAGGCCGAGGAAATTGTAGGTATAAGCAGGTTTGCCGTCATGACAGTGGAGCGCCCAGCCACCAAATCGACCACCTTGGGCGATGATCACGCCTTCAGCTGGCTGGTCGCCCAGCTCGATGTCGGCGGTGAGTACCTTGGACATATTTTTGACGTTGAGGAAATTGCTTTCCATGATGCCAGACATGCCATCGCTGAGCGTCATGGACGTTCTGCCAGCGAGGATATCTGGGCGGTTTACAGCGGTGGCATTGAGGCGCTCAAAGACACGGTCGTCGAGCGGGTAAACGTGGTATTTCAGCGCTTCTTCAGCGAAGAGCGCCTTCATTTCTTCGACCTTTTGTGGCTGGCTCTCGGCGATGTCATTGATGCAGCTGTAGTCTTCCTTGAGGTTATAGAGCTGCCATTTTTCCTCTTCCAGCTGGGCGCGCGGCTGAGCTTCCCACGGTGCGCGGTGGATGATGCGGGCAAACCATCCATCGTGGTAAATCGCGCGGTTGCCGGCGATTTCGAAATACTGCGTTTTGCGCAACTCTTCAGCATTGGCGTCATTGAATGTGGGCATCAGGCTGACCCCTTCCATGGGGATTTGTGGTGTGCCGTTGACGATTTTTGGTTCCGGTAGCTGGGTGGCCTCGAGGATGGTGGGGGCGACATCAATGACGTGGCTGAACTGGTGGCGGATTTCATTTTTCGCCTGAATGCCTTTTGGCCAGGAGGCGACCATGCCTGAGCGGTTGCCGCCAAAATCTGAAGGCACCTGTTTGGTCCAGGAAAATGGTGTATCTAGCGCGACCGCCCAGCCAGCAGCCATGTGCGGGTAGGTTTCTGGCCCGCCCCATTGGTCGAGGTGTTGCAGCATGTCGGAGACTTTTTCAGGCACTTGGTTGAAGTAGGTATATTCGTTGAACATGCCATTCATGCCACCCTCGGCGCTGGTGCCATTATCGCCCGCTACGTAGATGATGAGTGTGTTTTCCAGCTGGCCAATTTCTTCGATGGTTTTCACTAGCTGGCCGATGTGGTGGTCGGCGTAGTCGAGGTAGGCGGCAAATGTTTCTACCTGACGGGTGAAGAG
This sequence comes from Persicirhabdus sediminis, assembly GCF_016595495.1. GTDB lineage: Bacteria > Verrucomicrobiota > Verrucomicrobiia > Verrucomicrobiales > Akkermansiaceae > Persicirhabdus > Persicirhabdus sediminis. The sequence goes on from NZ_JAENIM010000039.1 coordinate 349,419, forward strand.
TTTTTTCTCATCGGCATTGAGTTTGTCCCAATCCTGAATCGCTTTGGGTTTCGGTGCGAGCTGGGTATTGGCTGGCACGATACCCATTTCCAGCTGGCGCTTTAAGGTTTCTTCGCGCATCTGGTCCCATCCTTGGTCAAATTTGCCATGCCATTTTTTGATCCAATCATTCGGCACGTGGTGTGGTGCGTGCACCGCTCCTGGGGCGAAGTAGATAAAAAATGGTTTCTCTGGGGTGATGGCTTTTTGGAATTTGATCCACTGGCTGGCCTGCTCGGTCATGTCGGCCATGAAGTGGTAGTTCGGGTCGTCTGGCAGCTCGACGGGGGTGACGCCATCGTATAAATACGGTGCCCATTGGTTGGTCTCGCCGCCGAGGAACCCGTAGAATTTATCAAAACCACCATTTGGGCCGGTGGGCCAGCGGGTGTGTGGGCCGGAAACGCTGACCTCCCAGGCTGCGGTTTCGTGCCACTTGCCAAAGGCAGCGGTGCTGAAGCCATTGAGACGCAGCATTTCCGCCACTGGCGCGACGGAGTTTGGAATCATGCCTGTGGCGCCGGGAAATCCGGTGGCCATCTCGGTGATGAACCCCATGTTGCAGGTGTGGTGGTTGCGGCCAGATTTGAGCGCTGCGCGAGTGGGCGAGCACAGTGCTGTGGTGTGGAAATGGGTATATCGCAGGCCATTTTCCGCTAGCTGGTCGAGCGTGGGGGTGGGAATCGGGCCGCCAAAAACGCTAGAGGCGCCAAAGCCCAAGTCATCCAGCAAGATGAGCAGCACGTTGGGCGCTCCAGCTGGTGCTTTGACATCAACACGTTGTGGCAAGTTAGCCTTGCGGGCGTCCATCTCGGTGATCACCGGGCGGGGTGGCAGCTGGATGGGTAATACCGTGCGGTCTAACTCAGCCGCCGTGAGTGAGCTGGTCAGCGCAGCCGCTGCCAGCAGTGAGGATATGGAAATTTTCATGTTTGTAGATGGTTGTTCAACCAACTGACAAAATAAGTCCTGTGGGTGAGCTAGGCAAAAATAATTTGTATCCAAAATCCGAAGTTGTGCTTTCTGTCTGACGCATCTGGTTTTTTGGAACTCGCCTATAATCAATTAGATCGTGAAATTCCGCTAGAGCAGTCATTCACGGGTTGTTTGGCGGTGAAATTTGCATGATGAAAAAACCATTGGTTATTAAAAGTAATTTCGTATATGAACTCGGCCAGTTTGAGTGCTGGACACGCCTGATCGATGGCACAGAAGGCGAGTTCGCTCTAACTATTTACACCAAACCAATCTATGTCTAAATATTTCACACCCCAGCTGGTGGGCACAATATCCGCCTGCCTTATTGCGGCAGGCCAAGGTGCCGAGCTCAGTAACAAGAATCTATCGGTAGTGACAGATGACGCTTTTCCAAGCATCGTTAGTTACACTCACAAGCCGAGTAAGTCGGTGATTAACGGCCAGCAAAAAGCAGCAAAAAGCATTCTATTAAATGGCAAAGAGACTGATTATAAAGTCACTAGCAAATCACTTGATGCGGCCAGCGTTGAATACAAGCTGACCTTTGCAAAAGAGAAAATCACTGCCACGCTCGTCTTCACGCTGGAGGAAGATAGCCTTCTCATCACCATGACTGAGGTGGACGAGCAGGGGGATGCGAAGTTGCACAGCTTGGATTTCCCAGAGAATACGCTCTACCAATACAAAGCTAGCCAGAAAAATAGCTCAGTGGCGATGACCAACAGAGGTAAGGATCGTGAGATCATCTTTGAGCTGAAAGATATTGTGATTGGCAACAATTGGCGTAGCTCTGAGCAGGTTCCTGCGCTTGGCAGTTGTCGATATTTGTTTGGCACCACAGGCGACCTTGCGCTCGGCGTGGCTAGCAACCATCATACTGATACGCAACGCACGGCATTTGCCGCTTCCGGCAAAGGTGATGATGCAGAATTTCGTGCGCTGATGCCACAGCTCGCGTATCGGGAAATCGACAGCGAGACCAATGAAAAGCCATTTGTACGTGTCTTCCTCACCAGTGATCGCAATGGTGATGATAAGGCGACTTGGCAGGACGCCGCTCTGGTTTACCGCGAGACCATGCCCAAGCCATTTGGCCACGAAGAGACCAAAAAGATCGTTGGCCAGAATATCGCGATGAATTTTGCCAGTGGAGCTCAGCGTCCATTTCTCAGCATGCTGGATGACATCAAGCGCGGCTATCTAGCCACCGATGGTCTGGAGCAGCAGGTGCTGATTAAGGGATTCAGCGCGGAGGGCCATGATAGTGCCAATACCGATTATTCAGGCCACTACAACGAACGAGCAGGAGGTTTGCGTGACCTGCAAGTTCTCACCGAAGAGTCTAGAGCATACAACGCGCGCATTGGTTTCCACATCAATGTCAGCGAGGTTTATCCAGAAGCTCACCGCTACGACCCAGAGATCATTGAGATGAAAGACGGGGTGAAGAAAAATGGCTGGAAGTGGCTGGACCAATCCTACGAAATCGACAAACACCACGACATGGTCAAAGGCGACCTGCAGAAGTCATTTATCGGCATGGCTAAAGACCTGCCGGATCTTGAATTCATCTACGTCGATACCTATCACAGCAATGGCTGGCCAGCATGGAAGCTAGCTGAGCTGCATCGCAGTACGGGCTTGAGAATGGGAACTGAAAATAACTCAGCTCTGGATCCGTGGTCAATTTGGGCGCACGCGCGCAAAGAATATGGCACCATCACTCGCTTTATTTGGTATTCTGACCGCGACATTTTTAGTGATAATGTCCTGCTGCGCAGTGGTTACGGCGCTGGTTTTATGGGGTGGAAAAACCAACATAACTTTGAGAGTTACATCAACTCTACCTTCTCCATTGGCCTGCCATCGAGCTACCTGAGACACTATGATCTGCTTAGCTGGGAGCCTGGCGTGGAAGCGATTTTCTCTGATGGTGTGGTTGCTCGTATTGAAGGTGAAGAGGTGGTTGTGAGCCAAGATGGTCGCAAAGTCATGAGCTGGGATCTCGAGCGTGAAAAGACACGTCTGCTGGTGCCATGGAATCCCATCACTGCAGATAAACTCTACCTGTGGGATAAAGTTGGCTGTACAAGTAGCTGGGAATTACCTGATAGCTGGCGCAAATACGATAGCGTCTACCTCTACCAGCTGACCGATACTGGCCGCGCCAATGAGCAGAAAATTGCAGTAAATAATGGCACCATTTCGGTGAGCCCAGACGCTGCAGTTCCTTATGTGATCTACGCCAAACCAGCTGGAAAAGTCAGGGAGATGGACTTTGGAACGGCTGCGCGATTGCGTGATCCTGGATTTGATAGCTACCAGCTGGACCATTGGTCGCTGACTGGCAATCAAGCCAATTTCAAAATCGTCAATGACAGCAAACGTAACCCACAGCTCAACGTGGGAGCTGAAGCTGGATCTGCCAGCCAGAAACTGCGTTACCTGCAAGGTGGCAAAACCTACGCGGCATCCGTCTGGGTGAATGTTAGCGGTGATGAGCGCAAGGCGTCTATCACAGTGACACCTAAGGGCGGTAAGCCTGTTAGCAATTACGTCACCAAGACAGATGTGCAAATGCGTGTTCCTAATAGCAAGTGGTCGAAGACAAATTTCAACCGCATCAAGGTGGTCTTTGATCTGCCAGCTGGCGTTGATGAAGCCACGCTCAGCCTAGCTGCTGAGGCGGGTAAGGATGGTAGCAAGGTGATCTTTGATGAAATCCGTGTGGTGGAATCTGGCCGCTCGGCGCAGGCTGCCAAGCACTGGTTCTACGAAGATTTTGAAAACGTCGACATGGGCTGTGGTGTTTTTGAATGGTGCTCGGGTGAGCGCAGTCATTTGGCGGAAGCCAATCCACCTTATACCAAAGATGTTATCAGTGGTCGCTTTTCATTAAAGACACGTGAGAGGAATAATTCGACTTATGCGCGGACACTGCCGGCTACTTTGCGCTTTGCTGCCAACACCAGCTATACTCTAGTTTGTAAAACACTCACAGGTGAAGAAGCGTCGGGGAAAATTGAAGCTCGCGATGGTAAAACGGTGCTGGCTTCAGCTGATATCAAGTCTGGTGCCAATACTGTGGAGCTGACATTCACAACTAAGTCTGAAGATGCCTACCTGGCGCTGACTAAGCTTAGTGGCGACTGGCTGAGCATCGACGAGGTGGCCATCGACGAAGCCAAATAAGCTCGTCCGGTTCGCTAAAAAACGCGCTAGGCTGCAATAGCTTAGCGCGTTTTTTTTGATTTAAATGGGAGAGGTTATTGGGCCATTTCCTCGGCTTCAGTCTCGGGGTCGTAGTTGAGAAGTTCTGCCACCAGCTGGATATCTTCACCGCCAGCTTCGACATGTTTGCCGCCGACTTGCTTTGGCTGGAAACCGATAGAGAGTACACCGATGGCGTGGCCATTGGTATCTAAAATAGGAGCGCCGCTGAAGCCGCGTAGATCAACGGCGGGTTCGATAGAAAAGCGGAATAGGTTGCCGTGTTCGCGTTTGGTGACTTCGCCTTTGTAGACGTTTTGGACGCTGGCTGGCTCGTCGTAGGGGACACCAACGAGGTAGACGGTTTCGCCTACTTCAGCTGGCTCGGCGCGCATGCGCAGTGGTTGCGCCGGGTAGCCGAGCGGGTTGAAAACTGTCTCCATCACTAGCCAGTCGTGAGATTCCTCGTAAGCATAGTCTTCGGTAAAGATGACGCGACCTAACTTCAGTGATTGGTCACTGAGCGTGCGCGGGTGTACTTTCCAGCTCTCTAGCACTTCGTCTAGATAGTAACTATCAATCTCTGGGGTGACGCCGCCATTAGGGCCAAGTAGATGGCGGGCTGTAGCGCCGTATGTTAGCCCGCGTTTGTCTTGTACCAGAAAGGCGCTGGCACCGCGAAGTGGTGTATGTCCGGTGAATTTGGCCTCGTTGGTTAATACAATTTGTGGCCACTCGGAAAATGCTTTGTTGGCCCACGGCTCTGGCGTAGAGAGGTCAACGGCATTTTGTTTCTCCATATCGCAGGAGGCGAGTAGCATAGGGATGATGGCGATGAGCAACTTCATACAGAGGGTGATAGGTTAGAGTTAATTTTTGTGTCGAGTTGCTAGCTTTTGTCAAACTGATATCTTTGGTGTTAGTGATTGATTTTGTGTTATTTGTCTGACTTTCTCACGCTTTCGCTGAGTCGTGATTCAGGTTGGTGTCATCTTCTGATCCATCACATCAATTAAGTGTTTCTATCTTCTGTTGGCTAGTGTATTTCCAGCTGGCTGGGAAAAATGGCTTCACACAGATGGATGATAGATTTCTCTGGCTGGTGATTTCGCTGTGCATATTATGCACGCAAGTTTGCATAATTTGTTTGTGTCTTGCTTGACTTGTTCAGACGCTCATTTTTGTATGAAGTCACACCTTGGTGAGAGCGTCACCTCAAAGCTCTTATCAACCAAGCGACTTTCACACTTTTCAAAAACAAACATGAAAACACCACTAGTTCCCACCCTGCGCCGATTGGCGATGCCTGTAATGCTCACTTGTACTGCTGCGGCTGTGATCAGCTGCTCCGACGAAGGTAAGCTAGGTGATAACGACCTCAAGGTTCGTGATGATTTGACTCAAGAAATGGCTAGCTACGCACAAGGTGGTGCGAGCGAGGACGCTGAAGTGATCCCAGCTGAAATCATGGCTGCTGGTGAAGCAGCTTACGCAATCTGCTCAGCTTGCCACGGACCTGACGGTGCTGGACTCGACCTTGGTGGTGGCATGATGATGGCTCCAGCGCTGGCTGGATCTCCAGTAGTGAATGGCGACCCATCTCTATCTGCGCTGGTGATCCTGCACGGTATCGAAAAAGAAGGCACTGATTTTGTTGGCATGATGGCGCCACTGGCAATGGAAGACGACCAGCTGGCTGCAGTGCTTACATACACTCGCAACAGCTTTGGCAACTCAGCTGGCCTAGTGACTCCTGAGCAAGCCGCTGAATTCCGCGCTCAGTGGGCTGACAGAACCGCTCCAGTAAAACGTGCTGAGCTCACCGAACTCACTAAGTAATTTTAGACCATCAGCTGGCAATGACTTGCCACTGTGAGGCTCATGCGGTAGCTCTACCGCATGAGCTTTTTATTAGGCGTAAATATTGACCACATCGCGACACTTCGTCAGGCGCGATACGCTTTACTACCAGATTCACCCAATGCTGAGCCGAGTCCGCTCGAGGGTGCCATTGATTCCATAGCTGGCGGTGCCGACTCTATCACCGTACACGTGCGTGGCGACCGCCGCCACATGCAAGAGCAAGATGTATTTGCCATCAGCGAGCAGCTGGACATCCCGCTCAACCTAGAAATGGGCAATACCGCAGAGATGCTAGACATCGCGCTGCGCCTCAAACCTGAGTTTGTCTGCCTGGTGCCAGAAACTCGTGAAGAAGTGACCACAGAAGGCGGGCTGGACGTCGACGGCCTATTTGATTCCCTGCAGCCAACGGTAGCCCAGCTGAGAGCTGCTGGCATCAAGGTGAGCATGTTTATTGACCCAGACATCGCCCAGGTGGAAGCATCCGCTCGCATCGAGGCAGAAATGGTAGAGCTGCACACGGGATGTTTTGCCAATGCCTTTGGTGAGCAGCGCGCCGAGGAAGTCGCGCGCCTCAAGCTAGCTGCTGAGCGTGGCCACGAGCTCGGGCTGCAAGTAAATGCCGGCCACGGCATCAACTACGAAAACATTGCCGACCTCGCTGAGGTGCCACACCTCAAGGAATTCAACATCGGCCATACCATCGTCTCGCGCTCGGTGCGTGTGGGCATGACGCAGGCCGTCGCTGAAATGCGCACGGCAATCGGCAAATATTTTGCATAATCAACCAGCTGGCAAAATGAATTTATATGGCATCGGCATCGACGTAGTAGAGGTGGCTCGCATCGAATCCTCACTGCAAGAATTCGGATCTCGCTTCCGTGAGAAGGTTTTTACCGCGGCTGAACGAGAATATTGCGAAAAACAGAAGCGTCCTGCGATTCATTTTGCCGCCAGATTTGCAGCCAAGGAGGCAATCGCCAAAGCATTTGGCACTGGCATCGGAAAAAATCTTGGCCTGCTCGATATTGAGATTTTGCGCAAGCCATCAGGCGAGCCAACCGTAGTTCTCAGCGGCGCTGGTCAGCAATTTGCTGAAAATCAGAACATTACCGAAATCAAAATTAGCCTGACTCACGCGGATCATTACGCGGCGGCTAATGCAGTTGTTTTGGCCGCAGAAAAAAATTAAGATTTCTTGTAGTTTCTTCTTGCCCGCAGAGAAAATTCAGGTATTTATTCGCCGCGCAGCCGCAAGGCAGCAGACAAAGTTTTCAAATTCCGGCATAGCTCAGCGGTAGAGCGGGTGACTGTTAATCACTAGGTCCTTGGTTCGAATCCAAGTGCCGGAGCCATTTGAAAATCGAGTTAAACATGAGTAATTCCGGCATAGCTCAGCGGTAGAGCGGGTGACTGTTAATCACTAGGTCCTTGGTTCGAATCCAAGTGCCGGAGCCACTCGAAAATGAAAGGTACCCAATCGGGTGCCTTTTTTTGTGCCCGGGTGTTTCAGGCATTTCCTGCTTGCAGGTGGCAGGTGGCAGGTGGCAGGTGGCAGGTGGCAGCTAGCAGGTGGCAGGTGGCAGGTGGCAGGTGGCAGGTGGCAGGTGGCAGGTGGCTGGTGGCTGGTGGCTGGTGGCAGCTGGCAGGTGGCTGGTGGCTGGTGGCTGGTGGCTGGTGGCTGGTGGCTGGGCATGGGCATGGGCATGGGTGATGGGTGATGGGTGATGGGTGATGGTGTTTGTTGTATTGGCGAACTGGTGAACTGGTGAACTGGTGAACTGGTGAACTGGCTGAACTGGCTGAGCTGGCTGAGCTGGCGAACTGGCGAACTGGCGAACTGGCTGAACTGGCTGAACTGGCTGAACTGGCGAACTGGGTAGCTGGGTAGCTGGGTAGCTGGGTAGCTGGGTAGTAAATTTCCCGTGACTAGGTGAGGATGAGCGAGACTGGGGTGAATCCGCAGCTAGAGCTAGAAAATGCCGAAGGCATACAATAGCCTAGCCTAGGGTAAGGCAGCGCCGAAGGCGCAACGCAACCCTAGGTGAGCGCCCCCCCCCAAAAACCACAGAAGGGCTGAAAGCCCCAAAGAACAAAGCCCATGGCTTCAGCCATGGGATAGTGGTCATTGACGACCGCGCCCTGAAAGGGGGCTAGAAATCGCCGGTGTCCAGCCCGCTAAAGTAAGCGGGATAGATATGGCGATGTCTAGCCGGCTTCAGCTAGAAAATGCCGAAGGCATACAACAGCCTAGCCTAGGGTAAGACAGCGCCGAAGGTGCAACGTAACCCTAGGTGAGCGCCCCCAAACTCCAGAAGGGCTGAAAGCCCGACACAGTTTGATAGGCTACGTGTAGCCAGTTCGCTAGATATTTGATTGAATGCGATGCTCCAGCCAGAAAATGCCGAAGGCATACAGCAGCCTAGCCTAGGGTAAGAAAGCATCAAAAGTGCAACGCAACCCTAGGTTGCATGCCCAAAACCACAGCAGGGCTGAAAGCCCCAAAGAACAAAGCCCATGGCTTCAGCCATGGGATAGTGGTCATTGACGACCGCGCCCTGAAAGGGAGCTAGAAATCGCCGATCTCCAGCCCGCTATGGAGAGCGAGTTAGATATGGCGATGTAGGGCCCGCTAGAGAAAGCGGAGAAGGGATCTCCGCAGTCCGAAAGCCTGCGGCTGAACTGCCGAGCTGGCTGGAGATATTCAGCGGTAGGTGTGTCTGTGCCCGCAGTTCCAGCTAGAATACGAGGAAGCCATATTGCCTAGCGATCCGGCCTCAGCTGGAATATGGGAGAGTCATATTAGCTAGCGATCAAGCTTCAGCCAGAAAATGCCGAAGGCATGGAACAGCCTAGCCTAGGGTAAGACAGCGCCGCAGGAGCAACGCAACCCTAGGTGAGCGCCCCCAAAACCACAGAAGGGCTGAAAGCCCGACACAGTTTGATAGGCTACGTGTAGCCAGTTCGCTAGATATTTGATTGAATGCGATGCACCGGCTAGAAAATGCCGAAGGCATACAACAGCCTAGCCTAGGGTAAGACAGCACCGAAGGCGCAACGCAACCCTAGGTGAAGCATGCTCAAAACCACAGAAGGGCTGAAAGCCCGACACAGTTTGATAGGCTACGTGTAGCCAGTTCGCTAGATATTTTGATTGAATGCGATGCACTGGCTAGAAAATGCCGAAGGCATACAACAGCCTAGCCTAGGGTAAGACAGCGCCGAAGGTGCAACGCGACCCTAGGTTGCATGCCCAGAATCACAGAAGGGCTGAAAGCCCCAAAGAACAAAGCCCATGGCTTCAGCCATGGGGTGGGTGGGATGGATGACCGCGCCCTGAAAGGGAGCTAGAAATTGCCGCTGTCCAGCCCGCTATGGAGAGCGAGTTAGATATGGCGATGTAGGGCCCGCTAGAGAAAGCGGAGAAGGATCTCCGCAGTCCGAAAGCCTGCGGCTGAACTGCCGAGCTGGCTGTTGATATTCAGCTGGAGGTGTGTCTATGTCCGCAGTTCCAACTGGAATATGAGGAATCCATATTGGCTAGCGATCAAGCTTCAGCTGGAATATGGGAGAGTCATATTAGCTAGCTAGCCAGCTAGAGCTGGAAAATGCCGAAGGCATGCAACAGCCTAGCCTAGGGTAAGGCAGCGCCGCAGGTGCAACGCAACCCTAGGTGAGCGCCCCCAAAACCACAGAAGGGCTGAAAGCCCGACACAGACCGCGGCGCTCAAAAGAGTCATCGAGTCATGTTAGCTAGCTAGACCTTCACAATGCCGCTTGCGGTGTGTTGATCGCGTCCAGTTGCCATATTTTCTATCATTTGCTAGGTGGGTAGATCTTACCCATTGTATTAGAGTCTTGTTTGTTATGAGTTCAATGGCTTCACTAAAGGTTATGGTTCCTTAAGGTTGGCGGATAATGAAACGCTGGAGCAGCTGAGGTGAAAAAAATGCCATTTCTTTGCTTTTGTAGCTTGCAATTATTCACGTTTCCATGCAATTTGCGCGTGCCTTACAAGGTCACACGGAGGGGTGGCAGAGTGGTTGAATGCACCGGTCTTGAAAACCGGCATACCGCAAGGTATCGAGGGTTCGAATCCCTCCCCCTCTGCCATTGATCTAAAGCAAATAGCCGCAAGCAATTGCGGCTTTTTTGCGTTTATGATTACAGCCAATTGTACACTATAGTGGCACTGGGAAATGCTCATTCTTTAGCTGGAGCATTGAATGTCCAGAATAAGGGGATGATAGGGCAGCGGGAATGCTGATATCATAGCCAGCTCAGCTTGCAGTTCTCTTAACTAACAAATCACCTCTGCCCGAGGGATTGTCTTTGGAAGGGGAGGTGAGGGTGAGTTTTTGTACAAATTCCAGACTTACCTAATTAAAGTTAAAGTGAATACGTAATATGATTGTGATGAGCATGCGAAACTTTTTGGTAATTGAGCTTATATTTATGTTGGGTTTATGCGGGTGTAAGGAAGCTAGTAAGGTGAGCGAAAGCATCGTCGTAGATGGAGGTACATATACCTTTGAATTAGTTGTTGAAAATGAGTTAAATTCAGCAAAAGAGTTTGATCTTAAGTATGATGGTGGCTTCAAAAATATGTTAGTTAGCCGCTTGTTTATTCAAGAAGAAAGGGTTGTTACTCTTTCACCAACACCTACGCAAAGTGATGCTGTTCGGTTTACGGGTAGTCATCTAGGAATTGGTACTGGCTGGGAGACTGTCAAGGAGCTCTTTTTTGACGGGGATAAGTTATATTTAGGTACCCCTTACGATAGTTCTACCCGCATTGACGAGATGGCTGTGATTGATCTTGAAGCTTATCAAGACGTCTATGGGAGTGGTCAGAAACCAATGACCTACTTGACGGTAGCTCAAGGATTTTCGTACCCTAAGTTTCTAGAGATTTTTGAAATTGTAGCTAATTGTAGCAGTGTTGTTGGGCTCGGCTATTATTCTCATGTGAACCCATAATTGCGATGAATGACCATTTATTGGGGCCAGCCTGAGTAGGCGACAGCTTGGTGTGTTTTTGCCAAGCTGTTTTGCATGAATCAATTTGCTCCTGTAGGGAAGGGGGGCCGCCTAGGCGTGGTGAGAGTGGTTCTGAGATGGTTGAGGCTGCTAGAGTGCCGCGTTTGTGGGGCAAGGTGGTAGTGGCTCCTATCATCACCGAGTGGTTCTTTGTAGCGCGATGGGCTTTCCATTCTGCCTTCGGCAGATCTATCAGCTGGCTGGTGTCCGTGGGTTGCGCTCGCTGGGCTCGCTGACCCACGGCTAAAGTCTGGAAACCCTCCGGGTTATGTGGGGTAACTCTGATGTGAATAGGCAGGGCTGTGCATGATGAGGCTAGCGAGTTGGTGCTGTAGGTGGTAGCTCTGCTAGACGATGATGGACGCGAAGGGTTCAATGCGGTAGGCGCAACCGAGGCCTTGAAAGCGGTAAAAACCTACCATCGCAGGTTCAACTGGCGTAAAGGTGGCGGAGGCCGCAAGGGTCCGTACAAAGGTACACCTTTTGCTCTGCATTTGCGCGGGGAGTAGTTAGAGAGCTTAAAAGGGCGTTTGGATAGAATGGTTGACATTCAGCGGTAGTTTGGGAGCGTTTAGGTATGATAAGTTGCAATCTATCCAAACAATCCAGTCGCCAAGAATTGGGAGAACTATATCGGAGCCTCGGCTAAATATCCAAGCCGAAATGCTAAATTTCGGCTTCTCGTGTGTAATCTAATACTGTTCGGTAAAAAAGTAATCATGATAAGAAATATCACAACCGGGATAACGCTATTTTCCCTTGGTCTATTATTACGAATTAAGGCATATCCGTTAGCTTGGCCCACTAACTATAGATATTCGGGGCCACGTGAATACACTGATTGGGCGATATGGGAAGCAGCCTACATAGATGTATCAATGTGCTTTATGCTGCTAGGTGGGCTACTATTTATTTTAACACTAGTTGCTGATCAGTTTAAGAGGTTTGATGGTTAAACTAAAAACTAGCCGAACAAGTCGTTGACCCCGACGACTAGTAGCTACCGAGCTTCGTTTTTCTACTGGTTTACAGAATTGAAACCTTAATCATTTCACTAACGGTTACATCGCCGCCGGTGAATTGTACGTTACAAAAATTTGCGACCAGCCCGCTAACTGGCGAATGCATTCGATCCATGGTTTTGATAGAGCATGGATTTGATCACTGCAATGGGGGGATCGGCGCCCAAGAGAGCCAAGTCGAGTATCGTATATATCCCTGAGGGGGAGCACCAGATCACGCCAATGCTAGATGGCGTGGCAGAGACTATCACGGTGCGATGGGCTTTCCATTCTGCCTTCGGCAGATCTATCAGCTGGCTGGCGTCCGTGGGTTGCGCTCGCTGGGCTCGCTGACCCACGGCTAAAGTCTGAAAACCCTCCGGGTTACGAGGGGGAGGTCAGGTTGGAGATTTGTTGACCTGTTATTTTGGGCGGGCGATGAGGATGCCAGCGTGTTTTTGGTAGCGGTATAGGTAGTCGCTGAGTGGTTGGTCGAGGATGACTTTTTTGTAGTCGGATGACGCGTGCATGAGGCGTGCGCGGCCCTTGCTATCTTTGACGACGATGCCGACGTGTGAGCAGTAGCTGCCATTTCCGTGGCGGGCGATGCCGATGATGTCGCCATTTTTCAGCTGGCTCTCGATGGCGCGCACTTTGTCTTTGGGTATCATGCTGACCTTCATCTGGGTGACCCGTTTTTCGTGTTTGGCCATGCCGACGCGCAGCTCTGGGTTGTGTTTGAGGTAGCGGTAGTATTTCCACAGCTTGCTCATCTCGTCGCACTGGTTAGGCATGACGATAGTGGGGAATTTGTTGGTGATGTCGTTGATGTTGCGGCGCTTTTGGTTATCGTCAAACCAATCCGCTAGATAGTGGATGCGGTCGAGGTAGTTGCCTCGGCAGCGGCCGGAGAAATATCGAGTATGCTCAATCTGCGCTAGCAGGTCCTTAGGTGTGTAGCTGGATTTTTTGGTCTCTAGCATCTTGGAGAAGGCTAGGCAGGTTTCAAAAAACGTCCAGCAGTCGAGACCGTTGAAGTTGACCGATGGTGACTCGATGTGATCGTCGATCTCTAAGGTGTAGGCGACATAGGGTGTTCCTTCTAGCTGGCGGCCCACTCTAACCATGCGCTCGCCAATTTCTAGCTGGCGCCAATTTTCCCGCTCAGCGAGCAGGCAGATTTGTTGGAATTTTTGCTGTCCTACAAAGGTGGTTTTCAGCGGCAGGAAGTTTTCTGCGCTCAGCGACAATGTGCTGATAGTTAGCTGGCAGATGATGGCGGCTAGAATAGGGAACCATTTCATGCCAGCTAAGGTGGCAGATCAGCTAGGAAATTCAATCATTAGAAAATCAGCTGAGGGAAGGTGGGCGTGTCATGTCACGCTGGTTTGATCTCTATCCTGCCTCGGCCTGATAGCCGTGATCGATCGGGTTGTTTGGCTGGGTGGCTGCTTCCACGGCGAGTTCATCACAGCGCTCGTTCATCGGGTGGCCGGCGTGACCTTTGACCCACTGCCAGTCGATTTGGTGTGGCGCCATGGCTTTGAGCAGTCGCTGCCAGAGGTCTTGGTTTTTGACTGGTTTTTTATCTGACTTTTTCCAGCCACGTTTTTGCCAGCCGACAATCCAGTTTTGGCGGATGGCGTCGACGAGGTATTTTGAATCAGAAGTTAGAGTCACCTGGCACGGTTCTTTTAATGCTTCTAGGCCAACGATGGCGGCCATGAGTTCCATGCGGTTGTTAGTGGTGGTGGCAAATCCGCCATTCATTTCTTTGCTCAGCTTGCCAAAGGTGAGGATGGTGCCGTAGCCCCCAGGGCCGGGATTGCCGCGTGATGATCCGTCGGTGTAGATGGTGACATGTTTCATGTGACTTGCTTAGCGGATGTGCCGCTGGCTGGCCATACTTTTTGCTGGGATGGGTTGATTTTTGCAGTCTTGCATTTCCAGCTGGCTAGTTTACTGGTCGGGCATGCGCAGAAGGGATTCAGAAGCTAGGGAGAATAAACATGCCCGTGGTGGCCAGCGGGTGAAGAAATCACGCACTGAGGATGATTTGTTTGAAATTTTACAAAGTGACGGTCAGCCGTTGATTTTGATTCTCGACTGCGTGCAGGACCCGCACAATTTGGGCGCGATTTTGCGTACCGCTGATGGTGCTGGGGTGACGGCTGTGGTTGCGCCGAAGGATAAATCCGCTGGGCTCACTGAGACCGTGCACCGCATTTCTGTGGGTGCAGCCGATCACGTGCCCTTTGTGCAGGTGACTAACTTGAGCCGCACGATGAAGCGTCTGCAAGAAGAAGGTGTGTGGCTGATAGGCACCAGTGATAAAGGTGACAAAAACATCTACGACTGCGATTTGAAAGGGCCAACTGGCATTGTGATGGGTGCTGAAGGCAAAGGTATGCGTCGATTGATTGAGGAAAATTGCGATTTTCTGGTACAGATCCCTATGAAGGGTCATGTCGACTGCTTGAATGTTAGCGTGGCGACTGGCGTTTGTTTGTACGAAGCCGTTAGGCAGCGTGGGTTGTAATTCCCAAGCTGAAGCTAGTTGATCTAGCGTAGCTCATAGGTGGGGTGTGTTTTTAATCAAAATCACCCTATCTAGTTGATCGTGGACAAATAGTGTCCCATGCACATTCTGGCAATTTTCGGTTTAGCTGAAAGTGTCCAATCAGTGGTGCGTAGAGTTATGTGTGAGCGATCAAATTAAGCATTCATTTGTCTATTTGCTAGCTGGCGGCATGGCCGTTGGTTGCTTGGCAATGGCTGTTGATTTGTTTCGTCCAACTGGGCCAGCTGAGAAACCGGCTGAGCTGGCTGCGCGGCCAAGTAAACGTATTGTTTCTGCGCGGGAGGTTGAATATCGAAGCGAACTCATCGAGCGGGCGAAACGCCAGCAGGAGGCAGTAGAAGCTGCGCAAGAACGCAAAGAAGCTGTAGCTGCCGCTAAGCAGGCGCAAGCTCAGCAAATGACTCTGCAGCAGTTAGCGCAGAATGAAAAGATAGAGCAAATGGCTCGCGACCTCGCTGAGATGCATCAGGCGAGTGATGAGGCAAAACGACTGGCTGATATTCGCCAGCAGGTTCTAACTCATGCTGGTCATATGGCGGTGCATAGCGAGAAGCCGTGGCAAACTTTGATTATCGTTGCCGAGGCCTACGAAGAGGAAGGTGATGTGACGGCGATGAAGTCGGTGCTCGGGGATGCGGAGAAGTTAGCCCACAATCCAGTTGATGCCGATGTCGCTTCATGGGCAATTCGCGATGTGGTGAAGGCTATGGTGAAGATGCGGCTCGACGATGAATCACTGAAGGCGATAGAAAATATTTCCCATCCACAGGCGCGCGATCTAGCTACCTTGGATGTGGCTGTGTGGTATAGCAATCAAGGCGATACGCAACTGGCTAAAGATCTCAGTAAATCAATTTCTAACGAGCTAACTAAAGATCAGTTGTTGGTTTCGGTGGCTGAGGGTGAATCCGAATATGAAGGACTCAACCGCGCGGCGCTCACTATTAATCAAATCACCAATGCCGCGCAGCGAGATGATGCCTGGGGGAAGGTAGCCATGAAGCTGAGCCGTGCAGGAGATTTTCCCTCAGCTGAGAGTGCTATTAACCGCATGACTAACGAGGCGAAGCGCGACCGCACGCTGGTTACTATGGCTAGGGAGTTAGCTAAAAATGGTCGCGCTAGTCGTGGCATGCAGATGTTAATGCGCATGAGTAATTCGGCGATGATAGATGCCGCGTTATGCGAGATTTCCAGTGATTATGCGCGCCGTCACGAGTTCACGACGAGTGAGTATTTCAGCGAGCGTATAGCTAGCAAAGGTAAACGATCAGCGGCTATTTCTACGCTAACAATTGAAAAGAGTAAGCGCGGTGAGCTAGATGAAGCGCTAGCCTCAGTGGATGTGATTCCGGAAGAGTTAGTTCGTGAGCGCACGCTGCGGTCTATTGCTGGCGTGATGGCTCGTTTGAATAACCCGCGGCGCGCACGTAATGTAGCTAGACGGATTCAATCAGCCAACGAACGCGACTTGGCATTTGCGAGCGTGGCTGCAGCGGCGGCTGTAAAAGGGGAGACGAGCATTGCCTTCAATACCATTCAAGAGATTAGTTTGCCTCACGCCAAGGCGCTGGCTTTGTTAGCGTTGGCGCGTAGCCAGTATGCGGCGGGCCATGTACAAAAGGCGACGACGCTACAGGAAAAAGTGGTTTCCTTGCTCGCTGAGGTGGAGTCCAATGCGCAGCGCGATCAGGTGTTAGTTGGGGTTGCTAGATTGCTTCAGTTCCAGCACGATAGTTATGTAGCTAGCGACTACTGTGCGCTAATCTCGAATGTTGGTTTGCGCGATAAGATTTGGAGCGAGCTGGCTGTCACGCAGATCAGGCAGGGGAATTTGGCGGCTTCGCAGGCTTCTGCTGGGCAGATAGTCAACGAGCAATTGCGCAATCGATGTTACGACGCGACGGCAAAGGTATTTGCTCAACAGGTTAAGCCTGAATCTGCCATAGTTAAATCTCGCGAGCTGGAAACTCACCGTCAGCGGGTAGTTTTCTTGTGTGAGATTGCAGGCAAGATTTGACCTCACAGCTTGAGCATGTTTGCCTGCGGGTATGAAAAAGTTACCGGCTCACTGGCAAATGTTGATTGCGCTCATTCTAGCAGCATCAACTGGGTGGTTATTCCGACGTCTCGACAATGCGGGCTCGGGGGAATTTATTTCCGCCGCAGTAGCTACTTGTGAGTTTATTGGTAATCTATTCATGCAGGCGCTGAAGATGATCATCGTGCCATTAGTGGCGGCGTCTATCATTGCGGGCATTGCTGGCTTGGGCAATGTGAAGGGGTTTGGTAAGTTAGGGCTTAAAACATTAGGTTTCTACAGTATGACCAGCCTGCTGGCGATTCTAGTGGGTTTGATGTTTGTGAATGTGCTAGAGCCGGGGCGTACCAATGGTGAAGCTAACCGAGAAATTCAAGCTGCCTTTGACCGCGAGCATGAGCAGGCAAGTGAGGCGAATCTAGCTAAGGTGGAGAGCGCAAATAGCAAGAAGGGCAGTGATTTTGTTGATATCTTTAAGAAAATGGTGCCGCCAAATATTTTTGCTGCGGCTTCTAATAATGGTCAGTTGATAGGATTGATTTTCTTCTCAATCTTATTTGCGATTGCGATGACTAGTTTGCCAGCACGGCAGATGGAGCCGCTGCTAGGTGGGGTGTCGGCGCTACACGAGGTGATGGTGCGCATGACGCAGTGGATCATGGTGATGGCGCCTATCGGAGTTTTTGGTTTGCTGTTACCTGTTGTTTACGAAACTGGACCAGAGTTATTTTTGTCCTTGGGTAAATATTTCCTCACTGTTTTGTTAGCTCTGGGAACCCATCTGTTTATCACCATGCCGCTGGTTCTGAAGCTTTGTGGTAATGTGAATCCATGGGCGCATATGAAGGCCATGCGGGTTGCTCTAATGACGGCATTTTCAACCGCCTCGTCATCGGCGACCCTGCCTGAGACCATGGTGTGCGTAGAAGAGAACTCAGGCGTTTCTAAGCGAGTGACTGGATTTACCCTGCCGCTGGGAGCAACGGTGAACATGGATGGCACCGCGCTATACGAGTGCGTTGCGGTTCTGTTTGTTGCCCAGGTAATGGATATTCCTCTCGGTCTGGTGGCGCAGTTTGGTATCGTTCTGACTGCTTTGCTGACCAGTATTGGTGTGGCTGGTGTGCCATCTGCTAGTTTGGTGGCTATTTTGATTATTCTCAATAACTCAGGCATCCCTAACGCGAATGTAGCGGTGACCGCGCTGTTGGCTGTCGATCGTCTGTTGGATATGACACGCACTGCGGTGAATGTGTTTGGTGATTCATGTTGTGCGGTGGTGATTGCTAAATCTGAAGGTGAAAGTTTGAAAGTCTAACTAGATAGTAAATATAGTGTTTTAGTTAGGTGTGGTGGTCGTCTCAATTCGTCTTGTGAGATGATCGCTGTGGTGGATGATAGAAATGCATTAGGTATAGATGATGAAAATTTCAGCAGATGAAGCAAGAGAGCAGGCGTGGGGAAGACAGAGTCAATTGACCAAGCCGCCGGGAAGTTTGGGTGAGTTAGAAAATATTGCCGTTGAGCTGGCCGGGATCCAGAGGACCAACGAGCCAGTGGTGCGTCCGGCTGGCTGTATTATTTTTGCGGCTAACCATCCTGTGGTGGCGAATTGTCCAGAAGTGAGTGCTTTTCCGATGGAAGTAACATCGGCGATGGTGGCTAACTTCGAGGCGGGTGGAGCTGCGTCTAGTGTTTTGTGTGCGCACCACGGCATGCCGCAGGTAGTCGTTGATGTTGGTGTTTCGATAGATGTTGATGGTGTAGGCGATTTGCGTGATGGTAAGGCGATGAGTATGGAGCTTTGCCGCCAGTCAATTGCTGCGGGTGAGGCGGCGGTGCGCGACATGGTTGCCCATTCAGATGGTTTGAAATTATTAATTTTGGGCGAGATGGGAATTGGCAATACTACAGTGGCGGCGGCGCTTACTGGAGCTGTGTTAGGCGAATCAGCAGCACGTGTTACAGGTCGCGGGACAGGTGTGGCTGACCCATCCTACATCGTCAAGCTGGCGGCGGTTCGGCAGGCATTAGAGAATGTGGACGCCACGTCCGCGGAGACCATGCTTGCTAGTGTGGGTGGTCGTGAAGTGGCGGCTATGGTTGGTGCAATGATAGCAGCGGCTGAGCTAGAAATTCCAGTGTTAGTGGACGGCTATATTGTTACCAGTGCAGCTTTGGTGGCGGTGGAGATGCATGCTTCAGTGCGTGATGTATTATTGTTTGCTCACCAATCGCGTGAGCAGGGGCACCAGTTAGCTCTGAAATCGCTTTCCGCTAACGCATTGCTAGATATGAACTTGGCTCTGGGTGAGGCGAGTGGCGCATTGGTGGCTTACCCGATGCTCGAGCAGGCGTGCATCTTACATAATAAAATGGCGACCTTTGAAGCTGCGGGTATCGTCAAAGAATAGGCATGATATTTTTCCGCTCCATACGCGCATCTGTGCTGTTTTTGACCCGCATCCCGCTAGGTGGTTACCCCTATAGTGATGAGGAAAATAAATGGAGCACGGCACATTTTCCTCTAGTTGGGGCGATGTTAGGTGTCTTGGCTGCGCTGGTTTATTGTCTGGCATTTAGTGTGCTTGGCCCATGGCCAGCTAGCTTTCTGATGCTGGGTGTGATGTGTCTGCTAACTGGTGGCTTTCACGAAGATGGTCTAGCTGATACGGCGGATGCAATCGGCGGTGCCTACAACCGCGAGAAGTTATTTGAAATCCTTAAGGATAGCCGCCTGGGGTCGTTTGGCACATTGGCTTTGGTTGTGGTGATTGGTTTTAAAATGTCCTGCCTAGCAACGCTGCCGGACAAGGTGTTAGCTTCTGCGGCTGTTGGTGACCATTCACTTGCGTTGACCATGTTGGGCTTGCTTGTATTCACTCAATCGCTGTCTCGTTTGTTTCCGGTGATTTTGTTGGTATGTATGCCGTATGCGACCACTGATGCGGCGGCGAAAAGCCGTCAGGTGAGCCGAGCTGATTGGCGTCAGGGGGTGACTGCGATCATCTGGGCGGCATTAGTGCTGGCGGTGTTAGTTTTCACGCAGCTGATTTCAGTCGAGTTAGTAGGCGTGTCTCTGCTGGCTGGGAGCGTGCTGGCAGTTTTGTTAGCTCGCTATTTTCATTATCGAGCTGGCGGTGTAACGGGCGATTTTCTTGGTGCTAGCCAGCAGCTGATAGAAGTCACCTTGTTCATCTGTATATTTGCTTGTTTATGATCATTGTCCTTAGGCACGCGCCGCCAGCTGAGAAAATGGCTGGCATTTGTTACGGTCAGCTGGAAATCCCGCTGGCAGTAGATCATGCTGCGGCAGCTGATAGGGTAGTGGGTCGACTCGTGCAATTGGGTTATCAGCCAACGGATGTCATCTCTAGCGATTTGCAGCGATGCAGTGGCTTGGCAGAGCAGTTGCTAGACCATTTTCCGCAGGCCAGTATGGCTGCTGACGCGCGCTTGCGTGAGCTCGACTTTGGCGAATGGGAGGGGATCAGCTGGGATGAACTGCAGCTGAATGATGGTGAGCGGCTGGATAGCTGGATGAGTGATTGGCTATTGGCGTCGCCGCCAGCTGGTGAGTCATTGCCTGAGCTGGAGCGACGAGTTTTTGATTTTTGTGACGAGCTAGATCACGAGGGTAGGTTGGTTTTGTTAGTTGCTCACGCTGGCTCAATTCGCGCGCTGCGTCGCTATTTCCAACAGGATCCGCTAGATTGGCTTGAGCTGATGAATCAGCCAGTTGAGCATTTGGCTGTCGAGCTGCTGGTGATGTGAATTGTTAGCTGACGAAGCTGTTGTATTCTAGGCAAAAAAAATAGCCACCCAGCCGGATTGGCTTGGATGGCTATAATGAGAATTTTTTTAGCGGCTAGGTTTAGCGCTTTTTGCCATTTTTGTTTGGTCGGCGCTTGGCGGTTTTCTTGCTCGCTTTCTTTTTACCGAATGTGCGGTTTTGTTTGGCGTCGAGTCCGCTTTGGAACCGCTTCGATGATTCTGAGCGGTTGACCGAGTGGCGCTTTGGTTTGACCTTTTGTGGTTTTTCGAAGCGGCTGGATTTATCTTCTTCTGGTGCAGGCACATTGTAGTTGAATCCAGCGAGTTGGCGCACGGCGATGGTGCGACCGATGTGTTTTTCCAGCTTGGCGAGACGGTTTTGGTCAGCCGCGGTATTAAATGTGATCGCGTGACCGGTAGCTCCAGCGCGTCCGGTGCGACCGATGCGGTGGATGTAGTCTTCGTTGCTTTCAGGGAAATCGAAATTAACCACGTGAGTGATGGAGTCGATGTCGAGCCCGCGAGCGGCGATGTCGGTGGCTACAAGTACGCGGATTTTGTTTTCACGGAAATCGCGGATGGTGCGTGAGCGGTGGTTCTGGGACATCTCACCGTGCATGGCGGCGGAGTCGATGCCGGCGCGCTGCAGGTCTTTGGCGAGTCCAGCTACTTGGTCGCGGGTGCGTACAAATACGAGCACGGAGAAAAAGTTGTGGTCATCAAGCAGGCCGATGAGCAGGTCAGTTTTTAGGTGTTGCTCAGCTGGGTAGAGGAATTGCTCGATGGTGCTGGCGGTATTGCTGCGCTTGCCTACTTCTACGATTTCTGGCTTTTCCATGAAATCTGCAGCGAGTTTTTCCAGCGGCTTAGGCAGGGTGGCTGAGAAAAGTAATGTCTGACGGCGATTTGGCAGCGGGCGGATGATTTCGATGATGTCGGGGAGGAATCCCATGTCGAGCATGCGATCGGCTTCGTCGAGAACGAGGAATTCTAGTTTGCCAAACTGGCAGTGGTTGCCTTTTTGCAGTGCGAGTAGTCGGCCAGGTGTGGCGATGACGATGTCGGCATTGCTTTGTAGTTTTTCAATCTGATGTTGCTCGCTGGCGCCGCCGGTGACGACGACGGTGCGCAAATTGGTAAATTTTGCGTATTTGCGGATATTTTCGTGGATCTGGTGAACCAGCTCACGAGTGGGAGCAATGATGAGCGCTTTGGTGTGACGTTGGTTGTCACTGCTAGTTGCTTGGCAGAGTTTGGATAAAATCGGCAGGGTGAATGCTGCGGTTTTGCCGGTGCCGGTTTGGGCGATGCCAATAAGGTCGTGGTTTTTGACGATTTTGGGAATGGCACGTTGCTGAATCGGCATGGGTTTGGCGTACCCAAGCTCGTTGATCGCTTTGGTAATTCTCTCTGCTAGGCCTAATTGCTCGAACGACATACTCACGAGATAGTTCCGATCAGGTAAAATACAAGTTATTTACCGTGTCACTTTTCTCTGCTGTTTGCAGCTGGATCGAGGATTATTTTTAATTGGGACAATATTTGCGCATCTGTCGCAAATTATAATACCTGCTGGCAAGTATTTAGTTGATGGTTTAGCAACTATTAGTGGTCGATATTTTACTTATTCAGCTGTGATTTAACTGAATGTCATGTTTTTTTATCATTTCGTGGTGATTGTTTATCATTTTTAAAACACTTCACTGGCTGTGCAAGATTTGCGTTAAATATAGTAGTTGACGCAAAATGTGGTAGGTTTAAGATGCGTATTATATATCAACATGAGGACACCAACTAAATGGTCAACCTTGCTGGCAGCAGCAGGTGTGACGACAGCTTTTACTACTATGCTGAGCGCAGAGACGCTCAATTTTAACCCCGCTTGGAAGTTCATTAAAGATGACGTTGAGCAGGGACAAAAAGTCGATTTGGACGATTCCAGCTGGGAGACAGTCTCCGCGCCGCATACCTTTAATGATGTGGACACCTTTGACGATTGGTCCGAGCTCGGCCACGTGGGTGAGCGCGATCAATGGGATGGACGTACTTGGTACCGCAAACATTTTGTTGCGCCTAAAGAATGGGACGGCAAACAGATCATTCTGGAATTTGAGGCGATTCGCCAGCTGAGTGAAGTGTATATCAATGGCGTGAAGCTAGGTGGCTCAGAAAATGGTTTTGTGCCATTTGGTTTCAACCTCAGCAAGCACCTGAAATACGGCGAAAATAACGTAATCGCGGTGATGGCTGATAATAGCTTTGTGCGCGATGAAGAGGATCAAGGCCACAAGTGGGACGCTTATGAAGGCGGCGCTAAACTGCCATGGAATAACCCACACTGGCACCCAGCTCACGGCGGCATTTACCGCAATGTGAAACTGCACGTTAAGGATGCGGTGCATCTCACGCTGCCACTTTATGATAATCTGGAAACAGTAGGTACTTATACTTACGCGCTGGATCCATCACGCGAAAAAGCAACCATCGGTGTGGAGCCAGAGGTGATGAACTCAAGTTCTGAGTCGCAGTCGCTAGAAGTTATCTCATTGGTATTTGATGCCGATGGCGAGCAGGTGCTCGAGCTGAAAGAATCCGCCAAACTTGCAGCTGGCGAGAAGAAGGTGATTCAGATGCGCGCGCAGCTGGAGAACCCACGTTTGTGGGAGCCGGCATCACCACATGTTTATACGGTGAAAACTCAGCTGAAAGTTGACGGCAAAGTGGTAGATGAAAACCAAGAACCACTGGGTGTGCGCTGGATGCAATTTAATCCGCACACAGGTTTTTACATCAATGATCGCTATGTGAAAATGAAAGGTTGGGGGCAGAAACCAACCAACGAATGGCCAGGTCTAGGGGCTGCTCAGCCAGATTGGATGCACTATTTCACCATGCAGCTGATGGCTGAAGCGAATGGTAACATGGTGCGCTGGGGTCACTGCGCTGGCGCCAAAGCCTCATTAGTGGCGTCTGACCAACTGGGCATTCTCACCCTGCAAGTGGGTGTGGACGGTGAGCAAGACGTAGAAGGTCACCCATGGGAAGTGCGCGCTGCCGCATTCCGCGATATGATCATCTATTTCCGCAACCATCCATCCATCGTTGTTTGGGAAGGTGGCAACCGCCGCGTTTCTAGACCACACGTGGTTGAGCTGACTGATTTTATCAAAAAGTACGATCCGCACGGTGGTCGTGGATATGGACATCGCTCACCTGATACTGTGGTTGGCGAATTCAGTAATGTTTCTATCACCATGGAAGGTGGCGGATTCCGCGAAGGCATGACTCCTATCGAAGGTGAATATAACCGCGAGGAGAGCCCGCGCCGCGTCTGGGATCGCCAGACACCTCCATATGAAAATTGGCACGCTGTGGGTAGTTACGATCTCACCGCCGAGCAGTTTGCGCTCAACCAGTGCTGGCAGTGGGACAAAGTAAGCTTCCGCGGCCACGGTGGTGGTGCTAACTGGATCTTCTCAGACTCCACATCAGGTGGTCGTGTGAATACAGAAGTTTCCCGTACCTCAGGTGAAGTTGACGGTGTGCGTTTGCCAAAAGAAGCGTATTACGCCTGCCGTGTGATTTTCTCAGACGAACCAGACATGCATTTGCTTGGCCACTGGAACTATCCAGCTGGAACTAAAAAGACACAGTATGTGATTTCTAATGCTGAGGAAGTGGAGCTGTTTTTGAATGGCAAGTCACTGGGCAAACAAAAGCGTACCGTTGGTACTGACGTGAGAAATAACAAGCACCCGCTGATTTTCTCATGGGCAGATGTGCCATTTGAAAAAGGTGAAGTGTTAGCTGTAGCTTACATTGATGGCAAAGAAGTTTGCCGTCACGAGAAGAAGTCTACTGGTGACGCGGTCGCGCTGAGAATTACTCCAATCCTTGGGCCTGACGGTTTCCAAGCTAACGGTAGTGATGTGGCTCTGTTTGATGTCGAAGCTGTCGATAAAGATGGCAAGCGTGTTTTGGTCTGGAATGGTAAAGTTGACTTTGAACTCAGCGGCCCAGGAATCTGGCGCGGCGGCTATAACAGCGGCAAAATCAAAACCATCAACCATACCTACCTCGACCTCGAGTCTGGCATCAACCGTGTGGCTGTGCGCTCAACTCTCGAGCCAGGGGAAATTACCCTCAAGGTGACCACCGAAAAAGGACTCAAAGCAGGGTCTGTTAGCGTAAAGGTTAACGATGCTAAAGTTGCAAACGGTATCAGTGGTTACATGCCACCATTGCCAGCAGCTGAGCCAACTGAGCGACTAGCAGCGCCTCCAGCTGAAGATCTGGAAATGGCCAAACGTGATAAACCACTCGAGCTGGCGAAAGTTGACGGCATCGTTAGTGACCTCACCTACACAGGTCCATCACCATCAGGAGCTGACATTGTGAAGCCAATGATTGGCCAGCCAGCATTCAGTGATTATCCAAATCCATTCAAGGTGATTCACCCATTAGTGGCAGAGTCTGAGCAGATCCGTCTGCCATTCCACGACTGGGATTACTGGGCGGCTGATGTGGTTGGATTTGTTGTTGATAAAGACGCATGGGTCTACGTTGGCCACGTTCATTCACTGCCGTCACCTGCATGGCTCGATGAATTTGAAAAGCTAGACGCGTCACTCAGCCTGAACAATGGTAAGGAGACTCACGAGCTTTACAGAAAGCATTTCAAGGCGAACTCAGAGATTCTCATTCCAAGTAATTTGGACATGAATCAAGAGCAGCTGAAGAAGATCAAACAGAGACATATGCACTTCCGTCAGATGATGATCTTCGTGGTAGAAGATAAATAATTCTAGCTAGAAAAAGCTTAAATAATATTTGCCAAGCGTGCTCCTAATTGGGAGCGCGCTTTTTTTTGTTTCTTATTCATTATTAAAAACTTGTATCATCCTGGGCTGTTTGTGATAGAATGACAGTTCCTGTATCAATTAGTACCCTATATCAATATGAATAACTCCCCAAAATCCCCCCACATTAGATACCCAGACGCAACTCTGGTGATGACCTTTGAGCCTGCCCGCAAACATCACTGGGCACGTCTTCT
Organism: Persicirhabdus sediminis; assembly: GCF_016595495.1. Classification (GTDB taxonomy): domain Bacteria; phylum Verrucomicrobiota; class Verrucomicrobiia; order Verrucomicrobiales; family Akkermansiaceae; genus Persicirhabdus; species Persicirhabdus sediminis. The sequence goes on from NZ_JAENIM010000039.1 coordinate 375,002, forward strand.
CAAACATCTAGCTGAAGATCAAACATTGGTGAACCTCAGCAAAACTACCTTCAGCCAAATTCATGAGCTGCAGCATTATTGTTCTAAATCTAAAGGTGAAATCGTGCCGCCGCAACGCGTGCCATTGACTCTAGCTGGCAAACGGCTCGAGCTGATCATCACCTGCGGGCGACTGCTTAGTTTTGAATTCGAAGGATACGACTTCACCAGCGAGCCCGCTTCCAGCCAGCTGGAAAACTTCTTCACCGAGCTGGTCATTTTGCTCTCGCTCTCAGCTTCCCTGAGAATCAAAGATTCGCAGAATGAAAAGGCGCTGATGAAAATTGAGGCCAGAGATCATGCGCGGAAAGTTGCGCGTTTGGCATTGATCGAGCAGGTGGAAATCCCACGCAGCCCAGCGGTGTCAATTGCCAGCATGAGCTACAACGCAGCGCCATCTGAGCAGGTATTTGTTGATAGTATTACCCGCTGCGAGCTGGATGATTGGAATGGCGCGGCTCCTGGTGACGACGACTCATTGGCTGATTATTTCTCCGAATACCATGGCGAATATACCGCGTGGTTTGGCATCGTCCGTGAGGTCTGGTTCGATAAAGAAAAACAAGAAACCCACATTCGTGTGGAGCATAAATATTTTGATGGCATCGTCGATACCCACCTACAAATCACCTCTATCTACGGAGCTGGTGATTTTGAAGTCATTGTCGCTGGCGAGATTGCCGAGCAGAACTTGCCTCTGCTCAGTCTAGCTAGATTCTACGGTGAGGTGGGCGAGACCAAAGACCGTAGCATCTGCGTCTACGCCGACTACATTCGCTATTGGGATTGGGGCAAATTTGCCTTCATGGATTACGGCCTAGATGGCAGTAATCCTGAATGGGTGAAACTTCGCAAAATCTCAGGATATGAAGTTTATACCACCAAACCTAATACAGCATTTTACGAGAGCTTGTTAGGCTGTAGGCATGCCTACAGTGAAGCGTCATAGCATGTGTGTTGACCAGCTGGGGCAAGCTTGTTGCTCCAGCTGGTTTTTTGTGCCTAGCTAGCATTCTACCAGCTAGTTTTGTTCGGTGATTTGGTGAATCCAGCCAGCCAGCGTGACGATGTACAGCTCACCCTGACCATCTTGGCCAAACGAGGCGATGCTTCGCAGGCCACCATTTTCAGCTTTGAGAATATTTGACCAATCTTTCAGCTGCGCCGCCTTGCCTGCTTCTACCTTGAATGACCAAACGTGCGGCGTGACGTAGTCGGCAAAAAAGTAGTGGCCGTCTAGCGATTTGATTTTCCCGCGGTAAACGCAGCCACCGGTGATAGATAAACCTTCGCCCGCGGCTGAGCCGTGCGCGTAAACGTGAATTGGGTCGATGGCGCCAGCTGGCTTTTTGCCGCCCGCTTTTTTGTTGGGGGTTTCTATCAACCCTTCACGCAGCCGCCAGCCAAAGTTGGCGCCGCCAGCAGATCCAGCTGGTAGATAGTTAATTTCTTCCCAATGGTTCTGCCCAACATCGGCAATATAGAGGTCGCCAGATTTGGCATCAAAAGTGCAGCGCCATGGGTTGCGCAAGCCATAGGCCCAGATCTCATTCAGCGCTTTATCATCATTCACAAATGGGTTGTCGCCAGGGATGGAATACGATTTCTCCACAGAAACATCCAAACGGAGAATTTTCCCAAGGTGAGTTTTTAAGTCTTGGCCAGCATCTTTTGGGTCGTTAGCCGCGCCGCCGTCACCAATACCCGCGTAAAGAAATCCATCAGGGCCAAATTCTAACCAGCCGCCATTATGATTTTTGTACGGTTGATCAATGGTGATTAGTTCTTCCTTAGTCGCAGCATCCGCTGTCATCAGCGAGGCGTCCGCTCTGAATCTAGCAATTTTCACCGCGTGATCAGCATCTGTATAATACAGGTAAAATCGTCGTGAGCTGGAGTAATCTGGGCAGAAGGCCATGCCGAGAAGTCCTTGTTCGTTAGCTTGCACATCGATCACTGAGGTGAAATCCATGAAGAGCTTGGGTTGGCCAGTAGCTAGATCATAGCTGTAGATCATGCCTTCTTTTTCTACCACCCAGACTTTGCTGTTCTCCCCAGCTGGGGAGCCTAACCAGAGTGGCTTGTCGAATTTATGACTTAAGGTTTTGAGTTGTATCGGTCCAGCTAGACTCGCTGTGACGCTCGCTATTAATGCTAGAGTAAGATGTGGGAGAGTGCGCATGAATTGCATTATAGTGATGACGGTCTATCTGCCAAGGATTTGCATGAGCCGAATTACCTGCCTAGCTGGTGACTTGTTGTATCCTAGACGGTGTTCCGGCGCTAGGTGATCGATTGCAAAGTTAACGTATGTTTAACCTTGATTGAATATAGCCTTCTGCTAATTGTTGGAGTTAGTGATGAAAAAGTTAATCTATCTGAAATTGTCGCTTGCCTGTCTGAGTTTTCAGTTGGTGCAGCTGCAGGCAGCGGAACAACAAGCTGTGGTTGAGGCCGATGATGCCGCCGCTATCTTGAAAGAAATTCGCTCTATGCGCAGCGAATACGAGGCTCGTATCGCCAAATTGGAAAACCGAGTGATCGAGTTAGAAGGAAAAAATGCTGAGTTAAAAAACTCGGTGAAGAAGCAGAGCAATGACATTGATAGCTTAGCGAAAAAATCTAGCAAGCCAGCTGCAGTGACGAGTACGGCAACCGCAGCCACTAACTATGGCGCTAAGTCAGGCATGCCAACGGATCTTGCTCCATCACATGATGAAAGTGAGACTCCAGCTGGTTTTGCGACTCAGCTTACCGAGGATGGATTGACCAAAGGTTTTGAGTTTCATGGATATTTCCGCTCTGGTTATGGCATCAATGAAAATGGCGAGGTGATGGAGGCATTCAAAAACCCAGGTGCGCAATCTAAATTCCGCTTGGGTAACGAGACAGAAACTTATATCGAAACGGCCTTCAGCTATCATTTCCCCGAGTTAGATCTAGATGATGGTAAAGAATTTATGGTAGCCGTTAGGACGTCGTATGTAATTCCCGATGCTTTGGGTTCTGATAGCACACTGAGTATTCGTGAAGCTTATGGTCAGGCATTAGGTGTTTGGGAGGCTCGCCCTGAAGTTAGTTTTTGGGCTGGTCAGAGGTTTTACGACCGCTGGGATGTGCATATGTCGGATTTCTACTATCTCGATATGAGTGGATTTGGTGGCGGTATGGAAGGTTTAGACCTCGGTTTTGGTAAGCTATCGGTCGCGTGGTTAGGCGGTAGTATTGATGCATTGAATTCTAACGCGTCAGAGGAGCTCAATGAGGTGAATACAAAAAACAGCATCGATTTTCGTCTTTCCGATATCGAACTTGGGCCAGGTGTTGGTTTTGTTTGGCTCGATCTAGCTGATCTCGACGATACTTTTAAACCTAACGAGCAGAATGTTGTTGTTAATGGTTCTGGTGGTATAGCTGGTGGATTTTCCTATGAACTGCAGGATGTGTGGGGTGGTTACAGCCGCACCATGGTGCAGTACGGTGTAGGGGCAGCAGCTAAATTTAGAACCACTCAGGAAGATTACAGCTTCTTGGATCTGCCTACAGATCCGCTCACTCCGACCGTGGTGAATACGGACGATAGCTGGCATTTTCGTGCGGTTCAGGATCTAGTCATTCAGCCTAACGAGTGCGTGAGCATGCAGGGCACGATTGTTTGGGATGAAGTTGATGTGGGTGTTGAGGGCATGGACTCACGTAATAGTTGGGTCTCATTTGGTCTGCGTCCTCAGTATCATTTCACCGATCATTTTAGCGTCGCATTGGAAGCTGGTATTGACTATGTCGATAGCGATCTGTTTGACAGCGGAACAGTTTACAAATTTACCATTGCTCCTCAGCTAACGCCCAAGCGCGATTATTTCTCTCGTCCTGCATTGCGCCTATTCTTGACCTGGGCGACTTGGTCTGACGACTTAGAAGGCTATGTAGCACCACGGACTAACGGCGATGATACTAGCGGTCTATCAGCTGGTATTCAGGTTGAGTCATGGTGGTAAGCCAGTATTTTATTTGTTAATGCTGATCGCTGCAGCTGTATAACATTACCCAATATAATAAATGCCCGCTCTGTAAAACAGAGTGGGCATTTATGGCTTAGGGAAAGGGTCTATCTAATGATTAGAACTCAATTGTGCCGCCGAGGTAGAAACGACGAGGGAAAGCTGGGCCGTAAGTATATCCAGGGTCACGATATTGACCGCTGTCTAGGTCGCTCTGGAACTGGTTGAAGACGTTTTTTACGCCAGTGTTCACAGTCAGCGGGTATTGGTTGGCGATGATGAATTCTTTGCTCAAACCGAGGTCGACATCAAAGAACCAGTCCGTTCTTTTTAGTTCATTTCTTACGAGGTCGCCGGTGTTTGGGTCAGAGATAATGTGGGGAACATCCATTGGGCCAGTAGCTTTTAAGGCTACAAAAACGTCAAACCAGTCGTGTGAGTAGTTGAACTTAATTTGACCTAATGACTCAGGTGTTTTTAGATAGTTAGATGAGTAGATAGGGTTGTCGAGTGGGTCGACTAAAGTATCATCACCGAGAACGAGTTGTGGGTTTTCATATTGCAGCTTTTGCTGAATCCATGAGAACTCAACGCGCCAGATATCAGCATAATAGCCGAGGTTGAATTCAACACCACCAATAGTAGATGATTCACCGTTAGTTCTGAGGAACTCGACTCTATCATCAGTTTCGCTGAGAGGTTCAAGGACAAAGGTGTCATCCAGCCAAGTGTAGAAGGCATTCATTTCTAACTTCCAGTTGTCATCAATTTTCCACTCTGGAGCGATAGAGATTGTGGTGGCGCTTTCTTCTTTTAAATTTTCATCTTGATAGATGACTTCAAGATCGCCGCCTACAGTAGCAATGTGAAGGTCTTCGTCAAAGACTTGCGGGGCTCTGAATCCTGTAGAAACGCTAGAGCGAATGCGGAAGTTGTCGTTAGCTTTGTACATGACCGCAGCGCGAGGCGAGAAGATGGGGTCATTGATCTCAGAGTGCCAGTCTACACGGGCCCCATATTCCAATGTCCAAGCGTCAGATACGTCCCAGCGGTGCTGGGCTAAAATGCCGAAATCAGTGTAGGTTTCATCTAGATTGCGATCTACGGAGGCATGTTCGTCTGTCAATGTTTCATAGCTGTACTGAGCCCCAACAGTGAGTATACTGGTATCTGAAAACTCGTAGTTTGCGGTTACATCAACAAAGTGGAGGTGGTTTTCAGTGGTGCCAAAACCAAGATCAGGAGTCCAATCTGGATTGTAGTAGGGGGAGTCTGGATCCGGTGAGCCAAGCGCCACGATTCCTCCGTAGTATGAGTCACGGTCTGTGCGGGCGTATGAATAAGCCATAGATGTGCTGAGCTTTTCATTGTGGTCTGCTAGCCATTTGGTGGTGAATACATGGCGGTCAGTGTCAGCAGCTTCGCAGATCAATGACATGTTTGGCGGTCTATCAAAAGCATCTCCTGCGTCACCACCTCGCCTTTCTTCGCGGGTGAACATATAGTCGAATACAAACTGCGAACGCTCTGTAGGAGCCCATAGAGATCTCAGTCCCATGGCGCCTAACTTTCGCTCGGAGATGTTTGTGAAGCCATCTTTATTGATGTCGATTGGTGGTAAATAGTCGTAGTTGGCAAAGCCAGTTAGTTTTAGCTTGGAGTCGTCACTGACCCAGTCGCCGAGGGCAAAAAAGTTATACCCTGGACCGTGACCGAAGCTATCACCTGAGAAGCTTTCCACTCGGCTAGAAAATTGGTGACCAGTTACGTCTGGGTTACGTGGTATTAAGTTGATCACGCCGGCTACAGCACCAGGCCCGTATAGCACTGACCCTCCGCCTTTGACGATTTCAATTTGATCTATCATGCCTGTGGGTATTTGCTCGATGCCATACACGCTAGCTAGACTAGAAAAGTTAGGCATGCCATCGTTAAGGATGCTGATGTACGGCTGGGGGAGACCGAGCATTTGCAGGTTCATCTGGTTGCAGTTGCCGCAGGCGTTGTCTAATCGTAGACCCGGAGTGTATTCAATGATTTCAGCTAGTGTTCTAGCTTGGCTATCGTCGATGAGGGTGCGGTCAATGACCTGCGTTCTAACGAGCGCGTCAGAGAGCAGCTCTTGCTGCTTTGATCCTGTGATAACAAAGTGTTCTAGCTCGTCTAATTCGGTGCTGTGTACGTGGCCGTCATCCGCGGTGTGCACATGTTCGTCTTCGGCTCTAGCCAGAAGTAGACTGGCAAATAGCATGCACACGATGTTTTTTTTGGGGACTTTAATCATATTATTGCGATCTGTGTTTTGCTCTCATCTGTATTGAGATTGAGATTCAATAACATGTCTTGTGTGTTTGAACTGTGCGTAAATTGTTAAATTGTGTGCGGATACCCTCATGGCTTGGGGGTAGGTGACGATTATATGATAGATTGTTTGCCTAAGTCTCTAATCGCTAGAGTTTTGTTAATGGTGGGCGAGAGGGGTGCTCTAGCATGCCTGCTAGATAAAATTTTCCACGCTGAATGCCTGAGGGTGCGGGTGATGATAGGTTTACATAGTTGGTGGTGGTTTGATGGCACAAAAAATGCCAACTCCGCTTTGGAGTTGGCATTTTAGTTAGCTAGCTTTCGAATTACCGAAAGCTTAGCGATTAGATAGATTATTGAATGCTATCGTTTTGGCGGAGGATCGTTTTGTCGCGTTGAATACCAATGCTCAGCGCATCTAAATCAGTGGCTTTAAGGCCTGTGATTTCGAGGCGGAGTTTTGCAGGAATGTGCTCTTTTTTCACCTTCTTGGCGGAAACTTTAAAGTCGCCGACTTCAACGTGGCCGTTGGCGTCTACTGAGTAGTCGCTGCTCATGATCTTCTTGCTGCCTTCGTAGAGTGTGGCGGTTCCCTTAGCTGCGGTTTTGCTGCCGATCCACAGGGTGGCGCTAGGTACAGAGCCGCTTTCAAATTCAACGCTAACGCCGTCTTTGCTATCTTTAGCTGCAGAAAGATCGATGCGTGTTGAGTTGGCGATGAGGTGGTGGCCATATGGGTGCCAGCCCACTTTGATATTGCTAAACTTGAAGCCGTTACAATGTGGGTTAGGTGCCTTAGCTGGAAGTTTCACGGTTACGCTTTTATCAGCATTGGTGCTGTATTCAACTGGGCCATGGCCTAGCAGTTCAATTTTAGCGCCGTCTTCTTCACCTTCAATGATGACTGATTTGAAGGTCATTTCAGTGAGTCCTTCTGGCCAATGCATCGCCCACGCGTAGAGGTTTTTGCCATCTTTGCTCTGGGTGTAGCGTTTGTCATCAACTTGGAAGTTAGATGTTGCATGCTCGAGGCTGTTAGCTGCGCCTTTGTGACCAGTGCTGGTTTTTGTGTGACCTTCACCGTATGTGAGCCATGGGCGGCTGTCATAGATGCCTTCGCCACATGTTTCGTTAAATGCGCCAATGGCTCTGAGGCCAGTCATGAATTCCTCTGGGAATGTGCCTTTGTAATCTGGCCCAATGTTGAGCAACAAGGTGCCATTTTTGGCAACGATGTCGACGTACATATCAACCAAGCTGTCGTCTGGTTGTGTGGTTGGGTTAGGGTAGTAGAACCAAGCACTTGCACTGGTGTCAGAAAGCCATGGATATTCTGTGAGGCGAGGCATGTGGCCACGCTCGAGATCGAGTGTTCCGTATGTGCGGCTTTCAGCATCGCGTGCTTTGCGGGCTACTGTTGGGGAGTCTTGACCGTAGCTGCGAGCTTTGTTGTAGAAGTTAGCATACATTTGTAGCTGGATGTCGCGGTCCTGCCAGCTGAGGCCGAAGTCGAACCAGATAAGGTCTGGCTGATAATTATCAACAAATTCTCCAACAGCATCACGCCAGTATTCCTGCCACTCGCGTGGGGCGTGTTTCCACTCAGCGTCGTTTTTAACGCGTTCGCCTTTGTCGTTTTCGATGTATTTTTCTACCGCGTGGTGTTCTGGACCGTAGAGTTCTGGGTGGCCTGGGTCATATTTCCATGCGTTTTCCCAGTAACGATAACTGAATCCGTGGTGGAATGTGCCGATGAATTTCATGCCGCGCTTGCGCACAGCTGTAGCGACCTCGCCGCAGATATCACGTTTGGGTCCCATTTTTCCAGCGCAGAATGGATTGAGCTCGGAGTCCCACATGAGGAAGTTGTCGTGGTGGACGGAGACTGGGCCAGCAAATTTGGCGCCAGCCATTTCAAAAACATCCGCCCAGTGCTCGGCATCAAAATCATCTGCGGTGAACTTCTCACAAATCGCACGATAGTTGACTTCTTTTGGATCGCCCCAATATTTTTTGTGGTATTCATGACCGCCTGTGCCTGGGCGATAGAGTTGGCTACCATACCAGCCAAAGCGGCCGATGTTTTTCTCGTCTGGGTGCTGGATGGCGTGGGTCACTGGACCCCAGTGGGTGTAAATGCCAAACTTTGCATCGCGGAACCACTCGGGAACGACGTAGTTAGCTTGCAGGCTCTCAAGTGTAGGTTCATTTGGCCCGGGTGCTACGGGAGATTTTGACTCAGCCAGTGAGCTGCCCATAGTTAGGACGGTGCAGCCTAGTGTGATTATGGTTTTTTTGTTCATCTTACGAGTGTGACTATAAAATATATTTTCATCATTAAAACGGCGCTTGCCAGACAATTGTTTCAGAAAAATGCATTTTAGGGAGAATTCGGTTGCGCGTTGATTCTCAGTTAAATGGGAGAAGTCTATTGAGCTGTATGGATTTGGAGATGTTAATGATTCAATCTTTTATGAAAGAATTTAATCATAGTGAATCTTCAGTGGAGGTGCTTTAAAGTATTCTGCTTAACAAAAAAGCCGCGCAGCTGGATAGCTGGGCGGCTAGTTGATTAATGCTTTGTGATGTGTCTAGCGGATGCGTTCGCTTTTGCTTTTGCTGAGGAAACTGAGAACTTCATCGAGGTTCATGCAGTTGAGCACATCCTCGCGTCTGAGCCACCCTTTGCGGGCGAGACGCACGCCAAAGTGAAGGTTTTGTAGTTGTTCAACGCCGTGGGCATCTGGGTTGATAGAAGTCATTACGCCGAGGTCGCGAGCCTTGTGCCACCATCGCCAATCCATGTCTAGACGGCGCGGGCTGCAGTTGAGCTCAATGATAGTGCCTGTTCTAGCAGCGCAGTCGATGATCTTGTCAACGTTGACTGCATAAGGGTCGCGGCGGAGAAGTAATCGACCAGTTAGGTGGCCAATCATGGTGACGTGTTCGTTCTCCATGGCGCGGATAATGCGCGCGGTCATGTCTTTTTCAGCTAGCGTGAATGAGTTGTGCACGCTGGCTACACAGTAATCTAGCTGACTGAGGGTATCATCATCAAAGTCTAGCGAACCATCTTTGAGGATGTCTACCTCAGATCCTGCGATGATTTTGAAATCGTCCCATTGCTCGTTGAGTTGGCGGATTTCTTCTATTTGTTTTAGCAATCTATCAGCGTAGAGGCCATTTGCTTGGAATGAAGATTTTGAGTGGTCGGCAATGCCTAGGTATTGCAGGCCAAGGTCTTGTGCGGCTTGCGCCATTTCCTCTAGGCTATTGCGGCCGTCAGACGCGGTGGTGTGGTTGTGGAATGTGCCACGTAGGTTTTCTAACTCTACCAAGCGCGGTAGCTCGCCAGCGTCGGCAGCTTCAATTTCGCCACGGTTCTCGCGCAGCTCAGGTTCAATGAACTCGAGCTCTAGCGCGCGGTAGATGTCGCGTTCATCGACTACGTTAGGAGGCGCTGGTTGGCTGGTGTCTTTATGAGTAAAGGCGTATTCGTTGAGCGACCAGCCACGTTTGTTAGCTAGCTGGCGAATGCTAACATTGTGCTCTTTGCTGCCGCTAAAATATTGCAGGGCAAAGGGGAACTGTTCGTTGCTTACGGCTCGCAAGTCGCACTGCAATCCGTTGACTAGGCGCACAGCTGCTTTGGTTTCTCCCTTGGCAATGATTTCTTCGACCTCGTCTAGCTGGGTGAAGTAGTCGATGATGTCGGCTTGTTGTTTGGTGGCAACAAGGAAGTCGAGGTCATGTAGTGTCTCCTTGGCGCGCCGGTAGGAGCCAGCAATGGCGGCGCGGCTGGTAGACGGATGCTCTTTGATAGCAGCTAGGATGGTTTCAGCTAGAGCTGTGATGTCGCCAAGCCGGTATCTGCCAGCGAACTTCTCTTTAGTTTCGATCGCCTTGAGAATGTTGCTAACTGACTTGGGTCCAAATCCGCTGAGTTCTTTGATGCGGTCGGTCTCACACGCTTCCTTGAGAGATGCGATAGAGGTGATGTCTAGCTTTTGATAGAGCGCTTTGATTTTCTTTGGCCCAAGACCTTGAATTTCAAATAGCTCGAAAATGGTTGCTGGGAATTCACCGCGGAGGTTTTGATAGAATTCCAGTTCGCCTGTGGTGGCGAGTTCGTGAAGTTTATCTTGCAGAGCACTGCCGATGCCCTTGATACCCTTGAGTTCATTGTTAGCCGCCAAGTGGATGATGTCACCGTCGTAGTCACGAACAACATCAGCGCCATTTTTGTAGGCTTTTATTTTAAATGGGTTCTCTCCTTTGAGTTCTAGGAGTGTGGCGATTTCTTCAAGGATGTCGGCAATGGCGTCTCTGCTGATAGACATGAGTTATAAGGAATTGTGTGGGCGTAGGGTGATGTTGTTGGGGTCGTATGAATCTCGCGGTGAGAATAACCAGCCTGGATCTTTGCTGACGACGGCATAGTTTGTTAGCATGAATTCTGGCAGAAACTGGTTAGAGTTGATCTCGTAAACCGTCTTGCCGGTGTAATAACCATAGATTTTGTATTCGTAGTTATTGTCGAATCCATATTTCTGGTTACCGCTGCCATTTTCAGAAAATCTATCTGGCTGGCGACGTTTGCTCTCGTTGAACATGACAAGTTTGGCTGATGTCGCTGGTTGGCCAGGTTTGCGCAAGTATCCCCAAAAGCGGGTCTTGTTGACGTAGTACCGGCGCCCGTAATAGAAATTACCGCGCGCTTCAGTGCTAATCATTTGCTGACGAACTTCAGCTGTTGGGCCACCCATGTTGGGCACGCCCATGCCTCCTGAAGAGCTAATTGGTCCACATGAGGATAGGATGAGCGATCCTAGACCGAGAAAGGTAAGCGCAACTTGTCTTATCATGAATCGAGTTTGCACCTAGCTAGCTAGATCAATCAAGTTTCAAGTTACATTTCTAGCTGAGGCGGATCATGTCCCTGACGAACTGGTACCAGAGGTAGAGTAGCCCTTTGAAGGTATATTTAAAATATCCGTCTCCTGTTAGTTCGATGATGCCTGCTTGGAGATTGTGGTCAATCTGGCTGCGCATCTCAGTTTCTATCTCTAACTCGATGATGTCGGGGTCGGGGAAAAGCAGGTCGTCGATGATTAATCCCTGTTTGATGAGGTAGCCGTGGTGGCTTTCTAAAACCGCATCTGGGCAGGTGATAGAGCAGCTGACTTGGTTCCAGTGTGCATTGCTGGTTGGTTTTAGCGTCTGCGAAAATGGATAGTTAGTTGTGCGCCAAATCCCCTTGGTGACATCTTTGGAGCTCATGCTCAGGTAGGAAAAAGTGACGTGTGATTGTTCGCATAGGCATACTTGGGCGACCGTGCGTTCCTCGGGGTTCCAGTACAGTTCGAAGACTTGTTTCATGTCGCCCCAGTCCCAGCCGCACGCGCGAACGTGCTCGAACCCTGCGTCCTCCAAAACTTTGATTGCCTGGTGGGCTTCTGGATACAGCGAGATGTCTGGAGACATTTTTGGTTTCAGCTTGTTTTCCAGAGGCATGCGCAGGCTGCGAATGCGTGTTAGCAATTCGACCCACGGCAGCATGAACCAGAGCAGTGGTGAGACCATGCCGATCCAAATATTCTCACTGATGTAGTAGCCAGCTAGGCCAGTAGCGATGAGAAAGGTGATCGCACCGAGTTTGCGCACGGTACACGTTCGGCTCGATCTCAGAGCGACTGCGAGGATGATGACGGCTATGATGATAAGGAATTCGCGCATGGCTGAATGACTTTGGCGTGGTGTGTGGCACGCTTTGGTAGGTTTGCAGGGGGCAATTACCACCGCAATGTGGCACAGGAAAGATCTTAGTAAAGTGAAGTTGTTTTCTGGCCAAATCCATATCACCCATCTAGCTTGCCTGTATGGCTATTGAGAGCTTTGACGGGATATGTCCGAATATACATTCGTCTGCCTATGTGGCGACCAGCGCCGATGTTATCGGTAAGGTTAAAATTGGTGAGCAGGCGAGTATTTGGTACAATGCAACGCTGCGTGGAGATATTAATGAAATCATCATTGGTAACTATTCTAACGTGCAGGATAATGCTGTTATTCATCTAGCAGATAACTACGGCTGCTATCTCGGCGAGTATGTCACTATTGGTCACAGCGCAGTCATTCACGCCTGCACCATTAAAGATGAAGTGCTTATTGGTATGGGTGCTTGTATCCTCGATGGCGCTGTCATTGGTGAGCGCTCTATTGTTGGAGCTAACTCACTCGTTACTAGTGGTACGGTGATTCCAGCGGGTTCCTTGGTGGTGGGATCGCCAGCTAAAGTGGTCCGCCAACTCACCGATGAGGAGCAGGGGAAAGTGCGTTATTGGGCGGAGAAATATGTGCGCCATACAAAAAAATATAAAGCGCGTCCTAACGACGGGCTTGTAAAAGGCGCTGAAGATGAGTTAACTACATTCGAACCTCAATCATTACCGCATGCATAAACCAGAAGATTTAGTCCAAGTTGAGCCCATTGCCTTGTTACCGACCCAGTCTGGTTGTGCGGTATTTTTGGGTGATGGCGATAAGGCCATTGTATTTTATATTGAGCCGTCGATAGGGGCTTCTATCAATGCGGTGATGGCAGATGTGGAGCCGCCGCGGCCACTCAGTCATGATTTGATCAACTCCATCTTAGATGGGTTTGGCGCCAAGATGTTATATGCGGTGATCGTCAAAGCTGAGCACGATGTCTTTTATGCGCGGCTGATCTTGCAGGCGGAAAATGAAGTGCAGCATAAGAAAATCGTCGAGCTAGATGCACGACCGAGCGATTGCATTGCGCTGGCTGTTCGTCAATCGGCTCCCATTTATTTTCTCAAAACTGTCTGGGAGACTCAGCGTGACATGTCCGATGTGCTAGAGGACCTGCGCAAGCAGGGGAATGATGAAGCCTAGAAAGTTTTAGATTAGATCTCATGGTGACTAAACAAATCATCATCGAAGGGCGCGTTCAGGGTGTTGGGTTTCGTTATACCACGCGCCAGCTAGCTGGAAAATTTGCGCTGTCTGGCTGGGTGAAAAATCTACCAGATGGCGATGTGGAGTTGGTGGTTGAGGGGGAACTCGTCGAGGTGGACGCTTTTCTGCGCAAGCTATTCCACGACTCGCGTCTAGCGGCTTATGTTACTGGCCGCCACGAGATGGATATTTCTCAGCTGTATGGCTGTGATGGATTCGAGATTGCTTATAGATCTCAGCGTGTCTAGCTAATGGCATGCAGCAGTCCGAGATAAAGTTAGGCCAACGATGGGTAAGTGAATCTGAGCCAGAGCTCGGCCTGGGGGTGATGCAGGCGGTTGAGTTTAATCGTGTAGAAATCTATTTTCCAGCGGTTGAGGAAAAGCGTATCTATGCGTTGAAATCAGCTCCTATCCAGAGAGTTACCTTTAAGGTGGGGGATAAGCTTGAGTTGTTGGACGGTTCTCAGCTGGATGTTGACGCCGTCCAGTTAGCTGATGGATTGCTGACCTATCAATGTGGTGAGCTTGCGGTGGTAGAGAGCGAGTTGGCGCATACGATAAGTTTTTCTAAACCAGATGCTCGCTTGTTGCTAGGCCAGGCTGATGACCCGCGAGATTTTGCGCTGCGCACGAGGGCGCTGCGTCACGACTACCAGCTCAGCCAATCACCACTGCGTGGTTTTGTTGGTGGCCGCATGGATTTGATTCCTCATCAGATGTATATTGCCTCAGAGGTGGCATCGCGTCTCAAGCCGCGGGTTTTGTTAGCCGATGAGGTGGGGTTGGGAAAAACCATCGAGGCAGGTTTGATCATGCACCGTCTGCATCTGACAGGCCGCGCGAGTCGCATATTAGTGATCGTGCCTGAGCCGCTAGTGAACCAATGGTTTGTGGAAATGTTACGTCGTTTCCAGCTGATGTTTGCTATTTTTGATGAAGAACGATGCCAGTCGATTGAGGCTAACGAAGATGGTGTGAATCCATTCATGGATAGTCAGTTAGTTCTATGCTCGCAGGATTTCTTGCTGCAGAATCCAGCTAGGGCTCAGCAGGTAATATCCGCTGGTTGGGATTTGTTAGCTGTGGACGAAGCGCATCACCTCGAATGGTCAGAAAACGAGTCTAGCGCAGCGTACGGCTATATCGAGCAGCTTGCTGGCTGCATTGACGCGGTATTATTGCTGACGGCAACACCACAGCAGCTAGGGCCTGAAGGTCACTTTGCTAGGCTGCGTTTGTTGGATCCAATTCGCTACCATTCATTAGAAAAGTTTGTCGAAGAAAACCTTCACTATCAAGAAGTAGCTCGCATCGTTGATGAGCTACAGTCAGCCAAGCCGCTAGCAGCTGCGGATGCTGCAATGATCGCATCTCGCTCGCCGCAGTTAGCTAAGCGGTGTGAGTTGGTGGCTAGTGGTGACGCAGCGAGTCGCGATTCTTTGATCGCCGACTTGCTAGATGCCTTTGGCACTGGGCGTGTTATGTTCCGCAATACAAGATCGGCACTGCAGGGATTTCCCGAGCGAAAAGCTCATTTACACGAACTTCCAGCTGGCGATGAATTTGCTAATAAGTTGGAATTTTTGCTCGATTGGTTGCGCCAAAATGACGATGAAAAATTGTTATTGATTTGTCGTACTCGCGAAATGGTGGGGCAGATCCAGCAGGCGGTGCAAGACTTACTGAATGTGAAGTGTGCGCAGTTCCATGAAGATATGACCTTGTTGCAGCGCGATCGCGCGGCGGTGTATTTTTCTGACCCAGAGGGTGCTCAGCTGATGATTTGCTCGGAGATTGGTAGTGAGGGGAGGAACTTCCAGTTTGCTCACCACTTGTTATTGTTTGATTTGCCGGCTGATCCTGAGCTGTTGGAGCAGCGCATTGGGCGACTCGATCGCATTGGTCAGACATCGACCATTAATATTCATGTGCCATTTCAGCTGGATCATTCGAGTGAGGTGTTAGCCAAGTGGTATCATCACGGGTTGGATAGTTTTGAGCACCATCAGCCAGCTGCGGTAGAGGTGTTTGCTCATAGCCGAGACCAGCTCGAGAGCTTGTTTGAGAATTTTGATCGCGGTCAGCTAGATGAGTTGCTTGTGCAAACTCGCCAACACTGCAAGGAAACCAGCGAGAAGATGGCCAACGGTCACGACCGTCTGTTGCAGATGAATTCTAGCAAGCCTGAGCGTGCCGCCGAGTTGATCGAGTCGATACGCGATGAGGATGAGCTGACGACCTTTGAGAATTTTATCATCTACTTGCTAGATCGACTTGGAGCCAAGGTGGAAGAGTTAGGTGATAGAGCCTATCTGATTAAACCTGGCCATGTCGTCGACGATCACATTGCTGGGATTCCGGATGAGGGGATTTGGGCGAGCTTTGACCGTACCGTGGCGCTGAGCCGTGAAGATATGGTATTTCTGACCAGGGATCACCCTTTGGTGCGCGGTGCGCTGGATAGCTTGTTGAGCGACCATCTTGGCAGCTCAAGTTTTGCTGTTTGGCGTCATCCATTGGAGAAGAAGATATTGCTGCAGGCGAACCTGCTGCTAGAGGCTCATGCGCCAGCGTCCATGCACCTTGATAGATTTCTTGCAGCGACGCCAATTTCTCTGTGCTGCGACCACCAGCTAGCTGAAGTTTTACCGGCGGATAGGCCGCCAGAAGCAGCGCTGCGCTCAGGTAATCATCGCCCATTGTTAGCGAAAGATGCACTGCGTCTGGACCTGCTGCCAAAGATGGTGGACAAGCTCCATCAGCTAGCTGAGCTGCAGTCGAAGAAGATCATCAAACAGGCTGAGAAATCAGCGCGTGCCGAGCTGGATCACGAGCTAGATCGTTTGCAGGCCTTGGCTGAAATCAATGATACGGTGAATCAGCGTGAGATTGATGAGCTGAAAAAACATCGCGACGAGGTGATGGTGGCGATTTCTAACGCCCGTGTGCGGATGGATTCAATCCGCCTGATCTGGAAGGCGCCAAAGTAGGTGGTATTAGTTTTCTAACTAGGCTCCAGCGGGGTGATTACCGCTGGAGCTTTTTTTGTGAAAATTCATCAGTTAGGCTTGTGCTGCTAGCATGGCAGCTTGGATGGCTTTCACCTTGTCCATGTCTTTGATGCCTGGTGAGATCTCGGCGCCAGAGGCGATGTCGATACATGCTGGGCGCACGGTGGCGACCGCTTCTTGGGCGTTGGCTGGTGTGATGCCGCCAGCTAACATGACTGGGATTTCGGCGTGTGATTGCATGAATGTGCGTGCGTGATTCCAGTCGAAAGTATGACCGGTGCCGCCGTAGACGCCAGGGGCGGGCGCATCTAGCAAGAGTGCGTTAGCGCCGTAGCTGGCGATATCGTTAAGTGAGTCGGCTGCGTTAACGCCAATGGCTTTGATGAATGGTAACTTGGCATCGATGAATGGCTGGCAGTAGGCAAGGTCTTCGTCGCCGTGGAATTGCACCATGTCTAGCAGCCCATCTTCGAGTAACTGTTTTGGTAGGCTCGGGTCGGCATTGACAAAAACACCAACGCGGACGATGCGGCCAGCGCTAGATTTTAGCCACTCGGTGGCGTCAGCTGGCGTGATGTAGCGTTTTGACTTTGGGTAAAAATTCACGCCGAGGGCATCGACGCCGCAGGCTATGAGTGCTTCAGCATCAGCGGTTGTGGTGACGCCGCAGATTTTTAATGCGCAGCTGGCTGGTGATAGAAAGTCGTTAAGCATGCCGCAATCAACCATGAAATGGCCTAGATTAAAGTAAAAACCAGTGGCGGTGGAGAATTTGGACATTCATCGTATGAATTTCTGCCAATCTGTAGTAGCGTATTGATTGATCTATGGACTTAATCATTATTCGACACGCAAAGGCTGAAGATAATCAAGGCGCTGATGGTGAACGGGCGCTCACTGATAAGGGGATTAGCCAAGGTGAGGCGGTTGGCGATTTGCTCATCCAGCTGGATCTCGAGCCCGATGTAGTATTAGCTAGCCCGCTGGTGCGCGCGCGACAGACTGCTGAGGCGATCTGTTCTCGCTGGGAGGCGGCGACGCCTATTATTGAACCCTGGCTGAGCTGTGGCATGCCGCCATCCGAGGCGAAGGTGGAGTTGCAGGCGTATAGTGCTTTTCAGACGGTGGCGATAGTTGGTCACGAGCCAGATCTGTCTTGTTTGGTTGAGCACATTCTCGGCATGCAAATTGGCTGCTGTGAGATGAAAAAGGCCAGTGTTTGTTATATTAAAGATGTGAAACTGAATGGTGGTGGCGGCGTTTTGGGTTTTCTTGTACCCGTGGCGGCTATGGCGAAAAAAGCGAGTGAGTAGCTAGAATGTCCAGCTGGAGATTTGATTCATGCCTTTGATGAATGATCTGCATGCTTGTGGCGCTGACAAGTTAGCGCGCTTGCGCTAAGTTCATCTCAATTGGCTGTGGATGGCCAATTTTGTGTTAAGAGTCTACCATACAAAGACGCCTGCCGCTGCACGCATGTTCTGTCCGAGTTTGTGCAGTGGTGGGTAAACACCAAGTTTTTGTTTGATGCCGACTGCGGGTTTCCAGCTGGCTTAGTCGATGAGTTCGTCGTCGGACGGCGCCTTGGGTAGCACGGTGAGCAGGAGAATGGGAAGTAGGATGATGCCGCCAATCATGGCGAGGTCGTCGGTATTTTCTGGTAGCTCAACGAGCTCGTTTTTGGCGATGAAATGGATGGTGAATTTGGCGATCTCAAATGCCGAAAATAGGAGGGCGACACCGGTGGCGTAGACCAGCAGCTTAACTTTGTGGCGGAAGCTGGCTGATTTTTTTTTCGCGAGCCGAACTAGTAAATGGCTAGCGATTAGCATCAGCACGGTGACGGAGATGATTTCCATAAACGTAACTATCAGTTTTTCAGCTGGTTTAGACAACTGAAATTAGGTATGAAGTGAGACAAGCGTGTTAATTAAGAGGCTATTTAGGTAAGTTACTTTGGATTATGCTTGCAGCTGGCTGGAAAATGCCGATTTTATGTGCATCCAAATTTTTAAATTATGAGTAAGGTAGCAACAACACTAGCAGATACCGTGGGGAATACTCCACTTGTGAAACTCAACTCTGTCGTCGAAGGTCTTGAGGCCGACGTTCTCGTGAAGGCAGAATTTTTTAACCCGCTGTTCAGCGTGAAAGATCGTATTGGTAAGGCCATGATCGAGGCTGCTGAAAAAGACGGCACGCTCAAGCCAGGTGGCACCATCGTTGAGCCAACATCAGGTAATACTGGTATCGCGCTGGCATTTGTAGCGCGTGCTAAAGGTTACAAGTGCATCTTGGTGATGCCTGAGACCATGTCACAAGAGCGCCGCGTGCTTTTGGCGATGCTTGGTGCTGAGATCGTACTGACTCCTGGTGCTAAGGGAATGGGTGGCGCGATTGCTAAAGCTAAGCAGCTGGTTGAAGAGCTAGGTGCTTTTGGTCCTAGCCAGTTTGATAACCCAGCAAACCCACAGATTCACCGTGAGACAACAGGTCCTGAGATCTGGGAAGCAACTGACGGCAAAGTAGACGCGTTTGTAGCCGGTGTAGGTACTGGTGGTACACTTACTGGTGTGGGTGAAGTTCTCAAGGCGAACAATCCTGAAGTTAAGATCGTAGCGGTTGAGCCAGCTGATAGCCCAGTGATTTCTGGTGGTAAGCCAGGTCCTCACAAGATTCAGGGTATTGGTGCAGGATTCATCCCAGGCAACCTCAATACTGAGATTGTTGACGAAGTGATCACTGTGACTAACGAAGATGCGTTTGCGACTTCTCAGCAGGTGAACCAGCAAGAAGGTATCCCAACTGGTATTTCTTCAGGTGCGAATATCTGGGCGGCTATCCAGCTGGCTAAGCGTCCTGAAATGAAAGGCAAAACGATTGTCACTATCGCAGCGAGTTCTACTGAGCGTTACCTCAGTACACCACTTGCTGAGTCAGTACGCGCTGAAGTCGCTAACCTGCCAGTTGCTGAGCTGTAATTTCCAGCTAGCTGAAAATTTTCCACCTCTCGTCCATCTTTGGGTGAGAGGTTTTTTTGTCTAGCTGGCTGACTAGAATGGGAAAATCTAGCTAGCCAGTGGGCAAAAATTTCCCCGACTAGAGCGAGGTGCGTGCTGGAGCCGTTTATGGCTCTGGCTGTAGGCATCTGGGAAATGCTCCAGTCGGGGAATTGAGTGATGTCAGCTGACTAATTTCGTGAGGGTTTATTATTTGTTATTCTTTTTGGCTTTGCCTTTTTCCTGCTTAGCTTTTTGCTGTTCGATGTATGCCTGCACTTTGTCTACACGCGCAGGTTTTGGGTAATCAGCTGGGTCGAGTCCCTCGGTGCTTGATACATATGTGGCAAGCTCTGCTGCTGTGGCTGGCGGTGACATTGCGTCGAGTTCGTCACAGTGCTTCTTGAGCATTTCAACGATTTCTGGGTACTGTGCTGAGATGTCGTTACTTTCTGTTGGGTCTTCGGCAATGTTGTAGAGTTCAGGTTCAAAGAAAAACCCGTTCTGTCTATCGGCAGGGTTTGGTCTATCGATAGGGTTGTTCTTTGGTGTGCCAGCTAGTTTTTTAGCGGCCCCGAGCATTCTGTCATTGCGTCGCCAGACGAGTTTCATGTCGCCTTTGCGGATGGCGTAGCCACGACCAGCGCGCCACATTAGAAGGCGGTCTTTTACTGGCTCGATCTCACCGCTGAGAGCTGGGAGCATATTGATGCCGTCAAATTCACGATCTGTAGGTAGCGTGATATTTGCAGCGGCTGCCATGGTTGGCAAAATATCCAAGCTGGAGACCACTTCTGGGTAATCGTCGCCGACAATTTTACCAGCTGGCCAGTGGATACCGAATGCCACGTGGTTGCCGCCATCTAGAATTTCGGCTTTGCCACCTGAGAATGGTCGATTGTTGATTTCTACACAGGCTGGATCGTTTTTGAGCACACCGCCGCCGCCATTGTCGTTGAGGAAAAAGACGATGGTATTGTCGCGTTCGCCAATGTCATCGAGGCACTTGAGGATGCGCCCTAGGTTTTGGTCGACGTTTTCCATCATGCCGACGTACTGGTGGATGCCGTAATCTTCCATGCCTTTAGGTGCTTCGATGGGGCCGTGCATGGCATTCGGGCACAGGTATAGGAAAAATGGCTGCTTTGGCGCTACCGATTTCATCCAGTCAATGCTGAGATCAACCATAAGGTCTGTCTTGTAGCGGGCGTCGCCATTTTCTTGTATGGGCCAGTCAGCTGGCTCTTCATTGATGAGAAGTTTTGATCTGCCGGTCTCTAGCATTTTTGCGGTAGGGTTGTGGCGGCCAACGGGGTAGACGTGGTAATCAAAACCGCGCTGCAGGGGGAGAAATTCTTTATTCTCACCGAGGTGCCATTTGCCGACGGCGGCACAGGTGTAACCAGCTGGCTTGAGAATGTCGGCGATGGTGAGTTCGTCTAGCGAGAGTCCATGTTTCAGGGCTAAGGCATTCTCGGTGCCGCCGCTGAGTGTCTCGTAGGCAAATCTAGCTTGAAAGCGACCAGTGATGAGGCCTGCGCGAGATGGGGCGCAAACGCCGTGGGTGACATACCCTTGCTTGCAGAAGCGACCTTCGGTGAAGAGCTTGTCGATATTGGGTGTCTTGATGACTTTGCTGCCTGTGTAGCCAGTGGCATTGTAGTGCACGTCGTCTAGTAAGATGACTACGAAGTTGGGCTTTTCAGGTTTTTCGGCAGCTATAAGAGTGGCTGCCGCGCAGCTAATAAGTAGCGCTGAGGCTAGTGATTTGATGTTCATGGTGTGCTAAGTATGTGTTTACTAGGTAGTAAAATACTTAGACTGAATAGCTTTACAATATGAAATTAATTTACCCCTGTGGAAGCGGGGTCTTGCAGCACGGTGTGTTGTGGGCCGGCTAGGTATCAATCGCGAGATTATTCGATTTAGCGTATTGGCTGGAATTTACCTCGGCTGAGCCTGATGTTGTCAGGGGATTTTTGTATATGTGATGCGTTGGCGGGCTAGGAGCTGCCTGGATCTGGGCACAAAAAAACGCAGCTTGTCTGGCTGCGTTTTTGATTTCTTAAATGAATCGATTTGAGGCGTTAGCCTACACGGAAGACGATGCGTGCTTTGGTGGTGTCATATGGAGACATCTCCATTTTTACACGGTCGCCAACCACGAGACGGATGAAACGCTTGCGCATTTTACCTGAAATGTGAGCCAAGACTTCGTGACCATTTTGCAGTTCCACTTTGAACATGGTGCCTGCCAGAACGCTCTTGATAACGCCTTCGATCTCAATGGCTGAATCTTCGCGATCATCATCACGACGCTTCTTCATTGGGCCACGGTTATTGCGTCTGCGGTTGCCGCCTGGTCTTCTGCCTCGGTTTGGTCTTTTTGGTTTTCCTGCTATGGCTCTGCTCCTTTGTTGTTTGCTGTCTACTTGGATAGTTTACCACAGATCCATGAAGACAGCGGAACGTTTCTTAATTCAGTGTAATTAGCAATACTAAAATGCGTCTTTATTTTTTCTTAGCCCAAGAATCTTTTAGTGAAACGGTAAGGTTAAAGACGAGTTTTTCAGCTGGTGTATGGTCCACGCGGTCAGTGCAGTAGTAGCCGAGGCGTTCGAACTGGCAGCTGGCTTCAGCTGGGAACTCGCCGAGTGATGGTTCTACTTTTGCAGTGCTGATGACTTTGAGTGAGTCGCCATTGATGGCGGCTTTGAACCCGTCTTCGTGGGCGTCTGGGTTTTCGTCGAGGAATAGGCGGTCGTACTGGCGTACTTCGGCGTCCAATCCGTGCTCAACGCTCACCCAGTGGATGGCTGCTTTGCACTTGATGCCTTCTGGTGCGTTTTTGCCTACTGTGTCTGGAATGTATTCACAGTGGATCTCAGAGACCTCACCAGTTGATTCACATTTCACCATGGCGTGGCAGGTGATGATGTATCCACCGCGCAGGCGTACTGAGCGGCCTGGTCCAAGTCGGAAGAATTTTTTCGGTGGGTCGATCATGAAATCATCACGTTCGATCCAGACTTCGCGGCCTAGGGTAACTTTGCGGGTGCCAGCTTCCTTGTCGTTAGGATTGTTTGGCAGCTCCATTTCTTCGCTGTGACCTTTTTCCCAGTTAGTGATGACTACTTTGAGTGGGTCGAGCACCGCCATGCGTCGTGGTGCGCTGGCATTGAGCTCGTTGCGCACCTCGTATTCGAGTAGGGCGACGTCGGTGATGCCATTGTATTTGGTCATGCCAATGCGCTGGCAGAACGAGCGGATAGATGCAGCTGGGTAGCCGCGTCGGCGAAGTCCGGAGAGAGTTGGTAGACGTGGGTCGTCCCAGCCGCTAACTAATCCATCTTCTACCAGCTCAAGCAGCTTGCGCTTGCTCATCACAGTGTAGTTGAGGTTGAGGCGGGCAAATTCAATCTGCCTTGGCTTCGATGGTGTTGGGCAATTTTCAACCACCCAGTCGTAGAGTGGGCGGTGGTTTTCAAATTCTAACGAACAGAGCGAGTGAGTGATGTGCTCGTGCGCATCTTCTAGCGGGTGAGCAAAATCGTACATCGGATAGATGCACCAGTCACCACCAGTATTGTGGTGTTCTGTGTGCAGCACGCGGTAGAGGATAGGGTCACGCATGTTCATGTTGGATGAACTCATGTCGATCTTAGCGCGCAGAACAGCTTCACCGTCAGCAAAATCACCAGCTTTCATTTTGGCAAAAAGCTCGAGGCTTTCTTCAGCTGGGCGATCGCGGAATGGTGAGTGGGTGCCTGGAGTTTGCACGTTGCCGCGGTTCTGGCGGATCTCGTCGCCAGTCTGTGTGTCTACGTATGCGAGACCATTTTTGATTAGATGCTGTGCGCACTCGTAGAAAAAGTCGAAGTAGTTACTCGCAAAGTAGAGGTTTTCACCCCAGTCAAAGCCTAACCAGCTGATGTCTTCTTTGATGCTATCAACGTAGCGAGCTTCTTCTTTTACCGGGTTGGTATCGTCGAATCGCAGGTGGCACTTGGCGTCTATCTGAGCGTATTCTTGAGCGAGCCCGAAGTTCAAACAAATTGCCTTAGCGTGGCCAATGTGGAGAAATCCATTTGGCTCAGGAGGAAAGCGCGTGATGATGCTTTCGTGTTTTTTGCTGGCGATGTCATCTTTGATGATCTCGCGGATAAAGTCGAGTTTGCCTTCTTTTTTGCTCATAAATACAGTCAATGGACGGGAATTTGTATGGCTGGAGATTTGAGAAATGCAATGATTTTCCAATGCAAGATGGCCATACATCTATGATTCTCCAGCTAGGGGCATTGGCTAGTGTCGGTCACTAGGCTGGCGGCGTCAAGCAATGACCTAATTTGAGGAAGTTAGCTGTCATCTGCATCACCTTTTCATCACATACAATGTAGGTGTGGTCGCAGGGGACCAAATGGTATTCTTTCAGCTGTGGTAATTTGCCTTCGCTAGTGCTGACAATGCCATCGTTGTCGCCATCCATTAGTTTCTGAAAAATGGGAATGAGGGCAACATCTCCCATGATCGCAGCTTGCTCGACGCTTGAGTCTAACTCTGGGATTGGGTAACGCGACGGTGTATTGGCCAGCACCTGTTTGGCTGGACCAAATACATAGTCGGTCAATTTATAGCGCTCCATTTCCGTCATGATGGTGCTGCCATTGTGTGGCGGCGCCAGATTGACCACTCGTCCAGTGATTGGCTGGATGCGTGCTAACTCCCTAACGACCATGCCGCCCATAGAGTGAGTGACAAAGTGAACGGTTTTGCACTGGCATTCGCGCTGAATCACCTCGCTGATATGTTCGGCAATGCGGCGGATATCCCAGCGGAATGATGGATAGGGGATATTGAGTACATGAAACCCAGCCTCTTGGTGGAGGAATTTCGCCATGGGTTCGAGCGCCCAACAGCTGCGCCATAGACCATGCAGAAGTACCACGCAATCACCCTCAGCTGGTCTAACTACAGGTGAGTCCCAGAGCATAGGTGGCCGTAAAACAGCAAGCTTACTTTTCTTAGCAGTATTTTTGGATGCCCGTGTCATTTCCTAATCATTAGATAAAAATATGAATAAACGTAAGTCAAAAGTCATGATTGATTGATAGAGAGTTAGCCATGTGGGCGCGCTGTCTATCTAGCTGGCTGGAATTTCCAATTGCATCCACCCGCTGATCACTGCTATCAAGTGTAGGAACCCAAGGGTCAAGATATGCAAATGAAGATTTCACCGTATTTCCAGCTAGCTGCTAGTCTATTTGTTTCAGTTAGTATTGCACATGCCGCACCGTGTCCTGCTGAGGGCGATTGTGAGGTGTGTAAGGCCGCCGATGAGAGCAGTGAGAGCTGCGCGGCTGATTGCCAAAACGAGCTGTGTGCTGCAGCTATCAAAGAAGCAAAGTTAGTCAAGCTAGCCTATCTCGTCGATGGTATGAAATGTGAGTCTTGTTCAGCCGTGATTAGCAAGTCGCTAGAGAAGCTAGAGGGAGTGACTATTATTGACCTGTCTCCTTACAATAAGCTTGTTAGCGTGAAATTCGATCCAGAGCTGAGCTCTGCAGAAGCTGTCGCCAAGGCGATTGATGATGCCAAGTTCGACATTGTTGGTGAGCGAGTGACCCTTGCCGTTGATGGTATGAGCTGTGGTAGCTGTGAGAAAAAGATTTCTACTGAGATTGCTAAATCCAAGGAGATGAAGCTCATCAGCGTGAGTGCTGATAAGGGTTTGTTAGTTGTCGATGTGCGTCCAGCTGAGCTCGAGCTTGAAGAAGGTGAAGAGGCCGCTGAGCCAGTGGTACCAGCTGATATGGTTGCCAGCGCAGTTAAGTTAGCTGGTTTTAAAGTAGTTAAGTAGATTTCTTCTAACTAAAAATTATTCACCATGCCAAAGAAAAAGTCTGAGCGAATTAGTGTGCCACAGTACGCCATGGCACTAGCCCACGTAGCCAGCCTGCGATCTGAAGATCCCTATCGCAAAGTTGGGGCAGCGGCATTGGATTATGATAACCGTGTGATTGGCACGGCTTATAATGGTCTGGCTCCCGGCTATGATCCACCGGAAGAATTCTGGGATGATAGAGAGCGTCGGCAAAAATTCATGCTGCACGCCGAGGTCAACCTGTGCAGTTTGTTTCGCCGCGGTGAAGCGCGCATCGTCGCCACTACCACAATGCCATGCACTGCCTGCATGCAGACTTTATGCGCTTATGGTGTGAAGGAGATTTATTACAAAGAAATCTATGCGGCCTCTGATGCCCCCGAGATTGCCAAACTCTACGGCATCGTTATGGAGCAGGTGAAAGATTTTCCTGTTGACCTGTTGGGCGAAATGTCCAGCTAGGCCCAGCTTTCAGGGCCAAAAAATCGCCTATTGGAAATTAATCCAATAGGCGAGTGATAGAAATTATCTAGCTGGTAAATTATTCAGCAGTACGCGGTGCGGTAGGATCATTTTCGTCGTCGCCACCGTAGAAGCTCTTGACGTAGCCAAACTCGATGAGTGTGTCCTGCCAAGCTGCTAGCTGGCTTGGGTTGGTCCAAACAAAGCGTGCGTTGCGCAGCAGTTTTTCAGCTTCTAACTTTTCATCGTCGTGATAAGAGATGGCTGCCTTGGCGTAATAGATGAACGGGCTGTCGTCCATGAAATCGTATTTGTCAGCCACGGCACGAGCTTTATCTTCGTTGCCATTTTTCAGCTGGCTGAGCATAATTTTGAACTGAATCAAACGATACATTTGTAGGTTGTTTTCTTCAGAAACAAACTGCAAAAGATCGGTGAAACGCTTCTCAGCGTTATCCCAATCTTTTTTCACGAAAGACACTTCAGCGAGGTTGAATTTGACGTTTGCGTTGTTAGGATCGATGGCGAGAACGTCTGAAAAAATCTCCTCCGCTTTATCGAAATTGCGGATTTCCACGTAACACGCCCCCTTAATGTTGAGCAGCAGTGGGTGGCGATCAAAGATCTTTTCGGCTTCGCCGATTTTCTCGATGGCATCAAAGATACGCTTGTCGTTGAACAAGTTCTGAATCTCGATGAGGCGCTGGCCGTAGTCTTCGCGAACTTCCAATGGGAGGTTAGAAAATGCTGCGGCTGGGGAAATTTCCTGATTAGCAGCCTCTTTGAGCTGGGCCATTGCTGGCGTAGCGACGAGACCGATAAGCAGGGCTGTAGAAATGGATTTGAGATTCATGGATGTATGATGAACTGTGCTGATTTTGATGATTCATAGCAAAGCGGAAAAAATCATCTTCGTCAACTCACAGTCGCGTAGAGTTTTCTATCAGTAATGTATGATTGAACATTTTCAGCTAGCCAGTTGGCTGGCTGGCCAGTTGCTAGCTGGTGGCGAATCTCAGTGGATGAGGCTGGGTGGTCACCGTGGATGGGTGTGCATTCTAGTCCTGCACGGTTTTGCGCACGATCACCACGTGAGTAGACAATGAAATCTAGCAGGCTTGCTAGATAGTCGTAGCGGTTCCAGCGCTCGAGCGCGTGCCATTGGTCGGTGCCCATCAGCCAGTAATAGTCGTGATGATCGCCGTACTTCTTTTTTATCTCTTCTACGGTGCGCCACGAATAGGATGGCGACTCAATGGTGAATTCAAGGTCTTCGACGATGGCCCAGTCGAGACCTTGGGTCGCTCGTTGGCACATTGCGAGTCTATCAACATCACTGGCTGCGGGCCCAGTAGATTTGTGTGGCGATTGGCGGCAGGGGAGAAAAATAACATGATCTAATGAGCACTCGTCTACAGCAGCTTGAGCAATCTGCAGGTGCCCCTGATGGATGGGGTCAAAGGTGCCGCCAAAGAGACAAATTGACTTTTTTGTCAGAAATTTTTCGTTCTTCATGTTCGTAATATATGCCATAGATTCCCGCTGATGAAACCTGCTTCTCCCATAGAATGTTTTTGTGTTGCCCTAAAGCTTGGTTGTACCTCGTTTGGTGGGCCCGTCGCCCATCTTGGCTATTTCCACGAAGAGTATGTGGTGCGCCGGCAATGGTTGACGGAGGAAAGGTATGCAGAAATCCTCGCTGTGTGCCAGTTTTTACCCGGTCCAGCTAGTAGTCAGTTAGGAGCTGCCATTGCTTATGAGCGCGCTGGCTGGCTGGGCGGATTTGCCTCGTGGTTAGGTTTTACTTTGCCCTCTGTAATTTTGATGATCGCATTTGCTATGGGGCTTTCTAGCGCCTCACACCTTACCGATGCTGGTTGGGTGCATGGCTTGAAGCTGGCAGCTATTGCTTGTGTTAGTTTGGCTGTGGTGGACATGAGAAAAAAACTCTGCCCTAAGTTCATTCATATGGTTTTGGCTCTATCAGCGATGCTGCTGTTGTATCTGTTGCCAATGACATGGATGCAGCCAGTGGTTATTGTTATTGGCGCAATCATGGGCATGGTCCTATTTAATAAAGAGTCGTCCGCTGATAGTAAGAGTGATCGCAAGAAAACCGCATGGGGGAAAATCTCTCTAGCTGGCGTGGCTTTAATGGCCTGCTTGGCCGCTCCAGCTGTTTTGCCGGGGAAAGATGGTGAGGTGCTCGGTGGAATCTTACAGGCTGGGTCGTTAGTATTTGGCGGCGGTCATGTGGTATTGCCGATGTTGGAGTCTGCTGCTGTAGAATCTGCCGCGATGCCATTAGATCAATTCCTCGCTGGTTACGGAGCTGCTCAAGCGCTTCCCGGACCATTGTTTGCATTCCCATCATTTATCGGCGCTTCCATTCCACTGTATTCAAATCCCATCTTAGGTGGTGTGTTGGCTACTTTGGCGATCTTTTTGCCAGGCATGATTATCCTTTCCGCAGGCTTGCCACTTTGGGATCGAATTAAGCTGTTTTCACGTGCCGCTGGCGCGGTTCAGGGGGCTAATGCGACCGTTGTGGGATTGCTTGGATTTGCCCTGCTCGGCATGTTTTTGGCTGGCTCAGTGAGAGGATTGTTCGACCTATTTGTGCTGGTTGGATTGTTTTTTGTACTGCGTTTGAAGCTGGTCCCAGTGTGGGCTACTGTGCTGTTAGCTGCAGTAATTGGCCAATTTGCCATGTAGTGGACTTAAATCGGTAAGCTAATTCGTTAGCTTTCTCGATTATCTATACAATTTAGTTGCTCGGTTTAGTAGTTGTGATTTTAGTTTTTGTTAACTATTGATCGTTAGTTTCTAGCGGTATTTTTCGTTTAAAACACTGGGCTGTTACTGAACAAATGTTCAGCAGTGTCGTTTGGGGTGTTTGTTTAGTTTTGCTTTTGACAGAATGAGGGTAGTTAGAAGAGATTCTAATCTATCCCACACCCTATACCCCCAAATATTAACAAAACGACAAATACATGAATCTACCCAGGGGTGTAATGAGGCAGGCACTGCCCATATTACTAACACTTTGCTCGGCGAACGCGCAAAGTCTCGTGCTTAATAACACGAACAAAACCTATACCGAAAAGCAAAGTTTTGGATCTAACGCTGCTTATAGCTCTTTTGAGCTAAAGAATAGAGCAACGGCGGATATCTCAAATACTTTATCTTTGCAGGACGGACAATTATCTCTCAACAACTCAACTCTATCATTGATAGCGCTTGATGTAGCTGATGGAAATATTGAACTAACAAACGGCTCGGTGCTGCGAATCTATCCATCAGAGTATAGTGATTCTGATATAGGAAAGGATGTAGCACTACATAAGTCTGTAACTGATACTACTAGCAGGGCTGCTAATAAAGGGTTTCAGATGGTTACAGGCAACTTGTATAACCAATGGAAAAGTTTAGCTAACACCGATAAATATCCAGCTTACGCGCGTATTGACTTAGGTAAGGACTATATGGTGAACCGTTGGCGTGTTTCACACCACGGCGCTAAGAGCTCTAACGAAACTGACCAGAATACCAAAGGCTATAGACTTCAGTATAGTACGCAATCCAATCCCGGTATCAATACTGATTCGCATTGGAAAAACTTGGATGTTCTTACCGATAACGCTGCTAGTATAACAGATCGTCTGTTTGAGCCAACGAAAACTCGATACCTGCGCATGGTCGTTGACGTGCCAACGCAGAATAACAAGTCTGGTGAAGAGCTTAAAGTTCAGCTGTTAGAAGTTTACTCTTCTTATCCAAATGGTTATCCCGATTGGTATTCTTCATCTGATAGAGTGAAGTTTAGTGGAACGTTCACAGCTGATAGTAGCTCAAAGCTTGAGCTGATTTATCCAAAAAACAGCACGCTGCCTAAGTTTGTAAGGCCGTTCTGCACAGAACAAGAAGCTGCCAAAACCAATGTCTACATTGGTAGAGAGTCTGATAGTAATCTGACCAAGATGGAGTATGCTTATCGCCGTTGGATTATTCCGGGTCAATTTTCCGATCTTTACGATCCTCAGGGGGGAACAGATTATGTCATTTCAGATAACACAAGCTCTTCAGATGAGCTGTGGACTCAGAATGGCAATAACTCAGTGAAGTATACTGGTGGTACACATGTCGTTGATACCGTGATTAACATCGGTGGATCTAATGGCGACAGCAGTAACCATCTAGTACTGAACGGAGCTAACCTGACTGTCTCAGGACAAGAGGTGAGCCTTGGTGGATCTGCGGGTCAAAATACCATTACGGTAGAAAACGATTCTACACTTGATGGTGGCCATTATGTTTGGGTTGGTAACAACTCTAGCGGCAACCAAATTTCAGTTAACAACTCGACTCTGAAAGCATCCAAAGTTCTTGTTGGTGATGGCAATACACTCAGCCTAACGAATGGTAGTAAGCTCATTCTTGATGCTTACTCAGAGACAATGGACTCATCGCTTGGTCATAGTTGGGCAAATAACTCTGCCTATCTTGACATCCGAGGTGATTTCAAAATTGAATCTGGTTCAGCCATTTACTTGAGCTATCCATCAGAGGATGCATTGCCGTTAGCGGTCAACTTATTGCATTATGAGTCGACTTCAGCTGCTTACGATCTCCTGCAGCAAACTCCAGTTTACGCATTCTGTGCACAGACTGGCAAGCAGGTGACCTTGGAATATAATAAGGGTTTCTGGGTTCAGCCAGGCATGCTTCCAGCTAACTTTGAACTGCCATTTAAAGAGACAGGTAAAACTGAGGTTTCTTACATGGCTGAAGATGCATTCTCACCAGAACGTGTGGAAGAAGGGCGTAAGATCTATCAAGAGATGTGTGCTCTTTGTCACGTAGACAGTGGTAAAGATATGCCTATGTTTGGTGCAGCCTTTGGTGATGTTCGTGTTGTTTCTAGTACCAAGAAGTTTGCTGGAGCCTTAGGTGATCCAGAAGCGGGTGAGAAGGTGTATGAATTCCTACGCTATAATCACCCTGGACCATTCCAGGAATTTGGCGATGCATTCCTGCAGCCTGGTCCATTGGCATTGAAACCTGGTAGTCTTAACCCGGTACTTAATACAAACCACGATTTCTTCACCGCTTGGACTGGATATACTTATCCAACAATTGAGGATGTTCACTTTGACTTGAACGATTATAACCGCACCCAAATGCTTACTAACAAGAAGCGTTTGTCATGGATGGAGTGGATGCCACATTCAGTTCCTCCAGCGATTTCAGATGATGCAGTGAAAGCGCATATCGCCTCAAACGGCACATCTCCTAGCTCACTACATGGTGCAGCCGAGCTTAACCGTTGGTTCTGGCGTGATCGATATGGATATGAAGAAGTAAAAAGTGCTGTGAAGCAAGACGGCTGGAGCTATGACGGTATTGTCATGGCGCAGTACGCGCAGGGCTCATGGATTGCCATGCAGTCATATGAACATCACCTGCCTGATTGGGTAGATGGTAAGTGGAGCAAACCTGGTAACTGGCAGTTTGAGTTAGACTCAGCTGTTAACGTTGAAATTCACCAGCACGGTGTACGCAATAAACACAATGACGTTGAGGGTAACTCTCGTCGTAAGGAATGGTTCGCTAGGATGAAACATGGTTGGTGGGATTTCAGTAGTGGAATTGCCCCTAACCGTGACCCATCAAAAGGTACAGCTTACGGCCCGTGGGGTTGTTGGTTAGGAACATACGGACAGAGCATGAAGTTTTTCCACTCCATGACATTGAAGTATTTCACCTACAATAAAGCGGTTGCTGAATATGCGAATAAGGGCACGAAATCTCGTGATAACAGAGATTTACATGCCTATGAGCCTAAATATAACGAAGATAACTGGAGAGTTAGTTATCATCAACACGCGCCATTTATTGAGCATGCTAACTACCTAGATTGGAAATATTATTTAGGTCAAGGTGGTGGCTCTAGCGGTGGCTACGATTGTATGGCCTGTGAAGGTCAAGATTCAAAATGTAGCTATTGTGGTGGTGACGGTTACCTTGCTGATAATGTCTATCACTCTACCTGTGGTGGCTGTGGTGGCGGCGGCTGTAGCTCATGTGACGGTCGTGGTTTTAATGTCAACAGCGGTGTCGCACCTGCTGGTCACGCTGATCTTTACCAGATGAGCGTGGAGTACGGTACTGAGCGTGAGCAGCGCTTCAGACGTGCCTTTGTACAACGTCACAACAGAGACGCAAGCTGGGGTGGAGCACTGACTTCTCCTGTAGTTCTCTGTCGCGGAACAGAACACGTAGGTGTGGGTGATGAATATACTTTGTTTATCATGCGCATGCAGGGGCAGGATGGCGACATTTCTATCACAGCTAGTGATCTTCCTAATGGCGCTAGGTTAGTGAGCCAGAATGATGGTTTTAAGATTAAAGATTACTACGTGAAGTGGACACCTACTGCGAGTGATATTGGAAATCATACCTTCAAGATCAAAGCTTCTAGCTCACAATATTCTGGTACTGATACTCAGACGGTTACTCTTAAAGTTAGCCAGCTGGGACCAGAGCCAACATTAGATCCTATCGATGAGATTCAAACTGTTCGAATCGGTCAGTATCTGACAATGCCATTTTCTATCAACAGCGACTACCGCAAGAAAATGGAATTTGAAATGGTTGGTAATGTTGGCATGGCATTCCAGAATCACCGCAAGCGTGGTGGTATCTATTACATCAAACCTGATGAAAGTGATCTAGGTGTGCACAAACTAACATTTATTGCTAGGGATGAGCACGGTCGTGAGAACAAGCAGACAATGATGCTAGAAGTACTACCTAATAGTGCGCCTAAGATCAGCTTTGTGGAAATGGGCCAAGGACCTGGTGCCTTCAAAAACATCTTCCGCGGTAAAGCGGGGGAAGAGATCCGTATGCGCATCGCCATTTCAGACCCAGAAGGCGACGAAATCAAGATCTCTACGAGCCACGGTTACCCTGGTAAGATTGAGAAAAAATCAGACGGGACTTATGAGTTTGTGATTACTGTCACAGATGACATGGCCGAGCACTTACGTGGACCTAACGTATTTACCGTTGTGGCCCAAGATCATTGGGGCGCAGAAGGTCATCTAGTAACTCTGGTTTACTTTGAACCACGTGGATCAAATGATAACAATCACCCATGGGCAGTTACCCCAAGCGTGCAATACGTGTACGGTGGCGAGAAAGTCTATCTTGATGGATCAGCATCTGATGATCCAGATGGCGATGCTATTTCATATCAGTGGGACCAAGTCAGCAAATCAGGCGTGCCTAATGTGAGTTTGACTAGCAGAAAGCAAGTTGTGGCATCATTCACAGCGCCTAGTGTTAGCGAGCAAAAGATTCTGAAGTTCACTCTTCAGGTGACTGATAGCAAAGGGGCGACTGATTACAATGTGGCACGTGTTGTTGTGCTGCCAGGTGAGCGTCCTCGCATACCAGTGTCTCAGCTAGCAAATCTGAATACTTATTCTGATAGTCAGGCGAGTGATTACAAAATGGTTACTGGTGTGGCTGCAATGATCTACGAAGCCGAAGACGCTTGGTTAGATGGTGTGTCTGTTACTAAGTATTCTGGCGCAAGTGGTGGCGAAGTTGCCCAAATTGCGAATTGGGAAAGCGGATCCATTCTGTGGCACGTTCCAGCTGAAGAGGCCGGTAACTATTCTGTGCGAGTTAATGTACAGAAGGCAAATGCCTCGGAGAATGCTAGCGGAAGAATTAAAATGATGGTCAATGGCAAGTTAGTTGGCACATTTAATCCTTTCGATAAGCAGGGGCCATTTACTGAGATTGGTGCGAAAAACTACGGTGCTAGTATTGGAGCCATCTATACAATCGCAGCATCACAGGGGTCATCATATATTCAACAAGCTCCATTAGTAGCTGGTGTGAATAAAATTGAGTTATTGGTAGAGAATACTAATAACAAGACCTGGGGAGTAGATAACATGATGGTATACTGCGCGCCAAGTAATGAGTACGAATCCGTTGTGATTGAAGATTCAGTGGGCGGTACACTTCCGCCACTAGCTGCTATCCCTGACGGTGCAGTGTACTTGAGCGATCTATCATGGAGCTCTAAGAATGGCGATATGTGGACTGATAAAGTCAACGGCGCTGCCTTAGTCTATGGTAAGCATACCTATAAAAAGGGACTAGGGTTTAGAGTCGACGCTGAGGTCAGCTACAAACTCAATGGCAACTATTCCTTGTTCTCAGCTGATACATTTGTGCCTGCTGCAGGAAATAGAACCATCTACTTTGAGTTCTATGCGGATAATAAGAAGGTCTTCAGCTCGGTGCAATCACCTAGCCAGAACCCAACAAACTGCCTGCTTGATGTGAGTGGTGTGACTACACTTAAAATCGTTTGCTACTTAAAG
The DNA here is from genome assembly GCF_016595495.1 of Persicirhabdus sediminis. GTDB lineage: Bacteria > Verrucomicrobiota > Verrucomicrobiia > Verrucomicrobiales > Akkermansiaceae > Persicirhabdus > Persicirhabdus sediminis. Next base: position 409,084 of record NZ_JAENIM010000039.1, read on the forward strand.
AGTGGAACGAAGCCATCAGGATATGCCGTTGTGGGCGATGCCTTCTTGCTGAAGCCTAGCGACTATCATGATTGGTTTATCAGTCAAGGTGGTATTGAGAACCTTCCAGCAGCCTTGAGGTTTGCCTATAAACAAGCTAACATTACCTACAAGCGTTATGCCTTCGGCGACCGCAACAGTAAGATCAAGGGGAATGGTAAAGGTCAGTTGGAGTTCGAATACGATTACCGTCCAGGTCTAGACTATCAGATGGAAATTTCCTCTGATTTGAATCACTGGATGCCTTGGGAGCCTGATTCAGGTTCGGTTACCGAGATTGGCGGTAATGGCGATTACAAGACTCGTAAGCTACTCTTTAGTAGTGAAGAGAATGAAAAGCTATTCTTGCGTGTTAGCACGGAAGACTAGTTAGACCACGTCAGATAGACGTTTCCAGTATATTCAGGCAAGGTTGATCTAGCGATTGACCTTGCCTTTTTTTAGCTCCGCGATTTTTCCGCTAAGTCTGCAAATCCCCCTTTTAGTGTAACGTTTTAGTATTGTCGTTACTCGTTTACTGAGAATGAGTTAATGGGGGGTTATTGGGCCGCTCTCTAAACAAATGTTCGGCTAGATTTATCTAGTGTCAAAACTTGTTTTACTTTTGACAAGGCGTGTCTAGCTAGGCGTTATAGATGTATAAAATACCCCATTCCCTAGCAAATAACACAACACTAACATGAAAATATCAAGGGGAGCATGGAGGCAGATACTGCCCGTATTGCTAACAATGTCTGCGGCTCAGGCCAAGGATCTCGTTGTTGATAACGAGGAAAAAAATTATACTAAGCAAATCAGCTTGGGGACAGGAGGGGATTACGGTTCTCTTGAGCTAAAGGGCGAGGCATCGGTGACTATCGATAATTCACTTTATATAAGCGAAGGTGGTCAGTTGAGCCTGAACCAAGCCAGTTTATCATTGATCGCTCTGGAGGCGACTGGTGGTAATGTGCAGCTAGAAAATGGTTCGGTTCTTAGATTATACCCGTCTTCATATGAAGAGTACGCTGGTGTGGATGTTGCGTTTGGTAAAGAAGCTACCTGCAAGACGACTCGGAATAGTAATCTAGCACCGAACATGCTAGACGGGGAGATCAGTTCTCGCTGGAGAAGTCGAGCCATTGAGGATCCATTTCCAGCACATGCAATGATCGATCTCGGGGATGAGTATGCGGTTAACCGCTGGAGGGTAGCTCATCGTGGTGCTAACGAGTCTAATCAAACCTCAAATAATACCAAAGCATTCCGTCTGCAATACTCTACGCAAGAGACTCCTGATAGAGATACTGACGAGCATTGGATCAACTTGGATGTGGTGACAGACAATTCTGAGAATTGGACGGATCGCCGTTTTGAACCAACTCTAGCTAGATTTTTACGTCTAGCAGTTGATGAGCCAAGCCAAGCATGGGATCCGGAGACTGATGAACTCTACATCCAGCTCTTAGAAGTATATGGTGGCTATCCATCTGGTAACCCAGAGTGGTATTCACTGGCTGATAGGATGCACTTCACGGGTTCATTCTCCATGGACGAGAGTTCTCGTATTGAGATCATTTACCCTGACGGCAGTCAGCTTCCAGCTACAGTTACACCGTATTTTTCAGCAGAAATCGCTGAGACAGCAAATGTCTATATTGGTTATGAATCTGACGAAGAGCTCACCAAGATGGAATTTGCCTACCGCCGTTGGATTGTTCCTGGTGCTTACACAGACCTTTACGACCCACAAGGTGATCTTTCTTATGAAATAAATGACGAATCTAGTTTCTCCAATGAGTTATGGACACTGAATGGTAATAACTCTGTTAGCTATTTGGGAGGTTCGCACGAAGTCGGTAGTATTGTCAATATTGGTGGCGGTGCTGGTGATGATAACAACCAGTTAGTTCTGGATGGTGCTGAGCTCGATGTCTTGGAGGATGAAGTGTCTGTGGGTGATGGTGCTGGCAGCAACAGCCTCAACCTCATCAACGGTTCTACGCTTGATAGCGGTCACTATCTGTGGATAGGCAAAGAGGCTGCGGGCAATGTAGCTAACATTGATAACTCTACTTTGAAAGCAGCTAAGGTCCTCGTTGGTGATGGCAATAGCCTTAATTTGACTAACGGCGGTCGACTAGATCTAGACGCCTATGCGGATAGAATGGATTCCCAGCTAGGTAACGAGTGGGCTAACCATTCTGCCTACCTTGACGTGCGCGGTGAAATTAACATTGATTCTAGCTCAGCTATCTATCTGCGTTACCCATCCGAAGACGCATTGCCACTAGCGGTAAACCTGCTGCATTATGAATCTTCGTCGCAAGCTTACGAGCAGCTACAACTCGCTGACGTTTATGCTTATGATGTCGTTACAGGAACTAAAGTATTGCTAAAATATAACAAAGGTTTCTGGGTTCAACCTGGTATTTTGCCAGATAATTTTGAGCTGCCATTTAAAGAGACAGGTAAAACTGAGGTTTCCTACATGGCGGAAGACGCCTTCTCACCAGAGCGTGTCGAAGAGGGACGTAAGATTTATGTAGAAATGTGTGCGACTTGCCACGTTGAAAGCGGCAAAGACATGCCGATGTTTGGTGCGGATTTTGGTGCAGCCCGTGTGGTTTCTAGTACGAAGAAATTTGCTGGAGCGCTAGGCGACCCAGAAGCAGGTGAGAAAGTATATGAATTCCTGCGCTACAACCACCCTGGACCATTCCAAGACTTTGCTGACGCCTTTTTGCAGCCTGGTCCATTAGCTTTGAAGCCGGGTATTCTCAATCCAGTGCTCAATGAAAATGACGATTTTTATGCAGGTTGGACAGGGTATCTTTACCCAACCATTGAAGATGTTCACTTTAATCTGAACAAGTATGACCGCACGCAGATGCTCTCTAGCAAGAAGCGGTTCTCGTGGATGGAGTGGATGCCTCACTCAGTGCCTCCAGCGATCTCAGACGATGCTGTTAAGGCTCATATTGCGGAAAATGGAACTTCACCTGCTAGTTTGTGGGGCGCGGTTGAGCTCAACCGTTGGTTCTGGCGTAACCGTTATGGTTATGAATACGTAAACAAAAATGTAGCTGCAGACGGTTGGAGTTATGATGGCATTGTCATGGCTCAGTACGCACAAGGATCATGGCTCGCCATGCAATCCTACGAGCATCATTTACCAGATTGGGTAGATGGAAAATGGGACAAACCAGGTAGCTGGCATTTCGAGTTAGACTCAGCTGTTAATAGGGAGATCCACCAACATGGCGTTCGTATTGGGCATACTGATGTCGAAAATAACAGCCGCCGCAAGGCATGGTTCAATAGGATGAAACACGGTTGGTGGGACTTCTGTAGCGGTATCGCACCTACTCGTGATCCGGCACTAGGGCCTAAATATGGACCTTGGGGGTGTTGGCTAATGACTTATAGTAAACCAATGTCCATGTTCCATGGGATGACCATTAGATATTTCACCTATCACAAGTCGATGGCCGATTTTGAAAGCAAGGGCACAAAAAATCGTGACGGTAGAGATAACCAGGTTTACGAGAGAAATGGCGGTTATGGTCAGGCTGGTTATAATGAGACTGGCTTTAGACAGCACGCGGCATTCATATTGCATGCTACTTATCTCGACTGGAAATATTTCTTAGGCAAGGATACTGACGGGGTAAGCAATATTGATTGTTTGGCCTGTGGTGGTGAGAGCTCAAATTGTTCTGTATGTGGTGGCGATGGTATCTTGCCAGATGGTATCTATCATACCGTGTGTTCCACATGTAGCGGTGAAGGCTGTGACTCGTGTAATTATAAGGGTTATTTCAGTGGTGAAGGTGATGCACCAGCGTCGTACTCAGAGCTTCACGGGCTCTGGGCGGACTATGGTTCTGCGCGAGAAGAGCGCTATATGCGAGCTTTTGTACAACGTTACAACCGCATGCCTAAATGGGGTGGTGAACTTGATTCCCCAGTGGTTTTGTGCAGCGGTACTGAGCACGTAGCTGTGGGTGAGGAATACACATTGTTCATCTCACGCATGCAGGGACTTGATGGCGATATATCTATCTCTGCTAACAATCTTCCTGATGGCGCAGTGTTAGTAGTCGAGCCAGATGGATTTGGCATCAATGATTATTATGTAAAGTGGACACCACAATCGAGTGATATTGGCAATCATACTTTCAAAATCAAAGCTTCTAGCTCTGAGTATTCAAGCAATGATACCCAGTCGATTTCACTTCAAGTAAGTCAGTTAGGTCCAGAGCCAATCATGGATCCTATCACGGAAACGGTGACTCTTCGCCTAGGTCAGTATCTGACATTGCCATTCACTATCAATCGCAACTACCGCAAGGAGATGGAGTTTGAGATGATTGGGTCGGCTGGCATGGCATTCCAAAACCATCGCAAGCGTGGCGGTATTTATTACATCAAACCTGATGCTTCAGACCTTGGTGTGCATAAACTAACTTTCATCGCTAGAGATGAACACGGTCGCGAAAATCAGCAAACCATGGTGTTGGAAGTGCTGCCAAATAGTGCTCCTAGCATGAGCCTTGTTGAAATGGGAGAAGGTCCTGGTCATTATAAAAACATCTTCCGTGGCAGAGCTGGTGAGGAAATCCGCATGCACATTGCGGTCTCCGACCCTGAAGGCAACAAAGTGAGAATCTCAACCAGTCACGGTTATCCTGGCACGATTGAGGAGCGCGAAGACGGTACTTATGATTTTGTGATCCCTGTCACAGATGACTTAGCTGAGCATTTGCCTGGTCCTAACGTGTTTACTATCGCTGCTCAAGACGACTGGGGGGCAGAATCCCATCTGGTGACTTTGGTTTACTTTGAACCTAGAGATTCTAACTTAAATCACCATCCATGGGCGGTAACTCCGAGCGTGCAATACGTTTATGAAGGGGAGAAAGTCTATCTTGATGGTAGCGCTTCAGATGACCCTGATGGTGATGAAATTACCTATCAGTGGAGTAAATGGTACATTGGTAACTCTGCGGCTGATATTTCTCTGAAGCAGAAAGGTAAGGCCGTCGCGAACTTTGTAGCACCAGCTGCTAGTGAGCCAAGAATTCAAAAGTTCCATCTTCAGGTTACTGATAGTCATGGGGCTAGTGATTATAATGTCGCTCGTGTGGTGATTTTGCCGGGTGAACGTCCAACAGATGAAGAATCACAGCTGGTCAATTACAGTGCCAATGCAGCTGAGCAGTCTAGCAGTTACAAAATGATTACTGGCGTGGCTGGCATGATTTACGAAGCTGAAGATGCTATGTTGGATGGCATTCCTTATGCCACTTATGACCACAGCAATGCGGTCGTGGCTGAAGTTAGTAAAAATACAAGCGGCTCACTCATCTGGCACGTTACAGCTGCCGAACAAGGGAACTATGTGGTTAGGGTGAATACACTTGCTGCTAACTTATCTAATAGCCCTAGTGGCACGGTGCAGCTGTTGGTTAATGGTGAGTTTGTAGATAGCTATGACATCTCCCTGCAACAGGGGCCGTACACTGCTGTTGGCACGAAAAACTATGGCCATAGTATTGGTACCATTTACACCATTGATGCCCAACAAGGCATCGAGCATATCTTAGTTGCACCACTTACTGGTGGGGTTAACAAAGTTGAGCTCCTCATTGAGAATACCGGCGGCTCAGCATGGGGCGTTGATAATATGATGGTCTATTGCTCGCCTAACTGTGAGGAGGAAACTGTCGTGGTGGAAAATTCAGAGATTGGCTGTGCACCTGCGCTGGCCTGCATCCCTGATGGCGCCATCTATCTCAGTGATCTCGAGTGGGATACGAAGTCAGGTAATATCTGGCTCGATACTCTCGATGGAGCGCCGCTAGCTTACGGTAGTCATACCTACGAAAAAGGATTAGGCATTAAAGCTGATACCTCAGTCAGCTATCAGCTAGCGGGTGAATACGCCAGTTTCAATGCGGATACTTTTGTGCCGGCTGAAGGAAATCGAACCATCTATTATGAAATCCGGGCGGATGGTGAGTTGGTCTTCAGTTCGGCGCAAGCACCATTGGCTATGCCTAGTCATTGTAGCCTAGATGTTAGCGGTGTGAATACGCTGAGCTTCGAGTTCTATAGAACAGATGGGAATACGAACAATGCCTACGCAGTACTTGGTGATGCCTACTTCCTCAAGCAAGGCCAGTATGCAGAGTGGATTGCCAGCCAAGGTGGTTGTGCTGATGCTCCTGCAGCATGGAGGTTCGACTACAATCAGCCAAACTTGACCTTCCAGCGTTTTGCCTTTGGTGATGTTAGCGCCAGAATGAAAAACAAAGGTCCTGGTACAGTTGAGTACCAGTATGACTTCCGACCAGGCGTTGAATACAAGACAGAGATTTCGTCTGACTTGTCTAACTGGGTAACTTGGGAGCTAGCAGAAGATGAAGCCTTCGAAGAGGAGGATGCTTATGACGGCTACAAAACCCGCAAATTACTCATGAGCTGCGGCGAAGAAGATAATAAAAAACTCTTCATCCGCGTGAGCGCAGAGCAGTAGTTACATAGCGACGGCTAAGCGTTCTCATCAAACACAGGCAAGGTTGATAGATCAGTCAACCTTGCCTTTTTTGTTTCCATCTAGTAATTGTGAATAGGCTTTGCTGATGGAGCCGATTGATTGAAAATTACTAGTTTGTCTGCTACCCGAAAGATCATCCATATTGATATGGATTGTTTTTACGCTGCCATTGAGGAGCGTGAGAATCCGCAGCTTGTTGGCAAGCCTGTGGGTGTCGGGGGCGGCAGCCGTCGTGGGGTGCTGTGTACGGCTAACTACGAGGCGCGTAAGTTTGGTTGTCACAGCGCGATGCCTATATTTAAGGCGATGCAAAAGTGCCCGCAGCTGGTGCTATTGCCAGTTAGGTTTTCTCTCTATCGCTCGGTTTCCGCGCAGATTAAATCTATCTTTGCGCGCTTTACTGAGTTGATTGAACCATTGTCATTAGATGAGGCCTACCTCGACCTATCACATTGGGAGAGCGACGGCAGTGCGATTGCTAGAGAAATACGCGCTCAGATATTTGAAGAGACGAGCTTGCATGCCTCAGCTGGCATTGGACCAAATAAGTTAGTCGCAAAAATTGCCAGTGATCTGAACAAACCTAATGGTCAATATGAAGTCACCACTGACCAGCTGGATGAATTTATGCGCCAGCTGCCAGTAGGAAAGATCTGGGGAGTGGGGCGCAAGATGCAGCAACGGCTAGATCAGCAAAATATCAAAACCTGCGCTGACCTGCAGAAGTTTTCTCGTATCCAGCTGGCTCAGCAATTTGGTCGTTGGGGCAATGAACTCTACGATTTGTGCCGCGGGATTGATCAGCGTAAAGTGAGTCCTCATCGCGTGCGTAAGTCATTAGGTAAGGAAACGACGTTTTCTGAAAATCGCCGTCATTTCAATGAGCTAGAGTTAGAGCTGAAAAAGCTAGCGGATGAAGTTGAGGCCAGCTGGAAAAATAAACTCGCCGAGCGCGAGGTGAAATCACTGGTTGTGAAGTTGAAGTTCGAAGATTTTACTCAAACGACCAGTGAACGAGTTAGCCGGTCGGTTGACTATCAGCTAGCCAAGGAGTTGCTGGGGGAAGCGCTCAGCCGCGGTAATGGCAAGTCGGTGCGGCTCATCGGCCTGAGTGTGAAGTTTGCCGACCAGACACCACAAGCTCAGCTGGAAATGGATTTTTAAGGTGTTTATTGGCAGGTTGATAGATGTTGTTTTTGGTTGTATTAAATTTGTTAGTCAGTAGATATTTGTCATGCATAAACACTTTATCCTAATAGCCGTTTTTCTATCAGCATGTGAAGAGAAACCAGCTAGCATAGCTGAGTCTGGCAGACTAAAAAAAACAAACGCATCTAGCGAAAGCTATCCCTATCTATCACCTGAAGATCTTGGCATTCAAAAAAAACGTCTATCTATCACGCCGCAAAGCGGGCAAGTCGCTGTATTACGATATGTACGCGAGAATAACAAAGAGGAGCACGATCAGTTTATTTACGATCAAATCAAATGGACGAACGGTGAGCAGGTTCATTGGGACGTCATTGAGGCGCCATTGTCATTTTATAATGGCTACCAGGTAGCTAGTGAGTCTAAAGAAGAGCAATTTCGTGATAGCTGGCGACTCAAAGCTGGCTATGTTAGCGAGGAAATTATTGATTATCATTTTCTAGAATCTAGCTGGAGAAGCTCGGAAGTTGAAGTGATAGGCCGCATGGCCTATAGCAAAAATACGGTGACCAAGAGCGAAGACTTGGTCTGCCATTTTCGACTCTTTGTGCTTAGCCTGGAAGAGGTTAAAAAGTTACACCCTGAGCTGGATGTCGAGCGCGACGAGGGCGTGAGCCAGTGGTCGGCGGCCTTCACATTGACTGCAGAAGAGCTAGCTGAGCGAAGCCAGCTATTGAGCGTCGCCGAGTAGCGACGCTTATTTTGGCAAGGTGGTAAGTGGGGGAGTTAGGCTTCTAGCCGTGAATGATAGACCCAACCTTCACGTAGTCCGCGGCGCAGGACGATAGCTTTTTCTGCGTCGACGTGAGCTAGCAATTCTTGGGCGGCGATAGCTGCCGTTGGCAGCACATCCCAACGTTTTGCTTGCGAGGTCGTTAGGGTGTCTTCAATCTGCGGGTCTCCGTCGATGATGCGCTCGAGAAAGGGCAGCAGGGCTTTGGTATTAAGTCGTAGCGAGCGATTAAGGACAAATGGATAGCCGCTGTGTTTAGCCATCAGCTGACCAATAGATCGCCAAGTGCCGCCGATGAGATAAGCGTTTTCGTGTTCATCTACCCAGTCTAGCGAGTCGATGTAGCTTTTCAGCGCGCTGCGTGGATCTGATTTGCCTAGCAGCATGAGGTAACCAAGTGGCGCGCTTGCTGTATGGGTGACGGTGCCGTGTTCTAATCTAGCTATTTCCAAACTACCGCCACCAAGGTCGGCAATCAGTCCATTCGCTTCAGGGTTAATAGAAAGTACGGAATGGGCGGAATAGAAGGCTTCTTCTTCACCGCTAAGGATACGCACTTTGGATTGCATAATTTCCTCCGTCATGGCGACAATTTCACTTTGATTAGAGGCGTCTCTGGTAGCCGCTGTGGCTAGAATGTCTAGCCGCTGGACGGGGAAGTTATCTAATAGTTGGCGGAATTTTACCATCATAGCGCGGGCTCGTTTGAGGGCGGTTGGTCCGACGGCTCCCGTAGCTGAGACATCTTGGGCAAATTTACAAGATAGCTTGTGGTTATAGAGCGCTTGGTAGCCGTGATCTGAGCCGTCGTAGATTACAAGGCGAAGTGAGTTAGAGCCCATATCCATGACAGCGTGAAGGTTTTCTGGTGGAAAGACATTTGGCATAACAGTTTAATAATGGCACGAAATCGCTTCGTTTCCAACCTCTTCACTCATAATTCTTAAATGTTGTTGGATAATTAGAAATCCCAGCTGTCATTGTTAGTGGTTGATTTTCAATGAGCTCGCTGGAGAACGAACGGGTGTAATCATCAGCTGTAAATGTAATAGCCAGAAATTGGTGTTATTGATAGATTTTGGGCACAGTCGCCCAGCTGGAATCTCTAGCTGGCGGTTGGTCACAAACGATAGAAAAATGAAAAGTATTGTACCTGTTATTATTGTTGTTTTTATGGGATTTTGTTTCCTGTTTGTTGGATTTACCAATCCATCTACACCAGCTGGCCATGAAGGTTATGTGAAAGAAAACCCACGTGTGTGGGGCAAGGGTGGATTCCGCGGCGCGCTCAAAGGGCCCGCTAACTATGGCGTTTCATTCTGGCGCAATGAGGTGGAAAATGTTGATTTTCGCCCGCAGACCTATGCGGAGACCTTCCACATCCTAGCGAAAGATGAGCTGAATATTTCATTCCGCTTCCAGACGATTATCAAGGTGAAGCCTGGCTCTATCCAAGGTGTAGTCGAGGATTACGCCGGTGCGGAGTTTTATCCACGCTACATCAAAGAGCCGCTGCGCGCTATGGTGCGTCGCCATGTGCAGACGCTGGAGAGCCGTCAGGTCAAAGAGAAGCGCGCTGATATTGCCAAGTCGGTGATGACCGAGCTCGAGCAGTATCTAGCGGATACACCATTCATCGTCGTCTCTGGTGCGGTGGGCAATATTGATTACCCTAAGGTGGTCACGCAAGCGGTAGAGAAAAAGTTAGCTGCAAAACAGCTGCTAGACGAAAAAGAAACTCAGCGCGAAATTGCCAAACGTGATGCCGAGATTCGCATTGAAGAAGCCAAGGGGATAGCTGAAGCCCAGCGCATCATCAACTCGACGCTCACCGTGAATTACCTGCAACACGAGGCTATCAATGCCCAGTTGAAGATGGCGGATTCGCCTAACCATACCACCGTGTACATCCCATCTGGAGAAAACGGTATCCCTATCATTAAAAACGTTGAGAAATAAATTTCTACCAGCTGGCTGGAAATTCTAGCCAGCTGAGTTGATGTTTGTTAGTTTTTATTTATGAAACCAAAATACCCGTGTCCGCGTGATGGAGCTGAGCTGAAATTGCATCAAGCAGCGCATTATGCTGCTCATTTTTGTCCAGTCTGCCAAGGGTGTTTTATTGCTTTGAATCAATCCTCGAGCCCACAGCTTTGTGCCCTGCGCATCAAGCCGGAGCAACGATTGCGGGTTCCTGCAAGTGAGGATCTCAAGGCGCTCTCGCCAGCCACTGGAAAACCCATGATCCTTTTCAAATATAAAGGTGTTGAGCTGGACTACTGTTGTGATTCTCAATCATTGTGGGTGGACGCCGGTGAGCTAGATAAGTTGATGGCTGAGAGTGTTAGTAAGCGGTCGTCTAGCTTGGACTCTGGCCTTGAGGGCGCCGTTGATGTACTTGGTGATTTTTTTGAGCAGCTATCTTTTGATGCCGCCTTTGAGGTGGGGAAGATGGTCATTTCTAGCGCCGGCGATGTGATCGACTTTATAGATATTGCTTAGCTAGATTCGATTAGCTAGTGGCGGCAAATGTGCTAACGCATTGAAGATCAGTTTTTTATTAGCCGGCTAGATGTTTATGGATATAGATCGAACTAACAATATGATCGTGATCAATGTGTAGGTGTTCAGGCCGAATAATACGGGCTTCTTTGGCCAGAAAAGATAGAGGATAGCTGAGAGCAGGCTCATGGTGAGTGAGCCTGCAATCAAGATGATAGATCCGCCTGAGTTGTCTGGTGAATAGCCAGTTAGTATCCAGATTTCGTATCCGATGATCAAGCCAGCTAATAGGCTGAATATAGCTGCAATGACAAAATACACGGCTGGGGGAATGGGACGTTTTTCTCCGCTGCGAAGTGCAGCCATTGGCCGGATCGTGTGATAAATGCTCTTAAGGGTCTGCTTATTTATACATCTCATGTGGGCTGAGTATGAGGTGAGGTTTTGGCTGCATGTTTGCTAGCTAGATGACGTGAGGGTGCTAGGTCTGATAGGCGAGAATGGTGCGTTTTTCTTGCAGCTGATAGGGGATGTCTAATCGTTTTGCAAATTGCTCTGCTTTGGTCTTGAGGGTGAGTGAGGGTTCACAAAATATTGGGATCTCTCGTTTGGTTTCGATGTTGTAGAGGGCGAGTATTTGGCAGAACTGTCTGTTGTTTTTGAGATGACGGCTAACCCAGGCTGGGATGAGATGGATTTCTAGCTGAGAGAGTTCTATATCTAGCTGCTGATGCTGAGGGGATGAAAGTTGTTGGAGGTTTTTATCGAACACCAAGATGCTGGGTTGGCGGTTGGAGGAAATTGATAGAGTCAGAAAGGTGGCTGAGATGATGGTCAAAATCGTTGCTGCCGCGACTGCGAGGTGGGTTTCGTTAGTGTATTTAAGGATGACGTAAATGATGCCAGCGGTAATGATCAGGCACCATATCATCAGGGCGAGAATGTTGGTCTTTTTTGCTAGCTGGATGGAAGTTGCATCTTCATTGAGCTGGATGCGCCCAGACAGCCAAGGTTGGCGGCAGATTTGTTCGATGCTTGGGTAGGATGTCATGTTGGTTTTTCTATGGCCGTAGTTAGATGTACTAGCTTATTTTCCGTGATGGTGCACGCCACTTTCTAGCCTACTTTCAGCAGGCGTATGGTTGGTGGCATTATCCCGGGGCTGAAGCCCCGGGCTTTGTTCTTTGGCGCTTTCAGCGCAGCAGCATGATAGTGAGCCGTTCAGGTGTTGAAATGGCAGGAATAGAAAAAGCCAGCTGGGTGGACCAGCTGGCTTTTTTGTGGATGATCTAGCTGGGCGCGTTAGGTGCTCTGCTAGAGTGGGCTAGCTGGAGGTTCTCGCGGTGAGAAATTTCCAGATAGCTAGATGAATTAGACGGCGAAGCTGTCTTCAGCTGGAGTAGCTCCGGCGTTGAGTTTGGCTTGTCCGTTAGCAGCGAGGTGGCTGAGGCAGTGGTAGACGTCTTCGATGTCGTCGCCCAGAGTAGCTGCGATTTGCTCAGCTGACTGTGCGTCTGCGCTGAGAGATTCGCGTACTTTGTTGAGCAGAGTGAGGAAATCACCGGCTGCTTTTTTACCTGCTTCTACACCTGGCTGGTGATAGGCGTTGATGTTTACCAGTAGCGCGTAGTAAGAAACCGCACGCTCGAAGAGAGCGATGAGGGCGCCGAGGCTGCGTGGTGTCACCTTGTCGATAGAGATGGTGATAGACTTGCGATCTGACTGATAGAGTGCTTTACGAGTTCCGCGGAGGAAGCCTTGCAGGTAATCAGCTGATGTGAAGTCGTCTTCTACTTTGATGCTCTGACCGTCGCGGCCTTCGCGTACTTCGATGAAGGTGACAAAGAAGTTGTGCACACCGTCACGCAGCTGCTGAACGTAGGCGTGTTGGTCAGTGGATCCTTTGTTACCGTATACGGCGATGCCCTGATGGACAACGTTGCCGTCGAGGTCGAGCTCTTTACCGAGTGACTCCATAACAAGCTGTTGGAGGTACTTGGAGAAGAGAACGAGTGAATCTTTGTATGGCAGAACAACCATGTCCTTTTCACCTTTGCCGTTGCCAGCGTGGTGCCATGCTGCAGCCAGCTGGATGCCGGCGTTTTTAGCGAAGTCGTCTACGCGAGTGAGTGCGTCCATGTCGGCAGCACCTTGAAGGAATTCGTCGATGTCGATGCCCTGAAGCGCAGCTGGTACAAGACCAACAGTAGACATCACAGAAGTACGACCGCCGACCCAGTCATCCATTGGGAACATGGCGATGAAGCCATTTGCCTTGGAGTAGTCGTCGAGCTTAGAGCCGATGCCAGTGATAGCTACGGTGTGCTTGCCGAAGTCGCAGCCAGCTGCCTCATAGGCGGCTTTGGCTTCGAGCATGGCGTTGCGAGTCTCAGCAGTACCGCCAGACTTAGAAACAACAAGTGATAGAGTTTTGCTGAGTCCACAGCCGATTTTAGCAACGGTAGTATCGATGCCAGCTGGGTCTGTATTGTCGAAGAAGAATGTCTTCAGTGGTGATTTTGCACCGAGTGCATCGTAGACCAGCTGAGGTCCGAGAGCGGAACCACCGATGCCGATAACAAGCAGGTTTTCGAACTTCTCACCATTTTCTGCGACGATCTCACCAGCGAGCACTTTAGCTGCGAAGGCTTTGAGGTCTGCGAGTGGGCCTGTGATGTCGGCCTTGAGCTCAGCAGTAGGTGCCAGCTCTGCATTGCGCAGCCAGTAGTGGCCAACCATGCGGCCTTCGTCTGGGTTGCAGATGTCACCTTTTTCGATGGCTTTGATACCTGCAAATGCTTTGTCTAGTTCGAGCCCAGCTGCGTAATCCGCAGGGATATCCATGAGAGAAGTGTCGATGGAGAAACCCAATTCTGGGTAGCGAATGATTGATTGATTATATTCTGTCCAAGACATGCCGCGCAAGATGCACGCTTATCTCCTCGCTGTGAAGAAGAATCATGTCTTGATTTTAAATATTTTTGTCATTAGATAATGTTATCTCTAGCAAACGTATAGCTGGAATCACGAACAATATACAAACATCTATGAAAAAACTCGCTGCAGAATTTATTGGCACCTTTTGGTTGGTGCTTGGGGGGTGCGGAAGCGCCATGCTTGCCGCAGGAATTCCTGAACTTGGCATTGGTTATATGGGCGTGGCTTTTGCCTTCGGTCTCACCGTGCTAACAATGGCCTTTGCGATTGGTCACATTTCTGGCTGTCACCTAAATCCAGCGGTTTCCGTTGGTTTGTTAATTGGTGGTCGATTCCCAGCTAAAGACCTGTTGCCATACATCGTGTCACAGGTGCTCGGTGGTATTGCCGGTGCGGGTGTGCTCTATCTGATCTGCTCTGGCCAAGACGGATTTGCCATCGATCCAAAATCAGCAGGTGCCTTTGCTTCTAATGGTTACGGCGACTTTTCTCCACATGGTTATAATTTAACCTCTGCCTTCATTACTGAGGTGGTGATGACCTTTATGTTCCTGATTATCATTTTGGGTGCTACTGACGAGCGTGCTCCAGCTGGGCTGGCGCCTATTGCTATTGGCCTCGGGCTCACCTTGATCCACTTGATCAGCATTCCGGTGACAAATACTTCAGTAAACCCAGCTCGCAGTCTATCACAGGCATTGTTTGTGGGTGGCCAGCCGCTGGCTCAAGTATGGATGTTCTGGGTGGCTCCAGTGATCGGTGCAATTCTAGCTGGCGTGACATATAAGTGGTTAGGTAGCGGAAAATAAGTTTTTGTTATAAATTTACCTTTGGGCGTCTGCATATTTTGCAGGCGTCCATTTTTTTTGCCCTTATTTGTAGGATGGATAATGTGTGATAGATTTGCACGTGAGTCTACTAAGTAAGCCGCCTGCAGTGATTTGCTAGTGTTTGAAATCAAACAAGTAGCAGGATTAGCTGGGGAGTTAGAGTTGCGCGACCAGCGCAGAATCATGATCATGCGACTGTTTATGCGGTTTTGGGATATTGAAATAGTTTCGAAAAAATCAATCATATTGGTTTTGGGATTAGTGTGTTTATCGCCATCAGCATGGTCACAGGCTAGTTATAAAATTGGTGATTTCGAAACTGAGGTAGTGCGGCTGAATAATGGGCAGCCTATCATCTCGCGAGCTACCTTTACGGCTGCTGGGTTAGAAGTTGACAATACTGATGCAGGGAAACATGTGGGTGGCTATAACATCAATGGACCTAGCTTGATTCGTGTGCCGAGCTGGCTGGCTGATGATGAGAAGGCGGATCCAACAGCCGAGTATTATCTGTATTTCGCCGGTCACTATGGTCGTAGCATACGCATGGCTTGGGCGGCTAACATTGAGGGCCCCTATACATTATTTAATAATGAAGCTGGCGATGATGATGGTTATCCTGGTTACGGTGTGCTGGACGTTAATAGCAACATTGACTTAGTTGATGATAACCAGCTGAAGGCTAGCGATTGCGCTAGTCCTGATGTGATCGTGGATGAGGAAAACGAGCAGTTGTTGTTATTTTTTCATGTCAATTCGAGTACTGGTGATGAATCGGCGTTAGGCAATAACTATTTTAATACTGGTGGACAAACTAGCTGGGTGGCGACATCGCGCACGGGGCTGAATTTCAATGGTGGCGATGATGTGGAGTCGGACACCTATGGTGATGGCGAGCCTGGGCACGGAATCAAGGCGCAGCGTCTAGCAAATGCCTACATGCGTGTTTTCACAGACCCTAATGGCCACTATCATGCATTCACTAACTACGGGCCAATATGGAAGGCGCCAGCTGAAGGGATTTGGTCAGCAGCCTGGGAGCATGAAAAATGGGCGATCAATTCAGGTACAACTGGCAGCACTGCCGATGCGCAAGTGACTGGCGGAGGAAACCCTGTGTGGATGAACCTTTATAACAATTATCTAATCAACGGACTAACGACCGAGCGCGGTTACGCTGGATTTAGTGGGGATAGCGGGCTTTATAATCAGAATGCGCCACGTACCGGAGCTCCGCGCCACTTTGCCACGCGCCAGCTCAATGATGGCGTGACTCTTGAGGTTTATTATACCTGCCGCGGTGAAAAACCTGAAAGCGTTTATAAAACGACGATGGACATGAGCACTGGTGATTACACCAGCTGGACGACTGATGTCACTGGCGATAGCTGGGTGCACGAGCGCGTTCTTTTTCCAGAAGAGGAATGGGAGGGGGCGATACGCTCGCTGGCGTATTCCAAAAATGGTGGTGAAGCTAACAAGCGCGCTATTCGCGACCCCGATGTGTTCACTGACGTCGACGGTAAAACTTACCTGTTATACTCAGCTGGGCCGGAAGAGGGCATTGGCATTGCGAGCTTAAATAACAAACCGGTTGCTGTGGCAACTATCAGCTCGTTAGAAGTGGAGGGCGGAGAATTGGTCTATTTTGATGCTAGCGAGTCCTACGATACCGATGGCTCTATTGTCAGCTATCAATGGGATTTTGCGGATGCAAGTCGGCCTTCACAGCGTATTGCCCACACCCATGCGTTCCAGCTGGCTGGTGTGTATCCTGTTATGCTCACAGTGATAGATGACCTTGGTGGAGAAAACTCGCTTGTGGTCAATGTGACGGTCAACAGCTCAGTGCAGCATAGTGATGGAGATATCATGCCTGATAGCTGGGAGTTGGCAAATGGCTCAGACCTTAACGCTGCGGATGGTCAGCTGGATAATAACGGCAATGGTTATACTAACGAAGATGAGTATATTTTAGGTATGCAGGCTAAGGCTTCTAGCGCGGTGTTTTTTGTACAGTCACAGATTGACGACGGTAAGAAGGTAACCGTCAGCTGGCCAAGCATACACGATAGATTTTATGCCATTTATAAATCGACTGACTTGTTAAATTGGCAGCTGGTGGCTGAGGATATTGAGCCAACGGTGCCTGTGAACCAGATAGAGTTTGACCTACAAGATGAGGATAAAGTTTTCATCCGCGTGGAGGCGAGCATGCCCTAGCCAATTGGGGTGTACTCTCCGATAATTCATTCCGCTCTGAGCCGCGCAGCTCAGGGCGATTTTTTTGGCCTTTTGGGCTGTTAGTTTTGTGGCTGATTTGACCCAGTTTTGGCGTTGGATGTGGGCAAAATCTGCATTTCTTGCTCGTCTGGTTCATTATTGAAACAGCGATCTATCAGGAAAGACAATTTTTTTTACACCGTGTTTATTGGATTAAGTCGACAAACTCAACGCATTTAGCGTCCTATTTGTGTCATGCGATTTGACCCTTATAGATTTGGGGTAAGTCGATTATGTTTGCTCTGGTGATTTTCATTTATCAAAATTTATCTCAATATGAATTTCACAATGCTAAATAAGAGAGGAGCAGGTTTGTTCGCATTGTCGATGGGGGTAGGTCTGGCATCGCCAGCGCTCTATGCACAAGGAACGCATTCGATTGACGCTTTTGAAACAGAGGTGGTGCGACTGAACGATGGTCAGCCGATTATTAGTGCAGAAAATTTTAAAGATGTGACAAGTGATGATGGCCACAGCATTAATGGGCCGAGCATGATTCGCATCCCAGATTGGATTGCGGAAGAGGATAGGTTAGATCCATCAGCTAAGTATTACCTGTATTTTGGTGACCATAGTGGTAGCTACATTCGCTTGGCATGGGCTGCCGACATCACGGGCCCGTACACACTTTACAACGCAGATAATGACGGTGTGTTAGGTTTGTCTGCGGTGAATACTGTATTTAAGAATGCCTCGAATACCATTAATAGTGACCATATTTCTTCCCCTGATGTGATGGTGGAAGATGGGCGCATTATTATGTTTTTTCATATTAAGAAGAAGTCTAACTTTAGTGCGACAGACAGCACGGATTCGTGGTTTGATACAGGGAATCAGCAAACCGTTTGTGCGGTGTCGACCGACGGGTTGAATTTTACCACTCAGCCAAAATTGATAGGTAATGCCTACTTCCGCAGCTTTAAGCATAACAATAACTGGTACGCATTCACTAACTACGGACCAATTTGGAAAGGACCTAGTACTGATTCTGATCCTTGGGATGTGTTATGGGACCATGTGGCTTGGGCGGGAAATAATGCAACGACTTCATCTAGCGGTAATGGTGAGTTGACTGGTGGCGGCAATCCTATTTGGGATAACTTGATGGCTAACTACGCTGCTAACGGGCTGACTGATGAACGTGGTTACGCTGGTTTCAATGGTAACAAAGGTTTTGCTAACCAGAATGCTCCTCGAACAGGTGCGCCGCGTCACTTTGCCACTCGCTTGCTCAATGACGGCACGACTTTAGAAGTTTATTATACCTGCCGTGGTGAGATGCCAGAGAGTATTTACAAAACCACCATGGACATGAGTTCAGGTGACTATGATAGCTGGACGACTGATGTGACAGGGGATGCATGGGTACATGAAAGAATCTTGTACCCTGAGTATAGCTGGGAGGGTTCTGATCTCACCCCTGCATATTCGCTTAATGGAGCAGAGACCGATGTCAATGCGCTGCGCGACCCGTATGTCTTTACCGATACTGATGGCAAAAGTTACCTGCTTTATAGTGGTAATCCAGAAAGTGCGATTGGCATTGCTAGTATCAACAATAAACCTGTGGCGATAGCTTCTGCTAGTGTGCAAACTGCCGAAGTGGGTGAATCAATCAGCTTTAGTGCTAATGCTTCTTACGATACTGATGGGAGCCTAACTAACTATAACTGGGATCTAGATGATGGCAGGACTGCTAGCGGTAAAAATAGGAGTCGTAGTTTCTCTGCACCAGGAACATACAATGTCGAACTGGTAGTGACGGATAATTTAGGTAGCACCTCTGCTGTTGATACCGTGCAAGTAGTGGTTACCGCGGCGTCTAATTCAGCTCCGGTGATTACAGAAGGTGATTCTGTTACCGTCAATATGAGCCAAGACTCTAACCCAACTGCCTTCAGCCTAAAATTGCATGCAACGGATGCTGATGGTGACGCCATCTCATGGAGCATTGTGTCGTCAGCTAGCAATGGTAACTCAAGCCTAGTTTCTGGTACAGGAACAACAAAGACAGTGCGCTATACTCCGAATACAGGTTTTTATGGTTCAGATAGTTTTGAAGTAAAAGCGAGTGATTCTAATGGAGGCGAAGATACCGTCACGGTGAATGTCAATGTGGAGCGTGCTCCGATTGAAGTTCCACCTAATTACGAGATCGATCTAAGTAAATCTGAGAACGGTAATCTGACCATTTCTTGGCCAACAGAAGCTGGTGTACTCTACTCTATCTATCAGTCTAGTGACTTAGAGAATTGGGATCTCTATAGAGGGGATATTGCGCCAGTACCTCCTAGCAATGAGTTAGTGATTCCAGTTGGAGATTACGACAAACTTTTCATCCGTGTGGAAATGAAATACGACGACGAGTAAGTAGTAGCAGTTACTTCTCTGAAGGTCGCCTCGTTAGTTGTTTGCTAGCGGGGCGATTTTTTTCACTCAATATCTCATCAAGGGGACGTGCGTGTAGTTTGATAGAACGAGCTAATCTATAAATTGTTGGGAAATTTTCTCGGCTTACTCGATTAAACAATTGGTTGTATGTCTTTATGATTGAGGTGAAATTTTTTAATGGCTAGATAGTTAAACACACAATTAACACACACTTAATGAATAAAATAACGAAAGGCATAGGCATGCCGTCAATTAGCTGGGCCAGTGTATGCGCTGGCGTGCTCATAAGCCCCGGAATAATTCACGCTCAGGCGTATAAAGTTGGAGATAGTCCTACCGAGGTGGTGCGATTGAATGGTAATCAGCCTATTATTAGTCAGGCTACATTTGATGTCGTCGATGCCTCTGATGATGGTCACAGCATTAACGGGCCAAGTTTGGTTCGTGTTCCAGATTGGCTTCCATTGGCTGATCGTCCGGATCCTAGCGCAAAATATTACCTATATTTTGGTGACCACAGCGGTAGCTATATTCGCATGGCGTGGGCAGCGGAGGTGACTGGTCCCTATACGCTTTATAACGTGGGCATCAATGATGAAGCTGACGGTGATGGTGTGCTAGACCTCGGAGGTTCATCTATTGTATTCACCAATGGGAAGCAGATTAGTAACAATCATATCAGTAGTCCTGACGTCATCGTTGATGATGAAAATCAACAGTTTTTGATGTTTTTCCATACTGGGAAATCCACTAATAGTCAGGTAAATGGTGATTCATGGTTTGATACCGGTGTGCAAGTGACGCATGTGGCTACTTCAGCGACAGGTTTGAATTTCAATGGCGGTGACGAAGTAAAGAGCTCAGCAGTTAGTGGTGAGGCTGGTCATGGTGTGAAGATGCAGCCATTGGGTAATGCGTATTATAGGACCTTCCAACACAATAACAATTGGTATGCATTTACCAACTACGGTCCGATTTGGAAAGGGCCTAGCACTGATAGTACCCCTTGGGAGTCCGCATGGAGCCACATCAAATGGGCTGGGAATAGCTCAACAACAACTGCTAGTAACGACGGTGTAGTTTCTGGTGGCGGTAATCCTATCTGGGAAAACCTAATGGCCAACTATGCAGCTAACGGACTAACTGCAGAACGTGGTTATGCTGGATTTAATGGCAACAAGGGCGTGTACAACCAAAACGCGCCGCGTACTGGAGCTCCACGACATTTTGCGACGCGTTTGCTGAATGACGGCACGACTTTGGAAGTCTATTATACCTGCCGCGGCGAGAAGCCAGAGAGCATTTACAAAACCACTATGGACATGAGCAGTGGTGATTATGATAGCTGGACGACAGATGTCACCGACGACGCTTGGGTGCATGAGCGTGTTCTCTATCCTGAATTTAGTTGGGAGGGATCTGACCTCACAGCTGCTTATTCGAAGAATGGCGCTGAGACTAACGTCAATGCTTTGCGTGACCCTAACGTGTTCACAGATGTTGACGGTAAAACCTACCTGCTCTATGCAGGGAACCCAGAAAGTGCCATTGGCATTGCTAGCCTAAATAACAAACCAATCGCGGTGGCCTCAGCAGACAAGTATGAGGCCGTAGTAGGGGAGACCATTCAGTTCTCATCAGCAGGGAGCTACGATAGTGATGGCGAAATTTCCTCTTATTCATGGAACCTTGGCGATGGGCGTACGCTTTCGGCTGCTAATCCAGCTCAGTCATTCAGCCAGCCAGGTGAGTACTTAGTTAGTCTGTCTGTGATTGATAATATGGGCAGTGAAAACGTGTCCAGCTTCACCATTGAAGTGTTGGCTCCTGATGTTGCGCCTCCTAGTGGTGGTTCTCTAGCATCTGGCAGCTTGGACCTATCAGGAAACTCCGGTGATGTAGTAGGTACGGTGACTGTAGTTGGTGGAACGGCTGGGGTAGATTACCAGTTTGAGCTGATCAACGACCTCAATGGTGCGGTGGCAATTGACCCAAATTCGGGTGAAATTCGCATTGTTGATCTGTCGCTGTTGGGCGCGCCTGAGTTGATTGCAGTGAGCGTGAAAATTTCTGACCCATACGGCAACGTTGTCACCACAGACATTGAGTTGGCTGTTGCTAACAAGCAGGCGTTTCCAGCTGGCTCTGGTCAGGGGAAAATTGCCCGTGATGTTTGGCATGATGTGCAAGGTAGCTCAGTTGCGGATCTAACTAGCTTGGATGCCTATCCAAATGAACCTGACGAAATGACCGCGCTGACTAAGTTTGAAGCGCCAAGTAATATCTCTGATTATTATGGTCAGCGAGTTTATGGTCACCTTGTTCCACCAGTTAGTGGTTACTACCAATTCTCTATGGTAGCAGACGATCATGCTCAGTTGTGGTTGAGTACAGATGAAGATCCTGCGAATGCGGAGCTCATCGCCTATCTCAATGGCTGGACGAAAAATAACCAGTGGACTAAGTTTGCTAGCCAGAAATCAGCTTACATTTACCTCGAAGCTGGACAGTCTTATTATATTGAGGCACTTCACAAAGAAGGCAACGGTAGTGACCGTTTGCGTGTTGCTTGGGAAACTTCAGTGCATGGATTTTCTATCATCCAGGGTGAATACCTGAGCGAGATTGAGGAAAGTGTGCCATTTGCGCCAGTTGCTCCTAGCGAGCTAGCTGCCACGGTGGTTTCAAATGCATCTATCGCGCTCAGCTGGAATGATCTAGCTGATAATGAATCTTCTTATCTCGTTGAGTATCGTGAACCAGCTGGCAGCTGGAGTGAGCTGGCTACGATCGAGGCAGATTCGACAGCGTTAGAGATTGGTGGCTTGGACGCGTCAACAGCCTATGAGTTCCGCATTTCAGCGGTTAACGCTGGGGGTTCTAGCGATTCGCTAGTCGTTGCGGCAACAACTGCGCCGCTCGATGGCAATGTTACTATATCAGCTAGCATTCTATCTTTCTCAGGCGAGCAGGATGGCAATCCTGTGACTAAGATGATTGATGGCATCTCTGGTGATGATGATAACCGCTGGTCCATTGAGATGCGCTATCCAGTAGTTGAGCTCGACCTTGGTCAAGCATACCAGCTAGCTGGATTTGAGTTTGATGCCTATCTCAATCGCGCCTATCAATATACCGTTGAGGGCAGCGCTGATGGTGGTGATTATAACTTGATCTTAGATCGCTCTGGGAACCAAGAGGCGTCACCTATCCTGGATCTTGTGGAGCCGCAAAGTGTGCGTTATATCCGCCTCAGTATTGTTGGGGCCTATGGATATACTGGCAAATGGGTTTCTGTCAGAGAGTTCAGCGCGCTCACTGTAGTTGAGTAATCCACTTTAAAAAATAAGCGCCCTATCCATGGATCATGGATAGGGCGCTTTTGTTTATAGAGTTTTATCAGTCCAATCTAGCGAGGTCTTCTAACGCGGTAGAGAATTGCGTAGAATACTGGCACCAGTACGGTAGTTAGGACGGTAGCTACTAGCAGACCAAAGACGATAGTTACCGCCATGGAGGCAAAGAAGCTATCAAAGAACAATGGCAGCATGCCGAGGGCTGTGGTAGATGCCGCCATGGCTACTGGGAGGAGACGGCTCGCAGCTGAATTGATGATGGCATCGTAGCGGTCAGATCCTTTTTCTAGCTGAGCATTGAGCTCGTCTAGCATAACGATGGCATTTTTGATCAACATGCCTGATAGGCTGAGGAATCCAAGAATCGCCATGAAGCTGAATGGCTCGTCGAAGATCAGCAGGCCAGCAGCCACACCAATCAATGAGAGCGGCACACACAGCCAGATGACAAGCGGTTGTCTCACGGAGTTGAACAGCGCCACGGTGGTCAAAATCATCAGCAGGAAGAACATTGGGATACCTTGTGCGAGACTCTCTTGAGCTTCTCTGGAATCTTTATATTCACCTTGCCAGCTCAATGTGTAGCCGTCCGGCAGCGGGATGGCTTCGACGTCTTCTTTGAGCTCCATCAGTAGACTGTTAGCGGTGCCGTCAATCGGGTCGCAGAATGCAGTAATGACCTGCTTGCGATCGAGGCGCATCATGATTTCATCGTCGTGGACGATTTCCATGCCGCTGATGACTTGGCTGAGCGGGATGCGTTGGTTAGCTACTGGGCTCCAGATGTGCACTTGCTCTAGCTGGCTGGCGCGCGATCTATCATCAGCTTCAGCTTGGATGACGATAGGCAGAAGCAGGTCTCCCTCGCGGTAGATGCCAACTTGCTGGCCTTCGAAACTAGCTTTGATAGCGCTGGCGATTTCTTTTTTATCAATGCCTAGCAAGATGGCGCGTTCGTCAGCCAGTTGCGGTCGCAGTAGTTTGACTCGCTCGCGCCAGTCTGTGTAGATGGCTTTGCTGTTTGGGTGCGCTTCAAACACCGCGGATGCTTGTTGGGCGAGGTCTCTGAGAACGTTAGGGTCGGAGCCAGAAAACTGTGCTTGGATTTTTCCTTTGCCACCAGGTCCCAGCTCAAAGCGCACGCCGAAGGCATGGGCATCGGGGAATTTCTCGAGGAAATGCGCATCGCCACGTTCGATGAGGTCGGTGATGTAGTCACTATCCTCGACGTCGACAAAGATCTGCGCGTAGGAGGTATTAGGCATTTCTGGCGCATAGCTGAGCATGAAGCGCAGCGCACCTTGGCCAATCACTGAGCTGACGTTGGTGACGCCTTCTTGCTCCATGAGCCATTTTTCGGCCTCAGTGACCTGCTTGCTGGTCTCGTTGATATGGGTGCCTTGGGGTAACCAGAAGTCCACCATGTACTGAGGTCTGGTTGATGGCGGGAAGAAGGATTGTTTGACTGAGCCAAAGCCTATGAGGGCAACCACAAAGGCTGCAAAGGCGAGGCCAGCGGTGACAAATTTGAAGCGAATGCAAAGTTTGAGCAATCCCTTGTAGAGTTTGTAGAATCCATTGCTGAATGGCTCAGCTTCTTCTTTGTCACCTTCTTTAGCCTCTTTCTTTTTGCCAAAGAACATGACGGCCAAGAGCGGCGTGACGGTGATCGCGGTGACCCAGCTGAGGGAAAGTGAAACGCAGATCACGGTGAAGAGTGAGCGGCAGAATTCACCCGCATTGTTGTCGGTGGTGCCGATCGCAGCGAAGGCGAAAATAGCAATAGCGGTAGCGCCAAGCAGTGGGGTGGCGGATTGTTTGACGGTATCAATAGCTGATTGATAGGCGCTGCGGCCACGTTTCATGCCCACTAAGATGCCGTCGACAACAACGATGGCATTATCCACCAGCATACCCAGAGCAATGATGAGCGCGCCCAGTGAAATACGTTCTAGGGCGACGCCGAGTGGCTCGAGCACGATGAAGCTGCCCATGATGGTGAGGACCAGAATGAAACCAATGAGGAGTCCACTGCGCAGTCCCATGAATAACATCAACACGGCAATTACAATCACCAGCGCGAGGATGAGACTTTCGGTGAAACCTGAAATCGCCGTGGTTACTGAGGAGGCTTGGTGGGAAATCGTTCCCAGCTCCATGCCCAGTGGAATGTCTGCACGTAGCTCATCGAGTCTTTCGTCAATCGCTTCGCCCATGTGGACGACGTTGCCGCCAGTTACCGTAGAGATGCCGATGGCGACCCCTCTGTGGCCATTGTAACGCACCATTTCACTTGGTGGGTCGACGTAGCCACGACGGATGTGGGCGATGTCGCGCAGTCGAAACTGGCGACCATTGCTGGAAAATGTCAGCGTTTCAAAATCAGCCACGCTGCTGATCTCTCCAGTAGGATCGATGGCAATGTACTCGGAGTTGACTTGAATGCGGCCAGAATTGCGTACGAGGTTTTGCTGGCTAAGACGTGCAATGATCTGGTCAGTAGAGAGGCCAATCTTGGCCATCACTGCCCATTTTGGCTCGATGTAAATGGCTTCGGAAATGTTACCGTGGATGTCGATTTTGGCGACATCATCAACCAGTAGAAGCTCCTTGCGCAGCATATCGGCGACTTCTTTGAGTTCGGCGTAGGAATAATCATCACCGTAGAGAACAAAGTAGACACCGTAAACGTCACCAAAGTCGTCTTGTACAATGGAGCCAGCGGCTCCAGGGGGCAGCTGTGACTGCGCGTCTGAGACTTTATTGCGCAGTTCATCCCAGACCTGTTTGAGGTCGTCTTGTTTGTACTGGTCTTTAATGTGGACCGTGATGGTGGAAAGTCCGCGCTCAGATTTACTTTCAATCTCTTTGAGCTGAGCCATCTGCTGCAGCGCTGTTTCTAGTCTGTCAGTGACCTCCTCCTGTACTTCGCCAGCTGAGGCTCCAGGGTAGGGGGTGATGACAAGCGCCTGCTTGATGGTGAATTCTGGATCCTCCAGACGGCTCATGTCTTGAAAACTGACATAGCCGCCAATTAGCATGACGAAGGTGAGAACCAGCGTCAGTACTTTGCGTTTGATGCAAAAATCGGCAATATTCATTGCTTCAGGGTGTTGAGCTCAGTTTTGTTTTGCCAAATTCTCACCGACTGATTTTCGGTTAAAAATCCAGTGCCGGTGGTGGCAAGCAGGTCGCCTTGTTTGAGGTCGCCTTCAATGGCAATGAGTCCGCTGTCAGCGGCTCCCAATGTGACGGTAACTGAGCTGACTTTCATGTCCTCAGTGATTTTCCATACATTAGCTGCGCCGTCGTTATTGAAAAATACCGCAGAGCTTGGCACGCCGAATCCAGCTGTTTTAAGCAGTTTGCTTGGTGGAATATTGGCGATCACCTTGGCAGTCATGCCTGATTTCACTGGAGATCCATTTTCTGGAGTGAATTGCAGCCTGATCGTGTAGGTGCGGGTGGCTGGATCTGGGGAGGTGCTGGCTTCACGGAATACCAGCGGGATGGACAAGTCTGGCAGATTGCTCATGACCATACGCGGCTGGCTATTGTTGACCTTTTCAGCGGCGGTATTTCCCTCAATAGGAATCATCAATGCGGACTCAGGAACCTCGATGGCAATCACCAGCTCAGAGTCATCCTGAATGATCAGGACGTCCTGCTTGGCTGCCACGTTGGCAAAGTCATCAGTGAGCACTTTGGCTACTTTGCCGGAAAAGTCGGCGTACATCTTGGTATCGTCGAGCGCCTTTTGCGCGCGGTGCATAGCGGCGGTGGCGGTGCGCACATCTCGCTGTGCCAGCTCGAGTTCTTGTTTAGAAATGGCGCCAGATTGGCGTTCATTGATGGTCTTGATGCGGTTGACCACGCTGATGGCTGACTCATAAACCGCGGTGGCGGATTCTAGATCGGCCTCGTAGTCACGTGGGTCCAGCTCTGCAAGTAGCTGTCCTTTGGTGATGGTTTCACCGTCGCGCACGTGGGTGCGGATGATGCGGCCTGGTACCTCAAATGCCTTGCGGCTCTCGTAAACCGGCTCGATTTGCCCAGCAAATTCAATTTGTCTACTAAGCCCTTGGCTATCTAGGGAAAAGGCTTTCACCAGTCGCGGTTTATTATCCCTGACGACTGGGGAATCTTTTTTACAAGAGCTCAGTGTGCTCAAGCTCAGCCCGCAAGTGATCAATAGGGCTGTTGAGTTGAATGGTGTGTATTTCATTTAGTTGGCAATCCTAAGATTGAGTTAATTTAGTGCCTATTGGCGATCTTGCAATGGTGTGGCGCGCGCAATATTACACCCTGACAAAATTTGTCAAATTGTCAGTTCAAATTCTTGCATTGTGAAAAATATTTGCCATGGTGCAGGAAATCATGCAGCAGGAAGACAAACGAAAGAAGGTATTGGAGTCGGCGATAGACGTCTTCATCCGTCACGGTTACAAGCGAACCACAATGACGGATTTGGCTGAAGCTGCAGAGATGTCTAGGCCAGCCGTTTATTTACTTTTCCGTAACAAAGAGGATATCTTCAAAGCCTCCTTGTCTTGGTACATCGATTGCATCCGCGATCGGACGGCAGCTCGCTTGCTGGATTGTCCGGCTGAGTTGGAGGTTGGCCTGCGCACCATTCTCGATGAATGGGTGATTAAGTCATTTGAGCACCGCATGCAAAGCCCTTACGTTCAGGAGCTCATGGCGTGTAAGTTTACCTTTGCTGTCGACGAGTCGCGTTACTGGCTGGAAGGATTTCAATCTCAGCTATTCGAGTGGATTGAGCCGTTTTGGCGTGAAGAATGCGCAGGCAGAGTTGCCGATTGTAGTCAGCTCGCGCGCTGCACCGTATTTTGTTTTTACGGCGCTGGTGATGTTGTTACCGACGTCGATGATCTACGTGGTCTGGTTGATACCGTAGTTCGCCAGATGGTGATCGCTTTTGATATTTAAGGGGGTTTTCCAGCTGGTGTGAGTTAAAAAAGTAACTGCCAGCTGGAAATAAAAAACGCCCTCCAGCTAGCTGGAGAGCGTTCACATAAATCTATTTGCGAGAAATAAGTATTAGTTGACGGCAACTGCATCGTCACCAGTCTCGCCAGTACGGATGCGGATGGCTTCTTCAACAGGTGAGATGAATACTTTACCGTCACCGATTTTGCCTGTGTTGGCGCTCTTAACAACTGCCTCAGCTACAGAAGCAGCTTCTTCGTCGGCAATGATGATCTCGATTTTTACTTTAGGAAGGAAGTCTACAGTGTACTCGCTGCCGCGGTAGATTTCGGTATGGCCTTTCTGGCGCCCAAAACCCTTGACTTCGGTAACGGTCATTCCCTGTACTCCCACTTCTGCGAGGGCTTCCTTAACTTCTTCAAGCTTAAATGGTTTGATGATGGCTTCGATTTTTTTCATGATGTCACAGTAAGTGTAATTTGGTCGAATCTAGTTTAGCAATCGCCGTGCCAGAATTGTAAACTTATGCTAAATATTTTTGACTCTCTGCCCTTTTTTATTAGCGTTTCTTGATCTTTGGGTCAAGCGTGTCTTCAAATAAAGGCTTGTTGTGGAGTAATTGTGGGCGATTTTTTGGCTTTCCTATAGGCGGATGTATTTTTGCTAGAAAATTTTTCATTTTTTCGACAAAGTTAGCTGATTGGCAGATGATGGTGGTGATTGGTTTTAGCTGGCTAACTTTCACATGGGTGTCGAATTAGCGGATTGTTTGATAGTGGCCGCCGGGTAGTTTTTTGATCAATGATTTGATTTCTAGTTTGATCAAGCTGCTGGCAATCAGTGAGCTGCTTAGCTGGGTTTTTTCAACGAGGTGGTCGATGCTGAGTTCGTCATCAGCCAGGCATTGGTAGATGCTTTTTTCATCGTCGTTCAGCGCGTCAATGGTGGCGGTGAGGGCTGAGCTTGCGGAATCGCTAGCTTCGGCATTTTTTTGTGAGCCGCTTGCTTGTGCTGCAGCTGGCTGGCTGAGTCGGCTCAGGTCGATGGGTAGCATGGACATGTCATCGATGATATCTTGGCCGTCGGTGACCAATGTGGCGCCTTCGCGAATGAGTTCGTTGCAGCCAGCTGAGCTGGGTCTATCGATGGGGCCTGGGATGGCAAAGATGGATTTGCCGAGGTCGCTGGCCATATTGGCTGTGATGCGCGCACCCGACCAGCTCGGACATTCAGCGACTAAGAGTGCCTGAACCCAGCTGGCGACAATGCGGTTGCGCATAGGGAATGATTTTTTGCTAGGTGGTGTGTGGAGCGGAAATTCTGAAATCACCGCGCCGTGGCCATGGGCAATTTTCTCTGCCAACGCCATATTTTCCGGCGGGTAAAGCTGGGCGAGGCCGGAGCCAATGATGGCGATGGTTTGTCCTTGAGCAGCTACAGCGCCTTCGTGGGCAGATGTGTCGATGCCGCGCGCTAGTCCAGAGACGATGGTGAATCCTGCCGAAGCTAGCTGGAAGGCCATTTTTTTGGCCTGCTGGGTGCCGTACATGGTGGTGCGCCTGGAGCCGACGATGGCAATGCTGTGCTGGTGAATTTCCTTCAGCTCGCCCCAGACATATAAAACCAGCGGTGGATCGTGGCTGGAGAGTAGCTGTTGCGGGTAGCTGGGGTCATCCTGAGTGATGATTTGAATGCCGCGCTGTGCGGCTTCCTCGAGCTCTTTTTCGAGGTCAATTTGCTCCTGCCAGCTGGCGATGTGATTGCCGAGTTGTGGGCCAATGCCCTGCACTTGGGTGAGCTGGCTAGCTGATGAGTTGAGGATTTTAGCGGCGTTGCCAAAGTGGCTCATGAGCGCGCGAACGCGAACTGGGCCGATGCCAGGCAACATATTGAGAGAGATGATCGCTTCGCGCTGGGTCACAAGCAGCTATTTGACCACAAATACAGGTCTCGCGACAGCTAAATCAGCCAGTTGAGCTAAAATGCCCGCGTTAAATAATAATGATGCAGCAGGTAGAACTCGCGAAAGATGAAATCGCCCTTGGTTTCCGCCGACTGGTAGCGCGAGCTGGTGGTGGCGGACTGTGAGTTGGGGATATTGAGGTCGCTGGCCATCAGGCAGGCGCGCTTGAGGTGCCACGGGTCGCTGACTATGAGCGCGTCTCTGAGAGCATTTTTCTCCATCAGCGTTTTCGCTTGCTCAAGGTTCTGCTGAGTGGTGCGTGATTTGGTTTCAATCAAGATGTCGCCAGCTGGAATGCCGGCTTTTAGGCAGTAGTCGCGCGCCACTTCAGATTCGGCAAATGGAGCATTGGTGCCGCGGCCGCCAGTGAGGATGAGTTTTTTTACCCGCTTGTCGCGGTAGAGCCCGATGGCGTGGTCAAGGCGGGCGATAAATACTGGTGACGGTTTGTTGTGCCAAGCGGCTGAGCCGAGAACAATCGCACAGTCGGCTGAAGTGCCGTCGTCAGTGTGGCCAAATGCGTCAATGTGCCATGCTTGCCAGCCACAGTAAGCGATTGCGCTGACTAGGCATAGAAGGATGAGGCGCTTGACGAGCCGTTTCATGGGGAGTGGGGAACTAGGGGAAAATAAAAGAGCCCTTCGTTAAGGAAGGGCTCTCGGAAATTAATTTTTTTGATCGGACAATTAAGCTTTGAGCTTTGGCTTGCCTGCACGACGTACAGAACCGAAACGCTGCTGGAACTTGTCAATACGACCAGCTGTATCAACGAATGTACGCTGACCAGTGAAGAATGGGTGTGAATCAGATGTTACACCAACTGAGATGATGTAGTACTCAACACCGTCGATCTCTTCAACTTTGTCTGATTTTGCAGTTGAGCGAGTGATGAAGCGCTTTCCAGTTGTCATGTCTTGGAAGGCTACGTTGTTGTATTGTGGATGAATGTCGTTTTTCATATCTTTTCTTGGGTTCACTACGTTTCCGTCGCAGCGCAGGCGCAAGATGCATTTTTAGCTGTAAATGTCAAGTAGTCTGCTCGTTAAAATCAAACTTTTTGCATGGTCATGTTAAATCACTTTGCCGTGAGCGGGCGAGATAATGTGTAAAATGATACAAAATTTATCTCTCAATTTTGCCGATTTGCGCGACTTGTAGACGGGATATTTGTCGATCCGTTACAGTTCGGGCAAATTTATTTTCCCCTAGAGCTGAACCAGTTTGGTACGATTTCAAAATACAAACTTTTGCAAAGAATTGTCTCTAGCAAAACGTGTCTGTTACCTCAGGTGTTTGAAATTTCGCAAGTGATTGGTCACCAAAAAAGGGTTGCCATGTCGCTATGGATTACGTAGAACTTGGGTGAGGTTTTGTTGCTATTTGTTTACATTCAACAGGTTGCGACAATTCGCCTCCCCGTAACACACTAATTATGAATTTTCCTAAAGCGATTTTCAAAGGACTTGGAGTACTAGCCATGGGCGTGATGACAAGCTGCGGTGAGCAGTTGGTAATTCTCGACCTGGACAATGAAGAGCACGCTAAGCTCGTCAAGATGACTCGTCGTTCCGATGTGAGCCCAAAGGTTCTCTCTAAGGCCGCTGTGCTACCAAAAGACAAACATGGCATGCCAACATACAGCTCCGGCAAACACGACAAGCGTCTTGTGCGTATGACGGCCTATTCTCATTACGAGGCAGATCACATTGCTTATGGCAAAAAGAGCGCCGCGGGAAGTAAGCTGAAGTTTGGCGAAAACGAGCGCAGTGCTGCGGCGGATTGGTCAGTTTACCCGCTGGGGACAAGATTTCAAATCAAAGGCTCACCATATGTGTACATCGTAGACGACTACGGTTCAGCGCTAGTTGGCACCAATACCATCGATATTTACAAGCCTAGCATGGGTCGCATGAATCAGTGGGGCACTAAGCACGAGGAAATCAAGATTCTCGAGTGGGGTTCATTTGAAGAGAGCGAGCGCATCCTGCGTGGCCGCCGTGGATATAAACACTGCCGCAAGATGCATGATGGTATCCTTCATCATCTCGCGCAAAATGAGCCGACTAATAAAGCGCTCAATGGCCGCAGCCTATAAGCTGACAGCTTATTCTAATAAGAAACTGCCTACGCAGTATTGACAAATTTTTATAATCGGCACGTTCTTGCTTTGTGAAAAAGAAAGAACGTGCCGATTTTATTTTGCATCGACTTGAGGAACTCTACCCGGAGACACCTATTCCTCTCGATCACCAGGATCCATACACCTTGCTCATCGCGGTTTTGCTTTCCGCTCAGTGTACGGATGCGCGGGTGAATACTGTCACCCCGGCATTGTTCCAGCTGGCATCCACACCAGAGGAAATGCAGAACGTTGACGTGGAGGCGATCAAAGAAATCATTCGCCCGTGTGGGCTGTCGCCGCGCAAATCCAAAGCCATCTCTGAGTTATCTAAGATACTTGTTGAGCAGCATGGCGGTCAGGTGCCACAGGATTTTGCCGCCCTTGAGGCTCTGCCTGGGGTGGGGCATAAAACCGCTTCCGTGGTCATGGCGCAGGCATTTGGAGTGCCCGCATTTCCTGTAGATACCCATATTCATCGGCTCGCCAAGCGGTGGAAATTGTCCGAAGGGAAAAATGTGGTGCAAGTTGAGCGCGACCTCAAACGGCAATTTCCCGAGGAAAAGTGGAACAAACTGCACTTGCAGATCATTTTTTACGGTCGCGAATTCTGCAGTGCGCGTGGCTGTGATGGCAAAACTTGTGAGATCTGCGCGCGTGTCCGGCTGCCATTATAAACCCATTGAGTTGGATTTGTTTGGTTAAGAAAAGATCAAATATACAGAAATATGAACGAATTTCTGAGACTAGCTTGACTTGAGCATGGAACTCATGAAAGCTGTCGGTGTGCTGTATTCAGCGACAATCACATAATAGGTCCCAAGATGAATTTTTCAGTCAAATCAATGCTTTTGCCAGTGGCGGCGTGCAGCGTGATCGCCGCATGTACCCCACCATATCCTCGTGACTATCGTGAGGGCACCAAGCCAATCGGCGCGCCAGTAGATCAGGGTGTAAACGACCCAAATCAACAGACAATCACAGATAATACGCAGACTCTGCAAACTCCGCAGGATCAAGCAAATGATCAGCTGGCTGGCCCGTTGGGTAATCCACTGCCACCAGTGACGGCTCCTCCAGTCAACAATACCGCCAAGCCAAACTATCCAACCGCATCACCAGTTCCTGGTAAAGATGGTTTTGTATTCAACCCATACACACACAACGTTGTAGATGTGCGTGGTATCGGCAGCGGCAAGCTTGTACGTGATCCAGAAGATCCGGATACAGGTCACAAATTCCGCGTACCATAGTTCGCGGTAATGTAATTTACAAAGATTTCAGCCGGGTCTTTTTAGACCTGGCTTTTTTATGATATTAAGATGAGGCATGTTTCAGTTATCGGCTGTGGGCTGCTAGGCGGGTCAATCGCGCTAGCTGCGGCGAAGTATTTCCCCAAAGTTTCTCTCTGGGGGCGTCGCCAAGAAGGGGTAGATCAGGCATTGGCAAAAGGGATCGCCGGGGCCACCACAGATCTAGCCGCCGCCATTGCTGAGGCGGACTTGATCATCCTCGCCACACCAGTGGGTGCCATGCCCACCGTGCTGGGGCAAATTTTAGCCATCCAGCCGGATCTGGCCTGTCTGCTCACCGATGTGGGCAGCGTGAAAGGATGCCCTCACGAGCTTCTGCCACCATTGCTGGCTGGCTCGCAGATAGAATTTATTGGCAGCCATCCGATGGCTGGCTCAGAAAAAGCAGGTGTGGAAGCATCGCGCCACGATCTGTTTGATGGCGCCGCCTGTGTCATCACTAACGACGAAGGCGTCGCTCAGGACAAAGTCGACCAGCTGGTAGATTTTTGGCAAAAACTCGGCTGTCGATGCTCCGAGCTCGGCGCGTCATGTCACGACGAAGTGATTGCTCGTGTCAGCCACATGCCACATGTGATTGCCTCAGTAGGTGCCACGGTTGGCTTAAAAAATCCAGCTGACGGTCAGCTAGCTGGCTCCGGTTTGCGTGATACCACACGTGTCGCCTCTGGCGATGCCAGCATGTGGGCAGAGATTTTATTGGAAAATAGACTGGCTCTTAAGGCACCTTTGCAGGATTGCCGAGACGAGTTAGATCGTGTTTTGGAAATGCTCGAGCGGGGTGATCGCTCAGCATTAGAGCAGTGGCTGGCAGCGGCTAAAGATAAGCGCGACCAGCTAGCCACTAGCTAGAAATAGTTATAGCGAATTGATAGATATGAACGGACAACAACATATTGCAGTAGCCATTGACGGCCCAGCTGCCTCAGGAAAAAGCACGGTCGCCAAAAAGTTAGCCAAATTGCTAGGATTAAACATGGTGAACACAGGCGCCATGTATCGCGCCGTCGTCTGGGGTGCTCTGCAGAAAAATGTTTCTCCTAACGATCCAGCTGCTGTTGTTGCCATGCTCAGTGATTTTGACTTCGAGTGCAAAATCAACCAAGGAAGCTCAGAAGTGTGGGTGGACGGCCAGCTGCTAGAAAGCGAGCTGCGCTCTGATGCGGTGAATGCCAATGTTTCCGCTATCGCCGCTATTGTTGAAGTTCGCGAGCTGCTCGTAGCCAAACAACGTGGCCTGCTACAGTACGGTAGCGTGATCATGGAAGGTCGCGATATCGGCTCAGTGGTTTTCCCTGATACACCTTACAAGCTCTACATCGACGCCAGCGAAGAAGTTCGCGCCGCGCGCCGTGCCGCAGATGGTGAAGTGGATGCCGTTGGTAAGCGCGACGCGCAAGATTCCAAACGCAAAGTTTCACCGCTCATCGTTGCCGATGGTGCTACTGTGATTGATAGCTCAGAGATGACTCTTGAGGAAGTGATAGAAGCTGCCGTTGCCGCTCTCACAGCTCAAGGATTGGATCAGAGCTTTTTAGATAGAAATTAGAACTCATCCCATTTATCGACATGAAACTTGTTTACTGGTTAGGCCAACGGTTTTTTCGTGCGTTTTCTCGTTCATTTTTCTCCTACCGTGTTGTCAACAAGGAGAAGATGGTAGAGGACGGTTCAGTATTGATTGCCTGTAACCACGAGAGTTTTCTCGACCCTCCATTCATCGCCGCCGCCTACGATAAAGAAAATTATTACGTCGCTCGCCATACTTTATTCCGTGGTCTGGGTGCCTGGCTATACCCGCGCTGGAATGCATTTCCGGTGCGCCAGGGTGAGGCCGACCTCAGCAGCGTGAAAAAAATGATCAGCCTGCTCAAACAGGGCAACCGTGTGGTCATCTTTCCCGAGGGGGCGAGAACATTAGATGGCAAAATCCAAGAAGCGCAAGCTGGTACCGGCATGGTGGCCGTGCGCTCAAAAGCACTCATCCAGCCAATCAGAATCGTTGGCGCCTTTGATGCGCTGCCTCGTGGCTCTGGCCGCATG
Organism: Persicirhabdus sediminis; assembly: GCF_016595495.1. Taxonomy (GTDB): domain Bacteria; phylum Verrucomicrobiota; class Verrucomicrobiia; order Verrucomicrobiales; family Akkermansiaceae; genus Persicirhabdus; species Persicirhabdus sediminis. Next base: position 444,293 of record NZ_JAENIM010000039.1, read on the forward strand.
CGCCGCCATCCTATCAAGCTCATTGTTGGTGATCCATTCTACCTCACCGAAGACGAGCTGAAAACCAAAGGCAGCGACGGCTACAAAAAAATCGCCCAAAAGATCCTCGATAAAGTCAGCGAACTCGAAGAGTAAGCCAGCTTCGACGAAGGGTATTCTAGCTAGACAATGACAGTTCTAGCTAGAGATTTAGCAGCCAGCTTCAGCTGAAATCCTAACTGCTTAGCTGAGTCTAGCAGGTTGGCAGATTTCACCAGCTGGAAATATTAACTAGTTCGTCAAGACTAGCTAGTTGGAAGTTCTAGCCAGTAGGGGAGTCTAGCTAGCTAGAAATCTTATCTAGTTAGGAGAATTTAGCCAGCTGTCGAATCTAGTCGGCGACGAGTTCTATTCGTCCGCATTCATCCACTTATCGGCATCGATCACGACCTATCGCTCGCCATAAAAATAGGTCCGAAGGACCGAGAAACTACAGCCCAGACCAAGGCAGGGCTGAAAGCCCAACGAAGGTCTGGGTAAACGCCCCAAAAGAACATGAGCCCCAAAGGGGCGAGAGAAAGCGAGACGTTTGAAATCGAGCTAGCCAGAAATCCTAACAGTCGACTAAGTTTGCCCGTAGCATGGCCTAGCCAGTTGGAGGTTCTAGCTAATAGGGGAATCCAACCCGTCCGCGTGCATCCACTTATCGGCATCGATCACGATGGATCGCTCGCTATAAAAATAGGTCCAAAGGACCGAGAAATTACAGCCCAGACCAAGACAGGGCTGAAAGCCCAACGCAGGTCTGGGTAAGGCCCCAAGATGACATGAGCCCCAAAGGGGCGAGAGAAAGCTATCTAGCTAACTGCGTTATTAGACCTAATGATTAGACGAATTGAACTTTTCTCACCAGCAGCGGGAATTAATCTTGCCGCTGTGCCTCATAAAGCTAACATTCGTTAACCTTATCCGGAGAGTGATGTGTGCCTGGTGGTCGCCGCGGTTTTCAAAACCGTTGAAGGGCTGTAATGGTCTTTGCTTGGTTCGATTCCTTGCCTCTCCGCCATAGCTTGTAATTACCCGTATTTAAAGGGTTTGAGGTTGCACGAAGGGTTCATTTCTAGCGACAAGTGAAAGAGCCAGTCGTGCCAGTTTGCCCCAAATATGGGGTGATATTGTGTAATTTCTGTGTAAGCTGCTTAAGTTTGATAATGAATTAGTTAGATTGGGCTGTGTTGGTATTCTCTGAGTTTTAAGGATGGTTGATCTCAGTTTCTAGCTTTCCTAACGATGTAATAATTTCGTCAAAAGTAGGTCGATAGTCGCCGAAAATCATCTCTTGCATCGCGTCATAATCTTTTTGCATGGCGGTGAGGACATGCACCGGGGGTACGAGTTTAAGTGACCCCGTAACGGCGTCATCATAGTTAGCCCAGTTACGCGGGTAGAATTTCTTCTTAAAGAGCACGACATCATTAAGGAGCTCTAGCTTTCTTAATGCAGACGCTTTTAGCGATGCATCGGCAGCCATCATAAAGAGATCGTAATAGTGGCGTGAGTAACGTGTGGGGGTAGGGGAGTCTTCGGGGCGGTTAGCTTCCTGATGAAGGATGGTAGCTTTTTCCCAAAAAGTGCGCTCTGCATCAATGGCCTGAACCATGCTATGAGGTTCATTAAATAGCTGCGGAAAATGCTCTGCTGCGTATGGCGTCACCTTATGCTTCGAATGCGGTAACCATGAGGCTAACGGGCCGATTTCAAGTTGGATGTATGGTAGTATGCCTATAGGGTTTTCTATCTTGGGGTATCTGACCCGTACAACGTGACCTTGATCTTTCTCATCAGCTTTGATATCTAGCTCACAATGGGAGCCAAGCGCTTTCTTTAGCCATGGCATCATCGTTTCAGCAATGTAAGTGATGGCGTTGTCGTTGAGGGTTTCGTTGATCTTGCTTTGCTGTCTCTTTGAGCGATCATCCATTGGGTTATGGTCCCGAGTCACTTGTCTCCAATCAAGAACGAGGTCGACGTCTTCTGAGAAGCGAGTGATCAAGCCAAAGACTTTTGATAGACTGGTTCCGCCTTTAAAGATAAGTAGTTTGGAGAGTTTGTTGTGCTCGAAGAGCTGTTTCAGCGTCCAGCAAACCCAAAAATCTTTCTCGATAATAGCCACTGAGCCTATACCCATGTGCGCCGCAGTCATGGAGAAGAGTTCATGGCGTTCCTGCGCGGAAAATGCGGCCACTCGGTTCATGATTCTGTGCGCTTTGAGATTTGTAGGATGAGGTCACTGACCCAGCCAGGGGCTGTTTTGGTGTCACGCAGGATTTTCTTCCACATTATTGGCGACCACTTCGCCGCTAGCTTTTGCTGAATTTCTTCATCGATGCGTGCTTGCCCTAATGCTTTGAGAGATTGAACCACCAGCTCACTTTCCTTGTGCTTGAATACTGATTCTTTGAGTGTTCTTTTTTTGAAGGTGAGCTCAAGATTTCCGATCTCATACGTTTTACTGGGTCCGTCGGAGAGGTAGACGCTTTGCGCGGGAACTTGGCTTGATAGTCCTAGGAGATTGAGTGCGGTATTTTCTGAAGGCTGAATACGCCAACCAGACCTGCGGGCCAGGGCGCGTGCGAGTTGATCAAGGTCTGGCCCCATCTCTGTGTTGAGCAGCTTGCTGATGCGTGGGTAGTCGTAGACCCCTCGCAAAACCCTACGAATGGTTCCTTTTGCCGCCAATTCAGATAGAGCTTTGCGTATGTCGGCATCACTGCCCAGATCTAAAAAGTCAATCTTGGAAAACGCCCAACCCCTATGGTTGCCGTATATCCTTGCAGATGTCTTTTTTTCAATAGATTGCATGCCTTTGTGATAACATTTTTTTTCACAAGTTGAAGGGCGTTTTTGTGAAATTTAGTCGAGATCGGCGGCAGCCTCGCTGAATTTACCGCCTTTGGCGAATGATGAATATTGAGGGCTGAATGGTGATGCGACTTGGCTGGCTAGCGGCTTTCCTGATACTTCTTAAAATTCTCCGCCTGCTCAAAGATCTCTTTATAGACTTCGTCGCGGTCGATCATTGGTGGGTAGCCCTTATCGGCTAGAGCCATGATGAGATCTACTTTCAGCTCGGCCTTGATATCAGCGCGCTGGCTCCAGTCGGTGTATTTGGTTTTGTCGTCGACGATGGACTTTACTTTCTCCGATAGAGGAATGAGTTTTTCCTCTGGGTAGTCGAACTTGTATTTGATCGCTAGAGCCTTGAGTATGTCGTAGAAGGCTTTCACTTCCATATCGGCAATGCCATCTGGCATATCGCCTTGGTTGTATTCTTTGGCCAGCTCATGGAACATTGCCAGCATCTCTTCTGCGAGGTCGTCGATGCCTTCAGCTGTCCAGGCTTCGCTTTCTTTGCGCTCGTTGTATTTCTCGACGAGTTTATTGAATTTTTCGGAGAAATCCACGCCCTTCATTTTGTTCACCTTTTTGAGCTCAGAGATCGCTTTTTTGAGAAGTTGCTGGAGCAGCTTTGCCTTGGTATTTGGCAGCTGGATATTGGAGATCTTGGTGAGGTAGTCTTCATTAAAGAGGTCGATCTGGCTGGCTTGGTCATCGCCGAGCTTGAAGATCTCTTCAACGCCGTCGCTCTTGATGGCTTCGTCTATCATTTCCCGCACCTTGGCATTCATCTGGGCGGTGTCCGGAGCATCGCCTTTGGTGAGCTTTGCAATGATCGAGCGGATCGCTAAGTAGAAGTGGATTTGGTCGCGCTCTGCTTCGGTGATTTCTTCCGCACCACAGCAGACATCGTAGGCGGCTTTCAGGCGCTTCACTAGTTGCATGAAGCGGTGTTCGATCTTGTCGGTGAGCTGGACGAACTCGGAGGCTCGGTTGAGGCAGTCTAGCTGGGCGACGGCATCACCAGCGAAATACGCGGTGCTGTCGAATACGTGAAACATCCTCGCCAGTAGGTCGAGGTGGTTGCGGACTTCGGTAATCGAGAGCTGAACGTCCTCGAAGTTGGTGGCATCCGTTTTTGAATACATAGCCAGCGCTTGATTCATGGCTGACTTGATACCGAAGTAGTCAACCACCAGCCCCTTGTCTTTGCCTTCGAACTTGCGGTTCACGCGGGAGATGGTTTGGATCAAGTTGTGCTTCTGCACGGGTTTGTCGATGTAGATGGTATCGAGGAATGGCACATCAAAGCCGGTCAGCCACATGTCCACTACGATGGCGATTTTAAAGTTCGACTGTGGATTCTTAAATTGGCCGTCGAGCATCTTGCGATATTCCGAGGAGCCGAGCACATCGTAGAGCTCCTTCGTGTCATCCTTGCCGCGAGTCATCACCATCTTGATGCGCTCCATCGGTTTGATTTGTTTCTTCTGCTGGTCGCTCAGTTCCACGCCTTCGGCGGCGACTCGCACCTCTGCCCATTCTGGGCGGAGTTTGATCACTTCCTTGTAGAAATCGTAGGCAATCTCACGGCTGGAGCTGACGAACATCGCTTTCCCCATAATGGTGGAGCCCTCTTCGATACGAGTCTCGTAGTGGGTGACAAAATCCTTAGCCAGTGCTGCCAGCCTATCTTTGTCGCCGAGGATGCTCTTCATGCTCGCCATGACCTTTTTGCTTTGCTCCACAGCGTAGTCGCTAGAGCCAGCCTCCATGCACCGCTGGTAGTAGGCTTCGATCTCCTTGAGTTTCGAGTTGTCAGCCAGCACTTTGGCGGCGCGTCCTTCGTAGACCAGGCGTACGGTGATCTCATCCTTCACCGACTCCGCCATGGTATAGGAGTCGACCACTTGGCCAAACACATCCAGAGTGGCATCAATTGGGGTGCCCGTGAAGCCAACGTAGGTCGCGTTTGGTAAGGAGTTGTGCAGGTGCCAGGCAAAGCCATAGGATTTCTTCACCTCGCTATCGGTGATGGTTAGCTTCTGGTCGAGATTGACCTGGCTGCGGTGGGCCTCGTCGGAAATACAGATCACGTTGCAGCGATCGGTGAGCAACTCGGCATCTTCATTAAATTTATGAACTGTAGTGAGAAATACGCCGCCACTCTTGCGGCCTTTGAGTTTCTTTCTCAGGTCACTGCGGCTCTGCACACTCTCAATATCCGCGTCGCCAATGTAGCCTTTAGCATTAGAAAATTGGTCAGAGAGCTGGGAATCGAGATCGGTGCGGTCGGTGATGAGCACGATGGTAGGGGAGGAGAACTCCACGCTCTTCATCAGCAGCCGAGCCAGAAAGAGCATGGTGAAGCTTTTGCCACAGCCGGTTGCGCCAAAGTAGGTGCCACCCTTACCATCACCTTCAGGTTTACGGTGAGCCGCTATGTTGGCAAACAGCTTGCGGGCGGCGTAGTACTGTGGGTAGCGGCAGACAATTTTTTCCTCGGTGCGTGAGACATCGGGCAGGTAGACAAAGTTGCGGATCACATCGATCAAGCGGCGTTTATCGAACAGGCCATTGATCATCGTGTGCAGCGAGTTGATGCCATCTTTTTCAATCACTTCATCGCCTGTGACCTTGCGCCATGGATAGAAGAAATCGTATTTGGCGAAGATGCTGCCAACCTTGTTATTCACGCCATCAGAGATCACGCAGAAGGCATGGTACTTCATCAGCTCGGGGATGTCGCGGGCGTAGCGGGTGGCCAGTTGCACGTAAGCATCGTGAATCGTCGCCTCTTCGCGGATCGCGCTCTTGAATTCAAAGACCACCAGCGGCAGGCCATTGATGTAGAGAATGCCATCCGGAATGCGTGTCTCGTGGCCGACGATCTCCAGCTGGTTGACGATCTTGAAAATATTCAGTCCACCGTGGAATTTTGCCGGCTCCTCAGCCACGATGGAGGGCACTTCACCGGGCTTCGGTTCCCAGAATGCCTCTAGCTCCGCGTAATCTATCAGCTGGACGTACAGGTCCTTCTGGCTGCGATCCTCCCGCTTCAGCAGGAAACCATCACACACCAGCTTCATGATCGCCTTGTTGCTGGCGTAGAGGTCGGCAGCCGAGTACGCATCCAGCTGCTTGATCACAGATTCTATTTCACCCGCCGTAATCTCATCATCGGCGTATTTTCTTGCGAGGAAGGACCGCAAGTCAGACTTGATCAAGACCTCTTCAGGAGCACGCGTGATCGCGGATCCCAGTACGTGAGGGAACCCTTGCTCGCCGAGGAGGCTGATGATGGCGGATTCTAGGGCAGCTTCGCTGAATTTTGAATGCTGAGTCATGAATGCTGAATTATTTTCGTTGTTGGGCTGTTTTGACGATGCTTGTGAGTATACGCACGACCTCATCGGCTTCGGTTTTAAGACCTTCAATTTTATCGGAAGTTACAAGCTCGGTAGCCTCCAAGAGCTTGATCCAATAAAGTGTTTCTCGGGCTTCTTTCCGTGAGATTGACATTTTCGCGATGAAATCCGCTTTGCTCTGGCCTGCTTGAGCTTCTTCAATGTTAGCTCCAATTGAAGTCCCTGAGCGAAGTAATTGGTTGGCTAATGTGCGAGGAACACCACTCTGCTTTTCAAGAAATTGGCAGAGCTTCACTATTCGCACGGCGAAATCAAAACTACGTTGGCTTATGTCAAATTCAGCATTCATCATTTATAATTCATCATTCGCCCCATGGGCGCCGGCTGATTTGAGTTGGGCTTCGGTGAATTTCATCACTTTGAATCTCCTTCCTTACTGAGATCTTCGAGGGTTTTGATGGAGTCAGAAGCGCCTCGTTCTTCCATCGAGATTCGTCTTCGTTCGGCGAATTGATCGTATTGCGTTTTGGCAGCCTCGTCGGCATCTTTCTTGGTCACTTTACCTCCGTGGGTGAGGACATCGCGGTCATTGAACTTGAGAAATTCGTCGAGCTTGGTTTGCCAGTCTTGCAGGAAGATCTGCTTGCGCCGTTTTGCCTGGTCGAAGGCAAAGTCCAGCCACATCACGACGATGCGGTTCAGCTCGTCGATTTCGTCTTCCTGCAGGTAGTTCTTGGCCACGGTCACATCGCCTTTGCGAACGATCTCTCCCTTCCAGACCGTCAACCCCATGTTCGGCAGGGAAGCGTCGGCGCGCTCGGCGATGAGTTCTGCGGCGGTGTGGCCGGTCGCGGCGAAGTGGAGCTTGTTCTGGATGATCTGGAAGAATTTGACCGAATCTTTTCGCGACGGCTCGTAGTCGGCGGCGAGGGCGAAGATTTCCCGGACTCGGAGATACACACGTCGCTCGCTGGCCCGAATGTCCTGAATACGGGCGAGAAGCTCATCGAAGTAGTCTGGGACGGCCGAGCTGCCTGAGATGTCGGGATTCTTGAGCCGCTCGTCGTCCATCGTGAAGCCCTTGACGAGGTATTCCTGTAGGCGGGTATTTGCCCAGCGGCGGAACTGAGTGCCACGGGGGGATTTTACCCGGAAACCGACGGCAAGAATGGCTTCCAGATTGTAGTGTTCAATCTCCCGTTTGACTTCTCGAGAGCCCTCCAATCGAACTATCCGGAATTTCCGGATAGTTGCTTCTGACGCGAGTTCCCCCTCCTCATAGAGATTTTTCAGGTGCTCGTTGATCGTGCGCACATCTCGATCAAAGAGTTCTCCCATCAAGGCCTGTGAGAGCCAGATCGTCTCGTTCTCGAATCGGCACTCGACCCGCGATTTACCGTCCTCGGTCGTGTAGAGGAGGAATTCGCCGGCTGGTGTGTCTGGTAATTCATCATTCATAACTTAGCATTCATCATTCGAACCCTTGAGTTCGCCTGCTTCGAGTTGGGCTTCGGTTAACTTCATGCTGATTATTAGGGAATTCGGAGTTTAAGAGGGATTTTTCTCAAAAGAGCTAAGTCTCTACTTTTACAGCAAACCTTGTATTTTTTTCCTGAATCACATGGGCAGAGCTTATTTGAATATCTGCCTTTTAATACTTTTGAAGGTACCATGCTCATAGCTTGTATAAGACCAGGATGGCCATGTGCGAAACCATGCCACGGTGGTTCTCCATGATGTTGTAGAAAAGAATACCAGTAGAAGAATGGGATGACTTTTTCATAAAGAAAGTTGGTCACTCCATTCCACTGATATTCTGGGAAAATGCCCAGGCAGCAGCTCCCATCAGATGTATCAATATGGCGCTTGCTGTCATCAATTTCTCCCGCCTTAAGACTCGTAGCTATGCGTTCTGATTCTTCATAAACGACCGGGAAGCCAAAAGTATCCCTATTACTGAAATCAATTTTGATTTCATAGCTGTCCTCGATGTAAGATTCGCCGCAGTTAGAATAGATGATCTTCTGGTCTTTGCGGTCACAGCTACATGCGAAGGATAGTGTCCCCCAAATGCAGTTTCGTGCACGGCTAAAATTTAGACCGGGAAACTCCAGGTCGAGCGCCTGTAGATCACTCTGTTCTACTGTGAACGCCATGGGTTCGATGCTGCGACCGCCTTGTTAGAGTGGTTTGCTGATTTTGTTTCTTCTTCTTTTTTTAGCCCCAGAGGGAACCTATCTCCTAGCGATTTTCTCCACATTAGAGACGCCTCATACTCGCAATCTTCGTTTTTAGCTAGGTCAGCTTGGTTTAGAAGCTTCGTAAACTCATCTTTTACATTATCGGCCTTGTATCCGGACAGTAAGTCTTCGTGGCAAGGTGTGGTAGGTCTGTAGCAGCAGAAAAATCTATCTAACTCTTCCTTGATGGCCCTCACAGTCTCGCGTAGTGCTGCATCATCATTCGAGTTTGAAACGTAGTTGTTGCATGCAAGAATAGTGAGAATAAATCCGGAAGGTAGTTTAAGACTACTATTTTGTGTTTCTCTGTGATCCTTCCAAGCCTTCAGGTAACGTATAATTCTACGCAGTTGTCCCACTTCGCTTGAATCAGATATTTTCTGGTCTACCCAGTTCTTAAACTCTCTCGGGTCGCTATCTGTGTAGCCCTGAGACTTGTGTGCTAGCTGCGGAGTGTCATCGTCATTTTCCATCCAGTAAGAAGGCAAATCGATATGGTGCCCATCGGCATATGTGACCCTTACGCATGTTGATTTATCTATCACTGGCTGGTCAGTATGACCTTCGACAGCCGCCTTTATACGGTCATGATATGTTTCGGGGTTTTTTCTATCAGCCTCCTTACAGATGAAATACACGCCATCATCGAGATCGTACTCTTCGGTAGGGTCTCCATTTACATCCTCACCCTTTATAGGGTTCAAGTTTGTATCAAGAGGGTAAGAACCTTGAGAGTGGAACTTAGGATCGCTCCAATCCTTTTCTTCGAAATAGTCACGAATTTTCTGTCTTAATGCATCTCGGTTTGATTCCAGTTTCTTCTTCTTAGAATCTGTGAGCTTAATTTTTTTATTAAAGCTAATGAATAGGTTGTGGGTGTTCATGTTTATGAGGTTTGTTTTGTAGCTGTCATGCAGCCTTTTGTTTGAGGGTCTCTATTCGTAAAATAGTAACCATCTAAAGTGGTGAGAGTATCGGTTTGATCTATATGCAGAACATTCATTCCATCGTGTGGATTTAAAGTATCTCCATTGAGACAGGAGCCAGGGTTGTGATAGTAAAAATATAGTGAATGGTCTCCAACTTCATCTGTGCTAATGAAAGCCTCTAAGCTTGTTGATTTAGTGGGAGGCTCTTCGGTTTCCTTTTTGGGAAATGCAGTCGTTACCTTGATTTTTGAGCACGTTTGCTTGATAAATAATGAACATTCACGGCTTTCCCTAGTGCCTGTCCTATTGAACTGTATATTGCCTATATATGTGCCGTTTAAGTCTGGGACTGTATTGAGTTTGTCGAGCCAGGGGATGTTCCACAGGTAATTGTCGTAAAGCCACAAAAGGAGACCAACTCCAACGCTCGGGCCAATTCCCAAAAGTATGTCGTTGTCCCACGCATACCTTTTTAAAATTAAAGCTAAACCAGCCCATGTGAGAGCAATTAATGAAACTAAAGGGCCAGATTTATAGTATCTAAAATTGATATTCATAATACCAGTAACGGTTTGCATTCGGGGATGCGGAGTTCTCTAGAGATGAGTTTGGGAAGAAGAGTGTCGCGGAGTTTAGTGAGGGTTTCGGTTGAAGCGTCCAGCTGCAGTTGCTTCTCCTGCGTTGATTTTAGGACTTTGTCTGTAAAGAGTTCGACTAGCTCTAGGTTAGGCGGCAAAGCCACCTGAATCCCAGCGAGGACATCGAAAGTGATTTGCGGGAAGGTTCCTGACCGAGACTCTGCTAGCATTTGCAGGTGATCGATTGTGGAATCCTGTTTTAGAATCAAATAGGCGAACAATGAGCTAATCTCGCTGGTTGCCCTAAGGACCATTAGTTTCGTGGAGACTACATGTTGGGCGCCATCGATATGAACGTAAGCAAAGCGTCGGTTTCTGGGACGAATCTCGCTGTAAAGAATGTCGTGTTTCTGAATCGATTTCTTCGCCTGCCCGGGAAGCCCAGCTGTTGCCGAGTAGTCTGCGTGTAGGAACCTTCCATCTAGAATGTCGCCTGTATTGAGGAAGATGATCTCATCGACAGTCTTCAATGGGTAAGTGTCAGAAACTGAGCGCAACATTTGCCCCATTTGTTTCGCCGCCCAACCCTCAGGAATCCAGCCTAGTTCTTCGGTGAATTGGAAGGCGGCGGGGAAGGCTTTGGCGGCTTCGCGGTTCGCGGTGCCGTTGGCGAGTGCTTTCTTGCGGACTTCGGCGCGGGGGGCGAGTTCGTCGGGGATGGGGTTGCCGGCGGCGAGGGCATTGTCGATCACCGGGTCAAAGTCCACAAACCAGCTTTTGAAGAGCGCCTGCGCCATCCCTTCCAGCGTCGCATTCATCCGCCGATTCAACTCAATCTTGTCATCGAAGGAGTCTAGGATGTCAGTGATTTTTCTTATCTCATCGTCCGGAGGGCACCTAAAATAAAAATCCTCGATCGCATCTTTTGTTATCATGCGAACGGTTGTGCCTTTTGAACACGACAAGATCCGATTCCTGTATTCAGCCCCTCGCAGCAACCAATACAAAAAGCGATTCGGGATATCGGAGTGATTGGTGAGCTTATAGAGGTTAGTGGCGACGATTACATCGCGACCTTCCAAGTATTCAGGGATAATCGCAGGGAATCCGAGGATGGGGAGGTTGTCGGACTGTTGTCTTGTCGCGATGACAATGTCGCCTGGTTTCAATCTGTGGGTCTCGGGGAATTCTCCACCATAGTTTCTACAGCCGTTGTCGAGAAAGCGTTCTGAGAACGAAACGCATCCCATTCCTACAAGTTTTGAGTCACCCTTGCCGATGAAGCTACCTTTGTAAGAGAAACCTCCTCGGATCTCGATCAGATCGCCCAGCCGGACGGTTTCCCAACTATTTCCCATACCCCAAGCCCTCCGGTGCGCCTGCGGCGAATGATGAATGATGAGTTATGAATGTTGAATTATTCTTCATAGCCGAGGGATTTGAGGTTTTGGCGGATCGTTTGGTCTAGTGCGGTCGCTTCCTTCATCTGAGAAAAGAGAGTGGCGCTGAGGTCCTTCATTTTTGTTTCGAATGGAATCCCATCGTCTTCGAGCGCGGCTGCGCCGACATAGCGGCCGGGGGTGAGGACGTAGTCGTGAAGTCGGATATGTTCGAGAGTGGCGGATTTGCAGTAGCCGGGGACGTCTTCGTAGGTGGAATGATGAGTGCTGAGTTCTGAATGCTGAGTTTTCAATTCATCACTCATCATTGATAATTCATCATTCGCGCACGTGCTCGCTCTCCACGAGTGATAGGTCTCGGCAATCTGCGCAATATCTTCCACCGACAATTCCTTTTGCGTGCGCGAGATCATGGAGCCGATCTTGCGGGCATCAATGAAGAGGGTCTCGCCCTCGCGATTGCGGTAGTCGCGCTCGCTGTCGGCCTTTTTGTTTTTGGTCAGGAACCAGAGGCAGACGGGGATCTGGGTGGTGTAGAAGAGTTGGCCGGGCAGGGCGATCATGCAGTCGACGAGGTCGTTCTCGACGAGCTTTTGGCGGATCTCGCCTTCGCCCTTGTTGCTAGTGGACATGGAGCCGTTGGCGAGGACGAAGCCAGCGACGCCGTTTTCGGAGAGTTTGCTCACCATGTGGAGAATCCAGGCGTAGTTGGCATTGCCGGTGGGCGGGGTCTCGTAGCCGTTCCAGCGTCCGTCGTTGACGAGTTCGTCGGGCCCGCGCCAGTCTTTCAGGTTGAAGGGGGGATTGGCCATGATGTAGTCGGCCTTGAGGTCGGGGTGTTGATCCTTGAAGAAGGTGTCGGCGGGGACTTCGCCGAGGTTGGCGGAGAGCCCGCGCACGGCGAGGTTCATCTTGGCCAGCTTGTAGGTGGTGGCGGTGAACTCCTGCCCGTAGACGGAGATGTCCTTCTTGTTGCCGTGGTGGCTTTCGACAAACTTGATGGACTGGACGAACATGCCACCGGAGCCACAGCAGGGGTCGTAGATTTTGCCGCGGTAGGGCTCGATCATTTCGGCGATGAGATTGACCACGCACTTCGGGGTGTAGAACTCGCCACCGAGCTTGCCCTCGGAGGCGGCGAATTTGCCGAGGAAGTATTCGTAGACGCGACCGACGGTGTCCTCCTCCTTGTCCTCGACGGTGTCGATGTTGTTGATGGCATCAATGAGGGCGGAGAGCTTGCTGCCATCGAGCCCGAGACGAGAGAAGTAGTTGTCGGGCAAGGCGCCCTTGAGCGAGGCATTGCTCTTCTCGACGTCGGTGAGGGCGGAGTCGATCTTGATGGCGATGTCGCCCTGCTTAGCATGCTGCTGGATGTAGGACCAGCGGGAGGTCTCTGGCAGATAGAAAACGTTCCGCATGGTGTAGAACTCGACCATGTCAAGGTAGTCCTGCTTGCCCTCGGCCACGAGCTCGGCGCGGCGCTCCTCGAACTTGTCGGAGACGAACTTGAGGAAGATCAGCGAGAGCACGACGTGTTTGTATTCCGACGATTCAACGGAGCCGCGCAGCTTGGTGGCGGTGTCCCAGAGAGATTCCTCGAAGGATTTATTCACGACTTTCTTAGCGGCTTTTTTGGCCGTCTTCTTTTTAACCGCTTTTTTTGCGGCTTTGGTGGCCACCTTGCGGGCGGATTTCTTGGCTGGCATGTATGTGAAGTGAGTTTAGTGACTCTGGGTCAGTGGATTGTGTGAATCGTTGCCCGCGTCAGGTGATAGATGGGGGTAACAAGTTTTATTGATAACAGATAATGTGCTAAATCGAAGCTGATAGGGGAAGAAGAAAATTGTAGGATTTGTTGTGTGATAGAATTGCGAGATCTGGCAATCCTTGAGGTTGAAGTGTGGAGTGAAAGAATGAGTTTTGTTAGATTGGATCTAACTAGCTGGCGGAGTGGTGTTTTCTGGCGTCCCTTCAGGACGCGTTAGGGGGCTGAGTATTCTCGGGGCTGAAGCCCCGAGCTTTGTTCTTGAGCGCTTTCAGCGCAGTGGCGCAATCCCTACGGGATTGAAGAGAGAAGGGTGAGGAGAGAAGAGTGAATTCCTGCACGATGAAACCTGGCTGGCGGCAATCCCTGCGGGGTTGAAGAGAGAAGGGTGAGGAGAGAGGAGTGAATTCCTGCACGATGAAGCCTAGCCTGTGGCAATCCCTACGGGATTGAAGAGAGAAGGGTGAGGAGAGAAGAGTGAATTCCTGCACGATGAAGCCTAGCAGGCGGCAATCCCTGCGGGGTTGGTGGAGGGGGCTATTGTAAGGTCTTGTTAGCTAGGAGCTAAGCGCGGTCCGATTTTTTAGATGTTAGCCAGTCTGCGACTGCGGCTACGTCTGGAAACTCGGGTATCCAGTTGAGTTCTGCGGGCAGGTCGCTGGTGAACTCGCAGCGCAGGCGAACCGGGTGGGCGCCGGAGTCGATCGCTGCACATTGGTTGTAGATGCGATCGTCTACCAGAATCGTTTCTTCTGGCTTGAGATCGTATTTTTCATAGGCCTTCCGAAGGCTGTCGGCTTTGGCGGTATCCTGCATGAATTCACCATGTTGCACGCATTCTATGGTGAGGAAATCGGTGACCGGGGCTAGCACCTCGTTGAGGTAAGCCGTTTTGGCTACGACATCGAAGGTGGCCGACATGGTGAACTGACGGTAGCCAGCTGCGTCAAGGCGTTTGAGGGTTTCGATCACGCCTGGGTAAAGCGGACGGTTGCGGAAAAAAGATTGGTCTGCGCAGAAGTCACGGTCCATCTCCACTCCGAGCTCAGGGTGGGTTTTGAGTTCGAGTGCGCCGTATTCGGGCAGGATAGGCAGAACCTCCGGCAGTTGCTCCCACTTCAATCCTGCATAGCGGTCGCGGTAGTTCGGGTGCTTGGTTAGAAAGTGGAAGTACGCGTAGTTGAGGTCGGCTAAGACACCGTCGACGTCCCAGAAGATGTTTTTGATTTGAGATGGATTCATGAGTTAGGTGAGGTTCTCGCGCTGCGACTCCTTCATAAAGGTTATCCAGCTAGGGCGGGTGACCAAGCTGGATGGCATCGCATATGGAGTTAGCTATTTATACCCCGTAGCTAGCAAGAATATATTTTCAATGATCGGTGATTGAAGAGAGAAGAGTGAGTTTCCAGCACGATGAAGCAATCCCTGCGGGCTTGAAGAGAGAATGGTGAGGAGAGAGGTGTGAATTCCAGCACGATGAAACCTAGCTGAAGGTTCTGGCTGCATTGGTGAAGGGGGGCGATTAGGTGATCGTGTTAGCTTGGGGCCAAGAGTTGGTATTGATCAACTGTTGATCAATACATACCAGATCGTAGATCGCGCTGTCATGTTAGCTTTGAGCCAAGAGCGGTGCTAAAGCACACGCAGTCTAGATGCCGTACCTTCATCCCGCGTCTGCGGGAGAACCTTAGGCCGCAGGCCGTACTTTAAGCATAGCGAACCTTAGGCAAAGCCGTACTTTCAGCGTAGCGCACCTTAGGTGAAGCCGTACCTTCATCCCGCGTCTGCGGGAGAACCTTAGGCCGCAGGCCGTACTTGCAGTGTAACGAACCTTAGGTGAAGCCGTACCTTCATCCCGCGACCGCGGGAGGACCTTAGGCGAAGCCTAACTTTTTAACCCTGGGTGGTAGTCGGCGAGCTGGATGACGTTGCTTGGTAGATCTCGCTGTTGGATTTGTTGTTCAGCTGGATCGACCAGTTGGGTGAGCTCGTGTGACTGGTGGAGGAATTGGTTGAGCTGGCTGGCGGAGACGTCGGTATATTTGCCGATGAAGTCGCTAAAGAATTCGTCCTGCGGCATGAACAGGTCTTGTTTTGCTTTTGTGCTGCGCGGGATTTCGTTGAGTTCGCTGTCGATTTCTGATGCGTCATCGAAGTCTTGTGGCCAGTCGAGTTCATCGCTGAGGATAGAATCGAGAGATAGTTTAAGGCTGTTGAGTGTGCCGATGACTGAGCTGTTGGAGCGTTTGATGATCAATGCTGACTCGTGGCGGTCGAAATAACGGTCTTCTAGCTGGCTGAAGTTGTTGCCATTGTCGTCTATCAGTTTTGCTGTGGTGGCTTGCTTGAACATGTTGTTGAGCAGGCGCATATAAAACTCGTCGAGAAACCCTTCGAAGTCACCTTTTTTGAGATTGGTGAAGCACATGCTATAACGTGTTTTATGGTGCATGGCGACCAGCACATTCTTGCGCTGGAATTTCAAAACATGCACTGCCCACTGGCTGATAAATGGCTGTGGGCTGCCGTCTGGCTGGGGGAGAAGGACTGAGTCTAACTCGGGGTCTTTATTGTCGTAAGGGACTACGGCGCTTCGTTTTTCTCCCTTGCGCACGACGGTGAAAAAGTCGCAGGCGGCTTTTGATGCGTTAAATACGATCATTCAGGTTAGAGCTCGATGGTGAAGTCGCTATAGCTTTTGATTTCGCCCGATAGAGAGCAGTCTGTTAGCCAGTCGATGAGCAAGTTGACCTCTGAGCTATCGCCTTGGATAGATTCTAAGGCAGGCCAGTCGATGTGTGATTTTGGTTTGGACGAAGTGATGCGGCTGATGTCTAACCTTTCCATCAATGCTTCTGTCTCACGCGGGTGAGCATTGAGGATGTTAGCTGGACGGGGGAGTTCGTCTAGCGCCTCAGCGGTGAGGCCAAATGTGGTGATGCCGATGCCGAAGGTGGAGCTGAGCTTACGCATGGATTCAGCTAGTGCTTCGTCTTCAATAGGTGCGGCGTAGAAGAGCTCGCCACTCTGCGACCACTGGGCGGCGCTGAGTGTTTGATAGAAATCTTCGCGGAAAGTATCGTGAGTAGGCTGGATGCGCAGGCGCAGGGCGCTGAGGCGGAATGGCGGCAAGCCGAGGTGGCTTTTCAACCGCAGTACGGACGATGGGTTGTCGATGTTAGCAGTTTCCCAGTCAACCATCACCAGCTCGGGAAATTTCCACAGGTTGCCTAATGGGGCGACGCTAGAAAATGGCTCGCGGAAGATGAATGGGAAGCGACCATTGATTTCACACCAACGAGTCACCACTGCGCGGAATTTTTTGATCCGCATGAGCACGTGGTCGACGGTGCCAGAATCTGACATCAGGTCGTCTAACCGTCCTTGTGAGAATGAGAGCAGCTCTTGGGCGCCAGCTAGAGCTGGTACCGGAGCGGTGCGGCGGTAGTACCCTTGGCCTTTTTCTACCTTAGCAATCGGCGAGGTAGGATCGCACGACATGATAGAAAAGTGATAGCGCAGCGATGCATCTGAGTAATGGCCGTCCAGCTTCATGCGTACCAGGCGAATCAGCTCAGTCCCTTTGATGGCTTCTTTAGGGTGGGCTGGGAGTAAATTTGGCAGGGTGTCGTTTAATTGCTGGCGAAGGCTCATGGTCGTTATGAATGCGTCGTCTCTGTGGGCGAGTGCTCAGTGCAGCAGAAATCAGGATGTGGTTTCGCTCAAGGATGTTTTTAAAAAATCAGCAAAAATCGGCATTTTGTGAATAAGTTTTTGAAACTAGTTGTCTCACTGAGCATGACGTGTTTATTTATGCCCATGAAGTTAGTACGTGTTATTTGTGTAATTTCAGCCTTAGCCGGCTGGCTGACGTTGACGAGCCAGCCGCTTCGTGCGGAGGCGGATGCTTTTGCTGACCAGCTACTTGATGGTGTTAGGCTTTCTACCGTTCTGCAGGGAGACAAAGACATGCAGGGGCGATTGTCGAAGAAAGGTAAAAATACCCGTGTGAGCCTGTTCATGCGTGGCAAAGATATCCAGTTCCAGTACGAAGACAAAGTTTGGCACAAATTCCACATGCGCCTCAGAGATGATAAAGCCGAGCTGTTCACGCTGGACGAAGCTGGCAAAACCAAGAGGTTTGATGATAAACGACTGGCTGAGCCAGTGGCTGGTACGGATCTAACCTATGAAGATCTATCATTCCGTTTTCTCTACTGGCCAAATGCTAAAGTGATAGGCCGCGATAAGATCAAAGGCCAATGGTGCCACAAGCTGAGTGTGCAGAATCCAGACCGCAAAGGGGCTTACGCGCTGTGCCATATTTGGATCGATGAAAAACACAATGCGATGATGCAGGTGGTTGGTTTTGATAGCAAGGGACGTCCATTAAAGCGCTTTAAAGTCGACTCTATCATGAAGGTTGGCAAAGCCTACACGCTCAAGGAGATGCATGTGGAAACCGTGGATCCAGCTACTAACCGTGTCACCGGCATGACCAAGCTGCGCTTCAATGAGGCTAAGGAGGTTAAGCCAGCTGGGCGTGGCGGTTTGTAAATCTATCACAACAAGCTGATTTTTTTCTAATGACCGCGGGGGGAGACCCTCGCGGTCATTTCTTTTATGCGCTTACAGTTAGTGTGTTAGCGTTGAGTTCGGCTGTGATTTTCCAGCTGGAATACGACTAACTGCAGACGTTAGTTTATTGAGCAATATATGCGTTGCTTCTGTATAAATCAGGGTTGATGAATAGAAAAAATGTGTTCAGCTTCCCGAGTCATCCAGCACCCGCTGGATAGACATTTCATAGGACGCTCGTGGCACGAGCAGGAAATAGATGGGGAAGCCAGTGAAATTCTGGCACGGTAGCGCCACTGTGATGAATGAGCCAGCTCGTTCAAGTCAGACATCCAGCCTGTGAAATGGAGTTTTAGGGTCCGCGCATTTACGGACAACTGGACACAAAACATGATAAAAACAAATGACGCACCTGTATCAGGTGCAGGACAGTTGGGCTTTGCTACTTCAGGCAAAGCGAAGGGAGTAGTTTGCACATTCGGCCTCAGCGCTGTGATGGTGATGGCTGGATTAGCCGAAGAACAAGCTGCTAACGAATCTGTATTAGCCGAAACAACAATCTTGGCTAACAAGGTGGAAATGGAACTCGCCAAAGTCGGCAGCCAGACCACCGTGCTCGACGTCGAGCAACTCGACGAACAAGGAATCCGCACACTGCAAGACGCCCTGCAATTTGTACCGGGTGTGATTTCTACTTCTACTTCAGGCCCTAAAGGTCAACCAAGTAGCATTTTTCTGCGAGGAACGAATACGTCCTATACTCAGCTGAGAGTCGACGGAATGCGTCTGAATGATGCTAACGGCTTTAGTTCTAACTTCCTGAGTGCGGCTGGTATGGCTGACTTGCCATATGTGGAAATTTTACGTGGTCCTCAAGGCGCGCTTTATGGTGCTGACGCTATCGGTGGTGTTGTTGGAGTGAATACTCGTCAGGGTCAAGGTGAGCCAAGTGCTAGAGTTCGCGCTGAGCTTGGATCATTCGATTCATTTTTAGGTCAGGCTCAGGCGCAAGGCCAAGAAGGAAACCTTTCATATAATGCAGCGATTGGTTATCAGACGACTGATAACGATAATCCAAACGGAGATGCGCGTTCAAATGCAGCGACCTACAGCTTGCGCTTAGATCACATCGGCGATAATGGCTTGCACCTAGGTGCCACAGTTAGGGGAGCAAATAGTGAGTACTATATTCCTGAAGAAGCCCCGCCAGGTGAGTCACAGGTAAATGAATTAGATTACGTTTTAGGTACAGTGTTTGCCCAAGCTCAAATCAATGAGCTGTGGCACAGTAAGTTGACATTTGGTCTTTATAAAGAAGATCATGACAGTGACAAAGGTATCTGGGGGGCTAACTCCTCAAACTATCAGCGTCACGCTGCATACTGGGATAATACATTAACTTGGAACGAAAATCATACGACAGTAGCAGGTGCCGTCTATGAAAGAAGCCGTAACGAGACATCCTACTTCGGTAAGCAGGCTACTGATCAGTTTGGTGGCTACGTGAACCATGTTTGGCAGGCAACTGACGCGCTTAGTCTAACTGGTGGTTTGCGCTGGGAAGATTACGATACTTACGGTGATGAATTCACTTGGAGATTAGCTGGAGCTTATGTGATTGAGCAAACTGGCACCATCGTGCGCTCAAGTGTGGGCACGGGTTATAAGCCGCCTAGTGAGTACGCAGTGATTCACGCTAAAGATGGCAGAAGCTTGAGTGCGGAGAGTTCCATCGGCTGGGACTTTGGTATCGAGCAGGCATTTTGTGATAGAAAATATGTGGCTTCAGTAACTTACTTTGATACACGCATTGATGATGCTGTGGTGGATGATGGTTATTTCGATTACGATACCTACGAGTCAGTTAGTGAGTACGTAAACCTGAGTGATCGCCAGCAAGCGAATGGTATTGAGGCTGCATTTAATGCCAAATTCCTCAATGATAGAATCTTGGCTCAGCTGACATATACATGGCTCGATAACAATATTGCGGGAAAATCTTCTCAGGGGCAGCCGAGAAATTCAGGTTCAGCTAGACTGCACGGTGTCATCACTGATGAGCTGGGCGCTGGTTTTACTGTCAATTACTACGGTTCACGTGATTGGGGATTTAGTGACCCTTTGAGTGCTTACACATTGGTCGGCCTGTATGCTAACTACGAGCTTACTGAAAACGTCACACTTAATGCACGTGTTGAGAACCTTTTTGACGAAGATTACGAATACGCTGCGCACGGCTATAACTACTTACGCGGCGATCAGGTGATCTCAGGAAATGGTCGTGGGATTTACGGTGGCGTGACTGTCACTTGGTAAGTTTAGACTGTCCATTGATATAGCTTTTACCTTCGGGTAATCATAGGTTGAAAGGTTGCTCACCGGACGCAGAGTAGCCTTTCAGCCTTAATACCAACCTCCCAGTTAACTAGTCGGAATGGTTTTGATTTTAGGCTGTGAAAATAGGCTAGTTTAATAAGCTGAGTTTATTATAAAAACCTCCTGTCTTTTCCATTAGGCCTGTGTTTATCGGTGATCGAGTAGATGTGCTACACGACAGCCTCTCGCCTTGGCTTAAAGGAAAACCCAGTTCGCCATTACGACAATTTAACTGCTCAAATGGTATAACTTTTTTTATGAGAACGATACATTGCGAGTACCTGGACCATCGATTCCAGCTGGAAAAATCACCTATGCGGGTGGTTAGTTTATTGTCTTCAGCCACGGAGGCGATGGATAAGATGGGTTTGCTAGATCGCATTGTTGGAGTGTCTGAGTATTGCGACCGCTATGTGCAGACGGATGCGCCGGTAGTGGGGCAGTATCTAAATTGCGACATCGAGCAGATTAAGGCGCTGAAGCCTGATTTGGTAATCTTGACTACGGGCATTCAACGTAAGCTTGGCATGAAGTTAGCGGCGGCTGGCTTGCCAGTTTACGCGCTGAATTTGCCACAAAGTTTTTATGGTATCCTAGAAAACCAGCGCATTCTGGGTGGTTTGCTAGATGAGATGCAGCTGGCTAACGACCTCAATGCAAAGATGCTAGACCAGCGAGCTGAGCTAAAACTTCATCATCCAGCGGAAAAACCACGCGTGTACGTCGAGCTATGGTTAGGCAAACACGAGCGTGCTGTTGGTGGGTTGAGTTTTATTTCTGATTTGGTAGAAATGGCTGGCGGTATTTCTATCTACGCGGATCGAGCGGAGGCTTACATGCGCACTGATTACGATGAGATTGCGGCGCTCAATCCGGACGTTTATATTTGTTTTTATGAACCCGAATTTGTGGTGAATGGTGAAGAGCTGAGCCGCCAGCGTGGCTGGTCGCCAGAGATTAAGGTGATTCACTCTATTGTCGATTGTGGCCAGAATGTGATTCAAGAAGGACCTAGCTTGCTAGACACCGCTAAGTGGCTACAAAAGCAGCTGTTGGCTTAATCGGTCAGCTATTGCGCGGCAGGAATGATGATATAAACAGCTGTCTTTAAATGGATTGTTAATATTATTTGATGATTCCAGAATCTGAATTATTTAATCTTCATGCAATTTAACGAGTACCGTTTTGCAGCAAGCATGCTGCTAGTAGGCGTGGTGACCACATCTGGCGCCTTGGCTAACTACGATCCTTCAAACCCAGCAAGTACAGGCAGCCAAATTTCGGCGACGCTTGGCTATCGTGACTTCAAACAAGGTGAGGCGATGACCGAGATGCGTATGAATTGGGGGCTGACTGCTAGCCCTAACGATGTGCTGAATTTCGACTTTGGTTACGGCTGGCACGACGGCAATGCTAGAGGGAAAACGGACTCAGGTCTGACTACAACGCATTTCAGCTGGATCCATGATTTTGGCATGGATACGTACATGAGCGAAGGCTATCAGGGGTTAGCGTCGGCATTCGAGTTAGATCTAGCTGGACGCGTGCGCGGTACTGGTGGTCAGAATGTTTTGAGCTTCAGCATGATCCCTGGATTTGGCATGGCTGATGGCGTTTCTGCCTACATGGGGCTCGGTCTAACGAGTTCATGGGATAAAGATTTTGCACGACACAACGGCTTAGGTTTTGATATTGCACCAAGTTTGATTTTCCGTCCTTACCAGATGTGGCAGGGTGGTTACGTTGAGGTGGTTCCGCGCTTTAAGTCATTTTTCACCGGCAATCTGAGCGGCGAAACAGCAACTACATTAGAGATCAATACTGGCGGAAATATTACCCAAACCTTCATGTGGACATGTGGATTCCAAAAGAATTTCAATGTTGATTTGGAAACCTATCGCCACGGTCGTTATACCAGCCCGAAAAACGATTGGCGCCTGAATCTCGGCCTCACTAAGAGTTTTTAATTTACTGACGTCGCCGCTCTGGCGATGGCATGAGAAGCGACTTTTCCAGCTGGATGAGTCGCTTTTTTATGATTTCTTAATAGTTGGTATTTTAGCTAAATGTCGCTTAATTGACCTAATTAGCTAAAATAATAACTATTAAAGTTTGTTTGTATTGTTGACAGTGTGAAATTTTCACCTCCAGCTGGTCATTTTTAGCTGGCTGGGCGAGTGGTGCATGAATTGTGAATTAATAGATGGTATTTTGTCCATAATGCGTTACTTTGACAATTATGGCTAATATACCACCCTTTACCTTCAAAAACCCAGATAAGGTTTTGCGCCAGCTGGGTGAACGATTGCGTATTCATCGTTTGGCTCGTGGCTTGACCCAGGTTGAGCTAGCTGAGCGAGCGGGTTTGAGTTTGTCGACATTAAAGCTGCTAGAAAGCAAGGGCATGGGGTCCTTGCAGCGATTGCTGAAGGTGGCGATGGTGCTGGATTTGGATGTTGAGTTGGCGAATTTATTTCAGGCAGATCCTGTATTTAAGGATTTGCAGGCGGTGGAGCGCTCACAGGGCCAACGTGCTCCGCGAAGAAAACCAAGAGAAGTATAATGAGACTGGATGTTTATTACTGCGGTGCTGGCGAGCATCAATTAGTTGGCGAGTTGTTGGAAACAGCGACTGGCCAGATCTATTTTGAATATGCGGTCGATTGGCGCGAGGGTGCCAGAGAGTTGTCGCCGGTGCATTTGCCTAACGCCACGAATTTTGCGGTGACAACAAAGCATGCTGGCTTTAGCCCCTTGCATGGTTTGTTTGCAGATAGTTTGCCTGATTGGTGGGGCGAGCAGCTGATGCGGCGGAAATTTGAGCTGGCTGGCATTCCGTGGCGGCGAGTGACAGCATTGCAGAAATTGGCCTGTCAGGGAGCGCGCAGTATTGGTGCGCTGAGTTACGAGCCTAGTTTGGCGGATGATTCATTTCGCAGCTCACTAACGGTAGATGTTAGCGAGATGGTGAAGTCGGCCCAACAGGTAGTTTTTGGTCAGCTGGATGACATTGCTCCAGCCTTGTTGCGCGGTGGTATTTCTCCTGGTGGCGCGCAGCCGAAGGTATTGATTTCACTGCGTGAGAGTGATCTAGCTGAGCGCATCGATGGGCATCTGGAAGTTCACGCTTTGGGTGATTCATTAGAAGCTGGATTTGTGCCGTATTTGTTGAAGTTTGATCTCGACGACGAGCTCGGTTTGGGTCGTGAGGAATTTGCCTATGCCATGATGGCGCGTGCCGCGGGAATTGATATGGCGCCGTGTAGTCTGCTAGAAACTAGCGATGGTAGAGCGCACTTTTTGACTCAACGTTTTGACTGGGGGGCGGGCGGTCGCCGCCATCTGCACAGCTATTCTGGCCTGATGCATACGGCGGTGCGCGACGGCTTGGATTACTCGGATTTGATGGATCTAGCTAGAGGGCTAACACGCGACGAGCGCGATGTGGAAAAGTTATTTCGCCGAGCAGTTTTTAATATGCTGGCTGGCAATGATGACGACCATGGAAAAAACCATGCCTTTATCATGGAGGCCGATGGTAGCTGGAAGCTTAGCCCTGCTTACGATCTAACGCGTGCGACTAACCCACTGGTTTCTGGTGTGCGCGCGGCGGCGGTGAATGGTAAGAGGTGTGACCTGTCACGCGGTGATTTGATCAAGCTGGCTGGTGAGCAGGGGGTAAGGCGAGCGGGCGATGTGATAGATGAAGTTCAAGAAGTGGTGCGCAGCTGGCCAGAGTTTGCCCAGCAAGCTGGCTTGCCAGCGCATCTTACTAGTCAGGTGGCTGATGAGATTGGCGAATTCTCCAGCTAGCTGGTTGGCATGGATTTGGGTGATAGAAAATGTCTAAGCCCTGAGCTGGTGCCAGCTGCGCGTATCGGGAAACATGAGCAAACCGAGCTCGCTGTCGGCTAGGTCAAATTCGGCGATGAGAAATTCTAAAATAACCAATGATGCGATGGCGTCGTAGAGCGCGTCGTGCCATTGGCGGTTAGGGCATAGTTGGTCGACTTTTTCGCTCAGTTTGAAGTGGTCGCAGATGTCGCCTAGGGCGTGTGACTCTAGCTCGGGCCAGGCGGCGCGAGCCAGCTGCAGGGTATCAATCCACGGGCCAAACCCGTGCATGGGAAAGGCGTGGAGAAAACGTTTTTCGGTGCCGTGGCCGTGTGCCACTACTGGCTGGTGAGCCAGATAGCTTTTAAATTTTGGCCAGAGCATCATCATGGCGGGGGCATCTAGCAGGTCGTCTGTGGTGATGCCGTGAACTTTCTGTGCGGACCATTTTATCTCCTGCTCGCATTTGATGAATGAGACAAATGGCTGGTTGTGGCCAGCTGATAGCGACCACTGCGCCATGCCTACTTGCACGGGTTGGTCGGTTTTGCCTTTGCTGGCGCCAGCTGACTCGAAATCGATGGCTGAGAAACTGAGCTGGGAGATGGTGGTGTGCTGCATGTGTAAGGATGATTGGGGCAATTAGCTGGCGGGTCGAGTGAATTTTTGTGTGTATGATGAGTCGCCCTCAATCCATCTGGTGGCTTTGGTTTATCGGTGTTATGTGTTAGCTTTTGTGCGTTCTTACACAAGCTCTGGTGGTTGATATGTGGCGTTACACAAATAGTTGTAATATCAGCCGAACAATTGTTTACGCGCTAGATGGTTGTCCCTGCTATATTTACGGGTCTATCAAGAAATTACGACGTGAGATTAGATTTTCCAGACTTGTATGCAGTGGCCACAAGAGTATGAAAGTGCGAGCTTTGGGTGAGCCTGTCATACTATTTTCCGAGTGGTGTGAATGATGGTGGATTTACCCATTCTGAATATGGCAAATGATCATGCAGGCAATTGAACGTATAGACGAGAATGTTGTTAGTAAAGCGACGGTGCGGGCCAATGAGGCTTTTCGCGCGGAAGCTCAATTTGTTCGATATTACACCAATAAGTTAGAGGATGCTTTAAGTTTGGGTGATGTAAAAACAGCCCTGTTGATTGAGTCGGATCATACGGTAGCCGTCGACTTTGGAGATGTTACTGTGGAAAAGACTGAGCGTGAGTATAGCGGTTTTATTTCAGGTAAAAGTAAGCCTTTGGATCAAGCATTGAAAAGTCTGAGCTAGTAGAAATTGATGAGTAAGGAAAATTGGGAGTTTGATTTTCAGATCGCGGCGGTCATTTCTGAAGCCTGTGAGAAGAGCGGAGCATGCAGCGGCTGGATTCAGCGTGCAGATGAGGTGTTAGAATGTACCTGTATCAAGTCTGATGATGGTGTGCAACTGGCGGCGGAATGCATTTTTGAAATGTTATCGTCGTGCCGCACAGTTGATCGCAAGTTGAATCATCTGCTTTTAAATTTCCAAACGAACACCTTGTTAGTGGTCTTTTTATCAGACAATGCGATGGTGTTATGTTTCCAGCCAGATTTTGCGGGCAGTTATGATGCTGCTGTGGAAGTGGCGCGTTTGTCATTGATTGAGCTTGGTGCCAGCGAAGATGCCGATGAAGCGGATCTACCAGCTAGCCGACAAGTGGCTGCAAAAGCTGAGAAAGTGGCTGCACCAGCTAGCCGACCGATGAAGGCGTCGCCAGCTGAGAAAGTGGCTGCAGCACCAGTGGCTCTGACTGATCCAGCCGCTCCAGTGGCACCAAGTGCACCAGCCGCACCGGTGGGGCGCCCTGAGCCAGTGGTGGCGGGACCGCCCAAGGCGATGGCACCAGTGGCCATCGATTCAAGTGCCTTTGGCCAGGGGGCATTTGGTCTTGAATCTGACCTAATGGAGGTGCCCAAAAATAAAACTTTGCCGCCGCTGAATTAGCGAGGCGGCGATCAGGTGAGTCATTGCTTGCCTGCAGCTGGGAAGTCATTCCCAGCTGAGTGGAAAATTTAGCGACAAAAAAAGCCCACTGTCTGAGTGGGCTTTTTTGTTGAATGAAATATTATCCGAGCTTTTAGCGGCTAGGTTTGTTGTTACGTGAGCGCACGGAGAATGTGACGGGCACGCCTGGTGTGTCGAAGTGCTCGCGAATGCGGTTGGCGAGGTATTGCTCGTAGCTTTCAGCCAGCAGTCGCTTATCATTAACAAACAGCACGTAGGTAGGTACTGGGATGGCTGTGTAGTGATCGTTGACGGCTGTGGTGGCGTAGAGCAGCTTCATGCGCTTCTGACCCTTCTTTGCTTGAGGCGGGTACTTTTGCATGGAGTCTTGCAGCAGTCGGTTCAGCTGACCGGTGCCGATGACGTTTTGCGCCTGCTTGCGGATGTAGGTGATTTGTTCAAAAACGAGGCCAACGGATTGGCGATTTTTTGCAGAAACCGCAACAAATGGTGCGTAGGCGAGGAAAAAGAGCTCTTTGCGAACGTGTTCTTCGGCTTCTTCAAGTCGTGCTGAGCGGTTGCCATCCGGATGGTAGAGGTCAAATTTGTTGAGCACGATGACACATGGTTTTTTCTCAGCGAGAACCATGCGGGCAATTTTACGGTCCTGAGCGGTCACGCCAGCGGCGACGTCGATGACCAGCAGGCAGATGTCTGCACGGCGAATCGAGCGCTCTGCACGCATGGATGAGAAAACTTCAACCGATGAATCCATCTTGGTGCGGCGGCGGATGCCAGCTGTATCAATGATGGTGTGTTGTTCGCCAAGGCGCTCGTATGGGATATCGATGGAGTCGCGAGTCGTTCCAGCTACTTCGGAAACGATGGTGCGGTCATCTTTGAGGATGGCATTGGTGAGTGATGATTTGCCGGCATTCGGGCGTCCGATGATGGCAATTTTCAATCCTTCGCGGGAAACTTTTTCTTCTGCATCTTCACGCTCTTGCTCGAGGTGGGCAACATGGCCGTCGATGGTGTCAGCGAGCTGTTGCATGCCTTTGCCGTGAGCGGCGGAGACGGGCAGGCCTGCGCCAAATCCCATGCGGGCAAAGTCACCAATAACGGCATCAGCCTCGGCATTGTCAGCTTTGTTGACGATGAGCTGCACCTTGCCTTTGGCTTTGCGCATGCGCTGAGCTAGTGATTGGTCGATGGTGGTGAGGCCATCTTGAGCGTCGACAACAAACAAAATGAGGTCGGCAGTGCTCATGGCAATATCAGCCTCGGTGGTGACTTGCGCGCCAAATCCATCATCGAGCATGGCGCCAATACCTCCTGTATCAACGATGGTGCAGGCTGTCTTGGTCAGCTGTGATGGTGCGGCGATGCGGTCGCGTGTCACGCCCGGCATGTCGTGAACAATAGCTATGCGACGACCGACTAGGCGGTTAAATAAAGCTGATTTGCCGACATTTGGTCGGCCTACGATGGCGATTTCAGGCATGATGAGATGAGTTGCTACTTATTTTGACCACGACAAATTCCGCAATGGCTGGAAGTTTGTGGTGACTTTGTATTCCAATGATCTGCGGCCAAACTGAAGTAATGGCAGAAAAGGGATAAGGCGTACAGCCTGCATGCCAATTTGCGTTGGTCATGTCTATTGCCAGATGGCATCTGCCAGCTCGGCAGGTATTCATTTTCTGCAACCATCACGTGTATTCATAGAGGTCGCCTAAAGGCGGTGTCTCTTATTAATGTGTAATATTCAAGCCAATCCGCAAAGAAATGATGAATCGCGGGAAATTATTTTGCTTTCGGGCGCATCTGGATACCCATTTTTACATAAATCACACCAGAGACGAGGGTGAAAAATGCGGCCAGCAGTGCGGGGTAGATGGGTGAGATGGGGATGATTTTTAGCATCACCCAGGCGAGCAGAAACATCTGCGTCACCGTGCAAACTTTGCCTACCCAGTGTGGGCTCATGGGCACGTAACCATTGAGGATTTTCAGCACGCTGATGCCGGCAATCATGATGATGTCGCGTCCAACGATGATGGCGAGAAACCACAGCGGGATGTTCCATTCGTCACGGCCCCACGGGAAAAAGGTCAAAACCACCACGCCTGTGAGTAGCAAGGTCTTGTCAGCCAGCGGGTCCATGAAGGCGCCGAGTTTGCTGCGCTGGTTGAATTTTCGTGCGATGTAGCCGTCGAGTCCGTCGCCAAGCGCAGCGGTGATGAAGGTGGCCATGGCGAGGTAGCGCCAAATTTCAGCTGGCTGGCTGCTGGTCACCGATAGACTATAGGCGATGGCAAAGGCGGCAAACACCGGCACCAAGGCTAGCCTAGCAAATGTGATTTTTGTGGCTGTGGTCATGATGTTGGGTGTGTGGGAAAGCTCAGGGGGATGACTGCAAGTTAGTGATGCTGGCTAGCTGTGCAAAGCAAAATTTCTTAGCCTAGCTGATTGTTATTTTTTCTCAGTGATTGGCCATTGTAGCATTGGCAATGCTTGGTCGCCTGATATCTTGCCGCCACATGAAACCTGAAATTGGAAATCAAGCACCCACATTTTCCGCTCGTGCTGTGGGGGGCGCGTATGGTGACGGAGCCGAAGTCAATTCTAGCGAGCTAGCTGGCAAACCAATCGTCTTAGTATTTTACCCTAGAGATAATACTCCTGGCTGCACCAAGCAAGCCTGCGCGATGCGCGACAACTGGAGCCAGCTGGATGGCTTGGCACATGTCTTTGGCATCAGCGCAGATGACGAGCTGAGTCATAAAAAATTCATCGAAAAACAATCATTGCCATATCCATTGCTGGTGGATGTCGAACGCGAGATCATCGACGCTTACGCCGTGTGGAAGGAGAAATCCATGTACGGTAAGAAATTCTGGGGAATCGAGCGCAGCACATTTATCATCGATGCTGATGGCAAGCTGACCCATGAGTTCCGTAAAGTTTCTCCAGCTAAGCACTTGGATTTGATCCTCGAGGCGCTCAAATAAACCATCATAGCGGCTGGCTAGCAGTATGAGGTGACGCAGCTGCATTGAGCATAAGTCATCTAGCCAGCTGCAATTAAAAACTAATGTATGATATTCTCTTGACTCGCTGGACGATCTAGAGATGATGATCTTTCTCACATCCCGAAGGCTAAGGGATTTCATGTTTTGGGAACTGCAGCGCAATCATGCTGAGTTGGCATGAAGGTTGCTTGAAAGACGTTGAGTTCATCATTCGTATGATTATGAACTTTCAGGTGATCTCCCATATCGCGGGTAGTTCAATGTGACGTAAACGTTACTACCTGTTTGTTGTCTGATTGGAGAATAAGCTCTAATTAGTTATGTGATCGCAATGATCCGTGCTGTGAATCAGCGAGGGAAAACTTGCGACAAGAAGAAAAGAGATCTCAAGGTGAGATTTCTGCAGATAGAAAGGAAACGATATTATGAATAACAACAAATTAAGTGCTCTGGCCGCCATCGATTACGATGTGATGCTAGGTAGTGTTGTAAGTGATAACTCGCCGGTAAAGGTGAGTTAGTAAGCAGAGTTGCCGCACTTCATCGTGTGTGCTTGACGAGCAAGTAAGCGCTTGCTCATACCATAAGGGTAGGGGAGTTCATTAACTTGAACCCCCCTATTTTTTTGACCTAATTGATGGCTTTTTGATAATTAAGCACGCTATTGACAAGATTTATCGATAAAGTGATTCGTAATTGAAACTTACGTGTAAATCGACTTGCTTTTGCCGGCTAGTGAGGGTATCAATCACATGTCTCTGGCAGGTTATTGTGCTAATGCCTATTAGAGATGTCGGTCTAATCGACCGAGTGTGAATATGAGATTCAGGTACTTTTTATTAAGTTCTGGTCTTACGTTTTCATTTATTGGTTTCCTCGGTCGTCCATTGGGCGGCCGAGGTTTTTTATGCCCTAATGGTCTAATAGCTAGCTAACAAAAAACCACCACTCTGGTATGAGCGGTGGTTAATTATTGTTTGGTTTATGAGTTTTGCTAGCTGATTAGCTGAGCGCTTTAATGGCCTCCTGCCAGTCGGTGTGTTGGTTGCCCTCGCGGCCCGAGCTCGTGCGCTCGAGGTAGATAAGGTAGGCTTGTTGGGAGATTTCCTCGTGGCTTGGGGTGCTTGATACTGTAGCTGCTGGAGTAGTCGCTTTTTTAGCGGCTTTTTTGGCCACCTTCTTAGCGGCTTTTTTAGCAGTTGATTTTTTAGTAGCTTTTTTAGCGGCTACTTTTTTGGTGGTTTTTTTCGCAGCTTTTTTTGCGGATTTTTTTGTCGTTTTTTTAGCGGCCATAGTATGGATAGGTTAGGCTAATAGCCAAGAGGCTTAGGGAGGGTTAGTTACAATGCAATGAAGCAAATGTTGGACCAGATCTATCTATTGTTGTGTCAATTTTGTCAATAGCTAGTATGTGTTATAAATGTAACAATCTATCAGAGTGTTAGCATTTGTTAACCTGTTGCTGATTCGTTTAACCTAAACGACCAAAAAAATGACCCCAGCTGCAAGCAGCTGAGGTCATTAGAAGTTAGTTTCGCTAGATGCTAGACGAAAATTGTCTGCTCGCGATCAGGGCCAACACCAACGTATTTCACAGGAGCTCCGCAGAGTTCACCGATACGGTTGAGGTAGGCTTGTGCGTTAGCAGGAAGCTCGTCAAATGTGCGGCACTGAGTAGTGTCAGCCTGCCATCCTTTAACGGTTTCGTAGATAGGTACAGCTCTGTCCCATGCTTCACGGTTAGCTGGTGGGAATTCGTGGCGCTCGCCATCGATTTCGTAAGCTACACAGATGTCGATGTCTTCGCGATCATCGAGGCCATCAAGAATGGTCACAGCGAGATCAGTCACACCGTTTACCATGCATGCAAAGCGCACGAGCACGGTGTCGAGCCATCCGCAGCGACGTGGGCGACCGGTAGTGGCGCCAAACTCCATGCCTTTGGCGTGGAAGTAGTCTGAGATGTCATCGTTTTCAGTGATGAATGGACCTGAGCCAACACGTGTGGTGTATGCTTTACATACGCCAACTACACGCTGAACGGCGTGTGGTGGAAGGCCTGAGCCTGTGCATGCGCCACCTGCTGTGGTGTTTGATGATGTCACGAATGGGTAGGTGCCAAAATCAACGTCGAGGAAGCTGCCTTGGGCGCCTTCAAAGAGGATGGTTTTGTCTGCCTTCCAAGCTGCGTGCAGCATTGGAATGGTATTGGTGACGTGTGGGCGAAGGCGCTCAATAGCTGGGCGAACTTCGTCGAGAACTTCTTGCGCGTCGAAAGTTGGCAGGCCAACTTTGCTGAGTGTCGCGTTAGCGTCAACGAGGCGAGTTTCGATGCGCTCAAGGATAGTTGAGTCATCAAGTAGGTCAGCCATACGGATGCCGCAGCGGTTTGCTTTGTCAGCGTATGTTGGGCCGATGCCACGTTTGGTGGTGCCGATTTTCTTAGAACCCAGAGCGGCTTCGCGAGCTGCGTCGAGTTCGCGGTGGTATGGCAGCACGATGTGAGCGCGGTCAGAAATCTTGAGCTTGTCAGCAGTTACGGAAACGCCTTGCTCTTCGATGTTGGTGATCTCCTTGCAGAGGCCGATCGGGTCCATGACGACGCCGTTGCCGATGATGCATTCTTTCCCTTCCCAGAGAATTCCGGATGGGATGAGGTGGAGGATGTATTTTGTGCCGTGTGCGATGACGGTGTGGCCGGCGTTGTTGCCACCTTGACCACGGGCGACGATGTCGGCGTGTTCGGTGAGATAATCAACAATCTTTCCTTTTCCTTCGTCTCCCCACTGGAGGCCGCAAATAATGGTATTCATGAAGTTGGTGTCTAGTTAAGCTTAGGCGTTAGTTTGCGCCTTCGTTGCGTCGATGAGATCTGCGAATTCCTTAAAGAAGTAGGCGGCATCATTAGGTCCTGGAGCTGCCTCCGGGTGATACTGCACGCTGAAGATAGGGTACTTCTTATGGCGAATGCCTTCGCAGGTATTGTCGTTGAGGTTGATATGAGTAACCTCAATGTCTTCGGGAAGTGTCTCTTGGTCGGTAGCAAATCCATGGTTCTGTGACGTGATGGAAATTCTGCCGGTGCGGAGGTCCTTAACTGGCTGGTTGCCGCCGCGGTGACCAAATTTGAGTTTGAATGTTTTGCCGCCAAATGCGTGAGTAAGAATTTGGTGACCGAGGCAGATGCCAAAGATTGGCTTCTTGCCGATGAGTTTTTTGACTTCAGCGTGGATGTAGTCGAGCGCTGCTGGATCTCCTGGTCCGTTGGATAGGAAGATGCCGTCAGGATTTTTTGCTAGTACGTCTTCTGCTGAGGTGCGTGAATTTACCACTTCAACTTCAAAGCCATTCTGACGCAGTGAGCGCAGGATGTTGTGTTTTACCCCAAAGTCGTAAGCGACGATTTTGTGGCGCACAGGAGGAAGTTCGATGTAGTTGCCTACTTGGCCGGTGCTGGCATTAGGAATGGTCCACTGACGTGATTCTTCTTCCCAGAGGTAGCCGTCTTCGGTGGAGACTTCTTTTACAAAGTCAGATCCTTCCATGCTTGGCGCATCTTGAGCGGCCTTGATGGCTTCTTCAGTGCTAAGCTCGGTGGTGAGGCATGCGCGCATGGCACCAGCTGATCGCAGGTGTTTGGTAAGTGCACGTGTATCGATGCCTTCGATACCGATGATGTTGTGCTCAGCGAAGTAATCCTCGAGAGCTTGGTTTGAGCGCCAGTTGGATGCGCGTTTACAAAGTTCACCGATTACAAATCCTCTTACGTGTGGCCCTTTGGACTCGCTATCTTCTGGAGCGATGCCGTAGTTACCAATCAATGGGTAAGTCATGGTGACGATTTGGCCACGATAGGATGGGTCGGTGATAACTTCTTGATATCCTGTCATGGAGGTATTGAAACAGGCTTCGCCTGTTGTGGTACCTGTGTGTCCAAAGGATTCACCTTCAAATGTACGTCCGTCTTCTAGAGCGAGAATGGCTTTCATAGCTGCGACGGGGGACACTAAGGAGATTCTTCCCAGATGCAAGCTTTGTACGCAAATTATCATCGAATTTCCGTGTTTTTTGAGTTTTTGTTTGGTCAAGCGTCGGAATATATATACTTCAAAGAAAGATTGGACTTGATTGTTGGTTGAGATTATGATCTTTCTGCGCGACCCGAAAGTTACTTCGGGTTATAAAATTTTCATTATATTGATTGTATGGACGCCAACTCTGAACCCTCAAACGTGATTCCTTTTGAGCAGCCAGAGCCAGCTCCCGAATATCCAGCCACATCCATGAAAAGTCATCTTGTCGAAAAAGCAGCTGAAGTGATCGAAGATCCACAGATTCTCGTAAATCTCGTATCGAAGCGTGTAGCCCAGCTTAATTCTGGTCGTTCACCATTGATTGATACCTTGCCTAGCATGGGAGCAGCTGACATTGCTCTCACTGAGATTATTGAAGGTAAGATCAAGATTGCCGAGAAGAAGTAAGCTCATTGGCTTTCTTTTCGTGATTCTAAATTAATCCACCATGAGTTCTGAAATATCGACAAACCGCAAGGCGCGTCGTGATTACCATATCGGCGACACTTACGAGTGTGGCATCGAGCTGAAAGGAACTGAGGTGAAGTCAATCCGCGCTGGTAAAGTAAACATCGCGGATTCTTTTGTGCGCATTGAGCGCGGCCAGGCATTTTTGTATGGTTGTCATATTCAGCCGTGGGAAACTGCGGGTGAGTGGTTTCAGCACGCCGTGACGCGTCCGCGTCGTTTGCTGTTGCACAAAAAAGAGATTCTCAAGCTCGACCAAGAGCAGGCGCAAAAAGGCTGTACGCTGCCGTGTCTGCAAATGTACTGGAGTGGCCGTCACGTCAAAGTGAAGGTAGGTGTGGGTAAAGGAAAAACCCACAGTGACCAGCGTCACGACCTGAAAGCGCGCACTGAGTTGCGCGAAGCGCAGCGTGAGATGTCACGATTTAACCAGCGCTAATCTCTCCAGCTAGAAATATTATTTCGCCTTCTGCTTCGCTGCAGGAGGCATTTTTTTGTTTGTTGTCCGCGATGTTGAGGATGTAGGGGAAATTTAATTGATTCGATTTTCCTGACTTATCTGAGCTAGAATATTATCTTCTTTTATCTGCGAGATAGGCGCTGGTATGGTAGGTTTATCCTTTTACATATGAATACACAAACAATGAAATCATGGGCGTCCCTCATCGCGGTAACAATGGGCGCGCTAATTATGAGCTCCTGCTCGGGGTCCGTAACGGCAGATCCGCCATCCAGCAAAGAGGCCGCCATTGCCAACGAGCTCTTTGGCATGGTGAATGCCAAACGCCAAGCTGCTGGGCTGAATAAACTAAAACCTAATGGCACGCTGAATAATCAGTCGCGCAAGCATACCAAGTGGATGATGGAGAATCGCGCCAAATTCCGCTCTGAGGGGCGCGTGAGCCAGCTGCATAATTATGGATCGCACAGCCGCAGTTATTACGCCACCCAGCAGCTGCGAGTGGAGACTGTTTCTGAAAATGTCATTGCTGGCTGGAGGTTGAAAGGTGACATCGCGCAGGGCATCTTTGATGGCTGGGTGAGGAATAAACGTCAGCGTGAGCAAATGATGGACGACTATTATTATACTGGCATTGGTGTTGACATCGACGACGAGGGTTACGTTTTTGCGGTGCAGATGTTTACTTCGGCGCCGCGCCCACGTGGCCGTAGTCTCAACCCAAATGTGCAATAATTAGAATCGCCTGACTGAGGCGAATTCATTCGACTTGAGGTTGGCTGCGTGTATCAACACGTAGCCAATTTTAAGATGCCTGATTTAAGTTACGAAAAAAAATGCCAGTCAGCTGGATATAAGTCTGTTGCTGGTGTGGATGAAGCGGGCCGTGGTCCGCTAGCTGGGCCGGTTTCAGCGGCTGCGGTGATTTTGCCAGCTGGCTACAAAAATGACCTGCTGGATGACTCCAAAAAACTCAGCGAAAAAAAGCGCGAGCTTCTGTATGACGAAATCATGGCTGACGAGCGCATCATTTGGTCGCTGTCATTTGCCGAGCCAGCTGAGATTGATGAAATCAACATCCTCAAGGCGACTCATGCTGCAATGGCGCGCGCGGTTGATGGTTTGGCTGCGCAGGTGGATTATTGCCTGATCGACGGCTTGCCTGTTCCCGCATTTCCCTACGAGCACGAGGGGATTGTCAAAGGGGACTCGAAGAGCTTGTCTATCGCTGCGGCGAGTATCATTGCTAAAGTTTCCCGCGATCGCAAGATGCTCGAGTATGCTGAGCTTTACCCTGAGTACGGATTTGAAAAACACAAAGGATACGGCACCAAGCAGCACCGCGCTGCGCTGGATAAACATGGACCGTGTCCGATTCACCGGCATTCATTTAGCCCGGTGGCTCAGTTGAGTCTGGGGATTTAGCTTTAAAACAAAATCAGCCAGCTGGATGGGATTTCCAGCTGGCTGAAATTATTGAGAAAATGGATTACTTCAGCGACTTGAGGATGTCGTGAACGAGTGGTGGGCCGTGGTAGATGAAGCCAGTGTAAAGCTGCACAAGCTTGGCGCCCGCCGCAAATTTATCTTTAGCATCGTCGGCTGACATGATGCCGCCCACGCCGATGATTGGGATCTGCTCGCCAAGGTGGGAGTGGAATGCCTTGATCACTTCGGTGGATTTCTGAGTGACTGGTGCGCCAGAGAGGCCGCCAGCTTCATTCGCATGTGGTTTGCCTTTGACGGCTTCGCGGCTGATGGTCGTATTGGTGGCGATGAGGCCGTCGAGCCCTTCATCGAGGAATACTTTGGCGAGATCTTCGATGTGTTGTGGCTCGAGATCCGGAGCGACTTTGAGTGCGATTGGGCAATATTTACCAGTCTCTTTGGCCAGCTTGGCTTGCTCTTTTTTCAGCGTCGCAATGAGCTTGGCTGTGGAATCGGCGGCTTGCAGGTCGCGCAGGCCAGGGGTATTTGGAGAGGAAAGGTTGACGGCAATGTAGTCAGCTACTTGCCACGCTTCGCGCAGGCAGATGAGGTAGTCGTCGATGGCATTGTCATTAGGGGTGTCCTTATTTTTGCCAATGTTGAAGCCCTTGATTCCAGTGAATGATTTTGACTGCTCGACGTTGTGTACGCCTTGCTGAATGCCCACATTGTTGAAGCCCATGCGGTTGATGATGGCTTCATTTTCGATGATGCGAAATAGTCTTGGCAGTGGGTTTCCTGGCTGCGGGCGTGGCGTGATGGTGCCCATTTCTACAAAACCAAAGCCGAGGCGACCGAGGGCATCAATAGTGGTGCCTTCTTTGTCCAGTCCAGCTGCTAGGCCCACTGGGTTAGGGAATGTTAATCCCATGCATTCTACAGGCTCAGCCTTAGGAGCTTTTCCAGCTACCGCACCAAGCAGGCTGATTTCTTCTAGGAATCGAAGCCATTTGAGTGAGAAATGATGCACGTCCTCGGCATCGAATCTAAAGAGCTGGTTGCGGACGAACTTGTATTGGCCTGGAGTCATAGTGTGATTAAGTAGCTGGGTGGTGCTTGAGTTTGGAATTTCGGCATAGCCCAAGATCTGGGTTTTGTCTAGGGCTGGGTGAAAATCCCTAGTTTCGCAAAGCCGCTACTGAGCGCTAGAGCTGAGCTTGATCTTTAACCAGCGTGCCCATTTTTTCAAAATCTCCTTGCTCACAGCAGCGCACAAATCCTTCCGCCACACCTTTTAGCTGGTCCCAGCATTGGCGAATGTCTTGCGCTTCGTCTGGGTCGATGGAGTGGTCTTTGGCGGCGTGAGCAATTTGTGTTAGCATGTGAGAAAATTGCGCAATGATCTCGTTAGCCGCTGGCAGAACAGCTAGGTCGTTAGGTTTTTGGTGGTCTGGGTTGGGAACGTAGTAGCCGTCACATTGTTCGCACAGCCATTCGATGATGCCTTCGTGGCTGGTGTGATTGTAGATTTCCACCACGCGATCTAGCGGGTTGCGGCTGCCAGATCCCAGCTCAGATTGTTCCTGAGCCCATTTGTAAACAAGTGATAATGAGACGCCTAACTCAGATGCCACTAACTTAGGGCTAGAGTTATCAAATGCTTCTTTAAGAACCTGGTGTGATTTCATATCACTCGTATAGTGAGAATTTGATGGGCATGCAAGTCCTAGCAGTTGTAATAGCTATTTTAGCTGAAGCCACTCATAGGCATTGCTTGTTTGCAAAGCCGTGTCTATATTAATGCAGGTAGTGTCATACAGGCACTGCGGGCGAAATTAGATTATGTCGACAACTGTTAAGAGCGCAGACGCGAGTAGAGTTTTAATTGCAATGGCAGCCGTGGTCATTGTCGTAGCTGGGCTTAAGGCAGCTTCGAGTTTTTTTGTGCCACTTTTGTTAGCGTTCTTCATTGCGTCCGTTAGTTTTCCTATCACGGCATTTTTGCGCGATCGCAAGTGCCCATTATTTTTGGCGGTTCTGATTACCGTGATTGTCGACTTTGCCTTTCTAGCTGGAATCGTCGTTATTAGTGCCATTTTAGCAACGGATCTAGCGGAAGCCTCACGTATGGACAGTTACAGCCAGCGCATGTACCAGGTGGTGATGCAATGGGCTGACCAGCTAGAAGAGCTGGGGGTGGAAAATGTCCGTGCTGATTTTGAGAAATTTTTCAAACCGGACACCTTGTTGGAGATGGTAGATCCGGTGACTTCGTTAGGTGTTTTCACTGCGGCTGGTGGTTTGCTGACCAAGTTGCTTAGCACCAGTTTTGTGATCTTCATTTTGCTGATCTTCATGCTCAATGAGGCGCGCATGTTTGGTCGTCGTTTTCAGGCTATCTTCGAAGCTAGAGGACCTAACTTGCAGAGCATGCTCACCGCGACAAAGGATATTCAGAAATACCTAGGGATTAAAACTTTAGTTAGCTTGGCCACGGGTATTCTTGCTGGTCTGTTATGTTGGGGTGTTGGCGTTGAGTTTCCATTTTTATGGGGAATCCTAGCCTTTGGATTGAATTACATCCCAGCTGTTGGTTCTGTCATTGCAGGCATTCCGCCAGTGTTGATTGCGCTGCTGATGCACGATGGCAAAACCGCGCTGATCATGGCGGCTGGATATATTGCCATCAACGGGTTTCTCGGCAACTTTGTCGAGCCAGCTCTGCTCGGCAAACGCTTTGGTTTGTCCACTGTGGTGATTGTTATCTCCGTGCTCTTCTGGGGCTGGGTTTGGGGGCCAGTTGGCATGCTTCTTTCCGTGCCGCTCACCATGTTGCTCAAAGTAGCGGTTGATAACAGCTACGAGCTGCGCTGGTTAGGTGTGGCTATTAGCAAGGGGAAAGACAAAGAGCACGATCACGAGGAAAGGCAGATTTTGGCTGAAGTCGTTAGGCCTAATGAGGAAGTTAAAGCACAAAACTCGCAAGATGTCGCTGAAGGCGAAGCGCGCGGTTAACTTGTGATTTGTTTGCTCATCTAGCTGGCGCAGCTTGCGTCAGCTGAAATGATTAGCTATGCGCAACTAGCTGACAATGCGCTGGTGATTGGCGCGTTGCTTATAATCTTTGGGGGTAAATTGGGCGTTTTCAAGCTGGCTGGAACTACTCGGTGAGTTTTTTGCTGATGAACTCCTGCTCCATCTCGTGCATGATTTCCTGCAGGTGTTTGATGGTTTTTTGCGCAAATTTGTGAATATCAACCGGCTGGTTGAGTTCACTTTCCACGCTGGTCATGCTGACATCAGCAATGCCGCATGGGGTGATGGCCTGAAACCCACGCAGTGACTCGCGTGTCACATTAATGGCGTATCCGTGCATGGCGATCCATTTTCTAACGCCCACACCAATCGAGGCAATTTTGCGATTTTCAATCCATACGCCGGTGAGTCCGTCGCGGCGTCCAGCTGTGATGTCATATTCAGCTAGCGTGCGGATGAGTACTTCCTCGAGCGCGCGGATGTATTTGTGCAGGTCGTTGCCAACTGTGCGCAGGTTGATGATCGGGTAGCCAGTGAGTTGGCCAGGTCCGTGGTAGGTTCCTTGGCCACCGCGGTTGATTTCAATATACGGATGTGGCAGTGACTCGGGGTTGCCGAGCGACGATTGATCACGTGTGCGGCCGATGGTGTAGATCGGCTGGTGCTGCAGCATGTAATAATGGTTTGGGCAATCGCCGTCGACGATGGCTTGCAGTTTTTCCTGCTGCATCTGCATGCCGGCGTCGTAGGGGATGTGGGAATCAATCCATTCGCTGCGAATTTCCATACGCCACCGCTAAACGTAGCGCGCCGATTAGGCAAGTCTTCAATGGTTTGTCTCGGCTGGAAGTGTCAGTAGCCAGATGGATTTTTCGCCACCGACTCGGCTAGTTGGCAAGTTTGATTATTTCTTTGAATAGAGCGTCAGCTGGTGCGTCAAAAGTTTGTTCTGCGGGCTATTGGTGCAAGAATATGGCCGATCGTGTGAATTCCCTCGCAAAGTTTGATTTTTGACTGGTGAAGGAGTGATGCTGTGGCAGTGTCTCCACGCAATTGATCATACGTCTGGTGCAAAATGCAAATCTTTGCATAATTGTCAGATGTCATAACGTACATGCCTTTAACAAGAGCAGATACATTAACCTAGAAAAATCAAGTGAGCGAAAAAAAGAGGAAACAACACGTAACCGCATTGGAGGATAGAATCCCGTTGAGTAGGCTGATTGCCTATGGATTTGGCGGATTGATCCCGATTGCTTTGTTCAACATCGCCGGTCAGCTGATGGGCGTCATTGGTAACATCGGACTTGGTCTGAGTGCTTTTTGGCTCGGTGTCATTATGATTTTCCCGCGTCTTTGGGATGCGGTTACCGACCCGCTGATGGGTCATATTTCAGATAATACCCGGACTCGTTTTGGTCGTCGTCGCCCGTATATTCTCTGGGGTGGCCTAGGGGTTGCGATTAGTTTTGTATTGATGTGGTGGGTGCCAGATGGATTGACTGACAACGCCCAGCTCGCTTATATCTTGGCTTTCTTGCTGGTTTTTTACACAGCGTGTACAATGTTTGAGATTCCTCACGGTGCCCTTGGCATGGAGATGTCTAAGGACTCCAACGAGCGGACTCGTTTATTCAGTGCTAAGAGCTTCTTTGGTAATTTGTTTGCCATGGGTACTCCATGGTTGATCGCGCTGGCTACTTGGAGTGCCTTCAGTGGTACAGGCGGCACCATCAGTGACGGCATGAGATACGTCTCCATGGTGATCGCTATGATTT
Source organism: Persicirhabdus sediminis (assembly GCF_016595495.1). Lineage (GTDB taxonomy): Bacteria > Verrucomicrobiota > Verrucomicrobiia > Verrucomicrobiales > Akkermansiaceae > Persicirhabdus > Persicirhabdus sediminis. The sequence goes on from NZ_JAENIM010000039.1 coordinate 484,501, forward strand.
TGATTCCGCTGGTGATTTGGTGGTTCTTGGCGACTCGTGAGCCAGATGCTGAGCTAGTCAATAATATGGAGAAAACTCCATTTTGGCACGACATGAAGGTTACCGTGACCAATAAGACATTCATTGCTCTGGTTGCCATTATCTTCATTGTGGCGCTTGGATTCAACTTTGTAGGTATTTTCAGTTACTACATTAATATTTTCTACCTCTACGGTGGTGACATCGCCGCTGCTGGTAAACTCCTTGGTACCACGGGTACCGTCTGGGCGGTGACTGGTGTATTTGCCGTTCTCTTGCTGCCAACCGTTGGTCGCATGTTTGGTAAATCCAAGGCGCTGATGATTTCTATCTTGCTGATGTGTTCAGCGCAGATTTCTAAAATCTTCTGTTACAATCCAGATATGCCGTATCTGGTTTTGATCCCAACCGTGCTCTTATCTATCGGCATGGTATTCTTCTTCACCATGGCTGCTTCTATGGTTGCTGACGTTTGTGATGAAGATGATTTGAAAACAGGGGTTCGGAAACAGGGTAGCTACTACGCGGTATTTTGGTGGTTCATCAAGATGGGCATGGCTTTTGCAAGTTTTGGTACCGGTGCTCTACTTACTGTCAGCCAGTTTGATACCGATCAGACAACGGAGGTGGACGGTGTGCTCGGGCCAGCAGCTGTGTTGATTGAAAATGTCGACAACGAGCTGGCTAAGGGTCTGCCACCTGTGCCGCCAACATGGCAAGATAAGGCGACAGCGCCAATCGAGAATGCTATTCGTTTTGTGACAGGTCACAGACGCGTGAATGCTAATGACGAATTCACTCAGGAGGAATTGATCGAGCAAACTGATTCAGCGCTGGAAGCGACAGAGAAAACTATCAAGCTATTCAATCAGCGAGTAGACGAGCTGGGTGATCACGAGCGATCCGAGCACTATGCTGAGCTGCTCACTCATTTGGCTGAGATCGAGACATTCTACAAAAAGGTGAAAGAATCACCTGAGCTGCACATGCAAGATCTTGAGGCGCTGAAGAAAGAGCTCGACGTCGTGCAAGTGGATTCCATGAAGCTGAAAATGCAGGCGCCAGACATTCTGCTCTGGATCCGTCTTATCGAGATTGGTGTGCCTCTGTTATTGAGTGCCTTTTCTCTCACCATGATTGCGCGCTACAGACTCACTGAAGACCGTGCCCACGAGATTCAAGTGCTTCTCAAAGAGCGTAATGCGAAGCTTAAAGCTGAGATGGCTGAGAAGTCAGCTGAACAAAATGCTTAATCCAGCCAGCTGGAAATAATTTACCAAAGCCACGGGGTGATTGCCTCGTGGCTTTTTTGTTTTGTCAGCTGGATGATCCAGCTAGCTGGAAATGGGGCGCTTACGAGCTGCGGCTAAACGTCTTGTGCAATGTGGTCATTCTCGATGGTTGACGAGCGGCGGCTGGCTGGCTAAGAACGCGCCGCATGTCGTTTAACTTTAGCAGTCTCAATCCAGCCCAGCGCGATGCGGTATCAAATGTCGATGGACCAGTGCTCATCCTAGCGGGAGCGGGCACGGGAAAAACGCGCACGGTGACTTGTCGCATCGCCCACATGATCGAGCTGGGCGTGAAGGCAGAGAATATTCTGGCGCTGACCTTTACCAATAAAGCGGCGGCGGAGATGCGCGAGCGGGTGGCTGGCATGGTGAGCAAATCAGCAGGCAAAGAAGTGACGGTTTGTACCTTCCACTCATTGTGTGTGCGGCTGCTGCGTCAGGATATTGAGAAGCTCGGGTATAAGAAAAATTTCACTATTTTCACCGGCAATGACCAGACAGGCACGATGAAGCAGCTGATCATTCGCAAAGGTGGCATTCAGGAGAAAATCGAGCCCGGCGTGATCTTGTCGTATATCTCGAAGGAGAAAAATGGCGAGCACGTGCCTGAAATGGCTGACGACGAATTTTTACAAGATCTAGCCAACGCGTATAAAAACGAACTACGCGCGCAGAATGCCATCGATTTTGATGATCTGCTGGTGCTGGGTGAGCGGCTGTTGCGTGAGCATGCCGACGTGCGAGCGGTTTGGCAGGATCAATTTAAGCGCATCACCGTGGATGAGTTCCAGGATACCAATGGCCTGCAGATGAAACTACTGCAGCAGCTGGTGAAGAGCCCTGAGCACCACGTCTGCGTGGTGGGTGATGATGACCAGAGTATTTACGGCTGGCGCGGTGCGGATGTGACCAATATCCTCAACTTCGAGCGCTTTTTCCCAGATCCGCACATCATCCGGCTGGAGGAAAATTACCGTAGCTCGGAGGCCATCATTCACACGGCGAACTCAGTGATCGTCAATAATATTGGCCGCCGCGAGAAGCAGCTGCGCGCGGTGCGAGCTGGTGGTGATAAATTGCGAGTCATCGCCATGCCTGGTGATGAAGAAGAGGCGGAATTCATCGCCGAGGAAATTCACGAGACCCATTTTGTCAATAAACGCCCGCTGGAAGATATCGCGATTCTTTTCCGCACCAATGGCCAGATCCGCAAGCTCGAGCACGCGCTGCGCGAGCTGAAGATTCCTTACCGTATGGTTGGCGCGCAGAGTTTTTACGACCGCAAAGAGGTGCGTGATACCTTGTCCTACCTGCATGTTTTAGCCAATCCAACCAGCGACGTGCACCTGCTGCGTATCCTCAATGCGCCACCGCGTGGCATTGGTAATTCGTCAGCGATTTTGCTCAGCGACCTCAGCCGCGAAAAACAATGCAGTGTGTGGGAAGCGATGGGCAGCCCTGAAGCGAAAGAAAATTTATCCACCCGCGCGTTCAAGGCGGTGCAAGCATTCAGTGAGATGGTCGAGCGCTACCGCGAGGAAATGGAAGCGTGCCGCGAAAATAAATCTGAGATCCTCAAGCGCATGATGGCGGAGATCGAATACATCGAGTGGGTCAAACGTAACTGCAAAACCGAGAGCGAGCGCGACATGCGCCACGAGGGCATGTCTGAGGTGATCTCAGCGCTGCATCAGGCATCGCGCCGCGGGAAAACTTTGCAGAAATTCCTCGATGATACCTCGCTGGAGCGCGACAAGGACGATGATGATTTGGAAAAACAACGTGGGGTCACATTGATCACTCTGCATTCATCCAAGGGTCTCGAGTATCCGCTGGTTTATCTGGTTGGGCTGGAGCAGGGGATTTTGCCTCACAAGCGCAGTGTGGAAGAAGGCACTCTAGATGAAGAACGCCGCTTGTTTTATGTCGGCATCACCCGCGCTGGCGAACGACTCGCCATGACTTGGTGTGCGCGCCGCAAAAAATACGGCGAAGAGGTGATGGGGCAAGCTAGCCAGTTCATGGGCGAAATGGATCCTAAATTCCTCTCCCACGAACATTACGACGATATCATGGGCGCCGAGGCCAGCGAGGAAGATACAGAGAACTTCTTTGCCAACCTCAAGAGCCTGCTGGATGATTAGGCCGTTAGTTTCCGGCTGGTCTGCATGGCTTGTCAGCTAGAAATTTGGCACAATGAGTATGCGGTAAAATCCAGCTGGCTCATCGTTAGATTTTTGATCTGATAGGATTTTAAATTGAACCGGATTGCTGCCGGATTGTTGGTAGATCGTCGCGCCATTTGTAGCGGTGAGCGTTCCTCCAGCTAGGCTCTGGGCGATGGTTGTCCAATCACCCTCGGCCAGACTAGTGGATTGCTGCAGGTAAAGGTTGATGTCATCACGGTTAGCGATCTGGCTAAGTTCTAGCTGTGGTCGATTATTTGGGCCAGCTGGCGTTAGGGTAATCCATGAACCAGCTGACTGTGCTTCCAGCGCGTAGCTGAGCATGGTTTTGTCAGATTGGGTGCCCGATGTAGCTGGGTCTCTGAGTTCATCGATAGAAAAGTTATCAATGCGCCATTGGCCAAAGCTGGTGGCTGGTTCTAATGACATCGTATAGGTTTTGCCGTCGGTCACGGTGTTGAGGCGCATGCCTTCGACGATGGTATTGCTATCGTAAATGGCCTCGTCGTAAATGCGGACTTTTCCAGCTGCGAGTAGAGCGTTGAAGTAGACGCTGGCGTCGCTGCCCGAGTTGATGACGAATCTGGAAACAAAATCTGGCGAGCGCAAGTTGGTAGGCAGGTGTAGCGCCAGCTGGGATTTGATTTCATCGTAGCTAGAATCTCCAGCTAGATTAGTAATTTCATCGGGGTCCTTGATGCGGTCGTAGAGTTCTTCCTCGCCGTTATTCCATAGAATATAACAATAGTCGTTAGTTTTCACTGCATGGTTATTGCCTAGCAGTGTGGTGACGGCTGGGTAATCCCATCTGATCTGTGGGTTGTCGATGAGTGGCTTGATGCTGCGTCCTTCGAGCATCGGGTTTTTGTCTATGCCGGCAAAATCCTGCACTGTTGGATAGAGGTCTAGCAGGCTGATGAGTTTGTCATCAATCACCTGTGAGGGAACGGTGTAGCTGGTATCCACTGTATTGATCTGGCCGGCGACGACAAATGGGATGCGGGTTGAGCAATCCCACAGTGAGTGCTTTTGATAGAGGCCTTTTTCTCCCAGATGGTAGCCGTGGTCAGACATCAAAATGATGATGGTATTATCTGCGTACGGGCTGTCTGCTAGCGTATCGAGCACACGCCCAACTTGATCGTCAGTAAAGGCGGTGCAGGCGAGGTAGGCTTGCATGATTTCGCGGCGCTGTTGCGTAGTGATAGGCTCTCTGCCATTTACCTCAGCTAGGTTTGGGTATTGCGATCCAATGCTCAAGCGCTTCGCCTCAGCTGGCACGTCGTCCATGTCATCAGCTTCGTAGCGCGATAGCTGGAGTGCATCCATGTTAGGAAATCGGTCAAAGTATGCTTGCGGTGTGTACCAAGGCACATGTGGCTGGACAAAGCCGACCATCAGAAGGAATGGTTTGTCGTGTTCTTCTTCAAGACGCGCCACGGCAAAGTTGCCATTTTTGTAATCTGAAAAGTTGGCGTCACTATCGCCATAGCTAGGCACTCCCCAGTCGGTAGAGGTTTTATTTTGATCCCACTCCATGCCCTCGTGGCTGCCAAATGCACGGGTTCCGCCAGACTGGTCTACGGTGTCCGCGTTAGATCCGAGGTGATAGATTTTGCCTCCAGCAAAAACTTTATAACCTTGATTGCGAAAATGGGTCTCCATGACCAAACCGCCTAATTCAAGCGCACGATTTTTCACGGCGCTGTTGCTCATGTGGCCGTCAAAGCCCATTGTCGCAGGGCTCAGCCCCGACATGAGTGAGGCGCGCGACGGCCCGCATAGTGCATAGTTGCAATGGGCATCTTTGAACACCGTGCCTTGCGCTGCCAACTTGTCCATATTGGGAGTTAGCGCATCAGGGTTCTGGTCAGTGAATGCCGGCACGTCCTTGAGATCGTCCACCATGATGATGAGGATGTTGGGACGCTCGCGTTGCGGGGTGAAACCCGTATCGTTAGCTGGTGTGTCTGAGCTTACGGTAAATTGTTTGATTCTTAGGTGATCGCCAGCTGAAGTGGCTGTACTTCCTGCATCTATCAACAATCCAATATTTGTTATTGTTCCTGAGACATCGGTCGCTGCAGATCCAACGGCTAGCTGGCTAGAGGTGCCTAGCTGGACATTATTGAGCAATTTCCAATCATTCGCGGTAGCGGAGCTATTGATCAAATAGCTATCAGATCTCGGTGTGGCACCGCTTCCTGGATTGTTGCGGCTGTCGGTAAATGACGTTTGGTGGACATGCCATTGACCGTCAATTTCAGCCGCGAGCTGGATCTTGGCATTTGTATTGTCGCCAATCCATTCAATGGTGATAGATTCAATTTCTTCTAGCTGGCTGAAGTTATTGGCTTCGGTGAATAATAAGGCTGGTGAATTAATGGTATCGCCGCCGATTGATGGTGCTTTCTGAGGTGCAAAATAGGCATAAGCTCCATTCGATGTGGTGGCGCCGACGCCAGCATTTGATGCGGACAGATCTGTGAGTTGGCTTTGGCCCGTTGCGTTGTGTTGCGCCCATGCGCTCCAGCCGACCGAAGCAATGGACGCATTTGTATTATTAGCGGGAAATGTCGTTTCGTAGAGTGTTGCAGATTTGGCCACAGAGCTGGAAATGATCACGGCGCCTAGGCTAAGCAAGGGGATTAGAAGACGTGTTAGCGGCGCGGCTTTGGGTATGGATTGCATGTGGGATATAGAAGTGGTCAAAATGATCCGGAGGGAAACGGTGATGACATGCTAAAATATTTCCTCAGTGCCAGCTGTCGATGTTAATTTACCTGTAAACTAGGGTTTTGCTGAGGAATTGATGATATGTGCCACATGTGAATGAGGGGCAATCGATTATGTGAAATAACAGCCCTTGTGGTTGATGGTTTTGATTCGCAGGGCAGTGTGATAGTTTTTTACTGGGCGAATCAGTCGATGGATATAATTTTTTTGTCAGCTGGAAATGGCCTATGTCGCAGGCCGTTAGTGGTTAGGGGGCTTTGGTTTAAACGGTCGATAGTGAGAAATAATATGAAATATTAGCGATTGCGACTATGTATTATTGTTACCTCTCGAGTTGGAGGATTAGATTAAAAACTAACACTAACTACAATAATATGATCAAAGCAATTACAGTAATCGGATTCATCATGGCGGCTCCATTCGCAATGGCCTCAGACTGCGGCAAAGAGAAAAGCACATGCGGCGGCAAAGAGAAGACTGAGAAGTGCGACAAGAAAAACGAATCAGGCTGCGAGAAAAAGAAAGACACCTGCACTAAGAAAAAAGAATGCGGTAAGTAATCGTATCTTCTAAAGATTTTCCAGCTAGAGTGATTCTAGCTACATAAAAAAAGTCAGCCCGTAATTGGGCTGACTTTTTTTATTAAATGATCCAGTTAGCTGGATTGTGTGAGCTTAGAACGGTGGCTCGTCGCCACGAAGGTCTTCTACTGATGGCTCGCCGAAGCTGTTATCTTCAACGAAGCTTGGCTCGGAACCAAAGTTGTTAGCTGGAGCTTGTTGTTGCTGTTGTTGCTGGCCGCCGGCTTGGATTTTCCATGCGTTGAGGTTGACGTAGTATTTGCCGTTGTATTCATTTCCGCGGATATCGAAGCTGACGCTGACCTCTTGTCCTACCTGTAGGTTGTCGAGCAGAGCAGTTTTATCTCTAGCAGTTTCAAATTTGATGTCTTGTGGATACTTGCTATCTTCAGTGGTGATAACAAATTCACGCTTGGTGAATCCGCGGTTGAATGTCTGCAGGTCGGAAATGAGTTTGATTTTGCCACGGGCTTCGTACATGCCCATTTCTTCGGTCATGGTTTGCGGATTGTCAACAAATCTCATTGGCGATGTGGGTTTATTTTTTCTGCCCTTGCCGCTGGCTGGCTAGTCATTTATGCCGAGTTGATGGAAGGGAAAAAGAAGCTCACAGCATTTCATGAAGCTGGCCATGCGGTGGTGGCCTTGTTGGTTGGTCGGCCGGTGCAAAAGGTGAGCATTATTCCATCACAGAATCGGCTAGGCTCGTGCCACATGAGCAAGGGGAGAAGTAAAAAAGCTCAGGATGCATTGGAGTCTGAGATGTTGATTTTGTTAGCTGGCATGGCGGCAGAAGGGCGAGTGGCTGGGCGATATAATGTAGCTGGAGCGCAGCAGGACCTAATGATGGTGCAGAAGCTAGCTAGCCAGCGTGCTGGAAATCAAAGACAGATGGAGAAACTTGTTCATCGCACGCTGGATAAGGTGAATCACATGTTGCGCGATCAGGCGACTTGGTCGGCGGTGAAGTCGATTGCTAACGCGCTGCTAGATAGCGAGTCTATCAGCGGTCGGGAAGCCAAGCACTTGCTGACGATGGCGCAGAATAGTAGCGGCGGAAAATAAATTTGGCTGGTGGTTATGTTCTAGCTGGTCGGGCTAGTTATCCATCGTGCTAGCTGAAATTGGCTTGATTGTGGTGCCATGCGGTGGGGCAATTTAGTAAAATCGATGATCGATTCACTGCGGAGTTCAATTTCCGTAATAATCAACAATTCGATTGTTGGTGTCTATCCGCTGGCGTGACGTAAAATCTTCTTGAAATATCGAGGCTCCAGTAGAGACTGCCACGCAGAACGATGAAGCTGTATTTAGACTATTTAAACGAGATTGAAGAGCGTAAGGGCGAAGGCCTGAACCCTAAGCCAATTGACAGCGGTGAACTGACTAGTGAAATCATTGCCCAGATCAAAGATCTTGATAATGAACACAGAGAAAGTTCGCTCAATTTTTTAATTTATAACACCCTGCCAGGCACAACTCCTGCAGCGGTCCAAAAAGCAAACTTCCTTAAAGAAATCATTCTTGGTGACGCCGTAGTTCCTGAGATCACTGTTGATTTTGCTTTCGAGCTGCTTTCACACATGAAGGGTGGTCAATCTATCGAGGTGCTGCTCGACATCGCCCTTGGCGATAATGAGGTGACTGCCAAACAAGCAGCTGAAGTACTCAAAACACAGGTGTTCTTGTACGAAGCGGATACAGAGAGACTAGCCGCTGCCTACGAAGCTGGTAATGCGCTAGCTAAAGAAATCCTCGAGAGCTACTCTAAAGCTGAGTTTTTCACTAAGCTGCCAGAAGTGCAGGAGAAAATCGACGTGGTCACTTATGTGGCTGCGGAAGGTGATATTTCTACCGACCTACTTTCACCAGGTAACCAAGCTCACTCACGCTCAGACCGCGAACTGCACGGCAAGTGCCTGATTTCTGTAGAAGCACAAAAGGAAATCACTGAGCTGCAGAAAGCTAACCTCGGCAAGAGCGTTATGCTCATCGCTGAGAAGGGCACCATGGGGGTGGGATCATCAAGAATGTCAGGCGTGAATAATGTGGCGCTTTGGACTGGTCGTCAGGCCAGCCAGTATGTGCCATTTGTTAATATCGCTCCAATCGTAGCTGGAACTAACGGGATTTCACCAATTTTCCTAACTACCGTAGACGTAACTGGCGGCATCGGCCTTGACCTGAAAAACTGGGTCAAAAAGACTGACGCTAACGGCGAGACTGTAACTGACGAAAGCGGCGAGCCAGTTCTCGAGCAGACATACTCAGTGGATACTGGTACGGTTCTAACGATCAACACCAAGACCAAGAAGCTCTACAATGGTGAGCAAGAGCTAGTTGATATTTCTTCAGCACTCACACCACAGAAGCTTGAGTTCATCAAGGCTGGTGGTTCTTACGCAATTGTGTTTGGTAAGAAACTTCAGACATTTGCATCGCAGACTCTCGGCGTCGACGTTGAGACTGTATTTGCTCCAGCTAAAGAAATCTCTAACGTAGGCCAAGGTCTCACAGCGGTTGAGAAAATCTTTAACAAGAATGCAGTTGGTGTCACTGAAGGTGCTGTGCTGCACTCAGGATCTGATGTTCGTGTTAAGGTGAACATCGTGGGTTCACAGGATACTACTGGTCTGATGACTGCTCAGGAGCTGGAAGCGATGGCGGCCACCGTCATCTCTCCAACAGTAGATGCAGCCTATCAGTCTGGCTGTCACACTGCTTCTGTTTGGGATAAAAAAGCCCAGGCTAACATTCCTAAGCTGATGAGCTTCATGCAGAAGTTTGGTCTCATCACTGCGCGTGACCCTGAAGATAAGTATCACGCAATGACAGACGTGATTCACAAGGTTCTCAACGATCTAGCAGTTGACGATTGGGACATCATCATCGGTGGCGATTCACATACCAGAATGTCTAAGGGTGTCGCTTTTGGTGCTGACTCCGGAACCGTTGCACTGGCGCTCGCTACAGGTGAGGCGACCATGCCAATTCCACAATCTGTTAAAGTGACCTTCAAAGGTGAGCTGAAAAAGCACGTCGACTTCCGTGATGTGGTTCACGCTACTCAGGCGCAGATGCTGCAGAAGTTTGGCGAGAACGTTTTCCAGGGACGCATTATTGAAGTGCACATTGGCACACTGCCAGCTGATCAGGCGTTCACTTTCACTGACTGGACCGCAGAGATGAAAGCTAAGGCGTCTATCTGTATTTCTGAAAATGAGACACTCATCGAGTCTCTCGAGATTGCTAAAGGTCGTATCCAGATCATGATCGACAAGGGCATGGACAATGAAGGTCAGGTGCTTCAGGGATTGATTGATAAGGCTAACAACCGCATTGCTGAAATCAAGTCAGGTGAAAACCCAGCGCTAACACCAGATGCTAACGCTAAGTATTCAGCTGAGTTTGTTGTTGATCTCGATCTGATCGATCAGCCAATGATCGCCGATCCAGACGTTCACAACGAAGATGTTTCTAAGCGTTACACCCACGATACCATCCGTGAGCTATCATTCTACGGTGGTGAGAAAGTGGTTGATCTTGGATTTGTTGGATCATGCATGGTGCACAAAGGTGACCTGAAGATTCTCTCACAAATGCTCAAGAACCTAGAAGCTCAGCAGGGTAAAGTAGAATTCCAAGCGCCACTCGTGGTTGCTGCTCCAACATATAACATCATTGATGAGCTTAAAGTTGAGGGTGACTGGGACATTCTGCAGAAATACTCAGGGTTTGTTTTCGATGACAGCGCGCCTAAGGGCACTGCTCGCACTGAATACGAAAACATGATGTACCTCGAGCGCCCTGGTTGCAACCTCTGCATGGGTAACCAGGAGAAGGCTGAGAAAGGTGATACGGTAATGGCGACTTCGACTCGATTGTTCCAGGGGCGTGTTGTTGCTGACTCAGATCGTAAGAAAGGTGAGTCATTGTTAGCATCTACTCCAGTGGTGGTGCTTTCCGCTATTCTCGGAAGAACTCCGAGCATGGATGAATATAAAGTCGCTGTTGAAGGTATCGATCTGACGACTTTTGCTCCACCTCTTGGCGAGCTGAGCACTAAGCTGTAAGCTCTAATATTTACGCTTTAAGTTAGTATTTCTCACCGTCGAATAGTTAGCTCAGCTGGCTGATTCGGCGGTGATTTTTTTTGATGTGGCAGCTGTGGCGTAGTGGTTTTTATTGGGAGCAGTCGAGCTGGCTATGTTTAAAATTCTATCTGATTCGTTCTAGCTGGAGATTTGTTTGGTGTTTGAGCGCAGAAAAAAGCCAGCTTTTTCACTCGTCAAGCTGACCTGCATCGGGCAAGTGTTGGGCATGAAGAAACTCATCAGCTCGTTGACTGCTATTTGTTTGGTTAGCTCGTGTGCGTATTTGACTCACTCAGAAGAGAATGCCTACAGCGCGCCTGAGCCGACATTGCGCATTGCTTCGGCCGCCGACTCGGATCTGGCTACGGTGACTCGTGGATATATGATCTATCAAACTCAGTGCGGTCAGTGTCACGAGTACAAAATTGCTGATGATATGAGCAAGGCAAAGTGGCATCAGATGAACTGGAATGCCGGCTTGGAGAAAGCTGACGAAAAAGATTTGCTTGCCTATTTGGTGGGTGTTCAGCGCATCCGCGAATAATCGAACTACGTTAGCCTAGCTTGACGTGAAATAAAAAAAGCGACTCCGATTGGAGCCGCTTTTCTTGTTGATAGAGAAATGTGATTCTAGCTGGCTAGCCAGCTGGAATGAATTATTTTGCCCAATCTTCGATTTGGTCGACGAGGTATTTGATCCAGCTCGGGTGCTCGTTAACACATGGGATGAGCTCGAGTGAATCACCACCAGCGGCGATGAAATCTTCTTTTCCGCGCATGCCAATTTCCTCGAGAGTTTCGAGGCAGTCAGCAACAAATGCCGGGCAGATGACCTGGATCTTTTTGACGCCTTCTTTAGCGAAGCGCTCTAGCTCAAAGTCGGTATATGGTCCTAACCATGGATCTTTGAGTAGGCGAGATTGGAAGGATACGGCAACCTTGTTATCGGCTAGGCCGAGTTCTTTGGTTAGCAAATCAGCTGTCGTTAGGCACTGGTGTTTGTAGCAAGTAGCGTGGCACGGGTGCGGATTCACACAGCAATCTGGCTTAGCTAGGCAATGTGAGTGCGACGGGTCGCTGATGCGAACGTGGCGCTCAGGGATGCCGTGGAAGCTCATTAGGAGGAGGTCGGTGTCTTCCTTGAGTTCATCTTTAACAGAGTCAGCTAGGGCGCTGATGTACTGAGGATCTTTGTAGAATGGCTGCAGGAGTCCAGTCTTGATAGATGGCGCTTGCTCAGCGAGTTCTTCCATGACTTTGACCACAACGGTCTCGTAGCTAGACATCGCGTACTGTGGGTACAGCGGCATGATGAAAAGCTCGGTGACACCATCTTTTTTGATCTGGCTGATGATGTCGCGGATAGATGGGTTGCCGTAGCGCATTGCTAGGTAGACTGGGATGTCTAACTCGTTAGCTACTTTTTCCTGCTGGTGCTCACTGGTGACGACGAGCGGTGAACCTTCGTCGGTCCACACTTCAGAATATGCTTCCGCTGACTCAGGTGAGCGTTTTGGTAGAATGATGAGCTTGAGTAGAAGCGTGCGCTTCCACGCTGGCATGTCTAGCACGCGCTCGTCTGATAGGAACTCGTCGAGGTAGGCGCGCACGTCAGCTACCTCAGTAGAGTCAGGCGAGCCTAGGTTTAATAAAAGGGCTGCTTTCATGGGTGATGTAGGGTGTGATGAGATTAGAGAATGTCACCAGGCTGGTAGGCTGCACCAGCTGGGTATTTCTCGCCCACAGCGGTAACATGCTTTACAAATTGGTCAACTTGCTGAGTGGCAGTTCCTGTAGAAGCTTTGTTATTTTCCATGATTTCTTCCAGCTGGCTGAGAGAAAGTGGTACACGATCGTCATTGGCTAGACGCTCGATGAGATCATTGTGTGAGATCTCGCGCGTGCGCAGGGCAGCCACGGTAGCGACGGCATTTTCCTTGATGGCTTTGTGTGCAGATTCGCGACCGACACCAGTTTTCACGGCTTCCATCATGATGGTTGTGGTCATCAGGAATGGCAGGTAGTGAGCATTTTCAGCTTCGATCACAGCTGGGTATGCATCCATCTGGTTGAAGATCGTTAGGTAAGTTTCAAAAAGTCCGTCGATAGCGTAAAATGCGTCTGGCAGCATCACGCGGCGCACGACTGAGCAAGATACATCACCTTCGTTCCACTGGTCACCAGCTAGGCCGCTAGCCATGGTGTGGTATCCTTTGAGGATGGTTTGGAAACCATTGACGCGCTCGCATGAACGTGAGTTCATTTTGTGCGGCATGGCGCTTGAGCCAGTTTGCCCAGGAGCAAATCCTTCAGAAGCAGTTTCGTGGCCAGCCATCAGGCGCAGTGTGGTGCAGAATGATGATGGAGCAGAGGCTAGATCGAGCAGTGCAGAAACGGTGCGGAGGTCTAACGAGCGTGGGTAAACTTGGCCTACGTTAGTGAAGACGTTAGGAATGCCGAGGTGTTTGCAAACGCGCTCTTCGAGGTCAGCTGCGCGTGCGCCGTCGCCGTCGAAAAGTGAAAGTTGGTCCATCTGGGTGCCTACAGCACCTTTGAGTCCGCGAACTTTGTAGCTAGAAATGAGAGCTTCAAGAGAAGTAAGTGAGTCAGCCAGTTCTTCACCATTCATGGCAATGCGCTTGCCGAAGGTAGTTGGCTGGGCGGCAACGTTGTGAGTACGACCAGTGATGACAAGGTCGCGCCACTGTTGTGAGCGCTTTGACATCGCCGTTAGAGCGGCTACGGTTTTGTCGCGGATGATGAGGAGCGAACGGTAGACCTGCAGTTGCTCAACGTTTTCCGTTAAGTCACGAGAGGTCATGCCTTTGTGAATGTGCTGGTGGCCTGCGAGGTCGCAGAATTCGTCGATGCGAGATTTCACGTCGTGGCGGGTGATGCGCTCTCTGTCCATGATAGACTTGAGGTTTACCTGCTCTTTGACTTTTTCGTAGTCATCGATGGCTTGTTGCGGAATGTCCAAGCCGAGGTCTTGTTGTGCCTTCATGACCGCGATCCAAAATTCGCGTTCGAGAATGATGCGGCCTTCTGCAGACCAGATGTTGGCGATGGCTTTGGAGGCGTAGCGTTCGGCGAGTACGTTTGGTATCATGATGTGTGAAATTCTGCGGTCGTTAATGGCCAGGCGCACATCCAGTACGGGCCAAGCGCACTCAACACCGAAATCAGGTAAAGGGCAAACCCAAATCCATACATATAGGGGGCTTGCTCGTTGTTAGTTGATTTGTGTACCAGATTCGCGGCGGAAATTATTTTTTCAGGCAAAATAACAAAATCTCTGTCAGTCTAACGATTTAGTCTTGATTCCATATTTCATATAGGTGTTTATGCTGGAGTAAGTAACATAAAATTATGGATTTATCTAAATTATACACCCTCACTTTTCTTGCGTTTGCCAGTTCTCAGGCCATCGCAGCCACTCCAACATTATTCGACTTTAGTGACCGCGCGTTGTCCAGTGGTGTAGCGTTAACCGAAGGGGCTGTATATCGTTATACCAATATTGTGAATGTTGATGGCGTCTCGGTAGATGCGGTGCTCACGCTGGGGGCAATCATTGATAATGGTGAAGCATTTACAGACTGGAGTCCTGCTGCAGATGGTATCCCTAGGTATAGCAGTATTGGTGGAGATTTCCAAATAAGAGGGAGTTATCAGCTAGACCCTATGGCTACTGCAACGCTCTCCTTTGTTGTTAGCGGGATAGATACAGCTTACACATTTTCAAGCCTTACCTGGGGGGTGACTGACATTGAGTCGCAAGGAGTATTGGGCGATGGGGTAGGACGTAATAGTACGGAAATCTTCAACACAGATTTGTCGCTAGCTGAGTATTATGTGCTCGGCGATAACCTCCAAGTGAGTGGAGACGATGTTTATGTAAAGGCTCAGGGCGACGGTGCTCATGTGCAAGGAAATGTGGGGACAGGAGGCGCGACTCAAGCAACAGGCTCTTACGATGCTTTGAATTATACCACTAGCTATCAAGTGGCTGGTAGTTTTGGTGATGAGAATTCTATTAGCTTAGCCTATACCAATGTCTCTGAGTTGACCTTCAGCTGGGGGGTGGTAGAAGGGGATGACCAATATACACCTAGTGATAATAAAGGTGATGGCAGTGGAAAAGTTAGTAATCGAGGCATGTCCTTTACCATGACTACGGATCCGATTCCTGAACCCAGCGCGTTGGCTTTGGTTGCCATGGGTGCTATGGGGCTTCTGTTGCGCAGAGGTAGATAGTTTCCGCGGAAGTTAGTTTTTTTACGGCTCCACAATATGTGGGGCCGTTTTTGTTATTTTGATAAATTTCTAGCTGTAGACATATGCCAGCTTGCAATTATGTGGACATGTCGATAATCAATGTCAGCGGGCCGAGGCCGAGCACATTGATATGAATATGGGAGAAGACAAAATGGCTGAAGCTGTCGAGCAGCTGGCTGGAGCTATTGTTGAGAAATATGCAGGTGAGAAATTTGCCCTGATAGGTTTGCGCAGCCGCGGTGACGAAGTGGCCTTGCGCTTGAAATCCCAGCTGGAAGCCAAAGGGGTAGAGTTAGACTTTGGTATTCTCGATATTTCACTCTATCGTGACGACCTCAATCACCTCAGCGCAAACCCGAAGCTGCAGGCGAGTGAGATTTCATTTGCTGTTGATGGCGCCAAAGTGATTTTGGTAGATGACGTATTATTCACAGGCCGCACAGTGCGCTCAGCGATTGATGCGCTAATGGATTACGGTCGTCCCGCTGGTGTTGAGCTGGCGGTGTTAGTCGATCGTGGTCACAGAGAGTTGCCAATCGAGCCAAATTATGTTGGCATCTCCATTGAGACAGAACGACTAGATGATGTCGTGGTGCATCTCAAAAATACCGATGGAGTAGATGAGATTCTGGTTCACCGAGCACAAAGTTAATGAATTCCCTCCCCAGTCAGAAACGTAGCCGTCGCGAGTTAGATGAAATTCGCGCACGCAATGCATTTCAGACGCGCCCGCCAATTGCTCATGTCGAGAAGATGGCGGCTCACCCGGTGGTTTTGATCATTGGGTATTTGTTAAGTTTTCTAGCTGGCGTAGGATTACTGCCAGCGCTTTTGATTTATTGGCGCAAACCACGGTCGCGCCACCACGCATGTTTCATGATCATCATCTCGATCTTGGCTGCGGTTTTCTTTTATTTTAAATATTTCAACCCATCAGAAATTAATGATACGCAAGGACCTTTTGGATATTGAATCGCTGAGCCGAGCTGAGATTGAAGAGCTGCTCGATCAGGCTGTGCCTTTTAAAGATTTATTCACTCGCTCGGTGAAGAAGGTTCCCGCGCTGAAGGGAAAAACCGTGCTTAACTTGTTTTACGAACCAAGCACACGCACGCTGTCGTCATTTGAAGTGGCGGCTAAGCGACTATCAGCTGACGTAACTAACTTCGACGTGCCGCATTCATCGGTGGTGAAAGGGGAGTCCGTCAAAGACACGATCGATACGCTGCAGTCGATGCGTACGGACTACATTATTGTGCGCAACAAACTATCTGGGCTGCCAGGCGTGATTGCTAGAGAGACCAAGGCGAGTGTGATCAATGCGGGTGATGGACAACACGCTCACCCAACACAGGCGTTGCTAGACGGCTTTACTTTCCGCGAAGTTTTCCCGCAAACGGACGGCCGCAGAATCCTCATCGTTGGTGATATCTTGCACAGCCGCGTGGCGCGCTCGACGACTAACTTGATGCGCAAAATTGGTGTGGAAGTGGCTTGGTTAGGACCTGGCCCGCTGGTGCCAAAACATGGACCAAAGGGCGTGCGCCGATTTACTAACTACGAAGAAGCGATGGCGTGGGCGCCGGACGTTGTCTACCTGCTGCGCGTGCAGATGGAGCGCCAAGATGTGCAATATTTCCCAAGCCTGCGCGAGTATCACAAACTTTACGGGGTAACCACTGAGCGCTTCAAACAGATTGAAGACAATGGCACCTACATCATGCATCCAGGGCCAGTTAACCGCGGTGTTGAGCTGTGTGATGCGGTGATGGATTACTCCAAGAGCCTAATCAATACGCAGGTAGAAAATGGCATCGCCGCACGAATGGCTGTGCTTTATTCGCTCAAGCCGGGAACCTCAGAAGATTCAGCCAGCTAGAAACCACTCACATATTTATTGTTATGTCATTACTTATCAAAAAGGTGACCATTGCCAATGCTGGTCAAGACGAAATCCAGCTAGCGGATGTGTGGATAGAAAATGGTACGATCAAACAAATCGGCCAGGATTTAAAAACATCAGCTGAGCGCGAAATCGACGGCCAAGGCAAAGTATTGCTTCCGGGCATGTATGATATGCACGTGCATCTGCGCGAGCCTGGAGCTGAGGTGAAAGAGACAATCGCATCAGGCACTGAGGCCGCTATCAATGGCGGCATCACCGGACTTGTGATGATGCCAAATACCACGCCATGTATTGACTCTGCGGCTATCGTTAGGACAATCCGTGAGATTGCGGCAGAAGATTCACGCATCCCGCTGCAGATAGCTGGTAGTATCACTAAAGGTCGCGCTGGCGTCGAACTCTCTGGCGTCGATGGCATGCGTAAGTTAGGCGTGAAAATGCTCACAGACGACCCATCACCAGTTGCCGACCCTTCAGTGTTAATGCGTGCGATGGAGTACGCTAGCGAGCTAGGGTTATTTTTTGCAAGCCACTGTGCCACACCTGAGCTGCAGAATGATAGAGCGATCAACCACGGCGAAATTTCCTACCAGCTAGGTATCAAAGGCACTCCAGCCTGCGGTGAGGAAATGTGCATTGATAGAGACATTCGCCTAGCGCAACACGCTGGTGCTCATGTTCACATCCAGCACGTTAGTACGGCTGCGGGTGTGGAAATCATCCGCCAGTGGAAAGCTCGTGGCGCTAGTGTTAGTGCTGAAGTCACTCCGCATCATCTGATGTTTGATGAGTCGTGCATTGGCAACTACGATACCAATTTCAAAGTTTGCCCACCACTGCGTTTGCGCGATGATTGTGAGGCATTGTTAGCGGGTTTGAATGATGGCACCATCGACGTGATTGCTACCGATCATGCGCCGCACACGCCATTTGAAAAATTGCAAGATTTCATGACTGCGCCGAATGGCATCATTGGTCTAGAAACCGCGCTTATTTCTCTCTTCGATAGATTTGTAAGTGAAGGGAAGCTTAGCTGGTCCACGCTAGCGGCGAGCTTCTCAGCAAACCCGCGTAAGTTGATGGGCGAGGCGCCAGCAGTGATTGCCGAAGGTGAAGCTGCTAACCTTGTTTTGTTTGATCCAGCTGGAGAAACGACATTCTCAGCAGCTAACTTCAAGTCTAATAGCCAAAATACACCCTTCATTGATCAAACTCTGAAAGGGGCCGTCGAGCTCGTTGTGCTTGGCGATAAGACCCTCAAAGCATAGCGGATATACGCATTTGCTGTGGCGTAGCTAGATTGTCTAGCTGCGCCACTTTTTTTGCTGAAAATTACCCTCGCTGGCTGACCGTCAGGTATCGTTAGCTGGGTTAGTTAGCGTATTTTTTTTGCTGGATGTGTAGACGTGAAGAAACCCATTAGTTGTCTAATGGGTTTCTCGCTAGGGGGTATTATTTGATTAGTTCAGCTAGCAGTTAGCTTAGCGTGGGTATGTTTCAAGAAGCGGGTCGTTTTGGCGCTCCATTTCTTCGACGAGGAGTATTTTGAGTGACTGCAGTTTGCCAGCGTGTTCTGGGTTTTCAGCTAGGTCATTCATTTCGTCTGGGTCATTCTTGATGTTATACAGGCGGAATTTTGGAATAGTTGGGTAGGAGATCAATTTCCAGTCACCTTGCAGAATGCTGCGTTGGTCCATCAGGAATCCACCGTAAATGTGGTCGCGTCCTTTGTCAGTCTCGCCAGTGGCCAGCGGCATCAGGCTCTTGAAGAAGACTTTTTCTGGAACCTCTACGCCAGCTAGCTCGAGCGTGCTGGGCATGATGTCCTGAATGTAAACATTCTCGGTGATGCGTTTGCCTTTTTCTAGACCAGGTCCGTTGATGATGAGCGGTGCGCCCATGCTGTGCTCGTAGAGGTTCTGCTTGCCGATAAAGCCGTGGTGTCCAACAGCTAGACCGTGGTCGGCTGTGTAGAAAATGTAGGTATTATCGAGTTTGCCAGAAGCTTCTAAGGCATCGAGGATTTTGCCAATCTGCACATCCATATGAGTAATCAGCGCATAGTATTCCGCGCGGTTTACCTTCACTGAATACTCGGTGCGCGGGAATGGCACTAGGCTCTCGTCACGACCATCTTTGCCGCGGCCGAGTTTGTCCTGATAGGGATAGGCTTCCATGAAGTTGTTTGGCAGCTTGATGCTATCTATCGGGTACATGTCGAAGAATTCTTTAGGCGCCTGACGTGGGTCGTGTGGCGCGTTAAAGGCGATGTACATGAAAAATGGATCATCTTCCTTGGCTGCAGTGTCGATGAAGTCGACTGCCTCATCGCGTAGAACTTCACTCCAGTGGGTGCCGCCTTGCCAGAAGCCACCTTTGGACTTATCCCATGGCAGCCAGGTTTTGTCATTTTCATCTTTAGGGCGGTTGTATCCCTCTGGTGTTTGTCTTGGCATGCCGCCACGAATGGTGCCTACAACATCAAAGACTTCAGCTGGCTGATAGGAATTAACATGCCATTTGCCGGAGAAATAGGTTTTGTATCCAGCCTTGCTCAGGTGCTGACTCCATGAGAGTGGAAGATCAATGCCTTTTGTGGATGGTTTCTTCGCTGGCTTCTTGGAGTCATTTTTGGGTTTGCCTCTTTTGAGGTTTTTACAATCCCAGACTTTGTAGCCGGTGTTGAACATGTGGCGGCTCGCCATGCAGATGGCGCCAGTCCATGATCCCATATTGTAGGCGCGGCGGAAGCTCACACCGTTATCTACCAGACGGTCGAGGCTTGGGGTGATGACTTCACCGCCGATGCAGCCCACTGTTTCCCAGCACTGGTCATCTGCAATGATGAACAGGAAGTTAGGTTTCTCTTGGGTCTCTGCTTGGGCAAATGTTAGCGATGCTGTTAGTAGAATGCTTGAGATGATCTTTTTCATTTAGCTAGAGTGTTGTTAATAGTGATGACTGGGGGTTAATTTGCGCCGAGGACTTCTGGGTAATCTTGCTCGACGCGCTCTAGGGAATCAGTGCCGTACTCTGCACCTTCAAAGCTGCTACGGCATGATGCGTGCCAGGCTTTGATTTGTTTTTTGAACTGCTCAACAATTTCCGGGTGCTGGTCGGCGATATTGTTTTTTTCGTATGGATCATTCTCCATGTCGTAGAGTTCGATTGATTTGCTAGAACGGTAGTATTTGTATTTCTCGCCGTTAAATGCCTCTACGCCTTTGAAGATGAAGCCGATTGGGTCACGTTTGATAGATTCGCCTTTGAGTAATGGGAGTACGCTAACACCGTCTAACTCGTATGGCGGTTTTTTGGCGCCTACAGCCTCAACGATAGTTGGTAGATAGTCTGAGGTTACGATTGGTGCAGAAATGGTCATTGGTGATGATACAACATTTGGCCAAACCATGACGCCAGGGACACGTACGCCACCGTCGTGAAGGCTGCGTTTGCGGCCACTGTATTCGCCAGATGAGCCTGGTGATTTGCCACTGCTTTCAGGACCATTATCACTGCAGAACCAAACCATGGTGTTGTTAGCTACGCCCAGCTCGTCGAGCTTGGTGCGCAGGCGACCAATTTGATCATCCATGGCGGTAATGCAGCCAGCGTATTGCTGCATTTTGAAATCTAAATCTTTATACATTTCGGCGTATTCTGGGCCAGCGACACAGGGAAGGTGTGGTGTGTGGAACCAGATCACGGTGAAGAATGGTTTGTCGTTTTTCACGGCTTCCTCGATGAAAGGAATGGCGCGGTCCATGATGACACGTGAGTCGTCGCCGTCCAGGTTCTCAGTCGCTTTACCTTCAGGTGTCCAGTAGGCGGTGCCGTAGTCTTTGTAGGCTTCACCTTCTTTGATGTACGACCAGCCGAAGCCTTTGCTGCCTGGTTTTTCGATCTTTTCAGGTAGTTTCATCGGGTCCCATGTAGGCACCTTGGACTCAGTAGCGAAATAGGTATCAAAGCCGTGATCAGTTGGCGGGTTAAGTAGGTGTGCTGATTTTGGGCCGCCGCGGTTAGCGTCTTTCTCGGTGGCTGTGAGTGTGCCGAGGTGCCACTTGCCAAAATGACCCGTTGCGTAGCCTAAGGGTTTTAAAACTTTAGCAATCGTGACCTCTTCTGGGCGAAGGATGCCTAAGTTAGCTGAAAAGATACCAGTGCGGTATGGGTGACGACCAGTTAGGGCGCTTGCGCGTGTTGGGCTGCAGACTGGCGCTGCGGCATAAAATCTATCAAGGCGGGCGCCTTGCTCCGCCATCTGGTCGATGCTTGGTGTTTTGATGACGGTATTGCCATTATAACCAACATCTCCCCAGCCAAGGTCATCTGCCATCATGAGAATGATATTGGGCCGAGAAGTGTCTTCTGCATGCAGGCTCCCAGCTGCAATAAATGGAAGTGTTAAGGCTGCGAGGTAGGATTTTTTCATCATATAATAATTTGGGCTATTGATAGTAATTGGTTTCTAGCAATGATTAGTTGTTGATCTAGCACTGGTATTTAGCTGAGAGAGTGGGGAGATTAATTTTGTCAGGCAGCTCGTTTGACTAATTGTTAGTTGGTGTGAGTGATGATGATCGTTAGGAGGGTGGTGCGACTTAGAGTTTTTGCTGAAAAGTCGATAGCGACCCTACCTGCAATGCAACAGGGATCAGCGTAGTTTATGGCAAAGACGGCTTATACTGTCTTTGTAATCATTACCTTTATATCTTTTAAAATACTGGATCGTTACAATTTTTTTTCATGGATCAACCAGTTTAGTAGAAATAAACTCATGGCAGCTGTCACATCTTTATGGATCTGAGATAGATATAGGGGTGATTTTTTTGTGGCAGTGGAAAAAATTCTCCCCACCTGTGCCGATTAAAGCCCAAGAACAATGAAATTAGTAGGCTAGGGCGAGTCTATTTACCCGCGTTAGCGGCCTAATGACTCATGTAATAATCGTCATCGCGCAGGCCAGTTAGTTTCATTAGAGGCAGGTCAGTTAAGCCGATTGGCTCAAGGCGCGGCTTATTTGTATCATCAATCCAGCTGAGCCAGCTAGGCCAGCTACCACCCCACAGGCATCGTGGCGTACAAAGAAACAGACTCAGCTGGAGGGTCAGTAGCTTATATGTGACTTGGCAATGGTATTTGGGGGATAGATAGATTTATTTTTAATCTTAGCCTTGTAGATCTGGCCAGCTTTCTGAGCACGTTCATTTGATCAATGACTGGTCAAGGTGCGACTGAATGCTCTGATCAGTCGCTTTAGCTAACTTTTCTAATGACTTACTGCGTTTGTAGTCATTGCTAATAATAACTAAGTTTTGGCTCGCGCGTGTGATAGCCATGTAGATCTGCCGAGTATGCTTCTGGTGCAGGTCGTGCAATTCATCGTTGTCTAGCAGTGGAGATGACTCCAGATCAAGAAGTGCGTCTATGCCCAGAATAAACACTGTACTGGCTTCTAAACCAGTGGCTGCATTAATGGTGCTCAGCTGGCAAAATGCATTGGCTGGCTGTGGACCACGTTCTGCGAAATGTAGGTG
Source organism: Persicirhabdus sediminis (assembly GCF_016595495.1). Taxonomy (GTDB): domain Bacteria; phylum Verrucomicrobiota; class Verrucomicrobiia; order Verrucomicrobiales; family Akkermansiaceae; genus Persicirhabdus; species Persicirhabdus sediminis. The sequence goes on from NZ_JAENIM010000039.1 coordinate 507,132, forward strand.
GTGTGCGCCGTCTAGCAATTTGCCTAGCAGGTTGGCAAATTGATCTAGTTCGTATTTTTTTGTATGCAGCACTAGCAGTTGACCATACGGGTGACCATTTTGCCTAAGCTGGGCGATTTCCTTGGCTGCGCGCAGGTGGCAGTCTTGTAACGTTGGACAATAAATGACTGATGGTTCTCTACCGACAAGCTCAATACCATCGATTTGTTCTTGGCTGGGAATGTTTAGATCTTCGATGTCATCAGCATCTTGCTGGTTTCTTGATAGTAGAAATAATCTAGCGAATTTGAGCACCGACTGACTATTGCGGTATGCTTGTCGAAGCCTAGTTGTGCGGCCACGGATGTCGATTCCGCTAGATAGCCACGACTGGCGACGCTTCAGAAACCCTTGTGTTGGATCCGCTGAGATAAACAGCTGGCCATGCGGCTTGATGGCTAGACGTACGATGTCTAACCATGATTTGGCAAAAAATTGCGCCTCATCGATGAGGATGCAATCGTACTTGGGAAAATCTAACTTTCCTGTAGTCGCGGCGATGTGAAAACGCATGGCCACACCGTGCCAGTCGATGAGTTTTCTATCGTTGAGTTTGTGCTGGTATTCACGGAAATGCTGCCAAACTTGTTTGCGCTGGCTGGCTTGTAGGCTGGTACCTCGGCCAGCTCGCGAAATTTCCAGATAATCATTTTCGTGTCTTAGACTGTGGTCTTTGATGAAACCAATTTCGTCTAGCAAGAACGAGCTGGTGAAGTTGGAGTCTGATTTTTCACATATCTCCGCGAGGAGTTGCTCGCATCGGTGAGGGCCTATCACACTCTCTTCTTGCCTGCCAATGCAGCGGCTTGCCCACTGGAAAAAGGTTAACCACTGGATATTTTTTGCGTGACCGTCTAGCTGGGTGAACTTCCTCCTTAGCTCGTTGTTGATAGGCCGGTTATGAGTGAGTACCAAGACTCTAGCCGAGGGGTTGAGTTTGGCATTTAGCATCGCCCGGTAGAGCAGGATCAATGATTTGCCACATCCAGCTACACCAGTTACCAGCTGGCCTTGGCGATTTTTATCAGACTGTCCAGCTGTGTCACCTTCGGGAATTTGCTGAGCAATTTTCTCAGCTGGATCTGGCAGGTAGAGGTTATTTTTGACACACCATTCTTGGTCGAGATCGAGCATGGTGCAGTTGAGATCACGATCAACCTGAGTATTTTTTTGTTTTGGGGCCAGCGGTGAGCGCGCAACTACAGACTCGGGAATGACTGATTCTGGGGCGAAATGCTGGCGCAGCTGGTGGAGGTCGTTGCGGTCTAGCTGAGCATGGGCAATCTTGCTGAGGTGCTGGCTGAATGATTTTTTGTTAAGTGATTTGAGGCAGAGAAATTTCACCTCCATGTCGCCTCGTTCGACGGCTAAGGTGTCTAGCGTATTTTGCTTTACGTTAGGGAATACGACCATGCGATGAAGGGGCATGTTTGTATTGCCTGATTGTGCCAGCTGGCTGGAAAATTCGTGTAAAATTTGCACTTCATTTTCACCGATGTGTTTGGCCTCAATAGTCTGTTCTGGCTGGAATAGCTCGCTCTGAGTGACAGATTCAGCTAACTCTTGGCTGGTGGCTGCCACTTGTACCAAAAAGGCAAACTTCTGTTGGTAGACGATGAGAAAGTGCGGTTGCTTGTGAGCTAGGTCGCGGTCAGCTAGAACCGAGAACCAGACGCAAAAATCATCTGGAAGCTTCTTGAAGCTGCGATGTGTGCGTGCAATTTCCAAGCTGACTCCAGCTGGGATTTTTTCAGGAAAAACGCGTGCCATTTATTTGGAATGTTCGTGGGTGGGGTGGAGTGAAATCTCACGGCTCGCGGCGAGTAGTGAGAGGAAAACAGCTGCTGGCTCGTGGTAGTCAGCAATGGTCTCAGCGTGTCTGCGTAAATTCGCCGAGTGCAGAAGGATGACGAGGCTGCGTGCTCGGGTGACTGCTACATTTAGCCGCTCAGATTGGAAAATGAAGTTATCTAATTTTCTAATGAATTCGCTATCCGATGCGGTGAAGCTGTAAATGATAACTTCACGTTCTTGTCCTTGAAATCTATCCACGGTGTCGACACCAATTTCATGGTAGGCATTGGGAAATTTCACCTGAAATCTATCACTGTGGCGCAGTAGCTGGCGGATGCGGCTGGCTTGCGCGCGAAATGGTGTGATGATGCCAATTTCTTTAGCTGGAATCCCAGACTCTAAAAGGTTCAGCGTAATGTCTGCTGCGAGATCAGCTTCATCATCGTTTCTTGATCGGCTGTCGTCAAAGGCGCTGCTAACATTGACTAATGAATATTCAGTTTGAATAAGCTCACGGTAATTGCGCGGGGTTTGTTTGAGCGGCAGCCTGTGGTTTGGATTGGCTGATTCTAACTCACCTTGGTAGAATGTCTCACTCGGCCACTCCGTGAGCTCGTCATTCATGCGGTAAGTCGTGTCCAGCTTGGTTGGCTTGGACTGTTTGACTAGTCTGCCGAAGATGGATGCGTCCCGTGGGCTATCTCTATGGATATGTGAAACTGGGGGCAGCTGGCATTGGTCACCAAAGAAAAACCATCTATCACTTTTCATCATCACCATGATAGCAGCGGGTATGGTGAGCTGGCTAGTTTCATCAATCACCGCACTATCGAAGCTAGCTGCAGATAGGCGCCGTGACGCAAGTGCAAATGGTGTAGCGCCAATGATGTATGGACCATCTTCTAAATCTAAGCCGCTGGCTGAAAAATCATCGTAGACAGGGAAAGGGAGCCGCTCGCTAACAACGGGTGGCGAGATCTTAACCACTGGGCAGTTTGAATCGACCAGTTGTTGGATTTTTATCAGCGCATTGTGAATGCTGCGGTGGGTGAATCCAGTGACTAGGATTCTATGCCCGTGTATCACCAGTTGGTCTACCAATTGCGCTAGCGTATGTGTTTTGCCTGTTCCTGGAGGGCCTTGAATAAGGTGGAACGGGCTGGATGCTAAAGCGGTAGCTACGGCGTCGACTTGGCTATCATTGAGTTCGTTCTCGTCATTGTCTAGCGATTCAGCAACATCGCTATATGTGTCGCTGCATTCTTCGTTAGTTTGATCCTCAAACAGCACAGGGAACACGTGATCTCGTCCATGGGCGTCTTCAGCTAAGGACTCAATCGCCCGCAGGTAGAAAGGGGATAGGTCAAAGAAATCTTCGTCCAGTGACCAGCCAGATTTTTCATTAAATGCAAAATCCTCCAGCTGGCGGCATTGTACGCTGAGGCCGTTGTTGGTGAGACCCAAAAATATCACCTGAAAGTAGTTGCCTGCTGGATCATTGCGGCTGAGCCGTAGTGGTTCCTGCTCACGGAATAGGGCGAAATCCTCAGCTGGTGGGTGAAAGTGGATTTGCTGGTTTTTGCTATCAATTTCAGCAATGGTCAGATTCCCCAATGCTCGGCAGCTATCGATGCGCTCGCCTAATGGTTTGGCCCATAGCCGGTGGATATTTTGTTCTTGTTGGCTTTTTTCCTCTTTGACTTCTCTGGTCAGAGATTCCAATTCCTTACGCATGATCTAACGATATGAAACGTTAGCTTAGTTGGCAATGATATTTACCGGTGAGAGCCTGAGTTTGCTGGGGGTGAGTTAGAGGCAAAAAATGAGCCAGCTGGTGACCAGCTGGCTGAAAGTGATAGTTTGTAATGTTGGCTATTGAGCTCGGTTACCCTTTGCGGCCACGTTTCATGGACTGCTTTTTCTGGTAATTTTTCTCCTGCATGATGAAGATTGGCAGAAGGTTGGTTTCGATCCAGTCGAAGCCAGCTTGCAGTCCGTCGGCTTTGTAAATGCGACCGATTTCCGCTTCCACGGATGTTGGGTTGCCTTTCACTCTAAGGAAATCGTTAGATGTGAAGCGGACAAACATTTCACCGTCGAGTTTGTTAAACTCACGCAGGATGTACTCGCGTACATAAATGGCTAGCACACCATCGCCGATCCATGCTTCTTCACGTTCCTTGGTCAGTTCTGGGTCTTGTTTTTTAGGTGCAGACATAGTGTTATTAACTGGTGAGTTGGCGCTTTAGTGCGCTAGGATAATGCGATTGGCCAGCTCAAATTCGCGGAATCTCAAGTGCTCACTGGTAAAGAGCAAAATCTGCTTCCTGAAATTTCTCCACCTGCGATTTCCACGCTTTCTCTACAAAGGTGACGTGCCCCGGATGCACGTGGTACGCGTCGTAGGCGGATTGGTCGGCAAATTGCATGCTCAGCGCAAAGTCGTATTCGCATTTCTCGCTGACTTGTCGCAGTACTTGTAGCCCCTGGACCATCGGCAGCATGGCCAGCGCCTTGGCGGTGAGCATGAATGACTTCTCCTCAGCGGAGCCAGCTGGATGCTTGAGCGAGAACATGACGGTGTGGATGATCATGGCGGGAAATTAAAAGTTAGTGAGGAAGAAGGGAATCAAAATCGCATTGGCGAGGTCGATAAAGAATGCGCAGACCAGCGGCACGATGATGAAGGCGAGGTGGGATGAACCGTATTCTTTGGTCACTGCGGACATGTTAGCCATCGCTGTTGGGGTGGACCCCAGCGAGATGCCGCCGAAGCCAGAGCAGACGACTGCGGCGTCGTAGTTTTTGCCCATGGCAGGGAAGACGACGAATATGTTGATAGCAATGGCGATGGCAAATTGCGCAGCGAGGATGGTGAAAATTGGTCCCGCTAGATCTAGCAATGTCCACAGCTGCATGCTCATTAGAGACATGGCGAGGAAGGTGCCTAAGGAAATATCAGCCAGCATGGCGATAGATGGTTTGCGCGCTGGCCACGCGGTGCCAGTGAGTCGAGGCAGGCTTTTGGGCACCAAATTGGTGATCAAGATGCCGGCGAATAGACAGCTGACAAAAAATGGCAGGTCCAAGCCAGTTGAGGAAATCACCTTATCAATACCAAAGCCGAAGATGATACATGCATGAATGGCTAGAATGGCGTCGAGAAAATCCATGTGATCCATAGTCTCAGCTGGTTTGCCATCGTCGTCGTGGGCGAAACCAACATCTAGCGGCTCGTTTTTGCGTGGTACTAGCTTGTGTTTGTTGATGAGAAGTTTGGCAATCGGTCCACCCATCAAACTAGCTAGAATCAGGCCAAAAGTCGCACAGGCGACACCAATCTCAGCGGCATTAGTCACGCCGTAGTCGCTGGCCATTTTTGGTGCCCAAGCCACTGCGGTGCCATGACCGCCAATCAATGAGACCGAGCCGCCGAGCATGCCGACGGCTGTAGGCAGGTCAAATAGCCGAGCAACACCGACACCAGTTAGGTTTTGTATCACCATGTAGCCGATCGTGATGGCTAGCAAAATGAGTAAGGGTTTGCCACCTCTGAGCAGATCCTTGAGGTTGGCATTGATGCCGATAGTGGTGAAAAAGTAAATTAGCAGAATGTCGCGCGCGGCTAGACTGAAGGCAATTTCCACACCAGTAATGCCATAGATGGCGGCAATGAGAACGGAGACTAACAAGCCGCCTGTAACTGGTCCCGGAATGCTGAATTCGGTAAGAAATTTGACGGCGCTATTAATGCGGCGGCCGATAAACAAAACTAAGATGCCGAGAGTGACGGCAAAAAATGAGTCGACTTGAAGAATGCCTTCGTTGAATTCCATGGTGAAGCGGTGATAGTTAGGGTGGCGCTGGGGGCGTTGCGCGTCAGCACTAATCCATTCTGCTACTAGATGCAAGCCACGCATGCTAGCTAATAGTTTCAACACAAACATATGGCCCGGCGAGCTAGCTGTGCCGCGAGGATGTCAGCCAGCTGGGCCAGCTTACTTGCTGGCAAATTCTGACTTCTCACTTGCATCTAGCTAGCTGGCGGATTTAGCTGGCGGCGAGATGAGCATGATTCGACCTTGCATTGACCTGCACCAAGGAAAAGTGAAACAAATTGTTGGCGGCACCCTGAAAGACGAAGGCGCTGGACCGAAAGAGAATTTTGTTTCCGATCAAAGCGCGGCAGATTTTGCCGCCATGTACCGCCGCGATAATCTTCTCGGTGGCCATGTCATCCAGCTGGGACCGGGAAATTTCGACGCCGCTTGTGACGCGCTCGCCGCATGGCCAAATGGCCTGCAAGTAGGTGGTGGCATTTCGGTAGAAAATGCAGTCAGCTGGCTGGAAGCCGGTGCTAGCCACGTCATCGTTACCTCATGGTTGTTTAATGATGAAGGTCAGCTGCTAGAAAATCGCCTCAAAGAACTTGAACGAGAAGTGGGTAGAGAGCGCATCGTGTTAGACCTTAGCTGCCGCAAAACCAAATCTGGCTGGACGGTAGCCATGAACCGTTGGCAAACACTCACTAACATCGATATTACCGCCATGACATTAGATACTCTAGCGGAATACTGTGACGAATATCTCGTCCATGCCGCTGACGTTGAAGGATTATGCGGCGGCATCGATGCCGAGCTTGTCAAAGTGCTCGGCAGTTGGGCTGGCGTGCCGATGACTTATGCTGGCGGCGTAGCGACTATGGATGACGTTAAACTCATCGAAAATAGCAGTGATGGTAAAGTCGACGTCACCGTGGGCAGCGCGCTCGACATCTTCGGCGGCAAAGGCGTGAAGTACGACGAGATCGTCGCGTGGAATCGTAAGCGGCTCTAGTGGTACGGGCTGCGCCATAAGGTTCACTCGCAGGCTCGTTGCTGGTGCGGGCTTCGCCCTAAGGTTCGCTCGCAGACTCGCTGCTGGTACGGGCTTCGCCCTAAGGTTCGCCCGCAGGTTCGTTGTAGGTGCGAGTTTTGGGCTCACAGGTGTTTGTAGTTTTGCTGTGGATCGGAACTGATTCAACGCAGTCTTCTAGCACCCTTTCAGGGTGCGGTTAGTAGGGGCGTTATCTCAGGGCTGAAGCCCTGAGCTTTGTATTTAGCCGCCTTCTTCAGAGCCGCGGATAGCTAAGTTGTCCCAGTTGGGCGCTCTGTCTTGGTAATACGTCAACGGCGCTACACTGCCTAGCCTGCGGTAAGGCAGCCCAGAATGGGCAAAGCAACCCCAGGGGAGGGTAAAACAGAAGACGAACTCTGAAGGAGTTCACCATCTGGGTGGAGTTAGTGTTCACATTCCAAGATAATGCTTTTGTAGGAATGATTATATAGAAGGCTAGCCAATTCGCTAGATGGGGGGGAGAGGGGCAGGTTCGTCCAATTTATTTTAATCTAACTTAGTTTAGTTGCTGCTAAATATTTTAGTTCTAATCTAGCGAATATGAAGATAGGGATTATTTATAAGTCAGGCGCATCAGCTGATAGATGCTAGGCTACTAGGAACAAATAAAGCACAAAAGCATGATCACTGTACTATATAACAAAATAGATGACCCCCAAAGTTTATCACACAGAAGTTTCGGTAATGATTTGAGGCTTTGTCGATCATGTTATCACGTGAAGCCAGAGGCCTTGCCAGCTATGGATAGAAAGCTCATTATGCAAGGCGGCAAACCCAAATGTTTCCCGAAGGCGAATATTCCTTTAGGCTCGTTGGTGCTCGTGCACTCTGACCTGTATGAATTGGTGCAGGATTATCTAGGTGAGACCATTATCGTCTTTGATGTGGAATTTGAGAGAGGGAGGGCAAAGGGCTGGAAAGGCTTGATGGATAGCGAGGAGCTAAATATCCGCGGCGATGATCAGGTGAAGTGCAGGTGCTGTGAAGAATGCGGGGATACACTCTACTATGCCACGGGTGATCAATATATATGTGCACCAGGCGTGAAGTTCGACAAGGTGAGGCTGACGGACCTCCAGCATATGGTCATTCCTGAGCAGCTTGTTGCCGAGGTGAGCAAACTCAAAATGAAGGGTGTGCAGCTAAAGCCGATGACGTATCTTGAAACCCCGAAAGATGGTTTGCCGGCGGATCTAAGGGCATATGTGAAATCATTAGCTAAGGGAAAAGGTGCCTAAGGCATTATTAAGATTGATTAACATGAAGGCACTACAATCTTTTATCCCGCCATGCGGGAAAGTGGTTTTTCCTTTGCCTGCCGAATGGCAGCTAACGCCACCTCCTGAAAAACGCGGCATTCCGAAGCTAGAGGAAGATAGCTGCATGTATTATGGACAAATGGAAGAAGGTGATGTTTATGTCAATACCTTCGATGTAGACCAAGCCGCTGATAAAAGCAAAACGGCCCAGTCGATATTAGATTCGCTGGGTCGTGTGAAGGGAGTTAAAGCCGAGACGCTTGTAACGGGGCAGGCCTTCATGCGCTTTGATTCATCGCAAGGGATTTATCCAAAACACTCCTACATGCTATGTGGTGAATCCAGAGGGCGCTTCATTGTGGCGTCATTCACATACGAGCCAATGGATTTTAAAGACCCTGAAATGCAAACTCGCGAATCTTTCCAAAAGTTCATTGCTGACTTTGCCGACGAGCTGGAAGGGTACTTCAGGCTGGCGCATGTAGGTTACGAGTACTGTTAGTATTATAGAGCCTTGCTCCAGCTGAGTAGGGGTGTTGAAATTTTGTATTTGGTCCAATAGATGGCTATCAACCGATTCAACGCAGTCTTCTATCACACCTTTAAGGGCACGGTTAGTTAAGGGCGTTATCTCAGGGCTGAAGCCCTGAGCTTTGTTCTTTGCCGCCTTAACTGCTGGGGGAAGTTTGCTCTAGCAGCATGTTGTAGTAATTTACAACATTATGAGCAGGTCCATCTACGAGCCTTTGCTGGACCTTGACCCATGGCCAGAATTGTCCCGAGCCACTTGTGAATTGGAGTCCTGGCATGCGTTGTTCTCCTAGGGTAATTAGCCCCCATGTTGCTCCGTGATTGATGCGGAAGGTTTCTCCTAGATAGCATCCTAACATCCGAGAATAGGAAGTGATTTGTTCATCGCTAGGGTTCGCTTCTTTGATTTGTTTGTGAAGTGAGTCGAGAATGGATTCAATGACGGCAATGCTAGCATCCGATTGGTCTAAGGTGAGGCCGCTGGACCGAGCAAACTCAATGGCGCTATTGGCACTATTGGTGGCTAGCTGTTGCATTTTTGCATCTGGCTCAAAGTTGGCGGGCGTATCTTCGTTCATTTTTTGTGGTATTGGGTTCCTTCTTACAAGGTATCGTTGCTTAAAGAGAGGCTGTGTTTCTAGGCTGGTGGATATAGGTGATTAGAAGCCTTAAAAATATAAAACCACCTTCAGTTAGAGGTTGTTATGCTACTCTAAGAGTCATTTAGAGTTTGACCTGTGACAGGTCTAGAGACTTTTTGGCATCTTCTACGCTAACGACAAATGCACTGCCTCTGTGGCCGGCTGCTACGAGATTACCATTGACTGCTCTAGGCGATAAGAAGAGCACCTTGCGGCCATCTTCTAATATACCAAAGCCATTAGGCGAAAAGAGCCAGTCTTCTTCTCCGTGTGATGAGCTGAAGCGCAAATTTTGGTAGCCGGGAATATCACTGATTTGTTTGATGTCTTTTCCCGCGATCATTGCGCCCCACAGTGATTTAACTGAGCTGGTGTTTTGCAATTCTACCATGGCTGCCTTTCGCTCACGGAGCTTGGAAAGGGTGAAAACTCCGCCGCCCACAAGGGTGATGACGATTACGACTAGGGTGATGATGATGACCTTTTTCATGGGATTGGTTGTTTAGGTGGTGATTCTTGATAGGGTGATAGGTAATGATATTATCTGTTTGATAAGCTGTAGGCTGATCAATAACAGATTTCTTCGGGAGCCTTCTTGGTGGATATATTAGAGTTAGAAAATGTTCAATCCTTATATTGGTCGTTTGTTATACCGCTGAATAAAACTGTCAGGACTGTCTGAAGCATTAAATTGCCAGCCTAACAGAAATGCTGGGGTGATTGAAGCCAGCTCGCATGTGTTTGTAGTTTTGCGATGAATCTCAACCGATTCAACGCAGTCTTCTGGCACCCTTTCAGGGTGCTGATATTTGGGGCGTTATCTCAGGGCTGAAGCCCTGAGCTTTGTTCTTAGTCGCCTTCAGCGCCGTTGATTAGTTGGCTTTTGTAGCTACCCTTTGAGCACTTGTCTCATGCCGGCGATGACGAGCGGGATGAAGAGCATGGCGATGACGATGGTATCGCCGATGAGGGCGTATAGGGTGAGCGGGCCGGCTGTGGGCAGATAGGCGGTGCCAAATAGGGTGCCGCGGGTGAATGGTGAGCCATTTTCGTCTTCGATGACTTGGCGCTTGCCGCTGACTGGATCTAGCAGCGATCCGGTAGTGGTGATAATGGCTGAGACGCCGGTATTGGCTGAGCGCACCATCGGGCGACGCAGCTCGATGCAGCGGAATAGCGCGTTGGCGAGGTGTTGTTGGTTAGATTCGCTTTCTAGGAACCAGCCGTCGTTAGTGACATTAACAATCAGCTGGGGCTGATTGGCGCGGAAGAATTTGCGAGTGACGCGCCCCACGGTATCTTCGAAGCAGATGGCTGGGATGATTTGGAATGGTTCACCTTTAGATTCGGCTGTTAGCGGCTCAGTGGACGTGCCCGCTGAGAAATTGCCGCCAAATGATTGGCCAGATGAAAATTCAAATAACTTGGCCAGCCAGGGCATGTCATTGACGAATGGGATGTATTCGCCGTAGATGACGAGGTGGATTTTTTGGTAGGCTTGGATTCCTGATAGATCGGACGGGAAAACTGCCATGGCATTGTAGCTGTCGCCATTTTCCACGCCGTGATAGCGCTCGCCATCGAGGGTGACTTCCATCTGATTCGCGCCAGAAATGAGAGAAAAATCACCCAGCGGCAGGATTTGATTTTTCAGCAGGTGATCAACACGATGTTGGAGGATGTAGCCGTCTTGTTTGGAGAAGAGCAGCCAGTCGAGAATGGCGCTTTCCGGCCAGATGACGAGGTCTGGTGAGCGCAGTGAGACTTGCCCGTGGCCATCTTCATCAGTTTGTTCGGCGAGTGACTTCAGTGCGTCTTCCTCTAGCTGGCTGATGGCGTTTTCGGTAGATTCTACATAGCCGTTGTAGATGTTGTTAGCTTGTGCTGGATCCCATTTCACTTCCTGTGAGGTATTTTCCTGCACCAATAAAACATCAACTGGGGTGGTTTCTAGCTGTTTGATAGATTGGATTCTGAGCGTGCCATAACAGAAAATCACGGCGATGAGGCCGACGCCAGCGGCGAAGTCGAGGTGGGGGCGGAATCTCCCTTTGTGCGCCTCGCTGAGCATGCGCTGGATGGTGGTGACCAGCGTGCAGGCAACAAAGACAACGGGAAATGATAGGCCAATCAGGCCGATGAGGTCGGCAGCTTGAGCAATGACGAGGTTGTCGTGAAAAGCGACACCGAGTGTGTTCCAGCTGAAGCCAGTGAAGAGCCAGCCGCGTAGCCATTCAAGGCCCACCCAGAATGAGGCATTGAGAAAAGCGTAGTAGATCGAACGTAATGAGTTTTTGAAATAAGCGGGCTTGTTAGTTGATGACAATTGCTTGGCTGCCATCTTGCGCTCGATGTTGCTAACTGTCTGGCTGGAGTCATCACCGTCGTCGTTAGGCGATTTGCGCCACGGGTTGCCCCACGAGCTGGCGAAGATTCCCCAGATGCCAAAATAGATGGCGAGAAATAGACCGAGCGCGATGGCGCCGAGTCCACTAACGGTCCATAACCATTTCAGGTTGATGAGCCAGAAAACAGCGCCGCTGAGGTAGGCGATGAAGAAGGCTTGTTTTTTGCTGCGTGCGCACCAGACGCCGGCAATCAATGGCAACATCCAAAACCAAATCAGCCCAGAGTAGCCGAAGTTAGGAAAACACATGGCCAGCAGAACGCCGCTGAGTAGGCCGCCTAGCAATGGTAGATAAGATCTTGGGCTGCAGCGTGATGGTTTTTCTTCTGCTTTATCTGAAGGCGCGGTTGATGATTTTTCCTCAGCTAGGTTAGCCATGATGTGGGGAATGGGTGTGGAGTTGTTAGTATGAAGGCAAAAGAAAGGCACTCAGCCAGCTAGCTGAGTGCCTATCGATGAATTAGATTAGAGACGTGCTTTGGCGTCTGCTTCCAGAGCGGCCCAGAGTGAGTCGAGTCCAGCGGCTACTTTAGCCTTGCTAGCTGCGAGGTCAGCAGCTGGCTCATCTTTTCCGAACAAGTAGAACTTGATCTTAGGCTCGGTGCCAGATGGGCGGATAGCAAATGATCGGCCATCAGCCAGCTCAACGATGATCATGCCTTCTTTTGGCAGAGTATCACCTTCGCTGTCTTCGAAGTCGTCTTTTGAGTAGTCGCGCACTTTAGTTACAGCTACGCCATCAAGCTCTGTTGGTGGTGTTGCTGAGTATGAAGTGGCTAGCGATTTGATCTGTGCAGCGCCGTCGGCACCTTCCATGACCAGTGCTTTACCTTGCTCGAGGTAGTAGCCGAACTCTTTGTAGATATCGTCTAGCAGAGCAGCGATGCTCTTGCCTTGGCTCTTCGCGTAAGCAGCTACTTCAGCAAACATCACAGCGGCTCCGTTGCCGTCTTTGTCGCGTACGAAATCTGCACCGAGGTAGCCGTAGCTTTCCTCGCCACCGAATACGAAGAAGCGTGAGTACTCGAGGCGCAGCGCGCGTGAGTCTTCTTCGCTGAGTTCGCGGTAGTTGCCTTTTTTGTCAGCTGGAATGGCGTTTTCGTATTTCTCTAACTTAGCTGCGATGTATTTGAAGCCAGTCAGCGTGTCGATGATGCCGATGCCGTATTTCTCGGCGATAGCAGCTTGCAGCTCGGTAGTAACCAGAGTTTTGATGAGCACGGCGCGGCTGCGATTAGAGTCGGTGATGATGCCGTCTTCAAACATAGCCATGGTGCGGTACCATGCCATCAGTGAACCAATTTGGTTACCAGTGATGATTTCCATTTTGCCTTCGTCGTTGCGAATGGCGATGCCCATGCGGTCGCAGTCTGGGTCGGTGCCGATAACAATCTCAGCGCCTTCTTTTTCTGCTAATGCGATGCCCATAGCAAGTGCAGGAGCATTTTCTGGGTTAGGTGAGTCGACTGTTGGGAAGCGACCGTCTGGCGCGTCTTGCTCAGGCACGGTGATGACTTCGAAGCCGAGGCGCTCGAGCATGGGTACGGAGATGAGTCCGCCAGTGCCGTGAAGGTTGGTGAATACCACTTTAGTGCGCGCACCTTCGAGAAGTTGTGGGCGCAGCAGCAAGCTTTCCAGCTTGTCCATGTAGACTTTGTCGAGGTCTTCACCGATCAGAGTGGTGGTGCCTTGTTGGTCAGCTGGAAGTGGTTCGTATTTCTCGCTGTCGATAGCATTCACTTCGTTGATCACTGCAGATGCGTGCGGATCTACCAGCTGTGAGCCTTCGTTGAAGTAGGCTTTGAAGCCGTTATCGTGAGATGGGTTGTGGCTAGCTGTGAGAACGACACCGGCGTCGGCATTGAGTTCACGGATAGCAAATGAGATCTCAGGAGTCGCGCGAGCTGACTCGAAGAGGTAGGCATTTACTCCAAGGTCATTACAAAGTTTGGCGCAGAATTCTGCGAAATCTTTGGAGAAGTGGCGTGAGTCGCAGCCGAGAACGATGCTACCTTTGTCGCCGCCGTTAGCTTCTTTGAAGTCTTTGACGTACTTGATCAGTCCACGGATGGCGCGGCCGACGTTGTAGAAGTTCATGCTCGCAGTACCCACACATGGGTGCTCTGGGCGATCTAGTGGGCCACCTTCGCCTTGCTCGGCTTTGGTGATGATTTTACCGATGGTGCGGCCGCGTAAGCCACCCGTACCAAAGGCGAGAGTTTTGAAGAAACGGTCGTTGAGTTCTTGCCATTCGCCAGCGTCGATAAGTTCACGGATGGCGGCTTCTGCTACAGGGCTGATGGTGCCATTGAGCAGCGCGATGATGTTTTCGCGAGAGGATTCCAGAAGTTGGCCGCCAGCAACGGCCTGATCTAAAGATAATTTGATGTCCTGCATTTCGAGCTGGATGATATGAGAATAAAATGAGATTGCAATGCAGCGATGCGCGAATTACTGAAAAAATCTATCGAAAAGCGAACGAGCCTTTTGTCACACAAAACCAATGCCTTGCGACTGGTTGATGGTGAGGGTGATGGTTTGAGCGACCTATTTCTCGACTGTTTTGCCGACCATTGGTTGGTTTCTACGCGTACTGGCAGCTTGCCAAGCGACCTGCGCGAGTATTTTAAGACGACGGGGAAATCAGTTTATTGGAAGCAGCTGGACCAACATCAGAAGGAAAGTCCGAGCCATTTGGCGGGTCCAGCGGTGAATGAGCCATTCACCGCGATGGAAAATGGCGTGCGTTATAAAATCGACTTTCAGGCGGGATATTCGCAGGGGATCTTCCTCGACCAGCGGGAAAACCGTCAGCGGGTGATCGAGCGCAGCTCAGCTGGGCAAAAAGTGCTTAATACTTTTGCTTACACGGGTGCCTTTTCTGTATGTGCGGCGGTGAGCGGCGCGCAGACAACCACGCTGGATTTGTCACAACCGTATCTCGACTGGGCAAAAGAAAATATGCAGCTCAACCAGCTGGATCCAGCTGAGCATTATTTCTGCAAAGGGGATACCTTTCATTGGTTGAAGCGATTTGCGCGTCAGGGGAGAAAGTTCAATGGCATCATTCTCGATCCACCAACATTTTCGCGCGACGATAAAGGGAAAGTTTTCCGTGTGGAGAAAGATTATGGCACGCTGGCTGAGCTGGCGGCCAAATGCCTGGAGCCCGGCGGCTGGATGCTTTGCAGCACTAACTGCCGCAAGTTGCCACTGCATCATTTCACCAAAATGATCAGTCAGGCGGTACCGCGAGCACAGGTGACTAGCGAGATGATGCCACCAGAATACCGCGGCGAGGAATACCTCAAGAGCGTGTGGGTGGAGATGCCGTGATTTGCGCGAGATTCTAGCAATGGGCTGTCAGCTGGGTATTTCCAGCTGGCGTGATTGCTTGTTAGCTTCTAGCTAGAAAACTCTAGCTGGAGAATTATTTCAGCTCTAGCTGCCCTTGTTCTTGCAGCGCGTGCATCACCACGAGGGCGGCGAATGCGTCGTTAGCTGCATACAGCAGCTGTGACTGGGTGAGTTCTTTTTTTGCCCAGTTGCTAGTTGTGGTCGATTTTGATTTCTTAAACCCTTGGCCTAGCAGGACGCCAATGGCGCCGCGTACACCAATCTGCCCGCGGTAGCCCATCTTGCGGAAGGTGAGGTCGAGGTCTAGCTCGTTAGTGAGCGTGATGCCTAGTCGATGAAGGATTTGCCCGCGGTCGTTTTTTAGCCCAAAACCAACTTTGCAGACGTGCTCGGCAGCAATCAGCTCAGAGGCCGCTTTTTCGCAGCAGCTTAGGTGCAGTTGAAAAATGTACGCTTTGTCGGCGAGGGCAAACTGCACGACGTGTGGTCCCTGACTTTTTTCGCCAGCGCGAAATGTTGGTTTGGCTTCCGTGTCAAATCCCAGCGTGCCCGCTGCCATCATCTCTTTGACGGCGGCGTCACATTCAGCTGGGGTTTTGGGAACGATGATCTGGCTAGGGCTTAGCCCAGGGAAGGGCGGGTATTGCGCAGTTTCGGCTTTTGTTGGTGCCGTTGGTCTCGTTGTTTTGTTGGGTTTTTTCTTGGCCCCAGCCTTATCGTTATCTTGCATCATCTACATGTCGCCGCGTGGCGTATTAGCGAGGATTGTTTGCTGGCTAGCGCACTGTGCGCCAGCTAGCTAGCTGGGGGATATTGCTGCAATTTTGTCTATTGGCCAAAATGCTTCATTGAGAACTCGACGCGTTCTTGAAAGTTGCGCTCGGTATCAAGTTGTTTTTCAACTAGATCGAAACGTGTTTTCATGCCCATGCCGTTAGCCATTTGAATGGCAAGGCCTGGGCGAGCATTGAGTTCGAGAATGAGTGGGCCTTTTTTGGCATCCAGCACCACATCGGCGCCGAGGTAACCAAGTCCCGTCATGTCGTAACACTGACTCGCTAGAGTGATGAAATCCAGCCACTGTGGCACGGCGAAGGTGTTGAGGTCCTTGCCGGTGTCTGGGTGATGGGTGATCATTTGACCGTGCTGCACCGCGCGCAGTGCTTTGCCTGTGGTGATGTCGATGCCCAGCCCAACAGCACCTTGGTGAAGGTTGGCTTTACCGTCAGAATCTTTAGTTGATAGGCGAGTCATCGCCATTACCGGATAGCCGTGATAGAGGATAATGCGGATGTCTGGAACTCCCTGATAGGAGAAGCCATCAAAGGCATTGTCGAATTCTACCAACTCCTCAATCATCGCCACATCGTGTGCACCACCTAGGCTGAATAGCCCTGAGATGGTGGATGACGCGTGGTTGCGGATGTCTGCAGGGGTGACTACCGCGCCGCTTGGCTTGAGGAAGTTTTTGCCATCGCGACCAGTGATGACCAAGATGCCTTTGCCGCCAGATCCTTTGGCTGGTTTGATAACAAAGGCTTGGTCGTCTTTGAGGAATTCTTCTAACTCTCTGACGTTAGACTGAGTCTTCACTGTGCCTATCAACTTAGGCGCAGCGATGCCGGCTTCTTTACAAAGCTTTTTAGTGATCAGCTTGTTATCTACCATTGGGTAGAGTTTACGCGGGTTGTTTTGGGCAATGCAGACCACATTTCTGTGATTCATGCCAATGATGCCGCGCTTTCTCAGCTTTGACGGTGTGGTTAGGCGAAACATAGGCTTAGTCCTCGCGGGTCATTGGTTCAAAGCGACGTAGTTCACTCAGTCGGTATCCTGAGTAGCTACCGATCAAGATGATGGTCGCTAGCAGTACTAGCAGGAGCTCAGGGAATGAATAAGTGATGTGGCCAAGCCATGGATTACTCATGACAAAGTAGACAATCACAGCGGTGAATAGGCTGCCGCCACCTTGAACAAAAACATCTCGCGGTCCTTCTTCTTCCCACAGCACCGACATTCTCTCGATCGTCCATGAAATGATGATCATCGGGAAGATGGTGACCTGCAGGCCAGCTTCAAAGCCGAGTTTGATAGAGAGCACGCTGATAGTCACAAAGATGATAATTACAAATACCAAGACCGCGGAGATTCGTGGCACCAATAAGAGGTTGAGGTGGCTGAGGTAGGAACGCAGCACAAGACCAACAGCAACTACCACAACAAAGAGCGCAAGACCCCAAACCAGTGAGGTTTCAAGGAAAGTCATGGCAATGAGGATAGGCATGAAGGTGCCTGATGTGGAGATGCCAACGAGGTTACGCAAGACAACAACTACGAATGCGCCTAGCGGAATAAGTAGTAGAAGTTTGAAGGTGTTCTGTTGGGCGATTGGTAGCGAGTAGATTGAGAAATCAATCAGCATTGCTCCAGCTTTGTGGCCGGCGCCCAGTGAGGCACGGCTAGCCAGCACGTTGCTGGAGTTGGTGGAAAATGTGAGATTGCTCGTATATCTTTTAGCTCCAACAACTTCGAAGAGTGATTCATTGCCAACGAGCCACAGCAGGTAGTCGTCTTCGTTTTTGATTTGAGCTGTTTTTGGGTCTAGCAAGATCCAGTCGCCATCTTTGTAAACCTGCAGCATGGTGGTGAGCTTGCGGTTTCTGGCATTGTCTTCTAGCAGTAGCGCTTGAACGGTGCGCGCCTGGATGCCGGCTTGGTTTAGCAATCCGCTAGTTAGGGTAATGATGCCGCCGTATTCAGATGATTTATTGAGCAGTAGTCTAATGCTGTCAGACTCCTGAATGTTCATCATGCTGGCGAGGGCTTTCGCCATTTCGACAGGCTTTTTATGATATTGCTGTTTGAGTTGGTCGACGATGATTTTAGCAGCTTCTTCATCGGCACCTTCAAAAATGATGAGGGCGCGTGTATTTGGTGGCGCTTCGGTGGTGATGGTGCTGTCTTCGTCGGTGCGGTAGGCGCTAACGCGGTAGTAGATCGTCTGCGTTTCCGCTGGCGTATTGCTATTGATCCATTTCAGTGTATGGGTGCCATCTTTATCCTGATCGCTGCTGAACTGGTAGTTCTTGGCAATATTACGCTCTTCGATGACGGAGAAATTCTCCACATTCATCGCGCGGTTGAGTTTGACGACTGAGGCGAGTTTTTCGCCGTCCACCTTGTTGGGTTCAAAGGTGATCTTGGTTTCAATCGCCCAGACTTTGACGCGGCTGTCTGGTGTGAATGAGAATCCTAATACAAAATATTTATAGAGAGCTGCTCCACCGCCTAATAAGACGAGGATGAGGACGATGAGCCTCAGCTGGTTTTTAGTTTTCATTCTGGAGTTCTTCTTGAGTGATAGGGTGTGTGAGGTGGTCGCCGGCGACATCCACAATGGCTACACCTTTGAGAAAGCTGCGGCCAATGAGTACTGGGTACTCAAACTTGCTGCGATCGGTGAGTGAAAACTCAGTGTTAGAGCGGATCTTGCCCATGGCGATTTGCAGTCTAACGACTGGGCGCTTTACGCCTTCAGCGCCGTGGCGCTTGATTTCTACTGTACGTACAAGTGGCGCGCTCATAGTCGTTTTCTGATCTTTATGTTCGATGGTGAATCTAACCCACGGCTTGCCATCGCGCTCAAACTCTTCGATGTTCTTAGCGGTGATAGATGATGTTTCTGCGCCGGTGTCGATGCGTGCTTCCAGTTGGACGCGGTGCTCGGTCTTCAGCAGGACGACGGTTTCTACCGCGCCGATAGTTGCTAACGATGACTGTTTGGCTGATTTTTTCTCCTGTGATTGAGCTGGTAAAATTGATGGAGTCAGCAGGCAGCACAGTGAGATTGTAAGTAGAAAGCGATTCATAGTTTAGGTGTGTATTGTCTAGTTAGCGGTATGGATAGACAAAGGATGCGGGAGAAAAAATAAATCGAGTGTTGGTATAAAACAACACCCGATTTGATTAGATTCGGAATTTTTGAAAAAAACTAGCGAAGTTTTTCGTAGTTGGCGGCCACTTTGAGTACGGCAGCTTCGCCGAGATGTGGTCCGAGAATCTGCAATCCAACAGGAAGTTTCTCGCCGGTAGCGTTGTCTACAGTGCCGCATGGCACGCTGATGCCGCAGATGCCTGCAAGGTTGGCAGAAATCGTGCAGATGTCGGCGTGGTAGCGCTGCAGTGGGTTGTCGGAGTCTTGGCCAAACTCTGGGGCTGCAGTAGGGCAGACCGGAGTGACGATGGCGTCAACTTTTTCGAATGCCTCAGTGAACTCGCGCTGGATCAATGTGCGAACTTTCTGCGCGCGGGTGTAGTAGGCGTCGTAGTAACCAGATGATAGCACGTAGGTGCCGAGGATGATGCGGCGTTTGACTTCTGGGCCAAATCCTTCCTCGCGGCTGCGACGGTAGAGGTCGAGCATGTTTTCTGGTTTGTCTGCGCGGTTGCCGTAACGTACACCGTCAAATCGCGACAGGTTAGATGACGCTTCAGCTGGTGCGATGATATAGTAGGTGGCAACGGCGTACTGTGTGCTTGGTAGAGAAATTGGCACGATTTCAGCGCCGGCGTCTTCGAGTTTTTTGATGGCGGCGTCGATGTTGGCTTTTACCCCTTCGTCGAGCCATTCACCAAAGAATTCAGCTGGCACACCAAGTTTCATGCCAGCGATGTCTTCGCCGAGGTTGGCGGTGAAATCAGGCACTTCAGCGTCGAGGCATGTTGAGTCAGCTTTATCTTCACCCGAGATGGCATTGAGAATGAGCGCCGCGTCTTCCACGGATTTGGTCATTGGGCCAATTTGATCCAATGATGAGGCAAAGGCAACGAGGCCGTAGCGAGAAACGCGTCCGTATGATGGCTTGAGACCAACGACGCCACAGTGGCTAGCTGGCTGGCGGATTGAGCCGCCGGTGTCGGAGCCTAATGAGGCGATCGCTGTATCAGCTGCAACCACGGCAGCTGAACCGCCAGATGACCCGCCTGGCACGTGACCGAGTGCGTGTGGGTTTTTGGTTGCCTTGATAGCTGAGTTTTCCGTTGTTGAGCCCATGGCAAATTCATCCATGTTGGTGCGGCCCAGCGGGATGGCGCCAGCTGCTTTAAGTTTTGCGGTTACCGTGGCGTCATATGGTGAGTTGTAGGCGCCTTCGAGGAATTTAGATGCGCAAGTAGTTGGCTCGCCGATAACGTTGATGTTATCTTTGATGGCAATTGGGATGCCGCCGAGAGGCAAGCTGAGGTCGGCATTTTGCGCGGCTTCGCGTGCAGCTTCGATGTTATAGTTATTGTAGGCATCGATTTGGCCGTCTTTGGCTTCAATCGCAGCTGCAATGTCGTCGACGATCTGAACGGACGTAATTTCTCCAGCGAGAAGTTTTTTACGCAACGAGGCGATGGTTTCAGTGGCTAGTGACATGGTAAAGAGAAATGGATATGCGTGTGAATGAGAAGAAATTATGCGTCAACCACTTTTGGGACGCGCAGTTGATCGCCACTTGAGTCAGGGGCATTCTTGATCAAAATGTCGGGACCAAATCCTGGGCGGTGGGCGTCTGGGCGGGTGCGATCAAATACAGGTGATGCGTGCGCAGTTGGCTCAATGCCTTCAACGTCTACAGTTTGTAGTTGCTCGATGTGGCCGAGAATGGCCTCGAGTTGTCCTTGGAATGTCTGCAGTTCTTCATCGCTAAGTTCGATGCGTGCCAGATCGGCTACATATTTAACATCAATGTGGGCTTGGCTCATGACCCGCACTCTGGCGCGTCAGCGCCGACTTGTGAAGTGTGAAGTGTGGTAAAATGCGACGATTTTGCCTGTCGCGGCCGAACATGTGGCTGTGTGTCAGCATGTGGTGATTTATTCGGCTGGTGAGGCAGGTTTTGACGAGTGAATAAAAAGTGAAATCTATGATTGCTAATTGAATAATCTCAGGGCAAATAAAGTGTAGTTATGGCCAATGCAACTAACGTTCTCGCAAGCGGTATCGAGATTACAGGTACCATCAAGTTCTCAAACGACATGGTTATCGATGGCATCATCGATGGCGAAATCATCTCGGAGTCAGGTAAAGTCACTATCGGCGAAAATGCCCGTGTGAAAGGTGACGTGAAAGCTGGTGATGTAAAGTTATTCGGCCGCGTTGAAGGAACGATTTCTTCAAACCGCTGTGAGCTGAAGTCTAAGTCACGCCTCGACGGTGACATCAAAACTAAGATGCTGAGCATGGAAGAGGGCGCTGTGCTCTCAGGGCGCACTCAGATCGGGGCGTAATTTCCCTCTGGTCGTAAACCCCACCAATTTTCGAAGCACCCTAATTTAGGGTGCTTTTTTTGTTTTAATCTAGCTGACATACTTGCTAGTTGCATGAATCAGACTACATTGAGAAATGGTCCAGATTCGATTAGAAGATGTCGAAGATTATGGCGCAGTGACAGGCGTTATCGAGAAGGCATTTGCAGCCAGCGACATGGGCTACCATGGTGAGGCTGAGCTGGTAGAAAAGCTGCGTGGCGATGATAGTTTTTCACTCGTGGCTGAGCTAGCTGGTAGAATTGTTGGGCAAATTTTTTATTCACCAGTTTTGCTAGAGAGCGATCAACACATGATCAAAGGGATGGGGCTAGGGCCAATCTCAGTGGTGCCAGAATTACAGCGCGAAGGGGTAGGGTCACTGCTGGTGAATGAATCTATCCGCCGGCTGGAAATATTACAAACTGGGTTTCTAGCAGTGCTTGGTTGTCCGGATTTCTACCCGCGATTTGGTTTCGAGCTCGCCCAACACTATCATATTAATCATGGTTTTGATGGGATCAACCAAGGGTTCTTTATGATCAAGCCGATGGCGATTTTGCCCGCTGATCTACCAGCTGGTGTTGTGCTCTATCAAGATGCCTTTGGCATTCAGTCGCGCGATCTAGCTGTTGGGCTCTAATGGATTTCTAGCGAGCGAAATTTTCCGCCAGCTAGATAGCTAGCTGGCGGCTAAGTGGGTTTATTTTGAGCCATCTTCTAGTGACAAAAAAACGCCGACTGAGCTGGGCTCGTCGGCGTTTTTAAATTGAATAGTGTCAGCGGGAATTACAGCTCAACTGCAGTAACGGCGAGGATGCCTGGTGCTTCTGTGAGCAGGTTGATGACGCTCTCGTCAGCAGCGGAATCTAGCTGGATCACATTGACTGCGTATCCGAGATCTTTGTTGCGGCTGAGTGACATGTTGGAAATGTTGATTTCCTTGTCGGCGAGCACAGTACCTACAGTACCAACGATGCCTGGGCGGTCGTCGTTTTTAACGATGATGAAGTTGCCTTTGATGGCAGTTTCAACCGCTTGACCTTCGATATTAACGATGCGAGGTGCTGAGCCAACAAATGTGCCAGCTACAGTGTAAACTTCGTCACCCTTAACGATTTCAGCTTTGATGAGTTCGGTGAAATCAGCTTCTTCAGCAGAAGTAGACTCAGTGATCTGCAGACCCATGGACTTGGCGATGGCTGCGCAGTTTACCAGGTTCACTTGACCTTCTTGGCGGCTGGCTGTCAGGTAGCCAGTCAGCGCTGTGCGTGTGATGGCAGATGTTTCCAGCTCAGAAACTGCACCGTAATAAGTAACGCGCAGTGAATCTGGCTGATGTGGAGCCAGCTTGCTAAGGAGTTTGCCAAGTGATGTGGCAAGCTCGAGGTAGTCACCAATTTCTTCAGCTGTTTTGGCGTCTAGGCTAGGCATGTTCACCGCGTTGGTGATGGCACCTTGAGTGAAGAAGTCACGCAGTTGCTCAGCAACTTGGATGCCAACATTCTCTTGGGCTTCGTTAGTAGATGCGCCAAGGTGTGGAGTGAAGATGATGCGCTCGTCGCTATCAAATACAGCTTGATCTAGTGTTGGTGGCTCGTTTTCGAATACGTCCAGAGCGGCACCGCCGATGCGGCCAGATTTCACAGCAGCAGCCAGAGCTACTTCGTCGATCAGTCCACCACGTGCACAGTTAACGATCAGCGCGCCTTTATTGAGAAGCTCAATGCGGTCAGCGTTGATGATGTGTTTGGTGTCTGGTGTCATTGGCACGTGAAGAGTCACGCAATCAGCACCTGTGAGTGCTTGGTCAACGGTCTCAGCAAGCTCAACTTTGAGAGCTTCGGCGCGTGCTGCGCTGAGGAATGGGTCATAAGCGACCACAGTCATGCCAAATGCTTGTGCGCGCTTGGCGAACTCAGCACCGATGCGGCCCATGCCGATTACAGCGAGGCGCTTGCCATTCACTTCAGTACCTTGGTACTTTTTGCGATCCCAGCGGCCGGCAAGAATAGAGCCGTGAGCTTGTGGGATGTGGCGTGCGAGTGAGAGCAGGAGAGAAAATGCATGCTCGGCTGTGGAGATAGTATTGCCAGTCGGTGTATTCATGACGACTACACCGTTGTTTGTAGCGGCGTCGCGGTCGATGTTATCAACACCAACACCAGCGCGGCCAATAGCCTTGAGCTTAGTTGCAGCTTCAATAACTTCAGCCGTAGCTGTAGTCTGTGAGCGCACGATCAAGCCATCATACTGAGGGATGATTTTGAGGAGTTCTTCTGGAGCGAGGCCAGTATTGACATCCACTTCAAGTTCAGGGTGATCCGCGAGTAGCGCCACACCTTTTTCAGAAATTGGGTCCGATACGAGAATGCGTTTAGTTGCCATAGACGAGGGCTCTTTACCTGAGGAGCGGGCACTAGTAAAGCATAGTGGTGAAAAATTAGCTAATTAATCGGCGTAGTTGTAATGTGGGGGAGTAGCTATGCGCTGGTATCGTGTGTTTGATTTTTCCGTCAGCTGGCCATGATGACACCCAAGGGCTTGTCTAAATGTATCATTATTGACATGTATCGCGAATGCGCTATCTATCAATTATTCTGATAACTAAATGGAAATCACCTAATTAGAAAACAATGAAATCAGCATTAATAACTATGGGCGCTGTGTGTGTGACCATGGTCTCCGCAGTGGCGGAATACCGTGTGCCATATGGCGTATTTAAAGTCGACCAGCTCGAAGAGGCGAAGTCGCAAGCAAAGGAAAAGGAGCGTCCGCTGGCATTTGTGTGGATGAATCCTGGCACTACATGAGGACCTTGTTTGGCGGCCTGTGAGGTTGCCTTGAAGCAGTTGAAGCGGGTAGCAGTACCTGTTTTTGTGAGCACTAAGAATGACGAGGTGCAAAAGTTAAGCGTGGAGGTGAGGAAAGGCTTCGCAAATGCAGAGAGCGGGAAAACGATTCCCAAGACCTCCATTACTAATGCAGATGGTAGCAAGTACCTATTTGCCATTCGTTATGAGCAATGGAAGGATGACTCGAAAACCATGCGTGAGGTGCGCACTAAGCTCGAGGCGATTGATGTGATGTCCGGGGTGAGCTCATCATCCAGTAGCTCTTCAGCTTCCACATCGTCATCAAAGGCGGTTTTTGAGAAATGGAAAAACATACAAGGCAAGGAGATTGAGGCCAAGCTGGAAGGCGTTGAAGGTGGCAATGCAGTATTTCGCCTGACCACTGGTAAAAAAGTTGATTACCCGCTCAACAAGCTGGATGCAGCTAGCCGCAAGCGCGCGGAGGAGAGGTTTGGATCGGAAGAATAAAGGAGCAAATTCCTGAATATAAAAAAACAGCCTCAATCGCATGATTGAGGCTGTTTTGGGTAAAAGTTGTTTTTCAGCCAGCTGGAAATTGCATCAGCTGGGCAATTTGGCTAGCGCAGCTTATTCGACGACGACTGGTGTACCTTTGGCTACTTTCGAGAATACCGTCGATACTGAGTTGGAGTGAGTGCGGATGCAGCCGTGTGATGCTGGGTAGCGGGGAACACGTCCGCGATGCATGCCGATGCCGTCCCATGAAATGCGCATCCAATAGGGCATGGAAGCGCCTTCAAATCGACCACCTTCCGGGATGGGGTCTTTGCCATTAGTGGCATCAGAGTTCACAACATTGTCTTCGGCGTCGTAGATCTTGCCGTAAAGCGTAGAGCGTTTGTCTTTCTCTAGTTTTTCCAGTACTTGGTATTTTCCTGGAGGTGTTGGGTATTTCTTTTTGCCAGAGGAAATTGCGTAGTCCATGGCGACTTCATTGCCGTTATACAGCCTGCCGCGCTGGTTGCTCAGGTCGATAACGATGCGCGCATTTGAGCCATTGGTCTTGGCTAGCACGCTTTCATTACGATAAGCTCTGCTGGTCTTGCTGTACTCAGGTGAGTGACGGAAGTGCAGGTAGGTGCCTTTTTGGTACGGGTTGACGAAAACAGCCTTGTAGACCTCTTTTTGATTAGGATTTGGGGTGCTTGGTGTAGAACAGCTTGCAAATGTCAATGCTGCGCTAACGGGTATGAGTAATTTCAAAAATATTTTCATCGTCTGGGAGACCCGAGGGGGTCGGCGCGACGAAACTAACGAGTGTACGTATGCATGGCAAGGCAACTTTTTGCCATGATTTCACGAATTGGTCGATAAATGTCCAGCTGGCGGTAAAAATCCTAGTCGATTTGCTGGTGCTGTTTTGCCGGATCACTACTCGCGAGTGACTCCTTCAGGCATCCAATCTGGCCCTAAGTGCATGATTTTTGCACCTGATCCGGCCTTTTTACCAGAGCGTGAGTGTTTGGCCAATTCGGCAATTTTTTCCTCAAGCAATTTGCTGTTATTGAACCTGCTGAACTGTGTGATACGACGATTTTCGTCATAAACAAGAACGGTCGGCAGGGTGCTGATTGAAGCGTAATCAACTGCGTCTGAATGCATCTTGCCGTTGATTTTCACCACCGTGATGTCATTGTACATGCTATTGTAGATCTCTTGAAGATCGGCTTCCAAAGCATCGCTGTCGTTGTCAGGTCCGTAGAAAAGGACGAGTAAAAGTTTATCTTCTGTAGAGATATAATCTAGATATCCGGGGTGATCGAGATCGTAGATTGTAGTGTTTGGGCCGTCGATGGCAACTCGAGTTATATCAACAAAAGCATTGGCTAGTAGCAGCAAGGATGTCTTTAGACCATTAGGGCTGGTGCTAAAAATGGCTGCGCCAAAAACGGCTGATATTACGAGTGCTAGCTTCAGCAATTTGAAAACTGGCAACATGGTATTTGTTCTATGTTATTGTGTGTGTATGTGTTGAAGCTGTGGGGCCAGTTTCAGGGCTCAGGGGGGTTACTCTCTAGTTACACCTGGTGGTAGCCAGTTGGTGTCTAGAGTTTGGATTGTGGGAGGTTCTTCGGGGCTTGCTTCATCGTCCCAGAAAAACGAGAGCATGTCGGGGCTGAGTTCGCGAACCTTTGACCGCAATTGGTCATAAGTCACGGGCCCTACATGGCTGTGAATTTCTTTACCTTTGTTGTAGACTTTAATGACGGGGGCTTGTTGAAAACCTTCCTTCACTGCCCATTCCTTATTTTCTTCGTAGCGGGCTTTAACAACGTGTACGCTGGATCCTAGTTTCTCAGCGGTGGTCTCAATCTCTTTATTCAGGTCTTTGTAAGCGGGTGAGGCTTCACTGTAGAAGTATATGAGAATGAGGCGCTCCTCTTCGCGAACGAGGTCGCGGAACCCTTCTTCAGACACGGAGTCGACATTTGACTCAGAGCCATTAGCGATCGCTTTGGAGACTTCTTGGGCCTTGATGAGCGATGAGCTGACAGCTGATTTAATGTCATCACAACTAGACAGTGATAGAGCGATAGCCGAGGCGACGCTTAATCTAAAACTGCATTGGATAACCTTGCTCATCTTCATAACTATATTGCTATGAGTGTCTTGTGAAGACAAGCGGTTTATTTGATTCTTGTGATTTTCCGGCATGAATGCGAATGGCAAAGGGTGATGGGGCTATTCGCGGGGTACGCTTGTAGGCACAAAACAATTATGTGTGTAACTGATCTGTGTAGTTGCGCAAAAGTTATTACACAGCCAATATGCGTAAATGGATTGAGTAATGCAACCCTTTATTTAGTCATGCTAGCTTGCTGAGTTTTAATCACTTTTTATAAAGCGGCTATTAGCAATCACTTAATCGAGTAAGTTAAACATTCGCTTCGCCTGCTTGTTCTGTTATATAGCTGTTGGTTCTAATTTTTATGACAGCTTGTAATCGTCAGAATGGTCATCATTTGTTAAGGATTTGCTCATGGATTCATTGATGATAGTTGGCGGCATCATTGTCGCCGCATTAATAATGCTGGCTGGCATGTATAATAGCCACATCAACCGGCGCAACCAAGTTGACCTAGCTTTTGCCGCTGTCGACGTGCAGTTGAAAAAGCGCTGGGATTTGGTGCCTAATCTGGTTGATACGGTAAAAGCGTACGCGGCACATGAAAAAGAAACCCTGACGGCGGTGGTGGCGGCACGCACAGAGGCGATGCGCGCTGACTCAGATAGTCAACAGAGGTTTAATAGTGAGCGAGAGATCGCGCGGTTGGTGCCTAGTTTGATGGCGATCTCCGAATCCTACCCAGAGCTCAAGGCGAATGGGCAATTTTTAAACTTACAGCGCACGCTTACTGAGATTGAAGCGCAGATTTCGGCGGCGCGGCGCACCTATAATAGCTCAATCATGGAATATAATAATGGCGTGCAGATGTTTCCGTCGAATATCGTGGCTGGCGCCTTTGGTTTTCAGGCGCGCCAAGCGCTGGAAATTCCACATTCAGAAAGGCAGGTGAGAAATGTCTCAATCTAGGTCAAAAGAAAATGTCAGCTGGGATCAAATATGGTCCAAGTTGCAACCGCTGGCTGGCGAGTTGGAGGTGATGCGCCAGGATCAGCTGCAAAAGCTGCGTGATTTTGCAAAAAAAATCTCCCTCACCGTGCTGGTCATTTCTGCGATTGGCATGTTGATGTTAATTTCTGATGACCTTCAGGTGTTTGGAATGGTTGTCATCGCTGCGTCCATGGTTATTGGCTGCTTGGTATATCACTTCAGCCGTGGCGGACATAAGAGTGATTTTGTATTGCGCTACAAAAGCCAGCTAATGCGAGGGCTAGTGAAGTCGCTTGAGCCGCAGATGGATTACCACCCGACAGCTGGCATTTCTCGGAGTGAGTACAACAGCTACGGCTTGTACAAAACTCGGCCAGACCGCTATCACAGCGAGGATTTATTTATCGGCAGCATTGGTGGTACGGAGCTGAAATTTGCAGAAGTTCATGCCGAGGTGAAGCGCACGCGCAGAGATTCTCAGGGGAGAACTTCAACTTACTGGGTGACTATTTTCAAAGGGGTGATTTTGCAGGCTGATTTCCACAAGGAATTTTACTCATGGACGACGGTGATGCCAGATGTGGCGGAAAAATCATTTGGCTGGTTCGGGCGCAAATTCCAATCACTAGGTGGAAATCTGGTGCGGCTTGAGTGTCCGGAGTTTGAGCGTGATTTTGTGGTGCGCAGCGGCGACCAGATTGAGGCGCGGTATATTCTCACGCCGGACATGCAAGAGCGCTTGTTGAAGTTGCACCGGCGATTTGGCGCGCAATCGCGATTTGTCTTCAGTGGCTCAAAGTTGATGATGAGCTTGCCGGTTTCTGGCAACTTGTTTGAGCCAAAGTATGATAGTGCTGCCAACTGCCAAAACCAGCTCAAGCGCATCACCCATGAGATGCAGGGGCTATTCTCAATTGTAGAAAGTTTGAATTTAAATACCCGCATCTGGTCAAAACAATAACCCTCAGTACATTATATTATGAAAAAATTTCTCCTCATCTTAGCTATTGTTGTTGTCACCGCTGTCATTGGGCTGGGAATTGCCTGGTGGTGGTATAATCGCCCGATTGATCCTGTTGAGCTGAGCGAGCGTGAGCTGGCAGTGGTGGAGGAGAAAATCGAGCCGCTAGCGCCAGCTGAGCCGGTCTATGAAAAGGGCGGCAAGACGATTTTATTGAGTGAGCGCGAGGTCAATGGTTTGCTCAATGAATATACTCAGCTGGGCGATCAGCTGAAATTTGAATTTGCTACTGATGCTTTACATGCTCGTTTTGAAACGATCCTGCCAGCAGACGTGCCTGTTGTGGGTGGTAAAAAACTCAAAGGTCGCGCGCGGTTTTTCATCAAACAAGAAGCCGATGGATTCTCTCTGGCGCTTGATGACGTAACGGTTTGGGGGATTTCTCTGCCTAATGATTGGTTGGCTGGTATGAAAGGGAAAAATCTCATCGAAGAATTTTCTCCAGCTGGAAATGCACAACAAGGCGAGGCCGTTCTCGCTGGTGTAGATAGTCTGAAAATCAGCCCTAAAGGGTTGGAAATTCAACTGAAAGAGTAACATTTCACCGGCTATTCACGGGGGACGTTTGCCCAGTAACTGTGCATATCTTCCCTTCGAGTGATATTATTTTGCTTATGTCTAATTATTACCCTTAAAAATAAAACTTAGCCTAGGCTAAGTTTTTATTGACCTTCACAGATTGTCGTCGTATTGCGGCGGCGATGAAACCATACGCCCTGTTATTACTAGTTGGCGCGCTTCTGTTTAGTGCGTGTAGCTCCGAAGATTCAGCCGTCTTTAAAGACGACAGCAAATTGCCCGTAGTGGCGACATCTCAGATGGTCACCGACATGGTTCGTGTGATTGGCGGTGAGCGCACCGAAGTTTACGGCATGATGGGGGCAGCGGTAGATCCACACAGCTACCAGACAACATTTGGTGATGCTGTGGCGCTGAAACAAGCCAAGGTTGTATTTTACAGCGGACTGCACCTCGAGGGGAGAATGCAGGAGGCTCTGGAAGGACGCAAAGCTAAAGGTGAGCCAGTATTTGCAGTGACCGATGCGCTGAGCAAAGAACAACTGCT
This sequence comes from Persicirhabdus sediminis, assembly GCF_016595495.1. Classification (GTDB taxonomy): domain Bacteria; phylum Verrucomicrobiota; class Verrucomicrobiia; order Verrucomicrobiales; family Akkermansiaceae; genus Persicirhabdus; species Persicirhabdus sediminis. The sequence continues at coordinate 536,866 of NZ_JAENIM010000039.1, forward strand.
GCAGCCGCAGGAAGATTTTGACGGCTATTCTGATCCGCACGTTTGGGGTGACCCATCACTGTGGGTACATTGCATTGATGAAGTAGTTCGTGGCCTCACCGAGGTGGATGCTGAAGGTGCTGAGTACTACAACAAGCGCGCTGATGAATATCGCGCTGAGCTTGGAAAATTACACCAGTGGGCTAGCCAGCGCGTGGCTCAAGTTCCAGTTGAAAACCGCATCCTTGTGACAAGTCACGATGCCTTTTTCTACTTTGGTCAAGCCTATGGCTTTGAAGTACGTGGCCTGCAGGGGATTTCTACTGCTTCAGCAAAGGGCCTGAAAGACCGCAAAGAACTGGTCAATTATATCCGCGAGAAGAAGCTGAAGATGATTTTCCCTGAATCAAGCGTGAACCCAAAAGATATTGAAGCAGCAGCTAAAGAAGCTGGTGTGAAAATCAGCGAGCATGAGCTGTTCTCAGACGCCATGGGTGAAGATGGTGATGTCGTTGAGCTGCACGGTGAAAGCTACGACAAAGGTACCTACATCGGCATGATCAAACACAATGTGAACTCCATCGTTGATGGACTCAAGTAATCGAAATTTTTCCCCATACAAAACAAATTATATTTAACAAATGAAGACCACAAAACTTATCGCAACATTCTCACTCGCGGCAGCAGCAACAGCACTGGCTGGAAGTGACTCGCTCATCATCGCGCCAGAAGTTAAAGAGCTGCGTCCGCTGGCGGCAGATCGTCCAGATGCTACCGAAACACCAATCACCGTAGACAAAGGTCATTTTCAGGTAGAATCAACCGTGCTTGGTTACGCCCGTGATAAACGCGACGGCGTGACTACTGAGCTATGGACATTTGCCGAAACCAACTTGAAATATGGTGTGACTGACAATCTCGACATTTCACTGCTATTGGCGCCATACAGTTACGAGCGAATCTCTGGAGGTGGTGAGGTCGAGCGCAACAAAGGCTTTGGCGACATCGTCTTCGGCGCCAAATACAACCTTTGGGGCAACGACAGCGGCCAATCAGCTATGGCTTTGATGCCATATCTAAAGGTGCCAACAGGCACTGCGCTGAGCAATGACGAGTTTGAAGGCGGCTTGATTCTGCCATTTGCTTTTGAAGTCAATGATCGCTTCGATATCGGCCTGCAAGCTGAGTTTGCCTCTGTGTGGAATGACGAAAGCGGCGAGCGTGAGTTTGAATTTGCTCACACTGCTGTGGTGGGAATCGCGCTGACAGAAAAATGGGGCACTTACATCGAGTACCTTGGCGTTGCTGGTGAAGATGATTACGAGGCTTACGGCAGCTTTGGTTTCACCTACGATGTAAATTCCAGATTCAGCCTGGATGCCGGCGCATTGATTGGTCTCAACGATGCAGCTGAAGATTTGGCTACATTTACAGGTTTTGCGGTCAAATTTTAGTCATCCATACATAGCCAGTTCACCCATAGCATAGTAATTTATTCTCATGAGCAAAGTCGATCACCCACCAGCGCTGGAAATCCATGACCTCAGCGTGACCTATCATAAAAAGCCGGTTCTTTACGGCGTAGATGTAGAAATCCCGCAAGGGAGTCTGGTTGGGGTGATCGGCCCAAATGGGGCTGGCAAATCAACCTTGATCAAATCCGTCATGGGCGTGATTCCTTCCTCCGGCGGGTGGGTGAAAGTTTTTGGCAAGCCGCTCAAAGATAGTTTGCACCGCGTCGGCTACGTGCCGCAGCGCGAAAGTGTCGATTGGGATTTCCCAGTCACTGTGATGGATGTCGCGCTGATGGGGACCTACGGCAAGCTTGGGTTGTTCCGTCGACCAGGAAAAGCTGAGCGAAAAATTGCCTCCGAGGCATTAGAAAAAGTAGGCATGCTTAGTTATGCCAACCGTCAGATTGGTAACCTCAGCGGTGGCCAGCAACAACGAGTTTTCCTCGCGCGGGCGCTGGCTCAAGATAGCGACCTGTATTTCATGGATGAGCCATTTGTGGGTGTGGATGCGGCTACCGAAGCTGCCATCGTCACCTTGCTCAAAGACATGCGCGAGCGCAATAAAACCGTGCTGGTTGTGCACCACGACCTGCAGTCCGCGCGCGATTATTTCGACCGCTTGATTTTGCTAAATATGCGGGTGGTAGCTGAAGGGCCAACACCTGAAGTATTTACCCCTGAGCTGCTGCACAAAACCTACGGTGGTCGCCTGACTATCCTTAGTGAGATTGCTGATCGTACCGCCAAAATGTCATGATGCACCTGCTGAATATGGAAATTTTCCAGCTGGCGCAGATTTTCCAGCTGGCAACCACATTGGCTAGCGGGCTGGCTGAATTGATGCCCAGCTCGGGCACCGGCAAAGCCATTCTCGCCTCCATCTTACTTGGCGCTAGCTGCGGCATGTTAGGGTGTTTTGTCGTCGTGCGCCGTATGGCGCTGATGGGCGATGCCGTGAGTCACGCGGTGCTACCAGGTGTCGTTGCTGGTTTGGTGTGGAGCGTAGACCGCAATCCATTTGTAATTTTCACGCTGGCGTCAATTTCCGGCATCCTCGGCGCAGGTGTTGTGCAGATGTTGATGAAAACGACCCGGCTGAAATCTGATGCCGCGCTTGGCATTGTGCTGGCGGTATTTTTTGCCGCTGGTGTCGTCTGGCAGTCGAAAGAAAAAAGTGCCACAGCGGGGGTTTTGCATTTCCTCTACGGCAATGCTTCATCCATCGACCAAAACGACTTGCTGATGATGCTGGTCACTTCCGTGCTTATTGCCGTAGTTGTCTGGCTGCTATTGCGCCCACTTTTGGTGGTGAGCTTTGATGCTGCCTACGCGATGAGCCTCGGCTATCCGGTGAAATTTCTTAATGCACTCTTTTACACGCTGCTGTCATTCTCAGTAGTGGTAGCTCTACAGGCGGTTGGAGTGATTTTGGTTTCGGCGATGTTGATCACACCGGCGGCCACCGCTTACCTGCTGACTGATCGCTTCAAGCCGATGTTATTGTGGTCGATGACCTTTGGCATCTTGTCCGGTCTAGCTGGCTGCTGGGTATCGATGTCGTACAATAAGATGTCGACGGGCTCAGTGATTGCGCTTGCTGCAACGGCATTTTTTGCCCTGTTTTATTTTGTCGCCCCGCGCCACGGGATATTGGTGAAATACATCCGCGTGGCAAAACGCAAAAGCCGCACGCACCGCGAGAACCTGCTCAAAGAAATCTACAGCATTCTCGAGCGCAAAGAATTTGCCCGCGAGAGTGTGAGTCTGAAAAGCCTTTCTGAGCGTCGCCGCCAAACATTAGAGGCGACACAAAAAGATGCGCTCATCCTGCAGAAATACGCGCTGGCTGATTATTCTGAAGAAAACCGTAGCCTCCAGCTGAGCGAAAAAGGCTGGCGTCGGGCGATGGAGATTGTGCGCAATCACCGCTTGTGGGAGCTCTATCTGACTCGCCAGGCTGATTACGCCGAAGATCACGTGCATGATGATGCGGAGAAAATCGAGCACGTGCTCGGTGCCGAAATCGTCGAGATGCTTGAGCGCGACCTCGATTTCCCTGAAGTCGACCCGCATGGCAAACCAATCCCGCGCCCACAAAGCGAGGTGGTTTTTGTTGAACCTAAAAAACGCGCCAGCCAGCTGGTAAACCCAAACAAGAATTAATTCAGTCATGTACTCACTCACATTACCTTGGGAAGCGCTGGGAATTTCAGCGGTTTGGCTGGTGCTGATGGCCTTTATGGTAGCGCTGCCATGTTCGCAGGTGGGATCATTTTTGATCCTGCGTCGCATGTCCTTGGTCGGCGATGCGATCAGCCACAGCGTGCTGCCGGGCATCGTTATTGCCTTTCTATTTACCGGCGATCTCTCGTCGCCGTGGTTAATCATCGGTGCTGGCATAGCTGGGCTCTTGGTGACCATTTTCATCGAAATGATCCACGTCGGCACGCGGGTGAAATCTGATGCCGCCACCGGCATTGCTTTCACTGCCTTGTTTGCGCTGGGGGTTTTGCTCATGCAGCTGTACGGCGGGTCAAAAGTCGACCTCGACCCTGACTGCGTGCTCTACGGTCAGCTAGATCACATTCTCGAATACGAAGCTGTTTCCATTGCTGGGCTGGATGTGCCGCGCCCGCTGGTCACCATGACCGCGGTGGCATTCTTCACGCTCACCACCATGTTTGTATTCTACCGCGTGCTTGTGCTCAGCACCTTTGACGCTGGGCTCGCCGCCTCCTACGGTTACAAACCCGTGATGGTGCATTACGGCATGATGTTTGTGCTCTCTATCGTCGTGGTGGCTGCTTTCCAGTCGGTTGGCGCCATCTTGGTGATTGCCTTGCTGATTTTGCCGGGAGCTTTCGCATACATGTGCACGCATAAGCTGCCGGTGATGTTATCATTGGCGGCTGGCCACGCGTTGTTATCCGCGGTGTTAGGCCTGTACATCTACGCGTGGTTCGACTGCAACCTAGCTGGAGCCGTTGTGTTAGCTGGTGCTGCGCTGCTAGTTCTAGCGTGGTTATTTGGTCCAGTTGACGGTCAGCTGTGGAAATGGAAGCGCTCGCTGGGTGAGGTTGAGAAGCCAGATGATTTAATTCTCTAGATATTCCGCTTGTATCGGTGCGGTGGTGAGGGTACGGAACTTGTCCCATTAATTACCACTGGGACACACAATTTCCATTATGGCTATTCAACGAGCACTTCTCTCTGTATCTGACAAATCGGGATTGATCGATTTCGCCAAGGGCCTCAACGACCACGGCGTTGAGCTTCTTTCCACAGGTGGCACTGCCAAAGCACTGCGCGAGGCTGGACTTCCTGTTATCGATGTTTCTGAGTTCACAGGCGCCCCCGAGCTTTTCGACGGCCGCGTCAAAACTCTCCACCCAAAAGTTCACGGTGGTCTACTACACCGCCGCGACGACGAAACTCACCTCGAGCAAGCCAAAGCGAATGATATCCCGCCAATCGACTTGGTTGTGGTGAATCTTTACCCGTTTGAGGAAACAATCGCTCGCCCAGACGTGACTCTGGAAGAGGCTATCGAAAACATCGACATCGGCGGTCCATCAATGCTGCGCTCAGCGGCTAAAAACTACAAGTCAGTGACTGTAGTGACTGATCCAGCTGATTACGTCAACGTGCTCAACGAAATGAACGAGCACGATGGTGATACTTCATTCAAACTGCGTGAGCAGCTTGCGGTGAAAGTATTCCTGCGCACATCTCAGTACGACGGCCACATCACTAACTACCTTTCTCAGGCAGCTGAGGGCACTCGCTCTGGCCTGTCAATCACACTGCCGCTCGAGCGCGAACTGCGTTACGGCGACAACCCGCACCAGAAGGCGACTCTCTACGGCACATTCTCTGAGTGTTTCACTCAGCTGCAAGGCAAAGAGCTCAGCTACACCAACGTGCTCGACATCGAAGCTGCGTCAGAGGTGATCAGCGACTTCATCCGCCCAACCGTAGCTATCTTCAAGCACTCCAACCCATGTGGTGTTGGTCAGCACGACGATGACCTGCGTGAAGCATGGCAGCTGGCATTTGAAACCGATACACAAGCACCATTTGGTGGCGTGATCGTTATGAACCGCCCGCTTACAGAAAGCCTAGCTCGTGTGATTTCTACTATCTTCACTGACGTGATCATCGCGCCAGATTACGAGCCAGAAGCTCGTGCTATTCTACAGAAGAAGAAAAACCTTCGCCTCATCAAGCTCAACAAAGACGCTTGGGATATCTGCCGCAAGACACCTGTCGTGCGTTCAGCTCCAGGTGGCCTGATGGTGATGGATCGCGATCACAGCACACTCGGCCTCGACAACCTCGAGACTAAAGTAGTGACTAAGCGCCCACCAACAGACGAAGAACTCCGCGCAATGCGTTTCGCTTGGCGTGTTGTTCGTCACGTGAAGTCAAATGCCATCGTTTACGCTGGCGCAGACCGCACACTCGGCATCGGCGCTGGCCAAATGAGCCGCGTCGATTCATCCCGCATCGCGGTATGGAAAGCTGGCGAAGCTGGTCTGGCTCTCGGCGGTAGCGTTGTTGCTTCTGACGCGATGTTCCCATTTGCTGATGGCCTGCAAAGCGCTATCGATGCTGGCGCGACTGCCTGCATCCAGCCAGGTGGCTCAATTCGTGACGAAGAAGTCATCGCCGCAGCTGATGCAGCTGGCATGGCAATGTGCTTCACTGGTCACCGCCACTTCAAACACTAAGGTGTTTCTAGCTAGTCGATTCCGTATGGAAAATGGCTAGTGAAAACTAATTTCACATCTCCTCGTCAGCCTAGCTGGCGGGGAGATTTTTTTATTTCAGCCAGCTGCGAGCGGGTAGGGCGGGTGATGATTTTGCGCCAGATCATGTGACTTTGCCTATTTTACGTCAGCTGAAAATCACTACCAGATCCAAAAAGTATTGCAAATCCCAGCGTCTAGTGGTTTTTGGAGCACGTCATGTCAGACTCAAAAGAACGGAAAACATTGGAACAGCGTCACCAGATGAGTGACCTCGAGCGCCTGCGTCACTCATGTGCCCACGTGCTTGCCACCGCGATTCTCCGACTCTGGCCGAATGCTCAACTAGCTGGCGGCCCACCGGTAGAAAATGGATTTTATTACGATATCGAGCTCGACCATCGTATCACCCCAGATGATTTTGTCAAAATTGAGGCTGAAATGAAGGCCGTAGTTAAGGCTAATGATACTTTTGAAAAACAAGTGGTTAGCCGTGAGGAAGCACTGGAAATGGCCAAAAGTGGTCGCCTCGGAGCACTTTCTGAGCGCGATGCCGTGAGCCAATTCAAGGTAGACCTACTCGCTGACATCCCAGAGGGTGAAGAGATTTCTATTTTCAAAAATGGCGACTTCTGGGACCTCTGCGCCGGCCCTCACGTTGGACGTACTGGCAACTGCAAAGCCTACAAGGTGATGAGTGTAGCCAGCGCATTCTACAAAGGTGACTCCGATAAACAACAGCTGCAGCGTGTTTACGGAACTTGTTTCAAAAACAAAACTCAGCTCAATGAGCACCTCGAGCGCCTCGAAGAAGCGAAAAAACGTGATCACCGCAAACTTGGCCGCGAGCTTGACCTTTTCCACATCGACGAAGCCGTCGGTCAGGGGCTCATCCTCTGGAAACCAAAAGGTGCGCTAGTACGCCGCGCGCTCCAAGACTTCATCACCGCTGAGCTGGACAAACAAGAATACCAACAAGTATTCACTCCACACATTGGCAAGCTAGACCTCTACCGTACCAGTGGTCACTTCCCATACTATCAGGAGAGCCAGTACGCGCCTATCGCTGATAAGGGTGTGCTCGAAAAACTCTCTGACGAAGGATGTACCTGCTCGCAGCTCAGCAACATGCTGGAAAATGGCGAGGCTGACGGCTACATGCTTAAGCCAATGAACTGCCCGCACCACATCAAAATCTTTGATAGTGAGCACCACAGCTACCGCGACCTGCCAGTGCGTCTGGCTGAGTTTGGTACCGTTTACCGCTGGGAGCAATCCGGCGAGCTCGGCGGCATGACACGCGTGCGTGGATTTACTCAGGATGACGCCCACATTTTCTGTACTCCTGACCAGATCGCTGAGGAAGTTCAAGGATGCCTTGGATTGGTGAAAAAAGTTCTCAGCACACTGGGCATGGAAGATTACAGCGTGCGTCTATCACTGCGTGATCCAGATAGCGACAAATACGTCGGTAGCTCAGAAAACTGGGACAAAGCGGAAGCAGCGCTGCGTGAAGCGGTGCAGACACTCGGTGTAGATTACATCGAAGAAGAAGGGGAAGCCGCATTCTACGGCCCTAAAATCGACTTTGTGGTTAAGGACGTCATCGGTCGCGACTGGCAGCTAGGCACCGTGCAGGTCGACTACAACCTGCCTGAGCGCTTCAACCTGTCCTACGTTGGCTCAGACAATAAACCACACGCGCCAGTGATGATTCACCGTGCGCCATTTGGTTCGCTAGAAAGATTTGTTGGTCTGCTCATCGAGCACTTCGAAGGTAAATTCCCAACATGGCTCGCTCCAGAGCAAGTTCGTGTACTTGGTATTTCAGAAAAATTCACCCCACAAGTGGAAGAAGCTGTAGCTAAGCTCACAGCGATTGGCTGTCGAGTTAGGAAAGATGTTACCGCAGATAAGATTGGAGCTAAAATTCGTCTTGCCAGATTAGAGCGTGTCCCTTATATGCTAATCATCGGCGCACGTGAGGCTGAAACCCAGTCCGCGTCAGTTCGTCACCGAGATCGAGAAGATCTAGGTGCCATGCCTATCGATGAATTTGTCCAGCACATCCAACAGGAACTCATCAACCGCACTCTTTAGTTCTGAGAGCGGGTCTAATAGCGCATGCTTGATTGATTGCATTAACGACTCATTGCAGCTCAGTGTGCGCCATTTATTAACTAACAGGAGGATACGACCATAGCTAAACCAAAAAAGAAGCAAGCCCGTTCGCGTCGCGACATGACGCGTATTAATGAAAAAATCAGAGCCCCTAAGGTGCGTGTTGTCATGCACACTGGCGAGCAACTCGGGGTCATGAGCGTGCGTGAAGCCGTTGAAAAGGCAAAGTCAATCGGCTTAGACCTGGTCGAAGTGGCCGCAACGGTCAGCCCTCCTGTGTGTCGCATCGTCGACTATGGTAAATACAAGTACGAGCAGTCAAAGCTGAAGAAGAAGAAAGCTAAGACAATGACCCGTATTAAGGAAATCAAAGTGCGCGTGGGTACAGATACTCACGATTACAACATCAAGTTGGCCCGCGCTGAGAAATTCCTCTACGAAGGATCTAAAGTGCGCGTGCGCCTGCAGTTCCGTGGTCGTGAAAATGCTCACCGTGAGATCGGTTTTGAGGTCGTTAAGCAAGTTGCTGTCGATCTCGCTGGCATCGCAGTGGTTGACCAGCAAGCTCGTCTTGCCGGACGCGCCATCAACATGATGCTCTCACCGCTGCCTAAAGAGCAACGTCAGCGTAAGTACTTCCTCAGTCACGGTAGCCTCATCGAAAATGATGACGACGACAGTGAATTGCCGGACGACGAAGATGACGTACAAGATGATGCCCCTCAGGCTCAGGAGTAATTTCCTGGTAGCTAGACGCATCCAAGTCCAATAACTTTATAAAGACCGCCACGCAGCTAGCTGTGTGACGGTCTTTTTTTTGTTCCAGCTGGAAAATTCTAGCTAGCTGGACCCGTGGGCCAGCTGGCTAGCCATCGTCCTCAGCCGCGATATTTCTGCAAACCACTGGTGCGCGTGCCAATTTCAGCTTAGCTTTCGCGGCCACTTTGCCATTTGGCAAATTCAGCCGGACGTAGTTTGTAGCGCACGATGCTGCCAACGTGCAGGGCCGCCAGCTCAGCAGCCACAATCTGGCCAAATGACTTTTCTTCGTGGCTTGGCGCTAGCTGGCTCGCGCGCTCGGCGATGAGCGCTTTTGCTTGCTCACCGTGCGCACCCAGCTGGACCAGCTCACGCACGCAGTTTTTTATCTGCTCGCGGTATTTCAGCTGGAATGGATCTGGATTTCCCAGCGTCAGCCGGATGGCATTGTAGCGGGTGCATGACCGCTTGTACGCCCAGATAAACAAATCGCGCAGGTAGTCGACGCGGTTCAGCTCGTACACCGCCAGCACAGCATTGAGGTACTCGCGGGTATCCACATCCACAAATGAGAGCGGGCACAGGTTGTGCTGCACCATCGGGATGTTGGCTGCCAGCCGTGATGTGCGTTTATTGACGTCTGCAAATGGCTGCAGGTAAGGCAGCTGCACGAGCACAAAAAATGCCGCTTCGAAAGGGTCGTCAATGGCTGCCGCCTTTTCCAATACCAGCTGGAAGTTTTCTTCGATCTGCTGCGGGATTTCCAGCGGACGAAAGACGGATTGGCCAATGCCCACCGCGACTCTGCGTAGCCTGCCACCAGCGCCAATCTCACCGAGCAAGTTCTCCGCCAGTAGCGCGTGCAGGTTGCACAGGCTGTAGCGGTTAAATCCCAGCTCGTCACTTGGATCAGCCAGCATTTCTATCGCCGCTTTGTGGTTGAGCAGCATCTGGGTTTCAGCGGTGGATTTGCCTCCGTGGCTCAGCCCATGCTGCATCAGCCGCTCGGTCTCCAGCAGCGAGTAGGTATTGCCTTCTAGCCGGCTGGAGTTCCACGAAATCTCGATGATCATGCGGTCGAGCAGCTTGCGCAGGTAGGTGCCAGGTGGCAGGTCGTTTAAGCCCACGCGACCAAGCTCAGCCAGCTCTGCGCGAGTCGCCTCGTCGAGATAGTAACTTTGGTTGGGCTGGTAGTCGTGGAGAAATTCCGCCCGATAGCCGACGGCTTTGCGCTCAGCGAGCGGGCGCGCAATCAGTTTTTTGCATTCCAGCCCACCGTCACTCAGCCAGCTGTCGTCAGCTGCAGCTGAGTAGGGCGCATGGCTTTCTTCAAGGCGGCTGGCTCTGTAGCTGCTAGCTGAAGGATTTCCGTAGCTGGCGCCATCTTCACTGAGCATGTTGCCATAGTAATGTTCTTTTTCTGGCGCAAATACCGGGGTGATGTAGCGAATGTTGCGGCTGTGGCCACGTGCCACAATCTCCCCACGCGCCACCAATGACTCAAGCCGACGCTGCAAGGTGCGCCGACTGTAATCCAGCTGGTCAATATCAAGCAATTCGCTGATGGAGCGACCATTGGGCATCGCTGCATGAATGGTATCACGCAGCAATTCTAGCTCTTCATTTTTGATAATAGCAGGCATGACTTCCTCTTTTTTTCTTCATAGGGAACACTCACACCTTACCACATTCGCGCCAATTTAAAAGCGTCACGCGCCAATTAAACCAAATAAATGCCACATAAACCAGCTGGCTGGGAATTATTCACCTCGTGATGAGCTGGCCAGCTGTTGACGTTAGGGCTAGCTAGAGGCTTCCAGTATATCAGCCCATGAGCAGGTGACTGCCATGTATTTTGAGCCAGAGCGGTATTTTTGGTGTACTGCAGAAAGATCTTGTTTGGCAAACTTACTAACATGATCAAATTCAAAAACCAAATAATGCGCAGTGGAGCTTGGTTGAAGTTGAGATAAGAGCCCTTTATGCTGGAGATACAATTCGAGCTTTTGCTTTGCCATAAAGCGGGCGGAGGTAACTTTAGCTCGCCAGCCCAAGCTGCTTATTGGCTCTCCTTGACGGCCACCGCACGGAATAAACTCAGAACCTATTTCAGTGCTTAGATTAAGGTCTAATGCATGACTCTCTGTTTGATTGCGTGGTACAGCGTGACAATAAGCAAAACCATTTTCTCGGAATATGTCGGAGTTTGATTTTTTCAGCCAAAGCAATACACATGGGGCATTTTTTCGCGCCACATCGTAGCTCACAGACTCCTCTTCAAGAATCGTGGGTTTGTTTTCGATGATGGCGTGATTCGCGTCACGAATGTAGCTGTGCTGAGTGAACTGACTCCTTTGGCTATTCAAAACGTCGATCAGAAATGATTTAAGTGAGTTGGCGCACTCAGGGTTTCCGGGCTTCATAATATGCGCACCGACACTGGGTGCGATCTCGTGAAACTTCTTGAACTCGCTTCTATGCTCGGACCCTGTTCCTGGATAGAGAACATAGGAGCCGATGGTCTTACGCAGCGCATCGTTATAGGTGTGCATCTTCAGCAGGTCCACTCGCTTGTAGCTGGAAACTTTATTCTTCAATTTCTCCTGAGTGATTGCGTCATCTGTTGACTCGTGATCCTCACCAAAGAGGGCCTGCAGGTTTTGAATGCGGTATTTCGCGTCAAAATGCAAATGAGCTACTTTGCCTTCATGCGCGGCCGCGGCCTCCGTTTTATAGCGATCGGGGAAAAGTGAGAGCGTATAGTCAGGCCTGAATTGCCTTGAGTACGATTGCCCCGAGGTGGCTGATTCACTGTGTGAGAATGTTTTCTCGTAGTGCAGGTCAATTCTCACTCCATCTAATTCGGCATCTGGCTGGTACAAGAAAGATGACTGAGAGTTCTTTCCCTGTTTGAGCTGTATCGAGATCGCTCCAGCGTCGTGTTTGATAAACCTATCACTATCGTCGATTGGATTAGACGTGATGTGAGTGATCCCATCGATACTGGCGAGAATTTTATGAATTTCTAAAAATAGCCAATATTCATAAAGTGTTGCCACGTCACGTGTTTCACCTTGGAAACAGTCTTGTTGGCCCTGCCAATCAAGACTGCATGCGGACTCAACCAAAATCCAGCCACGTAAAAATTCGCGATAGCCCTCGCGCTTTTGCAGTGTCTGATTGTTCAGGGGGAGGTGCTTTAGCTGAGGTAAGTTTTTGTAGAATGGGTGAGCTAGGGTGCTGTCGATCGATACTTGGAGCTCTTCAGCTTGCTTCCTAATTGTGCTGCCGATGCTCTTTAGATTGAGAACGTCAGTAGTGATTTTGCGAAAATGTAGCAGGGCAAATTTCACGAACTGGTTGGGAGGCGTATTGTGTGATTCCTCTCTCCTGATATTGAGCCCTTGTGTAGGCATGCTCGTACCATTGATGTTTCTCCAGTCACGTAGCATTGCGTTTGGATTGCTTAGATGGTGGCTAGATTTCACCATGCTCATAGGCTTCCATTCTCGTTCGCTTACCAGAGCGCTATGTGGGTTTCGCTGAATCAACTCACTCAACCATTGGAGTCTTTCAGGTGATAGGAAGTGACGCAGGAAGATGAAGCTTTCTAAGAGAACCTTGCGCTGCTCGCTTGGAGTTGATGAGAATTTTAGAGAAGTTGGGGCAGTTGCTGACAAGAGTAACTGCTCACAAAACGCAGCGATATCTTCCGTCATTTGCCGATATTCAGTATGAAAATCAATTTTAGGAGAAATGAACTCCAGCTGAAGAGACAAACTCGCTAGCCCGCCTTCATTCATTAGCTGGAATTTTGTATAACCTAGGTGGTTGACGATACAGAACGCGCCACGCTCAACTATTTTATTATATCGCTCGACTGACCATCTTTGACGCCGACTGCTTTCTAGCGAACTGTTAACATTGATTATCTCGTTGTTGCCGTCGATCGCCCAGCAATAACCCAGCGTCTCCTTGAGACGCAGTGCGTGCTCTATGTTTTCTCCAATGACTTCGATAGCGCCATTGTCGGCTAGCCAGCCGCGGCATCCTCTTTGCAGTTCGATAAACCCTTCCTCGCTGGCAGAACGATCAAAGTCAGCAGCTTGTATGCCGAGTAGAAAATAGCCTCCGCCTTTCAGGGGGATTGCAATTTTTGAATATTGCTGAGAGAGCATGGTGGCTAATCACTAATGAATAAAGCTCACAAACTGTTCTTCTTGCAGCGTCTCAGCCATCGACTTGAGTTTAGCAAATGACCTTTTAAATTTGGCTGAATTGGCATCAAGCTTAGCAGCCTCCATCAGTGAGTCATTCAGCTGATCTGGATCCTTTGGTGTGTGGCAAAAGTGAGCCAAGCGAGCGATGAGTTTGCCGACGCGGCCAATGCTACCGTGAAGCTTTGGTAAGATTTTTTGCACGATCTGCTGGTCGAAGCTGTCTTCCCATCCTTCTGCTACCCACTTAGCCTCATCCTCATCATCGAGCTGAAATTGAGAAACTCGCATGTAGCGGGTGATTTCGTTGGCTGTGCGATAAGCAAACTCAAACCGTCCTTGCTGCATGATGGTAAATAGTTGAAGAAGGTGATCATTTAACTTTTCAGCAATATTGGCATCTAGTTGAGGAAGGTCATTTGCACGTGCTTGTTTAGCTAGGGATAAAAAAGCTTCAGCCTGACCTTCAGCAGCTCTTTCCACTTCTGGGTATTCATGGGGCTCCTTGAGGAAATTTTCCAAATCGTCCTTCGCTACTTTGAATTCAATCACATTAGCTCGATCAAGAACCTTTGGGCTGAACATGTAGGTTGTCTCGTCGATATTGACGGTGCCAATGACAAAAAGGTTTTCTGGATACGGCAGTTTCTTTGGAATCTTCTGTTCTCCAGTAGCTGAATTTGTCAGCTCTGCGCCCTCGTCATGTAGATGAAATTGACCGTCTTTTTGCTCCATAACGGAGAGAAAATCGGCAAAGTAGCGCTCTACGTGTGAAAGATTCATCTCATCCAAGATTAAAAAATAGGGAAATGTAGGATCAGCATTCGCTCGAATAAGAAGGTTTAGGATCTCCGTCGATTGATAGACTGGCTGATTTTGTTCATCCTTCTGCAGGTGATTTACAAAACCCAAAGTATTTCGATTATCTGTCCAGTCAGCGCCTACTGCAACAATAGCGTGGTTGTCTGAGTTTTGATTAGAATAGTGCTTGCAGAGGCTTTCAGCCTGTTTGGTTTTACCTGTGCCGGATGAGCCGGTCAAGATAGTGAAAGGTTTGGCCAGAAGAGCAGAATCAAGAGGATGGGTGGATAAATTCGCGGCATTACTTATTGAGCAATATTGCTCGATTATATCTTTTGTAAGTATAGGGTTGGCCTTAAGTGTTGACGTGATTTTATTTGGGTAAGCATCGGCAGCAAGAGTTCCGATATATGTTGCTAGGGCCGGCCCCCATTGATCTCCCTGCTTTCGGTCAATTTGCTTAAAAGGGCCTACACTATCTTCCTTCCTGCGTTCCTTTTTTGAGGATAGCATTTTGTCAATTATGCCAAGATCTTCCTTGGAGCGGGATGATGCCTCTAGCTTACTCATAATCAGAGCTATTTCATCTTTAGTAAGCTCGCTTCCTGTATCAGCGCCAATTTTTGATGTTAAATTGAGTTCATCAGTGTGGGCTTTAATTATTTGAGAGAGCCTCTCATATTCATTATATAGGCTGACGGCCTTAGCGCATTTAAGCAGAAGCTCGTCCGTTAAGGCATATGTTGGTGCTTTTCCTGTATTTGCAATTCGTATTTGTTTATCAACAATAATCGCATTTCCTGCTTCTAGCCACAGCTGAACGAATTGTTCTTTCAAGGCTATTGGAACCTTAGTAAATCCAATTTTCGAATCTAGATGAGAACTGAATTTCGTGAGTTCTTGAATTATCTGTAGCAGGTTCATTGTTGTTATTGTCTACTTTTCCGTATCTTTGTTTGTTTGGTTCTTAGAGACTTTATAATCTCTTCGCCAATTGCAGTAATTACAGGAACTGCGACAGAGTTCCCAAATTGCTGGTAGCCATGTCTCTTCGATGCGTGAGGGACAAACTCTTCTGGATACCCCTGTAATCTAGCACACTCTCTGTGAGATAGGATCCTAGGGTTCTTTCCTTTTTGGGCAATTAAAATTTCACTGCCGTCCTTCCAGTACCTAGCTGAAATAGTGTTAGCGTACTCATCCTCCTCTGTGAAAAGTGAATAACCAAAGCCATTGCCCTTTGTCTTATGTTCTCTTAGCCGACGCTGATGGCCTTCCCATAATTTATCTGAAATGGTGTATTGCTCATCTTGATCAGGCTCTAAGATATCACCGAGATTGTTGTAGAGTTGGTATTTTCTTGGCTCAGGGAAGTTGAAGCTCCGTGGTTCGGAGAAGGCAACAATGAAGATACGTTCTCTGTTTTGAGGTACACCATAATCATGAGCCTTCAGAACCTTGGAGTAAACTGTGTAACCAATTTCTTCGAGTGCGTTACAGATTACTTGAAAAGTTCTGCCTTTGTCGTGTCCCCGTAGGCGCTTAACATTCTCTAGGAATAGTACCTTTGGTCGCTGAGTCTTAGCTATCGTCAGAATGTCGTAAAATAAGGTACCTCGAGCATCATCAAACCCTAACTGCCTGCCAGCTTGTGAGAATGGCTGACATGGAAATCCGCCACATAAAATATCGTGGTTTGGAATTTTTTCTGGAGCGGCGCTGTCGTTCGGGTTCGTGTGTGTAAAGTTAGTTATATCCCCGAATGGAATCTCGCCATAGTTTGAGTAGTATGTTTCTTTGGCATGTTTATCCCATTCAGAAGAGAATACACATTTTCCTCCAAGCGATTCTAGGGCTAGCCGGAAACCTCCAATGCCTGCAAATAGGTCAATGAAGTTGAATTTGGGTTTTTTGTTAACTGGAGGAAGAGGGAAGCCTGAGTAGTCGATTAAAACTTTCTTATCTGCTGTCTTGGTTGATTTTGGGAATAAGCCTACTTTCTCAATGCGTCCGAGAGAGCTTAATATTTTGGTCCATTTGTCTTTATATGACGAATCTAATAAGATTGGATCAGCCTTTGGGTCTTGGAGCCAATGGGAAATAATAGCAGGAAGTTCATCCCGTATTATTTCGGAGTGATCATTTGAGTACTCGACAGCTAAGATTGTTTTTAGAGCTTTTTCAGGAGAGCATACATACGCTGCTGTACTTTTTGCTGGGGGCTTGGCTGTATAATCGATATTGCCCGACATTATTTCACGCCCTCCAAGAGTTCAGATACAGTGACTTCCAGAGGCTTGGCAATGCGTAGCAAGCTCATGATTGTAGGGTTTCTTTCGCCCCTCTCCAGTCCGCCGACGTATGCGCGATCAAGGTCTGCTTGAAGAGCAAGCTCTTCTTGAGATAGTCCAATTTCTTTACGGAAATTTCTTAAATTCTCACCAAATGTGATGAGCGCTGAGTGCTTATTATCCACCCGCACAGTTAAGCTTAAATGATGACTTAAATTCCACTGACTATAAGTATCATTTGGAGCGCTGTTTAACTCTCTAGTTTTGCGCTAGAGAGCAAGATTATAGGCGCAGCTAGCTAGCCCTTTTTACTAATGGCGGATTGGATGACGAGGCCGGAGAGCAGGGCGGCGGCCATGATGATCCAGAAGGTGGTGGGTGATTGGTGGCCTTCTAGGCCGGTGGTCATGTTGGCGCCGAGCACGCTGGCGACGGCGGTAACGGGCAGGAAGATGGCTGCCATGGTATTGAGGTAATGGGTGGTATTGGAGATTTTGGCGGCTTGTTTGGCCTGATCTTCAGCGCGTCTAGCTAGCAGGTAGTCGAGCGCGTTTTTGCAGTCGGCATGCAGCAGCTCGGCGGTGCGTTCTACCTCCATGGCTCTATCGCGCAGGGTGATGATTTTTTTATCATTAGGCAGCGATGTGCGCAGCTGCTGCAGGCAGTGGTGCATGTTTTTTACCGCCCGCTGGATTGGGTTCAGGCGGCTCATCACCTCAAAGAGCTGCTCAGCGGATTGTGCATCATCTTGCTGTTGGTCGAGCTCAGCCAGCACTTCTTCGTAACTTTCAATATGCTCGCTGAGGGCGCTCAGGCCGTTGCCGCTGGCGGTGGTTTTCCAGCTACCTTCGGGGGATCGCCAGAATAAGACCGCCTGGCGAGTAGTCTCTTCGGCGACGGGAACGCGGTGTAAAATCAACAAGTTATGACCGGCGTGTTGCATCAGGCGCTGTTTGCCTGCGCTGGCGCCAAAGCGTGATGAAATCTCCTCAGGTAAGGACCAATTAGCTGGTAGGGTGAATTTTTCAGACATGGTAAATGAACACCTGTTTTCTAGCAAAAATATTTACGCTGTCACGGATAGATTTTGCCAGCTGACTGGAAATCCTCTGGCTGAGAAAGCCGCGATTTCATGGTGATAGAGTTAAACGTCTGACCTTGAATGTGTAGCAGAATTTACTAGTAATTGCGACTGAGTCGCAATAGCAATTCGTGCAGATATGAAAACGCATCTGCAAGGAATCAAATTTGGCTCAGCGAGCGTGCTGAGCATTGGCATTCTCACTATGGGCCAAGCATTGGCGGAAGAGATTGGCGAGCTGGAGCACACGGTGATTGAGGGTGATAGCTCAGCATTGATTGTGATCACTGACCCTGGTGTGGAGGAAATCACTGGTCGCCAGATTGAAGTGAAGCAGCCAGATACATTGGGTGATTTATTTAAAGACCTACCGGGCGCGCAAGTGAGTGGTGGTTATGCTGCAGATCAGAAACTTTACCTGCGTGGTGTGGAGGATAAATTTGCCAACATCAGCGTAGATGGTGTGGTGCAGGGTGGCTATCTCAACTACCACTCAGGCCAGCTATCCGTTGAGCCAGAAATGCTCAAGTCTGTGAGTGTAGGACTAGGTGCAGGCAGCGCGCTGAATGGCCCCGGTGCTCTGGCTGGTGCGGTGATGTTTGAAACCAAAAATGCCGACGACATGCTGGCTGAAGGTGAAGACTTTGGTGGCTACCTGAAGGCTGGTTACGGCAGCGGCGCCAATAGCTACTTTGGTGCAGCTACTGTGTATGGTCGCATCAATGAAGACTGGTCATTCCTCGGTTCACTTACCTACCGCGACAACGACGACTACCGCGCTGGCAATGGCGAAACCATCGACTACACCGCTAGCCAGCAGTGGCAGTCATTATTAAAAATCAATGGCCAGCTGAATGCGCAAAATTCTGTAGAATTCAGCTACGAGCACAACGAGCTGGATGGCATTTTCCGCTACCGCCCACACCTCAGCCAAGACATCACCCACCCGTCAGCGGATAACCGCCCGGGACCACAGGTGAACAAACGCGATACGCTGAGCGCAAAGTGGCGTCATGAAGGTGCTTCTGATTGGCTCGACCTCACCGCTCGTGCTTATTTGAATACCAACTCGATCACTCGCGTTGATCAGTTCCGCCTCGGCTACCAGAGTTACGGGATCGATTTGAGAAATACCGCTGACCTGCAAGATCACCACCTCGTATTTGGTGCTGAGCTGCGCCGCGATGATGCCAAACAACACATCCTCGGACCCAACATCAACTCCGATGGCGATGAGAACTGGCCAACCCAAAGAGGTGGTGAAGAACTTGAGATCGTCGGTCTGTATGCGCAGGACGAATGGCAAATCTCCGAGCGCTGGCGCGCCAGCTACGGTGGTCGCGTAGATCTCTACGACTACACCGACAGAGATGGTAAAAACTTCACCGACATTGGCCCAAGTGGTAACGTCACACTGAGCTACAGCCCGCTGGCTGGCTTGGACATCAATGCCACAGCCGCGCACGTTTTCCGCGGTGTGCAGCCGATGGAAGTGGTGAAATTCTCCCGCGATACGATGAACTCCGATGACTTGTCAGCTGAAACCGCTGATAAGATCGAGCTCGGTGCCGTGTGGCAGTCAGATAGCGGATTTTTTGCTAAAGGTGCCATTTACAAACAACGCATCAATGACGTGATTTTGTTTGAAGGCGACTACCGTGTGAATGGTGGTGAGCTGGATACTCAAGGTTACGAAATGAGCTTTGGTTGGATGAAAGATAACTTTAACGTGACCTTTGGCCTGGAAGATGCTCGTCCTGAGCTCAATGGCGAAGCACTGCAAGACGACGACTTCGGTCTGGGAACCACAACAGGTAGAACATGGCGCGCAAGCACCAGCTACATGTTCGAAGACCAACGCCTGTTGGTTGGCTGGTCCATGCGCTTTGTTGAGTCAGTAGATGACGTGCCGGAAGATGTTCCAGCTAAAGATGCTTACTTCATCAACGACTGCTACGCTGAGTGGCGCCCGTGGGCAGAAAAAGACATCACGCTCAACCTCACCGTGAACAACGTATTTGACGAATACTACTACGATCACGGTACCTGGGGCATGAACAGCGCAACTGGCCTGCAGCGTGGATTTGCCGAGCGTGGCCGCGACATCACATTGTCTGCGACTTATAAGTTTTAATACCATTTGAGCAGTTAAATTGTCGGAATGGCGAACTGGATTTTCTATTAGGCCAAGGCGAGAAGTGGTCGTGTAGCCGGCTACTCGATCACTGATAAACGCAGGCCTAGTGGAAAAGACAGGAGCTTCTCATTAGAAACTCAGCTCGCTGAGCTAGTCTGATAGTTAGCTGAAAATAATAACCATTCCGGCTAGTTGGCTGTGAGAAGGGTATTAGTAGCTAGGCAGACAATTTTCTCATCATTATTTGTCTGAATAATACTGGGTGACCTGTGAGTGCAGGTTGTCGACTCCAGCTGGTTTCGTTTTCCAGCTGGAGTTTTTTTTGTTATTTTGCCGCCGACCATTTGACCGCGGCTGATCCCTCCATAGTTTGTGGGCGTTTCATTTATCTATCTAGCCAACCAGAAACCACAACAAAATGATGATCAAAGCCTACGCCGCCCACGAAGCAGGAGCCGAACTGAAGCCATTTGAATACGACCCCGGTGAACTTGGCGCCGAGCAGGTGGAAATCGACGTCATGTACTGCGGTCTGTGTCACAGCGACCTCAGCGTGATCAACGACGAATGGGCGCTAACAACATACCCGGTAGTGCCTGGCCACGAGGTTGTGGGCAGGATTTCCCAGCTGGGAGAAAATGTCAGCGGACTGCAGAAAGGTGATATCGTTGGTCTCGGCTGGCACGCTGGTTATTGCGGTGAGTGCCCGTCGTGCAAAGGTGGCGAGCAAAATTTGTGCCCTGAGCCGCAGTCGACCATCATCAACCACCACGGCGGATTTGCCGAGCAGGTGAGGGCGGATGCCGAAAGTGTGGTCAAAATTCCCGATGGTATCGACCTCGCATCAGCTGGCCCATTATTCTGCGGTGGCATCACGGTTTTTAATCCACTCGTGCAGTTTGATGTCAAGCCGACCGATAAAGTGGCGGTGATTGGCATTGGCGGGCTCGGTCACCTCGCGCTGCAGTTTCTCGAATCTTGGGGGTGTGAAGTCACTGCATTCACCACCAGCGAATTCAAGCGGCTCGAAGCGATTGAACTCGGTGCTCATCATACGCTGAACTCGCGTGATGAAGAAGAAATCGCCGCGGCAGCTGGACAATTTGACCTGATCATTTCTACCGTCAATGTGAAGCTTAACTGGGACCTCTACCTTGGCACGCTCAAACCCAAAGGTCGCTTGCATTTTGTGGGCGCCACATTGGAGCCGCTGGACATCAATGTATTTTCGCTGATCTCAGCGCAGCGACAAGTTTCTGGTTCACCCGTCGGCAGCCCGCAGACGATTGCGCAGATGTTGGAATTTGCCAAATTACACGGCATCCAGCCAGTGGTTGAGGAATTTCCACTAGCGGATGTAAATGAGGCGATTGCTCGCTTAAAAAGCGGCAAAGCCCAATACCGAGTGGTTTTGCATGTCGCTGATTGATCTTGATCGTCACCGCAGATGAAGACAAACCCGTAGAGTCATGACACTCACCACACCAGCGCTGCTTTTTCCGGCTATTTCTTTGTTATTGCTGGCTTATACCAACCGATTTTTGGTGTTGGCCCAGCTGATCCGCGAGCTCAATGGCAAAAATAAAGCAGAGATGCGCGAGCTGATTGTGCGTCAGATTGCCAACCTGAAGAAGCGTCTGATGTTGATCAAGCTGATGCAGGGATTTGGGGTATTTAGTTTCATTCTGTGCACGTTTTCCATGTTCTGCATCTTTTTGGAATTTGAGACCGGCGGGAAATTTCTCTTTGGTGCCAGCTTGATTTCGCTGGCGGTTTCGTTGATCTGTTCGCTCTACGAGGTGATCATCTCGATGATTGCCATCAATGTTGAGCTGGAGAGCTTGGAGTTGTAGTTGGGCGATTTCCAGCTGCACCCGCTGGCTGGGAGAAATTTCCAGCTGGCGAACAAACATCACCATGGTTGGCTGGAAATTCCGTTGATGGCAGAATGATTTCTTGCTCATTGTCCATCGCTGGCTGATGCTGGCGGCGAGATTAATCTCATTAATTTATGGAAGCCGTTTACGCTATCGCCATTGCTGTGGCCTTTATCTTTGGCATGGCGGCGCGCACGCTCAAGTTGCCGCCGCTGGTTGGATTTCTTGCCGCTGGGTTTGCGGTCAATTTTGCCGTATTTGAATCTGGCTGGATGCACCGCGGTGACGGCATCAGCTTCATTGATGTGCTGGCCGATCTCGGTGTCACTCTGTTGCTGTTCACCATTGGCCTCAAGCTGAAGGTCAAAGATTTGCTAGCCAAAGAAGTCTGGGGCAGTGCCTCGCTGCACATGGTTGCCACCACCATTATCATGGCGCTGGGTGTCAATGCGATGACGGTTTTTGGTCTCAGCCAGCTGGCGGGAATTGATTTCACCACTGCCTTGTTGATTGGTTTTGCGCTGAGTTTTTCCAGCACGGTTTTTGCTATCAAAGTGCTCGACGAACAGGGCGAGTCGTCGTCTCTGCATGCGCGCGTCGCCATTGGTGTGCTCATCATCCAGGACATTGCCGCGGTGATCTTTATGGCGGCGTCAAAAGGTGAACCACCATCCATCTTTGCGCTGGGCCTATTTTTGCTTTACCCAGCGCGCCCGCTATTGCGCTCATTGCTCAACCGCTGTGGTCACGGCGAGCTGTTGATTCTATTTGGCATGATGCTGGCATTCCTCGGCTACCAGCTATTTGAGGCGGTAGGTGTGAAAGGTGATTTTGGCGCCTTGATTCTCGGCATGTTGATTGCGCCATACAAACGCGCTGACGAGCTGTACAAAACATTGATTGGCTTCAAAGACCTCATGCTGGTGAGCTTTTTCCTCAGCATTGGTCTGTCGGGAACTCCAGATGCCAGCCATCTCGGCATGGCGGCTTTGTTATTGGTTTTCCTGCCAGTGAAAATGGTCGCCTACTTTTTTATCCTTTGCCGATTCCGTCTGCGCATCCGTACTGCGCTGCTCACCACCTTGTTATTATCCAACTTCTCCGAGTTTGGCCTCATCGTTGCTGGTGTGGCGGTGAAAAGCGGCTGGCTGACCAACGACTGGCTGGTCATCCTAGCGCTCTCGGTCTCAATGACCTTTTTGATTGCCTCGCCGCTGAATGCCTACGGCAAAAAACTTTACGAAATCTTGCGTGAGCGGTTGATGCGGTTCCAGCGCAGCAAGCGACTCAAAGGTGACGACGTCATCTGCGCTGAAGGCGTGGAGATTGCTATCTTTGGCATGGGCCGCGTGGGCCGCGAAGCCTACGATGCTATGGCTGCCAAATACGGCGCCGACAAGGTGATTGGTGTCGATTTTGACATGCGTGTGGTGGAAAAACACTGCCGCGAAGGACGCAATGTCATCCAAGGTGACTCGACGGATATCGACTACTGGGAACGCGCGCGACCAAATAAGTTCATGAAGATCGTCATGCTCGCCATGCCCAACGTGCAGGAAAATGTTGCTGGGGCAAAAATGATACGCTCGCGCGGGTTCAAAGGATGCGTGGCTGCTACTGCATTGTTTGACGATGATGCCGAGCACCTGCGCGAAGCTGGCGTGAATACCGTCTACAACATTTACAAACAGGCGGGTGAGGCATTTGCCGGATACGTCTGTGAGATAGAACATGATGAAGTGCCAGAAGTGCTCGAAGAAGGTAGCGGAATTTGATTTTCCCGCAAAAATGTCAGCTGGGTTACAAATTCTTAAGGTGAATGACTTAGCTGTGATTTCCTTTAGCTGTGGGCGATTGTTCGTTTTTCTGTGTGATAAATTAAAAAAATCCAAATCTGAGCTATAAATATCCACCCGTTTTGCGTATCAGGTAGATATGCAGAAGAAAAATTCTTCATTTTCACGTCGGCGTCTCCTCCAAGGGGCTGGATTAGCGGGTTTAGGATCATTGATTGGTGGTCGCGCGGTGGCTGACATCGTGCCGAGCCCATCGAGCAACGAACTGAAAAAGGCCGACGGTAAGGCCAAAAATGTTATTTTCTTAGTTGCTGACGGCATGGGCGGCGGCACGCTGAGTCTGGCGAGCCACGCGGCGCAACATCGCGGTCGCGAGCTCGAGTGGATGAAACTCTACGACCAGCCGGATGTTTACCACGGCTTGCAAGAAACCTGTTCTGCAAATTCTTACGTTACCGACTCCGCTGCTGCAGCTAGCAGCTGGGGGTGTGGCCAGCGCATACCTAATGGCCGTGTTAACATGGATGAAAATGGCAAAGCGCTCACTCCGCTGTGCACCTACGCCAATCTAGCTGGAAAAGCGACTGGTCTGGTGACGACATGCACCGTGACCCATGCCACGCCGGCTGGATTTGCTGCCAATGTGCTCTCGCGAAATGATTCACGTACGATTGCCAAACAATACCTCGAGCGCAATGTGGACGTGCTCATGGGCGGTGGTTTCAACAACTTTGCCGCCAATAAGGATGGCGATGAAGATCTCATCGCGCTGGCGGCCAAAAAAGGCTACAAACTGTGCCGTAATAAAAATGACCTCGCTGGCGCCAAGGGTGCGGAAAAGGTTCTAGGATTATTTACCCATGGTGGTTACATCCCATTTGCTATCGATCGTCGCCACCGCGCGGCTCATAAAGATGTGCCCAGCTTGGTGGAAATGAGCCGCGCCGCGCTGCAAAGCTTGAGCGAAAACAAAAATGGCTTTTTGCTGCAGATTGAAGCGGGCCGAGTCGATCACGCGGGTCACGCCAACTGCCCATTTGCCATCCTCCACGAACAACTCGAATACGATGAGGTGATCAAGCTGGTGATGGCTTTCCAGAAAAAGAACCCTGATACCTTGGTGGTGATGACCTCAGACCACGGAACAGGTGGGTTCCAGCTGAATTCTAGCCGCGCTGCGCGCAAGGAAAAAGGCAATGGCATCGACATGCTGCTCAATGCCAAATCTAGCTGCCCGACAATGGAGCGCGAGCTAGGAGCACAATCAGATTTACGTGCGTATTTTGCCGCACAAACTGGCCTAGAACTAGATGACGCAAACTTGCAAAAACTGCAAGAATACATCGACCTGAAAGGGCGTCCAGGATTAGGTAAATACTTCAACGACCTGTTTGCGCGTTCCTTTGGTGTGGGTTGGTCGTCAGGTGGTCATACCTCAGAAATGGTGGAATACATCGCCGTTGGACCAGGCAGCGAAACCATTCCAGCGATGGTGAAAAACTACCAATTCCACAACATCCTGCTGGATGCCATGGGAGTGAAAAAGTAAACGAATTCTTCTAAGTAACTAGCTGGCTGGCGGTGGATGATTTTCACTGTCAGTCAGCCATTTTTTTTGCCGTCGATTTGCCAGCTAGCGGGTGAACTCACGACAATAAATCAAGACGTCGGCGTAGCTGTGGCGTTTGAGCATGGACCATTCCTTACGCATCGCCAGCCGGTAGCGTGAGATCGATGGTGTGTAGATGCCGCAGAGGAATTTGGCTAGCCGCTCGGCAGAGGCCAGCGCGGCGTGTGGTTTGTTGGCGAGCTGCTGGATGACTTCCAGTTCGTCGAGCGAGATTTCAGCTGGCTGGGAAAATGGCAGCTTGCGTGGCCGTTTCTCCTGCAGGCAGCTGGAACAATGTCCACACGGCGCTGTGCGTTTTTCACCAAATGCCATTACCAGCTGGTTGGGCAGGCAGGATTTGCCGCTGGCAATTTTCAGCACACGCGCAAATTGCGCTTCGTCATCGTCGACGTGGGATTGGAAAATTTCCCCCAGCTGGCTGGCCAGATCTGCCAAATTCTCCGGTGGTTTTTTGATCAAAAAATGGCTGAGTCGGTGGGAGAATTGCACCTGTGCGTCACCCGCCAAATCGAGCTCGTAGAGCAGGTCGCAGAGTTCGCCAATGGGGAGATTTTCCGATTCCGTAATTTGCGTAAGATTTATCCGTTGATGGTCGTTTATAAGTAGATTAAGTATCTTTTGATGGCGTGGGGTGTGGCTAGCTAAAATCCCATCCGCTGAGTTGATCAATCGCAGCTTTGCCCACTTCCACGATTGGCGATCTGCCGCCAGATAATTCATCAGCTGCAGGTGGGTGAGGATGAGCTCCACGGCTTCGCGGCTGAGATCGGTGAGCGTGCTCAGATCGTAGCGCGAGACGATGGCTATTTTGCTCTGCGAGAAGATGCGCTCGAGCACGTCGCGGATGAGTCGCGGTGTTGGTTGTTTCACCGCCAGATGGTTTTCGATAAATGTCTTATCATTGCCGCAGGCGAGCAGCTCGCAAGTTGACGGCTGACCGTCACGACCAGCGCGACCACTTTCCTGCACCCAGCTAGCTGGCGAGCTCGGCAGGTGGTAGTGGATCACTGAGCGGATATTGGCAATGTCGACGCCCATGCCAAAGGCGATGGTGGCGCAGATGATGGAGATTTTGCCGCTGGCAAAGCCATCTTGCACACGCGCGCGCGAATCTGGGCTCATGCCAGCGTGGTAGGCGCGTGCGTCAAACCCGTGGCTGGCGAGCATGGCGGCAATCGTTTCCGTATCGCTGCGACGGTGAGCGTAGACGATGGCGGGCAGCGCATTTGCAGAATTCAGCCTATCCAGTAAACGTTGGTCTTTTTCCTCCAGCTGGACTGGGGTGACCAAAAAATGCAGATTCTCGCGGAAGAAGCTGGTTTGGATTTGATTTTTTTTGAGCATGCCAAAGCTCTTGCGAATATCGCTAGCTACCTTGGGCGTGGCGGTGGCGGTGAGGGCTAAAACTGCCCGTGGTTTCAGCTGGCGCACCCATTTTGGGGTATGCAAATACGCTGGGCGAAATTGATTTCCCCACAGGCTCATGCAATGCGCTTCATCGATGGCGACCAGGCTGATTTCCAGCTGGCTGAGAAATTTCCGCAGGCTCAGTTTGCCGAGTTGTTCGGGTGACAGGTAGAGGATTTTGATGCCACCGGCGGCAATCTTCTCCCACAAGTCATCCATTTGCCCGTGGGATTTTTCGCTCGAGTCGATTTTGGCGGCAGGAATGCCGCGTGCGACCATGCTATCGACCTGATCTTTCATCAAGGCGATCAATGGCGAGATGACAATGGTCAGCCCCGGCATCGCCATGGCGGTGTATTGGTAACACAATGATTTGCCCGCGCCGGTGGGTAAAATCGCTAGCGTGTGAATGCCCGCCAATAGCTGGCGAATCACTGGCTGCTGGGCACCACGAAATGAGCGGTGACCAAAACACCGCTCCAGTAATTCGAGATCCAGTGGGGTAGATGAGTCCAATTCAGCTAGTTGAGAAGTGGCTGGATTACGCCAGCTGGACGCACATCTGGATGGCGTGGATCATCGATTCCGCGCTCGCTTTACCCTTGCCAGCCAGCGCAAAGGCGGTGCCGTGGTCTGGGCTGGTGCGTGGGCGTGGAAGACCCAGCGTGATATTTACGCCAGTGTCAAAATCGAGCAGCTTGAGCGGAATTAAGCCTTGATCGTGGTACATGCAGAGCACCGCGTCGTAGTCGCCATCTACCGCTGGACGGAAAATCGTATCGGCAGCGTGTGGGCCAGAGAATGGTGGCAATAACGACGAAGTATGATCCGTCGGCATGTACTCGAAGTTCAGCTGGTTGATTGCCGGCTGGATGATGCGTTGGTCTTCATCGCCAAAAGCACCATTTTCGCCGCAGTGTGGGTTGAGACCACAAACCGCAATGGCGGGCGAGGTGATGCCTCGTTTGAAGCAGAAATCTACCAGCAAGTTGCCAATGCGGGTGATTTCGTCGCGGTTGAGGTGGCTGGAAACATCAGAAATCGCTATGTGCGTGGTCACCAACCCAACGGTCAAACTTTTCCCCGATAGGCACATCGCGTAGTTGCTAACGTCGAGGCGGGTGGCAAAAAATTCAGTCTGACCGGGAAATGAAAACCCGAGGTCGTGCAGCGCGTCTTTGGCAATTGGGCCAGTGACGACGCCGTCGATTTCACCAAACTTCAACAATGAGGCGGCTTCTTCCAGCCCGTCGAGCGCTGCTTGGGCGGTCTCTATGGTTGGTTTGCCGGGAATGACATTGTCGAGCTTGGGGCCGATGATGCGGTATTCGCAGTCAGCTGGAAGCCGGCCAGATTTCAGCGCGGCTTCGATGATTTCCGGACCAATTCCAGCTTGATCCCCTAGGGTGATTCCGATGGTCTTCATTGTTGTGAGAAATGAAATGTGGGTTTCTGTAGGGGATTTGGAGTTTTAGCCAGCTGGCAGATTACATTCTGGAGATCATTGCCTTTTTGCGCAGGCGCTCGATCCAGCGGTCGTGTTTGACTTTGTTTTTCTCAGCACGCACACGGTTTTCCATGGCGCCGCGAACTTCTGACAGCGGCGGCACTGGGCCGTATTTCTTTTTGTTGACGCGCACGATGGTGAAGCTCAATGGTCCGTCGAGCGGGCCAACGATTTTACCAATATCAGCTTCATCCATGAGAATGTTGGCAAAGGCTGGTGACAGGTCGGTGCGTTTGGTCATTGGCCATTCGCCACCTTGGTCGGAGCGACTGTCGACGGAATATCTTTTGGCTAGCTCAGCAAAGTCGGCGCCATCGTTGAGTTGTTTGGCAACGTCTTCAGCTAGCTTGAACTGTGACTCTTGAGTTGAGTCTGGGCGTTCTGGGTCGATTTTTGGAATATCGATCTTGCTGTACTGCAGTTCGTCACCTGAGCGGTCACGCATTTGCAGCTTGTTTTCGTTGTACTCAGCTTGCACTTCCTGCGGCAGTGGCGGCACGCTGTCGGAGAAGAAATTCGCGCGCATCGCTTGCACTTTGATCTTTTTCTCGGTTTCGCGGCGGTGTTGCTGCTGCGTCAGGCCAGCGCTTCTCAGCGCTTTGTGGAATTCTTCTTCGCTGCCGTTGTACAGGTTGCGGATTTCCTTTTTGATTTCATCGTCGATGACGTGTGGCGGAATGAATGCACCACGTGCTTTGAATTCGTAGAGGATGAGCTCGCGGTCGATCAGGTTATCGATGATCTTGTTGCGCTGCTCGGCGATGATTTTGTCATACGCAGGCCCTTTGTTGGGCATCTGCGCGGACAGCGCATCGCGTAGCGGTGTCAGCTGGAAATTGATTTCGTTATTGGTGATAACGGTGCCGTTGACTTTCACGGCGATGCCATTGACTTTAGTAGCCGCTGCCAGTGTCAGAGGCATGCTGAGCATGGCGAGAGCGATAGTGAGGTTGCGCAAGATCATATAAGGGAGATTGGTGGAAAATTGGAAAGGTTCACAGGTCCTGTGAAAGTTGTGAATGGTGGTTAGTTTGATTAAAGTTTTTGCAGCCAGTCGATGGCCTCGTCAAGCTTTCGGCTTGCTACGGTTTCTGTCAACCGAGGGAATCGTTTTCCTGTAAGGGTGATATACTCGCCATTGCGCGTTAGTTTCAAGCGCTGATCGCGTATTTCTACGCTGGTGATTCTATTTCTGGCAGCAATGAGCTTCAGACGGGTGGTGTCGAGCAGGCGGACAACCGGCACGGATGGCTTGCCAAAGCGGTCTTTCCATCTAGCGGTGAGCTTTTTCAGCTCTCTGAGATCTTGGCACTCGGCGAGCTCTTTGTAGGCGGCAATGCGCATTCTTGCGTCAGGCATGTAGTCGCCAGGAATGAAACATGGCAGGTTGGATTTTGGATCGCTGCCAAGGAAGTCGCCTTCGTTGAAACAGAGGAAATCTGCGCGCAAGGTGACGTCGACTCGTTGTTTTACCGTGCCGCCGCGCAGCCTGTCGATGCTCTGGCGCAGTAGCTGGCAGTAAAGGTCGAAGCCGATAGAAACGATGTGGCCAGATTGTTTGGTGCCCAGCAGGTTGCCGGCGCCGCGGATTTCTAGATCGCGCATGGCAATTTTAAACCCAGACCCCAGCGCGGTATATTGCTGAATGGCATTGATGCGCTTGCGGGCATCGCCGTGGATCATGTCGCTCGGTAAAAGCAGAATCGCATACGCTTGGCCGCCAGCTCGCCCGACACGTCCGCGCAGCTGGTAGAGATCAGCGAGGCCAAAGCGATCAGCGCGGTCGATGATGATGGTATTGGCATTGGGAATGTCGATGCCGCTCTCAATGATGGTGGTGGCCAGCAAGATATCCGCTTCTCCCTGCACAAATGATTTCATCACCACTTCCAGCTGGTCTTTTTCCATCTGCCCGTGGCCCACCACGCAGGTGGCTGAAGGAACCAGCTCCTGTAGACGTTTTTGCACCATCTCGATGGTTTGCACGCGGTTGTGGAGGAAATACACCTGACCACCGCGCTTGAGCTCTTTTTCAATCGCCTGCTTGATCACCGCTTCATCGTAGCCGCAAATGCTGGTATGGATGGGCACTTTGCCCGGCAATGGCGTATCGATGGTGGACATGTCACGCGCGCCCATCATGGATAAATACAGCGTGCGTGGAATTGGCGTGGCTGAAAGTGTCAGCACGTCGATCTGGCGGAAGATTTCTTTAAATTGCTCTTTGTGTTTCACCCC
This sequence comes from Persicirhabdus sediminis, assembly GCF_016595495.1. GTDB lineage: Bacteria > Verrucomicrobiota > Verrucomicrobiia > Verrucomicrobiales > Akkermansiaceae > Persicirhabdus > Persicirhabdus sediminis. Next base: position 566,969 of record NZ_JAENIM010000039.1, read on the forward strand.
AAACCGCTGCTCTTCGTCAACGATGGCGAGTCCGAGGTTTTTGTAGCTGACGTCTTTGGAAATCAAGCGATGTGTGCCAATGACGATGTCGACGGATCCATCAGCGAGCCCCTTGAGGGTTTCGCGCACTTCAGCTGGTTTGCGGAAGCGGTTGAGCAGCTCGATGCGCAGTGGGTAGTCTGACATGCGCTCGCGGAACGTGCGCCAGTGTTGCTCAGCTAGCACGGTAGTGGGGCAGAGCAGGGCGACTTGGCGGCCAGAAGTGGCGGATTTGAAGGCCGCTCGGATGGCCACTTCGGTTTTGCCAAACCCGACGTCACCGCAGATCAGCCGGTCCATCGCCTTGGCGCATTCCATGTCTGCTTTGACGTCTTCGATGGCATCGCGCTGGCCAGGAGTGAGTTCAAAGTGGAATGAATTCTCAAATTCGTACATCCACCGGTTGTCGGCGTCGTGTGGGTTGGATTTTTCTACATTGCGCTCAGCTTGGATTTTCAACAGCTGGGCGGCGTAATCCATGATCGACTTCTCCGCCTGCTGGCGAGTTTTCCCCCAGCTGGTGGTGCCAATTTTGCTTAACTGTGGTGTTTTGCCGCCGATGCCCACGTAGCGGGTGAGCAGGTGCGCTTGATCCAGCGGCACGCTGAGCGTCGTCTGATCGCGGTAGAGGATGTGGATTTCTTCGTATCCATCTTCATCTTTGGCAATGCCATTGAATTTACCAATGCCATACTCGCTGTGGACAACAAAATCTCCGTAGTCGACCTCCTCGAGCGCCAGCTGGCCACGATTGCGCCTTTGGTGGTCTTGGCTGGTGAGTTTGCGTCGCCGCTGGGGTGTTTGGTAGCGACCAAATAGCTCCGATGACGAGAGAAATGCCAGCTTAGCATCCGGCATGGTGAAGCCTTGCACGAGCTCGCCAATCAGCGGCGTCAGTGAGGCATTTTTGAAAAAATCTTCGTCGACGAGTTCCTCGAAGCGTTCTTGCTCAGCTGGTCGGCTAAAGGTGATGAAGATCTGCCAGTCGTCACTGCGCCAGTCGGCAATCTGCTGGAAAAACCTGTGACGGCGAGTTTCCTGTAAAATGAAATCGCCGGCGTCAAAATGACCTAATGGACTGCCAATCACTTCAGGCGCGTTGGTTCCGCCGTCTGAGAGCTCGGCAAGTGCGCGCGCTGGAATGTCGTCGCCAGCTGAAATCACCCAGTCGTCGTCGCTAAGGTAGTCGCCGAGCGTGGCCATTTCCTGCGACTCGGTCACCACCAGCTCGGCCTGCTGGCATTTGTTGCGCGAGACTTGCGAGTCGAGGTCAAACTCGCGGATGCTCTCGACTTCAGTATCAAAAAATTCGATGCGATACGGGAACTCAGCCTGCCACGGGAAAACGTCTAAGATGCCGCCGCGGCGCGCAAACTGCCCGCGCGAGTGAATTTGGTGAACTTTTTCAAATTGCTCACTGCTCAATGTTTTTTCCAGCTGCTCGGGTGGCAGTTCATCACCTAGCTGGATGATGATTTTGCCATCGCTCAGCGATTCTGGCACCGGCGCTGGGCTGTCGAGCGCATCAGGGGAAAATAGAAATACGGTGGGCGCGCTGAGTTTGTCGGGTGAATGCAGCACCTGCAGCGAGGCCAATCGTTCCGCGGCAATTTCCGGCGCGGTGATTTCACCTTCGCCATTGCTTTCCGGAATATCTGGAACCACCGTGGCTTTGATGCCCCAGAGCTCCAGCTCAGACGCTAAACGCTCGCGAACCCGTGGGTGTGGGTGGGTGAAACAGACACGCCGGCCAGAGGGGAATTTCTCCTGTAGGCGAATGCATGCGAGGATAAATGCGTAGCCTGAATCCGCCACGCAATCCAGCTCGACGATTTCAGCTGGATTCTCCAGCGCGTCAATCAGCTGGCGCACCGCTGGGATGCGCTGGGCTTTTTTGATACCCGGGGAATGTGGCTGGATTGGTTTTTTACTCACGATCGAAATGGTCGAACCCATGCAAACGTGATTTCTATCTGCTGGCAATGCCAATCGATTCACTAAGCGCAAAAACAAAACAAGCTAGCAGCTGGAAAGGCTGCTAGCTGGGAGATCAAACAATCAATGCGAGATCTAGAAACCTAATGTTGTAGCGGTTCCTTTGACAATTTTGCCTGGAGCTTTGAGAATATTACCAAGGACCGTGCATGAGCTCAATGAGAGGAGAGCGATTGCAGCTGTAATTAAGCGAAGTGTGCGCATGTAAGAGATAAATAGAAATCCCAGCGGGGCTGTCAATCATCATGATGGGATTTGTTATTGATAATTCGTAATCAAGCTATTGTTTGGAATTCCTTATAAAAGCGGGTGGGATACTTGAAAATTCCTTATTTTAAGTTTCTTATGACGATTGCATCGTGCTATTAATTACTCATGAATGTTTTTTGCTGCCTTAAAAGTTTCTCGCTGATTGCGGTGCTAGGATTGTGCTCCTGCTCACAATCTCCTCCAGTTGTGGATATTAAACCTGGAGGAAATTCATCTGGCTATGGCGCGACGGCAGCAGTTTCTAGCAACTACAACCCTGTGCCAGCTGGCAGCCCAGCAAAGTCGCCAACGCAGTTATACAGCGAGGCTAACGTAAAGCGTGACTATATCCCTAAGGGAACTCACGGCAGAAAAGTGAAACGCACGCTGCGTCCGCGCTACATCACTATTCACAGTACGCAGAACTACAGCTCACAGGCAGATGCATGGCAGCATTCTAAGGCATTAAAAAATGGCGCACTGAGCTGCCGCAAGGTCAAAGGTGGCAACCGCATTGGCTATCTAACTTGGCATTACACCGTCGACCAGAGCGTGGCGGTGCAGCATTTGCCAACTAACGAGCAAGGTGAGCATGCAGATTACGACGGTCCAGGAAACAACTACAGCATTGGCATAGAGATGTGCGAAAACCGCGGCAATGACCGTGCGCGCACACTTGATAGAACGGCTAAGCTGACTGCCTACCTGATGCATCAATACAAAATTCCTATCAATCGCGTGGTGCCACATTACCACTGGCCACGATTTGGCCATGACCCAATGCATAAAAATTGCCCACACTTTTTGCTAGATAATGGTCGCCCAGGTAAAAAATGGAGACAATATCAGGCGCAGATTAAGAAACATTACGACTCTATCACAAAACCAGCTGGAGGTATGTTCTAGCTGATTGTTAGTCATTTCTGTTATATTTCTAGCCAGCTGACGCATTGATATGTCAGCTGGCTAATTTTTTGCCGTAAATTAACAGATTTACGTCTATCAAAATCCGCCATCTCAATTACCTAAGTCATATTAACGATAATGGCTTGGCATTGAGCTAGATTGCCGTTAATAGGATTATGTATTTCAAACAAATTACACAGCAATGAGCTTTTTGCCTGAACCCTTCAAACACTCTTACGAAATCGATCCCAAATATAAAACCAGTGCTGCATACTTCAGCATGGAGTTTGCGATCGATCAAACATTGAAAATCTACTCTGGTGGACTTGGCTTTCTAGCAGGTTCGCACATGCGTAGTGCCTATGATCTCAAACAGAACATGATAGGCATCGGAATTCTCTGGTCATACGGCTACTATAACCAAGCGCGCGGCGAGAACCGCGAAATGGCGGTGCAAAACCGTCGCAAAGACTATCACTTTCTTAAAGACACTGGAATTAAGTACACCATCACCGTGCACGACCACGATGTATGGGTGAAGGTACTTTACATGGAGCCAGATACCTTTGGCTCTGCGCCAATGTTCCTGCTCACTACAGACATTGAGGAAAATGACGTGCTTTCACGTACTATTTCTCACCGACTATATGATAGTGACTTCCTAACACGTACCGCTCAATACATCTTGCTAGGTGTAGGTGGTGCTAGATTGCTAGAAGAGCTGGGTGTTGATCCAGACGTATGGCACCTCAATGAGGCACACGCGCTGTCAGCTGCCTTCCATGTTTACAAGAAAACCAAGAGCCTGGAAGAAGTGAAGAAGCGTTTTGTCTTCACCACACACACACCTGTTGAGGCTGGTAACGAAAAATCATCATTCGACTTGCTTCGCAAATTCACCTTCTTTGGTGGACTGCCAGAAGCTGAGCTGCGTGAACTCTGCGGCATTGACGGTGATGAATTTAACCACTCGCTAGCTGCTTTCCGCATGTGTCGCCTGTCTAACGGTGTCTCTAAGCTTCACGGTGAAGTTTCCCGTAAAATGTGGGCTGGTTACGACAACATTTGTCCAATCACGCACGTCACTAACGCGCAGAATAAGCGTTACTGGGTGGACGAACAGCTCGAAGAGGCGCGCCTCGACAATAATTTCAAAGCGATTGCTAAGCGCAAACGTGAGCTGAAGAAAAAACTCTTCAAAGAAGTAGCTGACCAAACTGGTCGTCTGTTTGATCCAGACTACCTAACGATCGTGTGGGCTCGTCGTTTTGCTGACTACAAACGCGCTGACCTCATCACACGCGACATCGAGCGATTTGAAGAAATCCTCAATGACGCAGACCGTCCGGTGCAGGTGATCTGGGCTGGTAAACCATTCCCGAAAGATTACGGCGCGGTGGATATGTTCAACCGACTGGTCAATCTATCACGTGAGCATCCGCGCATGGCGGTATTGGTTGGTTACGAGCTCTCTCTATCAAAGCTGCTGAAAGACGGCTCTGATATGTGGCTGAACAACCCAATCGTCACCCGTGAAGCATCCGGCACATCCGGCATGACTGCGGCGATGAATGCTAGTGTTAACTACTCCACTAACGACGGCTGGGTTTGTGAGTTTGCTAAAGATGGTGAGAATTCATTCATCATTCCTGAGGCTGATACTGATCTCACACCTGAAGCGCGTGATCACCACGACATGCTTGGATTCTATCAAGTGCTCGAAGATAAAGTGCTTCCCGCCTACTACGATGAGCCAGAGCAGTGGTGGAAAATCGTCAAACAGAGCATGGACGATGTGGTGCCATTCTTTGATGCCGACCGCATGGCTGACGAGTATTATAGCAAAATCTACGACGCTAAATAAGCGATTCGTTAGCATTATTTAATCTCTATCCGTCACTCACCAGCTAGCTGGGGGGTGACGGATTTTTTGTGTTCAGAAATGAAACGGTGAAATAAACTACCGTTTAGGGTATTATTATCTGGCAGGATCTAATTATTTATGATTCACTGATGATGAATTCTTTAACTGGTGAATTATGAGACGAAATTATGACAAATTGAGAAGCTGTATTCTGCTGGCTGCCACTATATGCGGCGGCGCCGCACAAGCAGCAACGGTGATAGCGGATGACTTTACCGCAACTGATCAAGATCCATTTACGGGTTCCTCCACGGCGCTCACTTGGACAGGGGATTTGGCTGAGCTGGAATTGGCTGGCAATAGAATCCAGCAGGATACCAGTCAGGTAGTTAGCACGATTACTACAAATATTTCAACAATTGATAGCTTGGGCTTAGGCGAGATTTACCAATGGGTTGGGCAAGTTGGGCGAGTCTCGGGCTCGATGACTGTGACTGACGAGAACTGGGGTGGGATTGTTATAAGCTCGGACAGCAGTGATGCAGCGGCCATTGAAGCGGGTACCATGAATGGCTATCGTCTGGTATTAAAAGACGGCGATGGGGGGGATTTCGTGGCTCTTGAGCAAGCGTCCGGCTCAGGCTGGAGTCAAATAGCTAGAGACGACCAAGCAAATGCTGCTATCAACATGGCAACAAACCCGGTGATGACCATTACGCTAGATGAGAATGGTGTCTTTGATTTTAATGTCGTTCTGTCGGCAGGTGCTGTAACAAGATCGGGTAGCTTTGATACTGGCGGCGCGATCACTTTGGATAATTTCTCTGGATTTACCATCAGCAGTGGTGCTTCTCCACGCCTTGCCTACCTTGATGATTTCTCACTGTCGATTGAAGCCATTCCCGAGCCAGCCACGTTGAGCCTGATCTCACTAGCAGGCTTTGGATTTATTTTACGCCGTCGCACCTAATCTGGTACCTATCGATCAAAAAACAAAAACACCGCAGCCTATTTGGCTGCGGTGTTTTTCAGTTAGATAACTGTGAGAGCTGAAAACTACGCTTCGCCTTCAGCTGTTTTGTCTGCTTCTTCAGCGGCTGGATTTTCTTCAGCAGCAGGTTTTTCCTTGCTGGTGCGGTAGCCGGCTACAGCGATGATTTCAACATATACAGATTCCAGCTGATCTTTCTCAGCGGCATCGAGCAGGGCATTAAATTGAGACACGTGTACGTCAGCTGCTGACTCGGCATCGGCGCCAAATTTGCATGCGAAGTCGCAGAAATCGACACCTTCAGGCAGCGATTTTTTGCGCTCACGTTTGATGTATTTGCGGATCTCACTTTTGACCGCCTCGACGCGACGGGCTACAGCCATTTTTGGGTCGATCAATGAATAGTTCTTCTTCATAATTTTTGCCACCATGCACAATTGACAGGCAATTGCGAACATGTTTGCGAAATGATTTCTAGTGAGCGCAAAAAATAGCCCACCCAGCTGGATAAATAGCTGAGCGGGCCAGAGGAAAAATTTCCAGCTAGCTGGAGTGGGTGATCTTAGATAGACAGCGATGAATACCCGCCATCAACAACGATTTCTTCACCAGTGATAAATCCGCCAGCTGAGCGCGATGCTAGCATCAGAATGGCGCCAGTGAGTTCTTCAGCTGAGCCAAAGCGTGACATCGGCGTGCGGCGCAAAATTGCCAGCGCGCGTGATTCGTCGATCTTATTCTGGTTTTCCGGATTCGGGAAAAACCCTGGAACCAGCGTATTCACACGGATTTCTTGGTCGGCCCATTCGCGCGCTAGGTTCTTGGTTAGGTTGTGCACCGCTGCCTTTGCCGCTGAGTAGTTAAATGCCCAGGAAACCGGACGCAGGCCACTGAGTGAACCGACATTGATGATTGATGCCGGCTCGCCGCGATCAACAAAATAGCGACCAAAGATCTGGCAGGCGCGAAATACCGATTTGTAATTCACGTTGAGCATGTTCTCCAGCTCATCTTCAGTAGTTTCTAAAAAGGGAGTGATGATGTTAGCACTGGCGCCATTGATGAGAATGTCTACCTTGCCGGAGCGGTCGACCACACGCGCTAGCAGCTGCTCGAGGTCTTCGCGGCTGGAAGTATCCGCTTTGCAAAACCATGCGTTGCCGTCAAAGGCGTCGATTTCAGCTAACTTTTCAAAAGCATTCTCAGGATTGCGACCAACCAGAATGACTTCGGCACCCGCTCTAGCCAGCGCGATTCCCATGCGTCCGCACAGATCACCAGTGCCACCAATCACCACTGCGGTCTTTCCCTTGAGTCCAAAAATACTTTCTAAAAAATCCATATATATTAACTATACCCATCTTGAAATTGTGCCAATCAGATTATGCAGAATCTCACCAGCCGAAGCTACAAAGCGCTAGTTGTGAGATAGAAGCGCTTAGCAGAAAATGGCCTAATGGTTTATCGTTAGCTAACCTAGCTGGATTGGCATTAGCAATCGATGACGATGTAAATAAAAACGCCGCAGATTTCTCTGCGGCGCTTTTAAATAAATGAGCTAGCTAGAATGCTTACGCTTGGCCGGTGAGGGCGGCGGTAGCTTTTTCTAATCCTTGCTCTTCGATGGCTTGTTCGGTAAAGCCATTTTCTTCGGCGTACTTGCGCACGTCGGCAGTGATCTTCATCGAGCAGAATGTTGGCCCACACATTGAGCAGAAGTGAGCGGTTTTAGCGCCTTCAGCTGGTAGTGTTTCATCGTGGAAGTCGATCGCGCGAGCTGGATCGAGCCCGAGCGCAAACTGGTCGCGCCAGCGGAACTCGAAGCGTGCTTTAGAGATCGCGTTGTCGCGTTCTTGCGCAGCTGGGTGGCCTTTTGCTAGATCAGCCGCGTGAGCTGCTAGCTTGTAGGTCACTACACCTTCGCGAACATCATCACGGTTAGGCAGACCGAGGTGCTCTTTAGGAGTCACGTAGCAGAGCATCGCACATCCGTACCAGCCAATGTTAGCGGCGCCGATGGCTGAGGTGATGTGATCGTAACCAGGTGCAATATCAGTCGTTAGTGGCCCAAGCGTGTAGAATGGAGCTTCGTGGCACCACTCGATCTGCTTCTGCATATTTTCCTGAATGAGGTGAAGAGGAACGTGGCCAGGGCCTTCGTTCATTACCTGACAACCTTTGGCCCACGCACGTTTGGTGAGTTCACCTTGCACTTCTAACTCAGCCAGTTGGGCGTAGTCGTTAGCGTCGGCGATAGAGCCTGGGCGAAGTCCGTCACCGATAGAGAAGGAAACATCATAAGCGGCGCAGATGTCGCAGATTTCATCCCAATGGGTGTAGAGGAAGTTTTCCTTCTGGTGGGCGAGTGTCCACTTAGCGAGGATAGAGCCACCGCGAGAAACGATGCCTGTCATGCGGCGTGCGGTGTGCGGCACAAAGCGCAGCAGCACAGCAGCGTGGATGGTGAAATAATCAACCCCTTGCTCAGCTTGCTCGATCAGCGTATCGCGGAATAATTCCCAAGTGAGATCTTCAATTTTACCATTCACTTTTTCCAGTGCCTGATAGATTGGCACAGTGCCGATAGGGACTGGTGAGTTGCGCAGGATCCATTCGCGAGTGGCGTGGATGTTTTTACCGGTGGAGAGGTCCATCACGGTGTCGGCGCCCCATTTGGTAGACCAACGCATTTTTTCTACTTCTTCATCGATGGTAGATGCGACGGCTGAGTTACCGATGTTAGCATTGATTTTCACCAAGAAATTGCGACCAATAATCATTGGCTCGTTTTCTGGGTGGTTGATGTTGCATGGGATGATAGCGCGACCGCGTGCCACTTCTGAGCGAACAAACTCAGGAGTGATCAGCTCTGGGATTTGCGCGCCAAATGGCTGACCCGGGTGCTGGTGGTTCATCACATTGCGTGAGACTTGTTTGAATGGATCAATCTCAGATGGACGTGGCATTTCATAACCTTCAGGAGAGCTGTTAGCGCTCTCGCCGTATTTCTTGGCAATGAATTCTTTGATCTGCGGTGAAGCGTCTTCTGGTAGATCGTCTGGGCTCGGGTAGCTGTCGTGAATCGTATTGAACTGCTCGAGGCGGCCAAGGTTTTCACGGATGGCAATGAACTCCATCTCTGGAGTGATGATGCCTTGATCCGCGTACCATTTCTGCGTCACTGGATGATCTGCTGAGGCGCGCAATGGCTTGCGCTTGAGGCCTGGGTATTCCTTCAGCTTGTTTTTCGCCGCCTTGGCTTGGTTGTATGTCTCGGCGTGCTTTTCTGATAGGTAGCCATTGTCAGATGGTTTTACTTCGCGGCCGTCGTATTCTTCCACATCACCACGGGCGAGAATCCAGTCGCGGCGCAGTGCTGGCAGACCTTCGCGTGGGTTGCCTTCAAATTCAGGATTGCCCCACGGGCCAGAGCAGTCGTACACGCGGATCGCTGGGTTTTTCTCGATGCGACCATTCGGGTGCTCGGTATCAGACAGGCGAATCTCACGCATTGGCACACGCAGGTCTGGGTGGATGTTGCCCTCAACGTAGATACGTGTTGAGTTAGGGAAAATAGTTGGATCTTTTTCGATGGCGGCGAGCTCAGCTGAGTTGTCGATGTCTTCGATAAAGTTTCCGGTATAGTCGGATCGCTGCGTTGAGTTTTCCGGTGTTGGTGTAGATTCGTCTGGTGAAATCATAGAGAATGTGGTGGTCAGATTTTGAGCGGGCAATAAAAAACCTGCCGAGAATCAAGCTGGGCAGGTGAGGCGAAGTTGGGCATGAGCGGGGAGCTGAAACCACAATTTCGACTTCCTGCGACGGCATGATCCGCATCAGGTTCTAAGGGTTACGTCTCCGCGGAAAACGCTCTCAGCACGGCGATCGCCGCACACCCCTGTCGATTGATGAAGCAGAGAATCATACAGCCAGCTAGGAATGTCAAGTGACCAGTAGCCCACATCTTTGTCAGCCAGAAAACCGCGACGGCTAGAAAACCAAATGGTGATTTGGGCTGGGTTCGTGGAACGCAGGGCGGGTTGAAAGCAGCTAGAAATTTGCCAGCTGCGAAAGCGCTTTGGTTACTCACTTTGCTGACTGCGCGCATCGCGCAAGCTTAGCCACGGAGTGGCGGTCGATCGAAGCCCAGGGCAACGCCCTGGGGTTGGCATGTGCTAGAATAGGCTAGCCCCGTAGGGGCGACCATTTAGCCGATGACTGCTGGCGCCAGATGTCCATGTTTATAGGGTTCGTCACGGGTGGCACTTGGTTATAAAGCTCATTAGCCTGAGAAGATTCACTAACTTGAGAAGACTCATTGGTCGGAGGTTTCATCAGTTCTAGCCACGGAGTGGCGGTCGATCGAAGCCTAGGGCAACGCCCTGGGGTTTGACATTCGCTAGAGTAGGAGAGCCCCGTAAGGGCGACCATTTAGCCAATGGCTGCTGGCGCCAGATGTCTTGTTTATAGGGCCGTCGCAGGTGGTACCTGGTTATAAGGCTCATTAGTCTGAGAAGATTCACTAACTTGAGAAGACTCATTGGTCGGAGGTTTCATCAGTTCTAGCCACGGAGTGGCGGTCATTCGAAGCCCAGGGCAACGCCCTGGGGTTTGTCATTCGCTAGAGTAGGAGAGCCCCGTAGGGGCGACCATTTAGCCAATGGCTGCTGGCGCCAGATGTCCATGTTTATAGGGTTCGTCACAGGTGGTACTTGGTTATAAAGCTCATTAGCCTGAGAAGATTCACTAACTTGAGACGACTCATTGGTCGGAGGTTTCATCAGTTCTAGCCACGGAGTGGCGGTCGATCGAAGCCTAGGGCAACGCCCTGGGGGGGCATGTGCTAGACTAGGAGAGCCCCGTAGGGGCGACCATCATTCCCAAAGATAGCGATTATCGTATTCGATCTTGTTTTTCTTCAGGAAACTAACGAATTCCTGTTTGAAGCTTAACTTCTGATGATGCTCTTCTTGTCGAGCAATGTAGTCTTTCACGCACTTTACATTCGACTCACTAACTGAGAAGGCTGCGTAACCTGCCTGCCATTGGAAATTGGCTAGACTAGTTAGCTGAGTTTTCAGCCACTTTGAGGAAGATTTTTTCACCTCCTCGGCGACACTAGCTGGGGAACTAGTACGCGCCAGCTTTAATAAAATATGAACGTGATCTTCTACTGAGTTGATAGCACATACCGAATTAGATGCGTTAGTTAGCACCTTTGCCATATATTGATGCATGGCTGGCCGTATAGATTTAACTAGCCACGGGTGACGGTTTTTGGTGCTGAAAATCAGGTGGATATAGATATTCGAATACGAATGAGCCATTTTTGAAACTAACCGATATGGGCGCCTGTTGCAAGTAGTTGGGGTTTCTGGCTGGTGGTCGCCCCTGCGGGGCTCATGTCGTGGAGGCACCTAACCCCAAGGCGTTGCCTTGGGCTTCGAATGGTCGCCACTCCGTGGCTAGCGATGACATCAGCCTTGGCTGGGTTAGTAGTTTTATTCCGTGGCTGAATTTATGATTTTTGCCCGCGATTGTGTTTCTCCGTGTGGTTGATCGTTAGTTGCCGGCTAGAGTCGATGGTGTTAGTTCTCATCTGCGAGTGGTCGCCCTACGGGGCTCATGGTCGTGGGGGCGTCTAAACCCAAGGCGTTGCCTTGGGCTTCGAATGGTCGCCACTCCGTGGCTAGCGATGACATCAGCCTCGGCTGGCTTTGTAGTTTATTCCGTGGCTGAATTTATGATTTTTGCCCGCGATTGTGTTTCTCCGTGTGGTTGATCGTTAGTTGCCGGCTAGAGTCGATGGTGTTAGTTCTCATCTGCGAGTGGTCGCCCTACGGGGCTCATGGTCGTGGGGGCGTCTAACCCCAAGGCGTTGCCTTGGGCTTCGAATGAGCGCCACTCCGTGGCTAATAATGACCTCTGCATCGGCTGGCTTTGTGGTTTATTCCGTGGCTGAATTTATGATTTTTGCCGCGATTGTGTTTCTCCGTGCGGTTGATCGTTAGTTGCCGGCTGGAGTCGATGATGTTAGTTCTCATTGGCGGGTGGTCGCCCCTACGGGGCTCATGTCATGGGGCACCTAAACCCAAGGCGTTGCCTTGGGCTTCGAATGGTCGCCACTCCGTGGCTAACGATGACATCAGCCTTGGCTGGGTTTGTGGTTTTATTCCGTGGCTAACAATGACCTCTGCCTTGGCTGGCTTTGTGGTTTATTCCGTGGCTAGCAAGAAGAGTCCCATCTCGGCTAGGTTTGTGGTTTTGCTTCGTGGCTAAATTATGATTTTCGGCTAGCTGGAGGCTTCCAGCTAGGTAACAGTTTCGCCCAGTGGCTAGAAAACCAAATGGTGATTTGGACTCGGTTCGCCTATGGCTGGTGGGCCAGGGAAATGGTCGTTGATGAACTTATCCCAAACATCCTTGGTGTGATCAGATAGGCATTGATAGACTTCTTCTTCGCAGCTGGAGCAGATCATCAATGGAAAGGCGCCTGTGAGCATGAGGCCATTGTGAAATACGGCTGCGGTAGAATAACTTTCCGCCAGCTGGCGGTCTAATCCGCAAGTAGCGCAGCTATCTAGCTGGAGCTGATAGTTTGCGGCATTTTTGTATTTTTCCTCGCGCTGGGGCATGTTCACGCGGTCGTGCATGAAATCAAACATGGCGACACGCGAGTCATCGGAGAGTTCATTGTGGATTTTCTCCCGGCAATCCATGCAGATGGCGTATTCGAAGGTGCATTCGTCACCGCGATACGCCTTGCTCACCATGAATAAGCCAGCTGTGGTTAGCTGGCATTCGCAGTGGATGCACTGGCGGAAAACCTCATCGGTTTCCGCTGAGAGAAAATCTAACTCTATCTCTGAGTTGCTCATTTTAGAGTGATCGACACGGGGCAGTGGTCGGACCCTAACACGTCCTGATGGATAGCGGCGGACGCCAGACTATCAGTGAGCGAGGCTGAGACGCAGAAGTAGTCGATTCTCCAGCCAACATTCTTGGCGCGAGCACCGCCACGGTAGCTCCACCAGCTGTATTCATCGACTTTTTCTGGGTAGAAATGCCTGAAGGTATCAACAAATCCAGCTGCGACAATTTGATCAAATCCAGCTCGTTCTTCGTCTGAGAATCCAGCGCTCTTGCGGTTTGCCTTGGGTCTAGCGAGATCAATCTCAGTGTGCGCCACATTCAGGTCGCCACAGAAAATGACTGGTTTATTCTTTTCCAAATCTTTCACAAAGGCGAGGAAATCACGGTCCCAGCTTTGGCGGTAAGGCAGGCGCTTGAGTTCGTTTTGTGAGTTAGGCGTGTAAACAGTAACTACGTAGTAGTCAGCAAACTCTAGTGTAACGACGCGTCCTTCGCGGTCGTGCTCGTCGATGCCAATTCCCTGCTGCACGCTGATAGGCTCAATTTTGCTAAAGATCACAGTGCCTGAATAACCTGCTTTTTCTGCACTGCACCAGTAGTGGCTGTAGCCAGCCATTTCTAGCGGCAGGTCTACCTGCTCTGGGCGAGCTTTAGTTTCTTGCAAGCAGAGGATGTCAGGGTTGTGTTCGCTAACAAATTCGGCAAAATTTTTCTTAATCACGGCGCGCAGGCCGTTGACGTTCCAGGAAATGAGTTTCATGCAGCAGCTAATAGATTCGGGTGTGGGCTGGGGATGCCCGTGTATGGACTAGCCTGGAGGCCAAGTCAACTTTCGGCCAGCAAGCACGTGGACGTGCAGGTGCGGGACTTCTTCGCCGCCGTCCGGCCCGTTGTTGATGATGAGGCGGAACCCGTCATCGGCAAATCCTTCTTGCTCAGCGACTTTTCTGGCGACTAACATCAGGTGACCTAGCACCTCTTTGTCGGCATCGTCAGCCAGCGCGACACGGGTGATGCATTTTTTTGGAATAACTAACAAATGCACTGGTGCCTGCGGGTTGATGTCGCGGATGCACATGCACAGGTCGTCTTCGTAAACGAAGTCAGCTGGAATCTCTCTAGCGGCAATTTTTTCGAATAAGGTCATCTCGGTGAATTCAGATTGAGTGAAATTTTCTGCGGGTGATGTCGCGAGCTGCGTCCATGGGTGCGCAGGAAGGTGAGGATTTCTTCGCGTAGCTGGTCGCACGAGTCATTCCATTTTTCCTGACCGCGCAGCACCATCACGCTGTGACGCACGTCGTTAAACTCGATCATGCTCACGCCGTAGCTTTTCAGCTCGCCGATTTCTTTTTGCAGGTGGTCGAAAAAGGCTAGCTCGTAACCATTGCCGGCGGACTCAGCGGCGTCGCGCAGTGAGATTTCTATCGCTGGAGCACGGCGCGGCAGCACCTCAGCCATCGGCTGGTGGCCGATGCGCGTGAGCATGTGCTGAATGCGCTTGTGCAGGTCTTCGATTTTGAGCAGCTGCAGTGGGCAGTTGTGTTCAAGGTAATGCAAGATGCCGCTGTGCAAATCATCAGCGAATGGGAAATCATCGCGGCCAGATAGCTCGGCAGCGGTGATGATAGACTCGCGAATCCACTCAGTGTCGTAGCCGCTCACTTGGTGGCGGCCGACCTGTAGCACGGGGCGATTTCCAATCAGACAAATCATAATAGGGTATGGGGTGTTATTCTTTGAAAAGTTTCCGCTGGCCGACGTCGCGTGCGCTGCGTTGCTCCAGCTCTTGAATCTCGCGGATGAACTCGCCAACATCATCAAACTGGCGGTAAACCGAGACGTAGCGCACGTAGGCGACGGGATCGATTTGGTGCAGCTTGCTCATGACTTTGGCGCCAATGACTGAGGAGGGGACTTCGCTGAGGTGATCTTTGTGCAGGTCGGTGAGGATTTCCTCTACCGCGCGGTCCAGCCGGTCCATAGAAACCGGTCGTTTTTCGCAGGCTTTCACCAGCCCGCGGAATAGTTTCTCACGGTTCACGGTTTCGCGCGCTCCGTCACGTTTGACCACGCGCAGTTCCGTGCGCTCGATCTGCTCGTAGGTGGTGTAACGATACCCACAATCGAGACATTCACGGCGACGACGTGTCGTCGTGCCGTCCTTCGACATTCTCGAATCAATGACCTTATCTGTTAATGAACCACAGCTGATACAGCGCATAATGAACTCCTCCTGCTTTGACGCTAGAACGGAATATGTGGCAGACTCAAAGCAAAAATTACACTATATTTGGTAGTAGGTGCTGATGATTAACATGTCTTAATAAGTCTTTTTTAGAATTCATTCACACGCCGCCAGATGCCCCTTCGTTTACTTAAAATTTTAAAATTTACTCAACACACACGGATCATCGGGCCAGCTGAACCAATGAAAAATCGGCAGGATTTTGGGCATTCGAAGTGGCTGCAAATGCTCTGTTTGCCCGCGGCGTGACAGGTCACACTTGGGTAAGATTTTAGCAACTAATGCAGAATTTCCAGCTAGCTGGCACTGCCTGTGGTTTTGTTCAATACGGGAAATGTGATTTCAGCTGGTAGGCAGGTTTTTCGATGTATTTCCACGACAGTCTGGCCATTGCGTATGAGGTGCCACCGAGGATGGCGAGCCGTAGCGGGAAGAGCATGATTTCCCAGCCGTCGGCCCAGAGAAATGGGGTGATGTACCCCATCATCAGCGGTGCGAGGTTATGATAGAGGTAGAGCCCGTAGCTCATTAAGCCGATGTGCTGCAGGGTGGCATTGCCGAGGATTTTTCCCGTGAGCCCCGTGAATCCGGCAGAAGCATTCACCACGATACCTACGCAGGCGATAGTGAGGAAACTTTGCTGAAGCCACTGCCAGCTGGGAATGGTGGCTTCAGAATACCAGCGGAACCAGAAAAAGAGGTAAATGAGGCCGCTGGTGACGTAGATGGTATTGAGTTTGCGGCTAACTAGCTGGATGCCGTTAATACTCATCACGGCGGTGATGGAGCCAGCGGCGAGGTAGTCGAGGCATTTCCATGTTGGTTTGCCCGGCATTGCCCATGAGTTGATCCAGCCAAGCATTTCTAGACAGCGCAGCGTTGGTGAGATGAGAAAGATGCCAGCTAGCGCGGGCAAGATCCACCGGCGCGGCAAAATGAGCAAAACCACTGGCCAGAGGAGGTAAAATTGCTGTTCGATGGCCAGCGTCCAAAACTGCGACGCGCCAGGTGACCATTGGCCAGTGGAGGCAAAGAGGAAGTTGCTCGCCTGACATAGGTACCAAAATAAGTTGTCGTAAACGTCGGCGAAACCAAAAACCAAGTACAGGGCGATGGCGACAAGGAAGCCTGGAAAAATCCGCAGCAGCCGACGAGCGAAAAATGACTTGGTGAAGTTGGGTAGCGTGGTATCACCGGCGTCGATTTTTTCCCGTCCGCGCAGCAAAATCTGTGTGATGAGGAAGCCGCTGAGCACAAAAAATAGAAAAACACCAATCGAGTAGGGTACTGGTGCGTGGTGCAGCGGCTCAGGAGACCAATGGTGGATGGATACTAGCAAGATGGCAATGGCGCGCAGCGAGTGAAGTTGTGGCATTTGATTCATGCCCGCGCATCATTGGCTGGCGGTATGCAGGCGGCTAGCTCGAGAATGTGCCAGAATGGACACGTCTCAGCGATTTGGTCAGGCTGGCTGATCTTTTACGTCTATCTTGGTCTAGTTAGGTTTATCTGACAGCTTGCCTATTTAAAAACTACTTGCCTGTTTGAATTTGTATTTTCAATGATGCTTGCGTGATTGGGTGTGGCTGCTAGTGATTAGAGTTGTGCTAACCCTGCCTATAGAATCTGAGCGCATTCGGCTACGACGATTTGTCGAGCGTGATCGTGCTAGCTTTGTGAGTTTCATGCAAAATGAGACATCAAATCGCTATTTGATGTTTGATGCCGATGAATGCTCGGACGAAGGGGCAAACCAGCTGGTGGATCGTATCATGGCGTCCTATGCTGACGAGGTGGAGATTTGCTCTTATGTGGTGGCTGATTTACACAGCGACCGCTATCTCGGCACCGCTGGGTTTACCAGCTACGATGTTGGCGTGATGGAGTGTTATTTTGGCATCAACGAGGAGTTTTGCGGTCACGGCTATGCCACTGAGGCGCTGGTGATGTTGCGCGATGTGTTGATGCCCAGCTACCAGCTGCGAGTTTATTGCCACGATGATAACCAGCTAGCTCACCGCGTGGCGCTGGCGGCTGGGTTTAAATTGCGTGGTGCAGCGGTAAACAAAAATAGCCAGCTCAGCGGCCAGCTATTTGTTTACAAACAAGGTGTGTAGTGAGGGAATTTTCCAGCTGGGAATAAATCACTCCAGCTGGAAATAATGATTGAGAATTATTCGATCAGATCGGCAGCGCTAAGTCCACGCAGCTCGAGCACACGTAAGATCGCAGATTCGATCAGGTTGTTTGGGCATGATGCGCCCGCGGTGATGCCGACGGTGCATGGTTTATCCGGGTTGAGGATCTCAGTGTAGCTGGATTTGATCTCGGCATTTTTTTCGAGGTCAAAGTGGATGATTTCCTCTAGCGATTCGATGCATGATGCCTTGCGGATGAAGAAGGTAGGTAATTCTTGCTCAGCAATTTCCACCAGGTGAGTGGTATTTGAGCTGTTGTAGCCGCCGACCACTAACATCATGTCCATTGGCTTCTTGAGCATCTCAAAGAGCGCGCTTTGACGCTCCTGAGTGGCGCCGCAGATGGTATCAAAAACGTGGTAGTTCTGGGTATGTCCGTCGCGTTTTTCTAGCGCTGCCTGGATGTGGCGTTGCAGTTCTTCGGTCTCGCTTTGCAGCATGGTGGTCTGGTTGGCCACACCAACTTGCTGAAGGTGGACGTCTGGGTCAAATCCCTCTGAATAAGCGCCGCTGAATTTCTCCAACAAGGCCGCTTTGTCGCCACCATTGATAATGTAGTCGCAGACGTAATCCGCATCAGCCAGCGTGAGGATGACTAGGTAATGACCGTCTTTTTTATCGCCGAGCGCACGTGACGCAGTGGCTAAAGTTTCTTCATGGCCAGCTTTGCCGTGAATGATGGAGGTGACTTGTTGTTTGGCGTAACCACGAACGCGGCGCCAAACTTTCATCACATCACCACAGGTGGTATCAACGACGTGGCAGCCGACCTCAGCGAGGAAATCCATGAAATGCGTAGGCGCACCAAATGCTGGCACGATCACCACATCTTCGTCGGTGAGATCTTTGTATTCATCGCTGAGTTTTTTCCACGGCAGAGAAACGATGCCCATGTCGCGAAGTTGTTTGTTAACCTCTGGGTTGTGAATGATTTCACCAATCAAAAACAAGCGCTGGTCAGGGAAAACTTTATGGGTGGCGTAGGCGAGGTCGATGGCGCGCTCCACACCGTAGCAAAAACCAAACTGCTGGGCCAGCCGGATGGTGGTATTGCCAATCTGCACTTCGCCGTGAGACGCGCGGATTTTCTCCACTAAAGACGAGCGGTAGTGGTTTTCCACTTCAGCTTGGACTTTTTCCATCACATCGGGGCGGCGAACATTTACGCGCTTACGCTTAGGGCTATCAGTTGGCTTGCTCATGAATTTGGTCAAAATTTTGCGTCGGGACGCTGAAAGAAAAGAAACCAGTTTGCCCGAAAAGGCACGTATTATTTTTGCTTTGTCTGACGAAATGGCAAACTCAGTAGCCAAAATAGCAAACTGGCGATGGCGCCGAGCGACAAAATGTACCACGGCCACGGGCCCATCACGTCAATCAAGCTGGATTCGCTGGGTTTGGCAGCAAGGAAACCAAAGTTGGCGCCGAGTAAGAAATTCAGAGCTCCGGCGATGGTGGCGTAAACTGCCAGCCAGCCCACGGCGCGTCTTACTGAGCCAGCGCGTGGCCTCCAGCCAATGCAGATGGGCAAATACAAGGCGGCGCAAACGACGCCGAGGTGGGAAAAATAAAAGGCCAGCGCAACCGGGTGAGTGAATGACTCGTTGATGTCTGGCGTGAGCATCGCCTGAGTGGCGCCAGCTAGCCCCCAGTAGTAAACAAGCTCACGCAGCGTGGCTTGTTTGTAGATCATGGCAAATCCAGCTAGGATCACCGACAGGTCGCAAAGGTGGTAGGGGATCTTGATCTCAATGGGCATGTGGTAGCCAGCGAGCTGGTAGGCCAGCAGCGTGACCGGATAAGCCAATAGGCAGCTAATGCCAATGGCATAGCGCAGTGGTTTGGCTGAGCCCGCGGATTCAAGTCGGCGGCCAATAAGCAAAACCACAGCAATGGACGCAAATGATAGCGCTAAACAAATTAGGTGGTGGCTAGAAAATATTTCCATTGCTGTGAGTTCTTCGGCCCAGTTATACGTCAAGCTTGGTGCGAATTAAGCAGCTAAGTGTCATAAAATTGATTTTCTCTATCTGCCTAGTGGCACATTTGTTAATCTATGTGACTATCGGCTAGGTACGTGCAGATGCAATCAGCTGTTTGGTTTTGCGCTGCATTTATAAAACCTACTAAAATTATGGTCGATAAGCACATTATTATCATTGGCGCGGGGTTCGGGGGGATGACTTGCGCCAAGAAGTTGGGCAACAAAGAGGGGGTTAGGGTGACTATCGTTGATAGAAAAAATCACCACCTCTTCCAACCTTTACTCTATCAGGTAGCGACGTCGACTCTGGCGGCGCCAGATATTTCGCGCTCTATCCGGTCAATTTTTGATAAATATAACAATATAGACGTCGTCTACGATCATATCGAGCGGGTTGATCTGGCTGGAAAAGTTCTACATGCGTCCTCTGGTCTTAGTTTGAGCTACGACTACCTCGTAGTCGCAACTGGAGTGAAGACGAGCTTTTTTGGCAAAGCTGAATGGGAGAAACACGTCTATTGTCTCAAATCATTAGATGATGCCTTTTCTATCCGCGAGAAGTTGCTCAGAAGCCTGGAGGTTGCCGACCGTGGAACTGAGCCGCAAAATATCGCCAAGCTCTCAACGACCGTGATTATCGGCGGCGGCCCGACTGGCGTGGAGCTAGCTGGCGCATTTTCGGATCTGGTGAAGCGCACCATGAAGCGTGGATTTAAAAACTACGATACCAGCCAGCAGCGGATCATTTTGATTGAGGCACAAGACCAGCTGCTGGGTGCCTTTCCTCGCGACCAGGCAGAATACGCCGTCGAGCGATTAGAGCAACGCGGTGTTGAGGTGAAGCTGAATTCTATGGTCAGCCACATTGACGAGGGCATCGTTGAGTTGAAATCTGGCGAAATCATTGAGGCGGGTGTGATTATTTGGGGTGCAGGTGTGGAGGCGACTCCAATTACCAAAACTCTCGGTGTTAGCCTGAATCGTGCGGGTTTGGTTGAAGTGGAGAAAGACCTGTCGATTCCTGGCAATCCAGAGGCCTTTGTGATTGGTGATGCGGCGGCGGTAAAACAAGCCAATGGTAAACTCGTTCCTGGCCAAGCGCCAGCGGCGATGCAAGAAGGTGGTTTTGTTGCTACGATCATCAAAAATGAGCTGGTCAGCGGGATCGGCAAGCGGCCTGATTTTGACTATTTCGACAAAGGTTTCATGGCCATTGTGGGGAAAAACTCAGCAGTGGTGAATTTCCGCGATGTGCTGAAAGTGAAAGGATTTTTGGCTTGGATGATGTGGTTATTCATTCACATCATGTTTCTGACGAATTTCCGCAGTCGCATTGGAGTTCTCATCTCATGGTGTTTTTCTTACCTAGCCGATAAGCCTGGCGCGCGCGTGGTGACTGCCGCGAGCGACGATGAATGGAAGGCGTAGTGAGCCAGCGGGAATTGGTGGTTTGTTATCGTCGCCAATTTTCTGGCTGGAATTTTCCATAAGCAAAAAAAAGCCGGACTCATTGCTGAGTCCGGCTTTTTTGAAATGGTTGTGATCCAGCTAATTAAGCGTGGATGATAAGAATGGAGTCCACGGTGTGGTCCTTCTGCAGTGTGTCTGAGATGACGATGAGTGGAGTGCCTTCTGGAACTTCACCTGTGCCACGCAGAACTTCGAGAGCAGCTGCTTGGTTGGTATCGTGATCTTCGCTGAATGGAATCTGGTAAGCGCGAACGCCACGTGAGAGAGCCATTTTGCGGCAGATGCCAGACTTACTTGTGAATGCGTGGATGCGTGACTGTGGGCGAAGCTGTGCACAGGCAACTGGAAGGAATCCGCGACGTGTGAAGCAGATGATCTGCGCGTCCGCAATGGAGTCAACCAAGTTAACTGCAGCGCGAAGTGTTTTCTGACGCTCGGTGCGCAGGATAACTTCTTTGCCGTAGCCCATGCCGCCACTGCGCTCGATGCGCTGGGCGATGCGGCTGAGTGTTTCCACACACTGCACTGGGTATCTGCCCATGGCAGTTTCACCAGAAAGCATGATGGCGTCAGCTTCTTCAAACACAGCGTTAGCAACGTCAGTTACTTCAGCACGTGTTGGCATTGGGTTCTCGATCATGGACTCAAGCATTTGAGTTGCAACGATAACGCGGCGGCCGAGAACGTGACATCTGCGAACGATGCGGCGCTGGATGAGTGGAAGTTCTTCGAATTCAACTTCAACACCGAGGTCACCACGAGCAACCATGATGCCGTCAGCAGCATTGATGATGCCATCGATGTTGCGGATCGCTTCTTGGTCTTCAATCTTAGCAACGATGTGTGCTTCGCCACCGAGTTCTTCCATGGCTTTGCGCAGTTCATCAACGTGAGCAGCGTCACGCACAAATGAGCCAGCGATGAAATCAACACCAGCTTCAACAGCTGTAGCGAGATCGCCGTGATCTTTAGCAGTCAGGGCAGGAAGGTTGAGGCGAACACCTGGAAGGTTGATGTGGCGGCGGCTGCCGAGTTTACCTTCAGTCTTCACTTCACATACGATGCGGTCAGGAAGTACTTCTGTGATGGTCATCAGCAAGTAGCCGTTGTCGACCACCAATGGGTCGCCAGCGCGCACGTCGTCCATTAGGCCTTCATAGTTGACAGTAGACGAATACTTTTCCTTCTGCTCAGCGTCGCGTTTGCGGAATTCAAGAACGTCACCTGGAACCAACATGTACGGCTCATCGAGGTCACCTGTACGGATTGATGGGCCTTGCAGGTCGCAAAGCACGGCGGTGTGGCGCTTCTTTTCTTTGGCAATAGCACGAATGCGAAGTGTAACGTCTTTGACCCACTCGCGAGGCGCGTGACTCATGTTGAGACGGAAAATGTTTACGCCAGCGTCGATCAATTGGCCGAGCATCTCGTTGGAGTCGCTCACTGGGCCTAGTGTAGAAATGATACGGGTCTTCTGGGACATGCGCGCAAGCTACGTTTAATATAGGCAATTAGCCAATAATAAAATCCCGACAATTACAATTTCTTCCAGCTCGATTAACGCAGTCTTGTTTAATGTGTTGAAAATGAATGAGTTTGAGTCATGCCATAAAACGACAGCAAAAGCAGGCATTATTTCGCAATGAAATTAACGATTAATTTTCACCGCCATGTAGTGGTCAATTCCAGCCAATAGCCAAATGTAGAATAAGCGACATTTCTCATATCATTGAAAAATGAATTTGTACTTTAAGTACTTTAAGTAAAGTTGATAATTAATTTCCAGATCATGATGAAAAAAATTAAATTATTGCCACGAGCGATGGCATTGGGTGCGTTAGCAGCCATTTCAGCGTCCGCAATGACGAGCGCGCATGCTGAGTCGGCAGCAGGTCCAGTGAAGCCAGAGTTGAAGTCATTACAGCAACATTTCAAAACTCCCGAGTGGCTGCAAGATGCCAAACTTGGTGTTTATACTCACTGGGGTCCAGTGACTCAGGCGATTCGCCACCACGATCAGGGGAACTTCGGCTGGTACGGACGATTCATGTACCAGCAAGGGCACGCCGCCATGGAGTATCACAAAAAACATTTTGGTGACCCCAAGGACGTGCCGTACACCAAGATCATGGAAGAATTCACCGCGGAGAAATTTGACGCCGCTGAGTGGGCTGAGTTAATTGCTGGTGCGGGTGCAAAGTTTGGCGGTCCGGTTTCCATCCACCACGATAACTACGCCATGTGGGATAGCGACATCCACGCGTGGAACTCGGTAAATATCGGCCCCAAGCGCGACATCACCGGTGAGCTGGAAAAAGAATACCGCAAGCGTGGGATGAAGTTCCTCGGCGCATTCCACCACGGGTTCACTTATCATTTTTACAAATACGCACGGCAAAATGGCTACCAAGGGACAGAGGCGGAATTTGCCAAACTCTACGGGCCAGTTGATAAACGTGACGAGAAAAAGGAATTCATTCCGCGCGCATTTCAGGAACAATGGCTGGCGCTGGTGAATGAATACGTCACCAAGTACAACCCAGACTTGATCTACTACGATTTTGGCCTCGGCTGGCAGGATCAAGATGTTCAGTACCAAATGTATGCGGATTATTATAATTACGGCATCAAAGAGGGGAAAGAGGTCACCGTGCTGCAAAAAGAACGTGCGCCGATTTTGCGCAGCTACTCGACGATGGATCTGGAACGTGGTCGCATGGACGAGCTGACGCCGTACACTTGGACTACGGACACCTCAGCTGGCGCGTGGTTTTACCATCCAGATTCCAGCTGGGAGGATTCCAATACGATGATCGATATGTTCATCGATATTGTTTCTAAAAATGGCATCATGTTGCTCAATGTGGCACCTGATTTTGAGGGGTCTATCCCGCCAGAAATGAAGTCATTGCTGAAAGATTTTGGCAGCTGGACGAGCCAAAATGGTGAAGGTATCTACGAAACTCGCCCGTGGCCAATCTACGGCGAAGGAAGTGTGGGCGCTGACTCAGGGCATTTTAAAATTGAAAACTCAAAGGCGCGCAAAGAAGCCAAATACGGCGGCGACGACATCCGCTACACGGTGTCTAAAGATGGCAAAACTCAGTTTGCTTTCTTCCTCGGCTGGCCAGAAAGCGAGCAAGTCATCCTCAATGGATTTGATGTCAAATCAGCTGGCGGCAAGGTCACCTTGTTTGGTTACGACAAAGCTATCAACTTCGAGGTATTGGCTGACGGTCGCATCCAGCTGGATATTCCAAAGCTGGCTGATTTGCCAAATGATTTTGCCTACGGGTTCAAATTTGACGGTTTTGACATCCAGCCGCGCAAACAAGGGTTATTTTACCAGCCAAACTCAAAAACCATTGGCGCGGAGATGGCAGCCATTCACGGCTACCATATCAGTGAAGGCGAAAATGCCGACGGTCAAACCGTGATCAATAATTGGACGTCATGGTGGGGAAGCGTGAATTTCCTCTGGAGAAATAAATTCAAGGATAGTGATTTCACGCTGCGTGCCAAAATGCGCAATTTGAATGATACGAACGAGTTGAGCGTGAAGATATTCAACGACGGCGGCGAAGTGGTCACCCTGCAGGTAAACCCGCAGGTGACTGGCGATGAATTTGTTTACGTCGATCTAGGCGATTTCCACCTCAATGCCGATGGTGTTTTCCAAATCAAAATTGGCTCTGAAGAGGGCAAATTTGCGCCACGTTCGATGGAGATCGAGGCGATACAAATTGCGCCGATTCCGGTGCAGATGAAACGCTAATTTCCAGCTAGCTGGAAATTGATTAACGCGAAACCCGCCGCCATACTTGACGCCGGCGGGGGTTTCGCTAAGTTCGCCGCTAAATGAATGAGAAACTCACGATAGCTGGCCGTCAATTTGGCTCCCGTCTGATGACAGGAACTGGGAAATTTGCCTCAAATGACTTAATGCGCGACGCACTGGCGGCCGCAGAAACAGAGATTGTCACCGTGGCCTTGCGTCGCGCTGATCTAAGCGGCGGGCAGGATGCCTACGCTAACATTTTAGAATATGTCGATCGCGACCGTTACTTGCTGCTGCCAAATACCAGCGGGGCAATGAATGCCGAAGAGGCTGTGCGCCTAGCTCGGCTAGCGGAAGCGGCTGGTCTGCCAAAGTGGATCAAGTTGGAAATCCACCCAGATCCAACGTACCTGCTGCCAGATCCTATCGAGACATTAAAAGCAGCTGAAATCCTCGTTAAAGAAGGGTTCACGGTATTACCATATATCAATGCGGACCCAGTTCTCGCCAAGCATTTGCAAGAAGCTGGCTGTGCCGCGGTGATGCCACTTGGCGCACCAATCGGCTCCAACAAAGGCATCATCACCCGCGATCAAGTCAGCATCATCATCGAGCAGGCCACCGTGCCTGTTGTGGTTGACGCTGGTATCGGCGCGCCGAGCCACGCAGCCGAAGCCATGGAGCTTGGCGCTGACGCGGTTCTGGTCAATACCGCCATGGCCATTGCTAGTGATCCGATCCGCATGGCGCGCGCCTTTAAGCTCGCTGTGGAAGCTGGCCGCGATGCATATGAAATCGGCCTGCCACAAGCGCAGCTGAAAGCGTCCGCCACCAGCCCGCTGACCGCATTTCTCTCTGAGTAATCCAGCTGGCAACCATCAACTTATCATCGATAGCATGTCTGATACCGTATTGATTGAAACCAGCATCGAGGCTTGCCTCGCCGCTGGTATTGGCGAATTTGTCATCTGCGCTGGTGCGCGCAACTTGCCCATCGTTACTGCGCTGGCTGAGCTGACCGACATCCAAGTGTGGTCACATTTTGACGAGCGCGCAGCTGGATTTTTTGCCCTCGGGCGCATCATGGATAGTGGTTACCCGTGCGCGGTGATCACCACTTCTGGTACCGCTGTAGCTGAGCTCTTGCCGTCGGTGATCGAAGCTCACTACCAACAACGACCGCTGGTTGTTATCACGGCTGACAGGCCGAAATCATACCGCGGAACTGGCGCGCCACAAGCTATCGAGCAAGCGGGCATTTTTGGCCCATACGTAGAACATGCCGTCGACCTCGACGCCTCTGAGTCAGCGGATGATGTGCTGGCTGATTGGTCTGGCGCATCGCCGTATCACATCAACCTGTGCTTAGATGAACCATCGCTGTCAACTGAATGGCAGCTAGCTGGCGAGCTGGCTGATTTTGAGCGTGTGCGCGAGCCGCTGAGCAATGTCACTGAGCTGGTGAGTTTTGTTCACGACCACTGGCGTGGGCTGGTGGTCATGTTGGGCGGTCTCGAGCCAGAAGATACTGAAGAGGTGCTGCATTTCCTCAAAGAACTTGGCGCTCCAGTGATTGCCGATGCCACGAGCGGACTGCGCGAGCAGCTAGGCAAGCTGGCTTTGGTGCAGGGTGATGCCTTGTTGAAAGCGACCCCTCCGGGGAAAGTATTGCGCATTGGTGAAGTTCCAGTCGGTCGATTCTGGCGCGATCTGGAAAACATGCCCGACGTCGATGTTCTTTCAGTCACCCGCACTGGTTTCAGCGGGTTGTCCCGACCGAGCACGGTGGTCACCGGTGGCATCAGCCGCTGCCTTAGAGGTATGGGTGAACCACCAAAAGTGGGCGATGTGCTAGATATCTTGCGACTCAGCAAGCGCAACCAAGCGCAGGTGCTCGAGCTTCTCGAAGCTTATCCAGAAAGTGAGCCCGGCATGATTTATCAAATTTCCATGTTAGCCACTGAAGGTGAGAGCGTTTACTTGGGCAATAGCCTGCCAATCCGCGAGTGGAACGACTTCGCTCAGCGCGAAATCCCACACGAGCTGGTGCGCGCTAACCGTGGTGCCAATGGTATCGACGGGCAAATTTCCAGCTGGCTGGGAACGACAGCGGTTGATTCAGGCGCATGGGGGATCTTTGGCGACCTTACCACGATGTACGATTTATCTTCCCTGGCGATTTTGCCGCAGATCAATCGCGAAAAGCGTGTTCTGGTGGTGATCAACAATGGCGGAGGCAGAATTTTCGAACAACTGCCCGCTGTGCGTGAGTTAGATGAAGCTTTGGTTAAGGTGATTGCTAACGAACATAAGACACATTTTTCCAGCTGGGCTGAAATGTGGGGGTTAGACTATCACCAAATTACTGGTATTGAGCAGCTTGACGTTGAGCTGTCAGAAGAAACTTCTGTTATTGAGGTGATTCCGGACGCCAAACAAACCGCAGCATTCTGGCAATCAATCAAACGTTTATCATCATGATATTATTTTATGCAGCTATGATTTTGCGTCATGCAGAGCAGAATTAACTTGGACGCAACCAAACTACCGAGGTATTGACAGCCCAGACGTATGGCAAACACAAATCCTTTTAGAGAAGATCTAGTGACTCGCTCGCAGGCCGCGCCCTGCACAGTGGTCATTTTTGGCGCAACTGGTGACCTGACTCACCGCAAACTTGTGCCTGCATTATACAACTTAGCGGTCGAGGGAGAACTCCCTCCCGGCGTTAAAATCATTGGTTTTGCGCGTCGTGAGAAATCCGACGAAGTATTTCGCGCAGGCCTTAAAGAAATCAACCCAAAGGTTTCTCGCAGCGGTCACGAAGCGAAGATTTGGGATCCATTTGAAGAAAACATCCACTACCACCAGAGTGAATTCCAAGACGTCGACGGCTACCAGCGCCTAGCTGATCGCCTCGACGAGATTGACAATGGTCGCGGCGGCAAAGGTAACCGTTTATTCTACGTTGCCAGCGCGCCTGAGTTTTTTGATGACATTCTAGAAAACCTCAAAAAAGTGGGCCTCAACGAAGCCGCTGACGGCTGCTGGGCACGGGTGATTGTAGAGAAGCCATTTGGTACTGATCTGCCATCCGCCAAGCACCTCAACGAAGTGGTGAGCCGCACATTTGCGGAGAAGGAAACTTACCGTATCGACCACTACCTGGGCAAAGAAACTGCGCAAAACATCATGGTGCTGCGCTTTGCCAATGCTATTTTTGAGCCACTCTGGAACAACCGCTACATCGAGCAGGTGCAGATTACTTGTTCTGAAAACCTCGGCATGGAAGGTGGCCGCGGTGGTTATTATGATAAATCTGGCGCCATGCGCGACATGATCCAGAACCACTTGCTCCAGCTGCTTAGTTTGGTGGCTATGGAGCCGCCAACTGACCTGTCAGCTGACGGTGTGCGTGATGAAAAAGTAAAAGTCATCCGCTCGCTGCGCCAGTGGGACACTCCGGAAAAAGTAGCTGAAAACGTCGTGCGCGCTCAGTACACAGCGGGCACCGTTGATGGCGTCAGCCGCGTTGGTTACCGCGAGGAAGATCGTGTGGATCCAGAAAGCATGACAGAAAGTTATGTGGCCGTCCGCTGCATGATTGATACTTGGCGATGGAGTGGCGTACCATTTTACGTACGCATGGGTAAGCAGCTGCCAAAGAAGGCAACTGAAATCTCCATCCACTTCAAATCACCACCATCCGTTCTCTTTAACTCCGACTCAAGCGGCACACCGGGCGGCAACGTTCTAGTGATTCGCATCCAGCCGGATGAAGGCATCTCGCTACGCATGATGTCCAAGATCCCAGGTGCAAACCTGCGTCTTGAGCCAGTGAAGATGGATTTCCATTACGCCACAAGCTTTGGCAAAGGAAGCCCAGAAGCTTACGAGCGCCTCTTGCTCGACTCCATGGCTGGCGATGCCACATTGTTTGCGCGCCGCGACGAAGTCGAAGAAGCGTGGAAGTTTGTGGATCACATCGAGCGTGCCTGGCACGAATCTGACAATGCACCACCTATGGCTGAATACACAGCTGGATCGTGGGGGCCAAAAGAAGCAGACGATTTGCTCAAGCAAGACGGCAACGAGTGGCGTAGACTGTAATCGTCAGCGCTTGAAATCTAAATGATTCAATCACCATGACGATTCCTGAAAATACCATCGCCTTAGGCAAAGAGGTTGCCATTGCTAGCATCGATAAAGAGCTGCACCGCCTCTGGGAGCAGGACGATGCACGCACTAATGCCTCATTGACGAATCTGGCTGTTTATTCCGAGCACCCTGGTGGGCTGGAAAAAAATACCCAGATCATTCAGTCGATCACCCGCGAGCACGCATGTCGCTCGATTTTGATCGGCATGGATAGAGAGTCACCTGAGACATCCATCACCGCATGGATCACCGCGCATTGCCATCTGGCTCACGGGCGCAAGAGCGTGTGCTGCGAGCAGCTGTCATTTCACCTGACTGGCCGCGCGACAGGTCGACTTCGCAATACTGTATTTGCTCACCTCAATAGTGACCTGCCATTGGTTTTCTGGTGGCAAGGAGAACTCAGCGACATCTTCAGTGATCGCCTCTACACGCTGATCAACCGCTTCATCTTTGATAGCGCAGAGTGGGAGAAGCCAGCTGAAGGGTTTGCTAAAGTAGCGACTGCTAGCCAGGCGAGCCGATCGTTTTTTGCCTTCGATCTCGCATGGATGCGCAGCCACAGCTGGAGACTTTCTCTCGCAGCCTTGTTTGACGATCCATTGGCGCTGGCATCACTGCCAAAAACCAAGGAGCTCAACATCACCGCGCACCGCAACCAGCGCACCACAGCTTTGTTTGTGCTCGCGTGGATCACTCAGCAAGCTGGCTGGAAACGTAGCTTAGAGCTGGACATTGCAGCTGACGGCGACGTGTTCCATTTCGAAACCCAAGAGGGCAGCGAAGTGGTGGCTAAAGTCAGCTATGACGAAACTTCACCATTAAGCGAAGTTGAGTTGATTGCACCGAACTGCAAAGTGCGCCTGCACCGCAATCCTGATTCAGAATACCTGCATCAAGAAATCTGCGCTGGTGATCATTGCATTGGTCAAAGAGCGCCAGCTGGTGCCGATGATCCTGCTCAGTTGCTCACGGATCAACTTGCGCTGGGGACAAAAAACACCCTGTATTCAAAAATATTACCTAGCATGCTCGAATTGCTCGGGTAAGGGGGTATTTTTACTTAATTTTCATAAACGGAAAAATCCACCTGTGCGATGTGCGCGGGTGGATTTTTTTTGCTTATTTTCGCAGCAGATCCGGCGAGGAATTTATCTAGCGAGCGCAGGTATCTAGCGGAATTGCCTTGATCTGCTGTGGCGATCTTCCCAGTGTGGTAAATGATCGCGCTTTTGAGTTGTCTTATAACTTTGGTTTATTAAGCTTATCATGATTATCGATACGCCGTTATTGGTGAAAGATAGTTAATCAAAACCAGCTCTAATTAACACCCATAGAGTTAAACAAGCAGCCAACTCAAAGTTCCTCCAGCTGCTGACTTGCGTTCACGCGAGCCAGCAATGAATCGAACCAGATACCTATGAACAAATCCACCTTATTAGCCGTGCTCGTGTGTGGAGCGGCCAGCGCTCACGCTGAATCACCATACCAAGCGAATATTGATTCACTGAAAAAACACAAAACCCCCGAATGGCTGCTCGATGCCAAATTTGGTATCTGGACGCATTGGTGTCCGGTGACCAATGCCATTTCCAACTCAGCTGAGCAAATGGGCTGGTACGGCGGGCAGATGTACATTGACGGTTCGCGCGAGCAGCAATACCACCTCGCCAATTTTGGCACGGTTGAAGATGTTGGTTACGGTGACCTTTGCGAGAAATTTAACCCAGAGAAGTTTGACCCCGCGAGCTGGGCTGAGCTGTTTGCTAAGTCAGGCGCAAAATTTGCCGGTCCCACAGCTGTGCACCATGATAATTTTGCCATGTGGGATAGCGAAGTGACGCCGTGGAATGCAGTGGCCATGGGGCCAAAACGCGATATCGTTGGCGAGCTGGAAAAGGAAATCCGCGCTCAGGGCATGAAATACATGCTCAGCTACCACCACGGGTACAGCTGGTTCTATTACCGCGACGTTTACAAACACGAACAGCCATCCGAGAAGAATATTTTGTTATTTGGTGAGTCGCGGCCAGCTGATATACACGAATTTCAAATCGCGCCCGTGACTTACCAAGACCGCTGGCTGGGCATGGCAAATGAAGCCAATAATAAATACCAGCCGGATGTCATTTGGCACGATTTTGGATTAGAAAAAAACATCTCGCCCGACTACCGCGATAAGTTTCTAGCTGAGTATTTCAACATGGGCGAGAGGAATGGCAAGCAAGTGGAGGCATTGATCCGCGACTTCGACCTGCCAAAAACAGTGTGCATGAATAGCATGGAAAAAGGGGTGCGTGGTTACCTCGATCCAATTCCGTGGAATGTCGTCACCTCCATTTCTCAAGAATGGTTTGCCTTTTCGCCCAAAAATGGCGTTGAGCTCTTATCGCTGGGTGACATTGTTCACCAGCTAGTGGATACGGTGTCGAAAAATGGCACCTTCATTCTCAATATCGGACCCAATGCCGACGGCACGATTCGCCAGCAATATCAGGACCGACTGCTGGAGCTCGGCGGCTGGCTGGAGGAAAATGGTGACGCCATTTACAATACTCGTCCGTGGGACGTTTATGGCGAATTTCCGCGCGGCATTCCGCGCTGGCGTTTTGTTGGTCATGTCACGCCTAGCTACGACAGCCGTGATATTCGTTACACGCGCAGCAAAGATGGCACTAATGTTTATGCTATCACGCTGGGGTGGCCAAAAATGTCTCAGCTCGAGCTGCAGGCAGTGAAGGTTAATAAGGCGCCAGCTGGAGCCGCCGTCACGTTGCTCGGGTCGGCCCAACCGGTGGCTTTCAGCAAATCCCAAGCGGGAAATCTAGTGCTCGATCTCAGCAGTGTCGATTTGCGTAAGCTGGATCATAGCTCGCCCGCATACGCATTTGATCTCAGTGGTTTTGATCTCGCCGCCTCAGATCGCGCGCATGATTACTCGCCAAATGCCATCGGTCTCTACCCGCGTGAAGCGGCGTATTCTGGCTGGGGTTTGCACGCAGCTCCGGAAGAACGTGGCGCGGTCATTACCCGCTGGGTGACTGAAAATGAGCAAGCTCATTGGCAAAAAAACATCCGTGAAGCGAGCCGTTACAAAGTGGTTGTGCGCTACAGCATGCGCCACGAGCACGGTTTTCCGCTGCAGCTGGTGAATGGTAATCAGGTGCTTAACTTTGATGTCGAGCACACTGGAGCTGGCGATATCAAGGAGGTGACTATTGGCTCGATGCAGCTTGAGCAGGGTTTCCAGGAGTTTGTGCTGCGAACTAAAGATAAAACGCGCCCGACCTACAAACACCTCAAGATCTACGGGTTTACGCTGGTGCCAGAGTAATGATGAGTCCAGTTGTTTGAGGTCATTTCATGAATACAAAATCACCCGCGGCAGCTAGCTCGCGGGTGATTTTTTTGTCGGTATGCCGTCTGGTAGTGGTGGGCGAAAATATTTACCACTCTACCGTCGTGACGGATGATTTGACCCTAAGCTCAGCCGGTATCGAGCAGCTGAATTTGTTTTCGCCCTTAGCATCTTTGGTCATTTTTACCGCCATGCCCTCAAATGAAAATTCGGCCTCTGCGAGTTGGTAGGCGCTTCTTAATTCAGCTAAGCTCGCTGGCTGGCGGTTATGGTCGATTTTAAACAGCGCGTTAGCCAGAGCGAGCTTGCTTAGCTCGATGGATGCTTGCTGCATAGCTATGCTCTGTGCGGATCCGCGTAGGGTGGATAGATAGCAGTCGCCCAGCGCATAAGTATTTAACTTAAATGAGTTTGGCTCCGGTCGCTCGGTCCAATATTTTAATAACTCAAGCTGGCTCGTGGTGACATTGGGCGACTTTTCTAGCAAACCGCTGGCATCCAGCTGGCGGCAATAATTAGATTTCTGCAGGCTAGCTATGATTTTTCGTGGCAATTGTCGTGGCAGCGTGGGGGTGCCGTGTGCATATCCACAAAAAGCATTCATATCAGCAATGAATTGAGCCCGATTTGTCACTATTATATCTCGCAAATTAGCCTGGTCGACCGGCTCATTTTGCATCATTTGCAGAAGTGTGAGCAATTGATCGCGTGAAAATTGATTAGTTTCCATGCCGTGCCATATGTAATTGCTTACGCTGCGAATCATGGCTGTAGCTGTGACGGCTGTCATACCCTTAGGGTTGGCGGCAAGTTTGCCAGCTAGCCGCCAGATCAGCTGAATATCGGCCATGGCGGCGTCGCTATTTTCCATGATCAAATGGCAGCTCACCCGCATATTTAGAAATTTCAATAAATAGATAGGGGATAAGTCGTGATCGATACCGCCGCCGAACATATGTGTGGGCTCCAGCTGCCAATAGCTGGCTGGATTTTCTAGCTGGCTGGCTAGGCTGGAGAATGGCTCAGCTAGGGCATCGAGTTCGTCGAGTACAAGTTTGGCGGCGGCATGTTGCTCTGCGGGTGATTTTCCTGCCGAGCTGAGTGCAGCGAGTTGATTATCCTCGCGCGATAGTTTGGTGAAGCGTGTGTGCTCTTTGATGTCATTCGTCAGAGCCTTAACGTCGTTGAGGCTAGTCGTTCCCGCGCTGAGTTTATTAGGATCTTCCAGTAGTGGGTGACGCGCTAGATTGACTGCAGGATCGGCATCAGCTGGCGCGAAACGCATCACCTCAAGGCTGAAATCTTG
Source organism: Persicirhabdus sediminis (assembly GCF_016595495.1). Taxonomy (GTDB): domain Bacteria; phylum Verrucomicrobiota; class Verrucomicrobiia; order Verrucomicrobiales; family Akkermansiaceae; genus Persicirhabdus; species Persicirhabdus sediminis. The sequence continues at coordinate 600,386 of NZ_JAENIM010000039.1, forward strand.
TCCCGCGGCTTCTTGTTGCGCTTTATATTTCATCCAGCGGCTCTCAGCTTTCAATAACCACGCTAAGGCTGCGATGATGGGTAAAACAATTCCAGCTAGTAGGCAGAGGGTGATGAGTTTGGTTTTGCCACGTTTCATGCATGTAGTATTGCTAGAATGATAGACTTGGCTAGAGAATTCCGTTAGGAGAGTAAGTTTAGGCTAGACGTTCACCTGTTGTTTGTTAGCGTGACTGCGCCATTGCCGCTGGCTAGCTGGTTCTGACGTGATACTTCGGGCGTGGATGTGTTGATAGAAATTATGCTGAGATCTCTAATTAGATTGTTTTTGGCCTTCATTTTGCCACTGCTCATCATGGTGTTTTTGTGCCTGCTGATTGCCGAGCTGTTCTATTTCAATAAGGTGCACGGTGAGAGCAAGCTGCGCGATGGCTCTCTGATGTTCATGCTTCGGGCTTATGTTTGGTTCCTATTGCTGGCTGCCAGTATTTTTTTTGTACCCGGGCTGCTGTATGCCGCGGCTTTGGAATATAAAAGGTGCCATGGCGACAGCTATCAACCGTTCAGCTGGGTTTTTGGCATCATTGTCGGCGTTTTTGCTTTTTATATGTTCCTGCCGCCCTTGCAGGCATGTTGCCCGTGGGATATCGCCGAGGGATTTGCGCATCTAGCTGGTGCGACCATCACGCTAGGCTGGCTGGTGCCAAAGATTTTGATGCAAATCGGCGCCAAAGCAAAACCGGCAGAGTAGCTGGATGCTGTGGTCGATTTTTCGATAGTCGCTAGCTAGCTAGAAATGGTGTAGCTGGCTAGAATCTTAGATTGAAGCCAAAGTCGATGAAGGGTGCGGCTTCCAGCTCAGATTCCAATAGCGTAACGCCATCGAGGTCCTCGATGTCCACATTTCTCGCAAAGTGGTAACCAGCGTAGCCGTACACCCACGCTTTAGAATACAGGTGGTGTTCCACTCGTAGGCCAGCCTTGAGTCCATACACGCTGACGTTGCGGTCGGGTAGTCCATCTTTGCTCTGCACGGTGGATGTTTTGGAGTCAAATGACCCCGCTAGGCTGAGGATCCATCGTTCCGCTGGCGAGTAGGTGACGCCCGCAAATGGTGGTAGCAGGTAGATCTCTACGTCGCGACACGGGCGGTAGTTAAAACCAATGCCGGGCATGAAAAAATCATCCATCAGACCTTTAGAGTAAAAGGCGCCGGCGTAGAAGTTGAACTGCGGCCCAAATGAATAGCCAGCTGCAGCTGCCGCCCAGTAGGACATGCCGTCAGATGTGCTGCCGCGGAAATCGCCCGTATAGCCAGGGGTGAAAACACCACCGATGAGCCAGTCATCAAAACCATCGTAGAGTAGGGCGATGGGCATGGAAACGGAGTGAAGGGTATGGTCGGGTACGAGTGGCTGGTTAGGCGAATCGTACTGGGTGCCGCGGTAGTTGATAAATACTAAGCCGTGCCAGTCGCCCATGTTGATTGGTAAAATGGGCGTGAATAAGGCGACTTCTTTGGCGGACAGCGAGCCGTCAGAGCTTTTGTAATCAGCTTCAAAAGTGTGGCTGTAGCGCATGTTGCCAAAGGCATAACCAGGCAGCAGCGAGTACTCGTTCTGGCGGCCAAAGTTGAGCACCGGCACGCTGACTAAGCTTTGCTCGGATTGATCAGCTGGTTCACTCAGGTAGTCGCCATTCTGGTGTGATGGATTCTGGCTGGATTCTCCAGCGGAAGCTTGTGATAGACCTACGCTAGCGGTGAGCAGGCAGAGGGTGAAAATTTTCATGGTAAGGATGTTTTTGGAGTCGAATGATAGCTGTGCTGGCGTTGTCGTTTGATGTAGCCAGTGGAAAAATAGGAATGATTATTTGGCGATTTTGGCGGCTGTTTTCGCGCCGAGCCCAATCAAGAGCATCATCAAGCCGGCAAAAATCAGGTGAATGCCAATCAGTGTACCAACCAGCCAAGCAGCGGACAATGGCCACTCGGTGCAGACAAAGATAGCTAGGCCCAGCGAGGCGATGCCGCTGATGAGTACCCAGATCCAGCCGGGCACCGGACGCATGGCAAAGGACTGGGCGATCTTGCCAAATCCATCAACAAAGAAATAGATCACCAATATGATGGTGACGATGCCGTAGCCGATGCCTGGTTTGGTCAGCAAAATCGCGCCGCAGATGATGGTGGCTGCGGAGGAGAGAAATAACATCACAGTGGCTACCGAGCCGCGCGCTTTGATGGCAAAAATTAGCTGCAGAATGCCACCAGTTAGCAAGACTCCGCCAATAAACTTGAAAATGAATGTCGCCACGGCATCAGCTGAGCTGATCACGCTGATGCCGAGCAGGGTGATGATGATGCCAAAAATGATCGCTGTAGTGCCACCTTTCTGCGCAAGGGTGACCAGTGGGTTAGGGGGGAGTGAGGATGAATTCATGTGCTCACGTTAGGCAAGCGGCCAGATATGTCAGCAATTAATTAGAGGAAATGGAGTCAGTTGATTGAACGTGATAAACATGCCGTCACGCGATCGTTTGTGCAAAAACTAGCCCGTCTGCACGACTGCTTAGAAAATTATTGTCGATTCGTTCATTGTGGCTTGCATTTCTGGTTGAATCTGTTCTATTTCCCGCGTCCCGCACAAGGGCGGAAGGGTCAAGGTGACGCTTCCTGATGAAAATATATACTGCTATGAGCGAAAATACTATCAATCCACAAGACTACCGTTTGCACGAAGGTGACACAGGTAGCGCAGACTACCAAGTTGCTGTTCTTACTAAGCGCATCATCGAGCTTACAGAACACCTCAAAATCCACAAGAAAGACTTCGCAAGCCGCCGCGGTCTTCTCAGCATGGTAGCTAACCGTCGTAAGCTTCTCGACTACCTTAAGAAGCAATCACCTGAGCGCTACCAGAAGTGCCTTACAGGTCTTGGCCTTCGTCGCTAATGAAAATTTCCGCAAGACGGTCACGGTAACTTACCGTGGCCGTTTTGTTTTGAAGCCATGTTGCGGATAACCAAGGTCTCACCTGCAACGTGGTCAGCTAGCTAAGCATTGATTTCAATGGTCCAGCTGGCACTCCCCACGAGACACCCCCGGATAGCCATCCGGGATGAAGACTTAGAAGAATATGAATATGAACATCCATAAAGTAACGGGCCAGGTCGGCGCGAATCCTATCAGTTTCGAAACTGGTAAAATGGCGAAACTCGCTGACGGCGCAGTTGTCGTTTCATCAGGCGAGACAACAGTCCTCGTGACTGCTTGCTCACTGACAAAAATCAAGCCGGGCCAGTCATGGTTCCCGCTTTCTGTTGAATATAAAGAGCGCGCATTTGCTGCTGGTGTTTTCCCAGGTGGCTACTTCAAGCGTGAAGGTCGTCCAACTGAGAAGGAAATTCTCACTTGCCGCATGACTGACCGTCCACTCCGCCCACTTTTCCCAAAAGGCTACCTCTACGAGACACAGATCGTAGCGCTGATGCTTTCAGCTGACGGCATCAACGATGCTGACATCCTCTCCATGAACGGCGCTTCTGCTGCACTGGTTATTTCTGACATCCCATTCGCTCGCCCAATCGGCGCTGTGCGTGTTGGTCGCGTTGACGGCGAGTTTGTTGTTAACCCAACATTCGAAGAGCGTGAAGAATCTGACCTCGACCTCGTTTACGTTGGTGACAAAGAAAACGTCATCATGATCGAAGGTGGTGCTGACCAGATCCCTGAAGAAGAATTCATCAAGGCGCTGCACTTCGCTCAAGAGAACGTGCAAATCCTCGTAGCTGCTCAGGAAGAACTCAAGGCAGTAGCTGGTAAAGAGACTCGTGAATACGACGTTACTCTGGCCAAGCAAGACCTCCTTGACATCGCTTACGAAATCGCTGGCGACCGCATCGAAGATGCCATCTACGCAGCTACTAAGCACGAGCGCGGCAAGAAAGTTGGCGCCCTTCGTGACGAAGTAGAAGCTACTATCCTCGAGCGTTTCCCAGAAACTACTGATTTCGAGATCGAGCAGGCATTCGAATTCCTGCAGAAGAAAGCATTCCGCATTTCTATCCTCGACAAAGGTCAGCGTGCTGACGGTCGTACTCCAGCTGACTTACGTCCGCTCTTCGCTGAAGAAGGTCTGCTTCCACGCGTTCACGGCTCAGCTCTCTTTGCCCGTGGTGAAACTCAGGCACTTGCCGTTTCTACACTCGCTCCAGCTGACGAACGTCAATACTTCGACAACTACGCAGGTGGCGAAGACAGCAAGCGCTTCATCCTTCACTACAGCTTCCCTCCATTCTCAGTAGGTGAAGCAGGTCGCTTTGGTGGCCTCAACCGTCGTGAAATCGGTCACGGTAACCTCGCTGAGCGCTCAATCGCTCCAGTGATTCCTGACGAGAAATCATTCCCATACGCAGTGCGTACAGTTTCAGAAGTGCTTGAGTCAAATGGCTCATCATCAATGGCTACTGTTTGTGCTGGTACCATGTCACTCCTCGGCGCTGGTGTGCCACTGATCGCACCAGTTTCTGGTATCTCAGTTGGTCTGGTTACTGATTTTGATGAAAATGGCAACATGCTCCGCTACGAGCGCCTTCTCGACATCATCGGTTCTGAAGATTTCTACGGCGACATGGACTTCAAACTCTGTGGTACTCCAAACGGTGTGACATCATACCAGCTCGACCTCAAACTCGACGGTATCCCACTTACCATCCTCGAAGAAGCCATCTACCAAGCTAAAGACGGTCGCGCACTCGTGCTCGACAAGATGCTCTCAGTTGTCAGCGAAGCTGGTGACGTTTCTGAGCACGCTCCACGTATCGAGTCCACTAAGATCGATCCAGATCGCATCGGTGAACTCATCGGACCTGGCGGCAAAAACATCAAAGGCATCCAGGCTGAGTCTGGTGCTGAGGTGAGCATCGAAGACGACGGTACTGTAAACGTATACGCATCTAAGAAAGAAAGCCTCGACCGCGCAATGCAGATGATCAAGCAGATGTTTGCTGAAGTTGAAGTTGGTGAGATCTACGAAGGTCCTATCGTTTCTACTACAAACTTCGGTGCCTTCATGCAGGTGCTTCCTGGCAAAGACGGCCTCATTCACATCTCTGAGCTGGCTGAAGGCCGCGTTGAGAAGTCTGAAGACGTTGTTAAGAAAGGTGACATCGTTACCGCTAAGTGCATCGGTGTTGATGACCGTGGCCGCGTGAAGATGTCTCTTCGTGCCGCTCTGCGCGACGCTAAGCAAAAGGAAAAAGCTCCTGCTGCTGACGCTGCTGAGTAATTCACCTCGCTGAGCCAATTCATTTCCAAGCGGTGGTCCCAATCGGGCCCACCGCTTTTTTGTGCCTAGCTGGCTGGAGGTGACCCGAATATAGCGAGCAGGGATGATGTAAATTGGATAGGTGTCTCTAGCCAGATAAATGAAAGGCATCCAGCTGGATAAAAGGAAGCTCTGGCTGTATGAGTTATCCGGTATCTCTGTCGGGCGTGGCTACTAACTAGATTGCACCACACATCTGAGCCCCGGAGGGGCGGTCGTTCGTAGCTCATGGCGCAGCCATGGGGTTACGGCATGACGAGGAATCTAGCCCCGGAGGGGCGACCACCCGCCATAGACTGTACTGGCGCGAGAAATCATCTGCACGACTGCTTACGCCACTGGCGAACGACCGCCACTCCGTGGCTGGCCATTCAGTTGGTTAGCTGGTTAGGTTTCAGTAGCCATGACTACTAGCTATATCGTGATACGCATCTGAGCCCCGGAGGGGCGGCCATTCGTAGCCCATGGCGCAGCCATGGGATTACGGCATGACGAGGAATCTAGCCCCGTAGGGGCGACCACCCGCCATCGACTGTGCTAGCGCGAGAAACCAATCAACTGCGACACTGGCTACACCGCAGGCGGACGACCGGCACGCTGTGGCTCGCTCATGCAGCGTGACTCCAACCCAGGGCGTTGCCCTGGGCTTCGAGCGGTCGCCACTCCGTGGCTGGGCATCCAACTGAAGCTACTATGTAGCCGTGTTCTGCAGATTGAGCCCCTTTGCCTGCGTCATTCTTCTGGCCGAGTTCTTAGCTGTCAATTTGCCAGTTCATCGGCAAAAAAACCGAGGTCAACTTAGCTAGCTGGCTAGTTAGAGGTATGTATTTATGACTACTAGCTAGATCGTGACACGCATCTGAGCCCCGGAGGGGCGGTCATTCGTAGCCCATGGCGCAGCCATGGGGTTACGGCATGGCGAGAAATCTAGCCCCGGCTGGGGCGATCACCCGCCATCGACTTCACTGGCGCGAGAAATCAATCAACGGCACGACTGCATACGCCACTGGCGAACGACCGCCACGCTGTGGCTCGCTCGTGCAGCGTGACTCCGACCCAGGGCGTTGCCCTGGGCTTCGAGCGGTCGCCACTCCGTGGCTGGCCATCCAACTGAATCTACTATCTAGCCGTGTTCTGTAGATTGAGACCCTTTGCCTGCGTCATTCTTCTGGTTGAGTTCTTAGCTGTCAATTTGCCAGTCCATCGGCAAAAAAATAACCGAGGTTAACCTAGCTAGCGGGCTAGCTGGTTAGAGACATGTATTTATGACTACTAGCTAGATCGTGATACACATCTGAGCCCCGGAGGGGCGGTCATTCGTAGCCCATGGCGCAGCCATGGGGTTACGGCATGACGAGGAATCTAGCCCCATATGGGGCGACCACCCGCTATCGACTGCACTGGCGCGAGAAATTAATCAACGGCACCACTGGTTACACCGCAGGCGAACGACCGCCACTCCGTGGCTCGGTCATGCAGCGCAACTCTAACCCAGGGCGTTGCCCTGGGCTTCGAGCGGTCGCCACTCCGTGGCTGGCCATTCAGATGTTGGCTGTTAACTTGCAGTTGGTTAGGTGTCATTGGCTATGACTACTAGCTAGATCGTGTCACGCAACTGAGCCCCGGAGGGGCGGTCATTCGCAGCCCATGGCGCAGCCATGGGATTACGGCATGACGAGAAATCTAGCCCCGCACGGGGCGACCGTCCGCCATCGACTGCACTGGCGCGAGAAATCAATCAACGGCTCTACGGGTTACACCACTGGCGAACGACCGCCACGCTGTGGCTCGCTCATGCAGAGCGACTTTATCCCAGGGCGTTGCCCTGGGCTTCGAGCGGTCGCCACTCCGTGGCTGGCCACAATTCCCCCAACCCAAAACCTTCATCTGGCTGATCATCTGCTTGTTGGCTAGATTTTTTCCTCTGTGGTTTGCAATTTCAAATGCATTCATTAGAGTGGGGGATCTATGCCAAATCCACCCTCATCGTCGAAGCCGCGATACGCTGGTTTGTTGCCCAAAAAAGGCTGGCCGCAACGCAACTATCGATTTTTCCGTCACCGTGTGATCCCACAGGTGGTGCAGGCGCGCGATGGTGAACGCAAGGCTCCGGTGCTGCATCCGCCAGCGCAAGGTAGCGCGCGCATCACGTGGATTGGCCACGCCTCATTTTTGGTGCAATACGCCAATCACTCGCTGATCATCGACCCTAACTGGGCGCTGTGGCACGGGCTAGTAAAACGTCAGCGCGAACCGGGCCTCGAGCTGGACTTAATCCCGCTGGTTGATCTCGTGCTCATCACGCACGCGCATTTTGACCACTTGCACAAAAAGAGCCTCAAGGTGATCGATTCCAAAGAAGGCATCATCGTGCCGCGCGGCAGCGGCAACTTGGTCAAGCGCTTAGGATTTCATGCAGTTCACGAAATGAAAGTTTGGGACCAGCTAGTTTTTAACGAGCTCGAGGTAGTTCACACACCCAGCCACCACTGGGGCGCGCGGTATTTGCACGATACCCACCGCGACTATGGCGGTTATCTAGTGAAAGCCGACGGGCTGAATATTTTCCACTGCGGCGATAGCGCGTATTACGAGGAATTTGTAGAAATTGGCAAACGTGAGCGCATCGACATCGCGCTCATGCCCATTGGCGCCTACGACGCGCCAAGCGGTCGCGATGTGCACATGAACCCAGAAGAAGCGGTGCAGGCATTTTTAGACCTCGGCGCCAGCGTACTCATTCCCATGCATTACGGCACCTTCCCGCTGGGCAATGAACCGTACGACGAGCCAGTCGAGCGGCTGCTCGCCGAAGCCGACCGCCGCGGCGTGCTCGACAAAGTTCTCGTATTAGCTGAAGGCGTCGGGGTAGAAGTCGACGCCGACTTCCGCATGAAACACAGTGATGAGATCTAGCCAGCTAGCTGGCATTTTATGATTGAAAAATGGCGTTTATAGCTCGTCGAGCGCGAGGCTTGTGGCGCCAAACTTTTCCGCTTTTCGTTGATCAATGATCTTGGCGATATTTACATCATCGAGTAGTTCGCAGATTTCCTCGTAGCGCTCCGCGGGCACAAGATAAGCGGTTGGTTTGTTGTGATTGAGAATAGCAATCGTCTCACCACCCGAATCCTCGATAAGCCGACTTGGGTTTTTCTTTAGCTCGGAAATACTAGCTGAATAATGACTTAATATCGTATTCATTTATGGTCATAAATTAGCTCATAATTACCAGCTGGCAAGGGCAATTATATTTGCTGTCGCGAGCTCAGACGCAAAACTACGCGATGATTAACACCGCCGCGGCGTGCTCGACAAAGTCCTTGTCTTAGCTGAAGGCGTAGGGGTGCAAGTCGACGCCGATTTCCGCATGAAACATAGTGATGAGATCTAGCTGGCTGGGGAGCGCCATCTCCGTCGGCTCTTAGGCACATTGAGAGTCTCCGGGTTTCTGAATTTAAGAATATCGGCAACGGAGAAAGTTAGTCAAGCAAGCGTCTCTCACGCTCGAGCTCTGCTATAAGCTCTTCTTCAGTAGGGAGGATAGTGCGGTATTTTGAGGCAAAGAGTTGCTCACTTTCCTTTAGCACGGAGTACTGCACCATGGTTTCGTCTTTGTCGGCGCAGAGGATGATGCCGATTGTGGGATTGTCGTCTTCGCCACGTTTGAGGTCGTCAAACATGCGCACATACATGTCCATTTGGCCAATGTCTTGATGAGTGAGTTTGGTGGTCTTGAGATCGATGACCACAAAGCATTTTAGCAGGTAGTTGTAGAAGACGAGGTCGAGATAGAAGTGGCTAGTTTCGGTGCTGATACGCATCTGGCGAGCAACAAAAGAAAATCCTCCGCCAAGTTCGAGGAGGAACTTTTGCAGGTCGTTGATCAGAGCAGTTTCTAATTTCTTTTCTTGTAAATTCGGATCTTCAGGTAGATCTAAAAATTCGAGCACATAGGGGTCTTTGAGAATCTTGAGGGCAGCGTTTTGGGTGCTGAGCAGGCTCTCTTTTGATTGAGCTTTGTTGTCTTTTTGGGTTGAGAGTAGGCGCTGATAAGTTTGTGCTTTTATTTGGCGCTCGAGCACTCGCGAACTCCAGTTCTCATTGGCGCATGTATCTAGGTAATAGAGTCTCGCTTTAGGATCATCGACTCGCATAATGGTGCGGTGGTGCGTCCAGCTCAATTCTCTACGCAGTGCGTAGAGAAAGTCTTCTTTATCATATGTGAGGTAGAATTGGCGCATATTCCATAGATTTGCCACGGAGAATCCTTTGCCAAGCTCATTCGAAAGATATTTGGAAAGCTGTTTTACTGTTTCTTTTCCATAGTCTGCTTGCGCTGAGCCGCTTTGCTCTTCTTCAACAATGCGTTTGCCAATCAGCCAATACGCCTCCACCATTGCTGTGTTCACCGTCTGAGCTGCTCTCTGCCGTGCTTGATCGAGAATCTGGCGAATTTCGCTAAAGAATGGTTTTGTGAGTTCGTCGCTCATGGATTTGAAAAATGAAGTGAATGTTAGTCCGTCTGACGCGGGTGATAAATTCGATTAGTAGCTGATGAAGATTCGAGTGTTGGATTAGAATCATCAGCCCTCACATTTGTGCCATATAATGCCAGTGACGTAAATGCCGTGTGTCTTAAATTTAGACAGATAGAGGAGTCAAATCGCGACAGTTCGGTTAAATTTCCATTGTAGTTTAATGCTTGTAGCCGATATGGTGAAAATAGCAGCCCCTGTTGGGGCTTGGCTTTTTGCTCTCTAGCTCACTCAGTTAGTCTTCCAGCTTGTTGGAGTTCAATAGCCGGTGTGACCTGTCACAAATTCCTGTAAATTTCCAGCTAGATATTTCCAGCTGGTATAAGATAGTTTCAGCTTAATATAGCTGGTGCTGGCTGCGCGGGAAGATAGGGGAGATTGGTGGCAAATGTGGTCAGTGAGTCAGCTGGCTGGGTGATTTGCGGCAAAAATTTGTCTGAATTAGTCGTTGAGTCCTATCAGCTGCGGCAAAATTGACAAAAAAGTGCGACATCTGTCGATTGATGCTTGCGCCATTGGTGATGATTATGAATTCTGCGCGCGTATGAAGATTCCAGCTCAGACAGCAAACGAAGCACGTGGTCTCGCAATTGACGCCGTGCATAAATGTTCTTCTGGCCACCTTGGCCTCCCACTCGGCTGTGCCGAAATCGGCTCCGTTCTCTTTGGCGGTGGCTTACGCTTTAACCCAGCTGCTCCAAAGTGGCTCAACCGCGACCGCTTCATCCTCTCAGCAGGTCACGGCTCTATGTTCATCTACTCATGGCTGCACCTTTCTGGTTATGCCGTTTCACTGGAAGAAGTGAAAAATTTCCGTGTGCTCGACAGCATCACACCAGGTCACCCAGAATTTGACGAAACACCAGGCGTAGAAGCAACAACTGGCCCACTCGGACAGGGTATCGCCAACGCAGTAGGTTACGCACTTAGTGGTAAGCGCGCTGCAGCTCGTTACAACACAGGTGAACACGAAATCTTTAACCACCACGTAATCGCCCTACACGGTGACGGCTGCCTGCAAGAAGGTGTAGCTCGTGAAGCGATTGCATTTGCTGGCAATGCTCAGCTGGACAACCTCATTCTCATCTACGACAGCAACGACGTTACTCTTGACGCGATGGCTGACGTTTCTCAAGGCGCTGAAGATTCAGCTGGCGTATTCAGCTGCGAAGGCTGGGACGTCATCACTGTGGATGGCCACGACATGGCTGCCGTAGCTAAAGCTGTGGAAGAAGCTAAGTCTAATGACAATGGCAAACCAACTGTGATCATTGCTAAGACTGAGATCGGTCGCGGCATTCCTGAAGTTGCTGGTACAGCAGCTGGCCACGGTGAAGGCGGCGCTAACTACGCTGAGTCTGCACGCAAAGGCCTCGGACTTCCTGAAGAAACATTCTTCGTATCTGAAGAGACACGCGCATTCTTCGCTAGCCAACAAGAAGCACAAGCTGCTGAGTTTGCTGCTTGGGGCGAAACATTTGCTGCTTGGGAAGCTGCTAACCCAGAACTCGCTGAAGAGCTCAAGGCTGGCGTAACTAAGTCAGTACCATCAGATCTTCTCGACCAAATCCCTGAATTTGGCGCTGATTACAAAGATGCAACTCGTGGCTCAGGCGGCGCAGTGATTCAGTCAATCGCTAAGGCAATGCCACAAGCGATCACTGGTTCAGCTGACCTCTACGGATCTACTAAAAACTACATCAAAGACGGCGGCGATTTTGGCGCTGACGACTACGAAGGCCGCAACATCTGGTTCGGTATTCGTGAGCACGCTATGGGTGCCATCTGTAACGGTGTAGCATACGACGGTCTGTTCCGCATTTCTGGCGCTACTTTCGCAGTATTTGCTGATTACCTGCGTCCATCTATCCGCATCGCGGCTCTGGCTCACTTGCCAGTAACTTACATCCTCACACACGACTCAGTAGGTGTGGGTGAAGACGGCCCAACTCACCAGCCAGTTGAAACTGTTTCAGGTCTGCGCGTGATTCCAGGTCTCGACGTGATGCGTCCAGCTGACCCAGAAGAAACTGCCGGCGCATGGGCAGCATCAATGCACCGCACTGACGGACCAACTGCACTTTTCCTCACTCGTCAAGCTGTGGCTAACATGTCTGAGCTACCAGCTCAAGTACGTCGCGAAGGCGCTTACAAAGGTGGTTACGTGGTTAAGCAAGAAGAAGGCGATCTCAAGCTCATCCTCATCGGTACAGGTTCTGAGCTTCAGCACTGTGTTGAAGCAGCTAAAGAACTTGGTGCAGGTGTACGTGTTGTTTCTATGCCATGTGTTGAGCGATTCGATCGCCAGAGCGCTGAGTACAAAGAAAGCGTTCTGCCAGCAGCATGCACCAAACGCGTTGCTATTGAAGCAGGTGTGAGTGGTCTGTGGTGGAAATACGTCGGCACAGAAGGTGAAGTGATCGGCATCGATCGCTTCGGCATCTCAGCTCCAGGCAATACCGTAATGGAGAAGCTTGGAATGACAGCAGCTAATGTAGTTGCAGTTGCCAAGAACTTGGGCTAAGTCGTCCTTGTCGTCCGACCTCAACACTCAGACTTAAGGAAACTATGAAAATAGCGATTGGCGCCGATCACGGCGGATATGAACTGAAAGCAACAATCATCTCTCATCTTGAGGCCGCTGGCCACGAAGTGGAAGATTTCGGAACTGACTCTGCCGAGTCATTTGATTATGCAGATGCAGCAATGCCTGTAGCCAAGCAGGTTACTGATGAATATGCCGACCGCGGCATCTTGATCTGTAGATCTGGCATCGGCATGAGCATTGCCGCCAATCGCCATCGCGACATCCGTGCCGCGATCGTTCGCTCAGCGAAGGAGGCAGAAGTAACACGTCAACACAACGACGCCAATGTGCTCTGTCTCGCCGCTGATTACCTTACAGCTGAAGATGCCACTGCTAGCGTAGATGCTTTCTTGGCTGCTGAATTTGAAGGTGGACGCCACGAGGCTCGCCTATGTAAAGCATCTGGCAGCACCCTCGCGGTGAATGACCCAGAGGTTTTCTCATGCATCGTTAAGGAAGAAAAACGTCAGCGCAAAAACATCGAGCTGATCGCTTCTGAGAACTTCACCAGCCCAGCTGTGATGGAAGCTCAAGGTAGCGTGCTTACCAACAAATACGCCGAGGGATATCCTGGTCGTCGTTGGTACGGTGGTTGTGAAGAAGTTGATGTGGTTGAGCAAATTGCTATCGACCGCGTTAAGGAACTTTACGGTGCAGATCACGCTAACGTGCAGCCACACTCTGGTTCACAGGCAAACACCGCAGTTTATTTTGCAGTGCTGAAGCCAGGTGACAAGATCCTCACTATGGATCTGGCACACGGTGGTCACCTCACACACGGTCACAAAGCAAACTTCTCAGGCAAGTTGTACGAAGTAACTCATTACGGCGTTAGCGCTGATGATGAGAAAATCGACTACGATGCGCTGGAAAAAACAGCCGAGGAAGTCAAACCTGCTTTGATTACTTGTGGTGCTAGTGCTTACCCGCGTGAGATCGACTTCGAGCGCATGGGGCAAATTGCCAAAAAAGTAGGTGCTTACCTGTTTGTTGACATGGCGCACATTGCTGGCCTCGTTGCTGGTGGTGCTCACAACAACCCAGTGCCACACGCTGATTTTGTAACTACAACGACTCACAAATCACTGCGTGGACCACGTGGTGGTGTGATTCTCTGCAAAGAAGAATACCAGAAGAAGATCGATGGATCCGTCTTCCCAGGTGTGCAGGGCGGACCGCTCATGCACGTGATTGCCGCTAAAGCAGTTTGTTTTGGTGAAGCACTCAAGCCTGAGTTCAAAGACTACCAAGCACAAGTAGTGAAAAATGCGCAAGCATTTGCCGCTCGCCTGACTAAGCACGGTTACCGTGTGGTTTCTGGCGGTACTGACAACCACGTTCTGCTGGTTGACCTTCGTCCAAACGACCTCAACGGCGCGATCGTTCAGGAAGCACTCGACGAAGCGGGTATCACCGTGAACAAAAACTCGATCCCATTCGACACAGCCAGCCCATTCAAGCCAAGTGGCATCCGCATCGGCACTCCAGCGGTAACCTCACGTGGCATGCAAGAAGCTGACATCGAGCAAGTGGCTGATTTCATCCACGCAGCGATCGAAAACCGCGAAGACGAAGCCAAGCTTCACGAAATCCGCGAGCAGGTTTATGCCTTCAACAAGGCATTCCCAATGCCAGTCTAATCAAGTATTCAGTTCCAAACTGAGCAAAATTTCCAAAGCCGTCCGTGAATCTTCACGGGCGGCTTTTTTTTACCTTTGCGCGCCGCAGATCTGCCGCAGGCTTTTGAGTGCGGAGATCCTTCTCCGCTTTTGACTGACAGTTGGCTAGTTTTCAGTGTTCAGTTTTCAGAATGCGAAAAAATCCGCGTCTCAAATGGACTCAGATCAAATAAATGATTGGAGCAGGAAATCCCTAAGCCCGCCACCGCATCTTGACTGAGCTAGTAGCTATGAAGTTTGCTAGCTGGGCTGAGCCATTTCCAGCTAGCTGAAAATAGACGCATGCGGGTGTAGAAAAACCAGCCACGCGCTTGCGTCACTGATCACAGCACACTGCTCACTGACCACTAAAATGTCCCATTAAGTTTGCGGCCGATCCAAAATAGTCCGAGCAGGGAAATGATCACCACGGCGCTGAGCCAATGCGACCACAGCGGCGTGCGTGTTTCCAGCGGTTTTGGCGCTGGCAGCGAACCAATCTCGCGGATCAAATCGCTGAGCTTATCGGATTGTAAAACTCGTCCTTGAGAAATGCGTGATAATTCATCCAAAACTTCGGGTCTAGCTGGCTGGCCGATCATCTCGATAGCGGCACCCTGAGCGATGAGTGTGGATTCCACCACCTTGTCACTAGCGAGCGTGGTGAAAGCATTCACTTTCCACGCGCCGGTTTGGTTGATTTTCACCCGACCACTATAAGCACCCCAAGCACCTTCCGCGCGGGTGAGTGCCATGCGCTGGGTTTTTCCAGCTGGATCGATGACGTCCACAATGACCTCGCCAGATTCTAGCGGCGCGCCATTTTCATCAAAGGCATTGGCATTGATGGTAACGGTTTCGCCGGGAGCTGGACGATCGGGGGTGAAATACATGCGCACACGTTCGCCAGCTGCCATATTTCGCTGGTATGACATCCAGCGGGCGACTTGCCCCCAGAATCGATAATGATAGAGGTCTTCCACGCCGCGGCGCCACCGCCATGCTGAGTCGTGACCGAGGAAGAGCACTTTGCCATTGCCAGATAGCTGGGTGACCAAAAGCGGAATGCGGTTACCTGATTGGTTGCGACGGTTGGCGTGAACGCCCAGCACATCGGTGCCGCCTTTGGCTTTGATCACTGGCGCGTGCCAATAAAATCCCGGAAGGTTTTTCCAGATCTCTGGGTTTTCTTCTTCCGTATCACCGAGCATGGTGAGCAGTGAGCCGGCACCTTGGCTGGTCAAGTTGAGTTTGGAGTCGACCGAATCACGAATGCCTTCTTTTTGTTTGGCGTCCATGATCACTGGGATCAGATCTCCCAGCGGGCTGTCCATCAGGGTGAATTGATTTCCCTGTGGCCCGGGGATGAAAACGATGCCGCTGGCTTGTTGTTCAACCAGACCGCGTAGCAGCTCAGCTTGCTTGCTGGTCAGCTGGTCGTTGCCAATGCCAACGTCGCCGAGGAAAACCACATCGTATTTCTGCAGCTCTTCTAGGTCTTCGGGAAATTGCTGAATGTAGCCAGGCCCGTCACCAGTGCCCAGCTGCGGGTGCAGCATCAAGCAATCCACGTCCACGCCGGGGTCGCGGTAAAGCGCGTTGCGAATGAATCGATATTCCCAGCGCGGCAGGGTATCGATGACCAGCACTTTGATGGATTCATTGCGGCCAGAGATGGTGAATTGGCGGCTATTGTTGCTTTCTACTACTTCGCCTTGCGCTACTGGGATGGAAATTTCCAGCGTAGCATTTTGTTCATCCTGAATGCGCCAGAGCACGGCATCGTGGTATTCGGCGCCAGCTGGAATGGTGATGGATTTGGAAACTTCTAGCTTTGAGTTGATGTCGCGCAGTCTCACTGTGGTGCGCACGTCACGCTGCAGCGAGCTTTTGATGATAAAGGGAATCTGCACGTTTTCGCCAATGATACCATAGGTGGGTGCGGTGACTTTGGCGAGCTCGAGGTCCGGCAGTCGTGTCTGGCTGCCTACGGGGATGGCAAATAAAGGTACTTTGCGACTGCGCATTTTTTGCGCGGCTGCGACGGGAGCGCCACCTTCATTCCAATCGCCATCGGTCAGCATGATCACGGCGAGCAGGTTGTCGCGTGATTCGAGTGTATTTTCCAGCGCGGCGCGTATATCTGTGCCGCTCATGCTGGCGAGTTCATCGTCGGCATCAGCTGGAGGCGCAGAGAATGATTCCTCGGTGATGGTGAATTCGGATTGTTCATTGAGGCCAGCAAACATGTCGGACTTCATGATGCGATCGATCCAGCTGGAGCGCGAAACCACTTCCTGACGCGGATCCACAGCCATCGGCAAACGTGCGTCGACGGTTTTCATCGATAGCGAGGCGTCGGTTAAGATGACTACTTCTGGTTTGCTTGTCGGGATTTTTTGCGTGCGCCATTCCGGCTGCCACAACAAAGCAACCACCAAACAGCCAACCAAAAATCGAGTTCCTTCCAGCAATACCGCGCGCACTGGCCGTTGAGATCGGCGAATGGCCACAACACACAGCGCGGCCAGTATTGCCAGCGCAATCAGGCTGAGGGCAAATACCCACGGGCTGGCTGAAAAGTGGACTTGGAAAATGCGAAAATTCACGAGTTAAACTAGAGTGGTTTGGATTCGGTTGACGGCACGAATGGTGGCGCAGGTGGGCGAGATTTTCTTGGCTGCAGGCAGAGCAATGCTTCCGCAATCATGAACATCAACATGGCAAAGAGGAAGGCGCGCCACGCTTGCTCAACTTGCGCTGAGCTGCCGGCTTGGTCGGCAAATAATAAATAATCGACGCCGTCGAGTAGCTGAGCGAGCTGGCTATCTTCAACCATCAGCCAGTCGTTTTCGCCAGCTGGTCGGTTGGCTGCCAATGTGCGATCACCCAATTTCCACACACCAGCGTGGTAGGCGGCTTGTGTGGAAATTGTTTCACCTTCAGTGCGGGTATCGAGACGCTCGCGGATTTCGCCCGGCTTGAGCTGCATTTGATTGCTGCCTGCGGTGGCTGAAAATGCCGAACCAAACCGCTGGCTGCCATCTTCGATGAGTCGCTGAACCAGCGGCAATAAAACATCACCGTCAGCTAGGTTGGACCATTTGTAATCTGGCAGGGTGGTGAAGAAGATCGCCGTGCCATTGCCCTGAATGCGACGTAATAATAGGGGCGATTTAGATTTGTCCCACTCAGCAAGAATGGCAGCGTCGCCAACTGGACGACGGTAGCGAATGGCTCGCAATTTATCAACTCCCACGGCGCCGCCTTCAATGCCATTGCGCAGCGGGCCGTCGCCGCGGTCCCATTCGCTAACGATGTGGTAGCTGCCGCTAGCGGCTTGCACGACATTTGCCCATTGGATGCCCAAAAAGCTTCCTTTGTCTTCGCCGTGTGGTGGGAAAAATAATACTTGGCCACCATTTTCGAGGTAGCTGGAAAGCATGTCGGCATTTGCGCCCGTTGGCAGCTGAGCTTGCCAAATGATCATAGCGGCATCCTCCCAGCTGATGGTGTGGGCGCGAGTAGCGGTGACAACTTCCACTTCTTGGCTGCCGTAGCCAGGAGGCGCGGCAGCGATTTTCAGCCAATCAGCGGATTCACCAATGCTCTCGGTGACCACCCAGCTGCGTGTTGGTGCATCTTCGCCGTAGGCAAAATAATAGACGTTATCGCTCGGGTTGGTGTCAGCTGGAATGGCAACAAATCCATGACCGCCATCGGCCTGACCGCCGAGCGGTAGGCGTTTTTGGAAGCGGATCGAGCCGCCATTGATGGTGACTTTATCTGAGTTGCGCGAGCCATTAATGCTGTAGGTGATTGGGATCGAGGTGGCTACCAGCTCGCTGCTGCGTGTGAGTTCGATGTCGAGCAATAATGCATCGTCCTGACGTGTGGTGGAGGTCACTTTGATGCTATAATTTGAGCTAGAAACTTCTGGCTGTCCGAGGATGCGCAGTCTTGTGGTAGCTGGCAGATCTTGCATGCCAGCGCGCACAGCTGCCCACCGGCTTGCTTGTGGTTCCCAGTCATTGGCCTGCAAATCTGAGGCGACCCAGATTTCTGTGCGGCCCGTATTTACATCCATCATGTAGTCGATGGCGCGCAAGATGAGCTCGGGGATATTGGCTGCGGTATCGGTTGCTTTGGCGGCGTCGAGCTCAAGCAGAACCTCTGGCGAGTCGACGTCGATAATTTCGCCGCCAGCGCTTTCAATAAGCACCAACTTTGGATGGTTGAGCTCAGCAATCGCAGCAGCCGCTTTTTCCAGCGCAGCTTGGCGTTTGCTGGTGCGTCCGTCAGCGGATTGCATTTCCATGCTAGCTGAGCGGTCGAGAATGAGAATGACGGTATCAAGTTTGCTGCCGCCCCAGCCAAATAGCCCACCAACAATGGGCTGAGCTAGCGCAAGAATGAGTCCGGCGATAGCCAGCGCGCGACAGGTGAGGATGATGATGTATTTGAGTTTCTTTTTGCCACGCGACTCACGAGTGGCTTTGAGAAGAAACTCCATCGCCGCCCACTGCACAGTGCGGTGGCGCCGGCGGTTGAGCAGGTGAATGATCACCGGCAAGCTGACAGCTAGCAGTCCCCATAGAATGGCTGGATTTAAAAAACTCACGCGTTGGCTTCTGGGTTACTCGGGTTGTTAATGGGATCCTTTGCGGCGGATGCGCGCTTCAAGGAAATCGTGGATGACTTTTTCAAAACTTTGATCGCTGGTGACCAATCGATAATCGGCAGCGACGTCGTGACATTTGATTTCTACCTGCTGGAGGAAGGCTGTCATGGCGGCTTTGTATTCGTCGGCAATTAATACCGGCTCAGCTACCACCGTGGTTTTATCTTCCATGTCGACAAACCGATGTGGTCGCTGGAAATTGAAATCAATCTCCGCGCGATCAATCAGGTGGAAAACCGCGATGTCGTGTTTGCGGAATTTGAGGTGCTGGAGCGCATCGGCTAGTTCTTCGGTATCGCAGAATAAATCCGACATGATGAAAACCATGCTGCGCTGGGGAAGTTTGTCCGCCAGTAGATGCAGTGCATCAACAAGCCCAGTTTGGCCAGCTGGTTTGGTTTTCGCCAGGGTATCAAAAATATGGTTAAGGTGGGCAGCGCGGCGGCTCGGTGGCACTTCGATGTTGATTTTATCTGAGCAGACAGAAAGGCCAGCGGCATCACCTTGATCGACCAGCAAGTAGGCGAGGTGAGCAATCAGCTGGCGCGCCATCTGCACACGCGAATCATTGGCTCCTTGGAAATCCATCGAGCCACTAGAATCGAGTACAAAATACCCACGCATGTTGGTATCCGCTTCAAATTCCTTGATATAGTAGCGATCTGAGCGCGCGTAGGCTTTCCAGTCGAGTCGGCGAGTATCATCACCTTGCACGTACTTGCGGTACTCGGCAAATTCTACCGAGGACCCGCGGTGCGGCGAGCGGTGACGACCAGCGACATTGCCAGACATCGGCTGGCGCGACTCCATTGGCAAAATGCCAAGTCGCACAAGAACTTCATGATCGAGGAAATCGTATTTCACAGGAAAGTATTTTCAGCCGGTATGGGTTTGCTGCGGGTCGATTACTGGGCGCCGTCGTGCATTTCATCCACCAGACGTTTCACCACGACGGTAGAATTCATGCCCTGAGATTCAGCAGCGAAGTTGGTGATCACGCGGTGGCTAAGCACTGGGCGAGCAACCGCCTCGATGTCTTCCAGCCGTGCCATGTACGATCCATGTAGCGCAGCGCGAGCTTTTGCACCGAGAATGAGATACTGCACCGCACGTGGGCCAGCACCCCAGCCGACGTAATCTTTCACCCACTGCGGAGTGGTTTCCAGACCGGGGCGAGTTTTGCGCACGATCTCCACGGCATACTCGTAGATGTGCTCAGGCACAGGCACGCGGCGAACTAGCTCTTGGAAAGCAATGACCTGCTCGGCGTGTAAAATGTGATCCAGAGTGACTTTGCCAGCGCCTGTGGTTTCACGGGCAATGCGCAGTTCTTCTTCGTGGCTTGGGTATTCAAATTCGATAAGGAACATGAAGCGGTCGAGCTGCGCTTCCGGCAGCGGGTAAGTACCTTCTTGTTCGATCGGGTTCTGGGTAGCTAATACAAAAAATGGAGGCGCCAGTTTATAGGTATCACCAAGCACGGTCACCTTGTGTTCCTGCATCGCCTCAAGCATCGCTGACTGAGTTTTAGCGGGCGCACGGTTGATCTCATCAGCCAGCACCAGATTGGCAAATACTGGACCTTTGATGAACTCAAACTGACGCTTGCCGCCAGCGGCTTCCTGAAGAATGTCAGTGCCTGTAATGTCAGCTGGCATCAGATCCGGTGTAAACTGGATGCGGCTGAAGCTCAGGTTCATGGTCTCGGCTACAGATGAAACCAATAGCGTTTTAGCTAGTCCAGGCACACCCATAAGCAGCGCGTGACCGCGAGCGAAAAGTGCAATCGCCAGCTGCTCAATGACTTGCTCTTGGCCAATGATGACTTTGCCTAGCTCGTCTTTAAATGCCTGGTAAACACGACCCAGTTCATCAATCGCTGCTACGTCATCGTCAGGTAAACCACTTGGGTTACTAATGCTTGGTGTTTCTTCAGCTGGTGATAGATCTTCAGCTGGTGTATCTGGGGCAGGTTTAAAATCGTCCATGTAATGATTGATGAAAGTTAACTTTTAATACAAGTACACTACGGAGATGTGTTCATTTGTCGAGAGGGGAAAGGTGAGAAATTTTTGTCTGATGCAGAATTTCCACTGAGCGGCAATGGATGATACGCATTATCTAGCTGATTCCTTCTAGCTAAATGAGTCAATGACTTGGCATTGGTTTGTAGGTGATGAATCGATCGGTAGCTGGATTTCTAGCTAAATCGAGTCCGTATTTGTGCCTCGATCTGCAGGGCGCCGAGATGTTGGTTTCTGCCTATTAGGCGATGGCTCTGCATCTGCGTAGTCGGTAATCGTTGTGACCTGTCACGCGCTCAAATTACCTCAATCGGCGCGTAAGCCAGCTGATGATTGAGATCAAATTTTCTCAGATCAGAATATTCATCATTTCTAGATTTCCAGCTAGCTTTTACGGGGTGAGCGCGAAATGACACGGGGCAAATGTGATGCCGCAGGGGCGAGTGGCCGCGTTTTCATCAAATCGTCGACCAGCTGAAAAGTTAAAGAAGAAAACTGCGGCTGTTAGGATGAATCGGTCCGCGGATAAGCATTGAGCATGGGGGCTAACAGAAAGTGATGGGCCTTTATTGATACCCATTGGCTAGCTTGTTTGCATGAGGCTCAAATCAACAGCGTCCAAGGCGCTCGATCACCAGCCTGCAGAGTGTATTACAAATCTTCAATCAATCCCCCGTTAGTGCTAAGTCACTCTAAGCGGTCTACTTATGCATCATTGTTACTAAATAAAGTAAGCGTGACGGGGCTGAAATCCACCGAATCATTATGTGCTGCGCCACGACATCATAGCTGACTCAAGATTTCAGCAAAGATTACACGCTCTAAGTTATGCAAAATAAGTAAATATAACGCGTAAGATCACGAATTATCAATATTAGCGACGATTTTATAAATGGCGACAGCTGAAAAAATAGTAATTTGCGACAGGCGGAATCCTTACTTCAGCTAGATGGTCAAGATATGGTTGATCTGTAGCCAAGCTCATTCATTCAGCCCAAATCGTACATGATGGGTCTGTCAACTGGCTTCGACGCCGGCCTGTTCATTATTGGTGACAAATCGGCATGTTGAAAATCCCATCTGTTAGTCATCTCATGCCTATAGTGTAGGTTTTTTGTATTTAGCTCTGCGGGTAATACCGATTTCAATGTGCTGGTGATAAGCTTGCTTGATGTGAGTTTTGAACAAATCCAGTGTGTCTGCCGGAGGTGACGAATGATGCAAAATGGATTGCGGTTTGCTCGTGGCAAAATCTGACAGCGAAAACGAGCTGTGACAAGTCACAATGTTCATTAATTATTTATAATTAAGATTACCAAAATACGCTGATTTCACCGCCAATCTGTGAATGGTAATCCAGCTGATTCTCACCAAAACCCCAGAGGCCGATTCACACCATGCAGGCAGAAACAAGCTGTATCCTAGCCAGCTGGAAGTATCTGTACTATACAGGTACTTTTTACGATCTGGACTGGGAGTGGTCCGCGCGTGGAGGGATTGATCCTTTGCTTGAAATTGGCAGATGAAGCAGGGGGAGAATTTTTCCGACGCACTCGACTCGCTACATGCGCTCGAATGGGCGAATGGTTGAGTATCTGCACGAGCCCAAGTTTCTACATGAGATGCATAAGCTTGCGATACTCGTGATGCTCGTGAAACTGGTGAGCCCGACTTCTTGCACACGAATTGGCATAGATCTCGATTGAGAGTCAGCCAGCTGGAAGTATCTGTACTATACA
>NZ_JAENIM010000039.1:622988-775093 GCF_016595495.1 Persicirhabdus sediminis
TGAAACTGGTGAGCCCGACTTCTTGCACACGAATTGGCATAGATCTCGATTGAGAGTCAGCCAGCTGGAAGTATCTGTACTATACAGGTACTTTTGACGATGTGGACTGGGAGTGGTCGGCGCACATGGATTGATCCTTTGCTTGAAATTGGCAGATGAAGCAGGGGAAGAATTTTTCCGACTGACTCGGCTCGCCACATGCGCTTGAATGGCTCGAATGGTTGAGCATCTGCACGATCCCTAGTTGCTGCATGAGATGCATAAGCTTGTGATACTCATGATGCTCGTGAAACTGGTGAGCCCGACTTCTTGCACACGAATTGGCATAGATCTCGATTGAGAGTCAGCCAGCTGGAAGTATCTGTACTATACAGGTACTTTTTACGATCTGGACTGGTGATGGTCCGCGCAGATGGATTGATCCTTTGCTTGAAATTGACGGACTCAGCTGGACTAGAATTTTTCCTACGCGCTCGACTGGCTCGACTGACTGCATGCGCTCGAATGGTTCGAGCATCTACACGAGGCCGAGTCGCTGAATAAGCTGTATATGATGGTGATGCTCGTCACCCTAGTTGCTGCATGAGATGCAAAAGCTGGTGAGTTTGACTAGACTGCTCATGAGTTTCCATGGAGCTCGATTGAGAGTCAGCCAGCTGGAAGTATCTGTACTATACAGGTACTTTTGACGATCTGGGCTGGGGATGGTCCGCGCATGGATGGATTGATGCTTTGCTTGAAATTGGCAGATGAAGCAGGGGGAGAATTTTTCCGACTGACTCGACTCGCCACATGCGCTTGAATGGCTCGAATGGTTGAGTATCTGCACGATCCCTAGTTGCTGCATGAGATGCATAAGCTTGTGATACTCATGATGCTCGTGAAACTGATGAGCCCGACTTCTTGCACACGAATTTGCATGGGACTCGCTTGAGAGTCAGCCAGCTGGAAGTATCTGTACTGTACAGGTACTTTTGACGATGAGGATTGGGGATAGTCCGTGCATGGATGGATTGATGCTTTGCCTGAAATTGACAGAATTCAGCAGGGGGAGAATTTTACAGACGCACTCGACTGGCCCGACTTGGTGCGTGCACTCGAATGGTTCGAGCATCTACACGAGGCCGAGTCGCTGAATAAGCTGCATGTGATGGTGATGCTCGTGAACCCTAGTTTCTACATGAGATGCAAAAGCTGGTGATGTTCGTTTCACCATCCATTGTGTTGAGATTTTTGCCTGGTTCAGCTGTCAGTTGTCTTGCGGGTCATTTGGCTTGCTGAAAGTTATTTTCCTTGATGGAATAAATTTTCACACACCGCTGCGGCGTATTTTGTCGCGACAAACCATCCCACTACCATGGCCTACCTTATCTCCCTAGCACTACTCATTTTCAGTCACATCACCTTCAAGCGCGGCGTGGGTGGCTGCCGCATTGCCAAGCGAATCGAAAAGGGCACGATTTTGCTTACCACGCTGGCATTCATTTATGCCTTGGTCGAGCTGGCTGATGCGATGCTGACTCGCTTTGCCAGCCAGCTGGAAAATTACCCACCGCACACTGGAGATGCCATTGCCGTGATCGGCGGCATCGTCGCCTTTTTAGTTTTTGTATTCATCCTGCTGCCAAAACCGATTCCTAGCGTTAACGCTACGGTCGCGGAACTAGTTTAGCTTATGATTAAGTTATCAAATATCATTGGCAGAATATTCATTTTGCTTATCTGCACAGTGGTGGGGTTTGTCATTTTTGCGATCGGCGGGATTTGTCTATTGAGCTATTTGGGCAGTACAAAAACAGCCACTGCCGAAGAGGCCTTCAGGGAAAGAATAAGCAATGACATTCCAGCCAGTGTGAGCGGTATGGAGTTGATCTCTTATTCTGCAGGCTGGGGGTTAGCCGACGGCGAGTGCACGATACGATTCAATATAGCAGCTGAGGACTGTAAGAGATTAATCAATGATCTCAATCTCCATGAGAGCTCTCCGGGTTCCTACGAGATAGAGGCCCATGTTGATTTTCTTGGTGAGAACCCTAGACATTTTGATGAGCCAAACCCAAGCACCTCGTTTAAATATATATACTGCTCACAAGACATGAAAAAAGTCGTCTTTCGCTTTGTTCAAATTTGATTTGAGATGTAATCCGGTGCACTAGTGATACTCGCGGCACTCACTGTTTTAGCTGGTTGATTTTCCAGCTGATATCTTTTTCCTCTACTTTCAGTTTACTGGCTTGTAGCGCAGTCGGTGGTGAGTAGTCGATTTCTGGTCGCCCGGCGATTAGCTGGTAGCGAAAGGGAGTACCGTCATAGGCGCTTACTGGAGTTTTGGTGAAATATTCACCCTCCAGCTGGCTGAGCGCGCTAGGGAACCTGCCGGTTTTTAAACGATGCAACTCAATGGCAATGGCTATGCGCGCCATGGTGATTTGATTGGTCGACTGCAAATATTTCAAGCCGCCAAAAACATGGGCAAAAAGTGCCTGGTCGCCGAGATGTTCGGCTAGCGGTCTCATCCAGCCGCTGTTTTGTTGCTCAATAAACTCGTGTAACAAAACTTCTCCAGCTGCTTGGTTTTGCACGATGTCATCAATCATGTCTTGCGTGCGTGTAGTCACGTTGATCTTGTAAAATGGATCAACCAGCTGCCCGAGCCACTTCCAACCTTCGTCATCATCAGGGTCGGCAAAATCATCTTCGGTGTACATTTTTGCGCCGAGATTGAAGCAGCGCTCGCTGCGCATCATCGCGACGATGGCCTCGGGTGCAGGCGCGACTGCGGCAAAATGGCGATCCAGCTCAGCTAGCTGGCTGGCTGAAAATGCCTGGCTATCGATGGCCTGACGAACCAATGCGCACAGGCTGCTTTTTCCTGCGGCAGCGAGTAAAGTTTTGACAGCATTGCCATTAACCCGCGGCAAATTGAGCGACTCGGCTAATGTCACCATCAGCTGAAATGCCTGTCCATGATTACCAAGAACCAAATGTGCAGAGCATTGTCGCGCCAATAATTGGTTCATCGCTTTGATTTTATACGTCAGCGGCGCGCTGCTTTGTAGCTCACCATCTTTGATGATTACGGTATTGATAAAATCTGCCTGCAAAAGTGCCTGACGATATGAGCCAACCAAACCAGCTAGCGGCTTTGTTTGCGCCAAGTAGACCTTTGCACCTTGTTCGTAACTTGATTCTTGTCCATGTGGTGGTCGATGACCGGTCCAGATTGAATGAAAGCTATAAGCTGGTATTGCACAGGGATCAGTAGCAGCTCTGCGGGGGCTGTATTTTGTGTCTAGTGATGACGGACCATTGGTGATGAGCTCGTTATCAGCGCTGGCGAATTCTTTCCAGAATGGCGAGTCGGCGAGGTTTTTCCCGGCTGGCTGGCTGGATTTTTGGTGATCGGCAAGGTTGAGAAACTCACCACGATCAGCCAGTTCGGTTTGCAGTTTTGCCCAGTCATAGTGAGCTTTTCTGACGATAATAATGCCAGCTATGACGAGCAGGGTGAGCGCGACTAAGGATATTCTGAGAATCAACCGGGATTTGGTTAATTTCCATGCGGGTAGTGGTTTTTTTCATTTTGGGATAGGGAGAATTATCGGCGATGACGCCAGTCGACCGCACATGTTTCAAAGATCCATTCAAGATCTGGATACTCAGTGAGGTCTGGTGATTTAATCACCGGTGTGCCATTTTCCAGCTGGTAGCTGAAGGGCGAGCCAGTCAGAGGAGAAATAGGGGGCTTTGGTAAAAATTCTGGCACCAACTGGCTGAGCTCAGCTGGATAATCACCGTGTTGCATTTTGTATCGCTCCAGCGCAATGGCTGTTTTGGTTGCATGGTGTAAATGATCCATTGTCACCAGCGCTGATAATACACTCATTGAGCCGAGTGCTATTGACTTAGATAGCCACTTATCGACAGGCCATCCATGATGGCGCGTCTTTCATTCTAGCGGCTGCTTGCATGAATAGGCTGGCGATTTGCGCAACTTGAGCTTCTGGCTGGCCGTCTGGATTTGCTTCGCAGGCATCGATTAACGACTGGGTGAACTTAGTGGCTTCATGAAGAAATTTCGCTTTCAAGTAGAGAAACAGACGCAGCTCAGCCTGATCAAAAGATCTTTCCAGCTCGGCTGGATATTCAAGCAATCCGAGGCCCCAAGCGCGCTCGGCACGCATAGTCTGGGTATAGATCTTGATTGAATCGAAGTCGTGATGGTAAATTTCAGCCAATCGGTCCAGCTGGCTACTGGTGAATTGTTCATTGCGTAAACCTTGCCACACGAGATTAGCTGCAATGCGATGTGGCTCCATAAGCAGAGATATATCCACCATAGTAGAAGCGGGAGTATACATGTGAGATAGCTTGTTGAAGCGCGCAATTTCTTCAATGCAGGCATCAGTTTCTCCAAGCGCGAGTTGAACTGAGGCCAATTTTTCTGAAATATAGCAGTATTCGAAGAGCTGCATAGTGCCCGCCATGGATTGCCCGTAGTGAGGCTCCAGCAAATAGGAGCAGGAGTCGATGCTTGCGGCTAGTTCAGCAAGTAGCCCGACTGATGTTTTGCACGCTTCGATGAGTTCGCGCGCGGCTAGCTCATGATCCGTATTTTGTTTGCCAAATTGGCTGGACCAATCGGTGAAGTCGTATTGGCCAGGAGAATTTATTGGGCTGCAGAGAGGGTCGTAAAATGAGCTTTGGGAGTTGATATGAAGAAACTCGTTGAACAATTGGGCGATGTCGGCGTCTGATTCAAAGCGCTTGGTAGCCAATAACTCAGCATCGGCCAAATTTTCGCCAGCTTGATGATTGGCCAGCACGGAATCAACGAGCTTTTGGTAATCGAGAATTTCACCGCGGGATTCGAGTTGGACACGATAATTTTCCCAGCTGCGTTTCATCCAGTAATGTGAGCCGACAATGGTGACAACGAGAAGAATGGAAAAACCAATGGCGCAGCGCAGAGAGGCCTTGAGCCATGAGAGTGATTTCTTGGCGCGTGTATGATCTGAAGAATGATCGTCGGCTGATTCAAGATCGTCGGCTTTGCGCATGCAGAAAACTGATCAGCTGGAGCGGTTAGAATCAAGCTCGATTTGAAATTCTGGGTCAATACATGCGTGCAAGCATAAGGCTGAAAGCAATGAAGCTAGCTGGATGAAACAATACACCCCTTGTTTTGGGTATTTCTATAAGTTCACACAATATATGTAATGCGTGGTATTTACTATGCAGACTGGCCTGCATGTCGCCTAGTCAGCCAGTGAATGAAATTATCTTTGGTAAACGAACGTTTCTCGCTGGACAAGCTGTATACCGTTCCTTAATCATTGTTAAGTCCTTACAGGGCAAAGAACCCTCGAGTTTTTG
Organism: Persicirhabdus sediminis; assembly: GCF_016595495.1. Lineage (GTDB taxonomy): Bacteria > Verrucomicrobiota > Verrucomicrobiia > Verrucomicrobiales > Akkermansiaceae > Persicirhabdus > Persicirhabdus sediminis. The sequence goes on from NZ_JAENIM010000039.1 coordinate 628,365, forward strand.
AGCCTGACCATCACCCATCACTGATTTCATTTAATGAGAATTATAGGCATCATCTTTGCACTTATCAGCATCGCAGCCACGCTCAGCATCACGGCAATTACCGCCAGCTACCAGAACAACCAGATGGAGCAAGCGGCCCAGCTATTTGAGGATTTTGGTTACGGCGATGACTTTTTAGATGATGACTATGTCTACGAAGATGATGCCAGCTACTTTTTCGAAGACGAATCTGAGGCCGAGGAATCATCCGTAGATAAGCCGGAGGAAAAAAGACCACTGCTTGAACCTATGCCTGAGGACTACTTGCCGCCAGGTGTTGAGAGGCTGTGATTTTCTGCCCTGCTATCGCTAGCTGACGGTCTCAGTGCTTGATTGTCTGCGGTTGAATCTTCGCAGTTCCTTGATGAATGAGCTGAGCACGGCGACGGACGCCAAGATGCAGAATACGAGGATGACGGTTAATGGGTCATTTGATGGTGAGAACCAAATGGCGACCACCAGCATGCTGAGGAATGTGATGAGGGTTTTCATTGCGCAAATGAATTTAGTTAGTCCCTCTCGTTGAATCAAGTGCATTCGGCTAATCGTTTTACCGCATTTGTGATGGGAAAGCGCCGTTTATAGCTGACTGGGCGAATGCCTGCACGAGACAACTGTTTCACAGTCAATCGACAAGTTCTGCGCCAATTCTGAGCAAGTGAAAGGCAACAGTTGTTTGATAAAGCAGCTCGTTTTAAACAAATTAGAATAGACAAATATGACCGTAGCCCCGTTGGGCTATCCAGTTTGTTGTCGATTATTCAGCTGGTTTGAGCTTCTGCTCGATGTAATTTTTCAAAGGCACCCCTGCTGATCTGGCTTCAGAGAGCAAAATTCCCGCCGTGTGTGGATCCAGCTCGATGGTGACGGTTTTGAAATCACTAGTTCTTTTGCGCATGCGCGATTTGCGTTTGCGCTCAGCGGCTGTCATGGGACGTTTTTTTTCAGGCTGTGTAGTTGGCTGATTGCTTGATTCGTCCATACGCATTAATAAATGGATAAATCTACGTGCCATGTCACGTCCGATTTGCGAAACACCCCCACTATTACTAACGAACTCGCTGGTAGTGAATCCATTCGCCACGGACATATTTTTCTTAAGTTCTGTGGGATTTCTTGTTGAGTTAAGAAATATCACGCTAAGCTGGCGCATCTGGGTTGACATTCGGTGATTTGCTGTGAATGAACATGCCAGTTCGACATGGCAAAAATCCACACATCGCGCGCAGTCATCACCGGTCTCGGTCCCGTCACTTCTATTGGGCTGGGTGCGCAGTCGTTTTGGCAGGCATTGGTGGATGAAAAAATGGCTGAGTATCAGCCAGCGCCAGTGACTCGCGATCATTCCGCGCCACACTGCCACCGTGTAGATATCACAAATTTCCAATTTCCCCACAGCGTGCGGCCAAAACGGCTCGATCGCTTCACTCAGCTGGCCTTGGCGTCAACCCAGCTGGCATTGGAAGATGCGGGCATTTGCCCAGCGGAGATGGAAAATACCTACGATGTGGGCATTTCTTACGGGTCAGCTGCGGGTGGGCTTTCATCCGCTGAGGCCGACATTGGCCAACCAGCTGACAAAATCCCCCCATCATTGCCATTTAGAATCCTCTCGGCCTCGGCAGCTGGACATATTGCCATTGCGCATCAGATCCACGGGCCGGTGCAGGTGAATAATAATACCTGTGCCGCTGGCAATGCAGCGATTGCCGATGCTCTTAATATGATTCGTCTTGGTTCCGCTAAGGTGGTGATTGCAGGTGCAGCTGAAGCTCCCCTTGCGCCAACCACATTTCAGGCGATGGATTGCATCCGCACGATGAGCCGCAAAGGCGCGGCAAGACCATTTGATGTCGAGCGCGATGGATTTGTCATGGCTGAAGGTGCCGGCACCTTGATTGTTGAGGAATATGAACACGCCGTGGCGCGTGGAGCCACCATCTACGCGGAGGTTTTATCCGCTGGCGCTGGCTGCGAAGCCTACCACATGACCACTCCCGAACCGAGCGCTCAGCCAGTGGTGCGTGTGATGCAGCAAGCGGTAAAACTAGCTGGGGCCCAGCTGGATGAGGTTGATTTCATCAGCGCACACGCTAGCTGTACCCAGCAGAATGACATCAATGAAGCGCGCGCCATTCACCAAATCTTTGGTGACTCCCCCTACGTTCACGGATTAAAAGGTGCTATTGGCCATACGCTTGGCGCTAGCTCAGCCATTGAGGCGTGCCAGATCTGTCTGTCGCTGAAAAATCAAGCGATTCCAGCCACCGTGGGATTACAAGAACTCGATCCCAAACTCGCTCCGATCCAAGTATCGCAGAAATTCCAGCCAGCTGAAATTCATCTAGCACTTAATAATGCCTTCGGATTTGGTGGTTTGCTGCACTGCGTGGCATTTTCACGTATCAGCTAGCTGGTGAAATTGCTGGTTTTTGCCGAATTTCCCAATTTTTGCCATTTTCAAACACGTGATTAGCGTGATTTAGTCAGATTTCCTTAATTTTCGATTTACATTTATTCACATTGTGAGAAGTTTCTCTCGCAAACCGCAATGTTGCTATGAGTAATGTAAATTTAGACGGCGCACAGGCGCTGGTAAAAACACTCGACGATTTAGGCGTTGATCACATCTTCGGATATTCCGGTGGTGCGGCCATTCCTATCTTTGATGCCCTGGAGACAGTAGACACTAAGATCAAATTCGTCCTCACCCGCCACGAACAAGGAGCCTGCCACATGGCTGACGGCTACGCACGCGCAACTGGAAAACCAGGTGTCGTGCTCGTAACTTCAGGTCCAGGCGCCGGAAATACTGTTACTGGTCTGATGACCGCGCAGATGGATTCCGTACCAATGGTCGTGCTTTGCGGACAGCAAGTATCATGGATGCTCGGGCTGGATGCCTTCCAGGAAGCCGACATCTTTGGTATCACCATGCCAGTTTGTAAGCACAACTACCTGATCACTTCTACAAATGACATCCCGCGCATCACTCGCGAGGCATTTCACGTAGCGACAACCGGTCGTCCAGGTCCTGTGTTGATTGATATTCCTAAGAACTTCTCACAAGGTGAGTTCACTGGTGACCTCAACCCAGCGCTCGACATCCCAGGTTACAAAGCTGATGAAGAATCTCACCTGATCGACAGCAAGGCCATCGCCGCCGCTGCTGCTCTGATCAGCCAAGCTAAGCAGCCAGTGATTCTCGCTGGTCACGGGATTTTGATTTCCGGCGCGGAAAACGAGCTCGTTGCTTACGCTGAAAAACTCAACTGCCCGGTAACCACCACATTGCTTGGTAAAGGTGTGATTCCTGAATCACACGATTTGGCACTTGGTATGCTCGGCATGCACGGCACCGCCTACGCCAACAAAGCCATCTGCGACGCTGACCTGATCCTCAACATCGGCTCACGATTTGACGACCGCATTGTTGGTCAAGTCGACAAATTTGGCGCCAATGCAAAAATCATCCACGTGGACATCGATCCAGCTGAGATGAATAAAATGATTGTTCCTGACGTGACCATCGTTGGTGATGCTAAAGATGCTATCACTCAGCTCGATGCGTACGCCAGCCAGCTGGATACCGAAGCATGGATGCAGACGGTAAATCAAAACCGCAAAACATACCCGCTGGGCTACCGCAAACAAGGTGGTCTGCGCATGCAGCAAGTCATCGACGAACTCAATGACATCACTGAAGGTAAAGCGATCATCAGCACCGACGTTGGTCAGCACCAGATGTGGGCCGCTCAGTTCTACCGCTCATCCGCACCTAATAACTGGCTGTCATCTGGCGGCGCAGGCACTATGGGCTTTGGTTTCCCTGCTGCTATTGGTGCCGCCTTTGGTCGCCCGGGTGAAGATGTAGTTGCCATCTGTGGTGACGGCGGATTCCAAATGACATTATTTGAGCTGTCTACTGCAGTGATTCACAAGCTGCCAGTGAAGATTCTGGTTCTCAACAACCACTACCTCGGCATGGTTCGCCAGTGGCAGGAGTTGTTCTTTGATAACCGTGAGTCTGGTGTAGACCTCGAAGGTAACCCAGATTTTGTTAAGCTAGCTGGCGCCTACGGCATCCCAGCATTCAACATCAAGCGTCCAGCTGATGTGCGCAAGACACTGGAGAAAGCATTTGAAATTGAAGGCCCAGTGCTGATCAATGCCGAGTGCATCAAAACTGATAACGTTTTCCCAATGATTCCAGCTGGCGCGGCCCTCGAAGACATGCTCATCGAGCCGCCGAAGCACAAGATGGAAAAACCAGTGGGTTCCACCTAGGTCACTCGCCCGCATTTATTCACTCACATCAAATTTTAGAAAAAATGTCAGACTCTACTCCTAAGCGCATTCATACGCTTTCTGTATTGGTAAATAACCAGCCGGGTGTGCTGATGCGCATCAGCCAGGTATTCGCACGCCGTGGATTCAACATGGATTCCGTGGTTGTTTCCGAAGGTCGCGATCCTAAATTCTCGCGCATGACCATCGGCATCAGCGGTGATCCTAGCCGACTCGATCAAATCATCAAACAAGTTACCAAGCTGGTTGACGTGATTCATTGCTTCGAGCACACCAAAGCCGACGCCGTTGCCAAAGAACTTCTTTTGGTCAAATTCCTCGCCGGCCCAAAAGAGCGCACCGACGCGCTGAACATCATCGACCACTTCGCTGGAAAAACCGTCGACCTCACGCCTACATCTATGGTGGCGATGATCGTTGGCAATAGCTCAAAAGTGGACGCAGCCCTGAGCATGTTCACTAGCCAGTTCGACGTCATCGAGACCGTTCGCACAGGTAAAGTGGTGATGGCTCGCGGCGAGCAAGCAACCTAATTCATTTATTTCCAGCTGGGTCACTCGAGTCAGCTGGAAAATTTCCATCCCACCGCGCCATCTGGCCGGTGGGATTTTTTATTCCCCCGCTACTCTTTCATCCAGGCATTGCCAAACTGGATGTAAAATGCCGTTGTCTCTTCGCTGAATGCCAAGTCCGCGCCCATGTGCAGACCAACTTCGCGGGCAATCAGATAACGGAAACCAAATCCTCCAGCCACCACATCATCAGTGCGGTCGCGCATGCCAGTCGTATCATTAGTTACGCCAATTCCGGCAAATCCCAACAATGACCAACGATCGAGAAATTGCCAACGCAGCTCAGCTTCAGAAAAGGCCACACGATTCGCTTGATATTTGCGCATCGGCACACCTCGCAAGCTGACGTAGGGTTGGCGGTAAAATGGTGCGTCGCCAAAACTTTCCTGGTAGCTAGCCAGCAGGCTAAATGTCCACTTATCACACCATTGGTGGTGGTTCATCAAGGTGAGGTCAAGTAGCTGGAATTCATCGTCGCTGCCCAGCGCAGGGTCAAAAAAAGTATATTTGGTCTCAAAATTCACCCCGCCAGTAGGTGTGAAGAAATTATTCCTCGAGTCGTAATCAACAATCACCGAGAGACCGCCAAAATTATTTCGTTTTTCCAGCTGCGACAATCCGGGCAAGTTCGGGATATCAAATTTCGCTTTGGTTTCAGAATAATCGTAAGAACCACCAAGCATCCACTTGCTCTCGCCTACCCGATACATGCCTTCGAGAAAAATCCCGCGGGTATCTAGGTTGTAGCCGACGTCACCATTGAGGTCGATGTCACCAATGCTGTAAAAATCGAGGTTAGCCGAAACATCGTAAACCGCCACACGAGTTTGCAGTTTATCTTCAAACCACGAACCAATGTGCATGCCAAAATATCCGCGCGTGCCATTTTCTGTCGCCATGCCACCGAGCAAGGTCAGGTTCGGGCGAACGTATTGGCCGCTGCTAGTCGGCTCGTTAGGAGAAATAAAAACCAACGCGCCGCCAGCACCGTAACCCACTGCGGGCTCGGTAATTGGCATCACCACGGGCACAAAACCCAGCGGTTCTTTGATGAATTCGCTGAGGTCAAAACAACCATCAAGCGGATCGTGGAAACTACGTTTTTCCTCATTCACCGGTGGGCTTGCAGCCAGTTCCTCGTCGATCTCGCCGCGCGCACTGATAGTGAGGCTGCCGACGATGGCAAAAGTAAGCGTTAGGTTGCCAATGGCTGGTTGGAGCAATGAATGCATAACCCCAAGTTAGCGAAACGTTTCGCCGAATCAAGAAATCTATCACCTCCAGCTAGACGGAGGTGATAGATTGAAAATGACTCAGCTGGCCGAACCCAGCCAGCTGGAAATAACAGATCTTGTTAACTATTTGGTTCTGAGCAGGTCTTCAATGCTCATTGCCATGAATGCGCTTGGGAAATCTTTGAAGCGAATGACGCCAGATTTGTCTAGCACGATGCATGTTGGCCAATTTTTGATGCGGTATTGTTGTGAGATTTTACGCTGCGCATCAGTGAAGTTATCCCAAGTTGCGATAGCTTCTTTTTCTACCAGAGCAAGTTGTTGGGGTGAATCCACATTGACGCCGAGCAGCTCAAATGGCTGACCTTCATATTTACTTTTCAGCCCGCGCATCATCTCCAGCGTCTGCGCGATGTTGTCATCTTGTGACGACCAGAAATACAAACAAACTACCTTGCCGTGGTAATCAGACAGTTTTTTCATCTGTCCATTACTCAGAGGGCCATTGATTTCTGGTGCTTGGCGACCTTTTGATAGATAGGTGATGATATAAACTTCCTCGCTCGCCAGCTGGCCCACGGTGGTATTAAAAAATTTCACATCGGCACTTTCGGTGATGGCTTCGCGCAGCAATGTGAGTCGCTCGCGCACGCCAAAACTAGCATCCCCCACATCCCCCATCATCAAGGCCAGCGCCAAGGCCGCCTGACCTTTGACAATTTTATCTGGGTTCTTTTCGTGTACCGAGCGGATGGTTTCTGAAAACTCACGGCGCAGCGCCACTTGCTGCAGCGCATCCGTGCCTTCTGGTAGAGGCATTAATGCCATGGCGAGGCAGATTTTGCCCACTTTTGGACTCAGCAAATGATTATTTTTCACTGCATTGGTTAGCAGCTTCACCTGAGACACGGTCATCGATTGGTCGTGAATCAATAACCAAGCCGAATAATCTAATGTCCAGTCATTGGTCAATTCACCCTGCAGCTCAGCCTTCATGCGGCGGGAGAAATAATCAATCTTGGGATATTTCTCCTGCAGCGCTTGCTGTTGCTCCAGCGTGGTTGCCGCCTTCATCTTGCGCTCCCAGCTGCGCACTAGCAGTTGATGGTCATCAACTAACTGCTGCGCTTGTTTTTGCGTGCCAGCTAGGCAGGTGCCCGCGATCATGCTCATGCTGAGCGTCGCCATTAATGTCCATTTTTTGCTCACCATGATGATCATTTATTGTTGTTGCAGCAGCGATTGCAGCTGGGTTTGGAAACTCATCACATCATTTTCGCTAGGCTGATAGCCCGGTGTGTCGGCATCGAGCCCGAGGCGCCCTTCTTGGTCGAGATACCAAATGGCACGCTCACCGTCAGCAAATTCCACCTGACCACTAACGAGTGCGCCCGGCTTGACAATTTCATCCACTGACACGGTGACGTGGCCGGTGGCAACTTTCTGCTGCAGCGGTGCGTCTGCGGCTACTTTTTCTTCAGTTGGTGATTTGATCTCTAGTCCCAGGTCGGACACTAAAAATCGTGTATCCATATAGGTAATGCGAATGCCTAACTCAGCATCGATTTTCTTTTGGAGTTCGGCGAGCTGGCAGCCGCCATCGATCCACTGGGAAATCTGCTCAACTTGTTCTGGTGATAAACTGGATGCTTGAAACATAAATCTATTCTTTGTGGCCACACACTGAACGATTCTGGTCATTTGGCAAGCTTTCGACTTTTGTCTTTTGCAATTATTAGGCAATAATAGCTGCGTGACCAAGATACCTAGCTCACCGCCTCGTACATGGGCGGAAATCGACCTCGCCCAGCTGCGCCATAACCTCAATTTCGCCAAACAGCACAGCGGCATGAACATCATGGCAATTATGAAGGCGGGTGCCTACGGACACGGAGCAGTCACCATGGCTAAGTCGCTAGAAGATCAAGGACTCAGCTACATTGGCGTGGCTAGCGTGATTGAGGCGCGTAAGTTGACTCAGGCGGAAATTCAAACTCCCATCTATCTACTGGGTCCAACATTTCCTGATGAGCGTGAGGAAATCGTCTATCATGGGTGGACAGCAAGTATCTCTAATCTCGCTGAAGCCCACCATTTCAGCCAGCTGAATCAACAGCTTCACGGCCAGCTAGCTAACACTGAGAAAAAATTACCCGTACATCTCACCGTGGATACCGGCATGGGTCGCGGTGGATTTTTGCCAGCCCAGTTAGTCGAGCAGATAGACGAGCTGCGAGCTGTTCCTAATTTGATCATCGAGGGCATTGGCTCACACCTGCCTAGCGCGGATGAAGATAGAGAATTCACTCTCGATCAATTTGCTAGATTTGACCAACTCATAGAAGATCTCGGCGGCGCTGAGTCATTCAAGTGGATTCACTTATCCAACAGCGCTGGCTTGCTAGATTTCGCATCCAAGTACTGCAACCTATGTCGCCCAGGCTTGATGCTCTACGGGATTTCCCCGCTGCCCGACTATCAATCGCAGCTAACCCCTGTGATGGCGCTGAAATCACGTGTTTCTATTGTGCGTGAGCTGCCAGCTGGCCACAGCATTTCCTACGGTCGCAGCGCGATTCTTGAAAAAGACAGCCGAGTCGCTACTGTTGGCGCCGGTTACGGTGATGGATTTCCACGCGCGCTATCCAATGTCGCTGGCGCTTCGGTGATGATTGACCAAACGGAATGCCCAATCCTCGGGCGCGTGACCATGGATCAAATCATGGTGGATGTTAGCCATCTTCCTCAGTGTCAACCAGGTGACGAAGTCGAGCTGTTCGGCGAGAATAAACTGGTCTCGGAAGTGGCGGCTCAAGCTAACACCATCGCTTGGGATGTGCTCACTGGGATTACTCCACGAGTGACTCGAATTTATAAAAACCAAGCGTAAGTTAGTCTCAGCTAGAAATGTCTAGCTGCTTACGACTGCCACAGTTGCAGCAAGTAGCTAGGCCACAATTCCGCTGGCACCACAGTCACTTTGCTGGATTTTTTGTCGTCATCTACCTGCAGCACCATCGGGAATGCATAAACTTCACGTTTACCCTGCGGCAGGTCCCCTTCGTTGAGTTGAAGTTTAGAATAACCGCAGTCGATGTGCGGGCTGATTTTTTCTGGCACCTTGATGCCACAGGTTGATTCTTCCTTGCTGTCGACGTACTCAGCAATTTCCTTCAGCTCAGTGGCTCGTTTAGCCGAAGTATTGAGCACAGAAATTTTATAGGCAAGTTCTTCGAGGTAATCTGGCGCCTGCTCTGATGGTGCCAGTGCATACACTGCCGCGCCACGCTGGCTAGACATGTCTTGCAAGTCGCGTTCCAAGCTAACAAGCCTGCCCCACACCACAGTACCGTTAGCTATCTTGTCGCCATGGCAGGCAAAATACTTTGCTAGATGAAAGCTAAGTTGCGTGCGATTAGACTCGCCATTCAGCTCGCTAGGATCTTGCTGATATTCGCGGTAAGCCTGTTGAATATTGGCCTCACATTGACTTAACAAATCGTTCATGTAATCGGGTATTTAAGAAGCTTCTCTCGGGGTATCGGGCGGATTTTTTATAAGGAGCAAGTCGACTAATATGAAAGTAAAATCGCGGTTAAATCAGCATCTTAAAACGTTCATTTTGTAGGACAAATGAGAAAAAACCCTCTGACTGAATGGGGTCAGCCAGAGGGTTGATCAATGTGTATTGGTAGTTAGAATTTTACGCTAGCAGAGAGACCGTAAATGAACTCTTCTCCTTCGCTAACATTTCCACCAAGAAGTTTGGAGTAATCGTTGTCGATGGCGCTAAATGCATAGGTGTAGCTGATGAATGGTGACAGCGTTAGATTCTCTGTCACTGCGATAGGTGCGGACAGCGTGATGAACGCGTGGTTGAGGCCGTCGCTCTCAGTCCAGTAGTTGTAGGCAGCTGAAATGCCAGCGTCGAGGCGCACGTCCACATTGGCTGTGAGCTCGTAGCCTTTGCCTGCGCCCAGCTCGATGTATGTACCTTCGAGGCGCTGTGTATCGTAAGCAGCTAACAATGAGAGATCGATGCCGGTGACAGCACAAGTTGTGCTCGCGCGACCGTAAACTTCACCAGTGTGAGCTGGTGATCCGTCAGTGTAGAACGCCTGCCACATGTAGCCGAGCTCGAATGTGAATCCTTCCAGCTGGTACTGGAAGCCTGCACTGTAAAGGTTGTGGCCGTCGATCTGACCAACACCAGCTGATGGAAGGCCAGCTGCTGTGGCACTACCAACTAATCTGAATTCATCTGACAATGAGTAGCCAATGTTCGCAGTGGCGCCGATGCCATTTTGGTTTGCGCCCAGTGAGTCGCTGAGACCACGGAATGAATACTCGCTCACGTAGCCAAGGCTAAGGTCACCATCTAATTCCGCATATACTGGAGCGGCCAATGCTACTGCTACTGCAGTTGCTGTGATTGTTTTTTTAAACATATTTTGTCTGGTTAACTAATTGTCGACATCCCCTAATCAAAAATGACTACTCATGATTAGGTTGTCATTAGTACAGCGCCGCTGAATCCCCTGTATTGCTTATGAAACGGTGGATTCCAGCTGGCATACGTGCTTTTCAAACTACTCTATCAAATGGATTAATCACCTAAAAATAAGCATCTAATGAAACAATATTTTAATATGAAATAGATAAAATGATGACACAAAAACTTCTCGCCAGCCCCAGTTATTGCTGCCATCTGGATAATTCCCTGCGTTCTATCAGGCACAAAAAATCCGCGCTGCTGGACTCAGCGGCGCGGATTTTTTGTCATCTGGCTGTGGCCAGTGAATGAGATAATTTTTAACGGCTAACGGCCCATCATCGAGCTGGTCTCACTGATGCTCATGCCGCCGGATTGTTGATCTTTCCAGTTGGTGATGCTTGGCTGAGCAAATGTCTTTTGTGTAGACGCGCTCGCGGCGTCCTGCTGTGTGCGCATGCGTTTTTGCTGAGTGGTAGAAGTTGACCGCGACGAATAACTACCGGTGCTATATCCTTTATCTGACCCGTATGCTGTCTGCCCTTGGGCATTGGCTTGTGATTGGTAGTTGAGGAATGCTGGCGACTCGTTGCCGTAGTTGCTTGTTGTATTTCCTTGGTACGACTTCCCTTGGTTATATTTTGTATTGCCGTTCCAGCTAGATCTTCCACGATCTTTAGCGGCGTAGTCTTGGCTGCCAAATGGCAAGTTGTTGCCGTATTTGTTATTCGAATTGCGATCGTACTGGCTGCGCTTGCCATTTTCCACCTTCACGCTGCCATCCTCTTGAGTGGTCATTTTGACGTCAGTGGTGTATTTATCACCAAATCCATCTTTCGACTGCACTTTTCTAGTCGTCACGGTGCGCTCGGTGGCACACGAAGCGACCAGCACTGAGGCAAAACCCATATAGATAAGAGAACGGCAATTCATGATTTCAATCTGTCATTTTTCGCCGTCAGGTCAAGCCGCGAAACCAGACATGGGAATTCGTGCTGCACATTCTTTGACAAGAAACGTTTGCTATCTATAGTCGCCGTCAATGCAAACAGAGGGCCCTATTGATACTAACTTTCACTCACATTCACCTGGTTACTGGCCCATCGAAGCGATGGACCAATGGGGTGACTACAAATGGCAGCTGAAAAATGCCGTTAAGTCACTCGAGGGCATTGAGCGCCACATTCAGCTGACCGAGGAGGAACGCGCTGGGATTCTGCTTTCAGGCACGCGGCTCGCCATGTCCATCACCCCACACTTTTTCAACCTGATCGACAAAAACAACCCGAATTGCCCGATTCGCCGCCAAGTCATCCCGCGTGTAGAGGAAACTTGGGATGATCCACAGGAAATGGCGGATCCATGTGGTGAAGATTCTCACATGCCGGTGCCCGGGCTGGTGCATCGATATCCAGATCGTGTCTTATTCCTAGTGACTGATCGCTGTGGATCGTATTGCCGTTACTGCACCCGCAGCCGGGTGGTTTCCGGCGTCGGCGAGCAACACCTCGAGACGCAGTGGGAAGCTGCCTTTGAGTATTTAGAAAAAACACCGCAAGTGCGCGACGTTTTATTATCCGGTGGCGATCCACTATTATTATCTGACGCGCGGCTCGAGCGCATTCTTAGCCGGCTGCGCGAAATCCCCCACATTCAGTTTATCCGCATCGGCTCGCGGCTACCTATCTTTTTGCCGCAGCGCATCACCCCAGAGCTGTGTGAGATGTTGAAAAAATTCCACCCGCTCTTTATTTCCATCCACGCCAACCATCCAAAAGAACTCACCTGTGAAGTGCGCGCCGCGCTTGGTCGCCTCGCTGATGCGGGAATTCCTATGGGAAACCAGAGTGTTTTACTCAAAGGCGTCAACGACAGCGTGGAAATCCAGAAGGCTCTGGTGCATAAATTGCTCATGTGTCGTGCCCGTCCGTACTATTTATACCAGTGCGACCTCATTAAAGGATCGTCCCATTTGCGTACTAGTATCTCAAAAGGGCTAGAAATCATCGAAGGGCTGCGTGGACATACGTCTGGGTATGCAATTCCTCAATATGTCATCGATGGACCCGGCGGCGGTGGCAAAATTCCACTCAACCCAGAGTATATCGTTGAGCGTGATGAAACTAAGGTTGTGCTTAGAAACTACGAGGGAAAACAGTTCACCTACCCAGAGCCGCAAAGCTGCATAGCAAAATGAAAAAAGATCAATTTAATGCACGAGAGAGCTTGACTCTTTAGCCATTTTGCGCTTTTTTCTGGCCGCGCGCCGCAAGCGGCAAGCAGACAAAACAAAGTGCACCCTTAGCTCAATTGGATAGAGCGTCTGACTACGAATCAGAAGGTTAGGGGTTCGACTCCCTTAGGGTGTACCATTTGTCTACTTACAGCTTAAAGTGCCACATCAGAACAAGTGCACCCTTAGCTCAATTGGATAGAGCGTCTGACTACGAATCAGAAGGTTAGGGGTTCGACTCCCTTAGGGTGTACCATTCTGATCATCATATAAAAGCCACGGTTCGCCGTGGCTTTTGTGCGTCTGGGTATTCGCGCCAATTACTTTTTAGCACCCTCCCCTTTTCTTCTTTACCTATCGTTAGAGCGCGCCCAATCTATCAGCATGTCATGCGTTTCGCTCAGATGGAGGAAAATATTCACGCTCAGCCACATGATTGCCAGCTGCGCGCTCCTAGCCCCCTCGCCTGCCGCTGCTCAGCTAGATGAAAAAGCGCAGCCGGTGCCAGATTTATCCGCTGGACCTGCTCAGGAAGAAGTTTATCAATTCGGCAGACTCAAGGTAGATCCTCGGCTGCTTGAACAGCTATTTCCCACCCCAGAGGAAAATGATGATCCATTTGCCGCAAAAGCTACCGTCAGAGCCAATGCCCAGCATGCCATCAATGCCCAGCATGCGCCAATCATCACCGCAGCTCACCGACCACCCTGTCTGCCGGACGTGTATTCACGAAATATCAGCGAGAACGTATTTCACTATATAGCGGGTGAGCCAAACGCAAACGAATGGGTCATCTACCAGCAAGCTATCGATCAGAGTTGCGTCTATTTTCTACTCAGCCCTAGAAATACGGCAGCCATCGAGCAATTGCTAATATCAAATTCTGACCACACTTTCAGCCAGCTGGAAAACTCAGCGCAGCTGATTGTCACACCAAACACCGTCGACAGCCTGGCTGGCGCACCGAACTTCGACCCAAGCGTGGATCCATACAAAATCCTCGCGCGCTACGGAGTAAGCAATCGCAGTGGCGAGAAAGCCATATCCAGAAAACTCAGCCAGCAAGGAGATGAACTGACCCGCTATGAAGTCACAACAACTCTGGGTCCAGCGAACCTACTCGTTGATCAAGAAATCTCCCTGAACGATACCGTCGCCATAGACGGTCGCGACCAGCAGATCAGGCTGAATTTCTCCGTCACCAATGAGCATGGCCAGCCAGCAGTTTACTACTGCGGGCTCAGCCACGATGGCAGCCAGCGAATTTACCTGCGCACACACAACCAGCTGAAATCTGTAATTTCATCTCCAGCTAGAAATCTCACCATTCTGAAGCGTATGACAGAGATCAATGATGACTACAAGCTGGCAAAACCATCACCTCAGCCATGATGAAAGCATCAACCAAATCAATGGAATCTATGCCATGCCATAAACTAATCTTATCCATCCTGGGCGTTTTCCAGCTGGCGATTGCCACTGCATTTGCCGGCGAAACGATGAGCGAGCGCGCACTCCCCTGCAGCCAATCATTTCTACCCATCTACAATAACCCACCCATTGAGGTGAATCATGCATCTAGTCATTTTGCAAAAGGCAGCCAGCTGGTTGATGCGCGCAAGAATGTTCACAAGCAAGTCGGCATTCAACTCGCTGATGATGAATGGGCGTATTTTTCCGCTGAAAAATCCACCCTGTACCTAAAAGCCAAATCGCCAAATGATGAGATTGTGGCCATCTGGCTGTGGCAGCAATTTCTTGATGCTGCAGTCATGACGCAAACCACGGCAACCATCGTCCAGCTGGAGAAAAATGACCTCGATCCGGTCAGCTGGAGCGCCGAGAAAATCAAACAATACCCGTTCAAAATCATCGCCCAGCGCACACTTACAACACGAAGTGGAACGCCAGCTAGTCTAGGAAAACAGCCGGATAAGAAGGTGCAAGATGATAGCAGCAAAGCGGCTGACTCCACCTCAGAGCCGCGCGATTTCTTCCGGGTCGAGCCAAACATCGGCCCCAACAAGAAAGTCATCGACCTCAGGTTCGAAATCACCCAGCAGATCGACAACGGCAATTACATTCAGCTAAATAGCAGCTTCACTCTACACAACGAGATCGCCAGCTATAGCGAAATTTCTAGCCCAGCCCCCCAATTCACCTACTTGCTCATCCTTCACTGCCAGCTGCAAGATGTCCGCGGCAGACCACTCAGCGAAATCAAAAAATCTTTACTCAAGTGATGGCCCTCAGCCAGCCGCGATTGTTTTTCTCCCATAGTTAGAACAGATACCCTGAGGCCTGAAGTTTGATCCCTTCGGGATGCTTTTGTAATCCACGCAGCCTAGCAGCTAGCTGGATTTCCCTTCATCACCCAAAGCTACCCATTCGCCATTACCAAGAATTACTTATCTAAACACAAAGTTTCAGTCAGTTCCAAGGACGGGGGCATTCCACAAGCTCCGCCTCAGTTTTTACTATGCAGCTTGCCCTCTTTCAATCTACCTCATCCTAAATTTCTTTATACAAAAAAGAATACCCCCGAATAATAAAACAAGAACACCAAACCACACAAATAAAACCCCAGTTCTTTCTTCGCGGGCAGGCACATAAACTTCAGATTTCTCCGCTTTACCAGCAACCTCATCATCACCCTTAGATCTACTTGAATCTATAAGGCTTGATTCCTTTTTTACCTCCACCTCTATCTCTGAATTTGGCACTTCTTTAAATTCACCAAACCCACTAAAGTTCACTCTTTTTAATTCCTCATCAGTAAGCGCACCTATATCCTTTAGATTCGACAAAGTACAAAACCAAGTATTTCGATCCTCTAACTCAGCAAAAACCCTACTTGCAGAAGCTCGAAAGAATTGATTTTTTCTAGTCTCATCAAGCTTCGTCAAATGTACTAACCAAGTTAATCGAGCTAATTCGTTATCTGTTTGAGCCTCCTTTTGGATACGCAATAACACAGGATAATTGTCCTCAGCTAAGTGGATATAGAAACCTTGCTCCTCCTTAGAAAGAGGGCCGTGGCCTTGGCTTAGTTTTTTGAGAAACCACCCTTCATCTCTCCCCTCCCTGAAAGTATTTTTATAAGTCTCACTTTCGTGCGCTGTGACTAAGAAACAGGCTCCCAAATAGAACCATACATATATAATAAATAATTTCATTCTCTTAAAAAGTAGCCTCTAAATCCGCAGTGAGCTCTAATATCTTAAGATATAACACCTAATAGCATCGTTTTATTAGCTGGAATCGCTGAATTCCAACCCACATCACAGATGCGCTCAGCTAGTTATACAAGTGGCTTGGCCAGTACCTTGCGTATTTTACTCCAACAGATGATCAAATGATGTGCTACGGCTAGAATAAACAAATTTCTTGAGACAAGAACACACTCAAAAGATGAGCAGCCACCAAACAAATTTGCGCCAATAAATTTTGAGGTAGATATCAGCGTAAGTAATAAAGGGCTCAAAATCCCAAATAGATATACAGCTTCAAGAAAAGCGTACTTCAAAAAACTGTTATAACCTCCATCATCAGCTGTTAAAAAGAGATATAAAGGGAAAATCCATATCAAAGATACAATCAGATATAGCAAGTTGACTACAGCGGCTCTTGTGGATCCTACATCAAAGCCCGACAAGGGTACGGCTACAAGTTCAAATAGAACTAGCAGGATGCCAATTGCATGTAGGAATATTAGAACTTTCTTTAGTTTCATGATGCTCCACCCCTCCTCAGCTCGCCTGCCTACCCGTACTCTGTCTATTCATTCAAATAGAACTTAAGTTCCGAGTTAGTCGCGTAAGCCTTATAGGTTAAGCTTTTACGATCTTCCGAAAATTCTGCAGAGGCAAACATTATTCGCTGATCATCAATTGACGTCGGCTTATGATCCGTTGAGGGATCAAATATATTCTGATCATAAGTATACAAAATTAACGCCCCATCGTGAAGGGTCTCATAATACAGACTAAAGTCGTAACGAGCGTCGTCATTATATCCAAGATATGTAAATTTCACCGTATCTCTTTTGATGGCCAATTGATACTTAAAATCTCCTACCTCAGTTTCGTCCCAATCCAATGTTTTCCAGGTTGTGAACGCTGGAAATTTAAAGAGATCTCTACACCCAAAGTAAGCGACTAAACACAGCCCTAATATCGCGACTTTGATATATCTACTCTTCATGACTGCTCAGTTTGTCTGTCTAGAACTATGATATATTATTTCTGATCTATAGTTACAATGATGGGGAATTCCTGCCCACCATCGAAGGAAATCATGCCTATTTGTATACTTCTAGAAGTGTCGCTTTGCTTGATAACGGCCACATTTTCTTGAGTATAGAGCCTGATCTTACTGCCTGCTATACTCGTATAACTAAGATCTTTACCACTAACACTATTTCTATAAATCTCGATTCTATTCTTTTCCTTATTAAATTTTACAATTATTTCTCTAGGCTTTTCAGTCGACTGAACAGTGTAGATCGACTGTTTTTGATCCAAGGTAAATGTACTCGAGGCATCAACATGGAAAGATAAGTCTGCTAGCAGCGGACTATAGAACAATATGAAAAAAATAGTTAACTTCCTTAGATGTGTTACATGTCTGCAATTATTTTTCATATCCATAATATTTAGTAATCTCCCTATTACAAAACAAGTTTTGCAATAGACTAGCAAATCTCGCAATACCCAACCGCATCTTTCTGTTAGCTGAAATCACTCAATTTTAACACCTCAGCAGGATTGAACATTCCTGCTGGCCGGATGTTTATGCTCTGCTTCAACATATCTCAAAAAACGCCAATGCAGTTAGACGAATCATCAGGTCCAATATCAGCAGATGACGGCCAACCAATTTCTCCCTTATTATTAACCCTTTTTATCTCAGTTTATCTATCTAGTAGTTTTGTTATGAAGCCTTCACAGGCATGATCCTCTGTCTAGTCATCAAGATGAAACCTGACTGAATTAGGTATAGTTTGTTATTCGCTATTATTTTCCAATGAGAGTATCAATTTAGCTTCCAATAAACTAAAATCTTTATTCGTTCCTCTGAATAAAATCATCCTTTTATCTACATCGTAACTTCCAGCATTAAGCTTAAACCAAGAAAATTTAGCACTCTCATAACGTTCACGCAGTTCATACTGATAGTCTATGTCACTGACCTCGCTACTAATTTCCAGTAACTGGTCTAACAGATTGCTTCTAGGTAAACGCCTTGTTATGTATAAATCTCGATAGTCTCTATCTGCATTATATAAATAAAGAGTGTTATTGTGATAATCCAGAACAGAGCCCATTACGTTAGAACAATAGATCAGGGCATGCCGATATGTTAGGATATTTTTTGGAGCTTTAAATTTGACCGTCCTCCTTAAATTAGAATGGTCTATGTTCTTACTAATTATCAGGTTTATTTTTCCATTTCCTTCAGTTTGCACTCCCCCGTTAATTTGAAATACAATCAAGTTTAAGAGGCCTACTACATCACCATTATATTCAATTTTATCAGAATTCTTGTTTCCAAGCATCAAGCTTAGATCCAAGTTATCCTGAGCAAAGGATAAACTGGTTAAGACTAACAAGATCAGACAAGCTTTCATTTTAATTAATTCTGAATGGATCTACATCACTTATGTTATTCATATAATCATCAAACCTTTCCTAGTCCATAGGACAAAACAAGTTTAGCAACAATCTATCAGGAACACAACCTCCAATCGTAACATTTTGTTAGCTGGAGTCGCTAAATTTTTACCCCAAATGTAGATTCAACATTCCAGCTAGCTAGATTGTTGGTCACTGGGCTTCAACGCGTAAGTAATTTAGCTAGCTTGCTGAAAAAGAGGTCAATATCTCAAAAAAACGCCGAGTGAGCTGAGCTCGGTTGGCGTTTTTAGGATTAAATTCATTTGTCCTGTGCGGCAATCCTTCCAGCTACGACACGATGACTCAACTACTAGCAGTTGCTGGCAATAAGCTCTATGCTTAGCTGCTGTGATTTTTCACCGTTGGTGGCAGCAGGTTGCCAGATGCCTGCAGTTTGATGGCATCTGGGTGGCTTTTGTAATGCGCGCGCACCGCAGCTGCTAGCTGGATTTTTTGTTCATCACCGACGGCGACACGCTCGTCATTGCCGAGGATTTCTACCAGCGCATTAACTAGCTGATCTTGTGGCTGAGGCACTTTTTTTGCCCAGCTGGCGAGAAGTTTGCCATTCACCTCAGCTGGCAGCGATCCCATGATGCCGACGTCATTTTGGTTATGCACCATCAGGCCAGAGGTGGTGCCGCGGTCGAGCGTGAGCACCTGGAATAGATAAAGTGTATGGTAATCCAGCTGCGTTTGTTTTTGTTTCTCATCAGCTGGCTGGCTGAGCCTGCGGTCGAGGATTTGCAGATATGTGGCGATGACAGTTTCACCAAGCTGGCGAGCTAGAGCAAAGTCTTCGGCTTCATCGTCGGTGGCATATTGCTCGAGGTAAAAATGAGCGACGCCGCGATGGCGGTCTAGAGCTGGAATGAAAAAGTATTTATCTCCCTGGTGTGACCCTTCGTGGAAATGATCTCCCGCGCAGTCTTTGAGCGCCTGCAGAAATGCCTCCCTATCCTCTTCGATGAGATTGCTTGGATTGAGATCCGCCATGATGCGCCAGTATCCGTGGCCACACTTCATTTCCGTCCAAGAAATGTGCATGTGCATGGATGGCGCCAGCGCTGGACGCGGATGAATGATGGTCGACAGCGCGTTTGCCGAAGCCAGCTGACGCGCATCATCATCTTCGTAGTGGACTTGTGAAATATTTACTGAGCCACGATTGAGCTGGCCATTGCCAGAATGAGCGAGTCGTACGCCACCACCGTGGGCGCCGCCGTCGCGCAGCCATTCAATTGGCTCGAAAACGGTGAGCTCACCGTGATTGGCAAAAACTTCCTGCAGGCCAGCGGAAAATTTCCGCTGCAATTCTTTTAACATAGCTATAGCCTGCGCGGCACGCGCAGACCTAGCCGCTATTCTGTGGCTCATGGTAGGGTGAAGTGTGGGAGGGGTGATTTGTTTGTGAGTTAATGGGCTGGCTCAGGTTTGACTGGTGCTGTGAGCACCCACATCAGACCTTTACCGGCTGGATAATTTTTCAAATGACTGAGTTTGCCAGAGTTTTCATCAATGGCGTGAACTTGAAGTTCGCCTGATTCGTGGCCCGCGACAACCATAAATTTATCATCCGGTGTGATGGTGAATGAACGAGTCACGTCACCAATGTCCTGCTGGCCAGTTGCGGTGATCTTGCCTGACTCGGTATCCAGCTGGAACATGCCGATGGAATTTGGTCCGCGGTTGCCTACGTAGGCAAATTTCCCATTGCTGGTCACCTGTACGTCTGAGCTGTGGTTTTTGCCCTCAAATCCAGCTGGCAGTGACGATGCGGTATCCACTAGCTCAAGCGCGCCGGTTTCTTCTGAGTAGCTAAATGAGCTCAAGCTGCCACCTTTTTGGTTGGACGTGTAGAGGAATTTCTCGTTCGGGCTGAATCGCAAGTGGCGTGGAGCCAGTGATTCATCCACCGCGACGGACGCTGTGCTCTGCGGCTTCAGCTCGCCAGTCTCGGTATTAAATTGGAAACATTCGATGGTATTGGATCCACAAGTTGGCGCGTACGCGTAGCGGTTGTTGAGGTCGATCTCAAATGCGTGAACTTGCTTAGGGGCAGCAATTTGCTGTGCCTCTTCTTCGATGATGTCGCCAAAATCGCCCAGCTTATTGATGGTGATTTGCCCCTCTTTATAGCTCGCGCCAAATAGGTACAGGCCAGCTTGGTCGATAGAAATGTAGGCCAGCTGAGCGTCAATTGATGCGACATTCATTTCCTCCAGCACACCAGATCCTTCTTTGATGGTATAGCTGCCTACTTTTTTGTCATCGCGAAATACAACATAAAGCACATTGCCAGCTGGATCAGTAGCCATCGCCCAAGGTGTGTGCGGAGTGGCAAAAGTCGTGCGATCACTGAGTTCACCAGTCTGTTCATCCATGCGATAGCGCACGATTTCTTTTGACTCAGATGGCGAGGTAAATACCCAAAGATCAGCTAGAGCTGATGGGGCGAGCAAGGACAATGACAGTGCTCCTAACGCAGTGCGAATGATCTTAGTGGTCGTCATGACACATTGGTACAGCGAGTCATTTATGTGGTCAAGTCATCTGCGGCTACAGCTTGCGCACAAATTACTCATTTGTATGGCTGCGGCCAGCGTCGAATTTTTGTGGCGCCACGAGACCAGCGGAAAATACCAGCTTGCTCGCTTCTTCTAGTGACATGTCACTGTCGTAGACTTTGTCGTCATCCACCACCACGACAAATCCAGTCATTGGGTTCGGGCTAGTGGGCACAAATACAGCGGTCACATCTTTGCCGGTTTGCTTGTCGAAATAATTCCCCGTGACAAATCCAATCATGCGGTGGCCAGAATTTGGATACTCGATATACGCGACGCTTTTGAATCGATCTTTCTCGCCGCCGAGTCCTTCGACCGCATCAACAACCTGCTTGAAGGTGGTGAGCACAAAACCAAAGATAGGTAATTTTTCGACAATGCGCTCAGCGAGCTGAAGTGATTTGCGGCCAGCTGATTTTCTCAGCGCCAGGCCAATGACAAATAACAAGATAATGGGCAGCAGGAAATGCAGGATGTCTGCGCCGGGAAATTCCAAATCCAGCGGCCTCAGGTTCAGCAGCCGAATCACCGTGGCATTCAGGGCAATCAATAAACCATCAATGATCACCTCACCGATGCGCAGCAGGATGCGGTACAAAAAGACAACTAGCCAGATAGTCGCCACTAAGGGCGCGATGGCAACAAGCCCGGAAAAGATCAACTTCATGCCGGGTTTGGTCCACTCCGGCTGGGATTTTGGCATCTGGTCTTTGAGGTTCACTAGAACCAATATAACGACCTATCAGCAGAGCTCAATGCAATATTATACAAGCAATTGTCAGGCGCGATGAGAAGTTAGCGCGACTGCGAATAAGCAACTCGGCCAGCCGGATGGATTCCAGCTGACCGAGGTCATAAATATTATTCTTCGATCAAAATGGCACGTCCAGCTGGAGCGAGCGGAATTGGCTGGTCGCCGCCGCCAAAGATGCTGGTTTCACCATCTTCGTCTTCATCAACCAAAACAGCACGCTGCGCAGTATTCACCTCGCGAATGATGTCTTCTTCAGCCATCTCGATCTCTTCTTCGATCACCATCGCGCGCGGCGGTGGCTGGATGGTTGCTTTGATTTCGTCTTTGAATTCGTTGAAAAATGCCTTCACCATTGGTGCCGCTTTGCGACCACCGGATAGCTGCTCGTTTGGTCTACCCTCGTAGAGCACAGCATACGCGTAGCGTGGGTTCTCAAATGGGAAGAAACCAGCAAACCAAGCAAGTCGTTGGTTTTTGCTTTCTGGCCCCCACTGTGCGGTACCGGTTTTACCAGCCACCACAGCAAAATCGAGCGCGGCACTTTTACCTGTGCCCCACGGTTCATTGACCACCTCGCGCATGCCATCTTTGACGATGTCTGCGGATCGTGGATCGACATAAAGTTTATTTTGCTCGTCAGGCATAGCAGCCTCAAGGACTCGACCATTCACATCCTGAATCTGCTTGATCAGGTGAAGTTTTGGCAATGCCACACCGCTACCTAAGCCAGCCATGCCGTGAGCCACCTGCAGTGGCGACGCCAGCAGAACCCCCTGACCAATGGACAAGTTGGCGGTATCACCATCCATGATGCGGCGACCGTGATGTTTGCGCATCCACTCACCAGTGGGCACCAATCCTGATGTTTCGCCAATCAGCGGCAGGCCGGTTTTTTTGCCGTAGCCGAGACGTCTAGCTAGCGAGAGGAATGATGTTGGGCCCGAACGGATGCCTACTTGGTAAAACCAGGTATTACATGATCTAGCAATCGCGCGCTTCACGTCGATGTCCCCTTCCGCCACTTTGCGGTTCCAGTTGTGGAATAGGTGGTTGCCGATCTGGATGGCAATCGGGCAGTTGATTAAGGTGAATTCACCAATCACACCTTCAGACAGCGCAGCTAGCGCAACGATAGGTTTGAAGGTAGATGCTGGCGGGTAGCTGGCCTGGAACGCACGCGCATACAGCGGGCGACCCGGATCTTCCTTCAGCGCGGTGAAAGTTTTGGTAGAAACAAATGGAATGAAATCATTGAGGTCAAAACCCGGACGCGATGCCATCGCGAGAACTTCGCCGGTGTGGATGTCGATGACCACAAATGCGCCGCGGTCTGAGTATTCTTTGAGCACGTCCTCGGCGTGTTTTTGCCAGCGCGCATCCAGCGTGGTCACTACCGTGCCGCCCGGTTTTGGTCGCCGCGCCAGCTCGTTAAGGCGCTCGCTGCCGTCGGAATCGTAAATCAATCGCTTCAGGCCAGGTTTGCCCGTGAGCTCGTCGTTGAAAAGTTTTTCAAACCCAGCGCGTCCTTCGCTGAATTCAAATAATGGATCGCCGTAGTTGATTGGTCCGCTTTCCAATTTCCCTGAAGCGCCCACGTAGCCGAGAATGTGACAGGCCGAATCATTGCCTGGGTAGTAGCGAGCGTAACGTGCTTGCAAAATCAGCCCGGGAATCAACTGCTCTTTGATCACATCAAGTTCTTCTTCCTCGACGATTTTGGTAAATGGATAAGCTAGCCAGCGGCGATGGCGGTAATGTTGCCACAGCGCATCATCACTGAGCTCCCAGTTGACCATGAAGATCTCGTTGAGTTTATTCAGGCGCTCGCGGCCCCAGTTGATAACAAATTCTTTGCTTGGGTTGTCAAACTGTGGGTACTTGATTGCTGGATACCAAACGACGCGGTTTTGCGCCATCGGCACGCCATTGCGGTCGATGATTTGGCCGCGCGGCGCTGGAATGGAAAGTGTGATGGCGCGAGCATTTGGTCGCACACGCAGCGCCCCTTGATCGGCGCCGAGGCCCTCGTCGTCATTCGGATCAGCTGAAAATTCTTTAAGAATGGGATCCAGCTCAGGTTCGGCCATGGCATCTTCATCCACCTTGGCCTCTAGGCTGACGGTCTGCGTTTTCAGCTTTGGTGAGGCATTGCCTAATGGTAATGCATTGGGTTGTGGTTTTTCAACCACCTCAACCACGGCTGGCGCAGTATCCACGCTGATTTCAGCTGGAGCCGCTGGTTCTACTTCAGCGGGTTCAGGATTCTCCACCTCAGCCACCTCTTCAGGGGTAGAAACGGGAACGACTGCTGGCTCAACAATCTGCGGCTGAACCGGCTTTTCTTCATCAGCTACCGGCTGACTAGCTGGAGCCGCAGTGCTTGGAGTCACCGGGGCTGCTGGCTGAGCCGGAGTAGCTGGAGTGGCGGCGGGAGCCGCAGGTGTTTGTGTCTCTGGCTCGGCGGGTTCTTCCACCGTGCGAGGTTTAGGTACAAATTCAACCCCCGGGGGCAAATCTTGAGCTGACAGCGGGCCACACAGGATCGTTGATACCCCTGCAGCCATCGCCAGCTTTGAATTCCAGTTAATAAACCTCACAGCGCCAATCTATACACATTTTTAACAGCAATCCAGTTACATTTAGCTAGATGCTGTTCGAAATCATTTGCCCTCGATTAGAGAGACAGCAGCGCATGCCATTCTTGGGCTTTGTCTGCAAAACTACGATCCATCTCATTATAGCTGATGCCACGGGAAACATTCACCGTGTCTGGAGCTGTGCGACCGCGTCCAGCTAGGCTGTCGAGATCACCACCCTGAGCACCGAGACCAGGGATCAGCAGTGGCGCATCCATGATGCGATCGAGCACTTCTGAGCTCGCATTAGTCAGGCCAACCACAAAACCAACGTCAGTGGCTGATTTTTCTGCAACCGCACGCACAGCAAGTTCTTGCACCAGCTCAAAGACGTAGCGGCCGTCAGCGAGTTTCTGACGCTGAAAATCAGCACTGCCGGCATTTGAGGTCACCGCTAGCAGGTAAATTCCCTTTCCTTCCCAGTTGAGAAATGGCTCGATTGAATCGTAGCCGAGAAACGGGTTCAGCGTCACCGCATCCACGTCCCAGTTTTCAAAATACGACTTCGCGTAGTATTTCTGCGTCTCGCCAATGTCAGAGCGCTTGGCATCCAAAATCACTGGCACTTCTTTGGGCATTTCACCCAGCATTTCTTCTAAAATCTCCAGTCCGCGCAGGCCCATGGCTTCAAAATACGCCATGTTTGGCTTGAAAGCAGCAGCGTACTCAGCGGTCTCACCAACCAAACGACGCAAAAATTCTGGCACATTTTCAATGCCTCCTGACAGCTCTGGGCGTGGATCGATTCCCACACATAGACGAGCACCCGTATCTACAATTCGTTTTTCAAGCTTTTCTGCGTAGCGCATGCATTGGCTTTACCATCGATCTCTAATCGGCAAAATCCCAAAAAATGGAAAATTAGCAATAATTACAAATCTACTCACTGCCAGCTGGCTGCATCACTCTGAAATGCCCATCCGCCCAACTAGGATCGAGCGCAGGCACTGGTGATTTACCCAAGACATGTTCACCTGCTACATATCTTGTCATTTCCGCAATTCTAGCTGGTTGTGTTACTTTAAAAGTTCCATCCGCCCAGCTGCGACCAAGCGTAGGCGGCAATATTTTACTTAACTCAGATTTGGGCAATTCACCCACATCCAGCTGCAACTCAGAGTGGATTTCTCTGGCTTCAGCTAGGCTGTCGTAACCAGCCACAAAAACATAACTCTCGCCGTGCCGGTAATAGACGTGGATTGTCTGCCGCGATTGTTTATCCATCTGGCTGTCTGAGTAACCGTGACGATAAACGTGCTGGATGGCATCAAGCAGCTGATCATCAGCTGAAGAAATTACAGCCGAGCTGGCAATCAAAGTGACGGTCGTTGCGATCCTAGCTAAACACATGTTCCATATCTGAGCGAGTAGATTAACCATGTCAAACACACAGAACCTGTAATTTATCACAAATAGCTCAGCGGTTTAACTAAAGCCACGACTTAAATGATCTTGCTTCTCAATCACTCATGGCCAAAACTGCTACAGTGACCCGACCAACATTATTTCTCATTGGCGGCCCGAATGGCTCAGGGAAAACCACCTTCGCCAAAGAGTACCTACCCAATGAAGCCAACTGCCTCAGATTTCTTAACTCTGATGAAATTGCGCGTGGGATCTCGCCATTTGATAGTTCAGCTGGCCAACTTCAAGCTGGCAGAATATTGCTCAAAAACCTAAAAAGTCATCTACTCAAACGCCAATCATTTGCGCTAGAATCGACACTTAGCGGAAAAACTTACCTTAAGTACCTGAACGAGGCAAAACGACTTGGATACCAGATCGAATTTCATTTTCTCTGGCTGCCATCAGCCGAAGAATCGTATCAACGCGTCCAACAGCGCGTCATCGAAGGTGGGCACGATGTCCCCAAAAAGGATATTTACCGACGCTACCCGAGAATCATGCAGCTGGTTTTTGATCATTACCTCAAGCTGGCAGATCATTGGTATTTCTGGAACGCTGAAAAATATCCGCTCGAAATCATCAACAGCCATGTTAACGTCTCTATAGATCAACTCAAACGCGACCATGATTCAGGAAAATTCTGATTACAAACCACTCAACAATGGATCTCCACCAGTCAAGATGGATGAGGTTGGACGTCGTGCTCAAGCCGCAGCCAACCGCGCTGCAGAAAAAATGATCGAGCGCAAACGCAGGCTCGGTCACAAAGTAGTGATCTACAAAGACGGCAAAGTTCTCACCGTTGATCCATAGGCAGCTAGCCAATTTCACATTCCAGCTGGAAATCAAAAACCACCGTCACGCCAGAGCTCACAGAGCCGACCGCAACGGTGGTTATTTTTTTAAATAGATTCGACTAGCTAGCGCTCACTTCGATCGCCTGCTTGAGGTCGGCGAGAATATCGTCGATGTGCTCGATGCCCACGCTCAGACGGATGAGCCCCGGCGTGATACCGCCAGCTGCTTGCTGCTCTTCACTCATCTGGCTGTGAGTAGTAGTAGACGGGTGAATGGCCAAGCTCTTGGCATCACCAACGTTAGCGAGGTGGCTGAACAATTTGAGCCCTTCGATGAGTTTTTTACCCGCTTCTGCGCCGCCTTTGATTTCAAAGACAACCATGCCGCCACCTTTGCCTTTGAGGTACTTCTGGTTGCGCTCGTATTCAGGGTCGTCTTCCAGTCCTGGGTATCTCACCCACTCTACCAGCTCTTGCTGTTGGAGGAATTTAGCGACTGCTAGTGAGTTCTCACAATGCCTCTCCACACGCAGCGGCAATGTTTCCACGCCCTGCAGAAGCTGCCACGCATTGTCAGGTGCGATGCATGCGCCGAGGTTACGCAATGGTCCAGTACGCATGCGCAAAATGAATGCTAATGGCGCCAGCGGCTCAGGCAGATCGTGCCCCCAACGGAGTCCGTGGTAGGAACTATCTGGCTCGTCAAACAATGGGTGCTTGCCTGCCCCCCAGTTGAATTTTCCAGAATCAACCACCAGACCGCCAATGGCTGTGCCGTGACCGCCAAACCACTTGGTCATGGAGTGCACGACGATGTCAGCACCAAAATCTAGCGGACGGTTGAGGTATGGCGTGGAGAATGTGGCGTCAACGATGAGCGGCAGACCGTGGTCGTGGGCCACTTTGGCAATCGCCTCAAGGTCAGCAATTTCTAACGCTGGATTAGAAACCACCTCGCAGAAAAGCGCGCGGGTATTTTCATCAATCGCCGCGGCAAAATTCTGCGGATCACGGGAATCGACAAAGTTCACGTTGATGCCCATCTTTGGCAGGATATCCTTAAACTGCGTATAAGTACCGCCGTAGAGGTTCTGTGCAGAAACGATGTTATCACCCGCTTCAGCTAGGTTGATGATAGAGTAGAAAATTCCAGAAGTACCTGAAGAAACAGCCAGCCCGCCCAATTCTGGCGCGCCTTCTAGTAGGGCCACGCGCTTTTCTAGCACGTCTGTCGTTGGGTTCATCAGGCGGGTGTAAATATTCCCCAGCTCTTTAAGTGCAAATAAGTTAGCCGCATGCTCAGTAGAGTTAAATACAAATGAGCTAGTGCGATAGATAGGAACGGCACGTGAGTTGGTCACCGGGTCCGGCTGGTGACCACCATGGAGGCAGAGTGTTTCGAGTTTCATAAAGTTTATAAAATAGACGTCACCGTTAGCACAGATCAGCCAGCGCGCAAAGATCAGAATCTTATCCGCACGAAAAATCAAAAATTTGGCCAATCTAGCTAGCTGGCTCCCCAGCTTTACTCCTTAAGTAGCGCGTCAGCTTGCCTCCGCTGTTGCATAAACAAGCGATGACGCCTTGCTTCCTCAGGCCTAACTATAGAGTAAAACGCCAGAGGAATAGTTATCATCATGATGATCTCTGAAAATCTATCGCCATGCTCGACATTAAGCTTGGCCCTATCAGCTAGCTGGCTAGAAATATCAATCCATGAATGCTTCCACATTATGCCTTGCTTTGATTGCCCTAACTATCCAGCTCGCGCCAGCTGGCGAGATTGCTACGATAGACAATCAAGTTGTCTTTTCCGCAGTGATCAATGAGGAGAAAATCATCGTCACCATGTCGTCGGCTGTATTTGATCCCGCGGCATACAAAACCACGGATTACAAAGTAGATAACTCCGGTCACGAGCCGAGCTACGTATTGCCAACCATCGAAGGCATCGAATGCATTGGCTGGGACAGCCAGCTGCCCAATAAAGAAAACCCACGCAC
Organism: Persicirhabdus sediminis; assembly: GCF_016595495.1. GTDB lineage: Bacteria > Verrucomicrobiota > Verrucomicrobiia > Verrucomicrobiales > Akkermansiaceae > Persicirhabdus > Persicirhabdus sediminis. Next base: position 657,083 of record NZ_JAENIM010000039.1, read on the forward strand.
TCATCTCAGCCAGCTCACCGTTCAATTTGGCGAAAAAACCATCTCTGCGCCGCGCGAGTTGATTGCTCATGTCATCATGCCGCATGCAGATTTTTCTTTTGACGGACACATTATGGCTGGCGGCGTGACTCTATCAGCTGACGGTAAATGTGTGATTGTAGAAGTGCCAGCTGGCGACGGTGGCACCGCCAGCAGTCAATGTTTCACCTTCTCAGCTGCTGGCGAGGTGATCGTTGGCAAACCTGAGCAGCCATTTTAAGTCTGCTCACTCTAACTAGCTGGCGCGCTGGGCAAAAATTCACCAGCTTTCCTGCTTGCGCAGATCGACGTTAGAAACTGAAATGCGTCGCATGCAACTGATTTTCACGGGCCGCGAGTTAGCCTTCCACGGCAAAGACGAAGAGATCCAAGCGATCCTAAAAATGCTGCCTAGCGGTGATGAAACCTGGTTCAACATCCACACTCACGCTGGCGACATGATTCAAGGGTTTTCGCTAGACGGCGGGTTCATTCAGATCGAGCACCTACTCGCTGGCGACGAGCATGTTAGCGTGCTAACTCAGCCGCTAGACGAAGAGCAAAGTTTTCAGATCGTGAAGGCATTTTTGCAAAACCCAAAAAATGCCGTGGCTGGCTACCAATGGGTCGCCGAAGCGATTGATGGCGACCAGCCAGCGCAAGCGCAGCTAGAACATGATGATGCTGGCGCCCGTCCGCTCGGCACCTTTAGCCATTTTGAAACCAAGAAGTTAGTGCCCAAATTCGAGCAAGCAGGCCTCGGCTTCGACGTCTCTGTTGACCAGAGTTGTTCGTCTGGCTGCGCAACTAACTTCTCCATCATCATTGCTAACGAAGACTATGCGCGCGCCAAAGAGATAGTGAAATCCTCATTGCTTTAAGTCGTCTCTTTCTCATCATCGCCCCAGCTGGATTATTGATTTCAGTCATTATCATTTCCTAACGCGAGATTCGATCTGGCGCTGTAGATTATCTAATTGCGGCTGGATGCAGGTGTAATGAAAGAGCCAGCTAACCACCATGCTGATGCCGCCGAGCATAACAAACCTGAGGCCAAACTCAGGCTCGACGAGATATTCCCCCACGCTCAGTGCGGCGCAAAAATACAGCAGCTGAATCAATGCCCACGGCAAGATCATGGTGCAGAATGTTAGCAGTGGCAGATAGAGCGAAAATACACGTCGCTGACGGTTGATTTTCCGCGTCTCGTTCTCCAGCCAGCTAGCCGCACCGCTATCCTGCCACTTCTCACGCAGCTCCAGAATAAACTCGCGGCGCCCTTGCTCACCTCGATCACCAAAATTATCTAAGTTCACAAGGATGCGTGATTTATCTTTCAGGGTGATAGAGCGCGCGTCTGTGCTGACAATATCAGCCCAGTCGATGTGCATTTTCTTGTACGTCCGCGGACCGAAGGTTTCGGTAAATTCCACGCCACCATCAGTGACTAACCAATGTTGAGTTTTGCAGTTAGGGGTCGCTGGGGCAATCAGGGTATTTGTTATTGTTTGCATGCACAAAAAGATAATTCCCTGGTCAATTTCAGCATATTATAATCCCCAGCCATTGTTGCAATCACCTGCTCTCGCGCCCATCAGCTCGCTGCGAAGTTTAAATTTCACTTCACCTATCACCCTAACCCACCTATTGTTAAGGCATGGCTGAAAATCACTCCGCGTGGAGGAAATACATCATCGGTGAGCTGTCGTGGAAGCGGCTCATCCGCTCAGTTATCATCATCTACCTGATTTTCCTATGCATAGGCCTGTTCGCACCTAATTTTTTCATCTTTCCGGTCAAGCCAAGCCGCTACGAGCTACCGCGCCCGCACCACAGCCTAATCAAATCAACCAATGGCGATGATATCTGCATCTACTACCGCGCGCCAGCTAGCGATGATCAACCAGTCATTTTATGGTCACACGGCAATGCGGAAGACCTCAGCTTCATGCCCGACTTATTAGTCGACTACCAGCTGCGTGGGTTTGGTGTGGCTAGCTACGATTACCCTGGCTACGGACAAAGCACTGGCGCGCCGACGGAGGAATCTTGTTTTGCCGCCATCGAGGCTGCCTATCAATTCCTCACAAAGGAACAAAACATCTCAGCCGATCGCATTGTCATCATTGGTCGCTCGGTCGGCGGTGGACCGTCTAGCTGGCTAGCCAGCCAGCACGAATGCCGCGGATTAATCTTAATTTCCAGCTTCACCAGCGCGTTCAAAGTGGCCACTCGCTGGCCAATTTTCCCCGGCGATAAATTCCGCAATGACGTGCATCTAAAATCAGTCAGCTGCCCGCTATTATTAATTCATGGCACGGACGATAAAACCATCGCCAGCTGGCACAGCGGAAAGTTATTTTCCCAATACCAGCACGCTAAATCATTGCTGCTGATAGACGGCGCTAACCACGACGATCTCTTTCTACAAGCTGGCATCCAGCTGGTGAATCAAATCTGCGCGTTCAGCGAGAATCCGGCTGAGTATTGCGCAAAACAGAAATCACCTAGCGAAGTGGCCGCCAAGGTGGATTGAGATTTCCCCGCTAGATTACAATGCCTCCAGCTAGCTGGAAATTGCCTACTTAGCTGGTTTTTCTGCAGTGTAGACAGAGGCGACACCAAAGCTCAGCGGCAACCACTCGGCGTCGGCAAATCCATTGGCTTCAATCATGTCAGTCATGTCTTTGCCGCTTGGGAATTGCTCGATTGACCCCGCGAGGTAATCGTAAGCGCCCATTTCGCCGGTCAGCAGGCCAGCGATTTTTGGCAAAACTTTATTGAGATACCAACGATATGGCCCGCGCAGAATGCCGGTTGGCAGTGAGAAATCGAGCACCAATAGATGCCCGCCTGGCTTGATCACCCGCTGCATTTCCTTCAGCGCATCTGGGTAGCTAGCCATGTTGCGTAGACCAAAAGCAACCGTAAGCACATCAAAGCTATTGTCATCAAATGGCATGTCGAGCGCGTCAGCCACTAATGTTTTTGCCACCCCACGGCTAGTGGCATGGGCGAGCATTTCGGCGCAAAAATCAGATCCAGTCACCTCGGCATCTGGGCAGCGGTCTTGGATTTCCAACGCCAAGTCACCCGTGCCAGTAGCCACATCGAGCACAGATTTTGGTTGCCACGCTTTGACGATGCGACCGACTTTTTTGCGCCACAAAATATCCGTGCCCATGCTGAGCACATGATTGGTCAGCACGTAGCGGTCGGCAATTTTACTGAATGCCTTGCGGACAAAGTTTGGATCTTGCATGGATGCGGGTCGGTAAGATGTTTGAGCGGGATAAAAACGAGCGCGGCAAGGTGGCCGCGCTCGGGTCAGCTGGCAAGTCGAGCCAGCTAGAAATTATGAAAATTGCTTGAGGAATCGGGCGTCGTTCTCGATCAGCAGACGGATATCTTTAATCCCCCACTGGATCATGGCGAGGCGGTCGAGGCCCATGCCAAAAGCAAAACCAGTCACTTTCTCAGAGTCGAACAGCTCGTCTTTACGACCAGCATTGATGGAATCAAATACCGCTGGATCCACCATGCCGCAGCCAGCGACTTCGATCCACTTTGGCTCTTCGCCTTTGACGTGCAATTTCACATCAATCTCGAAGCTAGGCTCGGTGAACGGGAAGAAATGCGGACGGAAGCGAACTTCAGTCTTCTCGCCAAACATGTGGCGCAGGAAGAACTCGAGCGTGCCCTTGAGGTCGCCAAGTTTTACATCTTCAGCAACAAACAGGCCTTCCAGCTGGTTGAAAACACAGTGGTGAGTGGCATCGATATCGTCACGACGGTAGGCTGAGCCCGGCGCGATGATGCGCACTGGCGGCTTGGCTTTTTCCATCGTGCGGATCTGCACGCTAGATGTGTGGGTGCGCAGCAGTTTGCCGCTATCAAAATAGAAAGTATCTTTCTCGTTACGCGCTGGGTGGTCTTGCGGAGTATTCAGCGCGTCAAAACAATGAAATTCATCTTCAATCTCAGGACCTTCAGCGAGAGCAAAGCCCATGCGGCGAAGAATCTGGATGGCACGATCTTTAACAATCGTCAGCGGGTGAAGTCCACCAGCAGCCAGCTCAGCGGCAGGCATGGTCATATCCACTCCAGCTACCAGCAACTCGTCAGCTTTTTCCTGCAGAACGACTTGCTTTTCGTCCAGCGCAGCTGAAATCGCCTGGCGTGCTTCATTCAGCATCTGGCCAGCGGCAGGTTTTTCCTCTTTAGACAGGTGGCGCATGCCAGCTGCAGCTCCAGTGAGCTTGCCTTTTTTTCCTAAAATCGCAATGCGCGCCTCTTCAAGCTGGGCTTGATTCTCGGCGGCTCCAATAGCGCTCAGCGCCTCGGCTTGAATGGTTTCAATTTCCTGCTTCATGAACTCGGCCACGACATAATCACGAATCCCCCATTATACAAGCTGATTCTGGCTAGATGGCTGCGCAGCATTCCAGCTGGGAAAATCTTCAGTTGCACGCGAGTTGGTGAGCCGCAAAGTGGATTTGGCAGTTGGTGACGCAGCTAGCTCTGGCGGCTTCCTTTCTGGGCAGAACTTACTTAGATTTATTCCATGGTGCGGGTGACTCGAAGTTCATTTGCTTCTTTTCGCTGTCTAGCCACCAGTCGTTGTCGCGAATCCTCACATTCTCAGCGCTAGGCAGCACATCTTCATCAGTTGATAAATCTTCACCGCGGCTTTTAACGACCTGTAGAACATAAGCCCATGTATAAGATAGAGCCTCGTAGATTTCATCTTCTTTCATGCTTGGCATGAGCTTATTCAAATTTCCGCCAGCGCGATATTGAGTAGCCTCAGACCCGAGCCCATTCATGTGAACCGCCAAAAACAGCAGATAAGCAATTTTCGGGTTTTTAGAAACCCCTAGCCCATCGCGGTACATCACACCGATATTATTTAACGCATCTCCGTCAGCTTTCTCAAAGGCCATCAAATACCAAGTCATTGCCGCCTTGTAATCCTGCTTAACACCATCGCCAAGATGGTAGGCGAGCCCAGCTGAGACCATCGCTTCCACATCCCCATTCTTTGCCATGGTTTCATATGTTTCCAGACTAGGCTCCTCACTAAGTAGCTGAGCGTGAGCTGTGATTGGCGATAAAATGAACAACGGAATGAGTGCGATTATTGATTTCATAGATAGCTAATTCGATTAGATAACAAAATCTATCTGAATGGTTGCATTTAGCAAACATTCTATCACGTTGCAACAAACGCCCGTTATAGATCGGCGGAAAGCCCAGCTCTATGTATGCATAGCTATTTGGCGCTGCAGCGCACGGATGATTGACAGGCTATCAGACTCTGCTAGAAATGATTAGAATTCGCAACTAATTGATTTATGATGAGATCTCTACAGCTAACCTTCATTTCTCTATATTCATTTCTGGCATGGATTCACTGCCTGCATGCGCAATCACCAGAGCCAGCCAGCTACCTTCCATTGATAGAAAAGCTGGCACCCTTACATAAAAAAATGGGCCCGCCAAAACCGGGCGACTGGCTAGCCACGCACAAAGAACCGGGTCAGACATTTGTAGAATACGTGCGCAGTAATCCAGTCAAGCCATCTGGCTATCGACAGATATTATACGTCCAGCCGCTGGGCGAATTCACCCCGAGCCAGCTGAAGATTGTGCAGCAGACGGTGCAATACATGCAGATTTATTTTGGCCTCACCGTGATCACCAAACCAGCTATTGGACTCGAAAAAATCCCAGCAAATGCGCGCCGCAATCACGGCAACCAACTGCAACTTCATACCAAATACATTCTCCATCAGCTACTGAAACCGCAGCTGCCAAAAAATGCGCTCGCCACCATCGCCTTCACCGCCGAAGACTTGTACCCGGGAGATGGCTGGAATTATGTTTTTGGGCAGGCGTCGACACGAAACCGCGTCGGCGTGTGGTCGCTGCGCCGATTTGGCAATCCTGATGATTCCGCTGAAGCCTATCATCAATGCCTGCGCCGCACGATTCAAGTGGCGTGCCACGAAACTAGCCACATGCTCACCATGCGTCACTGCACGGCATACGAATGCCTGATGGCTGGCAGCAATAGCCTGGATGAATCCGATAGGCGACCAATTTACAACTGCCCCGAATGCGTGGCCAAGGTGAGCTGGGCGACAGGTTCTGATCTACTCACCCGCTATCGCGCCCTGCACGAGTACGCTGACGAACTTGATCTCACCGACGCTCGCGTCATGTTTGAGCGCTCGATACTTGAGCTGGAGAAAAAATAAGCCAGCTGAAATGGAAGACTAAACGCGCTTACTTATTTTAAGTAAATTTAACTCGCAAGTCGCACCTTTACAACGCCCTGCATCTCCTTGGATGACTCATCCACGCACTGGGCTAATCGTAGCTGATTGCGAGCGCGGTCGAGGTTGTGATGTTCGCGGGTGGTTTTGAAATAAACATCCCCATTGAGGTAATCGGCGAGGAATCGTGTACAAAGCTCGAGCGCGCAAAGTTTCACCGAAAAGACCATCTCGTTGATTTCTTCTGCGGTGAGCGACGGGCAGGCATCTAGGTAACCATTCACCATCGCTTTGAAAATGGGCATGGATAAACCGACATTTTCAATGCAGCCGTCGTCCTCAGCGGTCTCATTAGCAGCTGAACGCACCATGTCGCCAAAGTCGTAGAGCGAGACGCCGGGCATCACCGTATCAAGATCAATCACGCAAACCGCTTCATCGGTCTCCGCATTGATCATCACGTTGTTGATTTTGGTATCATTGTGCACAATGCGCACCGGCAAAATGCCTTCAGCCTGCATGTCCACGAGGCGAGAAAGCTGTTCGCGCTGGCTGGCGAGAAACTCCAGCTCTGGCTGGACGGATTTCACCCTGCCGGCGACATCATTCTCCACTGCCTCCACCAGCTGCTGGTAGCGTTTTGGCGTGTGGTGAAAATCGGGAATCGTCTCAACAATCAAAGTTGGGTCGAGATCGCTGAGCAGATCAGAAAAAGCGCCAAATGCATAAGCCGCTTGATACGCTTGATGTTCATTTTGCACCTGATCGTAAGTGCGGCAACCCTCGATGAATCGATAACAACGCCACGTGCCGCCATTGGGCCCGCCGGCGTAGACTTCTCCAGTCTTAGCTGGGCACAAATTCAAGCTCTGTCCGCTGAAGTCACGTTTTGAGCGCAAGACGCGGTCATTGACGTGACGTGTCACCCGCTTGATGTTTTGCATCACATCGCCAGGACGTGGAAAAACCTGCTCATTAATGCGCTGGATCAAATAGCGCCTGATCACCCCATCATCCTCCACATAACTCAGGCAGACGCTGGTATTGATTAATCCTGTCTGAATTTCTTCGCCTGAGACAAATTTGCCACCGATGGCAAACAAGTCGCCAATCTGGCGCATTTTTTCCTGAGCTAAGCGTTGGTTTTGCATGGGATTTGAGAGGCACAGCTTTTAGTCGCTGTAATGCAAAGCGTCAATGATTTCTGGCATAGCAGATTCAAATACACGCGCAACCTGCTCGTAGGCGTGCATGCCGAGGCCGATTGGGTCTGGCACTTCGCCGCCGCCAATGAAATCACCCAGCAGGCAGTAACGACCTTCAAACTGTGGGTAGGCGCGCAGCAGCAAGCTCAGGTGTGAGTTGGTCATAGCAATCACAGCGGTAGATTCTTCGAGGATTTCCTCGTTCACCATTGTGCTGCGCAGGCAACTTGGGTCGATATCACGACCACGCAAAATCTCTTGAGTTTCCTCGCTAGCTGGCTGGCCGTCCATGGCAGCTACCCCAGCTGATCCCACAGTGATAGATTCATCTGAGCCCAGAGCATCGCGAAGCATTGCCTCAGCCATTGGGCTGCGGCAGGTATTTCCAGTACATACAAATAATACGTGTTTGGCATTAGACATGGCCGCGGCAGAATAATCAGCTTGCCGCATAGGTCAAATAACAATCTAGCTGAATAAGAAAAAACATTGTCAGCGTTTTTGCCAGCCGACTGTGAGACGCGTGCAAAAAGAAAATCGACCGCGGAAGCCATTGATTTTCAGTGGGCTGAAAAATTAATCAGAAATCGATGCCGTTTTTTCTTGCGCAAACGCAATATTCAGTGCAGTTTCCCGCCGCCGCAAGGCCAGCGGGGAGTAGCTCAGCTTGGTAGAGCGCTGCGTTTGGGACGCAGATGTCGCAGGTTCGAATCCTGTCTCCCCGACCATTTAACCTGGCATTTCGAGAAATCGATTGGCAGGTTTTTTGCTGTCTAGACAGATGCACAATTCTCATGCATTTCTCAGCTCAGCTTCGCACCATTATATCAGTACCACGAGATCGGTCGCAGGCTTTGGACTGCGGCGATCCATCGCCGCCACCGCTGCTTTTGCCAGCTGTAATAGAGCCACCTTACCCCATGCCACCCTCAACGGCGTGAAACTCATCGCCACACCGGCACGCGCCGCCATGAGCCAATAACAAATCACCCAGCCGGACCGCAAAATGATCCAGCTGGGTAGAGATTTCTAAACAACCACCTCAGTGACCAGCGACCACATATACGGGTCGAGCTGCTCACAAGCGCGTTTGGCAAGCGCTTCACCATCGGCACCATCATGCAGAAATGCCAGCATCGTCGACCCTGAGCCACTCATCATGGCAGCGCCCACCTCATCTTGCTCGAGCAGCCAGAGTTTTACTTGAGCCAGGAAGAGATGCTTTTCAAATACTGGTCGCTCCAGATCATTGACTAGCTGGTAGCCGCCAAATGATTGCGCGCCATACGGCACCCCATCCAGCTCACGCGACCCCTGCCAGCGTTTGTAAGCATCTGGCGTAGAGACCGGGAAATTTGGTTTGAGCAATAAAACGGCAACTGGCTGGCCAGCGGCAACTGGCTCGACCTGTTCGCCGCGACCGCGACATAGCGCGTGACTGCGGTAGATGAAAAATGAGGTATCTGAGCCAAACTGGCCAACCAGCTCAGCCATTTCACCTTCGCTGAGCTGAGTATTTTCCAGCTGGTTGAGCGCCAGCACCGCAGATGCGGCATCTGAGCTGCCGCCGCCGAGCCCTGCTCCGTGCGGTGTTTGTTTTTCCAGCTGGATGCGCCAGTTGCACGGCGCGCCAGTTTTCTGCTGAAAGGCACGCACCGCCATCGTTACTAGATTATCTTCACCCGTAGGCACGGTGGGATCTGAACACTCCAGCTGGTAGCTGTCAGCTGGGGAAATTTTCAAGCGATCACCAAATGCCAATGGCGCCATCACGGTTTCTAGCTCGTGAAATCCATCGTCACGCTTGCGTAAAATGCGCAGCGATAAGTTGATCTTGGCGGGCGCAAAAATGTGATAGCTGCCGTCGGCCAGCTGGTTAAGTTCTACTTTCATCTTCTCCTCGTCCAGCTGGATTAATCTTCGCGCGCAAGCAATGCCAGCATGCGACCAGTATTGCCTTCTTCCACGCGGTAGCTGTAGAATTTCCCCAAATCACCCGCTGTATCCAGCTGGCAATCGTGGTAATGGAAATCTAAAACGCCAGCTGCCATCGCCTGGTCACGGATTTGCGCAGCAATATCTACCTCGTAATGCGGCGGACGAATGCACGGGCCTAAAACCACAACCAAATCTTCCGCACGAGTTTTAAAATTTTCCTCCATGGCGGCAATCGTGGCCGCGCAGATATTTTGTTCCGTCCCCTTTTTTCCCGAATGCGCTAGCCCAATCGCTCCCGTGCGCTGGTCGTAGAAATAAATCACGCCGCAATCAGCCACGTAAATCCCCAGCACCACCTTGGAGTCATTAGAAATCAACGCATCCGCACCAACTGCTATCGGCTCGGTTTTGTGATACGCTACCGCTACCTGATTGCCATGTACTTGCTCGGCGCGGCGCAGTTGACTCCACTTGTAGCCGAGCTTTTTCACCGCCTTTTCGTGAGTCGGTTTGAGCTTAGCCAATGTGGCCTCGCGGTCGGTTGATGTTTCCACTCCCGCTACACGCGCAACAAAATCGGCGCGCACCAGTCCATCCGCCATCATGGGCAATAAAAAATCGGGCTTCTGCGTCATGCCGAAATGGTAGACACAGAGCCCGACTAAGCCAAGCTTCCTTGGCTGTCTGATACTTTTTTCTTACAGAATTTTTCCTGCGATAGCGCGATCAGCGTGCGTAACAGTTTCCGCTTCTTCCTCATCCATCTCAGCCATCAGAGTGGATAGGTTTGAGGCGATCTCTTCACGCATCTGCGCGACGAGTTCTGTGCCCTTATGGGTAATACGCACCATGATTTTGCGGCGGTCTTCTGCTGCATGCACACGTTCGACGTAACCAAGCTTCTCAAGTCGATCAACTAGCCCAGTCGTAGCGGCGGTTGAGTGACCCATCTTTTTGGCGATGTCTGACATAGTAAGGTATTCTTCGCTAGAGAGGTAGGCCAACAGGAAAAACTGCGGGAAGGAAACGTTTCCGCTGTTGAGCTTGCCTGATAAGTTTAGAATACATGAACGCTGTGTAAACAGTACGAAGTCCGCGAGCCGATTGGTATCAACAAACGGTCTCGTCTCTTGGGAGGGATTCGCTTTCATAGTTTGATGCTCCACAGATCGGGTTGTTGTATGATCCGTGAGTTACTGACAAATCAAAATATAAACAAAACTTAAGCATTGGCACAAGCCAATTCCGTCAAAGTTTTTAAAAAATTAAAGAATCCTTTATAAATAAGGGCCTCAGCACGGCCTCATTTTTAAATTTTTATAATTCTTCCTCCACCATTGGCTCAACTGGCCCAAACCCAGGCGCTACTTTTGGAGTTAATGATTGCGCTTCTGATTCACTATCAACTAGTTGCATCACATAAACACCGTCACCAACCTCCACTTCACCGCTGCGAATATCGGCTGAAATGTACTCGCCAAGCCGCTCACGAGACGGCTGTAAGCTAGCCATCCTGCCATTATCTCCTTGCGATGTGACAATTGCCCCAAAAGGAATGCGCCAGCTGCCGTAGCGGCGGATTTGCACGTGTTGCCCTTGTTTATTTACCGAGGCGACGCGCCCAACCAGCACGGATCGTGGCTGAGATGAAACCGGTTTTTCTTCCTCTTCATTGCCGCCGCACGAACAAACGAGGCCAGCTGAGCCGGCTGCCATCAATGAGATGATAATGGGTAAAATCTTCATGGGTCTCAAAATTTTATTTTTACAATTTTCCAGCTAGCCCGGCAAAATATCGACATAGATGCCAGGGTCTGAGCCGGGGATTTCGATAGCGCCACAGGCTTTTTCATAAAATTCTTTTGGCCCCACACCGCCGATGATGCCGTAGACGTACCCTTGCTCGCGCAGGCCTTCCAGACACTTAAATAACAGCGCTTTGCCGATGCCAGTGCCGCGCGCGGATTCGCTCACCCCAGTAGGCCCAAAGTACGCTTTGGCGGTAGAATCGTAGCAGGCAAAACCGAGGATTTTTTTATCTTTAGTGGCGATGTAACAAGTGACTGGCTGGCGCGTGCAGGCAATCTCTACCTCGCTTTTCCACTTCGGCGCAAAATTTTCTTCCGCCCAGTTGGCAACGATATGTTTTTCATACGGTCGAGCGCGGCGAATGATGATGCCTTGGTCTTCCACTCGCTTCACCAACTCATCTGATGCTGGCAATTCCAGCAGTCGTACCAACATATCAATCATGACCAATTTCTAAACAATACAGGTGGATGCAGCAACTCCGGAATCGCTTATTTGCCGAGAATTGATTTGATGGAAAATCCACCCGGTTGGTAATCCTGCGGCAAGGCGTCAGCTGGCAGCGTGAGTGCATTACCATCACGTAGCGCCGAGAATGTTGGCGACATGATCTCCACACCAGCTTCGGCAAATTTATCCTGCACTTGCTGGCTCAGCTGGCTGAGAATCTTGGCAGTTTGTCGTGGGCGTCGGGTGTACAAGTTGATCTCGTAGCGCACGGAAAAATCATCCAGGCTTTTCTGCAGCACAAAGGGGTCTTTTTCCACATCCACGTCATCCACCGCGCGCGCAGAAGCGATCAAGAGCTCGTGCACTTGTCGCCACGGCACGTCGTAGCCGATGGTCACCTCAGCGTGCAATATCAGCCCGTTGACTTTGGCGTGGGTGGAATAATTGACGATGTGGTTATTCATCACCATCGAGTTTGGGATGGAAATCTCAACATTTTTAGGTGTGCGAATCCTCGTCACCAGCAATGATTTTTCCACCACATCCCCTTCCGTATCGGCAATGCGCACACGGTCACCATCTTTAAAGGCGCGCATATAGGTCAGCGCGATGCCGCCAATGATATGGGCAATCGCCGATGTAGACCCCAGCGAAACCAGCAAGCCAAGGAATAAAGAAAGTCCTTTCAGCGCAGGTGAATCCGCGCCCGGCAAGTATGGGAAAATCACCACAAGGGCAAAAACCACAATCAAGATGCGCACCAGCACAAAGGTCGGTTTTGCCCAGTCTGGGTAAAATCCACGAATCTGCACACGACCACGCGCCACCCCTTCAAATAGCAAGCGCACCACGCGGATGACAAACCATGTGATCGCCGCAATGATCAAAACAAATCCCAAATCCGGCAAGTAGGTGACAAAATCGCGCCCCAGCTGGATGATGGTTTTTTTAATATAAGCCGCAATCGCTAGCGGATATTTGCGTGTCTGCGGGAACTCGGTGAGCAAGACCGCCAAATAAAATAAAAACATCAACAGCAAAACCAGCCGGTAGCTCCAGGTGGCGACAACCTTCAGCACATGCTGCAGCTCAGACGCGCTCATCACCACCTGTTTCTGAATCTTCCAGTCTTTCAGCGGCCATTTGAAAAACTTCTGGTCGTCTAGGTTGAGCTTGCGAAAACAAAACCGCAGCACCAGATAGGCAAAAACAAAGACCACCGTGGCAATGCCCGCTGCCAAAAATTCTACCAGATAGAACTTCAAGCCGCGCTCGTCAGCAGACGCTAATATATTATTTAAAACAAACATACCTTTCAGAGCTATCTGTTAAACCAGCTCTAACCTATCATGTAAAGCCTAGCTGGAAATTTCTCCTGCTGAGACGAGCATTTTCCCCTCATCCAGCTATAGCGCTTGCTATTATCGGCGCATTCCAGCACAAGCATGGTGTTCGCACATTGCATCGCGTACCGACGAATCCACCATACCCACTGACATGTCATTTTCATCACTCGGGCTCACGCCTCAGCTGCTTCCAACATTCAGCCAGCTAGGCTACGAATCCCCTACACCCATCCAGACCGAGGCGATCCCCGCCATTCTCGCTGGTCGTGATGTGATGGGCATTGCCAAAACAGGATCGGGAAAAACCGCTAGTTTTGTCGCCCCGATTATCCACCAGCTAGCTAGCCAGCCGCTGGCCAAGCACCGCCAGCCAACGGTGCTCGTTCTCGTGCCTACACGCGAGCTCGCCGAGCAGGTCCAGCAGGTCTTTGTGGATTTCGCCCCAGCTATCAGCGAGCGCCTTATTTGCCGCGCCGTCTACGGTGGTGTTTCTATCAACCGTCAAATGCAGGCGGTTTCGCGCGTCAACGTGCTGGTTGCCACTCCTGGCCGACTCATCGACCTCGTTGGCAAAAATGCTATCAAGCTGGATAAAATTTCCACCCTCGTGATTGATGAAGCGGATAAACTTCTCAACCTCGGGTTCAGACAGGAAATCGAACAAGTGCTCGAGCAACTGCCTGCCCAGCGCCAGAACTTGCTCTTCTCAGCCACCATGACGGCTAACCTCGAGCCGATTCACGAATCATTGCTCAACGAGCCAGCGGTCATCAAGATTGCCGAAGAACCCGACGAACCACAGCTGATCAACCAGCTAGGCTACTTTGTCACCGCCGAGCGCAAAGGCCCACTGCTGCGGTATTTGATCAAAAAAGAAAGCCGCTACCAAGTGCTCGTCTTCGCTTCATCCGCACGCAAAGTTGAAGGCATCGTCGACAAACTGCGCAAAAATAAAATCCAAGCCAATGCCATCCACGGCGATATGAGCCAGTCAGCGCGCCGTGAGTCGCTGCGCCGGTTCAAATCTGGCCAGCTGCGTGTCTTGGTCTCCACTGACCTGCTCGGCCGCGGCATCGACATCGATTTCCTCCCCTGCGTGATCAACTACGAGCTACCACGCTCACCTAAAGATTACATCCACCGCATCGGCAGAACTGGCCGCGCCGAGGCTCCAGGTGACGCGCTCTCGCTCATCACCATGGACGAGCTGCCACACTTCCGTGTCATTCAGAAAAAAATGAAAATGCGCGTAACCATGCAGCACACCGACGAGCTCGACCTGCACGGATATTAAAGAGTGAATGGTGAAGAGAGAAGAGTGAGTTCCAGTCAGATGAAACCGCTGGCGGCATCACACCGGCCTGACAAGCTAGCTCTACTCGCTGGCTGAGCGGCGTCTCTAGCTAGCACAGGGATGTGCCCGTTTGCGCCATAAAAGTCGCTACTCCTCAGTTTCTAATTCAGACTCTAAAATCAGTTGGTAGTAGGAAATTCTTGGCTCACTCTTCTTACGCCCCCTTTGACTGGTCCTTATGATCCCATTTTTCATATCAAAATATCCTAACATACCTGAACCTAAAGGGATATTCCACGCATGTAGAGTCTGGGTCACTGGGTTATAGAGACATAGAGCCATACGCAAAGAATCGTAGTGGTTGTCTAGGGCGGATATAGCACATGCAAGGTCATTGGTGACCCACCGCCATTTGCCGCTAATTAGTCCTCGCCCGCTCAGCTCCGCATTATAGTTTACTTTGGGAAATTTGACTTTCTCATTGAGCCTATATTCTGAGCCATCATCACTCAACTCGTAGAGCCTCGCATCATCTCCTTGAGTGATGATCAGTTTTTTGCGATCGAGATTTAATGATGCCGACCGAATACGACTCTCTGTACTTTCAAACTTCCATTCACCATCGGCTAGAGCAACCGTCACAGAGAAGCCTGTGATTTTCATGTCAGACGGGTACCTATACTGCGAATTTCCGTTAGATTCCGTCGCTAATGTCTCGTAAACAGGATCGAGCCCACCATCTATCTTCTTGATGGTGTATGGAGCCCCGATACTTAGCCAAGCTGGTGTTTCTTGATGCAAAAAATCAGCTTGGCTTTTTGCAATAACTATATCCCCCAGATCCACCATTTGCGCGTTAGCCAGCCCGCTCGCTGCGACAGTGGCTGCCACTGCGCACGTCATCCATTTTACTCTATTAATTCTCATTTGTTAGTTTCATTTGTTATCCATCTGATTGCCCGGTGAGCCCGTCTGCGCCATAAAAATCGCTACTCCTCAGTTTCTAATTCAGACTCTAAAATCAGCTGGTAGTAGGAATTTCTTGGCTCACTTTTCTTACGCCCCGTGTGATAGGTCTTTATAATCCCATTTTTCATATCAAAATATACAAACTGACCCGAACCTAAGGGGGGATTCAATGCATGCAAAGTCTGAGCCTCTGGGTTATAAATACATGCATACATACCAAAAATGGCATCCCCATCCTCTCGAGTCGCTATAGCATATGCAAGGTCATTGGTGATCCACTGCCATTCGCTGCCAATTAGTCCTCGCTGGCTCAGCTCCGCATTATAGTTTACTTTGGGGAATTTGACTTTTTCATTGAGCCTATATTCTGAGCCATCATCACTCAGCTCGTAGAGCCTCTCGTCAGCTCCTACAGAGATGAGTAGTTTTTTGCGATCGAGATTTAATGACGCGGAGTTAATCAACCCCTCTGCATTTTCAAACTTCCATTCACCATCGGCTAGAGCAACCGTCACAGAGAAGTCTGTGATTTTCATGTCAGATGGGTACCTATTCCGCAAATTACCGTTCGAGGTCGTCACTAATGTCTCGTAAACAGGATCGAGTTCCCCGTCTATCTTCTTGATAGTGTATGGAGCCCCGATACTTAGCCAAGCTGGTGTTTCTTGGTGCAAAAAATCAGCATAGCTTTTTGCAATGACCATATCCCCCAGATCCACCATCTGCGCGTTAGCCAGCCCGCTAGCTGCGACAGTAGCTGCCACTGCGCACGTCATCCATTTTACTCTATTAATTCTCATTAGTTGATATGTCCTCGTCTCAGGTATAATTTCAGTAAATTAAGCATTCATGTTCTCGCCTCCATCACTGATCTGCCTAGACCTGCTGACCTTTGTGCGTCGGACTCTATGGACTTAGAGGCTAAAAATTTTCTGGCACACGGAGCCTTACCTAGCTCATCGCCAAAAAAATCATATAACAAGACAGGTTTACCATCATTCTGTTGGGGTGCACAACTTCAAATTGAATCCATTTTTTGGCAGTTATGATAAGCACCCTATCAGAATGACTTATCCATAAAAAAAGGCTCCGCACATAGCCTGCCTAACTCAATTGCCGCTGGGGCTAGCTAGAAAGAACTAGAGCTTTTATAGCGTCAATTTAGCCCGAAGGGCTATCAGACTTTAGCTGCGGGTCAGTGAGCCCAGCGAGCGCCACCCGTGGTCAAGCAGCTAGTAAAATGGTTCCCCGAAGGGGAAATGGAAATGCAACTCTCCAGCTAGCTCTCAGTTAATTCGGGGCACTGCATCTACCCCATGAGTATGACCGTTCAGCTATTCATGCATCGCGGCTTTGCTCATAGACGAGGTGCTTTTAACTACCTCCTCCTTCAGAAGTTTATAGCCGTACTCCACATGATATCAGTCCGGCGCTGAAGGCGACAGGGCTCAGAGCTTCAGCCCTGAGTTAGCGCTCCGTAGCGATCTAAGTAGCTAATCACGAGTGCCATCAGAGTGATCAACTTCATCCTCCTTGAATGATTCAAATTGCTGATTCAAGCTCTTCTCCAAGTCTTCTATTTTCGACTTTCTCATCTCATCAATGGAGAGAACTGTACACAGGCCGTCTGAAAAAGTTGGTTCGCTATCATCTCTGCCATCATCTACATATTCAAACAAATCAATTTTAGGTTCAGCCCCTACCACCTCGTTCAGGTATTGAGCAAAATCATTAGAAACATCTATTCTTTTTTCGTAAGTGAACAAATCTACATGATAGCCAAATAATTTCTTTGGTTTCACGTTAAGCTCCACTTTAGTTAATCCATCCCAACCTCTCAGTCGCATGTACTCAGAAATTTTGCCTGATCTTCCATTATGAACTTCCCTGCGCATCACATAATCCAAGCTATTCTTGTAAGGTGGACATAACCAATAAAACCTTGAGGATGTTCTCAACATCGTCAGCACTACTTGATCATTATATGCTGACATGACTGACTCATCGAAACTGGCGCTAGAAATAAGATTCAGAAAGCTTGAATTATTTACCTGAAGCGCCAAATCCAACAAGTCTAGATCATTAGTGGCAGCTACTTCAGTTGCAATTTGATCTAGAGATTTACCTAAGGGCTTACCGTGTTCAACGCTCTCGAGTAGACGCCGCAATTCAACATGAGAGTCCTCAGCTAGAGCCATATTGGCTAGAAAAAGTGTTATTAGTGTAATTTTAATTATCATCTTAGTTAAGCTGTTTTTGATTTATGAGTGAGCCATCGTTCCACCATTTCTTGTTCCCACCTAGACGCATATAACTTCATAAATGTAACAATACGGAGCCATCAACACTGGCATAAGACATAACGGTTGGCAGTGTCATTTTGTTAGCTGGCGAATAAAATAATCACAGAATGAATTGCGTCTGGGTGAAGATGATATCACCACTCCAGCTGGTGAACTCCTTCAGAGTTCGTCTTCTGTTTTGCCCTCCCCTGGGGTTGCCTTGCCCATTCTGGGCTGCCTTACCCCAGGCTAGGCTGTGTAGCGCCGTTGGCGTATTGCCAAGACAGCTAGAACGTCCTAACTAGAAGAATCGTGCCAGTCTGAGAGGATAATTAACCATCTAGAGCTCCTATTACTCCCGCTACGTTAGAAACATCCAACCTTAACAGCCAGCTAGGAATGCCTAGTTCAAACTCTTCGCTGAGGGCGGTAAAAAAAAGAGACCACCAGGTGGATGTGGATTTCCCCCTGATGGCCTCAAATACTAGCTCTGTAAACAGAGCTCATCTGCGGTTTGACAGGCGGCTTGTGTGACGCAATTCCGCCGAGGAGTCAAATGAATACCGCGGATGAATAGATTTTACGTGAAAAAATGGCCTCGCTGCAGCTGCTGCCAGCGGACGATTCCCCCTTACAGCTGGAGATTTGATCTTATCCAGCCAGCTGCTCTGAGTCACTATCCAGCAGCTTGGGCCAAATAACACGCTCGCTAAGCTTTCAAACTGCATGCTGAATGATCACGTCTTCTCATCATAAAAAAAAGAGGCCACGATTGCTCGTGACCTCTTTTATTTTTGATTTGCTTAAAACTCAGCGCGTTACGACGGCAGGTCGTAGCTGCGGCCAGTAGCACCTTCGTACCAGCGCACGAATGCGAGGTTAGCGGTGGCGCGACCGCCGTGAGTTGGGAAGTTACCGGTGAAGTACCAATCGCCGGATGGTCCGTCGATGCACTTGTGCAGGTTGTCGATAGTCTGGAAGATCACTTCCACTTCGCCACTCCACTCGAGTTCTTCTGGGTAAACCATCTGGCTTACCTCAGCTGAGATCTCTTCGTCGGTGAATGGTTCGTAGATGCGTACCACTTTGTTTTCGATTTCCTCAAGCGGCTTCTGCAGCTCCGCTTTACAATCAGCGTAGACTTCGTCGATGTAGGCTTGTTTGCCTGCACGGCGCAGTAGGTTGATGGTCGCAGCGAAGGCGATGAATTTACCCATCTCAGACATGTCGATGCCGTAGCAATCTGGGTAACGAATCTGAGGTGCTGTGGAGAGGATGACAATCTTGCGAGGATTGGTGCGCGCTAGGATCTTGAGGATGGATTTCTTCAAGGTGGTACCGCGTACGATGGAGTCGTCGAGCACCACAAGCACATCGTCTTCTTTGACCACACCGTAGGTGATGTCGTAGACGTGAGACACCAGCTGGGCGCGACCATCTTCCTGAGAAATGAAGGTGCGCATCTTGATGTCTTTGTGTGCCATTTTCTCAGCACGTGGCCAGTTGCGCATGATCAGCTCGTCGAGCTTTTCTTCGCTGAGTTCACCTTTCTGGCTGGCTTCGAGGATTTCCTCGCGCACTTCCATACGGCGGCGCAGACGTAGTCCGTCCATCAGCCCGTAGTAGGCAGTTTCCGCTGTGTTTGGCACAAAGCTAAATA
The DNA here is from genome assembly GCF_016595495.1 of Persicirhabdus sediminis. Taxonomy (GTDB): domain Bacteria; phylum Verrucomicrobiota; class Verrucomicrobiia; order Verrucomicrobiales; family Akkermansiaceae; genus Persicirhabdus; species Persicirhabdus sediminis. The sequence continues at coordinate 676,332 of NZ_JAENIM010000039.1, forward strand.
CCGCTTTGTCAAAATTGTTGTCGATCGCCTTGCAGACCTGATCCGCCATCACAGCACCCATGGCCTTGCGCTCTTTGTAGATTGCAGGGTCATTGCCGCGTGAGAAGTAGATGCGCTCAAACGAACATGGGCTGTGTGGCCACTCTGGAGAGAAACGAGTTTCCAGCATGGTGCCATTGCGTTTGATGATCACTAAGCCGCCTGGCTCGAGCTCTTTGACTTGATCTTCGCTGGCCTCATAAACGGTCATCAGAGGTACACGCTCAGAGGCAAATGAAATCACCTCGTCATCCATGTACATGTAGCACGGACGAATGCCGCGTGGATCGCGCATGACAAACATGTCGCCATTGCCCACCACGCCAGAGATGGCGTAACCACCGTCCCAAGCTTTACCAGCTTCGGTGATGATAGAGTGCAGGTCGAGCTGCTCAGAAATATGTGCAGGTGTGCTTTGACCATCGACACCATCCTCGCGCAAACGGCGGTAGATGTCGGTATGATGTTCGTCGAGATGGAAACCAATTTCCTCAAGAACAGTTTGGGTATCAGTGCCAAATACTGGGTGCTGACCGCGCTCGATGAGTTTGCGGTTCAGTTCGCCGGCATTGGTCATGTTGAAGTTACCCATCACCATCAAGGTGCGAGTTGGCCAGTTAGACCGACGCAAATACGGGTGACATGACCCTTCGCTAAACTCACCAGAGGTGCCGTAGCGCAGGTGACCCATGAGGACTTCGCCACCGAAGTCAAAGTTACGTTTAACGCTTTCAGGATCTTTGGGATCCAAGTGCCCTTTACGAGCCATCTTGTTGTAGCGCTTGATCTCGCGGCGGAATACTTCGCTTAGAGAATCTTTAGTGGCATCGCGACGGCGGAAAATATATGGTTGGCCCAGTGGAGTATCCAGCTTGGTACAGCCGATGCCTACACCATCTTGGCCACGGTTGCGCTGCTTCTCCATCAGTAGGAAAAGCTTATTAAAACCCCAGAGCGGGGTCTCATACTTATCAAGATAGTAAGCTAATGGCTTGCGTAAGCGTACAACGGCAATGCCGCACTCGTGCTTCAGAGGATCACTCATGATAATACAGGTATTGTGGGTGAACGAGAAAGGGGAAGCTCAGCCTCCCCTCTTCGTTCAAAATTGGTTTTGTTTAACTAATGGTTTTAACACGAACGCCCTCTTGAGCCACCACTTTACCGATGACTACACCGCCGTTGCCGGCTGAGAGAATTTTCTCAACTTCGTCAGGAGAAACAATGCTCACCCAGCCGAAGCCCATGTTAAACGTGTGGAATTTATCCTCGGCATCCACGAAGTCAAAAAGTTTAGCCATGCCTGGGTGGTTCCACTCAGGAATTTCGATGTCGGCTCCGAGACCTTGGAAAAGACGCTCCAGGTTTTCAGGAAGACCACCACCGGTGATGTGTGCGTAGGCTTTAGGTTTTACCCCAGATGTACGGATATCGCGCACCACATCATCATAGAGACGAGTAGGAGCCAACAGAGCTTCCATTTCTTCTGCAGTGAAAAGATCTGGGTTTTGCTCCATAACGCGGCGGATGAGACTCCAGCCATTTGCGTGTGGACCGTCTGATGGATAGCCAACCAGCACGTCACCTTCAACAACTGTAGTTGGGTCGATGAGGTCTGGCTTCTCGGCAGCACCGATACAGAATCCAGCTAGCTCGACGACGTCTTCAGGCACGATGCCTGGCATCTCGGCGGTTTCGCCACCGGCGAGAATACATCCACACTGCTCGAGATAATCAGCCATGCCGGCGATTAAGCGAGTGATCAATGCTTTGTCTAGCTTGGCAATGCCAACGTAATCCAAAAATACCAGCGGATCACCACCAGTAGTCATGATGTCATTGACACTCATAGCCACCAAATCTTTGCCGGCTACTTCAAGCATGTCCTGCTTGAGAAGTACTTCCAGCTTGGTGCCTACGCCATCACAGCCAGTGACCATGACTGGCTCTTTGTAGTCGCTGAGATCATAAAGAGCTGCAAAAAGCCCAAAGGCTCCAAACAACTGACGCTTTTGTTGCGTTCTTTTGACGTGTGCCCCGATATCATTCACAAAAGCAGCTGCTTCGCGAGTATCGACGCCCGATTCCTTGTAGGTTAGCTTGTCGGCCATAGCGTGAGGCGCTTCTTTTACCACCAGATCGCATTCTGTAAAACCGAATATGAGAAAAATGCATCCACCAGTTTGCATCTCGCCAATCCACACAGCGCCAATCACTTGACATAACAGCTCAAAGCACCCCGATTAACTGAGCTTTCAAATTTGTCACCCGTAAGGTAATTTTTTGCCAATGCAGCTGCGAATTAAAGCCACTCCGAACGCCAAAACCAATGCCATCGTGGGCTGGGAAGAGACCCCGCTAGCGGGTCGTGTATTGCGCATTCGCATCCAGGCACCTCCCGTTGAGGGCAAAGCCAACAAGGCGATTCAGGTATTTCTCGCCAAGCAGCTCGGCGTGGGCAAATCAAAAATCCAGCTGCAAAAAGGCGATACCTCGCGCATCAAAACATTCGAGATCCCCGACGACTGCCAGCTGCCGGACAATTTTTAACCAGCAAGTGGCATCATCCAGCCAGCTGGAAATTTTCCCGCTGGCTAGCTGGGAAATTGGGTCACTTGTGCGCTGACCACTCGCTCGGCTGCATCGTGACCTGTGAGAAATCACACACAAATGACGATTCCTCTGGGCTACACGCATAAAGCCCAACTGGCACCGTTGGCGCGTCTTGGTCGTCAGCTACCCCATCAAGCTTCTTCATGCGGAAAATCCTCAGCTGGTAGAAATCCTGACCGTCGAGCGAGTATTCCAACCGGAAATCTGGCCCGCGCTGGCTAAGCCGATACCACATGCTCGCTGGCGTCGGGATATCTTGTGTAGCCCAATCAGAAAATCCATCATTCGTCACCACACTGCCCAGCTTGGAAACCCCCTCTGATTCAAATTCCACCGAGGCTTTAAACCAGTTCCTCTCATCCAGATAGATCAAAATGCCACATTGGTCAAAGCGACGGTAGTAGGTGAAATCGACCTTAGTGGTGAATGTGAATGCCTCGTCCACATCAAACAAATACGCTGGCGCATTGGCCTTGCTGAAGCCGTAGTACGTCTGCTGCCACAGATCTGTGTGCGGCTCGGTGGTGATCGAGATCCCATCCACAAATACGATGAACGACTCAGGTTTATTCAGCCAGCGACCTTTCTTGAAATTTAATACATCTTCCACCCACACAATTTTGCAGATATCAAAAAATGCGCAAGCCCCGAGAAATACGAAACCTCTCGGTACATAGGGAAAGCCCCAACTACGAGATGGCTAACTTCACCAACTAGAAATCACAACTAAGCTACTTTGCTTCTAGATTCTCCAGCCGAAGCAGTCGCTCCGCCCTCATCACGTAGACAATATAGACAATCTCACCCTCAATACGATAAAACACCCTCAGCGGCGGGATAGACAAATGACTATATCTTGTGCCGGGAAGATCATGCGGGTGAGGACACATTTCCGGAAAATCCTCCAGCAGCGAGACTCTGGAAAATACCTCCTTTATCAAATTTGACGCCGCAGAAGGTCGATCTAACGCGATGTAATCAGCTATCGCATCTAGCTCAGCCAAGGCTGGCCCTGACCAAATTATTCGAGCCATCTTGCCATGCGAGTTTGCGCCTGCTCATGGTCAACGGTGCGCCCATCTGCAATTGCCTTTTCACCGCGTGCAATGCCCTCTAGCAATGCCATCCTAGATTCCATAAGCTCAAAAGTATCTACATCCACGAGGTAGGCTGCAGGTTTACCGTGCTGCGTGATCAAAACCGGCTCATGGTCATCCGCTAGCTGAGTCAAAATATCAGTCGCTTTACGCTTCAATGTCGTGACCAGTTCCGTCTTCATAGTATCACTATAGTGATACTCATTGCTGGCGCAACCGCAATTTAATCAACTAGCTGTAGCTTGTGGAGCTCAGCAACCAGTACACTTGCTTTAAAACATCATGCGCAATCGACTTGCCATGGACTAACAAACCATTAGATTTTAAATCTATCACAAACATCTATCTACATGTTCAAAAAGACTCATTCATCATCCATACCGCCAGCTAGCCAGCCAGCACATCTTCATCTGGAAAATGATCCCATTGCCCAACAAACCGACTGGGGGCCGGCAAAAAGTGGCGGCGCAAATTTCAAAACCCACAAGCTTCAGCGCCTATCAGACACACGTTATCAATTCAAAGCCAGCGCTGGAGCGCTTATCTTTTACCTCATTTTCATCGTTGCGGGCATAGGCGCTTTCATCCTTGCAGCAAGCGGGGCGCTAGCAGATAAAGGCCCTATGGCTATTGGCATAGTCAGCATCATCGGCTTAACCTTCACCACAGCCGGCAGTGCCATGCTGTATTTTGGCGCCATGCCAATCAACATCGACAGCAAACATCAGGCTTTCTGGCGCGGCAAAAAAGACCCCACACAAGTCTTTGATAAAACCAAACTCAAAGACTATGCCGCATTTTCCGATATCCACGCCATCCAGCTGGTCTCTGAGTATTGCACTGGCTCGAAAAATAATGGCTCGTATTATAGCTATGAGATCAACTTGGTACTCACCAATAGCGAGCGCATCAACGTCATCGACCACGGCAACAAATATGTTGTTGTTGATGATGCCTGCAAACTAGCTGAATTCACCGGCAAACCACTGTGGAATATGATCAGCTAGATGCTGAAAATCAACTAGTTAGACTTCATCAAGCTAGCTGGGTGACAATATCTGCTCTGGTTAATAATGATTTCTCATCGCCAGCTAGACTGAATACCTTGCAGCCATTGGTGAAATACAGCTGGTCGCCAATGGTTTCAAAGGCCACCACATTGGTGCTGAGCTTTTCGCCATTTTCATTGACCAATTCCCACGAATTAGGAACCAGCTCGTAACTTTGGTCGCCCTTATCGCGCTTGAGTTTCACGCAATCTACCAGCGTGCCCATAACGTCGACATTTTTGCTCTGTTTGCCCACGTTAGTCGCCATCTCCTGAGTTGGCGGTTTCTTGATGTTAGCAATCATCGTAGCTAGATGATAGAGCGACATAACAAAATAATACGGCAATAAGAGCACATGCAAAATCCGCCGACCAAGGCTAACGCCCTCTGGGTACATCTGGTAAGGACGGCGAATGTAATATAAGGTGCCATTGGTCGATTTTACTGGCGCGAGGTAGTCGAAGTTTTCATCACCAGCGAGCACCTTGCTGTCACCAGTTTCCAGGTGCAGCGACATCACCTCCATCGGCGCATGCGCCATGATGTAGCCATCTTCGCTGCGCCCAATGCCACCACTTTGATAGATTACTTCATCGCCGTGAAATCGCGGCAGCACATCGCGAGAATCACCACCTGTTAGCGTTTTCTCGTGGCGGCCAAATTCATTATGTAGGTGCACGTTATAAGCGCCATCTTCATCACTGCTAGAGATGACAAACTGCTGGCGCTCAGGGCTAAAATCAAAACCACAGACGTGATAGTCTTGTTTATGAAAGAGTCGGCGCTCGTAATCGTCGCTGAAGCGATAGGAAAAGAGCCCAGTCATCGCCCCATTGGTGATGATGTAGTAGGCCATGTCATCAAAACAACGCACCGCCAGACAACGAAATTCCACATCGCGTGACGAGCGCTTCGCCCCACCCCACGCTGAGCCAAACATGCCGCCGTCACCTGCAGAGTTTTGTTTCCAGCCATTGAGCTCAGCGTGGCGTTCCGCCTCAGCTACCTTTTGCGCCACAAACTCACTCACATGTTCTTCGTATCGGCCGCCGCCTTTAGAAAACATCAGCCTGCCATCAGAAATTATCGCCTTCACATTCATAAACCGTTACAGCCAATCAAAGCAATCTAGCGGATAAGGTCAAACAAACAATTAGTTATCACGCTAACTGGTTTTCACTGTCTCTTCTAATCTACACGATCTATCATTAGAAGATGTCACGATTCACCAAGTGGTTTTTCATTGTTCTAGCCAGCATTCTACTTGTCTTTGTCGCCCTGCCAGCTAGCTGGTATGGATATTATGCTTGGAAGTTAGACCGCGACTTTAAGCAACTCAGCGAATCGCTTCACGCTGCTGATCCGGCACGAGCTAATCAGGTAGATCTCATGTCCCAGCTAGCTGAGATTGACGATTCGATTAGGGATTGGAGATCGAACTTCAACTCGTACCCTCAGATGCTTCCTAGCTACGCCGGCCTATGGCAATATCACGACCGTAGATGGTTCGCTGAAAGACGTGGCCGAACCTTCGATGAATCGATCACCTCAGCACATCAATTTGCCTACTGGCTAGAGCGCAAACACTATCGCAGCAGCGACAGCGAAGCAGCTAAAGCTGAAAAACCACGCAAAGTTTACCGCACTGAGGGGCAGGTCGCGGCAGATCCCTCGCTGCTCACCCGTTATTCTATTACTAATGAAAAAAACACACGCCAGCTGGTTGTGATCACCGAGGCCGACGCCGCTGAGAAGTTTTTGCACGACCATGGTGAGGAAATTAATCAACAACTCGCACCTTGGATTGCGAGATTCAAAGCCAGTGATTATTGGCACAGCAAGTTAGGTAAATATAAGTTAGAATTCGAGCTGGTCGCTGCTTGCCAACTACTCAGCCTTACTACCAGCGCGCGGCTATTGATAGGTGAGATCGACGCGGCTATGGATGATCTAATGCTTTTGATCAAGATGAGCCAAATGCCGACCATTGGTGACTCTATCTACAGCCATCATCTTCAAGCCAGCATTCAAGAATACGTCATCGATCTGGTTTGGCAGATTCTCAATAACAAAACATTAGACGGCAACCAGCTGCAAGCTCTCCAGCCAGCATTTCCTAAAGGAAACAATGCTCAGGAGATGGCTAAATACATTGCGGCGTCGAGCATCTGGGTGAGCTCAAAGTGGCAAGATTTCGCTAATGATAAAATGCTCCATGGTGAGCTCTCAGCTGGCGATCGATTCATGCTACCCTATCGTCTGAGCAAACAAAATAAATCACTGCGAGAGCTAAGCAAGCAGCTGAGCCAGCTTGCCAGCCAAGGCGAGGAGATGTCCTATCCAGCTAGCAAAAAATGGATTCCTTCAACTGATGATTCGTTAGATCTGCTCTTTAAAGTTGATGTCGGGTCTATCTTACGCCAACAACTCACGCGAAATACGCTCTACCAACAAATGCGCACCGCCATTGCGCTGGAAAGGTTCTATCTAGACCACGGCAGCTACCCGAGCCAGATGAATCAACTTGTGCCCATCTATCTAGCCGATGCACCTATCAACGGGCTCAGCGGAGAGGCCATCAGCTGGCAACTCGACAAAAATGGCCCGGTCATGCAGCATGATAGAACTACTACGACATTGGGTAAAAATGGTGAGTGCTCTGAGCAAATAGAACCATTCGTCTGGAGGTACTGGAGGTAACCAGCTGGCTAGATTTTCCAGCCAGCTAGCTAGATTTTCCAGCTCCCCCGTCGTGCGGGGCTGGAACTGAAGGTCATTTGACTTGTGTGAGCGGATGGTTGCCTTTTGGTATTTCTACCCGCTAGGCAAAAGCGGCGAAGGATCGCCGCAGTCCAAAGCCTGCGGCCGAACTAGCTAGCTCTTTTGGTTTTTTCCAGCTGGCTCTGACATCACGGGCCGAAAGTTATCATGCTAGATTTCCCACCTCCCCGTCGTTCTGGGCTGGAACTGAAGGTCATTTGATCTCCTGAGAGCGGATGTTTGTCTTTTGGTATTTCTATCCGCTAGATGAAAGCGGCGAAGGATCGCCGCAGTCCAAAGCCTGCGGCCGAAGTAGCTAGCCGATTTGGTTTTTCCAGCTGGCTCTGACATCACGGGCTGAGAGCTATTTAGGTAGATTCACCCTGCTAACCCGTCGTTCTGGGTTGGAACTGAAGGTCATTTGACTTGTGTGAGCGGATGTTTGTCTTTTGGTATTTCTACCCGCTAGGCAAAAGCGGCGAAGGATCGCCGCAGTCCAAAGCCTGCGGCCGAACTAGCTAGCTCTTTTGGGTTTTTTCCAGCTGGCTCTGACATCGCGGACTGAGAGCTATTTAGGTAGATTCACCCTGCCAGCCCGTCGTTCTGGGCTGGAACTGAAGGTCATTTGATCTCCTGAGAGCGGATGTTTGTCTTTTGGTATTTCTATCCGCTAGATGAAAGCGGCGAAGGATCGCCGCAGTCCAAAGCCTGCGGCCGAACTAACTAGCTCTTTTGTTTTTTCCAGCTGGCTCTGACATCACGGGCCGAAAGCTATCTCTTCTAGATTTACCCTGCTAGCCCGTCGTTCTGGGCTGGAACTGAAGGTCATTCGACTTGTGTGAGCGGATGGTTGCCTTTTGGTATTTCTATCCGCCAGGCAAAAGCGGCGAAGGATCGCCGCAGTCCAAAGCCTGCGGCCGAACTAACTAGCTCTTTTGGTTTTTTCCAGCTGGCTCTGACATCACGGGCCGAACTAGCTAGCCGATTTGGTTTTTCCAGCTGGCTCTGACATCGCGGGCCGTAAACTATCTCTGCTAGATTTCCCAGCTCCCCCGTCGTTCTGGGTTGGAACTGAAGGTCATTTGACTTGTGTGAGCGGATGTTTGTCTTTTGGTATTTCTACCCGCTAGGCAAAAGCGGCGAAGGATCGCCGCAGTCCAAAGCCTGCGGCTAAACTAACTAGCTCTTTTGGTTTTTTCCAGCTGGCTCTGACATCACGGGCCGCAAACTATCTCTGCTAGATTTCCCAGCTCCCCCGTCGTTCTGGGCTGGAACTGAAGGTCATTTGACTTGTGTGAGCGGATGGTTGCTCTTTGGTATTTCTACCCGCTAGGCAAAAGCGGCGAAGGATCGCCGCAGTCCAAAGCCTGCGGCCGAAGTAGCTAGCCGATTTGGTTTTTCCAGCTGGCTCTGACATCACGGGCTGAGAGCTATTTAGGTAGATTCACCCTGCTAACCCGTCGTTCTGGGTTGGAACTGAAGGTCATTTGACTTGTGTGAGCGGATGTTTGTCTTTTGGTATTTCTATCCGCTAGATAAAAGCGGCGAAGGATCGCCGCAGTCCAAAGCCTGCGGCCGAACTAGCTGAGTGTTCTGGAATTTCCAGCTGGCTCTGACATCGGGGACTGAGAGCTATTTAGGTAGATTCACCCTGCTAGCCCGTCGTGCGGGGCTGGAACTGAAGGTCATTTGACTTGTGTGAGCGGATGGTTGCCTTTTGGTATTTCTACCCGCTAGGCAAAAGCGGCGAAGGATCGCCGCAGTCCAAAGCCTGCGGCCGAACTAGCTAGCTCTTTTGGTTTTTTCCAGCTGGCTCTGACATCACGGGCCGAAAGTTATCATGCTAGATTTCCCACCTCCCCGTCGTTCTGGGCTGGAACTGAAGGTCATTTGATCTCCTGAGAGCGGATGTTTGTCTTTTGGTATTTCTATCCGCTAGGCAAAAGCGGCGAAGGATCGCCGCAGTCCAAAGCCTGCGGCCTAACTAAGTAGCTCTTTTGGTTTTTTCAAGCTGGCTCTGACATCGCGGGCTGAACTAGCTAGCCGATTTGGTTTTTCCAGCTGGCTCCATCGTGCTGGACTGAAAACTGAAAACTTTAATCTGAAAACTAAAAAAACCACCATCACGCCAGCTGGCGTGATGATGGTTTTAAGGAAATTAGAAATCTAATTACATCGTCATTCCGCCGTCAGTGGCAACTACTTGACCAGTGATGTAGCGAGCTTCTTTGCTGGCGAGGAAGAGTGTAAGTGCAGCGACGTCGTCAGTGCTGCCCAGCTCACCGAGCGGGATGTTGCCGAGGATGGCATCTTTGACTTTGTCGTTGAGTTCGTCAGTCATTTCAGTAGCGATGAATCCTGGAGCGATGGCGTTACAAGTCACCTTGCGGCCAGCTAGCTCTTTAGCTACAGCTTTAGAGAAACCAATCAGACCAGCCTTACTTGCGGCGTAGTTAGTTTGACCCGCATTGCCCATCAGACCGATTACTGAGCTGATGTTAACGATGCGTGGATCTTCCGCTTTCATCAATGTGCGCTGGAATGCTTTCACGGTGTTGAATGCACCCTTGAGGTTAGTATCGAGCACTGCGTCCCAATCCGCTTCTTTCATGCGCATGAGCAGGCCGTCGCGAGTGATGCCCGCGTTGTTGACGAGGATGTTGACGGTGCCAAAATCAGCAACCACCTGCTTGCCAAGGGCTGCTACTTCGTCGTGATTAGCCACGTCTACAGCGTAGGCTTTAGCGCTTTCAGGAAACTCAGCATTGATGGCTTCTGCAGCTGCGCCACAGCTGGACTCACTGCGGCTCACCACAGCAACTTTAGCACCTTCAGCTGCAAATGCTTTTGCGATCTCTTGTCCGATTCCGCGACCACCACCAGTGACCACGACAACTTTGTTTTCAAAACGTGACATGCACGTATTTGTCACGCTTTTCAGCGACTGCCAAATCAAAAAGTTGAGTTATTTACAATTGTTAGTCAGGAATGTAAGTATTGACAGGTGATCTGCGCACGCGGATCTGCTAGTCAACCACCTGCATGCCGCCGTCTACCAGCTTGATTTTGCGCTCACGGTACAGTTTACCCACTGCCATTTTGAATGCTTTTTTGCTCACGCCAAATTGGTTTTGGATCTCGTCTGGTGAGCTTTTATCACTGACGTCCAAGTGGCCGCCAGCTTCGTTGAGCGCGATGAGAATGAACTCGCTGATGCCGTCGATTTTATCGTAACCAGGGCGGAACATGGTGAGATCGATTTTATCAGGGAATTTCACCTCTTTGACGTAGGCAATCACGGTGTCACCAATGCGCACGTCGCCGAGAACTTCATTTTTGTAAAGCAGCCCCCAGTGAGCGCCATTGACAATCACTTTGTAACCGAGCTCAGTGAGGTGGCTGAGGCGACATTGCACTTCTTCACCTTCGTCGTACTCAGGCTTCTCATCAGACAGGTAGCGGCCCAGCTTCGAGCTAGCAATGATGCGGTCGGTCTCATCATCCATGCTGATGTAGACGAGATACCAGCGCCCTTCTACCATGCGGATTTTTTGCTCGCGGTATGGCACCATGAGGTCTTTTTCCAGCCCCCAGTCGAGGAAGGCGCCCATGTCATTAACCGCGGTACATTTAAGGAAAGCAAATTGGCCCACTTCAGCTTTTGGCTCTTGGGTGGTGGCAATCAGGCGGTTTTGGTTATCGACGTAGATGAACGCGTCGACGTAGTCGCCTGGCTCTAGCCCTTCTGGCACCCACTTACCGGGCATCAAGATTTCGCCGAGGTTACGTGCGTCGAGGTAGACGCCGAAGTCGGCCTCTTTAACGATCTGGAAGCGGTGTTTGTTGCCAATTTTAGCCATGATTCTTAATGTAGGTTATGTAAATAAGAGAAGCCACCACTCACCTTATGGCAAGTGGTGGCTTGGAATGATTTTTTCCAGCTAGCTGGAGATCGCTTAGTAAACGTCGCGGTTGTAGCGCTTCGCTTTGCGTAGATCTTTGATGAAGGCAATTGCCTCGTCAGCGCTGAGGCCACCGTGCTCTTGAGCGATGGTGTGTAGAGCTGCATCAACGTCTTTAGCCATGCGTGACGCGTCACCACAAACGTAGAAGCTTGCGCCACCGTCGAGCCATGCCCAGAGTTCTGCACCTTTTTCAAGCATGCGTGTCTGAACGTAGATCTTATCGGCTTGATCGCGTGAGAATGCGAGGTCGAGCTGGTTGAGCACGCCATCTTTCTGGAACTGCTCGATTTGCTCTTGGTAGAGGTAATCAGTAGCGGCGTGTTGGTCGCCGAAGAATAACCAGTTGCGGCCAGTAGCTTCACTCACTTGACGCTCTTCGAGGAAGGCGCGGAATGGAGCAATACCTGTACCAGGTCCTACCATGATGATGTCAGTGCTCTTGTCTTCAGGAAGGCGGAATGCCTTGTTGTGATGGACAAAACAGCCTGGCTGAACACCCTCTGCGCGGTCGGCAAAGAAAGTAGAACAAACACCACCACGGCTGCGGTAGTTGCTGTCGTAGCGCACGATGCCAATGGTCAGGTGAACTTCACCTGGGTGAGCATTCGGGCTTGATGAGATGGAGTAAAGTCTTGGTGCCAGCTTCTTGAGGATGCCAACAAATTCTTCACCGTCAGCAAAATCAGCTGGATGATCGACCACAAGGTCAACCAGCTCGCGGCCCCAGCAGAAATCGTCCATGGCTTCTTTGCTGCCAGACTCAACAATAGCACGAAGCATTGGAGAACCTGAACGCGCTTGCCATTTGGTGACAAATGCTTTGGTGATTTTGCGGATATCGTAGTGGTACATCAGCGCGTCGCGCAGTGAACCTTCTGATCCGTCTGGGAAAGGAACTTCGTCGTTGGTATCAAATGGCAGTGATTTGATGATCTCATCGACCACTTCAGCTGGGTTTACTGGGAAAACGCCCAGCGCATCACCTGCTTGATAGTCGTAATCAGATCCTTCAAGTGACAGCTCGATGTGGTTGGTCTCCTTTGCAGAACCTTCACCATTGAGGTTGTAGTTCTTGAGGATTGGAGATGGGAATGGATTCTTTTTGCCAAATGGTTCTGGGCCAGTTTCCGCAACATTCACTTCAACAGCTGCATTAGACGCGCCAAACATGGCGAGGATGTCTTTGCGCCACTGAGCGTAGAGGTCGTCGAAGTCGACATCACAATCAACACGCGCCATCAACGGCTTAGCGCCAGCTGCGGTGAGGAATTGCTCGAAGTCGATGCCAGTCTGGCAGAAATCTGGATAATCGGTATCACCCAGCGCTAGGATAGCAAAATTTACTTTGTCCAGTTTAGGCGCTTGATCGCCGCCGAGGTATTCGTGCAGCGCTTGTGCGTTATCTGGGGCTTCACCGTCACCGTATGTAGAAGTAATGATCAGCAGGCGCTCTTCGGAAGGAAGGCGTGCGTGATCGTAAGCGGCCATATCGATCGACTCAGCTGTAAAACCAGCTTTATTGAGTGCTTTAGCTGTTTTTTTGGCAAGACCTTCAGCATTACCTGTCTGAGATCCCCACAAAATTGTCACAGGAGCACCACCAGCTGCAGCAGCTGGCTCCGGCTCTGAAAGCACTTGTGTCAGAAAAGATTGAAGCCACTTCTTTTGTTCTTCTGTAAAGGGCGCGTCGTCTGGAAGTTGAATTTTCTTGGCCATTGCAGATAAAAACCGGCATATTCCGGCGCGCGGAAGATGCGCAGTTTCTTCAAAACATGCAAGTTTGATTTACTGTAATATCCTGAAAGTTGCTTTGTTCACACGGGTGCAAGTAGTTAAATCGCCACTCACACCCGCAAAATTGGCCATTATGGCAGTGTGATGCTGATCGTTTTACCATAGGTGGCATCACCGGTCATCAACATGCTGCCGCCGGGCATCTCACCCTCGATGGTCATTTTCATGTTCATTTCAATGCTGAGATCTTTGAAATAATCCAGCGAACGGAACATTTTAGCGGTCCCCTTCATCGCCATCATCTGACCCATATCCTCGAGTTCGCCAGACATATCAAAAGTCATTTCCAGCTCAGCAGCCTGTTGGCCGTCACGTTCACCTACGCCAATAAATGTCACCGTCATCTCGCCCTTCGCATTGTCGACATTTTCAAACCCAGGAAATGCGGTGGCTTTTACTTTCCATGAATCGCCAATTTTGCGTTTTTCGGCGCCGTAGATTTTTTCTGCAGAAACGTCATTGAGCACGTGAGACAAAGTCTCGAGCTCGGCTGCCTCCACTGCATTGGCCTCGCCAGCAATCAAATTAACCTGCCAGCCGCCTTCAGCTGGTGTTGCCAGAAGCTCTTTTCCTTTCAGCGCGCCGTCAGTCACAGGAGATGGCATTTTCTGGCCAGCAATTTCCACTTCGCCACCGCTAGATTTGGTGATCACATCAATCTTGATCTTATCAAGCTCCTGCTGGGTAAACTTATTTTCCTCGCTCACCAGCTGGCTCATCTTGCCTTCCATCTGCTGGCCGCCAGCCACCATCTGCATCTGCATTTCTTTCATCTGCATCTGCGACTTCTCCGTCCAGCTGGACCCTTTTGGCATCTTGAAATCTGCCTTATATAAGGTGTATGTTTCCTCAGCGCTGAGTGAACCAACCAATGCAAAACTGCCCAACAACCCGAGGGGAATAAAAAGTGATTTCATCATCGCTAGTACTAGCAGCCTAATCAGCCGCTGGCTAGATAAATCTATCTATGCAAGCCTAGCTATCTGACAACCCGCTCTAGCTGGAGGTATTTGCCATCACCTTGCGCAAGAGGAACAATGGCGTCGCCGCAATAAGCACAGCGGCCAAAGTAATCTTTAAGCTCGGAAATACTCGAGTGCGTCCAGTTTCCAACGCCCAGATAGACTCAGAAACTACTTGCTGAGCTTCAACGTAAAAATACTCGCGTCCAGGCACGTTGCGATCTTGCTCGCCACGTTTTGCGGTTTCGCCAAATTCGGTATGCACTGGCCCCGGACAAACAGCCAATACATTCACGCCGTGGTCAGCGAGCTCAATGCTCAGCGCCTCGGAGAAGCTAGAAACATAAGCTTTTGTCGCGGCATAAACGGCAAAATCAGGAATCGGCAAAGTAGCTGCCAATGAACTCACATTGACAATCGCCCCTTTCTGCTCAGCTATCATCGCCGGCAAAAACTGGTGGCAACAATGCGTCAACGCATCCATGTTCAAATCCATCATGGACTGGATTTTCCCCCAATCCGACGAGGCAAATGCGCCCACGTCTCCCATGCCGGCATTATTCACCAGCAAGTCGGGCTGTAGCCCTTTACTTTTCAGGCGCGAGAAAAATTTCTGCCGTTGATCGATAGAACAAAGATCAACCGCAAAACAATAAACCTTCAGACCGCTGTGGCGGCCTTCCAGCTCGTTAGCTAAAGCCAACAGTCGCTCACCGCGGCGAGCCACCAAGACCATGCTGGCACAATCCGGCGCAAACTGGCTGGCAAATTCTGCCCCCAGCCCAGCTGACGCGCCAGTAACTAGCGCGCATTGATATTTGGCTTCAGCTAACATTACAGAATCTGCTAATTAAGCAGGTTGTTGTTGATTTTGGTCAACTTTAACGATGCGCAATGGGATGCGCTTCTCGAGCTCATCGTCAATGCTGATGTCGATTGAGTAGAAACCGTCTTCTGGGAAACGAAGTCCCTGAAGGTTGAGCAGAAGGTTACGTGTCATGAATGGCACGCTATCAGGAAGCTCAACTGGCATGTCTGCAACGATAGGCATCTTGTCGTCGATTGCCTTACCGTCGGCATCAATCAAAGTTACTGAGAATTTGTGCTGACCATTGTCTTCTGGTGTGATGCAGAGACGAATCGCCAATGTGCACATTGGGTGTACGACAGGAAGAGCTTGGGCTGCGAGAGTATCGAAAGTTCCGGAAACGACCATCTTACCGTTGTAGTCAGCCGCGAAGTCACAAAGTGTTGCAATTTGGATATCCATTATGATGTTTGTCTTTTAAATTTGACGCAGTCTATTTGCACTATGGTCGACGATATGCCAAACCCCAATTACAGAAATTTTCACTCGTGTCAGCTAGAGCTGCAATCACTAACACTTCACCATGCTATCATACGCAATTGGCTATACAAAGCGAACCCTGCGCCCCTCAGCACAGGGTTCATCCCCGATCATTACTTCTAATCAGCTCTACCTGTGTCGCTTCCAGAGAAGTAATGAAAATAGTCCTAGCAAACATGCCGTCGATGGCTCTGGCACCGGCGCTTGGCCATCCGCAGCTAGAGCGCCCCATGGAACACCGGCTAGATCGTAAAAATCACCTGTCACCTCAGTAGCCAGATCACCGCCAGCCAGCTGGATTTCTTGCAAAATAGAACCATCGGTCAAATCGAGACGCACAATCTCACCATCACTCTGCCAAATGTTCCCCCACAAGTTGAGGTTTTCATCAAATGCCAGCTGGTAAAGGTTATCTATCTGACCGAGCAATTCGACATCGAACCCGTCGTCATCGAGCTGGTTCAAGTCTAGCCGCCAAAACCAATTCAGCCCATCAATCCTTGAGGCGCCATACATCATGCCGGTGGTGGCATCTACCGCCAC
The DNA here is from genome assembly GCF_016595495.1 of Persicirhabdus sediminis. Taxonomy (GTDB): domain Bacteria; phylum Verrucomicrobiota; class Verrucomicrobiia; order Verrucomicrobiales; family Akkermansiaceae; genus Persicirhabdus; species Persicirhabdus sediminis. The sequence continues at coordinate 692,502 of NZ_JAENIM010000039.1, forward strand.
ATCACTGAGAGCACCAAAACCACTTTCTGCAGAACCTAGCGGAGACAGCTCGCGAGCGCCAGCCAGCTGGCCTGATAGGTCGTATGCTACACTAAATAATCTATTCTGCCCAGCCGCGCTCAGCGCCGAGAAATAATAGCGGCCCGCGTAATAATCACCTGCGCCACCAGCCGTGAATCCATCAGCTAGGCCAAGTGAAGTCAGTGAGCCCAGCTGGCTCATTTCTCCTGAGGAAAGTGAATACGAATACAATTGTTCACCACCGTGTTCGGCAAAAATCAGCGCATTGCGATCGCCGTCATAAGCCAACTGGTTTGGCGTCACCGCCGCGTCCTGCCACGTGGCATTAGCCAGAAATGTGGCCTGCCCAGATGCCACATCAATGGCATAAAACGCATTCTTCTCAAGATTGCCGTCACCGGTAGCTCCAGTGACCGCAAACATTTGTGAGGCGCGACCCTGGTTCGGCACAAGAGCCAAACCAAGGCCCGCCAAACAAAGCACAAAAGTGCTCAAACTACCTAAGTAGCTTCTTGTTTTCATGGGGGTTTTATTCGGGGGTTATTACGGGAGTATTATTATGTATTCCGAAGCGACCTAACTTACGTCAAATCGATCAATTAAAATCATACGCCTCACCCCAGCAGACTCAAGATATTGCTAGTAATTGGCAAAATACGCCGTACCCAGCGCAACAAAAATCACTGATTAATGGTCAACTAAATCGTTAATCCTCACGCCTAGCAGTTATCATTTTGCCGGAAAATTAACAAATAACAAAAATGATAAAACTAACAAACCAGCTAGCTGACCACAGCCAAACAATGCCTACAACAAGGTCTGAAAACTGATTTAAAACTAGTTTTCAATCAAGCCGCTAATAACACATGCCAGCAAAGCGACGTGCAATTTGGCAACTATTGACCAGATTTGAAAATCGCAGAAAGACAAAAACTTAAGCAGCCTGAATGGTTACCATCACCAAACTATCATGCAAAAAAACCAGCTGGAGCGACATTCACCCCAGCTGGCCATAAAACGCATAACTGATTAATAATCAATTACTCACTATCAGAAGCGAGGTCTTCAACCTGCTTTTTCAGCTGCTTAAACTCTTTCATCAGTTTTGGCAATCTCTCCACCGCAATGAGCTTCTTCTGCTCGTCGCGGAATGGACGAGCTGGCATGCCATAGTAAGTGCCCTTTTCGGTAATGCTCTTGGTGACGCCACTGGCGCCAGCGATGACTACTTGATCAGCCACCTCAACGTGACCTGTCACACCTGATTTAGCAGCTAGCACCACGTAGTTACCCAGCTTGGATGATCCAGCCACGCCAACCTGAGACACCATCAGGCAATGTTTGCCAGTGATCACATTGTGACCAATCTGCACGAGGTTATCGATCTTAGTTCCTTCACCAATGACGGTTTTACCAAAACGAGCGCGATCGACACATGAATTGGAGCCAATTTCCACGTCATCTTCTAAGACAACAATGCCCACTTGGTCGACTTTGACGTGACGACCGTCAACCAGCTCAAAGCCGTAACCATCAGAGCCAATCACACAGCCAGGCTGGAGGATCACACGATCGCCAATCACGCAGCGTTCGCGCACAGTAGTATTGGCATGCAGCAGGCAATCGCGACCGATTTGGCAATCTTCGCCAATCACCACACCAGCGGCAATCTCTGTACCGTCACCAATCACAGCTCCAGCTTCGATCACAGCGCCTGCGCGCACGCAGACTTTGCTGGCGTCTAGCTGGGCAGATTCATCCACGTAAGCCGCTGGGTGAATACCTGGTTTGAAACTGCGTTGCCCTTCAGCCATCTGCTTGACCACGAGGCCAAAGGCAAATGATGGATTTTCCACTTCAATCAATGTGGCTCCGGCTGGCTGGTCAGATAAGCCAGCTGGCACGATGACCACGCCAGCTTTGGTAGCTAGAAAATCTTGATAATATTTCTCGTTGCCGAGAAATGAAACATCCTGCGCGCCGGCTTCATTCAGTGATGCCAGGCCGGTCACCTCGACTTCTTCACTGCCTTGCACGACATTCCCGCCAACCAACTCGCTAATTGCTGTAACCTTCAAACTCATGATCTTCGTGATAAACTTGTTCACCCCTATGGATGTCTTACGCCACGCTAAATTTTCCACCGCTGACAAGCAAGCTCTGATCTGTGAGAACTGATCGCAAAAAGTAAATCTGCACACAATCACGCTTTTTACTTGGGATTGCCCATCGATCCGTAGTAAACCGCAACCAGCAGAAGCTAACAACATCACCCACATTATGGATCCTACCATCTTCAAATTTGTTCACTACATTGGCATTCTCACCCTATTTTTCTCACTTGGCGCCATGTTTAGCGGCGCCAGCTGGAAAAAATCATTTGGCATGGGCCACGGCATCGGCCTGCTGCTCATCATTATCTCCGGCTTTGGTTTCCTCGGCGTTGCCAAGCTCGGCATCCCAGTTTGGGCCATCGTCAAAACCATCATCTGGTTATTCTTTGGTGCCTCACTCGCACTGGCGAAAAAGGGCAAACTCAAAGGACTCGCCGCGTGGGTCGTCATCATCGGCCTCGGGTCAGCTGCTGCCTTCATCGGGCTCAACTGGAAAACTGGCAAACTGCCAGCATTCATGGTGAAAAACTTGGTCGAAAAGAAAGCCGAGTAATTTCAGCTAAAAGCAAATTCTCAACAAACACGGTGGCCAGCTGGCTGCCGTGTTTTTTTTGTGTCCGTGCATTTATCCGTGTGAAAGCTTGTATGCTAGTGGAATCAGCTGAATGCTGTGGTCATGATTCCTGTTGCGTCCATCACCTTGCCATCTTCGTTGACTGAATTTGACGAAATTATTGATGTGCGCTCTCCTGCTGAATTTGCCGAGGATCACATTCCCGGCGCCATCAATCTCCCCTGCCTCACTAACGAACAACGAGCCGAGGTGGGCACACTTGATCGCAAGAGCGCCTTTGAAGCCCGTCGCCTCGGTGCCGCGCTGGTGACCGAAAACATGTCGCGTCACCTCAGAACGCATTTTGCCGACAAAGCAAAAAATTACACGCCGCTGATTTATTGTTGGCGCGGCGGCATGCGCTCGCGGTCCTGCGCATTCATCCTCTGCTCCATCGGCTGGCGCGCCAGAGTGATTGATCGTGGCTACCAACATTACCGCAATTTTGTCATCGACCAAATCGAGCAGTTTTTTGATCAGGGAAATGTCCAGCTGCGTGTGCTCTCCGGGCTCACGGGCATCGGCAAAACGCGCCTATTATACGCGCTGGAAGCTGCCGGCGAGCAAGTGCTCGACCTCGAACAACTCGCCAACCACCGCGGGTCCACACTTGGGTCCAGCCCAGATTCATCACAGCCGAGCCAGAAATATTTTGAAAGCCAGCTCCTCGACACCTTGTCGAAATTCGACCTAAGCAGGCCAATTTACACCGAATCAGAAAGCAACCGCATTGGCAAAATCCACTGCCCGCCATCACTGTGGAGGCAGATGAAAATCAGCCAAGTCGTAGAAATCACCCTGCCTATTGAAGAACGCGCCAGCCTGCTGCTCACTGATTACCATCATTTTGTCGAGCATCCAGAAACCCTCTACCCATTGCTCGACAAACTGGTGCCACTGCGCGGACACGCCAAAGTCGAACAATGGAAACAGCTCATCAAAGAAGGAAAATGGCGCGAATTTGTTCTCTCCAATTTACGCGACCACTACGACCTGTGCTATCGTGTCCCTGGTCACGAGAAATCAAATTATCCCGCCGCCAGCCACACCGTGGCGCTAACTGACCACTCGCCCGCGGCGATTGAAAAAGCCATTGCCGAGCTCACAGCTCTACCCACTCAGCTGCATGAAAATGCCACTCATTGACGCACACAACCACCTGCAAGACCCACGCATCTACCCACAGGCAGATGCCATCATCGCGCAGATGCGTGCGGTTGGTATTGAGAAATGCATCGTCAATGGCACCCAGCCAACTGATTGGCCAAAAGTTGCCGCGCTAGCTGAAAAATTCCCGCAATTCATCATCCCCGCATTTGGCCTGCACCCGTGGCAGTCGGCTAACGCTTCAGCTAGCTGGCTCGACCAACTCGCTGGCTACCTCGAAAAACTCCCCCACAGCCTAGTTGGCGAATGTGGTCTCGACCGATGGATTAAAGGATTCGACATCGATCTGCAAAAAACTCAACTGATTCAGCAGATCCAGCTAGCCAACCAGCTCGGCAGATCCATCACCATCCACTGCCTGAAAGCGTGGGGACCATTGATGGACATTTTCGACGCGCTAGAGAAATCTGGCCAACCGTGCCGCCGCCCATTTCTCCTCCATTCATACAATGGTTCCAAGGAGCTCGTGCCCCAGCTAGTCAAACGCGGTGCCTACTTTTCCATTTCCAGCTACTTTCTGCACAAGCGCAAATCCAAGGCCTTTGATGCCTTTCGTGCCGTGCCCGCTGACCGCCTGCTGATTGAGACCGACGCGCCTGACATGCTCGGCCCGCCAGCTAGCCAGAAATTCCAGCTGGATGGAAATTTGAACCACCCAGCCAATTTGGCTCAACTCGCCACTCTTGCAGCGGCGAGGCTAGAAATCGACGAAAATACCTTCATTGCACAATGCTGGGCAAATACGCAATCATTTCTCTCACCGCCGTCCAAACCCAGCTGACTCACAGTTCCTCAACCACAATCAGCCAGTTGACAAAATGCACTGGCGGCAAATCGTCGACGGTTTCGACGGGTTTTAGCTCAGCCTCGATGGCGTCACTATAGCTAGTGCCAGAGGCAGATTTCAGGTCGAGTGGTTTCACAGACTCCGTATAATCATTCGCTAGCACATTTAATCGGCCAGACATATCGATACCCAGATCGACGCGCTCAGAGCCGAACCGTGGTTCTGGGGTAAAGATCGATACCGCTGGATAGGCGCCAGATGATTTGGTGGTTTCATTAAAATCATCGTCAAAAAACGTGCGCAGATCAGTCACCACCGATAAACCAGCGCTGAAATCAGTCGCCAAATCACTCGCTCCTGTGATTTTTAATGCCACATCATCATCAGCCGGCGGCTGCTCGTAATATTCCTCCAAGTTATGGAAAGTATTGGCTGCTTCTTCAGCCTCACTTGGCAATCTATGGGTCACATGGATGGTATTATTATCTTCAACGTTCATGCCATTCGCGGTGAGGAATACTTTCAGCAATGATAGATCCAAGGTGATGGCGCCTTGGCCATTCGCCGCCACTTCCTCTGGCCTGAATGGAAATGCATTTTCAAAATCCTGCGCGTCCCAATCTTGGTATTCAGAACCAGTACCAATCAATGAATGACCAGCTCCTAGGTAATACCTTTCCCACTCGGTGCCATCTGGCTTCATCGCCTTCACACGAATGCCGTCTACTTCTAGCGAGCCCATATTCGGGAATACATCTAGGATATCCACCTGCAGCTCACACTGGCGGGCGCCGCGAGAATATTCAGTCCACGTCGTTGACGAAAATGTCGTAGATTCGTCGTGTTCGTCGCCACCGTAGTAGCGGAAAAAGTCTATGCCAGTATTGATGGGAATGAATGATACCCGCCCAGAATCCGATGACCGTGAGATTGGGAAAAAATTCTCATCGCTGTGGTAGATATTTGCGTGCTGGTTTTCGTAATCTTCGCGAGTCATCGACTCTGCGCCGATGTTGCCAATATTGCTCATGCTGAGTAATTCGGCACCCTCACGCGTCGCCAGACGTGTCACACTGCTATTGATGTTGGTCTGCTCGACTTTGCGACCGTAAACACCACCGTCGATAATGATATTGGCATTCCAATCTGACTCGTCAGCATGTTTGCCCATGCTCATGAAGGCGTCAGCTGAGATAGGTAGCTGCGAGGGCACTTCGTACAGCGAGATCATGTAATGTTTCACCGCTGAGCCGACGTGAGTGCCTTCACCCTGGTCGGCAAAATCCACACTGAATGTCCACCAGTTGTGTTTGGCCACAAAATCCTCACCTGGCTCACAATAACCAAAGTGGATATTTGGATAGGGCAAAACCGCATAGTTGGAAAAATTGCCATTCTCATCAACATAACCTTTTTCGTGAGAAATAATCGGCGCTAGCTTTTCATGATCTAAGCTCAGCTGTGAGCCACTGCGGTAGCTCCACATGCTTGGAGTGCTGACGCCGGTAATTTCAAATGAGATCCCGCCAGTATTGGATTCGGGATTATAACCAACTAATGATTTCATCATCTCACCAACCAGCTCAACATCACCCACATTGGCGCGTGTCGATGTGGTATCAATCGCCTGCATCAATGCATCATCCGAAATCTCAGCATTGGCCGCATCCAATGCCTCTTGAAAAATCGTAGGCCATTTGATTTCGCTGAAGGCATCCCCGTCACTACTTCCCTCGTGCATCGCCAAATACGCTTTTTCAGGAACAATCTGCACCAAGGCACGTAAAAAGGCGTCTTCTTTCTGGCTGTAATCCATACGCAAGTGCGTATCAGCCGCTACTTCATGATCAACCACCGCACGGTGATAGGTCATGGACATGACCCCCAAAATCAAAATACCTAATGATATCACCGAGAGCATGACGGCGTAGCCAGCTGGGCTTGGCCGTTTGTTATAATTGTGATGCGCTTGCATAAGTAATCTCCTCGTTTTTTGGTCCCTTTAATGTCGCGGTCAGCCTGCCGTTGGTATTGCTAAATACTAAGCCGTCACCTTCAGCTGGAGCATCCCACCTAGCGAGTCGCCAGTCGGCCTCATCCCAAATAGGCACGCTGCCAGCAGCTGGATCTTCATGGTAATAATTGATCGAAACTTCACCATCTACGGTTTGCGCCTCAATCATGCCAAAACTTTTATTTCCCACAGCATCGCGGAAAACTAAAACCAAAACATCTCCGCTCGAGGCCCCCGTCACTCCTGATCGAGCTGCCGTCATATCGGCAAAAATCTGGTAGCGGTCGGCGCGCTGGACAATACGCCCGAGCATGTTGCTCACCTGCGGAGCATCTTCCACGAGGAAGTTATTGTCCCTGATGATTTTTTGCAATTTGAGCTGCTGGCTTAATAAACCCATGCCGAATCCAGCGATGATGACCATCATGCCAATGACAATGGTCAGCTCAATCAGCGTGAACGCTTTCTTGCAGCTAGCTGGGTATTTTATTTTCTGAACTACCTTCATTACTGGCTCCTCACTACGGTTCTGGAGGCGATGTATTCGCGCCCATTGGTTTCGTATGCCACAATGATGCGGATGGTAATGATGTCGGATAAACTTTCATCCGTGCCAGCTGGATTGATGTAAACGCGGCGCACATCGGCTGTAACATCAAAGCCATCTTCCAGCACGCCATTAGCATTGGTGGATGCCGAGCGTTTGCCAATCACCGTGGTAGTGGCTGCGGGCGCTGATCCACCTTCACTGTAGGCAACATAAGTTGGCCACGTCGTGTCGGAATTATCCGTGGTGATGAGCTCAAAGGGAATGGCATTGGCATCAGCCACCTCCACAGATAGGTAGGCATCCACCAGCGTTTTGGTGATCGTCCAGTTCCGGGTAGCCAGCGTATTCATCATGCTCTGGAAGGATATGGCACCGATGACAACCATCACCATCACCGCGGCGGTAATTTCCAAAAGCACACTACCCTTTTTACAGCTGCGTTTTTTAATATTCGTTGCACTAGTCATCTCATCATTTTCTAGCTAGCTGGAATTACTCCAGCGTATTAATTTCAGCATTCACACGGATCTTCGGCAGCACATCAAATGTGTACTCAGCGAGGATTTCATCTTGGTTTGGCAATACCGGTGATTGGTGAACTACCTGCACCCACCATTTGCCCGAATCGGTGATATTTTCCTCCCAACCAGTGAGATCAATATCGCGGGTAATCGGCGTATCATCACTCGGGTTGATGTATGAGTTGAGCACTGATATTGATGGTCTAGTGACATCTTGATCGCTGAAGCCAGTTAACGAGCTGCGATCAGCATCGGTAATCAAACGCACAAAAGTCGTGCTGCCTGGATAGAGGTCTTCAGCGGTCACTGAAACATTAGGAAAATCAGCACCAAAAACATTCTCGGTTGAATCCGTAGTGATGGTAGCTTCAGGTACTGGGAATACGTAAACTTGCACGCGGTCCAAAGTCAGATCAACTGTCCGAGTTGGATCACCAGCAATAATCTCACTGATACGCAATTTGATTTCATCATCCACAGATGAATCTGTATCTTCACCTTCTTTAGAGGCACCATCATTACTTGAGTCCACCCCGTCGACGTTGTTACCGTGGCCGTTGTTGGTTTTGTAAATGAGAATGTCTTCTGGGTTTTCCGGCTGGGCGTAGATAGAAAATGTCTCAATGCCGTAGGATTTGCCATCTTCCTCAGCTGGAATCACGGTGGCCAGAGTCATTGAATCTTCCTCGTTGTCGCCAATCATCGTTGAACCAAACTCAGTGAGTTCACCATTATTGGGCTGGAATTCGTGCACCAGCTCCACTTCGCTAGCTGATGCCAGCTCAGACTCAGGCAAGAGCCCGCTCGTTTCCCAGGTGATGGTGTAAGCAATGTCAGCACGGGTACGTTTCCATGTTCCGGATCCCGCATCATCACCTTCAAAGGGGTCGGGTGAAACAATGGATAAAGTGGCCTGCGCACTGTACGCGCCAACAAATTTTTCATCGAGCAACCAAGATTGGCTACCATCGCTGCGAATCGACCACAGCTCGTAAACGGTGCCTTCAACCAGCACCGGCATCACCGAGCTAGCTTCTCCTTGCTGCGGAATGTCTTCCATGTATGACGGCGCATTGCCATTTACTGGCCGCTCAACAATGAAGTTGATGTAGTCAGCCGCGCTGATTGAGCTGACTGTAAAACCAGCGCAAATAGCTAGCTGGCGAATGAGTTGATTAGAGGTTTTCATTTTCATTGGGGGTTAGAGGTCGGTCACCGCCAGTGAGCGGCGCACGGCTATAGGGTTTCGATTTTTCACGGCAACAACGATCACGCGCTGCAACATCATCTGCTCTTTGACGAGCTCATCAATCGGCTGCAGCCCGTTGGCTACATCTGATTGCACTTCCATAGATTTCACGACGCGGCGGTTGTTTTTCAAAAACTCCGCCCAGCTGACTAATTTGCCAGCTGGCGCCACCACAACATGTTTTCTCAAATACTCAGGCACATGGACCACCGCTCCTTTGGGAACAATCGTCCAAGTCCCCTTGCTAGCTAGAATTGTCGATTGCGCCAGCAGATCACGCTTATGCCGCGTTGAGGATTTATTTTCGCTGGGTTTCCCCTCTTCTGGGCTGAAAAACTTGCGCTGATCGGCCACCATTTCTGAGCGCTCGGCTGCCGTCAGTTTCTGAGGCACCGCCTCCAGCTGGTGGTAAAGCATGACCAAACCGCCGAGGATGATTGGATAAATTTTCATATCTTCATTGTCGGCATTGGTTAGCGGAAGGTGACGAGGAAAACCATATCCTGCATGTCGTATCCTTTGTCGGACGCATTTCCTGACTGCTCGTAAGTGTAGACACGGTCGAGCTCGACAACGAAAATGACATCTTTAGGGCCTAGCACCACGGTGCGTGTTCCCTCATCGAAATATGGCATGAGGAAAGCTTCTACATCGCCGCCGCTGCCCATAGGGCTAGCTGATGGGTAGGTGTCGCCATTTTTCAGCGCGATGAATGAATGGGCAGGTTCCGTGCGGCTTGTGCCCGTCCATCTGAAATACTGACCCGACTCGCGGCTCTCGCCCATCATGCCGAAGTTGATCACATCATTTTCATCAACCTCACGGGTGAACAATGCGCTATTACCGCTAGGTTTGAAATTTTTTGATTTGCCTGAGTAGAGGTTGAATTCTTGCCCGTCCACACGACACTTCAAATTAATATTTAAATTACCATTCCAGTATGCGGAGCCGATTGGCCAAACTTCCATGGTGGATTTTTCAGCGGGAACCAGCTCATCTTTAGCTGTGATCACAGCGCCTGGATCCTCAGTAATGGTGTAACTAATCTCCCAGCTCAGCGATACATGTTCGTTTTCGTTCACCACAGAATTACTTGATGATCCATTGACCCAGAGTGAGCCAGTTGGTTGTCCTTCTTCGGCGTAAACACCGGTCGCCATACCGGCGAATAACGCTAATACATAGAGTTCTTTTTTCATTTTTTTCGGGGGTAAATTGTCGACGACCTAAGTGCGCCAGCTGGTGACTAGCAAAATCTATCCGCCAGCTAACCCAGATTTATAACACAAATGCTGAATCATGGTCAAGCTCGCCTTAAACAAGTGTTCTCGTTCTCGCAGTGCAAATTAGCCCGATTGTCTACTAACTGAAATTTCCAGTCGTCTAACGAAGCCACATGCCATGCATTACCCGATAATGGATTCAGCCTAAATGAGCTAGAAATGCAAACGATCGACAATTTTGCAGCAAATGCAAAAATTTCGCACCGAAAAAGAATTCAAATTAACGGCCAGATTTTACTTTGGCTAACTTAAGCAGCTAACTGCCCAACAAAAAAGCCGCCGCAGATCCTGTCTGCGGCGGCTTAGTTAATTCAGTTCGGCTAGTTGTTATTTAATCCACTTTTCCACCGCTTCTTTGCGCGACATGGAAACGGCGATGTTGCGCACAAAGACACGTCTATCCTTCTTGGTTTCTTTCTTGGAAACTACGATGGTTTGATCGCACAAGTCGATGGCGTATGGGATGTTACCACTGGACATCGAGAAAGTGCCCTGCAGCCCCAGCGCTTTGAGCGCGCCAATACAGTCGCGAATACGCTCACCGGAGAGCTTGGAGAATGCCTCATCAATTGGCACCAGACCAATACTCGGTGCTGCACCACGAGTTTCGTAGCGATGGTAGGCACGCAGGTAACAGGCGAGGATGGCAATGAAGTACGGGCTCTGGCTTTCACCACCAGAGAACTTACCACTCTGTTTATCGACGGATGTTTCGCGACCATCTGGGTCACGCACATCGAGCACCGACATGTCGTAGTCGTAGTAATTCCGGTAATCGAGGAATTCCAGCGCTTCTTTGTTGTTTGGATCTTCTACCAGAGCTTGGAAAATGCGTTCCACCTCCTCTTTGGCTTCGTCGTCCACGAGGTTGAAAAACAGGCTACCTTCTTCGGCTAGCACTGAGCTATCCACCAGTTTTTGATAAACCGCGTAGTCTGGGTTACGACGCTTACGGATTTGGTACATGTGATTACCAATCGCTCGCTTGAGCTCTTTATTAAGCAGCTTGAGCGTTTGGTCGACACGTAACAATGCGGAGCGCAGCTTGACCAATACCTGCTTGCGGAACATGTCCTGCCAGTTTTGCTCTTCGCGTTCGGCTTTCGCGCGGTAGGCAGGAATATCACTTTCCTGAATGCGCTGAAGTCGTTCGTCCCACGCTGCATTTTGATCATCATCAGGTGACAGCTCGTTATACACTGGGAACTCGCGAGCGAGCTCTTTGCGAGCCTCCACCAGCAATGACCACGCGGTAATCACCGTATCACCGCATTCACGCTCTAGGCGCACAGCTTGGCTAGCGGCCACATCCAGCACTGGGAACTCTTCCATCAGGTTATTGTAGAGAGTTTCACGGCGCTCTTGGTGTTCGCTCATATTTGGCCCTTCAGCACGGTAGCGCTCGAGCTCAGCTTCTGCTTTTTCGAGTTTTTCGCGCGCGTCGTCGAGGTTGCCCTGACAGCGGCCAATTTCCAGCTTGATCTGGCTCTGGCGAATAATCTTCAGCTCGCTTTCTACACCGCCCAGCTGGTGTTCGAGCTCAGAAAGTTCTACTTCCTTGGCTTCAAAATCACCCACGGCGATGGTCTTCAGGCGCACCATGTTTTCTTCCAGTCGCTTCTCGCAATCTTCCAGCGCAGCGGCATCGGAGAGCAATGACCCGAGGCTCGGGCTATCGAGGCGTTGTTTGTGGAAATTCTCTTCACACTGGTCAAGCATCTGCGCCAGCGGTTTGAGACGCTTGAGCTCTTGGCGTTTGGCCTCGCGTTCCTGCTCGAGGTAGACACGCTGCTGTTCAAGTCCCCTGCCACCGATGCACGGAATGTTATCGTAATGTGCACGACGCTCGGCAAATGGACGACGATAGGAGAAGCCATCACGCAAGATGGCGGCGTCATGTTTACGTAGGTCTTTGGCATCATCCACACAGATCAGGCGGCCAAATAGATGGTCGACCAATTTTTGCGCCACCGGATGGGTGCATTCGAGTTTTTCAGCAAGGCTGCCTGGCATGCGCTGAGCGCGCATCTGCATCGCCTGATCTGGATCAATCAATGCCTCACCAGGTGCGGCGCGTTTCATCTGACGGTAGACGCTTTCCGCTAGATCGTATTGATCTGGCTCTACGACGACGGCAAATTTACGTGTGAATGCGACTTCCAGCGCTGGGCGCCATTGTTCGTCTTTCACCTCGCAGAGTTCGCGCAGGGCAAATGCAGCTGGATCGCCATTGGCGCGGCGTGGCAGCGTATTGTTGATGGAATCAAGCAATGCGGTGCGATGAGATAGTCGCCCGCTCTCCAGTGCCTCCAACCTTTCGGTCAGCTTGTTGAGCTGGTTGACCTTTTTCTCTACCTCGTCGCGCACTGGTTTTTCTGCCGCTTTGACCTCGCGGTAGAATGCACGCACGTGATCTGAGAGCACATCCAGCTGGTCTTGCAGGCCAGAAATACCAAATTCCTCGGTCTGTTTGATCACCTCACGCAGTTTGGCAAATTCACGACCGTGAATCTTCAAGCGAGCATTTTCGATAGAATCAACCCAGCTGCGAATCATCTTACAGCGCAGCATTTTCGCCTCATCGACGGTTTTGCCAGCTTCGCGCAGTGAATTCAAGGTTTGCACCAACTTGCGGTTGTCTTCACGCAAGTGCAGGTAAAGTCGTCCGTCTTCGGATTCATTCAGCGCATCACGCAGAAGGTCACGCTTGTTACGCCCTTCATTTAGAGTCTTTTCTAGCTCATTTTCACGCTTTAACTCTTTCTCAGATTTCTCTTCCAGCTGAGCAATTTCCTGCTCGTAGTCGTTGACGAGTTCTTGCAGGTCATCGCGCTTGAGTTCGCGTGCGATATCGGCAAAAAGAACACGATCGCGTTTTGCCTGATGGTGGCTGGTATAATGCTGGTTAATAGCCTCCAGCAGGATTTGCTGTTTGTTCAATGTTTCCAGCTCGCGGCGCAGCGACATGAATGCGTAGTAGCTGTCGCGCACTTCCTGGATGCGTACTTCATCTGGCGGCAGGACAAAGCTGCGGCAGAATCGGTTGAAGTTCTCCAAGAAGGTGAATGACATCGCCACTGGCAGCAAGTAGTCGAGCGTATCACGGTCGAAGTTCAAGTGCTGAGCAAGCGCCATTTCACGACGGTAGGTTTCCATCGTATCAAAAACTTTGCCTTCCTTTTCTTGGGTGAAATCGCGGAAATCTGACCAGCCAAGCGGGTAACCAAATTCATCAATCCAGTCGGCTTTTTCCATGCGCCGTGGGATCATGAACCCGTGACGTTTGGATGGCTGGTTTTGCGCCGCGCTATCAAACTCGATGCGCAGACCCCAAGTTTCTACTTTGCTCTGGCCCGGCCAAGTGAATTCCAGCGCGACATAAGTGGTAGCCCCTTCATTACGCATGTACTGAGCGACCCCTTCCACCTCATCTTTGGTATCACCAAGACAGTACGACTTCAGCGTACGAGATGACGATTTACCAGTCGCTGATTGGTTGTATTTGGACTTCTTGTCGCCCACCAATACCAGCTGCATCAAATCCATCAAAATGGATTTCCCCGAACCCGTCACCCCAGCAATCAGCAAGTTGCCGTGGATATCAAATACGTCCTGGTAGCCGAACCAGTTGATCGCGTGGATCCTTGTTAGTTCAATTTTATTGCTCATGCGTCTTGATCTTTATTGCTTGCTTCTTCGTCCTCGTCACCAGCGGAATCCACTTCACCAGCTGGAATTTCTTCTTCAGCTAGCTCAGCCGCGGTTTCCCCTTCTTCAGCTTCTTCTTGCTCAGCTTCTTCAGCTGGCTGGTCGAATGCTGATTTTTCATCCACGGTCACGGTGATGGTTTCATCAAAACTCAGCTCGTCACCCTCGTCGACCGCTGGTTTTTTCACGTAGTCATCATCGTCATCCGCCTCTTCTAACCCAACCACGCCAGAATCATCCGCGTCTTCAATATCTTCATTGGCCTCAGCCACTTCCTCAGCCGCAGCTTGGGCAGCTGGATCCACATCTGGCTCAGCGTCAAATTTCTCTTTCACCTTCAGCCACTCGGCAATGTCAGGGAATGGGATGGCCAAGCGCAGTGTAGGCAAAATCTGCACCACGCTATCGGCAAATGCGTCCGTCCACTCGATTTCCACCAAGTTGAGACGGGCAAATCCACGCAAGATCTCCTTCAGGCGCGATGCCGAAAGCGGCTGGATCGCTGGGAATTTGCTGCGGAAAAGTTCATTGAAATCACGCACGGACAGGTACACCTCATGGGCGCCATTTTCCCGAACTTCCACGTCGTAGTCGTACCACAGCGCTAGAGCTACCAAGGTTTCGTCGCGGCGTAGTTTGCGTGTCAGTGAAGGCACTTCTGGCAAGGCCATGATGAGGCGCTCGTTGCGCTGAACCACCACTTTCACGCCGAGCAATGTGCCCCATTCTTCCAGCCATTCTTGGTGCTCGATACACCAATCGTACAATACCCTCTCAGCTGAGCGACCACGCAAGATTGAGCCGTGCGCCAACAAGCGGTGCGCGGCCTCATGCAGGATTTGTTTATCTCTCGATTGCAGAGCTGGGTGCAGCAATCCTTGCTGCGTTGGCTCATCTTTATGTTCCGTACTATCCATTTCTTTTATGGTCTTGCTTTAGGGTGAATTTCAAATCTGTCCACGGCATAATCGCCGAGTTCATCAACGGGTGGAGTCACATTTTCTTCCCGTGGGGAATCAATGGTGTATTCGCAATCTGCGGTGTCTGAATGCAGCAGCAGGCCGATGGTTTCAAGCAACCACTCTTCCTCGCTAGCATCAATCAGAGCTGAGGACATGCCTTCAACTGGCACTTGCAGAGTGCGGTAATAACGGTTTGCGCGCAGCGATGTCAGCGAGCTATTGATGCTATCGCTCATCTCATCTACCGCGTACATTTGATCGTCGTAATCATCAAAGTCTTCCAGCGGCTGGCGTTCACCTTTGTGGTGGACGGATCTAGGTAAATTAAGCGAGTCGAGGCCAGAAAGCAGACCCACCGATGGCAGTCGCAGCTCAGGCAAATCTAGCTCGTCAGGCAAATCTGCCATCTTAGCGCCTTCGCACAGCGCATTCACGCTCTCAAACAGCTCGCGAACCTCTGAACGGCGACCACTAGAAACTTCCTGCAAATAGCGGAAGCGGGCAAATGATCGGCGGGCAAATTCAGCCGCGCGACGGTCAACTGCGTCACTTTGTGGTTCCACGCAGTTGAGGAGATCCAGCGCTTCTTGCATGTTTTTGGCCACCTCACTGGCTACTTGGCCCGGCAGCAAATCAGGGCGTCGTTGCGCCAGCTCGCTCTCCATGCGCGCTAGCACTTGTGGATTAGCGGCAATATCCTGCAGTGCCTCAGTAACCACTGGCAAGCGCAGCGGTAAATCCAGCGCCACCAGCTGGCGATAACACCGCTGGCCAATGTTTTCAGAAAAGTCATTATACAGAACGTCCAAGTTCTCTTTGATGGAATCCGACTTCAGCTGGCGCTGGGTCAGCTGCGCCACCCCCTGCTGCACGGCGCGCAGTTCCTGCAGACCGTAACGAAGGTTATCCAAACAGGCCTCAAGGTCGCTGAGCGGGTGGTCGGTGAACGCGGTTTCGTCCTGCAAGCGAGTACAGGCGAGGTGCAATTTGTCGGTAAAGGTGACCTTTTCGGGAAAGGCAATGCGACGTAAGAAATCCAACATCAGCTCAGCCCGGCTATCGAGGTAATAGACGCGCTGGTAGTCACTGCGACGCGGCTCTTCCAGCCACTGGCTCTGCAGCATCTGGCGCAACATCTCAGAAGCGGTCAGTTTACCGGACTCTTCGTCACCCTCGATGTGAGCAGTCTCCTCAGCTCCAGCCTCATCCAATACAGATTCACAAATCAGCATCAACTCGGCGCGAGTAAGCCCCTCGCCGTGGCGTCGCCGCTGCGTCTCTTCTATCAAATTCAAGGCATCTACATAACGCCGGCCATGGCGCCATGTCAGCACCGCAAAAAAGCGCGCCGGCGTATTGTCAAAAATTCGCTCACTTAGATTCACCGCGCCAATCTAGTCAGCAATTTCATTTTGAAAAGAAAGGAATGCCTTATTCACCACTGTTCACAAACTATCCACATTTCAAGCTGCACCTTCCATAACTCGCTGAGCGACACGTATTATGTCAGCCGAACGCCCAATCGCCCTGAATTCATACAGATTTTAATTTTTGACTGCATTTTTTTCAGCCAGCCAACTGAATCGATAATATACCTAGTCGGAAAATGATGAAGTAACCGTGAAGCAAGAGCAAACAATGGAGCACGGCAAAATACACCCGACCAACAGAATTATCACTTGTGAAATATTTCATCATACAGGAATCCACCCTTGCAAACATGTGTATTATTGCATTGATCGGGGCTGAATTTTATCCACAATTGTCTTAGTTATCGAGCCTTAGGCTATCACACAGCTAGCACTACGGGCCGCCCCATTACCCAGTGAGACACGCACAAATCAGTCTCACGCGACCTCAAACAACCCAAAATCCAACAAATGAAAAAATTAATACTCGCTAGCACAGCCGTGCTTGCCTCAGCAGCACTCAGCCATGCCGCTGTCGTAACTTTTGGTTCATCTTCGTCTAATTCACTTAACTGGTCGGACGGACGCAATACAGCAACCATTTTCAACACCACCGAAAGCAACGGAAGCATTACCTTCACAACTATCCAAGATGGTGTAACTTTCGAACTCAACATTCAAGGATACACAGTAGGAGCTGTGAGCCCTGAAGAAAAAGGCATTAGTATCTTCGGTAACGGCCAAGGAATCGGCGTAGTCGGCGGCAGCAGCGGCTCTGCTAACAACCGCATATCCAACAATGCATCAGGGGACACTGCTGACGATGAGTTTGTCAGATATACACTGACTGTATCAGGTGCGGAGGTATCCCAACTCTCTTTGAGCAATGTAGAAGTTAGATACCTCTCCAAGTCTGAAGACAAAGTATTCTTCTCGGATGGCAGTTCAACTGCAACATTTACAACAGGGGAAGATTTTTCATACGCCACAAACCTTGGATCTTTGGACGCCCTCACGGCTACAAATGTGAGCACATGGTATCTTGACCAAGGCATGATTGATGCTGACAGCCCTAACAATCTAGCCAATGCCGTGACCGCCATTGGATCCGTGGAATTCAACTACGAGGTAGTCCCTGAACCATCAGCTGTAGCTCTGCTCGGCCTCGGTGGCCTGGCGCTCATTTTGCGCAAGCGTCGATAGACTGTCGCTTTTCATTTCATTGTTTCGTTTCTGAGCGGGCTGGAGAAATCTAGCCCGCTCTTTTTTTAGGACAGAACGAATCAGCTCCAAATAAGGTATCATCACCAAAGTCGTCACACCGATAGATAGGACAGATTAACAATCATGCTATCACAGGGTAAATTTTGATATAAACGATTGTAATTTGATACGAATCACCTTTCACACCACTGAAAACCAAGCGATTATCAGCACTGACCATATTTAATCATTCATGAAAAAAACCACTCCAATAATAATAACGATATCGGCGCTTGCCGCTATGAGCCAGCTAGCTCAGGCCGCAACCGTATCGTTCACCGATTACAATAATACCGCGGGTAATAACAACGGTTGGACCCAAGGCGTAAACCCTAGCTCAGGGTCAATCACCCAGGACGGCGTCACCTTCACATTGACCCTCACTTCGATCAGCCCTACACCCGCTCAGGATGTCAGACTCTACGCAGAGGCTATCGCCGGTGTTGACGGCGAGCGAGGCGTAAGACTTGATAGCGGAAACGACACGGACTCAACTGCAGATGATGAAACTTTGCGATTCAGCCTAAGTGTATCAGGAGTCCAGCTAACGAGCTTATCCCTGGAAGGCATCGGCACCTTAGCCTTTACTACCGAGGGCCGAAACTTTGATGCTGATGACGGCGTGAATAGCTCCATCAACGTGGCATCAGCTGGCTCAAATCTGGCAGCTATGAATTACGATAATGTTTTCAACGGACTCACTGCCTTAGATGAAAACAATGTTGGCGGTCAAGGCGATGGAACTTGGTATATTGAATTTACCGCACGCGATTGGTTAGACGAAGGCACACCCACATTCACAGCCGTTTCATTTGAAAATGTTGTCTTCAGCTACGAAGTCATCCCTGAGCCATCTGCCATAGCGCTACTTGGCCTTGGTGGACTAGGCCTCATCTTGCGTAAGCGTCGATAGGTAGTCGATTTTCATTGTTTCGTTTTTGAGCGGGCTGGAGAAATCTAGCCCGCTCTTTCGTTTCTCAAAACACACGCCTAGCCAGCTGGAAGAAATACTCGCAGCTAGCTAATGAAAATAGCTATCAGGCAGAGAAACATTAAACCTCGGGTTAGAGGTCTTCTGGGCGCTGCAGTAGCTGCACGACGCGATTGAGCAGCATGCCAGCGCCGCCGCCATCAACAACGCGGTGGTCGAATGTAAGCGCGAGCTCAGCCTCTGTGACTGGCACAAATGCCTGCACATCTTCACTCCACACCGGTTTTTTCACCCCAGCTGAAAGCCCAAGAATCAAGGTTTCGTTAGGCAGAGGAATTGGCGTCCCCCATGTCAGCCCAAAGGTACCAAAATTAGTGACGGTTGCGATACCTCCACGGGTCGCTTCATCAGCCAGCCTGCGGTTGCGTGCTTGTTTCACTAGGTCGGCGTATTCAGCCGCCAGATCAGCTAATTTCTTGGTATCCAGCGAGCGCAATATGGGCACCAGCACACCATCTTCCACCTGCACCGCCACACCAATATCAATGGCACGCGGGTGCACGATTTTGTCGCCAATGAGATATCCAGCTACCGCTGGGTTTTCAGCAATGGCAATGGCAAAGGCGCGCAGCACATACAATGTTGGACCCGGTTTTGAGGCCAGCGACTTCCTGTGATGAAGCAATTTGTCCATCACCAATGGATGGCCAACACTAGCCAAGGGACGAGTCCAGCTGCGACGCATAGAATCAGCTACCCCCATGCGCATTGGTGATGCGTTAGATCGCGGCCAGGTGTCGATGTAGTCGAGGAATTTTTCTAAATCCTCAACCGTCACGCGACCACCAGCGCCACTACCAACAATAGCAGAAATATCTGCTGCCTGCAGGCCTAAGTCGTTCATGCGAGCACGCATTCTAGGCGAAATGTAATGGGCGCCAGCGCGTCCAGCTGGCACCGGCAAACCTTTCACGTTAGGCTCAATGACCTTGGGTTCACGGTAAGCGTCATCGTCTACCTTGAAATGTAAATTTTCCTCCTCGGCATCTGATCCAGCTGGCTGATCATCCCCTTCTTCCGCCATGTGCTCTTCCACGGTGGATACGCCAGTGCGTTTGATCTCAGCTTCATCTACTTCTAGCAGCGCGAGCACAGATCCAACTGGATAGGTCTCCCCTTCTTTAGCTAGAATTTCAATGACTTCGCCACAGCACAATGTGGTCACTCCCATTGTGGCCTTGTTGGTCTCAACTTCAATCACCTCGTGATCAGTCTCCACCCGGTCACCAGGTGCAATTTCCAGGCGCAAAATGGTGGCCTCGGCGATGGATTCACCTAGCTGAGGCATCAGAATGGGAACAGATGGCATAAATAAAAATCTTAGTATTTGAGGAGGTTTCTCAGTGAGGCGGCAATCGTCTGCGGTGTCGGTCTATGGTCAGCCCAAAGCTTTGGATGGTATGGGATTGGCGTATCGCGAGCATTCAATCTAGCTGGCGGTGCGTCGAGCAAGTGAAATGCATCAGCAGCCACGCGAGAGACGATTTCTGCAGTCACACCTCCCCATGGGAAAGCTTCGCCAACAGCTAATAACCGACCAGTTCTAGCAACGGATGCAATCACCGTATCGGTATCAATAGGCTTAATACTGCGCAGGTCAACTACTTCGATCTCCCAGCCACCTTCATCGTATAACATTTCCGCGGCGCGCACAGCCTCGTGAACCATGGCGCTGTAGGTGACCACTGTGGCATGTTTGCCAGCTCGGGTAATACGCGCTTTACCAATCGGCAGCCCATCACCCTGCAGCGTGCTGGATTTCAGCCAGCGGTAGAGGAATTTGTGTTCGCAGAAAATAACCGGATCTTCTAGCTGGATAGATTCCACCAGCATTTGATAGGCATCAGCCACGGTAGCTGGAGTGACAACGACTAGACCGGGAAAACTTGCATAAATCGCCTCCAGACTCTGGCTGTGAAATGGCCCAGATCCAGGGGTGCCGCCTGATGGCAGCCGCACGGTCATTGGCACAGGCACGCCAGTACGGTAAAAGTGAGTTGCCGCGTGGTTGACGATCTGATTGAGCGCGATGGTTGAGAAATCAGCGAACTGCATTTCTAAAACTGGTCGCATGCCCTCCAGCGCTGCGCCCATAGCCACGCCAGCCATGGCGTCCTCGCTGATAGGTGCATCTAGCACTCTACCCGGATAGAGATCTTGGAGACCTTTGGTCGCTTTAAATGCGCCGCCAAATTTGCCAATATCCTGACCGTAAAGAAAGACTCTATCGTCATCTCTGAGAGAATCATTCAAAGCCGCGTGAATGGCATCGATGTAGCTGAAATCCATATCCTTCTATTCTTCCAATTCTCCGTGATACATCGTCCGCCAATCATCATGGTGTGGATGAGGCGCGCTTTCCTGTTGCGTTTGCGCCACTGCACTTTGCACTTCAGCCACAGCCTGCGCACGCATTTCATCCAGCTGAGAGCGGGAAAATACCCCCGCATCAATCAGCTGACCTTCAGCCACTTGCATACAATCACGCGCTAATCCTGAAGCGCGCATTTCAGCTGGCACATAGGAAGCGTCATCGTGCTCGCCGTGACCGCAAAGTCGCAGCAAATCAGCAACCACCAGCTGAGGTCCGCCGCCATCTCTAGCTGCCGACACTGCCTTTTTCATCGTCTCAGCCACGGCAATCAGATCATTGCCCTGAACTTTGTGCCCAGCTACGCCATATCCTCTGGCCCGGTCGACCAAGTCGGCGCAAGCAAACTGGCGGTCATTGCCGGTAGAATATGCAAATTGATTATTCACCACCAGAACGACCATGGGCAATTTTTCTACCGCAGCAGTATTGAGCCCTTCATGAAAAGCTCCTGTGGAGGTGGCGCCGTCACCTAGGCTCGTCGCGCCAACCACACCTTCTAATCTTCCCTGCATGCGCCGCGCCATGAGCATTCCAGCTACTAAGGCTACGGATGAACCAAGGTGGGAAATCATCGCTGGCATTCCCTCTTGTGGTCGCCCGCGGTGAATGTTGCCGTCGCGTCCTTTCATTGGTCCTTCTACAGAACCTAAGTAGGTGCGAGTTACATCCATCAAGGATTCACCAAAAGCGGTTCGCCCCGCTTGATCGCGGATTAGTGGCGCAAAAATATCGATACCACGATGCAGGTAGCTGGCTAGCGAGCCGCTCACGGCTTCGTGACCGCGACCCAAATAAACGCCACCAACAATCTTACCCGCTTTGTATAAACTACTTAGCTTATCTTCCAAGACGCGGGCACGCAACATAGCGAGATAGATTCTAGGCAA
The DNA here is from genome assembly GCF_016595495.1 of Persicirhabdus sediminis. GTDB lineage: Bacteria > Verrucomicrobiota > Verrucomicrobiia > Verrucomicrobiales > Akkermansiaceae > Persicirhabdus > Persicirhabdus sediminis. The sequence goes on from NZ_JAENIM010000039.1 coordinate 714,415, forward strand.
ATCCTCCCTAACTCCTGAGAGATCATTGCGATCGATTCTATCCTCTCTAGTCACTGGCACGAGCGGGATCATAGATCGTTCTCATTCCAAGGTGCAACAGCTGATTAACAAAAAGGCATAATTAATTGCGCCAGCTGACACACTATACAGCGAAATCCATTCAAGCTGAACCAGTCGCTGTCAAACGGATAGATTTGTATGCCAAGCGACATCGTAGGCCAAATGTTTTAATGAGTCCTGCACAGCTGATGGCGCCGCCATTCTGGCCAATACACACAATATTGATAAATCATAAGCGAGAAAGATAAGTGGCGAAAAATCCCATTGCCAGATTCCGTACAATCCCCCATACACAAAGCAAGTTTATCACTATTTCACCACTTATAATCTAATTAATCATGAGCAAACTCACACTTCTTGTTCTTGCTGCCGGAATGGGCAGCCGATACGGCGGACTCAAACAAATGGACTCCATGGGACCAAATGGAGAAACTGTACTCGATTATTCAGTCTATGACGCCATTCGCGCTGGATTTGAAAAAATCATTTTCATCATCCGTGAAGATTTCGCCGATGAATTCAAAGAAAAAGTGGGCTCAAAATTTGCTGACCAAATCGCGGTCGACTACGTTTTCCAGGACCTCAATGATTTACCAGAAGGATACTCGCTGCCAGAAGGTCGCGTGAAACCATGGGGCACATCACACGCCATTCGCGCAGCTCGCAACGTGATCGACGGACCATTTGCAGTTATCAATGCTGACGATTTTTACGGTCAAGATGCCTACAAGCAAATCGCTACATACTTCAGCGACAAAAATGCTGACTCCGATAAAGACCACTACTGCCTGATTGGTTACCCAATCGTCAACACACTTAGTGACCACGGCAGCGTTAACCGCGGCATCTGCACCAACGACGGTCAACTGCTTAAAGAAGTTGAGGAGGTCACCGAAATTTCCCGCCAGGAAGATGGCACAATCAAAGGCACCGGCATGAACGGTCAACTCCGCGACGTTCCTGAGAGCTCAATTGCCTCCATGAACTTCTGGGGATTCCCAGCCAACTTCCTCGACAAACTCGAAGCTCACTTCATCGAATTCCTCAAAGAATACGGCAATGAAATGAAATCTGAGTGCTTCATCCCTACTGTGGTAGACGAGCAAATCAACCTCGGCGCCGCCGAATGTGAAATCATCAAAACTAGCGCAATCTGGTTTGGCGTGACCTATCCAGAAGACAAAGCCGCCTGTGTTGATAGCATCAACAAGCTCATCGAAGCTGGCGAATACCCAACACCACTTAGCTAGATCCAGCTAAGTCACACTCAACACTTACAAAAATTTACCGTGAAATCACAATCACCCAGAGAAATCGCTGCACTCTTCGATATGCGTGCAGATTTCATTCAAGCTCATCGCTACGGATCAGGTCACATCAATGATACTTTCCTAGCTGAATACGACCAGTCAGGCCTACGCGTGAAATACATTCACCAATGCCTCAGCGAAGCCGCATTCAAAAACCCAGTCCAGCTGATGGAAAACATCGCACGCGTGTGTGATCACAACCTCAGCCAGCTGATTGAGCAAGGCCATCCAGAAGCCTACCGCCGCACCCTCACGCTGATTAAATCCAAAGATGGCAAGCCATACGCCATCGATGCCAATGGCAGATACTGGAGAACTTACCTGTTTATCGACAGAGCGCGCACTTACGATTTCATCGAGAGCCGCGAGCAAGCGATCGAAGCCGCTAAAGCATTTGGTGAATTCCAGAAGCTAGCTGCCACATTACCAGGCGAGCCACTGCACGAGACCATCCCAGACTTCCACAATACCAAACAACGCTACGCAAACCTTGCCAAAGCAATTGCGGAAGACAAACACGGTCGCGCCGCTGAAGTCCAGGACCTCATCGACGAATACATGAAATATGAGCCCGTCTCATCTACCATCGTCGACAAGCTGGAATCTGGCGAACTGCCAACACGCGTCACTCACAATGATACCAAGCTCAACAACGTCATGCTGGACGACGTCACCATGCAGGGCATCTGCGTGATCGACCTCGACACCACTATGCCAGGGTCAACTCTGTACGACTTCGGCGACATGGTGCGCACCGCTACTTGCAATGCCCCAGAAGACGAAAGCCAGCTGGACAAAGTGATTGCCGACCCTGACATGTTTGAAGCCCTCGTTGAAGGCTACCTCTCATCAGCGAAGGAATTCCTCACCGACACAGAAATGGATCTGCTTGGATTTGCCGGTAAGCTCATCACTATCGAATGTGGTGTACGTTTCCTCACTGACTACCTCGACGGCGACGTTTACTTCCGCACTCATTACGACGGCCAAAATATCTCACGCTGCAAACGTCAGCTCGCGCTAGCCAAATCACTTGAAGCGCAAAATGACGAGTTTGAGAAAATCATCGCCAAATATCGCTAACTCCCACCGTTCACCAATATCATGAACATTCTAATCACTGGCGGATCTGGATTCATCGGCTCACACATTGCCGAGTACTTCCAAGGTAAAGCTGACTCAATCCGCATTCTCGACAACCTGAGAACTGGCTACAAACACAACCTCGACGGACTCGACTGCGAATTCATCGAAGGATCCATCACCGACCGCGAGCTGGTAAAAAAAGCCGTTCAAGGTGTTGATTACATTTTCCACATGGCTGCCATGGTAAGCGTGCCAGAATCTATGGAAAAGCCAGCTGAGTGTGTTGACATCAACGTCAACGGCCTACTCAACGTGCTCGAAGAAGCATCCGCAGCTGGTGTGAAAAAACTCGTTTTTGCCTCATCCGCAGCCTGCTACGGCGACGACCCAACCGTGCCAAAGCTGGAATCTATGGTGCCTCAGCCAAAGAGCCCGTACGCCATCACCAAACTCGACGGCGAATACTACCTCGAGATGTTCCGCCGCGAAGGCAAGCTGGACACCGCATCTATCCGCTTCTTTAACGTCTTTGGCCCACGCCAAGATCCTAAAGGTGCCTACGCCGCCGCTGTGCCTATCTTCATTGAAAAGGCTCTCGATGGCGAAGAAATCACCATCTTTGGTGACGGCGAGCAAACTCGCGATTTCATCTACGTCAAAGACATCGTTGGCGCGCTGGTATTTGCCGCCATGAATGAAGAAGTCAACGGCACAAGCAACGCAGGTTACGGTGGCCAAATCACCATCAACGACCTCGCTGAAGGCATCATCAAAGCTGCTGATAGTCAGGCGAAAATCAACCACCTTCCAGACCGACCAGGCGACGTGAAACATTCACGCGCCAGCGCTGAGCGCTTGCTCAACTTCGGCTGGAAACCTCAGTTCACCCTAGACCAAGGGCTGGCTGAAACGCTCGAATTCTTTCAGCAAAAATTAGCCCTGCGCTAATATCAGATGCATCTGGGCTTTTCATCCCAGCACATACCGCTACATTAGTGGCGGTATGATTTTGCATCTCAAAAACGCCATCATTGCCCCGCTCATCGCGCTTGGAATTTCCAGCTCGTGGGCGGACAATGAGGTCTCAGCTGGCACATCTCAGCAGAAAATTGTCGACGACGGCACCCGTGTGACCGTGCTTGGGTATCACGATTTCTCTAGCGAAAAAGAAGCCACTGAGATGCTTCTGCCAACGGATAAGTTTGAGAAACAACTGCAGGCGCTCAGAGAGCTTGAAATTGAAGTCATTAGCCTTGAGCAATTTCTAGCGTGGAAAAATGACGACGCACCGATTCCGCCTAAATCCGCCCTCATCACCATTGATGACGGCTGGCGCAATGTTTACACCGAAGCCTACCCGCTGCTCAAACAATACAATTACCCATTCACTCTCTTTCTCTACCAAGACTTCATCGACAAAGGCGAGCTCTCGCTAACTACGGAGATGATCGTCGAAATGCAGAAAAATGGCTGTTCTATCGGCAATCACTCGGTCACTCACCCCTACCCATCGAAGGTGAAAAAACATGCCGAAAAAGGGCAAGCCGCCTACGAGGCATTCATCCGCACCGAACTGGAGAAATCCAAAAACTTCCTCAGCAAAAAGTTTAATACTCAGGTCACCACCTACGCCTACCCTGGCGGTTATTACACCGAGGAGATGTTTCCCATTGCCGATGATCTCGGCTATGACGCACTATTTACCGTCGAGCCAGGCAAAGTGGATAAAACCACTAACAACCACCTCATTCCGCGCTACATCGTGCTCGGCACTCACGATAGCATCTTCCGCAATGCCACCACTTTCCAAGCGACACAAAAAATCAAACCGTCAGCTGGCGCGCTGATCCAACAGACTCCTTATCCGGTGCAGCCAGAACCTGGCGTGCGCGTAGCTGATAGACTGCCAACCATCACCGTCGACCTCAAGCAGCTAGATAATATTGACCCTGAGTCAATTGTCATGCGCGTCGAGGGTTTCGGGCGTGTGCCAGCTAGCTACGATAATTTAAGCAAATCGCTGTCGTGGAAGGTAAACCGCAGGCTGCGCCACCAAAGCTGCAACATCACTGTGCAGTGGAAGCTCATCGACGGCGAAGAATACGAAGAGCCACTCAAGTGGAGTTTTATCGTCGACCACGAAGCCGCTTACGAACCAGCTGAATAATTCAGCCAGCGCACCATGGACGATTTATTTCAACCGCCACCACCAGAACCTAGCAACGCGTATAAAAATACCGGCGACGCCCCGCTAGCTGCTCGCATGCGACCACAATCGCTAGAGGAAATTGCTGGCCAGAAACACATTCTAGCTGAAGGCAAACTTCTGCGCCGCGCCATCGAGGCGGATAGATTTTCGTCGCTCATCTTTTACGGCCCGCCAGGAACGGGAAAAACCACGCTAGCGACAGTCATCGCTAACAGTACGGATTGTCGCTTTGAGGCACTCAATGGCGTTGAATCTAACGTGGCTGAAATCCGCGACAAAATCGCCCAAGCGCAAACATGGCGACAAATCAAAGACAGACCGACGATTCTATTCATCGACGAAATCCACCGCTTTAACAAAGCGCAACAGGACGTCCTGCTGCCGCACATCGAGCGCGGCGCAGTTAGATTCATCGGCGCCACCACTCACAACCCCTACTTTTATATCAACTCACCTTTGGTTTCGCGCTCGCAGGTATTCCAGCTAGAAGCCGTGCCAGAGGACGAACTCATCATTCTACTCAAACGCGCGCTGACGGATAAAGAACGTGGACTCGGTCAGCTGGACATCACAGCTGACGATGACGCGCTGCGCCACTTAGCCGCCATCTCCGACGGCGATGCACGCAAATCACTAACCGCACTAGAGCTCGCCGCCACCACCACGCCAGCTCACGATGGAAAAATCCACATCGATCTCTCCGTAGCTGAAGAATCCATCCAGCAAAAAGCGATTGTCTACGACGCGGATGGCGACGCCCATTACGACACTATCTCGGCATTCATCAAATCTATCCGCGGATCCGATCCTGACGCAGCCCTCTACTGGTTAGCCAAAATGCTAACCGCTGGCGAGGACCCACGATTTATCGCTCGCAGACTAGTGATTTCAGCCAGTGAAGACATCGGCCTAGCGGATTCTAATGGACTCAGAGTAGCGCTCGCCGCCCAGCAAGCATTTGAATCCTTAGGTATGCCCGAAGGACGCATCCCGCTAGCTCACGCTACCGTCTATCTAGCCACAGCGCCAAAATCCAACAGCGCATACGCCGGACTCGGCGCCGCCATGCAAGACGTAGCCAGCGGGCGTACACTAACGGTGCCAGCTCATCTAAGAACCAGCACTCGCAAAAAGCTAGCTGAAGCATCTGGCGCCAGCGCCGAGCAGCTCGCCTATCAATACAGCCACGATTACGAAGGCAACTACGTTCCGCAAGCCTACCTCCCTGAAGGGAAATGTTATTATCAGCCAACTGAAAACGGCCTGGAAAAACGCATCAAAGAGCGGCTCGAATATTGGCACCAACTGCGTGAACAATCAAAATAACAATAGTGACAGCTAACATTGGTAAATTCTTACATGCCTGAGAAAAGTATTGTGGATTTACCGCCAATAGTTTTTTAAAGCTCCGACATGAAGATAATCATTGATGACAAAATCCCGTACATCCAAGGCGCGTTGGAATCCGTCGCCGAGTGTATCTACCTGCCAGGTAAAGACACTACTCGAGAAGTTGTAGCGGACGCTGACGCCCTAATCACGCGCACCCGTACACGTTGTCATCGTGACATCCTCGAAGGCAGTCATGTGAAATTTATCGCCACCGCGACAATCGGCTTCGATCACATTGATAGAGATTTCTGTGAGGAAGCTGGCATCGGCTGGACAAATGCTCCAGGGTGTAATGCCAAATCCGTCGAGCAATACGTTGGCGCCGCACTCGCTCACCTACGCATTCATCACGGATTCCAGCTAGCTGGAAAAACATTAGGTGTTGTTGGAGTTGGCAATGTTGGCAAACTCATCGCTAAGCTGGGACATGCGCTTGGCATGAAAGTTCTGCTTAATGACCCACCACGCGCACGCGCCGAGGGTTCAGCTAACTTTGTCTCGCTAGACACAATTCAAAAGGAATGCGACGTCATTTCTCTGCACACACCGCTCAACATGGACGGCGACGACAAAACCTACCATCTAGCGGATGACTCATTTTTCTCCCAGCTAGAAAAAAATCCAGTCATTCTCAACTCCTGTCGCGGTGAAGTGATAGAAACTCAGGCATTAAAATCAGCCATCTCAGCTGGAAAAATCTCCCACGCAGTGATTGATTGTTGGGAAAATGAGCCAGCTATCGATCTTGAATTGCTAGACTCGGTAACCATCGCTACCCCGCACATTGCTGGCTACAGCCGCGATGGCAAAGCCACTGGAACAGCCATGAGCGTGCGCGCTATCAGCCGCCACTTTGGACTCGGATTAGATGACTGGGAATGCTCTAACGTTGAGCCCGCAAAAACACAGAGCATCAACATCCCCGATGCAGTCGAGGATACAGAAGTCGCTGTCTGCGATGCCCTTTTACAGACTTACCCAATCATCGAAGATGACGCGCGACTGCGCGCTAACACCACGGAATTTGAAAAACAGCGCGGTGACTACCCAGTGCGTCGCGAGTTCAGCTACTACTCAGTCGCTGGCCAGCGCGAAGCCGTAGACATTCTCGCACAGATAGGATTTCGCAAAAGCTAAGCGAGCTATTTTATAGACATCTATCAGCTGACGCACTAACTAGCGTCAGCTGGCTAACGACGCTTTCGCAGATGAGACGGCAAAATGCCTAACTGCTCGCGGTACTTAGCCACTGTGCGACGAGCCACTTTGATGCCATCTGCCTTGAGTGCTTTTTCAATACCCGAATCCGATAGAGGTTTGGCTGGATTTTCTTTTGCAACCAGCTGTTGAATAGCCTCTTTCACCCCGGTATTGGAAACTTGATCACCTTCTTTGGTTGTATATCCAGAAGTGAAAAATCGTCGCATCTCTATTAAGCCGTGCGGCGTGCGTACGTATTTTCCAGCTACCGCACGGGAAATCGTTGCCGCATGCACTTCTAAGGTGTCAGCCACATCCATCATCGTCATCGGCTGCAAATAACGCATCCCCTTCTGCATGAACCCAGCTTGACGCTTGATGATTTCAGAAGAAATGCGCAACAAGGTCTCTTGACGCTGTGACACAGCATGCAATATCTGCCTACTCTCGTGCAGGTTCTCTTTGAGAAATTTCTGTGTTGCCGCGTCATTTTTCACCCGCGATAACAAATCTTTGTAGTGGTTGCTAATTCTAATCTTCGGCAAACCTTGATCGGTAAGATTAGCATAAAAGCGCCCTTCTTCATCAGCTAGAAATTCAACATCCGCGCTAACATGCGGGTTAGATGTTGCGTCAAACGTTGCCCCTGGATCCGGAGTTAGAAAAGATATATTTTCAGCCGCAATGGACACCGCATCGGGTGAAACTCCCATTGCGCGGGCAATCTCTTGATAGCGACGCCTTGCTAGGTCATCAAGATGACCTTCCACAATGCGCCCTTCAATCGAGTGACCGAGGCCCATGAAATTTAACTGCAATAATAAGCACTCACGCAAATCCCTAGCACCAACGCCAGCTGGATCATAACCTTGAATCAAGATCAAGGCCTGCTGTAGATCATCCCAGCTAAATTCACCAAGCTGCGCAAGGTCTTCAATATTACTATCAAGAAAACCTCTATCGTTGATGTTGCCTATCAGATAAGAAACCACCTTATACATGTGATCGCTGAGCTCTGACATATTCAGCTGCTCCACCAAGTGCTGCTGCAATGTGATAGGTGCAACAATTGATGCGTACTGATGCTCCTGGCGCGCGATATCATCGTCAGACATGGAGCCACCTTTTTGCGTGATCCAATCATCGCGCCAGTCGTCCTGAAGATCATCCAACACCTCGCTGTCGTATTCTTCCTCTACAGTGGTATCGTACTCTAACTCGTCCGCATCCCCTTCAATTTCCAAGGTCGGATTTAGCGCAGTCACCTGCCTGAGCAACTGACCAAGCTCAAGAGTATTGGCCTGCAGAATCTCCAGACTCTGTCGCATTTGTGGCGACAGCGCCTGCTGCTGTGATAAACTCTGATGAAGACCAATTGCTGACATCACCAATACCTTACAGGCGGCTCTGCCGGTTTAACAGCATTTTTTATGCCAAATTTACACTATTTTCTATAAGTTCGCATACGCCAACAGGTCACCGACCTTGGCATACACCTCAACCTGATCAGATGAATGGTGCGATAGGTCACTAGCTAGCTGGATTTTACCCGGCTCAAAGAATGTCATGGTCGTGGAACCACCAAAAGCAAAGTAACCTTTCTCCTGACCTTTCTCTACTGGCCCAGGTTTGTAAGTTTGATGAATGGTACCCACGCAGGTTGCACCGACTTCCAAAATCAATACCTTGCCGAGATTTTCCGTCTGCACCTCAGTGAGCACGCGTTTATTCTCCCATAAATATCCAAGCCTACGCCCCAGCGCGATTGGAGACACTGAGAAATAATCACCATTGATCAGCTTGGCTTCACCAGCAACACCCGCAACCGGGAAGTGAAATCGATGATAGTCGACTGGACATAGTCGCGACAAAATAACAGAACCGCCCGCATATTTCTCACCTAACTCATCGCTGCCTAGCAGTCTAGCAAGGTCAAATTTCTGACCTTTGACAAAAACCCCCTCTATCTGCGATGCATCTTGAAACGCCAGATGACGTCCATCAGCTGGAAATACAACCTCTGAATCTGCGATAGGTCGCGCTTCAGGTTTGAGCTTGCGATAGAAAAATGCGTTAAAATGCTCGTAACTATCAGGAGCATCTAGAAAATCATTAACATCTAACCCATATTGCTCGATGAATGGAGCGATCTTCTCACGTGAACTCGGCTTATCCATCAACTTGCCATACAGCTTTGAAAAACAAGCTCGCTTAACTAACATGTGCAAAGTAAGCAAACCGAGCGGATTTCCATAAATCCAGCGCAAAAACCCCTCACCGTAGACTTGTTCATCTTCCAGCTGGTCGGTGTAGCGGTTGTAAAATTTTATCGAGTCCAAAATGGTGTGATAGGTTAAATAAAAAAGCAGACGGCTAATCACCGTCTGCTTTTCTATAGAAGCATAGAATTCACTATGCAATCATTATAAAGCTTCTAATTAAGCATTCTTAAGGATCTTCTGAGCCTTATTGATAGTAGTCTTGCTGAGCTTACCGTTTACACGACGTGAGTTGTCGAGAAGGTCTTTGAGCTCTTTAAGGATATCTTCAGATGCTTTGAGCGCCTTCTTTTCACTGCCATACTTCTTGTCTGAGAAGTACTTTGTGAAAGTAGTGCCAGCACGGCTGATGCAAAGACGCCATCCCTGGAATGCTGTAGTTTCGTAAGTGAAGCGAGTAAGGTTCTTTTTAGATTTCATGTAGGTAATGAATGATGTTGGGTTAACAATGGGTGCCTAGCAGACTAATTGAAATAACTAGCAGTTGCTCAGCGCGACGAAAGCTAGATGACAACTAACCAAATGTCTACAAACAATTAGAAAATAATAACAGAATATCAATACAAGCGTTTAAATTCTATTAGAATGAGAACCAACTCTCTTTCAAGCTAGTATAAAACCCCTCCAACATCTAATGACTATTACGTATAACTATAACGATTTCGGAGAGTTTTTCAGCAGGAATTGCATAACTCGCTTCACGTGTAGCCCTTGCAATGTTTAATCCAACACATTCTCCATCAAGATTTAACAGCGCTCCCCCAACTGAGCGTCTATGCAATGGTGTATCATGCTGAATGACAAGTGGGAAACCCTCGCGACGTTCAGAAAACTGCCCTGACATTTGATCATTTCTAGTCAGCGGCGCTCCACCTGGACGTTTTGTTAGCGGTACCTCTGCGACAACTTCTTCACCGTCTCTAATGACTTTGACCGTGATTTTATCCCCAGCCTTACAGCCTTTCAGCGAAGTTGCTAGATCTGCAAGCTTACTAACTTGTGTATCCCCAACAGATACCAGCTGATCACCAACTTGCAATCCAGCCCCTTCAGCGCCGCCCTCTTCAGCTAGCTCAGTGATCTGCACACCATCATCAACAGCCTTCAGCACCACACCTAACATCAAGTCGTGACCGCTATAAGGAATTTCACGTGTATTAGCACTGATCACCCCAACGCGCACGCGAGCTCGCTCACGGCTTGAGGCACCATTAGAAATTACCCAGCTTCCCATAGGTAGCTGGGAGCTAGCTGCCATTACAGATGCTTGTGACTCTTCTAGCCCTACAATCTTAACCAGAGCGATATCCCAATCTTCATCCACCCCAATGACGCTAAGCTCTGTATAAAGCTTGCCTGCGTAGCGCGCTTTTAGATTCTCCACATCGGCAATTTCGCTGGCTTTAGTAACAAACTCACCATTTTCACTTACCATCATGCCGTAGATCTTACGAATGTGAGCTCGCTCGTCAGCGTAGACGATCACTGTACATTCCTGCAGCGCTTGGCGCACTGGCTCAAATGCTTGTGCTGTTAGCGAGCCGTTGATTCGCTGCTCTGATGGCAGTGTTTGGCTTAGAGATAAGCCGCTGGACACTACTAGACTCGCGGCGATAATTGTCGACTTCATGATCAAATGCATCATTGGTAAATTTTAAAGATTATCTTACATCAAGCTCGAATTCCAACTGCAGGATTTCGCCATTGCGCTCGACCACTAGCTTCACTTCATCTTTGGCTGAAAGCTCAGCTAACACAGCGCGCAGCTCATCCTTGTTAGCAACTTCGATATCGGCCAATTTGACGATAATATCTCCCACCTCCACACCGGCGCGTTCGGCTGGCCCATCAGTTTCTAGCTGGACTACTCTAATGCCAGCATCACTATCTTCAGTTAGCACACCAACAAAACCATTGCCACGTTCCGGCCGCTGAGCAAATGGCCCATCGCCTATAAACTCTCCTGCCATCAGCTCATCCCAGTTGCGGATAAAATCCCTAACTGGCACGTGCATGTTCTGCTCCATAGTCATTTGCACGCGGCTATTGATCGCAACGACTTGACCATTTAAATCAAATAGAGGACCACCTGAATCACCGCCAATTACCTTACAGTCAGTTTGCAGCGTGGTGTCTGAGAAACCAACGACTCTACCTAAACGCAGAACAGGCCCGCGCTCTTGATCGAACCCGCCCGAGTGACCGAGGGCAAAAACCCAATGACCCAGCCTCGTTCTATCGTCTTTATCGTAGTTCACAAAAGGGTATTTCCCCTCTTCGGTAATCTTCACTAACGCACTATCAGTCGTGGACACCAAACCTAATGATTTTGCAGCGAGCCTAGTGCCGTCGTTCAATATGATCGTTAACTCTTTGTCCACACCACCACTAACGTGCGCCGCCGTCATTACCAAACCATCTTCTGAAATGATCACCCCGCTACCAAAACCTTCACCTAAATCTATCGAAACCGTCGCTGCTCGCGCACGCTCAAGGTGGGTTTGCAAGGCACTTTGAATCGCTTTGAGATCCTCAAGGTTCTCCGGCGCCTTGCGGTAATTAAAATAATAATCCTCCACTGGCTCAGCCCACGCGCTTGCACCGCTGGCTATCACCGAAGCTGTTATCATTAATCGCTTAAAGGTAGTCATCATTTACAGTCCTTAAGCTAGGCAGACTATCATCAAAATGCAAATGAACTGAGCATTTCGTGCAAATTATCTAGTATAACGCATCAACTGGGCGAATGCCTCCAGTTAGCTTGCTAGATACTTTATGCAAGGGAGCACAAATAATTAGATCGCGACAAAAAAAGAAACAGTCCGTTTGGCTGTGCTCACAAGGAAACCCCCATAACCTTCTAAGCGTGTGCCAATCGGACTGTCTGAAGTCATTATGCATAAATGCCCCAGCAGGGTAAAGCGCCTTCTGCAATCGTCTGCATAGCATAACCCCAAAACCCTAGCAAGTTAACAGAACGAAATATCGATACTACAGATAGATGGAGTATCAGCAAATTTGGACCATGGGCCGCGTAAATGCCTAAAAATCAGAAAAACGATTAATCTGAGTGACAGGTTCCACCATTCTCATTGAATGCATTTTTGAAAATGATTTTTGAAAGAACAGGTGTTCAAATAAAATTTGCTCCCAAGGCGGATTTTCGCCACCTTCCCTGGCGGAATGATAGGCCAAAATGGCAATTTCGTGTTCGCTAGAATGTCTTTGGCAAGCGCCCGTCCTGTTCGGTCGATGACTGCTCGTCATTGCTGTACTCTACAATTGCGCCGATGCTTGCGCCGCCAGGTGCCTGCAGGCGCGTCTGAACTTCGGGGAAATTGAAGCTGTAACGTCGGTAACGAAGGTATAAACGCGATGAATAATAAAGCAGAAATGCAAACAGTAACAGCGCCACCAAGGCGTAAGCTGCCATCTGCAGGTAAAATGCCATCTGTACGGTAAGCTGAAATTTGCCAGCTACCTCCCTTGATGACTTCAACTCAACCGGCTCTGGCTCAGAGGCCACTACCAACATTTCGTCTGGCAATCTCTTTTTCAGCTGCTCCTCCACCCAAAATAAACGGATCACTAGCTGGTCCATAAATGCCGTTAGCTGTTCAGCTGGATCAAGAGACTGCAGCGCCTTGTCGCGAGAGCTCTCTAATGATAAAAAAGATTCGTTTTTATTCAGGTAGCTAGCAGCTGATCCCGCGTAAAACACCTCAGCCTTTTCCGGCTGACCGGCAACATAAACCACAATCGTCGTTAGTAGTTCATCTTCAGCATGTCGGTCTACTAGCTCGTCAACAATATGAGCGTTGTGGCCACGTGGCTCTTTGGGAAATAGGTAGAGCGCTATTTTAGAAAGTAGTACATCAGCGTCGGGATCAGCAGCACCTTCAAAATATCTACCCGGTGGTTCTAAATAATCTTTCTCGCCTTGCTGTAGCAATAAATGACTCCAGCTAGAGATATCTTTCTGCTGCTCCTCAGCTCGCGCTGGCGAGAAGGCTAACAAGATCAACAGAACATAGCTAGGCAAACACAGACTGATGTAACTGAAAAACCTAATCATTAGAAGACCTCCAAATTCTCTTTCCACTACGACGCAGCACTTTTGCTACAGCAACCAGCAATACCTTAATTGCCCTTAAATATTGTGATTGCAGCAGATAAGGGTGTGTTTTCACTAGCAGATCAAATGTCATCTGCTCACTAAGCATTTCCTCAAATGCGTACCCGTAGCACATGGTGATCTCTTTTTTTTCCATATCTAGCAGCACTGTTAGTGATTGCTCAACCGGCACATCACTGCCACTGCATTGGTAACCATTCTGCAGAAAAAATGCCCGCTCTCGTAAGTCTGTCTCAAATGGCAAAGTTTCAAAATGTACAGCCACTGACACTTGCGGGAACTGATAACGAAACCTCTCTAGCAAATGATTTAACGCCCGCCGTTCTTTAGCTTTGAGCGCCCCAGCTGAATCAGACAAACATGGGCCCACCAGCTGCGCATCGTCTAACTCTGCCAGCAAAACAGGCAGAGAAAAGTCACAATGCGGGCAGTCATTAGCGCCACGGTGAATGCGCTGTAGACATCTAGGGCAATACATAGGGTCAATTACGGGGTTTTATGGGCTTATCTTCATAAAAAAATCGGCTCGAGACAAAGTAAAGTCTGAGCCGATTGATAAATGATCTAATTGTCAGCTGTCAACTAACAAGAGTAATAATTACTCCCACTCGATGCTTGCCGGTGGTTTGGTAGAAACATCGTAAAGCACGCGGTTAATACCATCAACCTCATTGAGGATGCGGTGGCTGGTCTCGCGAAGGATCTGGTATGGCAGCTCCACCCAGTCAGCAGTCATGGCATCTTCACTAACGACAGCGCGCAGGTTGATCGCCCACTCGTAGCTGCGCTCGTCACCTTTCACGCCCACTGTTTTCACAGGAACAAGGCATGCATACGCCTGCCAAACTTTATCGTACCAACCGTGATCTTTCAGGCGGCTGATGAAAATGTTGTCACACTCGCGGATGATGCGCAGACGTTTTTCATCCACCACACCTGGGCAGCGAACAGCTAGGCCTGGACCAGGGAACGGGTGGCGATTGAGGATGTCAGCTGGGATCCCCAGTGAAGCACCTAACTCGCGAACTTCATCTTTGAACAGCTCAGCCAGTGGCTCGAGAACTTTCCCCTGCTCTTGCAGGTCGAGGATTCTCTGCACACGGTTGTGGTGAGTCTTGATCACTGATGCTTTTGACTTCTCGTTAGAAGCACTCTCAATCACATCCGGATAGAGTGTGCCCTGAGCAAGCATTTGCGCATCACCAACAGCTTCCCAAAATACATCCACAAACAGGTTACCGATGATTTTACGTTTGGTTTCTGGATCGCCTTCACCTTCCAACTCGCTGAGGAATAATCCTGAGCACTCGATGGTTTCAATCTCTACGCCCATGCGGTGGAAGTTACTTCTAACCTCATCACCTTCATCTTTACGTAGCAGACCGTGGTCTACAAAGATAGCGCGCATGTTTACGCCAGCTTCTTTGAGAAGCACAGCCAGCACAGTGCTATCAACACCACCACTAACACCGCAGACAACTTGTTTGTCGCCCACTTTTTCTTTGATGCCAGCAATCATTTCACGCTTGAAATCTTCAATGTGGAATGGAGCTAACTCCCCAGCCGTAAGCAGGAAGTTATGCAGAATGCGGTTACCTTCATGACTGTGAGTCACCTCCGGGTGGAACTGGATACCGTAAAATGTATCACCCCACTTGAGAGAAACTGGTGTGCCATTTTGGTTAGCAGCAAGTACCGTAGCATTCTCAGGCAGCTCGTTGACGGTGTCTGAGTGGCTCATCCATACTTGTGACTCGTGAGAAATGCCTTCGTACAGACCAACATTATCATTTGGCTTGAGCATAGCAGGACCGTACTCACGGCGGTTGCTAGATTTAACGGATCCACCAAACTTGATGTTAAGCAGCTGCATGCCGTAGCACACACCGAGCACAGGCACGTCGAATGATTTCAACTTTTCGAAATCAATATCAGGTGCATCTTCGTCGCTGGTGCTCTTTGGGCCACCGGACAAAATAATCGCGCCAGGCTCACCGATCTCGGCGATGTCTTCTGGCTGATAGAGCATGGCTGCATAACCAAGCTCACGCACGCGGCGCACGATAAGCTGTGTGTATTGTGAGCCGAAATCGAGAACGGCTACGTGATTCTTTTCTTGCATAGAATTAGGGAAATTAGGTGTTGTTTCTCCTACTTAGCCGAGTGGCTGATAGTTAGTTGGTTCCTCAGTGATAGTGATATCATGAGCGTGGCTCTCACGCAGGCCACCGCTAGTGATCTTGGTGAACATTGCTCGCTCGCGAAGCTCTTGTAAATCATTAGCACCGACATAACCCATGCCTGAGCGAAGTCCGCCCATCAGCTGGAATACAACGTCAGCCAGCACACCTTTATATGGCACACGACCTTCAACACCTTCTGCCACCAGCTTACCTGAGCTGTTTTGACCGTAGCGGTCGCCAGATCCTTTGCGCATCGCACCAAGTGAACCCATACCACGGTATGACTTAAAGCGACGACCTTGGAAATGGATAGTCTTGCCTGGGCTCTCGCGAGTACCAGCCAGCAATGACCCGAGCATGATGAGATCTGCACCTGCAGCCATCGCCTTGACGATGTCACCAGAGTAACGGATACCACCGTCAGCAATCACAGCCACACCTTTTTCGCGGCAGTAAGATGCTACATTTTGAATAGCTGTAAACTGTGGCATGCCCACACCTGAAATCACACGAGTTGTACAGATAGAGCCTGGGCCCACACCTACTTTAACAGCGCTTGCTCCAGCTTCTACGAGATCTTTAGCACCTTCTGCAGTTACTACGTTACCAGCAACCACTGGCTTATCACTCAGGGCTGCTAGCTCAGAAATAACATCAAGAACACGAGTAGTGTGGCCAGTAGCCGCATCGATGAAGAGCGCATCTGCACCTGCTTCAATCAATGCCTGCGCGCGCTCCAGATAATCTGGGCCGACACCAACAGCAGCACCACAGCGGAGCTGACCGTTAGGATCTTTGGCTGCGTTTGTGAAAGTAATGCGTTTCTCAATATCTGCACCTGTGATCAGGCCAGTAAGGAAACCTTCTTTGTTTACCAGCGGCAGTTTCTCAATACGGTTTTGGTAGAGAATGCGGCGCGCCTCTTCGATCAGAGTATCTTCTGGTGCAGTCACCAGACGCTCGAGAGGTGTCATCACCTCGTTAACTGTTGCGCTCTCGCGAGCAATGTGACGAACGTCACGACCAGTAACCATACCGAGCAGCTTGCCAGCATCGTCGACAACTGGGAAACCTGAGAACCCTTGCTCCCACATAATGTGGCGCAGTTCGCTCACGGTGATATTTTTACAAACTGTATAAGGCTGGTGAATCACTGCGTTCTCAGAACGCTTCACCTTCATCACCATCGCCGCCTGATCTGGAATCAGTGCATTACGGTGAATCACACCAATGCCACCTTCACGGGCCAGCGCAATTGCTAGATCAGATTCGGAAACGGTGTCCATCGCCGCCGAAATCACTGGAATATTCAAGGGAATATCCTTTGTCAGCGCGCTTGATATGTTTGCGTCGCCTGGCAAAATTGAGCTCAGACGAGGGGTCAATAATACGTCATCAAATGAAAGTCCTGTGGAAATCTCCGCCATGACGGAATCAACAGGAAGACCCACCATCTGGCAAGTCCGAAGTGCGATTTTTACTCACTTTTTTCCGCGCCCACAAATCATGGCAAAAATCCAGCCAGCAGCACGCCACTGGCTGGTAAAACAAATCACAAATAGATCGCACTAAAAAGTATCGTAGCTGACCACCTCATCGTCGGCGAGCCGCGCGCCACGATCCCACGCCTCCTGAGATTTTTTGCCCACAGGAATCATGAAGCTAATGATATATTCCGCCGGCAAATTCACCAACTTAGCCACCGCCTCACCGTCAAACCCAATCATCGGACAAGAATCATAACCAAGATCTCGAGCCGCCAGCATCAAAGTCATGCCAGCTAGCGCCGACGAACGAATCGCTTCATCGCGGATCAACTGCTCATTGCCATCGTAAAATGGCTGAATCATTGGCCCCAAGATATCCTGCACCTCCTGCGGCGCATGGCCCCAGTATTTTGCCGGGTCTTCATTGTGTGCATTGAGATCCGCACACATTATAAATAACACACTAGCATCCGTCACCTGCGCTTGATCCCATGCCGCAGCCCGTATCTGCTGGCGCAAATCTTTGTCGCGCACTACTAGCAGCCTATAGTTCTGCATATTAAATGACGATGGAGCCAGCTTAGTTAGTCGGATCAGCTCAGCTAGATCAGCCTCAGGCATCACATGCTCAGCGTCGTAATGTTTGATCGAACGGCGGGTATCAATGTTTTCTATCGTTTTCATGATTAGGGTCGGTTGGGATAAAAATGAACTCAGGCGAAAATCCCCAAGTCTCTATCACAACCATCATTAATCACGTTTCCAGCCAGCGCAAGTAGCAGATAGAAAATTCTGCGAAAATTAAACTCCAGCCGGCAGATCCAATCAAGCTGAGAGGAAATCAAGAAAGCGAATCTTCATACCAAGCCCAGCGGCCAACCGCAAAAGAATGATAGAGCACAGCTCCCCACTAACACTTCAGCAGGATATATACCTATCAAAATCTAATACACCAATCAGCTAGCAATCAGCCTGTCCAAATATCCTTAGATACAAGGCACCAAACACACGGATGTATCATACATTTCATGAAGGTTAACTTTACATACCATACGTATGTGAGGAAAAAAGATGGGTCACCTCATCCTCACAAACAAAGAACTCAATAAATCAATGATGAAAAAAACAGCCCTTTTATCGACGATCACCGCATCAATGCTCGCCTCAGCAACTGCCGCGACGGTCTCATTCTCACACACTGATTTTGTCGCCGAATATGGCTATGGAGCCGCTAAAGACAGCATGTCCGTTACTGTCACAGGTGACGACGGCATCAGCTTCACCCTAACTCTAGCAAGTGCCGTTGATGGTTATCAGGTAACTACCGGAAACTCAACCAATGACGGTCGAATTTGTATTACCGATGGCACAGAAAATACCAACGCGAACAGAATCGAAGAAGGCCAAGGGCTGAAATTCAGCCTAGCCGTTGACACTGGCAACACGGGTTTACAGCTAGATAGCCTATCAATTGGCGGCATCAATCTCAGCTGGGCCAGCGCTAATAATAACAACACTCGAGACTTTGAGATTAGCAATGGCAACGGCACAAGTACCATTAATGGCCCTTTCGAAAACGACACCATCCTAGGCTCAATCTTAGGCGATTGGGCTGATATTCCCACAGATGCAGATGGCTTGAATGATTGGTATCTAGATCTAGTTCTAACGTCTGAGTTTGTAACTCGCTTCGAAGGCATCACCTTCGAATATACCACAACGCCAATCCCTGAGCCAAGCACGGCGGGGCTTCTAGGCGTCATGACTATGGGAGCTCTACTAAGAAGAAGACGCTAGATTAGAGTCTGTCACATCCTAAACAATCTCAATGGGTATGGCCTATCACGCCATGCCCATTTTTTGTGCTCAATCACAGCCAGCAACCAACTCCCTCTAATAAAGCTGTGAGGAAATCCAAAACGACCTCCCACAATCCGGACATTGCAATATCTGCTTATTCAACTGCGCTTTCACCATGTCATAAAATCATACCGCTAATCACCGATCCATTACAATCGTTAGGAAAAATCACACCCAGAGCTGGAGGCAATAACTAACCTCGATAGAAAACCTTTAGACTCCACCTACTTCAAACTTACAGGAAAGTAGTTCATCTTATACTTGCGACTAGTACACCATTGTCGAAAGCGTTGGGAACAAATCAAAAATGGTGACCTCTTCTCAAAAGTGCCACTGCACCACCTTTCGCTCGTGGAGGCGACATCAAATTCACCTAATCTAGCAACGACTTCGCTTTCGTTAAATTCCAGCAAAGGAGGAAAAAAGATGTCATCCACCCAGCAACCATTCACTGAATGATCGGGCGTTTTGCCTTCCTCATTCACTAATGGGTTGAGCACCTTTGGTAAAGCTTGCTCACCGCCAATTTCCCACAATGGCTCCTTCGGCGGGAGCTTCCCTTTCACATCCACTTCTGTGAAACTAAGGTTTTTGAATCCCTCAGCTTCCATCTCATTCTTCACTGTGTCCGTGCACAGACAAGTCCCTATCGTCATGCTCTTTCCCAGAGGTTTAGACTTAATATCACGGCGAGCCAGCTGTATTTGGCCATTCGGTAATCTTGCGGTGTATTTGGAGATGTAATTGACAGGAAAGGCCAATAAATGCGTAGCCTCATCAAGCTCAGATTTGGTAAATTTCCTCTCTCCTCGAATCTGGTACTGATCTTTTTCTTCTCGAGGCAATGATGGAAACCTCTTCAAATAAGGCTCCTGACCACTTGATTCTCGGATAAACTGAACTATCTCATGAAAAATTGGCGAATCATATTCAACCTCAATTTTTAAATTCGGTCCACCTCCTTGGGGGAATTTTGGCCAGCGTTTGACGCATTCTTCAAACGCTTCCTCCTTGAGGGTCGGGCGGAAAAAAGAGCTATGGCCCCCCCATATGTTAAACTTAGCTATTTCTTTCATGATTAGACCCCCCTTTTGTCCATCCACGCATAAATCTCAGAAACCAATCCCTCCTCTAACTATGCATGAGAAGACCCTGCATAACCTCAGACATCAATAGGCGTCGAGAACAAAAGACCTAACATCCTTATGCTTCACCCCTAAGAAATATCATCTATCTGCTGACCTTATTCCTTTGCCTAGCCATTTCTAACTCATACTTCGCGCAATACATCCCATAGCAACCTATCGCTAAAGACACGATAAATCCTAGCAAGTTCGGCAATAGAGTTTGCCAGCGGTAATCTCGAGAGAGCACCGCGTTGTCATACTCCCCCTCGATATAGTAGCAACTTACGCTTTCGGCCTTTTTTAGGCTATTGTGCATACGCCGTCTGAATCGGTCAAAATCATCCCTAGATCCGCTATAGATTGACAACCTATCACTCTGATAGATCACACCATCAATCTCATAAGAATATTGCAAACGCAATATGCTACTCCCCGCTTTAACTTCGAGTTTATTTTCCTGAACCGACTTAACCTGAGCCTCTCTGGCCTCCTGATAAAGCGACCACTGATATAAATGGATGAAAATGCTAACCAGCAGGAAAATCGAAAAACAAAGAATTGCGGCAGATATTATAAATGGCACTACGACTCTCATTATTCATTCTCTATTGGACAGCGATGAAACTGTATACCATAGAAGCAACCGCCTGCATAATATATTAAAAAAAACAGTCTTATTATTGCAGGCAGATAAACAAATTTGCCCAAAGATCAGCTGCGGCTCAATTGCCACAATTCTATTAACTGCTAGAGGCCATCAGCTAGGGGGTAAAAATTACCGCTCCCCTATAAGCCGGATTCTGTTCCCACCCGAAGGCAGTAGACGATCATTTATCTCACGGCCCGATGGGCCGAGCCAGCTTTGGTTTCCCTCAGCCGGTGCAACTATTACCCGGAGATTCTAGTCGGGCGGACGACCCTTCTCCTGTTATGTCTTGCATCGCGCGGGGTTTACCATGCCTCCGTAGTTACCCTTGGAGCGGTGGGCTCTTACTCCACCATTTCACCCTTACCTAGCCGAAGCCAGGCGGTATCTTTCTGCTGCACTTTCCGTCCGGTAGGCTTGAACCTACCGTCCCTCGCTTTCGCAAGGCACGCTGTCCTATGATGTCCGGACTTTCCTCGAATCTTGGTTTCCCAAAACCCGCGATCGCCCGGGGAGCGGCGCGGGCAAGATACGCACGAATCCCTGCTTGCCAAGCTAAATTCGTTGCTCCTCCAGCTGGCGCGAAAAAATCCACCTTGCAGTTCACCCCGTCTCATCTCCGCCAGAAGGTTCCAGCCAGCTGGAAAATAAGCCAGCTAGATCTACCCGAGCGTGGAGATCTGATAGGTCACACAGCGCACTCCTTGGGTGCCTTTTTTCACTGTACGCACCACCTGGCTGCCGATGAGTTTTTCCATCATACGCACTTCCATAGTGATCACCGCTGGGTAGAGGTCGAAAATTTTCTGCATCGGATGGTGGTATTCTTCAATGCGGAACCCTTCCTTGGCGGTGTAGAGACAGCGGCTGAAGCAGCCAGATTGGTCGCGCAACTCAGCCAGCTTGGTGGCGCGCTCGACTAATGATTTGCCGACGCGTACTTTATTGAGCCACTTATCGCCGAGTTGATCGTAATAGCGGAAAAGCAATTTTTCTGGGCCAGCGTCGCCAAATTGCAATTTCACAGCCTCGAGCAATGCCAAAGTCACGGTTTCATCCGCCTTGGGAAATAGCGGTTCACACTTTTTTGTCAGCTTGTACATTTTCTGCGGACGCCCCACTTCCACTCGTGGCACCCGCCACGTTTCCAGATAGCCGAGGTCCTGCAGCTTTACACAGTGCTGCTTCACCCCCATGTAACTCATCTCCATTGCACGACTTAGCTCCGCGACAGACATGCCACCAGAGCGTTTCAATTCAGCGAAAATAGCCAGATAAGCTGGCTTGGAGATGTCGTGCATTTCTTTGGAAAACATAGGCGAGGAGTCGTGCCGCGCATCATCTTTACCGCGCATCGATAGTCAAGAATGCTGTGGTCTTAATTGCAAAAAATCTACTTTGCCCGCCGATTTGCAATATAAAACGACCGTTCTTGACAGCTCACCACTCAGATCATTGAATGGAAACTCATCCATAGCGCCCAGCCAACATCTCCCAGCAGCCAAATGACCACTAGAAAACTCATTCTCACCCTAGCCGCCCCATGCGTATTATGCGCACCACTCCAGCTATCAGCATCTGGATTTCAAGTGCTAGAACGTTCAGCTAGAGGATTAGGGCGCGCATTTTCTGGCGAAGCTGCCATCGCTGACGACGCCTCTATCATCTCATCTAACCCAGCTGGAATGATCATGCTAGACGGCACAAGTATATCAACAGGCCTAACCTACGCCGACCCCGTCGTTAACCTCAATGGCTCTAACCCGCTTGGCCAACAAGCGGACGCCAAGGATGTTATCGAAGAAGCCCTTATTCCCTATTTCTATCTGAGCCACAAAGTAGACAACCAACTTGCCCTCGGGCTAGCGCTCTACACCACCCACGGGCTGAAAAATAGCTACTCGGATGATTTTTCCGCAAAAATCTCACCGCAGTCTACGGAGTTAGAAACCATCACCATTGAGCCAGCGCTCGCCTACCGAATCAATCAACAATGGTCACTGGGCATAGGCATCAGCGCTGTCTACGCGGAAGCGAAATTGCGCGGTCGCTCAGTGCCACCATTCCCAGTACCCGATGTCGAATCGACCGGCTCTGACTGGTCTTGGGGCTACCACCTCGGCGTGCTCTACGAATGCTCGGAAAACACACGCTTTGGACTTTATTACAAATCTAACGTCAACCTCAATCTCAAGGGGGACAATGTCGTTAACGGCAACCAACGGGCGGGAAGTCTAGAAGTTGATCTACCCGAAACCATAGAATTCAGCGCCTACCACCAACTCAATGACAACTGGGCCATTCACGGCGATGTCGTATGGACGCATTGGAGCCGGTTCGAAGAACTCAATTTCAACGACCCTGAGATCCCCGTAACTACCGAGAACTGGGATAACAGCATGCGCTACGCCATCGGCGCCACTTATTTCTATAACGACTCATGGACATTTCGCGCTGGATTCTCATACGAAGAAAGCCCCGTGCCAGACGCCCAACACAGGACAGTTAGAATCCCCGACGCTGACCGCTACTGGCTAGCCGTCGGCGCCAGCTACCAGCTGAATGAATGTTATGCGCTCGACTTCGGCTACAGCTACATCACCTCAGCCACCGCAGATATTGAAGAAACAGAAATCCCTAATGGCTTGTTTGATGGCGAGTCAGACGCCTCTGTCCACCTCGTCTCTGTGGGGATTAGCGGTTCGTTTTAGTAGCGGATTAAAAAAGCCTGCAAATTTGCTCAACATTCCATCGAGCACAAGCTAGCGTCTGCCATGGCCAAAAAGGAACCTAAACGCAAGAAGGTGACTCACATCACTGTTGGAGATTTTTTTAATCGTCATAAAAAGGCGCTTGAACTCACCCTGCAGGGCCAATCCGTAGGCATGGATAGAAAAATCCTCGAGCCTAACATCAACCACCCAGGCCTCGCTCTCTCTGGCTTCCTAACTTACTTCGCTGAAAAACGCATTCAGGTACTAGGCAACTCCGAGCTGTCTTATATGAAGACGCTAACGGAGAGCGAAAAAGCAAGTCGCTTTGAAGCCATTCTCAAAGAGAACATCCCGTGCATCGTTACCGCTAGGGCCAAACCGCTTCCGACCAAATTGCTAGAACTAGCCAATAGCTACGGCGTTCCCGTATTCATGACACCAAAAATAACCATGAACTTCGTCAACGCGGCTACCATCCGGCTGGAGGAAGATTTTGCCGAATCTGTCTCGCTCCACGGCTGCATGATGGACTTCAAAGGTGTCGGCGTTCTCATCATGGGCGACAGCGGCTCAGGTAAAAGCGAAACCGCACTCGGCTTGCTAGAACGTGGCGCCGCCTTGGTTGCAGATGATTTGGTCACCATTCACAACATCAGCGGCGAGCTCATCGCCTCTACCAAAGAATTCTCCCGCGGGTTCATCGAGATGCGCGGAATCGGCATCATCAATGCTGCTAACTTATTTGGCCTCGGCAGCATCAGCCCGAAAAAAGACCTCGATATTGTCATTCAACTCAAACCACACTCACACCTAAACGAAGTCGACCGACTCGGGATTAATCGACAGACTTATAACATCCTTGATGTCGAAGTTTCTAAGGTAGAAATCCCTGTCGCACCAGGCCGTGATACAGCTCGATTAGTTGCCGTCACCTGTCTCGACCACCAATTGCGCACACTTGGATATGACATGGCTGACGAATTCAACCAACGATTACTTGATCGCATGGCAGCTGGAAACGTTAGCTTGTAGCTAACTATCAGCAAGTTACAAAAACACCCGCACTCACATCACAGGTCTAGCTGGCAGCTCACCGCTCGCCAGCTAGATTATTTTAATTTCTGAGAAATTGGGGATTTTCTTTTTTTTCTTACCCGCTAGTGTCTGCGGCTTCCAACGATGAACACAGCAGACACATACAGCCAATTCGTTCTCCCTACCTACGGTCGCTTCCAGCTCGTTCCTGAGCGCGCCGAAGGTGTTTACCTCTGGGACAACGAAGGCAAGCGATACCTCGATTTCTGTACAGGAATCGCAACCTGCAGCGTGGGCCATTGTCACCCAGCCGTCACCAAAGCCATCCAAGATCAAGCCGCCACATTGGTACATTGCTCTAACCTCTACCAAATTCCACAGCAAGCCGAACTGGCCAAGCTGCTGGTAGAGAAATTTGTTGGCACTCCCGGCAAGGTGTTTTTTGGCAACTCTGGCGCTGAAGCTAACGACGGCATGATCAAAACCGCACGTCGCTACGGCCACGCGCGCCCAAATGCCAACGGTGAAGCGCGCTACGAAATCATCACATTCGACAAATCATTCCACGGCCGCACGCTCGGCTCCATGTCCGCTACCGCACAGGAGAAAATCCAAGTTGGTTTCACTCCCCTGCTAGCTGGATTCCGCTACGTGCCATTCAACGACAGCTCCGCCCTAGCAGACGCCATCGGCGAGCACACAGTTGGCATCATGTTTGAGCCCGTGCAAGGTGAAGGTGGCGTTAATGTCGCCGACGAATCATTCATCACAACCATCAGCCAACTAGCTGACAAACACGACCTCCTTCTCCTGCTCGACGAAGTTCAAGCAGGTCTGGGCCGCTGCGGCACCAAGATGGGCTACCAAGCCGTTAGCACTTCTCTTAAGCCAGACATTGTTAGCTGGGCGAAAGGGCTCGGCGGCGGCATTCCTATCGGCGCATTCTGGGTTAGCGATCGCAGTATCGACGATGACGGCACCACTCTGAGCTCACTCATGGGCCCTGGCTCACACGGATCTACCTACGGCGGCAACCCACTCGTTAGCGCTGGCGCGCTTGCCGTGCTCAAGGAAATCCTCCAGCTAGAAGAAAATATCCACGCGCGCGAAAAACAAATCCGCGAGACCATTGCTAGCTGGAACCACCCACTCATCACCGAAGTCCGCGGCAAAGGATTGCTGCTAGGCATTGGCCTTGTTAGCGAGAAATTCAACCTCAAAGAAGGCCAAATGGCTGGACTCAAACTCTGTGCAGCACTGATGGATGCCGGCATGCTCACCGTGCCAGCTGGCCCAGATACTCTGCGCCTACTACCACCACTCAACGTCACCGAGCAAGAAATTGACGACGCCCTAACTATTCTGAAAACTGTCCTCGATTCAAACCTCTAATCACTTCACAATAACATGAATCACCTACTATCGATCGAAGAACTCAGCCGTGAACAACTCAGCGGCCTAATCGATTCCGCAGTTACGCTCAAAGCTGAGCGCGGCAATCACTCAAGCCAGCCACTCGCCGGACAAACTTGGGCGATGATTTTCACCAAATCATCCACCCGCACACGTGTCTCGTTTGAAGTTGGCGTGCGCGAGCTTGGCGGCAACGTGATGTTTCTATCATCTAATGACATCCAGCTAGGACGCGGCGAACCCATCATCGACACCGCTCGCGTGCTCGGCCGCATGGTTCACGGATGCATCATCCGCACATTCGCCCAGCAAGATGTTGTCGACTTTGCCGATTACTCAAAGATCCCAACTATCAACGCGCTCACTGACGACGAGCACCCGTGCCAGATTCTAGCTGACCTGCTCACCGTGCGTGAGAAACTCGGCTGCTGGGATGGTAAAAAAGTCGTCTTCATAGGCGATGGCGACAATAACATGTCGCGCTCGTGGATGTGGGCAGCTAAGAAGTTAGGCTTCGAGCTTGTCATCGCCGCGCCACAGGAATGCCTTCCACCAGCAGAGTTTATGCATCGCCTTGACGCCCCTAACGTAACCCTCACTACTGATCCTGTTGCGGCAGCTAAAGGCGCCGACATCATCAATACCGACGTCTGGCTCAGCATGGGCCAGGAAGGTCAGGCTGAAAAAGAAGCTTTGTTTGGTGACTACCAAGTTAACAGCCAGCTGCTCAGCCACGCCAACGATGGACACATCGTGCTGCACTGCCTGCCAGCTTACCGCGAAAAAGAAATCACCGAGGAAATCCTCGAACTCCACGCTGATACTATTTTCCAACAAGCTGAAAACCGCCTGCACGCGCAAAAAGCTGTGCTCGCCGCTGTAGCTAAATAACAAAGCCGCTGGACTAACCATCTAGCCAGACAATCCATTTCACAAAAAAGCCCGCGCTCCAAAGCGCGGGCTTTTTCTCTTTTTCATCAAAAGCAAATCCTTCTGATAGAGTAAACAAGAATAGTCAGTTAGCTCAGCTTTGACTTTGACAAAGCACTTGTTTTACTAAGAAATATGCGAGCCATGAGCTCCCTATACATTCCCAAAAAATTTCTACTTTCCTCACTAGCTGGCCTTACCGCAGCCAGCGCAGGATCCCCTGAAGGTGACTGGAACGCCTTCAATATCCAAACACCCAAAAACCTCGATATCAACTATGTCGAAGAAAATGGTGACACCCCAGGCTATGTTGAACTTCAAGGCGGCTGGGATTTTGAAGTCCATGGCCCAGAATCCCTGAGCGTCAATGCCGCTGGCCAATTTAACGGCGGCAGCATCAGCTTCCTAACCGACACTGGTAGAACTAAAGTCATCTCCGATGGCAAAACCGAATACCTCTGGCGCAACGCTAACGAAGATGTGCTCATGGGCAGCAAATACGAAAGCCCATCAGCTGGCGGCTCACAAAATTGGACACAGGTATTTAGCATTGTGCTTCGCCAACCAACCACCCTAAGCGAAGAAGACCTGCTCGGCGACTGGCAAGCGGTACGCATGCAAGTGCCCAAATGCATCACCTTTGACTACGATGAAGTAATCGAAGCCAACGAGTTAGCTGGCCACTATCAATTTGATATCGAGAGCTTCGAAATCACCTTTTCAACCCATCTGGTAGACGACCAAACAGAATACCGAGCCACCATCAACACCGACGAAGTCGGCACCTATAGCACGCCTAGCAATGATACGGTAGCGCTGAGCTTCGGCATCAACCCAAAGATCAACGCCAGCAAAACGGTCATGGTTGCCACCGAATCAGAAGGTTCTATCAGCGACCCGGACAACGCCAGCCAAGTCCTACTCATCTTCATCAAAAAATCCAGCGTTGCCGCTACTGAAGCCAGCCTAGCTGGACTATGGGGACATTCTAACTTTGATACGCCATTATTCTATGAAGCCTACAATGCTGAACAAATCGACCCATCAGGCGGTTATCAGTTCGACGCCGAAGCTCTGCCGCAAACTGTCACTCCATTTGGCACCGTGAAAGATGCACGTGGCGGCGCTAGCTTTGAATTGAAAAGTGCTGGCTACTTGACAGCCACTGAGGCTAACGAACCAGCGAGCCACGTCTACTATACTCAGGACCAGCAAATCATGCTCGCTTGGCACGCAATTGATACCAAAAACGCTAACACCTCTCGTATCGGCTTCTCTATGCTCACTCGCTATGAAAGGCCGCTAGACATTGCATTCAACCCAGAAGACCCAACAGAAATAGCCATCACCATCCCCGATGGCATGAATCTAGAAAAAAGCTCTACCTTGGGCGACTGGGACAACGTTACCCCTAGCAACGACGGCGCCCACATAGAAAATACAGAGCCCGGCAGCGCATTCTACCGCGTCGTACCACAGCAAGACTAAGCATCTAGCTAACAATCCCATTTCACCAAAAAGCCCGCGCTATGCTGCGCGGGCTTTTTCTTTAAATTCTTCCTACTCCGTAGATACAATTTTCAACCACAGCCAGTCTTAGAGAAAGGTCTACAGCTCCTTGCCAAAGGCACGCGAGTTGCGGCCGCTTTGTTGCAACATCAGCTGGCGGCTGGCTGGAAGTTTTTCCATCGACCATTCTTGGTAACCCATGGTTTTTTGGAAAAAGACAGAGGCGCGGTTAGTGAGCGCAAAGACGCCTTTCATGCCACGTTTCCTCGCCTGCTCTTCACCATTTTTCACCAGCTCAGCGCCGTATCCCATGCCTTCGTGTGACTGCTTCACATAGAGACAGGCAATTTCTGCCAGATTAGTTTCTTGATAACCATAAAGCGCGTAACAGCCAACAACGTTACCATCGATATCGAGCACCCAGTAATCATCCATACATGCGCGGATGGCCTCGTACGAACGCGGCACCAAATGGGTACTACGCACCGAGCGACCAATCATCGCCAAAAGCTCAACAATATCTTCCTCCACAATCGGACGGATAGAGCGATAGCTATCAGCATAGACCATGGTTCCCACACCTTCGTTAGAAAATAGCTCGCTGAGCAAAACGCCAGGCACACTACCATCTAGCACGTGAACCCGTGGTACACCCGCGTGACATGCCGCGACTGATTTTTCCAACAGAGCAATGCCAGCTAGACCTGGTTTTTCTTTCCAGCTAGTAGCTTCAGCGGCACGTAGCGCGTGAATTGGCTGACCATCCAGCTCGATACCAGCCCCTTCGTTGAGCAAGATCAACTTCGACGCATTGAGCTCAACAGCAAACTTGGCAACATCAGCCCCTAGCGGATCTAGACCATCAATATCAACCAAAGCTGTTTGCCCACGCTGCAGCACGGGACTAACCATTAGCGCGTCCATTGGCTGCACAACCTGGCCACATTTCAGCTCAACATCAGCGGCAAGGTCAGCTAACTGCTCAATGGTCTGCGCGTCACTAGCAAGCACCAAGCGCACGCCAATATTTTGCAGTGAAATGAAGTCTAGCATGACCTCAGCCAGCGCGGACTGCGGACAGCTAACGACAACAACAAACAACTTCCCTCTGAACTGCGGCACGTATTGCAGCACCCCTCTGGTATCTCCCCAAGACATGAATTTTAAATCTAAATATCTAGCGCCCTTCTAGGATGTGCTGGACAACTGGGTAACCTTCTTTTGGCACTAACTTACGCCATTTTGCATCCCCAGCGTGAATCATGTTGGTCACATCACGTCCTGTATAAAGCAGTAGTTCTTCGTCGCTGAAACCTAACTCATGAATCAAGTGGTTGATCAAGAAATATCGATAGAGCGGCTCAAACTTCTCAGGTGACTTGAAGCTTGTTGCGGTCACTAACTCGGAATCCGGTGAATGTTTCCACGGGTAGATAAGCAATGATAGATCCTGTTTGAACAAGCGACCAAATGACTCCAAGATACCGCCAGCTAGATTTTCAGACCATTTCTCTTTGAACAACTCATTGAGCAATCCAATACTGAGAACGATGCCAATCGGCTCGCTAGTGTAGCGACGCAGGTAAGTGCCAATGCGGTGGAACTCGGGGCAATTAGAAACCAATACAGTCTTACCTAAGGCCTGCAGCGCATCCGCCCTATCAAGGAAGGCGCGATGATCAACCGCGGTACCGCGCAGCAGGTTGTTCATGGAAATCTCACAGATCTCCATGCTGTTATCAACCGTCTCCTGACCCAACTCACGCAGGAAAGCTTCCTTCGACTGATCAAGCATATCGAGATGCAAGCGAAGCACTGGGTCAAAGCTACCACGCAAGAGAATGATAGGTTTTTTGTAGAGCACTTCAGCTGGCTGGACAACCTCGCCAGTAGGCAAGAACATCGCCGCATCCGTCAGTCCTTTCTGCACTAACTGCAAGTGACAAAGTCGGTTGTCAATATACTCAAAACCCTTACCTTCGAACTTGAGCATGTCGACTTCAACACGACCTTTCGCTAGATTATCTAGCAATGAATCAACAAATTGATCTAATGAATCGAGGTGATACAGAGCGGCGTAGATCATGTTGGTCCCAACAACACCCAGCGCTTCCATTTGATCTGTATTTTCCAGATCCAACAGGCGCACGTGCATCAAGATATCACACGGGCTGCTTTTGGGGTGCAACTGCAAGCGAATCCCTAACCAACCGTGACACTCACCGGTATCCTGGTAGCCGCGCGCGCGCACAGTATTACAGAAACTAAAAAATCGAGTGGTGTCACCACGCTTTTCACTCAAGCGCTCATCTAGCAAGCTATACTCGTGGCTGAGCATTTGCAGTAGACGCTGGCGGGACACATAGCGGCTGGCTTTACCGTAGATTTCATCGCTCATCGTCATGTCGTAGGCCGACATTGACTTGGCGACAGTGCCCGCTGAGGCAGGCGCGCGGAAGAACCAGTTAGCCACTTCTTGGCCAGCTCCAATTTCAGCAAAGGAGCCGTATTTTGATTCATCTAAATTGATCCTTAGCGCCTTATTATAGGTCGTTGATTCACTCATTTTTTTATAGGGTAAAAACGGTTATTTCTCTTCTTCTACGGGTACCTGGATGCGCTCCACATCATACCAATCAGGCATCACTAACTCGTCGATCAAGACCTGATTACGGGCGCGAGCATCTTCAGGATAATGCACCTTTATGGTGATTCTGCTCCCATCACTATGTGGTGCCACTGCGCCAATTAGTCCCATGTTGGTAGTTTGGTCAATGTAGCCGTAGAGAACGTGCTCGCTATCAATGGATTCCAATCGGTAAACTTGCCATTTTTTGTCGTCGCGGAACCCGTATGCGTAATAGTTATCGTAATAACAAACCGCACGAAATACTTTAGGCTCAGAAGGCTTTTCATCTTTGAATTCCTGCCAAGGCATCTCAGACCAACCAACCCAATACTCCCAATCAAATAGGAATTTGTCACCGACACGTTCAAATAACAGGTGGATGATAGAATAATCAGCTAGTTCTCCGGAAACTTTTACCAGCGGCGGAATCACCGTGAGCGCGCCACTTCCAAATTGCTCGCTAAGCTTAACCGGCTTCCATGGGTTTTCTGCATAATACGCCCTAACTTTGGGCATGACATTCTCAGCGTCGTACAAATACGGCTCCCATTCTTCTACCGACTCGGCTTCGAAAATATGCCTCGCCACCTCGCCAACTTTCGCCCCAACAACATCTGAGCGCCAATTTTCATCCTGCGCAATCGCTACAATCCCTGTCTCCTTCACCGCTGGCTTTTGAACCTCTAACTCTTCATTCATTTGTTGCCATAGCGGCACCTCTTCGTCTGAGCGCTCGACTACTTCTTCCAACTCCACAGTGGTTACCACAGAAAATAAAGCCCAACAGATCATGACAAAACCAGTCACACCGCCAAGATATAACAAACTGAGCACAAGGTGATTGCTGCGTTTCGGCACCTCATCAGGGTCCACATCACGCTCCCAATCTGGTGACGAACTGCTCGCCATATGTTTGTGCATGGCAGCTTGGTGCGTGGTCGCCTCTGCGGCTGGCTGTAACTTCGCCTTAATTTCAGGCTGATCATCTGATGAAGTTTTGAAGCCTTCTAGCATTTTGTGAATTTTGACATCATCAGGAATGGCTAACATTTCCTTACAACCAGGACAAACCACACCATAACCATCATGGTCCCGCGGGATCCTGAATACCAATCGACAACTCGGGCAGACAAAGCTGCCCCAGCCAGCACTTTTCTTTACGGCTTCGCTCACAATAAAAGACTAATCAAAGCAAGCTGGATATCAAGCCTCGGCAAGGAATCTGGTGATATTTTATTCAGACATGTGCTAAGAAATTTGCCAAATAACAAAGCCCAAGCATGCACACGCCGCCCAGTCCGCAATGAACCACGGTGCCATTCAAGAAAAGATGGCAGTTCCCAGCTAGCTCTAGTGCTCAATGACTTGAGCGCGCCCCGGCAATGACAGCTTGATAGTCGCTTGTGCATCAATGCCGTCGAGGCGGTCAAAATTCAAAGCATCTGATGACTCACGACGCTCATAAGAGGCAGTCTGCACGGTGAATGCCGGCTGCTCAGAGTTGTACGGATCGCTACCTATCAGAAAGTGCTCTTTAGGTCGGATAGGGATGACATTAAAATTAGTTCCGCCTTCATCCAAGCTCGCAGTAACGTCTGCTAGTTCGCCTTCCGCGCCACCGTGAACATCACAGTAACCTGATGGAGCTAGACCATTCTGATAGAATTCTTGATAAGCCGTGGAAACATAACTCTCAGCTCCTGTCACCACATCACGTTTGTATTCGTGGCAATAACGAGTCTTTTTCAGACCAGATACGCTACACACTTCTACTTTAGAAATCGACTCAGGCACGGGAATTTCATGAGCTTTGAGCCCAGTAGCTGCATTCATCGCTGCCGCCCAGATAGGCATCACGGTATCGCGACTGAAAGCACCATCGTAAATAGCCTCGCGTGATCCTGATAGAAATCCACTCCACACCGCACAGGTCACTTGGCTATTGTAGCCAACATACCAGTTATCGGCGAAATCATATGTCGCGCCAGTTTTGCCACCACCGGAGAATTCTTTGTCATTGAGCTGCTCGAGCACACCGCTAGAGCTCCCCTGCGTCATGCTGCCACGGAGAATATCGTGCACCACAAACGAGCTATCTTGAGATGCTACCCGCTGCGACTGTTGCCCTTGGCCAGCTGGCTCTTTGCGGTAGCGAACTTTCCCTTCATCATCTAGAATTTTCTCAACGAGAACAAAACGACCGGGAACAACCCCTTGGTTAGGGAACGCGGTGAACGCTCTAACTACCTCACTAAGCGAGGCCAGCTCCGAACCTAAGAATAGTCGGTTAAGCTTTTTACTCTTGGAGAAATCGAATCCTAACTTATTCGCCCAATCGATGACTTTCTCAATACCAACTTCATTCCCGAGGCGAACAGATGCGGCAATCTTAGAAGCCTCGAGTCCACGACGCAGGGTAATTTCCTGTTCGTAGCGCGGACGCATAACCTCCATCCCCCACTCACCAAGAATACCTTCGCGCCCATCAACCATCACAGTACGGTTATCCATTGGCACATCGAGCAGCTGTGATGTTGCCGTTTTACCAGCTTCTAACGCAGCCAGATAGATCACCGGAAGAAAAGTAGTCCCTAATGGTTTACGACCTTCTTCGATGAAATCGTATTGTGAGTGAGCATAATCACGCCCACCGACGTAGGCGATCACCTTGCCTGTGTGGTTTTCTATCATCAAGCCCGCGCCCTGCAGGTAGTTAGTTTTCACTTCTGGGCTCGGTTTAAAATCGGCATGTTTTGGATGATCGTAGCCAGCGCGCTGTTCCACTTTTTTCAGCTGGTCAGCCATGGCATTTTCCAGCGCTAACTGAACGTCTCTATCAATTGTGGTGAAAATTTTATATCCCCCACGGGTGAGCTCTTCTTCGCCAAGTTGCTCGCGCACAAAATCAGCCACTCGCCCGTACATGTGCGATGTGCCACGGCGAATCGGTTGTGGATTCACCTCCACCGGCAGTTCGATGAGTTCGTCGTATTCACTCTGCGTGATGGTTTTCTCAATGCGCATGCGATTGAGGACGTGATCACGTGCTTTTTTGTTATTCTGCGGGTGACGCAGCGGTGTAAATGCCGATGGATTTTTAATGCAACCCACCATGGAAGCACATTCCTGAGTCTCCAGATCGCGTGGTTCTTTACCAAAATATCCAAGCGACGCCGACCTCACACCATAAAACCCGGAACCAAAAGGAATACGGTTGAGGTACATTTCCAAAATCTGATGTTTGCTGAATTCGCGCTCGATGCGCTGCGCCAAAAATGCCTCTACCAGCTTACGCTCGATACCATTTTCGCCACGCTTTTCAGCTTCTTCTTTGAGGTGGAATGCGTTTCGCGCCAGCTGTTGGGTCACCGTACTCGCCCCCTGGTTCACTGTACCAGCTTGCAAGTTCAGCTTCACAGCGCGCATGATGCCGATGTAATCCACACCATCGTGGGTGAAAAATCGTCCATCTTCACCGGCCACCAGAGCATCAATCATCTTCTCAGGCACTTCCTCGATGCTAACCTTCGAGCGGTTTTCTACAAATAAGCGGCCAATTTCACGCCCCTCTCTATCAAGGATCAAGCTAGGCACTTCGACGTCATCAATCTTACTCAGATCGTAGGTATAGGCTCGGTCTTTGTAGGGTTGCAACATCGCCATAATGACGATATATCCCAGCGCACAGCAGAAAACACCAAAAGCCAACATCATCAGGAACCATTTCCGTAAGAAAATAGGCCTTTTGCGTTTCTCGTTGCCATAGCTAGAACGTTTCTTTTTCATCATGACTTCTGATCCATCACTCACAGAGCATTCCCCCACAAGCGATAAGCATGCATACCCTCAAATGCATTCAAACGCAACCCCAGGCTTACATGAGCTGATAGTCGAGGAAATCAAAGCATCTGGCGACATGCCATTTAACCGCTTCATGCAGCTAGCATTATACCACCCTGAATACGGATATTACGCCAGCGGCACCAAGCGTGTAGGCAAATCAGCCGACTTCATCACCAGCGTCAGCATTGGCAGTATTTTTGGCACCATTTTGGCACATCGGCTTCACCAGTATTGGCAACAAAGTGGCCAGTGGAAATCATTCTCTATCATTGAGCCAGCCGCCCACGACGGCACGCTTGCATTCGATATCCTCACCACAGCTCGTACGCTTGATGAAGCATTTTTCAAAGCCATCGATTACCAGCTCGTCGAACCAAACAAACGACTCCAACAAGAGCAGGTAGAAAAACTGTCCGCTGAGTTTGATGGCAAATTTTCTCAATTCACTGAGCTTAGCGAAATTTCTAACCAGCAAGGCGCCATCATCTCTAATGAACTCGTAGACGCTTTTCCAGTGCATTTATTCCAGCGCAGTGAAGCTGATGATGATCAACCGTGGTTAGAGCGCTTTGTGACGCTAGACGAAAATGACCAACTCATCTGGCAAACGGCACCCACTAGCAACGC
Source organism: Persicirhabdus sediminis (assembly GCF_016595495.1). Classification (GTDB taxonomy): domain Bacteria; phylum Verrucomicrobiota; class Verrucomicrobiia; order Verrucomicrobiales; family Akkermansiaceae; genus Persicirhabdus; species Persicirhabdus sediminis. The sequence continues at coordinate 750,089 of NZ_JAENIM010000039.1, forward strand.
CCAACTCCGACAACTCTTTGATCAACTCGCCCCTCACGCACATGCCTATCCAGCTGGCTACCAAGGCGAGTTCAATACCGCTATCGAGTCATTCGCCAAACAAGCCAGCCAGGCACTGTCGCGCGGAATATTCATCACCATCGACTACGGCCACCTGCAGGAAGAACTCTATCACCCAGCTCGCGTCGAAGGCACGCTGCAGACCTACAGCAAACATCAAAAAGATGACAACCCGCTAGTTGATGTGGGCAACCGTGACATCACCTGCCACATCGACTTCACCCGCCTGCAGCGCGCCAGCGAAGCCTATGGGTTCAGCAAGATGAAACATAATACCCAAGGCAACTACCTCACCACTAACGGCGCGCCATGGCTCATTAGCTTGGAAAAAAATCCACCCGCTGATCTCCCTCACCTGATCAAGCAATTCCAAACACTAACTCACCCAGCCATGCTCGGCACTAAGTTCCAGGTGCTAGAGGGTGAAAAATAAATCTATCGATTTTCATTTTCAAAATCAGCTAGATGATAGAGTCTAGCTGTAATGACTAAATATTCATTTTCTGCGGCCACTTTATTCGCCACAACTGCTCTTGTCGCCGCGCCATTTTCCCACGCCAGCGAGGAAGTCACAGCCTACCGTGCCCAGCTAGAAACCGTCACCAAGCTATCTGACGCGCTACTCAAAGATGAGCCTAGCGATGAACAAATGAAGCTATTGGTAAGGCTGCAGCATGATTTGGGGAAATCAAAAAAACACGAAATCAACTCGCCTCACTGGCCAGACACAGTCAAAAGAATCCAAATGCTTCTGGCTGGAAAAACCTATACCGCCGAGCTCTATAAAGGCCTGCTAGAACTGCAAGATCTTGCACAAACCGTCGCACTGGCAAACCAAGCAATACTTACTAACGAACTGCAAGCCACGCTGGATCTCGCGGCCGAAAAGCTGACGAAAATTGAATCCAGCGAGCAAATGGCTGCACTCGCACCGCTAAGCGAAAGATACAAAAACACAGCTATAGCAACCGAAGCCAGCAGTCTACATTCCGCAAATGCCTTAAAGCAAATCTTCGACAAATGGCAACAGGTTTTAATTTTGGCACAAAGCGATGACTTAGACGCTGCTGAGCGCAGCGCGAGAGATCTACAACATGAGATAATCAGGTCATTTTCTAACCTCAACACTCTCAAACTTAAAGATGCCGCAGGCAAACTCAGCGAGCTAATCGCAAATAAAAAACAACAACTCAACCAAGACAAGCTAGACCAACTCAAACCTATCCTAGCTGAGCTTAGTTCAACATTGCTAGCTAGCAAAAACCCTAGTGAACTTGATGAAACAATTCTACAATTATCTCATCTACTAAAGACCTCTGAGCAAAGTAACAATCGCGAATTAGCTGCTAAGATCCGCCAAGCGCACTCATTTGCCATTCAATGGCAAGACTATCTAATCACCCTAAACAGTGGTGACAGCAACCAAACTGAACGGGCAAAATCAAGACTAGTCGAAAGCACTAACCGCAATGGTTTTATCGCACGCACAACGGTGATCAATTTACCGACAGAAAAGGCCATTACCGCCGAAGATCTAGCTGAAGCCAACAAAAACAGTGTGCCAGCGCAAATTGAGCAGCTTATAGCCAAGGCTGAAAAACTCGACGACATCGCCCAGATAGCCGATCAAGTTGAAATCATCACTAAAAATAACCCTTCGGTAAGTTATCGTGACGTCGGCGGGCTATCTCAGCTAAGAAGCACGCGCAAAGCCTACAATTATTATTTAGCTAATGACCTGGCTAAAGCCAGCGCCTCGCTCAGCGACTACAGCTATAACAATTCTAAATTTGCCCCCACCAACCTGATTGAATTAACTGAGCATTTGCGCAGCTTAGTCATCAGAAAATCTCTACCTGACGACCCGCAATTCAACCTACTCGACAAGGAGAAACCTCACGAGTACACACTGAGAATTTCAGCGCTATTGGCAGACAGCGAGCAATGGGGAGCTATTTTAAAAGTCATTCAGATAGCTGATGCATGCAACTCTAGATCAACTCACAAATCTAACTTTAATAACGACAAGCTAGCTATCGAAACCTATCTAACTGCGCTCAATTATATCAAAGCAAAGGAATACGGCTTCGCATGGGAAAACCTCAGACGCTCAATATCCTACTCACGAGAAATTGGCCCAGCAGATGAAGCTGCTGACTTAATGATCGAAATCAAGGCGCAGCACATAGACGAACTAACTAAACAGCTAGAAGCCCCATTACAGCAAAAAGTTGATCCAAACGAACGATATCGCAGAAGCTCTAGCCGTATGCCGATTAGAAGTCATGAAGAACTTGAGGAACTCGTCGAGCGAAAAATAGCAGAACGCGAGACCATTAAAAAAGAGAGCGAGAAGGACATCAAAGCTTCCAAGCAGGAATAACAATGCTAGCTAGCCTAACTGCCTAGCTGGAATTTACCCCCAGCTAGTGCTTGGCGCAGCCTTTGCAGCCGACCCAGTCGATGCTGCCGTCTTGGTAATATTCTTTTTTCCAGATAGGCACACGACGTTTGATTTCGTCGATGAGGTAGCGGCAGGCGTCGAAGGCGGCAGCTCGATGAGCAGCGGACACGGCAATGCATACTGCCATATCACCAATTTCTAACTTACCTACGCGGTGCACGGCGGCGACTTCGACCACATCGAAGTTAGCTTTTGCTTCGGCGATGATTCTGGCGCCTTCTTTTTCGCCTAACTCAGGCCACGCTTCATACTCTAGAGCGAGCACCGCTTTACCTTCGTGATGGTCTCGCACCCAGCCTTCGAAGCAGACAAATCCGCCTGCTTGATCAGCTAGCGTGAGCTCACGCAACAATTTTGTATCTATAGGGTTGGATGAAATCTTAAACATGATGGGAAAATTTCTAACCTCCAGCCACTGGTGGGATAAAGACGACTTCGTCGCCGGCTTGTAGCTGATAGGTCCATTCTTGGAAATCGCCATTAACCGCTAACATCATGCTCGATGATTTCAGCTTAAATCCGTGGCGGCCACGCAGCTCTTCGTAGAGACCAGCTGGTGTAATTGCGCTAGTGGTGACCTCCTCAGCCTCCTCCCCCACCTGCTCACGCAGCTGGGCGAAATACCTAACGGTCAATGATTTCTCAGTGGCTTGATTTTGCAATCGACCAATGGCCTCGGCTGCATCACCACGGGTATTGGCATTATCTAATGCTTCGGATCTAGGCAAATCCATAGTTTTCACGCGCACCTGTGAGAGCACACGGCGCGGACAAACTTGCTCACGGTTGATAGAATCAAGAACGCGCATGGCGATAGATGGTTCGTAAATCGTGCACAAGGGCTCGACCTTGCCATCAAAGCGGCTGGAAAAACAGGTGGCGTTAGCCTCCGGGTCACGGTGCTCTAGCAAGTACTCCAACACATCGGCATCGACGTGCGGCAAGTCACAAGCCATGACTAACCACGCAGCATCTGGATGTTTACTGAATGCAGAGGCAATAGCACCTAATGGCCCAACTTCGCCGTAGGCATCTTCTACCACATCCAGCTGGCCATCATGTGGCTGACCAGCACGCAGTGATAGATAAGCTTGATCACAAACTTCACCTAGCAGGCGCAACCCACGCTGAGCCTGGGTTTCGCCATCGCGAAACACCATCTCAGACTTATCCTCACCCATTCGGGTAGAACGACCTCCAGCTAACAACAGTCCATATACAGCCATAAAAACAAGCGCCAGTTTGACGACAAATCAGCATGTCTTGCAAGCGAGTATTTGCAAAGAGCAAATCTCGACATCTCACACCTGCCAAATGGCTAGCTGGAAATAACTAGCTGATTAACCGAAGTTATCGTAGATCTCCTGGCCAAATTTCTGCAGGATTTTGCCAGCATTTTGAATGCTCTCTTCGTCCGTCTCGTATTGGTCTCGCACAGTATAAACGGCATCAAACAGCTCGTTGTCTTTCAGGTCTTCATCAATGCGACCACAAACAACAATGACTTTTTTACCCGCTTCTTTCGCCATCTGCGCAACACCAATCGGCCCCTTACCATTGAATGACTGAGCATCTAATGAACCTTCACCAGTAATGACAACGTCAGCGGCTTCGATACGGCTTTTCAGCTTCACGGTTTCGGCAAATAGGTCAAATCCAGGAACAAGTTTTGCATCGGCAAAGGCCATCAGACCGTAGCCTAGACCTCCAGCTGCGCCGGAACCTGGCTTAGTAGCTAGACCAGCCCAATCCGTGCAGGCCGCAAGCTTAGCAAGCGCAGCTTCCAAAATCACTTGATCTTCCTTTGTCGCTCCTTTTTGCGGACCATAAATAGCAGTAGCGCCATTGTCACCTAGCAGTGGGTTAGTAACATCACATGCAGCCATGATAGGCGGCAGCTCACCGATACCTGATCCATCTACACGATCGAGTTTCGCCAGCTCAGTAACTTTCGGCTCCAGCTCGTTGCCATCTTTATCTAGCAATTTAGCGCCAAGGGCAACTGCCATGCCGATACCACCGTCGTTAGTCGCACTACCACCCAGGCCGATGATGATTTTTTTCACCTTAGGGTCGTTGGCGGCGTTACGGATCAACTGGCCAACACCAAAAGTATTAGCATTGAGCACGTCGAGTTCTTTGATGCGACGCAGTCCAGCTACTTCAGACATTTCAATCACAGCTGTATCACCAGTGACCACGTAACGGGTCATGATAGATTTGCCAAGGGGATCTTTAGCCTGTGAATAGACCCAAGCGCCGCGGGAGGCATCTGAGATAATTTTTGCAAAACCATCTCCACCGTCAGTAATCGGGCACTGGTCGCAAATATCGTGATGGGCAATACCATGGGCAATCGCCTCGCCAACTTCAGATGCTGAGACGGAACCTTTGAATTTATCACACGCCAATAGGAATTTCATTCTCTCCTTGTACTACACGAACAGCCACCTGCCAAATCAAACTTGTGACACTTGCAAACTAACTACTGAGCGACGCTCAACAGCTCACAGCCAAAGGACTAACGATAAGCCACTCAGCCAAGATTAAATCAACTCAATACCAAAGCGTTTCACCACCCATGCAAGGGCAAAAAACAAAATCACTGTTAAAATACAGCCCGCTAGCAGGCTCCAGCCGAAGTGAATACCACGTCGCAGCATCCACGGCATCAGCAAAAACATCGGCAGTGTAGGCAATACATACCAAAATGTGTACCAGGCGTGGTTAGCAATTTTCTCGGTGCGCTCGGCCCCCTGCATTTCCAAACACATCCACGTCATCGCTAACACCGTAACCATAGGCAGCGCCGCTATCAGCGCGCCGATACGATCAAACCTTTTGGCTATCTCGGATATCAAAACAATCAGAGTCGAAGTGATTAGAAATTTAACAATGATAGGCATGGCCCCCTCATACAGTCGATTCACTCTAAGGTAAAGCCCCCAACTCATAGCGATTTCGCTTTTGTCGTCGTTGATTTCTAGCTATCAAATTAGCATGAATCGCTTATGCCTCATCCTCCCCGCCATTCTCAGTCTGTCAGCGTGCTCGCCGTCAACAGGTGAAACGCCAAGTGAAAATCAATCTAGCAGCCGAGCCAGCCAGCTAAGCAGAAGCGATAAACAAAAAATCGGCCAGAAGATCTGGCTAAACGAATCTGGCGGCAAAGTAAGTGGACTAACGGCATGGAACCAAGGCGAAGAATTTCCATCCCTAGGTATTGGCCATTTTATCTGGTATCCAGTTAACTACAATGGCCCGTACACCGAATCATTCCCACAATTTCTCAACTACGCACACCGAGCTGGCCGCAAAGACATTCCTAGCTGGCTGAAATCAACACCCAAATGCCCGTGGCCTAACCGCACCGCATTCCAGGCCGACATCAATGGCCAGAGACTCAGCGAGCTGAGAAAATTTCTCGCTAACTCCGTCGAGCTACAGACTGACTTCATCATCCACCGCAGCGAGCAGTCGCTAGGCAAAATGATGAATGCAGCGCCAGCGAGTCAACGCGCACGCATACAAGCTAACTACCGGAAACTAGCTACCACCAGCAATGGCACCTATGCGCTGATTGATTACCCTAACTTCAAAGGTGATGGAACAAACCCTAACGAACGCTATAAAGGCGAAGGCTGGGGACTCATGCAGGTATTGCTAGAAATGCGTGATGTGCCGAGTGGGCAAGCCGCAGCCAATGAGTTTGCCGCAGCAGCCAAACGCAGACTCGACCTGCGTATCAAAAATTCCGATCCAGCACGTGGCGAAAATCGCTGGCGCGCTGGCTGGCACAACCGCTGTGATACCTACGCGAGACCACTCTAATGAATTTTTTTTAGCCAGCTGGAAAGCAATCCAGCTGGCACCATCTATCAACTAAAATGCAGGAGTACTTCTAGGCGCAGCAAACTGCTCAACAAATAGCTCGTGCATCTGTTGGACGCGCTTTTCATGCTCAGGATTATTGATCAAATCATCCTCCTCCTTGGGGTCTTGTTTGAGGTTAAAAAGCTGATTTGGCTTTGATTCTTTATCCAGACACAGCTTCCACTCACCCACTCTGATAGCGCGTTCTTTTGGCCCAGCGCCTTGAAATAACATATCCTCACGTAAGGTCGTGGAATTGTCATTTAACAGCACTGGCAAAAAGCTCATTGAGTCCAAACCTTGATCTTCGCCCACTTGCGCGCCAGTCAGATCAGCCAGAGTGGCAAATAGGTCATGCACACCTACCAGCTGGTCCGAGGTGGAATTTGCCTTCACCTTGCCATTGGTCCACTTGATGACAAATGGCACGCGATGCCCGCCTTCGTAGATCTGCGCCTTGTATCCACGCAACCCTTCGTTAGAATCGTAATCATTCTTACTAACTTTCTGCGGCAAGCCACCATTATCACTAGCAAAGATGATCAGCGTGTTATCTAGCTGGCCATGTTGGGCAATCGACTCCGTGAGCTTGCCGAGCGCAACATCCATGGCAAATAACATATCCATGTGCCTTGTGCCGCCAGTTGTGCCAGCTACTTTCACACCCATAAATTCATTGGGCGGCGTATGCGGCACGTGCACGGCATCTGTGCAGAAGTGAATGTAAAATGGCTTCTCAGCGCCATCTTTTTTATTTTGCGCGTGATGTTTGTCGAGAAAGTCGATCGCCTTCTCAGTGATGATTGGTAGAAACTCGTTAGTTTTCCAATCAGCCATGCCATAACCAGGCATCCAGCGCTGGATAACTGAGGTGCCATTATCATTTTGGCTTTTGCCGCCATCGTAATGAACCAGATCACTGAGATCTCCAACAATCAGATCATTTTCAAAAAATGCATACGGTGGATCTTGAATGCCACCGTAGGAAACGTAGGTGTAATCAAAACCTAATGAATAAACCCCATCAATGAGAGGTTTAGAAAAATCCGCCTTTGTCCAATCGAAGGACTTCTTTTTTGAAGTCACGGGCGAAGCTTTATCAAAGGTGGTCCCGTCTTTTGGCGGAACCAGCGCGCCAAGGTGCACCTTGCCAAACATCGCGCTGCGGTAGCCTTGTCCCTTCAGCACATCGGCAATCGACTTCTGCCCTTCCGTAAACTGCGAGCCACCATTGAAATGCCACGAACCACCAGCACTGCGACCGCGCCACGGGTAGTTGCCTGACAACATGCTGTACCGGCTAGGCGCACATAAAGCAGCTTGCGAATGGGCATCGTGAAAGGTCATGCCCTGCTCAGCTAGACGCTCTAAGTTAGGCATCTCTACCGGCGCAGCTGGATTGTACACCCGCGTATCACCGATGCCCATATCATCGACATAAAAAATGAGAACGTTAGGTTTCTGGCTAGCTGATAATTCAACTACAGCACAGCTCAAACCCAACACGCTGAGGAAGATTTGCTTACATCGCATACAAAGCAGTATGCCCAACAGCTAGAGTGAAACAAGCGGCAATTCCACTATCAGATGAGTAATCTGTCAGCTGGAAGTCAACTCCAGCTGACAACTAACTTATTCACCCACCTGAGCTCCAGCTGGCGCTGAAGTTGAGTTGCGCAGCACGATAGATGCTGGCAGCTCAATGTATTGTTGGTGCACTGGGCCAGTATCTGGCTCGGTAACACGCATGAGAATATCCACTGCCTGTTGGGCTAGTCGCTTCAGCGGCTGACGCATGGTAGTTAGTTTAGGAAAACAATTCATCGCCCACGGACCATCATCAAAGCCAATCACTGAGAGCTCTTGCGGGCATTTCATGCCAATTTCTTTGGCGTAATCTAACGCACCCAGAGCAATCGGGTCACAAGCGCAAAGAATGGCGGTTGGCGGATCTTCCATTTCGAGAAGTTTTTTACATCCTTCGCGTCCGGTATCATGGTCGTAGGAACCCTCAAATACCAATTCTTTATCGATGTCACCCAGCGCTTCTAAAAAACCATTGGCCCGCTCGGAGAAATCTCGTGAAGATCTAGGCCCGAGAATCAAGCCAACACGTCGGTGACCTAACTGAGAAATATATTGCACCGCCGTTTGTGCCGCGCCGAGGTTATCCACCCCGAGGATGTGACAGCTCAAATCACGCACGTTAACATTAGGAGGCAGAACTGATTTCATCAAAACTAACGGACGCTTGTAATCCTTGAGTTACTCGATTTCATCTGAGTTCAACGGCGTGCCCGCGTAGATCACTCCAGAGCAATCTAGGCTGAGCGGACGCAATGCCTCAACAAAGGAATCTCCCTGTGGGCGCAAAGTTGTAATACGAACTTCCCAGTCAGTCTCAGCAACTGCGTGCAAGACACCAGCGAGAAAGCGGCTATAAAATTCTGAGAAGAAGACTTCCTCTTCATTTGGAATGACTACCACCAATGTTGGATTCATCCCCTTGCGGATATAGCGAGCTCCCGGATTCGGGCGAAACTGCATGGCATCTGCCAATTCAATGATTTCTTTGCGACGGGATTCTTTGACCATATGCGCCGTCTCCGGACGCAATGCTCGCGATACTGTGGCCGCTGAAATACCCAACTTCTGTGCTAACAACCGAATTCCTGATGGATCATCCTTCTTCACGAAATCTAATCATGCACAACTTGCAGCGTTTGTAACGCTCTATTTGTCATAAAAAGCGTCAACAATTTCGTCATTACTGCAAACATTTACAATTATACCCCGTAATGACTAAAAAAATCATACCATGGGCGCTTGCAAATGATTAAATTGATTGCACATTATATAAATTGAACCTAAAAACCACTGCCAATGCGAATCACATCCATCATCTCCCTATGTACTTTAGCGCTAACGCCTATGGTATCTCTAGCTGAGAACCAGCCACAGGACCCAAGGCCCTTAGGTGAAATCGTACATTCAACAAACTACCATCTTTCTGAGAAAGAGGAAGCGTTTCTCGATCAGTTACAACGAGATTGCTATAATTACTTCGTCGAATCAGCTGATAAAACTAGCGGTCTGATTCCTGACCGAGCAAAAACTGATGGATCATGGTTCAGCGGCGTCGCCAGCTCAGCCTCCACTGGTTTTGGCCTGACCGCTCACTGTATCGCCGCCGAGCGCGGCTGGATCACCAAAGAAGAAGCGTATGACAAATGCCTCAAGGTGCTGAAATTCACCCGTGATCATTTTGCTCACACCAATGGTTTCCTACACCACTTTGTTAATCCCACCACTGGCGAGCTAGAATGGGATTCGGAAGCATCCTCTATCGATACCGCCCTCTTCCTCACTGGTGCCTTTACCGCTTCAGGTTATTTTGAAAACGAAGAGCTCACTGCGGTGGTTAATGACATCTACAACCGAGTTGACTGGAAATGGATGACCAATGGCAATGAATTCCTCGACATGGGCTACCGCGAAAGCGAAGGCTTCATCAACGTCGAGTGGGATCACTATTCAGAAATGCTTGTCATGCTGCTGCTTGGCATCGGCTCTGATTCCGACATGGCGCTCGACGCTGAGCATTGGGAAAACTGGCCACGCGATCCTAAGCTGACTTTCAAAGGTGAAGGATTCTGTGCTTACCCACCATTGTTTGTGCACCACTACTCGCAGAACTTCTTTGATTTCCGCACCAACCGCGACAAACATCTCGATTATTTCCGCAATTCACAGCTGTCCACACTCGCCCAGCGCGAATACATGGACCGCCTCGGCAAAGCATTCCCAGACACACTGGGTCACTGGAATGTTGACCTGTGGGGACTCACCGCTTCTGATAGCCCTGACGGCTATAAAGATTGGGGCGCACCATACGTCGACCCTCGCCTGCGCCCGTGGCGCGGTGACGACGGCACACTCACCCCATCCGCACCAGGCGGCTCTATCTGCATGACTCCTAAGGAGGCCATCGCCACCCTGATGCTGCAGAAAGAAAAATTTGCTGATATGGGCATTTACGGCCAATACGGCTTCACCAATGCTTACAACCCACGCACTGGCTGGGTTGGCCCAGATGTCATCGCTATTGACACAGGCATTACGCTCATCAGCGCAGAAAACCTTCGTTCAGGATTCGCATGGAAACATTTCATGAAACATCCAGCCGCCCAGCGCGCGTTCGAAAGATGTAATTTTTACCCAATCAAACCAATTAATAACGACAAATAATTGACGCAATGACAACTGCATCCACACAAGCTCCAGCGACTCGCCAGCTGGCGTCTCATAAGGACCTGCCGCTTCAGCGCCTTGGTTCCGCCGACGCACTCCACTTCGACTTCCTTCCAGGTGGTCACCTTCATGCTGCCCGTCACGGCAGTGGTGTCCTACTCAACCTCGTTCTCGGTTGCCCACTCGCTGGCGCCCTGCATCGTGTTTACGTTCTCGCTGGTACTGGCGACGACCAACAAGTCTTTAGTTTGATTGGCCCAGAAAGCACTGCTGCTTTCTCCATCTCAGAAAATGCCGCTAAATGGGAAGCCGACTTCGACGGCCTCACCGCCACAGCCATCATGAGCGTAAGCGAAAATGGCTGGCAGCTCAGCGTTGACGTCAACAACAACGGCGACAGCGAAAAAGAAATCCAAGTAGTTCACGGCCTCGACGTTGGCCTCGCTCACCAAGGTGCAGTTCGTACTAACGAATCCTACACCAGCCAGTACCTCGACCAACGTGCGCTCGATCACGCTGACTACGGCAAAGTGATCTGCACACGCCAAAACCTCGCTGTTGACGGCAACCACCCATGGCTTGCTCAGACATGTGCGGAAGGTGTTAGCGGATTTGTTACTGATGCCGTTCAATTCTTTGGATTTGCCATCAACCGTGGCGGCGCTCCTGAAATCTTCGGCGACATCCCTGCTGCCGACAGCCGCGTTTACCAAGGTGAGTCATCTTACGTTGGCCTTTTTGCTGAACCGCTCCAGCTGGCTCCAGCTGCCTCAGGTTCACGCACATTCCTCTTTACCTACAATGGCAACCACGCTGCAGCTACTGACATTTCAGACCTTGAGTCACTAGTAGGCGCTCAGCCAGCTCCAGCTACTGATGCACTTGCTGATTTCCAGCTGCAACAGAGCCTTCTCCACTACCCAGCGGTAGCTCACGGCGAAGACATGTCTGAAGATGAAGTCAAAGAGCTTTATCCTAACGAGCTGCGCATGGACGAGCGCGAAGACGACGGCGAACTGCTGTCATTCTACCACGGCAAGAGCACCGTTCACGTGGCGACTCGCGCTAAGGAAGTGCAAATCAGCCGCCCACACGGCATCATCCTGCGCAGTGGCGATAGCGACTACCCAGAAGAAGATTTCCTCAGCACTACCTGTTACGGCGCTGGTGTGATCAACGCGCTGACCAGCATTGGCCACGCATCATTCCACCGTCTCTACAGCGTACCACGCGACAAGTGCGGCCTCATGCCATCATACGGCCAGCGCGTTTGGTTCCAAGATGCTGACGGCGACTGGAACCTGCTTGGCGTACCATCACTCTTTGAGATGGACCTCACTGCCTGCCGCTGGATCTACAAGCTCGCTGACCGCACTATCGTGGTGAAAAATGAAGTCAACAAGGTGAAATCTGAAGCCAAGGTAGACGTTGAAGTCATCGCCGGCCCAGAAACTGCCTTCCTCGTCACTAGCGGACTGGTCGTTGGCATCAACGAATACGACGACACTGCTACAGTGGAATACCAAGAAAATGGCATCCACTTCGAGTGCTCTGACGACTCACTTGCGAAGAAGCATTTCCCGAAAGCCTACTTCCAGCTGGACATCGACACCACTGACGCAATCGCCCAACTGGGTGGCGCAGAAATCATCGGTGGCGCAGCCTCACTGCCATTCTCAGTGATCGAAACTAAGCCAGCTAAGGCATTTGCATTCACCATCTCCGGCACAGCCCGCGGTGAAGCACCTAGCAAGACTGAAGAACAAGCTGACCTCTGGTCAACCGTGGAAAGCTGCGTGCGCCTGTCTGGCTCAAACAGCCCAGCTGTAGAGCGCATCGACCACATCCTTCCGTGGTTCGCTCACAACGGTCTCATTCACCTCACTTCACCACACGGCCTCGAGCAGTACAATGGTGGCGCTTGGGGTTGCCGCGACGTGACTCAAGGATCTATCGAGCTCCTTCTCTCACTCGGCCGCGCTGATTCTGTGAAGAAGATTCTTCTCGAAGTTTACCGCCACCAGTACGACCAACAAGGCGACTGGCCACAGTGGTTCATGCTCGATCCATTTGGCACCATCCAGCAGGCACACATGCACGGTGACATCCCAGTATGGCCACTCAAAGCTGTCGCTGAATACGTCGAAGCTACTGAAGATTACAGCATCCTCGACGAAGTTCTACCATGGACAAACCCAGACGGCTTCGCGCTGACTGAGAAAACTGGCACACTTTGGGAGCACCTCGAGCTCAACTTCAAGTGGATCCAGAAACAATGTGTTGAAGGTACCGCGCTGATTTCATACGGCGACGGCGACTGGAACGACTCACTCCAGCCAGCTCGTCCAGAGCTCAAAGAGCGCATGGTTAGCTCATGGACTGTAGCCCTGTGCTACCAGACTATCAGCGGCCTGGAAAAACTCTGCAAGCAAACTGGACGCAGCATGGAAGGCCTCGACGGCTTCTCAGCTCGCATCGCAGCTGATTTCCGCAAGTTCCTCATCGTCGACGGCACCGTTTGTGGTTTCTTCCTCTTCAATGATGACCTGCAGAGCGGCACGCCAATCCTGCACCCATCAGACGAGACAACAGGCATTTCTTACCGCCTGCTGCCAATGACACGCTCCATGATCGGCAGCCTGTTCACTGAAGATGAATACAAACATCACCTCGGCCTCATCCGTGAGAACCTGCTTGCTCCAGACGGCGCCCGCCTCATGGACAAACCACCAACATACCGTGGTGGCCCTCAGGAAATCTTCCAGCGCGCTGAGTCTGCTGCTGCCTTCTCACGTGAGATCGGCATCATGTACACCCACGCTCACCTACGCTTCATCGAAGCCATGGCTCAGACTGGTAACGCCGACGATATGCTGCAAGCATTTGAAGTGGTTAACCCAATCGGCTGCGTAGACACCATTTCTAACGCGAAGCGCCGTCAGCACAACGTCTACTTCTCAAGCTCAGACGCGGACGTTAACGACCGCTACGAAGCTGCTGAGAAATACGAAGACATCAAAGCTGGCAAAGTGAAAGTCGAAGGTGGCTGGAGAGTTTACTCATCTGGCCCAGGCATCTACCTCAACCTCCTGCTCACCCGCCTCGTCGGCCTGCGCAGCGATTACGGCAAGGTAGTGATTGACCCAGTAGTTCCTAACTCACTCGACGGACTCGTCGCTGACACCAACTGGAAAGGCACCCCAATTAAGGTGAACTTCACTGTTGGCTCACGCAACTTCAACCCGTCTAAGATCACTCTCAACGGCACCGAGCTAGAAGCCATCGGTCAGGACGAAAACCCATACCGTGAAGGCGGCTGGATCATCGACCCTGAGGTCTTCAACTCACTGCTCAAAGAAGACGGCAACGTCCTCGATGTGGTTCTCGGATAATAAAATTCCAGCTGGCCTAACTCGCGCCAGCTGAAATTGCATCCACAAAATCTATCACACCCTGTCAGCCCAGCTGGCAGGGTGTTTTTTTGCTAAAAAATCTACAGTTAATTCCAAATAGAAACTTTAACATGAAGCGATCAAAACCCCCACAACCTACAATCATCTCGTTACCTCATTTAGATTTATATATAGAAACACCTTTTCATCTTTCCTTCTAGAACTTTTAAATCTATCAAGGTCGCTATAGTGAGCAACAATGAACAAAACCCCGCCCTAGCCAAAGCTCGATTTGTAAGAGCCCTATTGATCTCTATAGCAATCATCTGCATTGCAGTACTGCTTAAAGATCTAATCGTTCAATTAATTAACCACGCAGCTCTACTATTCACGAAGCACCAAGCTATCATAGTTAAAGTATTCACCATAATTTTTGCCCTGACTCTATTTGCCATAGGTTACGCTTGGACTTATTTCATACAGTTAAAAAATAAGCTCCGCCTGCAATGGAACAATATTAGCAAAAAGTGGATTTATGCACACCTCTTATCTAGCTTAATTGTTGGCAGCATATTGCTATTGAAATCCCCCTCATCACAGCCCTCCTCCAACCCTTACACACTCTCGGCCATTGTCGTACTGCTAGTTTTATTCTGGTGGTTAATTTATAAAATTATCCCAGTTGCAAAGCCGCGCCCACAAGTCGAAGACTTCCTTTCTCGCAGCTACTTCGCAAATCAGATCGCAAAGACTATTATCTCCGACTCAAGCAGCATGAAGAGAATCGCGGTATTAGGCCCTTGGGGCAGCGGCAAAACCACAGTCCTCAAATTGCTACGTGACCAGCTACAAAACTCTCAACAACAAAACTTCAAGACCGCGCTAGTCAACCCATGGAGCTGCAAAACGACAGATGAGGCTTGGGATGTTATAGCCAGAGGCTTTAACGAAGCTTTAGACCTCCCTAGAAAAACAACCCTCATCAAGGAGCACCTAAACTTAATACACAGGTTCACTTCGCTCTTTTCAGTACCTGATCTAGCCTCTACTGCACTGAAAGCCTTCACCTCAAGAAGCATCGAAAACTCTCAACGCTATATTGAAAAAATAGATTCACTTCTAGATTCCAATGAATACAAATTAATCCTTTTCATTGATGACATGGAAAGAATTCGCCCATCCATCATACGCGAAATATTTCCTCTGATTGATAGGCTGAATATTTTTGAGAATGTTACCTTCGTATTTGCAATAGATCCTCAACGAATCGAGGCGGCATTCACATCCACCTGCATGACTGACGAAAATCTTCCAGCATTGGAATGCAAAGGATACATGGATAAGGTTTTCGATCTCCAACTGAACCTGCCAGCCCTGCGGGAAGAAGAAATTAGGCAACTAGCCAAAGTATGGATCAAAGAGGCTGAATGCCCTAAACTATACAAGTCATTAGATCAACTAGATCTCCCTCAAAACCCTAGAGATCTTGAACGTTTCCTACATAAAGCGAAGGCTACAGAATTACTCTATCTAAATAATAGGTATAACGATAATGAAATGCTCTTTTCCATATTATTTTTATTTATCCAAGCTGAATCTATGTGCCGAGGGTTCATCGATACGATAAGCGCTCCTCAGCTTTATGAACGGATCGAAAAGATCTTCAACAATGCGCGCGTCAGAGCCATTACCCAAGAGAATAATGATACAAGCGAAAACGATTTTATAGAGAAGCTTGCTGATGATATATCAACTAAGCTCAAACAAAAACGATCAAAAGACATCATTGTCAGAATCTTAAAAAAACTATCTAAGCTATCAATAGATGACAACAGCTGGATTGCTCCATATTCAAGACCAACAACTATAACTTGGGTGCTATCAGGACACACAAACAAATATGAGATGAGTGATTCCGAGCAAAAGGACGCATTAGACAAACTCTATAATGGTCGCCACCTGTTAGAATGCATAACCCCTAATAATCTACGAATAGAGGAGTCAGCAGCCTCACTTGCTAACACATATCTAACCTCTATTACCACCGACTCGCATCAAGGATCTTTAGATTCTAATCAATTGGCACACTGCAAAGCTTTACTTAAGTGGATTACTGAAACTGACCCCGAGCAATACCCAATTATTAAATCTAACGTCATCAGAACCTTCGGCCGATGGACAGCCTACAGTCTTCACGCCCTTGATAAAACGTTTGATATAGAAGCATTTAATGAAACCAGCAGTCTTTTTGTCAAAATCCTGCCTTTACAACAAGCCCTTAATCACGCGAAATCATTTGCTAAAGGCGATCACCGAGTCTTTGAAAATCGCAAAAATTTAGATCTACAAAATTACCCAGCCACTAAACATATTGCTGATGCAATCAAAGAGAAGTGCCACCTAGCATTGAGCTCGACCTTAGAATGCGATAACACCTCCGATACTGAAGCGTCACGAGTCTTCAGCTCCCATTTTCTGGAAGAACTTTTCTATAGGGGCGAATGCTCATGGCTAACGAACGATGAGTTTGTCAACATTGTTCTTAAATGCCCAATCCATAACAAAAAGGCGCTAGAGTTCCTCAAGACGTTACTCCTGATAGGGTTTGACCAAGCTAACATTTCATACCCAAACTATCATGAGCTATTTAAAAGATACTCGTTTGAGCCATTACATGAACTAGTCTCCTATCTATTAAAAAGGGCCTCATTGGAGGAGTCTCCAGAGGACCTTTCAATACTACAAAACCAGGCAAAAAAACACCTCAGTAGAATCGAGTCCTCTGAGTTCAAGGCTGAATTTAAATCAGCTTTTGAACGACTACTAGATGATGGCGCTGAAAGCGACTAAGAACAAAGCTCGGGGCTTCAGCCCCGAGATAGTCTAGCTAAAATACCGCACCCTGAAAGGGTGCCAGAAAGCGTCATCAACCCCAAGCCCACTAAAACTTCAGCTTCGCTTGAAATGGCTTTTTAGCCGCTGGCACCTGTTTGGTGATCTTGCCATCTATCACACCGTCGCGAGCATCCACTTCATGGACTTTTTGCGCCAACTCACTACGGCTGAGCACTTGTTTATCCTCCAATACTTCGATCAAGGACTCGACCATCAAACACATCTCAGCCAGCTCATTTTCTAAGTTGGCAATGCGCTGCTCATTCACTCCTGAGCGAGCTTGTTGTTGCATGCTAGCAATGCGTTGCTGCGTAGAACTCAGAGAACTCTGGTCAGCAATACGGCGTAAATGTGTGGCCTGCGCCACATCCGGAAAAAAGAAATCTAGCAAACTCATAATGAAACCATGATAGAACTAACACCTCACAACTCCATTACAAAGTCGCGCCATCATTACCACCACAGTAGCCAATCCAGATATCTCTTGATGAATCAATAAGTTGAGATAGATTTTCACATTACTAGATAAATCTACACCTCTCCCACCATCATGAAAAAATCCACTCTCCTACCTCTATCCGCTCTAGTTAGCCTTAGCGCATTGATTCCAGCTAACGCGCAAACCGACGCCGCCAACAACAATGATAAAAACGACAAAGCCGAAGTTGTACTTCTAGCTGACATCGACTGGGAACAACTCAACCCAGCGCGTGGCGACCAAAGCCCACAGGCAGGAACACTGTGGGGAGATCGCAAAGCCGACGTCGCTACCGGCTACCTCGGCGTCTTCACCGATGGCTTTTCCTCACCGCCACACATTCACAATGTTAGCTACCGCGCACTGGTCATAAGCGGACTCATGCACAACGACGACCCATCAGCGGAAAAAATGTGGATGCCAGCTGGCTCGTTTTGGACACAGCCGCAAGGTGAAGCGCACATCACCGCCGCCAAAGGTGATAAAAACATCGCTTACATCGAGATTGATAGTGGCCCGTATCTGGTAGAACCAACAGAACAAGCTTTTGACAATGGCGAGCGACCTATCAACGTGCACTCGTCCAACATCGTCTGGCTCAGCGCCAGCGATTCCAGCTGGATAGAATCTAATGATCCAGCTGAGGATGGCAAATCACCACAGATCACCCACCTCTGGGGGAAGCCAGTAGACGGTCAACTCAACGGCTCCATGATCAAACTGCCAGCTGGTTATAGCGGAAAAATTTCAGGTACCAACGATCGCTACCGAGCCATCATCATCAGCGGTAACCCAAGCTACAGCGCCGAAACGAACGCTGATGGCATCCAGCTAGAACCCGGATGTTATTTCAGCTCCAACAAGTCCGGCAGCTCCAGCTTCATTTCTAGCAAAGACGAATGCATCATCTACATTCGCGCCATCGGCCGCTACCAGCTCAGCCCAAATAAAGAATAACAGACACCTCTAAATCTCTATCCCATGGCTCCACCCCATGCCCAACTGTTTACTATTGGAGATCAATCTACTGTAGCCAGCTAGCCGCTACGCCAGTAAAATCAGTGCATGGGATACCTATACCTTGCCATTGCCATCATCGCAGAAGTCATAGCCACCAGCGCGCTAAAGTCATCTGAGCAATTCAGCCGGCTCATCCCTAGCACCATCGTAGTTATTGGTTATGCCACAGCTTTTTATTTTCTCTCACTCGTGCTAAAAACGATTCCCGTGGGCGTCGCTTACGCTATCTGGGCGGGATTAGGCATTGTACTTGTCGCCATCATCGGCGCGGTATTCTTCAAACAAACCCCCGATACTCCAGCCATTCTTGGCATGCTGCTTATCATCACAGGTGTGGTGGTGATCAATGTATTTTCCAACACTATCAGCCACTAAGACAGCCAGCTAGACCAAAGCGCCTGCCAGCCATCCAGCTTGAAATAATCAGCTCTGGTTACTCTCGTCGTCTGATTTCAACTCAATGCCCATAGTGGCAGCGCGCTTCTTCCAAAGATCTCTAGCAAGCTGCTGCATATCTACGTTTTTGTCGCGCTCGTCAATGATCTCCAAACCTAGTAAGGTTTCTAGCATATCCTCAAGCGTCAGCACACCTTTCATGCTGCCGTATTCATCGACAACTAACATGATCTGCGCTCGCGTTTTCAGCATTTCATCAAATACGCTAGAAAGCGGAATGCTGTCGAGTGTCACCTCAATCTCACGGCTGTAGTTAGAAAGTCGATTTTCTGAATTACCACGCGCCTGAGCGAGCAACAAATCACTGCGCAAAACAAAACCTTTCACCTGGTCACGGCGACCTTCATAAATGGGAATTCGCGAGAACTGCACGTAGTCGTATTTGTGGAAAAACTCTTCCACTTTGACTTCTTCTGATAGAGCGAAAACCACCGTACTTGGCGTCATCACGTCTTTCACACGCATCTCATGCAGCAAAAATAGGTTTTTCAGAATCTTCGACTCCTGTTCAACTAACAACCCTTCTTGCTCGCTGATATCGACCATTGCCGCAAACTCGCTGCGGCTTAAACCCGCTGATTCAGAACCATGTGTCATTCCGCTGGTTAGCTTCTGGAATAACTTCAACACACCTAACTTGCGCATAGGCCAAACAAGCACAGCGAGAAATTGTGCGGTAACGCCGCTGAGCTGCTTCCAATACGCCGCCCCTAATGATTTAGGAATGATCTCAGAGAGAACCAAGATCAGAATAGTAAGAATGATAGAGACGATAGTTAGCGACTTGCTGCCAAAAACTTCCGTTGCCTGCGCACCCACACCAGCTGCCCCAGCAGTATGCGCGATGGTGTTCAGCGTCAAAATCGCCGCCAAAGTATCATTGATGTTATTTTTCAAGCTGGCTAGCAGCTTTCCTGATGGCTTGCCCTCTTTTTCTAACGCCGCCACGTAGGCAGGCGTCACACTCAAAATCACCGCCTCGGCGACCGAGCAGAGAAAGGAGAAAAACAGCGCAATGAATAGATAGACGGCTAGAAGTACCATGATAATTTACAGACGTGTGCATACTAGCTGATTCGTTCAAGTCTGCAACAACAAGATCACAGCAATATCAGCACAGCCATAAAGCTCTCTATGATAGAACTAGTTCACTAACCACACTCGTTAGCTGAGCAAGCACTGCGCTTGGTTTGATGCGATGCATGCAGCGGTGATCCAAAACACACTTGGCTGCAAAACATGGGCTACAGCAAACGTGCTCGCGAACAACCCGATGTTGTTTTCCGAGTGGACGCTTCCATGCGGGTTCGTTAGGGCCAAATAATACCACCGCAGGGACCCCAAGGTATGCCGCTAGATGCGGTGTATCACTGTCAACAGTGAGCACTGCGTGACTGCGAACCATTGCATTGAGCTGACTGCCCGGATCTGCAGCTACACGCTCAGCAATCTCTACACCTGCATCTGCGAACGCTTGCTCAAGCTCGGGGTAATCCTCCCCTATCAACAACCAGCGCACCGGCTGGCCCCAATGTTTTTCAAATGACTGCACCACCTTCAGCCAGCCTGGACCAACCCATTCGTGGCTAGCCCCCAAGTTAGAACGAGGTGATAGACAAATGGTCAGCGGCCCAGATGGCTGACGCTTATCTAGGGTGATAAAATTGGCCGCCACAAAAGCAGGCGCCCCTAGCTGATCCACTAACTTAAGATAAAATCGCACGCGGTGTTCGATGGGACCAGGAGCGCTAGGCACGCTAATTGCCTGGGTCAAACAAGCCTCTAAACCTTTTGCTGGATAACCGACACGTTGTTCGACATTAAGTTTTTTCAAAGCTTTAGCCGCTTCGCATGCCTGCCAAATCACCGCAGAATCAAAGTCTTTGCCTTTGCATAATGAGGCGATTTTTCTAGCTGAACTGCCCACTGGATAGCTAAGCACATCAAAACCTAACGCTGGCCAAAGCACTGCTGAATCAGCATCACACAGCACTGTGAATTTGCTCATCGGCCGAAATGCTTTTAATGCTCGCACAGCTGGAACCGCCAAACAGGACTCAATCACTCCAGCTGGAGCCACTACCACAAGAGACTCACCCTTGAGGTAAAACTTCGCTTCCGTTGGTACTGGCAATGCAGCTGGCATTTTTGGCATGCCATAGGATATTCTGCGAAATTAGAATTCGTCCAGACTTACTCTCAGAAATCATTCGCTGCGAGCGATCCCAACAAACACCTGCTCAGCGAATAGCTAGAATTTTACTAGAAAAAAAGCCAGCTGGAGGTGAGCCCAGCTGGCTGTTGATAGAAATCATTAGAAACCGCTACCTATCGACGGTTCTGGCGCAGTTGTTCGCGCATCTGCTCCATCTGGCGCTGCATCATTTCCATGTCACGCATCATATCCATCATCATGTGCTCAGATGGATCCAGCTGATGAGTGCGCGAGTTCGCCCGCGGCTGAATACGATATCGCACGCGAGGACCAGTTGCCGGCTGTCCAGTGCGCGGCGTGTAATAGCGCACTTGAGGACGAGCCATTTCAGCTAGAGGCCGCGCTTTGCTCGCGAGGATTTTTTCCAGCTGAGCCATCGGCAAGATGTAGGATTTGATGCGACTCGCCCGCGCCAGCGCAATACCAACCGGCTTACCATCTAAGCCAACTACTAACGCTCCTGCATCTTCCGGACGCAGCGGCATGTCAGTCTGCAGCACATTGGCAAAGCCATCTCTAACGGCGCTAAGATCAGTACCCATTCTCTCCATCACCTGCATTCGCTCAGGAGCCACCCTACCCTCTGGCGGCAGCACCCCACGCGAGCCCATCTCCACTTCTATCATCTTGTCTTTGCCATCACGTTTCACGGTAATGCGCACCAATTCACCCGGTGAATACTGACGCAGCTTGTTCTGCAGTTCAATGAATCCGCGAATCGGCGTAGAGCCAACTTTGACCACTGAATCACCCACTTCTATACCAGCTAGATCCGCTGGTGAGCCAGGCTGCACGTAGGATAAAATCACTCCATTTTCGCTTTGCTCCTCAGGGCTGAGGCGAACTCCAAGGTAACCTTGATCTTCCTGCTGCAGGCTGCGCGGCAAGACACTAACGACACCTAGTGCTCCTACACGCTTGTACGGCCACGCCATGACTAACATGTCACCCAGCTCTACTTCTCTACTAGCTGAAAAATCAACGGGCTCGAGCTCACCGTCAACACGCAGCAAGGCCAAATCCCACTCAGGGTAGATTCCTTCAACCGCGGCTCCGAGCTTTTGCCCGTCGCTGGTAGCCACGCCTATCATATTGTAGCTCTGCTGTATATCACTCCATTTGGTAATGATACCACCTTTGTCGTCAACCACGGTACCAAAAGCTAGGTGGCCGCTGCGGCCACGGATATCGACAACGCTTTTTGACGCCTCACTAACGGCTGGAGCGGCGGATTGATAGAACTGCACCGCCTGTTTTTCCAACTGCTTAGCCACCTGTGGATTCTGATAGGGAACATCATCACCTCGATGTTGCCCCACTGCTTGGCCAGCTAACAACGCCGCCAAGCAGGATACTTTTATCATCATAGATTTCATTACTTTCTAAAAATTACGGTTGCTGGTGAATTTCACCACGTTTTCCTAGTACCACGTCGCGCACAAACTGCTGGCGACCGCGGCTCGCTCTAATCTGCACAGTATCGCCCGCACGATGCTGCACGAGCTCAACCTGCAGTTCACGCAGGTTACGCACACGCTTACCGGCAATGCTATAGATCACATCGCCCTTTTCTAGACCAGCTTCAGCAGCCGGGCTCCCCGGAACGACCTCAGAGATCAGCAAGGATCTTGACCGGCGATCGCTAGCAACCTGCACTCCTAACACAGGTGCATCAGGCGCGCCCATCAAGTTCATTTGCAGCTTACCCCACATATCGCCTTCTAGCAGACGATCCCAGTCGTCATAATACCCACTCAGTCCCGCATGGTTATTGATTTTCAAATTCCCACCGATAGACGAATGGATACCAACTAACTTGCCATCGATATCAAACAATGGGCCACCAGAGTCGCCACCTATCAGCGTGCAATCTGTAGAGAAATAATGGTGGAAGTTTTTAGACACCACACGTCCAAAGCGCACGGGCGGTGTGCGGATCGCATCGTAACCACCGGCATGTCCCAGCGCCACAACCAGATCGCCCTCTTGCAACTTGTTGGAGTCACCCAATTCTACAAAGTCATATTTACCCTCATCCACAATGCGCAGCATCGCCTGGTCTCTCGTGTAGTTAGCGCCTAGCACCTCAGCCTGCACTTGACGACCGTCGGGAAAAATCACCGTCATCTCCTCAGAACCCTGCACCACGTGACCAGCGGATAGAATCAAACCATCCTCGCTAACAATCACCCCGCTGCCAGAGGCACCAGAACGCTGTGAAAACAACGATACCGTAGCCGGCATATTATTTTGCACCACATTCTTTATCTTCAGCTCAATCGCTTGCAAATCCTGCAAACCATTGAGGTCCTGAGCTGTGCTGGAAAATGGCAATGCCACCGCCAATCCCAGCGCCATGATTGGCATCATTTTTAATTTTAAGAAATTCATATCATTACAAAAAATTGTTCACCTTCTGCATATAGCAATTCAGCGCAGCAAAACGATCGTCTTGTCTGCAAAAAATAGCCACGCTGCGAAAATTTTCAAACGTCACCATCATTGGACGCCTGAAACTTACATTTCTTGCAAAATAAATTCCCACCACTTCAAACCCACAAACATGCAAACCATCTCCCATCCAATTCTGCTAGAAAACCTGTGCAAACCACCAGCTAATGGTAAAAAATCACTCTCCAGCCACCAAAGATCATAGCAAACATCAGCCCACCTTAAAAAACTCATTAAATCGGGTGTTTAGCGCGACATTAAATCTTCAATTAAAAATACATTGTAAGCACAAAGCAAACCGCCTATAAATCCATTTAGCAGTCCGCGCTGCGCAATTCTATAGGTTATGGGGGTTTCCTACAGAGTTCGTCGAGCGGACTGTTCTTTTTTTGCCCTGCTATCGGCAACTCCCCTGCATCCACCCCTATATGCAACGCATCTCACAGATTCCCATTTCGCTTCCCGGCCCCATGCCAAAATCCACCCAAGGCAGCTGGCTATAAGCCAACCACTCACTCAGCAGGCCTCTATCAAAGATAACTAACGCACCTAGCGATGCCGTTTTGCCGAATACCGTATGTAAGTCAAAATTCCAGCTATCATTATGAGTATAGCCGACAAAATAGAGTTATCTGACTGCGACTCAAAACGCACCAACACCGCCCACAGCAGACACAAGAGCGCCGATACACCGAAGATGATTTTCATGGATACCAATAACAAGCTAAGGAACTGAGACTAGCGGATGCCTTTACATGCTGCTATCTTAGCAATCGCATCTAGCATCTCAGCCATCGAATACGCTCTAGATAAATCTGCTTTTGCTAGCGCAGGCAATACGATGGCTTCTAACGCCATCTCATTCCCTAAGGCTGCAAATGTCGGATTCAAAGCGTGATACTGAGTTATCAAATCAGGCACATCTGCCCAAATACTCAGAGCTTCAATTTTTAGTAGATCTTCCCCTAGCATCATAAGACTACATCCTAGCTGGACAACTGTGAGGAAATCAATTTATTTCTAGCTGAATGATTATATTTAGGCAGCTCACATGAAATAGACTTAGCACCAGACAAGCAGGTAAATCCCCCCCCAATTACATCATCTTGTTACCGATAATCGCTAAGTTTTATTGCCTAATCTGGATTTACCCCTCCAGCTGAACGGGTTTCAGCCCACTGGCCTAGAGAGTATTTCAAAACAGCTAACTGAGAGCAGTTGAAGCCATCCCAGTTGGCCTCTAACTCAGTTTGTCTGTCTAGTCAGATGAGCAATTTTTGGGGAGCTCTCCACTAGCAGCCTAATTCAAATAAAAGATTAAAGGAGACTTGCTGTACGAAATTTGAGGGGAAGATCAGCTCTGAACTTTAGTATGAGGGTATACAGCTTCAATAGCTTCGCTAAAGCCCTTGAGGCCGTCAACACAAGCAATGAAGATGTCTTCTAGACC
>NZ_JAENIM010000040.1 GCF_016595495.1 Persicirhabdus sediminis
GGGTATCTTTCGTCGGTCTTTCAGAAGGCGTGGAGAATAGTTCATCTGGGAATTACTTTACTCCCGAAGTTACAGGGGAAATTAGCCATATTTCAGGACAAGAATTTACAGTAAAGGTATCAGAAGAATTACAACTTTTAGGTGAAATACGTGATATAGCTTTGCCAGATAGGATAGCCATCACACTCACTCTTACAGGAACAAGGAATAAGTCTCTCTATTTTGGAGCGGATCCACTACCGTCTCAGGAAGATATTGTTTGCTTAGTTGAGAATGAGTTGATTAGATTAGGCATTATATCTGGTATTAAGCGAGCGGTTGTATCATTACCATTGGAACAGACCTAGCTTGTAACTAGCACAATGAAACTAAATCAAATTTGCATAACAAGACGTATCACCTAACTCCCTATGGCGCGTTTCCAGTGTCAGTTTTATGAAAACTATAAACCTTAACCCAGTATCGACGACCGCTCTCCCATAGGGAGTCGGTGTACTTTACGTTCTGCTAAAATGAAACTTCGCTCCAAAGCACTTGGTCTTTGCGGGATATCTCTCCTGCTAGGACTCTCCATTTGGTTTGTGACAGCGAACTCCACACTTTTCCTTAATTCTCGGCTGGATCGGCTCGCTGAGGAGGATCTCCCAACGATTACGATTGAAGGCGAGGATACGGTTTACTGCAGGATGAAAGCAGATGACTTCCGATTCCCATTACCCCCAGGAGCAGTAGCCGCTGACCCGACAATAATATCGGGTGGCTTTGATACCGTGGAAGGAACTGTTGGTGTTACGTTCCCGAGAGGTCGACCGATGTCTCCAAGGAGATATGAAGAATGGCTGAAGGCGAAGTTGCAGACCGGAGGTTGGGTCACAGCTTCCGAGAATCACGAATCGGGAGGTATGTTGGTGACTTTTAGCTACTTCGGCGACAAGTGACCAATCGACATAAAAAACAAGCAGAACAAGGCGCAGCACCCAACCGCTTCCCCGCCGAATTAATGACTTTTATGACAATTTCAATCCAAACTCAAAAACGTAGCGCGCTGAGTGGTCAGCGGTTGGTGTGTTAGACGTTCGGTTTGCATTCTACTTCTTTTCGACGCTACTTAGTGAATGAAATGAACTCACAGCTGATAGTCTCACAGAGATAGCGCTATTTCTGTTTCTAGCTAGCTAAAGTTAGGCATCATTCTTTTTGTTACTTTATGATCGTTAGATCCTCAAAATTTTGCTTAGCTTTTCTTATATCGACCATATGCCGTTTGGTTTTTGCTAAGTTTGAGTGAACCGACCAAGGGCGGTAGCGTCATTAATCTCAAGTTAGGGCACCAACCCCAGCTAATAAATCAACCGAACAAGGCGCAGCACCCAACCGCTTCCCCGCCGAATTATTGACCTAATGACAATTTTAAACTCAACCCAAAAACGTAGTGCGCTGAGTGGTCAGCGGTTGGTGTGCTAGACGTTAGACTGAAAATTATATGCTCTCTGTCGGTAACACCCACATGACTTTCACTTCCTCGGAAAGAGGTGTTTTAGTCGCTCTGAAAAGACACGGTATAGAATGTAAGGAATACTTTTCAGCAGGCTCTGAATATGCCCTTTCATCATTCCTCAGAGCTGTTCTCAGCAGCGCTACAACTAAAGAGGTTTCCTGGATATCTGAATGTCAGGACTTATCATTCCATTTCACGCCAGCTACTAATTGCTCTAAAGCCGTATTCAAGAGTTCGATGTGTATCGACAAAGAGGATGAACATGGAGCATTTGAAGTTCAGTTTGCTTATGACATTATGCCCGAAGAGATATCCGTCGATTTTGAAGCCATAGACGACGCGTTCAAAACTACTTCTGCCTAACAAGGCGCAGCACCCAACCGCTTCCCCGCCGAATTAATGACCTTTATGACAACTTCAATCCCAACCCAAAAACGTAGCGCGCTGAGTGGTCAGCGGTTGGTGTGCTAGACGTTAGGCTAAATATGACACGCACAGAAACTCACCGACTTTTCACAGAATCCTTTGCTTCATCTTATCATGAGGCTTCTATTCCCTCCCATTCGGACGTAATACTGGTTGAGCAAAATCTCTCTAGAACCTTTCCCCGATCATACATTGATTTCATCACCAAATATGGGGCTGTATACACACCCTCAATTTTAGATTTAGTTACAGGCGGTGAGAATGAAGAAGCTCCAGAAGACGCCAGTTTCGACGTTCAGAACTTCATAGAATTATCCTCGCTTATTGATGAAGCGAAGGCTCATTGGGAAGCAGGCATGAGCGACACTATGATTCCTATAGCGTCTGACTGTATGGGTAACTTATTTGGCTTTGCCAGACAAACCAATGAGACAAGACCAGCAGATCTTCCTGTACTAGTATTTGATCATGACTTTGGTACTATTGAGAATGAACATGACAGCTTTGATAGTTGGCTCAAGTCCTTCCTGGATATGAAAACTGCCCTAGCCTAACAAGACGCAGCACCCAACCGCTTCCCCGCCGAATTAATGACCTTTATGATAATTTTAACCCAAACCCTAAAACGTAGCGCGCTGAGTGGTCAGCGGTTGGTGTGCTAGACGTTCTCTTAAAATTGTGCGCGAAATCATTAGCTACATATTCATTTTTGCGTTTCTGGCATTCCCACTAGGTTTCGGCGGGATACTTTTATTCAAAACGGAGACCTCAATACCTAAATGGTTCAAGTTTTCTATTGCTAGTGTAGTAGCCTGCTATTTTTGCGTTCTATTTTCAGTTTGGTCTATTGATTGGCACTATAAATACGAATTGGACAAATTCGACCTTGATGGGGACGGAATGTTCTCAGGTGAAGAACTTACACCAGAAATGGACAAGGCGATGAAGAATCTAACCAATGATACAGGAAGAACTTTTGCACCTATTACTGGAGCGATTATTTCTCCGATTTATAACGGTTTTTGGCTTACTATCTTTGGGGGGCTGACCTACATTAGAAACCGAATCAAAACCAAAAGAGAACAAGGCTGCGCACACCAATCCACTACCCGCTCTGGGTCTAAGTCTGAATGATAATTATGAACCTTAACCTGAAATCAAAGCTCGCCCTCTGGTAGTGGATGGGTGGCTTTGGACGTTATGCTAAAAAATGAAAGTCGTAGACATCAGTCAGAGTTTCAAAACACCAAGAATACCAACTAGCGGCAATCGCGCTATCCTACGCTTCTTTACCCTCGTTTTAGGAGCTATTGGGCTATTCTTTTGCTTTCCTGATTCGTTAACGAATTGGGCTTCAGCATCTGCTCTTGGCTTGGCCTCAGGCGTCCTTTGGTCAATTTCTTGGCTAGCTAAGGGTGTCGAGAGCAGGCTTATAGCGTGGCTAATTGCTGCGTTTGGATGCGTTGCGTTTTGGTTCAAATCTTATAGCACTATTCCCCAACTGTTGGATATATGCTTGATGTACCTCGGGTTCGAGTTGATCCTTCTTTTCTCTTATCCTTGGTTACGGCAGATTAGTAACCACGCGATCAAAACAAAAGCATAACAAGGCGCAGCACCCAACCGCTTCCCCGCCGAATTACTGACCTTTATGAAGATTCCAATCCAAACCCAAAAACGTAGCGCGCTGAACGGTCAGCGGTTGGTGTGCTAGACGTTCTGCTATAATGAATCTATATCACAAACGATGATTGATGAGAACGAACATAGTCCGTTTAACGGTGAAAGAGACGGCGCATACGAAGAGATAAGTGATCTGGTAGATTTCTTATCAAGTCGCAACGATATGCTCACTAGTCATCCTGGATTTTCCGCGTGCGAAATTGATAACGTTGTCACAAACATTATTCTTATCACAGAGATCTATGATAGTAAGAATTTTAAGGGGATGGTCGACGAGAAGAAAATTACCTCGTGGGGTAATGCAATCGATGAATGCTTTTGTGACGAAAATAAGTGGGATTTCGATCAGTGGAATCCGGCTGATAAGCAGAACTGGAGAAATAGCTGTAGGAATTGGATTGCTAATCTAAAGAGAGCAAACGATTCATAATCATGGCAGAACAACACGTAGCACCCAACTCCCTATGGCGCGTTTCCAGTGTCAGTTTATGAAAATTACAACCATTAACCCAGTATCGACGCTCGCTCTCCCATAGGGAGTGTGTGTACTTTACGTTCGGCAAAAAAAAATGATCACGATGAAACAACTAGGCTCTAACCTCCTGAGCTTCGGGGTCATTGCATCTATAGTTTCCGCATTGTTCCTCGGATGCATCTTAATCCGAATCACACCACCCAGCCTGACCGCAAACCTTGATTTGGATCATGAACGATCCCGGTGCGGCGCATACACAGTCATCGCAGATTTCACATTTGTCGCCGCAGCTTGCTATCTTGCAGGGTTCTTAGCCACTTGGAAGCAGTCTCCGGTTGCGAGGCGATGGACTGGCGGGCTCGGGTTTTTAGCGGTGTCTGGATTATCATTCACTTGGTTCCTATTTGCTGGATTCTGTGGAGGCTGAGCAGAGAAACCAAATAAGCCGAACAAGGCGTCGCTCTCAACACCTGCCCCGCCGCGAGTTCAATTTGCCATGATTATACAACCTTTAATCCACAGTCGAAGCCTCGCCCCCGGGCAGGTGTGAGAGGACTTCGACGTTCGGTATAAAAAGCAATGGCATACGATTTCGTCATAGGAAAGTCAGCTCTTGTCAAAGATGAACCAGTAATTTTTGGATCAATTGATTTTGACGATATGCCGGCGGTCTCTCGCATTGCGAAGAATCACAAGAATTGGTTTTTTGAGGGTCTACAGGACATATTTGACGATCGTACATACTGTATCTCAGAGTTGCAAGAAGCTGCCCAATTTATAGATCAGGCTATTTTATCAGAGACTCACAAAGACGATCTTTCCATGCTATATAAATTTTCGGCCATGGTGTCGATGGCCATACGGATGCATTATCCTCTCCACGGACTTGCTGATTAAAAACAACTAACCGAACAAGGCGCAGCACCCAACCGCTTCCCCGCCGAATTAATGACCTTTATGACAATTTCAATCACAACCCAAAAACGTAGCGCGCTGAGTGGTCAGCGGTTGGTGTGCTAGACGTTCGGCAGAAAACTTGACCCGACTATGCGATGTTAATCACCCGCGAAGAATACCAGAAAAAGCTTAACCTTATGAGGCGTTTGATCAACGGGTTTATGTGCCTTTGCCTGCTACTTCCACTCGTAGGAATTATCGCTCTTCTTTTTGGTTTCGTGGAACCCGGTGACGGTAAAGGAAGCATGACGACCATGCAGGTCACCATTATTTTGGCTGGGATTTCCGTCTTGATTCTTGTTCTCTGGAAGTTGTTTTCGATCGCTTTAAATTGGATTGCCAAACGCCAGATTGCGCTACTATTCGACGGTAAGTGAAGCTCGGATCGAGAAGCCAAACCCGAAAAGCCGAACAAGGCAGCGCACACCAATCCACTACCCG
>NZ_JAENIM010000041.1:0-216462 GCF_016595495.1 Persicirhabdus sediminis
AAGCCACTGATTCTGTGCGATATTGGTGATTATGAAATCTCCAGAACCATTGCAGAATCAACAAAAACCAGTGGCAAGTAAGCCGCTTACGCCGCTGCAGTTGGCGGATTGTAAAACGGGTTTTTCTGGTGGCGCGGCGGGCATGATTTGTGCGCCGCCATCGGGTGGGCATGTGCGCATTGTTGGCGATGATCGGCACTCGTATTGTTACCACGTGATGAGTCGCACGGCGGGTGGAGATTACCTGTTTGGCGACCAGGAAAAAGAAGCATTTTTGCGCATCATGTGGCGCATGGCGCGCTTCTCAGGCATAAAAATCCTGACTTATTGTTTGATGGATAACCATTTTCACTTGCTCATTCGCGTGCCTAGCAGGGTGAAATTTAACGCCAAGTTTGAAGCCTACGAGTCACAAGGTAGGCCAGACGAAAGACCGACGCAAACCAAGCAGCAAGGAGAAGAGCGGCTGATCGACCACCTGCGAACGCTGTATAGCAAAGCGTACATCAGCCAGCTGCGAGCCGAGTTGGCGCACATGCGCGCCAATGGCATGGAGCGCTATGCTGATGAGCAACTAACTAAATACAAAGAGCGTTTTTGTAACTTAGAAAAATTCGTTAAAGAACTTAAAGAGCGCTACAGCCGGTGGTATAACAAAACTCACGGAAGGCGCGGAGCGTTGTGGATGGGCCGCTACAAAAGCGTGTTGGTAGAATCTACTAACAAACCAGCCGAGCACGAAACCGGTGAAGATTTCACCGCGCTTCATGCGATCGCCGCCTACATCGATCTTAATCCAGTTAGGGCTGATCTCGTTAGCGATCCCAAAGACTACCGATGGTGTGGTTACGCCGCCGCGCTGGCTGGCAGCAAACGCTGTCGCTACGGGCTCTGCGAGGTGATGCGCGTAGCGCAAACTAGCTGGAAGAAAAACGCCCATCGATACCGACTCTGGCTGATAGAAGACGCTGCCATCACTAATGAAAATGCCAAATCCCAGCTGGAAAATGAACGTGCTAGAGAGGGCAAAATCTCACCCGCCGAGCTACTGCGGCACAAAATAAAATACTTCACCGACGGCGTGGCCATCGGCGGCAAAGCCTTCATCAACAATCAATTCAGAACTCACCGCAAAAAATTTGGCAAGAAACGCAAGCAAGGCGCCAAGGCAATTTCGCCAGCTGGAGAAATGACTATCTCTATCTACTCGCTCAGGCATTTTCACCAATAAACATCGCTACGTAAGTTCTCTAGGGTAGAAAGTTTTGAGATTAGACTTCAGCAGCAGGTGTCGTTAGTGAACCAGCTACGATACTTGGGCAAAAAATCATAGGCGTTTGGTGAGTGGCAATACGGTATTTGTCGTAGATCTCTTCCATGACATGTCTAACGCTATCTTTCTGCACTAAGGTGATTGTGGAGCCGCCAAACCCACCTCCTGTCATTTTGCTGCCAAGCACACCGCCCTCGTGACCGATTGTTTGGGCTATGTTAGCCATGACGTCTAACTCATAGCAGGTAGCTTCATAATCATGCTGCAACGATTGGTGGCTGGCATTCATGAGTTGGCCAACGTGGTCGTAGTCGCGTTCAGTCCATGCCGCTAGAGCAATTTTAGATCGCTCGATTTCAGCGATCACGTGGCGGCTACGTTTGTAGGCGAGATGGGAAATATCATCTTGGCGTGCTTCTAACTCAGTCATGGTGACATCACGCCACGATTCTTTTTCTAGCAAGCTAAGTGTATCGTCGACTTGGCGCCTGCGAGATGCATACGAGCCGTCGTTGAGGTGGTGGTATTTTTTTGTATTGGCTACAATCAAGGCCAACTCGTCGGTCGGAAATGGTACGTAGCTAGAGCTGATGTCACGGCAGTCTAGCGAAATTAAGTGATCCTGTTTGGAAAAAATGGTGACGTAAGGGTTCATGATGCCACAAGGCACGCCTGCAAAACTGTGCTCGGCTCGCTGGCACAATATCGCTTTGAGCGTTTTATCTAGCTGGACACCTATCAGTTGCTCAACCATGTGAGCGGTACAGCATTCAAGTGCAGAGGTACTTGATAGACCAGAGCTACGCGGCAGGTTGCTATGAATGTAGGCCTGAAAGCCAGGGATGTCGTGATAGCCGATATTATGAAATCCATCGATGATGCCGCGCACATAGTTAGCCCATTCAGGTTCGGATGTGATGAGCTCTACATCTAGCGGAATCTCAGTCATGTTTCCAGCTGAGTGCATGCAGATTTCACCTTTCAGCGAATCAGTTTTACGAAAGGCAATGACGATGTAGCGGTCGATTGCTGCTGGTAGAACAAGTCCGTCGCAGTAGTCGATATGCTCGCCTATCAGGTTAACGCGGCCAGGCGCCGAGCTGTAATAGTCCGGCTGGTGTCCGAAAATCTTGGTGAATGTCTCACCAGCTTCTTGCATGAGTTTGGCTAATGCCATGACAACTCAACTTAACTCAGGTGATAGAAAAATAAAAGTCTTTAGGTGAAGATGACGGGGGAATTCTTCACAATCTTAGTTGTCGGCTTGTTGTTGCTCAGTGAGAAGCGACTGGCGGCAGAGCTTAGCATAATGGCCGTCCAGCTGGATGAGCTCGTCATGTTTGCCTGTCTCTATGATGCATCCGCGCTCGAGGTAGTGGATTTGGTCGGCATTGCGAATGGTTGAGAGCCTGTGGGCAATCACAAAGGCGGTGCGGTTTTCCATTAGGTTTTCCAGCGCCTGTTGGATGAGCCGCTCGGTGTGGCTATCCACTGCTGCTGTCGCTTCGTCTAATAACAAAATTGGTGGGTTTTTAATCAACGCTCTAGCAATGGATAATCGTTGGCGCTCGCCACCTGAGAGTTTCACACCTCGTTCACCAACGATGGTATCCAGCCCGTTGCTGAGTTCGCGGACAAATCCAGCAGCATTGGCTGCTTCAAGCGCATTCCACATTTGTTCGTCACTTGCGGATCGATCAGCTAACAACAAGTTGTGACGCACGGTATCATTAAATAAAAATGCATCTTGGGTGACATAACCAATTTGTGAGCGCAGTGATTGTTTATCCATTTTGTTGAGCTCAATGCCGTCCACAGTGATAGATCCTTCATTGTACTCGTAGAAACGCGTGAGCAAGTTGACGATGGTAGATTTACCAGCGCCAGTAGAACCAACTAGAGCAACCATCTGACCAGGCTTTGCTTCTAGCTGGATATTTTTCAGCGTAGGGATATCTCCATAGGAAAAGCTAACATCGTTAAAGACAACATGGCCATTAGCTGGGCTCGGCAGCTTGGTGCCGCTATGCGCTTGTACTTCATCATCGGTATCAAGAATGAGAAAGACACGCTCAGCCGCCGCTCTGGATGATAGAGCCATTTGGTTAAGTTGATGGAGTCGGCTGATAGGATCGTAGAGCGCCCAGATCACTGTGAGGAATGCAACTAAAGTACTGATTTCACTCTGACTGTGGATGATTTGATAGGCGCCGACACCTAGAACTAGAATGTACCCTAGCGAGTTTAGAAAACTCATGCTAGATGAATAGATGGCCCATGCGCGCATGACTTTGAGAGTGGCTGATTTGAGCGCGGATGATTTCTCGTTGAAATGCTTCAGTTCAGGTTCTTCAGCGGCGTATGATTTGATTTGTCTAATGCCAGCAATGTTATCGTGCAGCATTGAGTTCATATTATCAGTAGCCTTGCGCACGTGGCGGTGGCGATCCTGTGAGTGGCGGCTGTAAAAGTATGCTGAGATTACTAAAAAGGGCAGAGGAGCGAGGGCGCACAGCGCTAAGGTTGCATTTTTAGTGAATAAAAAGACGCTAACAACGATGACTTGGAGGATGGCAATGAGGCCTTGCTCGATACCGTCGATGAGCAAGCGTTCCATCATCGGCACGTCTTCTGCCACTCTCGTCATAACGTCACCTGAGCGACGGTTATCAAACCAGCGAACTGGCAGCCTCTGAAGTTTTTTGTATAAATCTGAGCGCAGATCGTAGATGACTTTTTGCTCGAGGTGGTTGTTAAGAATAATGCGCAGATAGTTTAATAAGTCGCGTGAAAAGAAGGCAGCTAAAGCAATGGAAATATAGGGAAAAAGCATTTCATGGCGTCCATTTTCCAAAACTTCACTAACAACAAGGCTAGATATTTGCGGAAAAACAATGACCAGCAGAGTCATTGCCACGGCGCAAATTAGAAGTCCACTAGCAAGAGCGGGGGATCGTTTTATGTACGCAAATATGCGGGTTACAGTGTTCATGTTCGTTTGACAAAATTATGATGTGTGGGGGGATAATGTAAAGACATGGCTGGTTCGTTTAAAAAAGTATGAACTTTTGAGTTGCCGCCCCCCCCGTCGGTCTCCTAGTGTCACGACTACACATAAAATACTCAGGAACTCACGCACACAAATCATGTCGAAAATATTTATTAGTCTCGCTGTTGTCTTTTCATTGATGGGCGCTTTTCTCTGGTCGAAAAATGGTACGGCTCTGGAAAAGAACAAACAAGATACAGAAAACGCTGAGCAAAAGTACGCTCAATTACAGAAAACCTTCACGCAAAGTGTTGCGGAGCTTAACGGCCTGAATGATGATATCAAACAAGCTGAAGCTGACATCGAAGAATCTCAGGCCAAACTGGCTGAAGTTTCTAAGCAGCGTGAAGAGATCAAATCTAAAGTTGCTAGCATTGAGAGCAAGCACGATGACCTCGTAGCTGCACTTGAGCGCGCTAAGGAAGATTCAGCAGATCTACCTAAGCCAGACGTTATCATTCCACAAATCAAGGAGCTCAAAGCAAGATCACTGCAGGTGGCTACAGATTTGGCTGATGCCGAATCACAGCTGGCTAACCTCAACCAACAGAAAGCTCGTACTGATGTTGAGCTAGCTAACTTCAATGAAAAATTAGCGGCTACTAGAAGTGGAAAATCATTTCCGAATTTAAAGACACGCGTATCAGCTGTCTACCGCAACTGGGGTTTTGTTCTTCTATCAGCAGGTGACAAACAAGGTGTTGTTACCGGATCAATTCTTGACGTTGTTCGCGACGAGGAAGTTGTAGCGAAACTACAAGTGACTGCAGTAGAAGCAAACAAAGCATCTGCTAACATCGTCAGAGAGTCTGTAGCTGAAGGTGTAAATCTTCACCCTGGAGATGTCGTCATCGCTGAACAAACAATCAGTGCCTCAGAAGTTGCAGTTATCAAGTAATTGCTAGAATCGAAAACCATTACTGATTAAAGATCATGAAAGCTATTATTTATGGAGTTGTAACGGCAGCCGCTCTCGGTGGAGCTTATGTTTCATACCAACAAAAAACTGAGTTTGAAGCTAGCATCGAAGAACTGGCAGGTGTTAACCAAAACATCGAGGTTCAGCTAGGCAATAACCGCAACAAAGAGAAAGAAGTAGAAGCAGCTAAGGCTGACTACGATACTAAAAACAATACGCTGTTGGATGCTAACGGCGATCTCGAAGTTGCAAACAAAGATTTACAAGCTGAAACACGTTCCATGCAGGCTATTGAGCGCAAAGTTGCCTCAGTACAAACAGAACTTGATAAGCAGATTGAGTCAGTGAAGCAGATCAAGGAGCTCTTTGGCGCCGAGAATGTTGAACTCGACGAAGTCGGTGGATTCATCACCGATCTGGAGAACGAAGTAACCAACAACACAGTTAAGCTGGAAGATACTCAGCTGCTTGTTGACGGAGCTCAGAAGGCAGTTGATAGCAATAACGAAGGCATTGCTTCTGTGAAGAAGCGTCTTGCAGATCGCTCAGCGCGCATTGCCTCCAACAGCAAGAGTGGTTTGGTAACAGCGGTGAACAACGACTGGGGATTTGCAGTGGTTAATGTGCCAACTGACATGCCTATCAATACTTCTACCAAGTTGATGGTAAGAAGAGGTAGCGACCTCATCGGCCGCCTCAAGATCTCAGCTATCGAAGGTTCACGTCTCGTTACTGACATCGACTACAAGAGCATGAAGCCAGGTGTTCTGATTCAGCCAGGCGACCAAGTGATTCTTCAGAAGCCAGTTGCTAACTAATAGCTGCTAGCTGAAATATTTTCCAATCACCCCGGTGCGACTGATTCGCATCGGGGTTTTTTGTTGTTTGAAAATGCAATCATTCTAACTGACTAAGAGATGTCAGCTAGGTGAGTTGGGGAAATTTCTCGCTAGCTTAAGTTAGCGAATCGCACGGTTAGTCATATTACCGAGCATCTCTTTGAGATCTTTAGCCTCCTGCATCATCGAGAGCAGCAGTTGGGGATCAGCTTGTACGGCTGGGTCAGCCATGCGAGCGCGCAGTGCCGCTTCCTTTTTCTGCAAGTGTGAGGAAATTAACATGCTAGATGCTTGTTCGGCAGCTAGCACTGGATTTTCAGCTGGAGGATCGCTGAGCATTGGACGCACCGCCATTTGGTCGCCTTCAGCTAGTTTGCTGATGAAGGTTTGTACCGCAGCTGGGTTGTCGCAATTTGGACGTTGCGATAAAATTTTCAACAGAATCGCCCCGCCGTAGCTTTGTTGTAGCGCCTCGTAGAGTGATTCGACTTGCTCGCACATCCATTCTTGAGCTTCGCTATGGCAGAGCGCCAGCTGGCACAGTGTGGCCACACTGCGATCTAGCTGGGTCGCTTGGACTTTCTCTTCCTGAGCTGCTTCTTTTTTCTCTCTAGCTAGCGTATAGGAATGCTCACGTTTGTGCTTTTTCTCCGCTCTAACAACGTCGTTGCGCAGTTCTTCAGCGCCGAGTCCCAGCCGGGTGGCAATTTGTAAAACCAGCGCATCTTTAGTGAGCTTGTCACCAACATGAGCTGCTAGGTCAGCTAGTTTGCGGGCGAGCTCGGCTTTTTCCTGAATAGTATTGAGGCTGGAGTTTTTGAACTCGTGGGCAAACTTGAACTCAAAAAATTCTTTAGCGTCATCTAGCAGCTGGCGGAATGCCTCGATGCCAAATTCTTTGATGTAAGAATCAGGGTCTTGTTTGGGCGGCATGCTAACGACTCGCACGGCAATTTTCTCAGCCGTTAGATGAGCGAATGCACGATCGGCTGCTTTGAATCCAGCTGCGTCTGAGTCGTAGCAGAGCACGACTTCTTTGGTATAGCGGCCGATGAGTTTGGCGTGCTGCGGAGTGAAGGCGGTGCCGAGTGGGGCGATGGCATTTTCGATGCCTTGTTCTGAGCAGCTGATGGCGTCGATTTGTCCTTCGCAGAGGAGGGCAAATTTGGCCTTCATGATGGGTCGTTTGGCTTTATCGAGGCCAAAAACAACACGAGATTTATCAAATACGAGGGTTTGTGATGAGTTGATGTATTTACCTGAGTTAGGGTCTTCTATCAGCTGGCGGCCACTGAAGGCGATGATGTCGCCGTAGTCGTTGTGGATAGGAAACATCAACCGGTTGCGGAAGCGCAGATAGAGCCCAGCATTGGGGTTGCGGTCATTTTTCAGCGCACAGATGCCGGCGTCTACCAGCTCGCGGCCAGAGAATTTTTTCTCTTTGGCCCATTTAAAGATGACCTGAGCATTATCGGGCATCCAGCCCACTAACCATCGCTGAGCCATTTCACCGCCAAATCCACGACCGCGCATGTAGTCGCGCGCGTGTCGGCAGTCCGGTGATTTCATCAGCAGCTCGTTGAGGTAGCGAGCGAGTGCGTTGTGCAGTTCTTTCAGTCTAGCGATGTGTTTGCGTTTGCGCTCTGAGGCGGGATCGTAAACTTCTTCGATCACTGGGATGCCAGCTCTATCAGCGAGCCTTTTCACCGCCTCTGAGTAGGGCAGATTTTCGTAATCGCGGATGAACTTGATAGCGTCACCACTGGCGCCACAGCCGAAGCAGTGGTAGAACTGGCGCACTGGGTTGATATTAAATGAAGGTGTGCGCTCGGAGTGAAATGGGCACAGCGCGACGTAGGCCGAGCCGTTGCGTTTCACCTCGATATAAGATCCAATGAGGTCAGCGATATCAGTAGCGGCTAGCACTTTCTCGCGGGTTTCATCAGGAATCATTGGCATGTCATTTTTCTACTCCACAGCGGCCAAGATTCAAGCCATTTGAGCAGCTGGAAGCATCACGCGCTTGACCACACCGCACAGGCGTGTTCCCTTTGACTTGATGAGCGCATTGCCAGCTGAGTTTGCATTTATTAAAGTGGGTTGTGGAAAATTCCTTATTGGACACGGTCCATTTGAGTTTTGTGCCCAGCAGCCAGCTGGCCAGACGGCTTTTTACATCAATGATTTTTTCCTGCAAAACAAGCAGCCGTGGATAGTGCCAGCGCGCACTGAGTGGGTGGACTCTCTGACCGAGCTACTGCCAGCTGGCGAGAGTGTGAAGATTGCTTGGAGCAAGATGGAGGCGGATGCCTTTGCCGAAGTATTTGCTCAGATTAATGATGCCATTTCGGTGGGATTGATTGAAAAATCAGTGCCTGTAGCGGTGCAGCAGGGGCAGCTAGTTGAAGGCACCGTGCTGGATATTTTGGCGACTATGACCGAGCTGGACGAGCCTTTCATCAGCTACGGATATGTGGCTGGCGGCAAAGGATTTTTTGGCGCCACCCCTGAGCTATTGTTCAACCTTAAAGGTAAAGTTTTGCAAACAATGGCGCTGGCTGGAACCGCCAAAGCCGACGAGCGAGAAGTTTTTGCCGTCGATCCCAAAGAGATCCGCGAACACGCATTTGTCGCCCAAACATTGGTGGCCAAACTCTCTGACATCGGCGAAGTCGAGCAGGGGAAACGTGGCATGATGGACCTTGGCGAAATTGTCCATTTCCTCACACCTATCGAAGTGGAATTGTTTGATTATCGTGCGGTGGAAGATTTGATCCGCCGCCTGCATCCTACACCAGCTCTCGGGCCGCTGCCACGCACGCGCGAGACGATGAAGATGCTGGAAAATTGGCGCAGCAAGCTAGAATGCCCGGTGCATTTTGGCGCTCCATTTGGGCTAGCTCACGACGGTGAATTCACCTGTGCGGTAGCTATCCGTGGCGTGCACTTTTCTGGTGAAAATCTCAGCTTGCCATCTGGCTGTGGCGTGATTGAGGCTTCGCGGCTGATGAATGAGTGGCGCGAACTTAGGCTCAAACGTGAAGCGGTGAAAAAAGTCTTCAGCGCACTTTCATAGCTGGAAAGTAGCTAACAGCCAGCTGAGGGAATAATCTAGCTGGAATCGTTAGAATAACTCAACTTGTTCAGAAAATTCAGATGCTGGCAGCTGAGGCGTACCGCAGAGTAACCAGTCAGTTGGAGTGTCCTGATGCGCCGCGTGTACTTTGGTATGTGGCAGCTTCAATTTTTTCAGGCACTTCAGCATCGTCTTAGTGGCTAGATCTGGGCAGTTGCAGTCGCCGCTGAGGTGAATCAAGGTGACTTGTTTGAGCCGCTCGCTGTGAACTTTTTCTACCAGCTCGCTGGTTTGTTCGTTAGATAGGTGACCGTGGCGCGAGGCAATGCGTTGTTTGGTAGCCCAACTGCGTCTGCTATCAGCTTCTAGCATATCGTAGTCGTAGTTGGCTTCGAGCGCGAGAGCATCACAATCTTTGAGTCGGTTAGCGATGGAATCGGTGATGTAGCCAACGTCACTGAGCGATCCGAGGCGAATGCCGTCGGCTTCGAGCACAAATCCAACAGGATCTGCGGCATCGTGCGGAATGCTGAATGGATCGATAGTGAATGGCCCGAGGCTGAACTTCTGGCCAGACTGAAAAATTCGCCATTGGATTTGGCTTTTCATTTTGTGCATGAGCACCTCGCGTGTCAGCAAGTTGGTATATACGGGGATTTCGCGTTTGCGCAAAAGCACATCCAGCCCGCCAGCATGATCAGAATGCTCGTGGGTGATTAGGATTGCCGAGATAGAATCTGGATCGACGCCCAGTGACTCCATGCGCAGAACCAGTTGTTTGGCGCTGAGCCCAGCATCAATCAACAAGCGAATTTGACCGTATTCGATCAATGTCGCATTGCCTCTGCTGCCGCTTCCCAGTACTGCCATCCGCATCATGCCTGAGGATGTAGCCTGATTTAGCTCAGGGAGAAAATCAAATTTTAGAGAATTTCTATCAATCGCCTGATGAATAAGCGTTTGCGGGTACGGAAAAGTCATTGTCAATTGAAGATCGCTCATTTTCGTATTGTGGTCAGCTGAAATTCCCTGCAAGTTCTTCGCCATGAATGTGACTCAAATGCTATTAGGTGCTACTGCCGCCATGATGCTCGCGGCATTGGTTTTATCTATGAATAATAACCAAACTGGTGATTCTGGCCAAGCTGATCGTAGCCAGAGTGATTTGATTCGCGAAAACCAGCGGCTGGAAGCTGAATTGATGCGTATGCGTATGAGCCAAGCGGCTGCTGTGCCTGTCGCTCCCGCTCCTGTCTACACGCCAACCGTGCCAGTTGTACCAGATGAAGAAGCCCTCGCCGCTGAAATCGAGCGCAACATGCAGCTCGAAGAAGAACTTCGCCTGAAAGAAATCGAAGCCAAGATGGCTCAAGACGAAGCTATGGAAATTGCTCGTCACGACTTAGAAAAACGTAACCGTGATGCTCGTCGCGCTCGCGACATCAACATGGCTATGCTGATGGCTCAGGTGGTAGAATGGACCGATGAAGAAGGAATTCAGTTTGCTATCATCGATGTGAAAATGCCTGACCTTGTCAACGAAGGCATGACGCTAGGCATTCGCCGTAATGGAGGCATTGTCGGTCGCCTGCAAGTTTCACGCATTAGCTTCGAGGGCAACTTTGCTGACCCTCTGCCAGCTAGTTTCCCTGGCGGGGTTGATGTGAAAGTCGGCGATGAACTTATTGTTGTGCCTGACTAATCTACCTGTCAAATTATCAAATTCTCGCGCTGGGTCATATTGGCTCAGCGCATTTTTTTTGTCTAACTTGAGCAGTTAGCCTGTTAGTCACTGCTCTCTCTTAATTCTTAGCGAATCATATGTTTTTATATAATAGGTCATACATGTCATTTACTGCTAAGTAATTAGCTAAAAGTTGCGCACGAATACCAGCGGCGATAAACGTTTGAATACTCTAATGGGTTTGATGATGTGTTAGCTGATCTGTTTTATCCTGATTGTCTGCCTATTTATATGGATAGAGGGCAAATAAAACAGGGTGATGATGAATCAAATACTGATCGTAATAGCAGGATTAGTGGCATGTAGTCCTGCCATGTTAGCCGAGAATTTAATAAAAAACGGCGAAATGAAAACAAACCTCAACTGGAAAGGCGATAAGGCTTTTGTCGTTGAGGATGATCAGCGCTACCTACTTCTGGAAGGTAGTTCTGGGCGTACGGTAAAGGTATCGCAGAAATTTGATACCGAGGGACTCGATGGCGTCTTAGTTAAGTTTGTCTATAAAAGTGCTGATTACAAAGGCTCGGGCTTGCGCCTTAGATGTATTGCCGCTGGAGAAATTGCCAGTAACGAAGAGTTTGAAATTAAAGTAGATGGCAAATGGCACGAGCTCAGCTGGCACTGTAGCGAGTTGCTGAGCAGTTTTGATCACACCCTGTCAATTGAGCTAAAGGCGGGAACTGGCAAAGTCCTTATCGATAAAGTTAGCGTGACAGCTGTGACTAATGAAAAAAATTAGTTCCCCTGAGTCAGAGTCTTGAGTTGTTGATAGACTTGCTGGGCGATGATTTCGTGCCCCTTAGCGTTTGGGTGGATGCCGTCGGGCAAATTGAGTTCTTTTTCCATAGCCACACCATCTAGCAAGAATGGGATGAGGTGAACTTTCTCGGCTTCAGCTACTTGTGGGTAAATCTCGCGAAATGCGGCGGTGTAGTCATCGCCCATATTGTCTGGCATCTGCATGCCAGCGAGCACGATGAGCATGTTGGGCTGTTTCTCCTTGGCCTGTTTGATTATGGTTGTGAGGTTTTTTGCGGTGACTTCTGGCTGGATTCCCCGCAGGCCGTCATTGCCACCTAAGGCGATGAATAGAATATCAACTGGCTGGCGCAGCAATATGGGTGCTCGGCGAGTTCCTCCAGCTGAAGTATCGCCACTGAGACCCGCATTTAGGCAGCTCCAGCTGAAACCGTCGGCTTTGGCTAAGTTTTCTAGCAGCGATGGATAGGCTGCGGATTTATCCAGTCCGTAGCCAGAGGTGATGCTGTCGCCGAGAAAGATAATACG
Organism: Persicirhabdus sediminis; assembly: GCF_016595495.1. Lineage (GTDB taxonomy): Bacteria > Verrucomicrobiota > Verrucomicrobiia > Verrucomicrobiales > Akkermansiaceae > Persicirhabdus > Persicirhabdus sediminis. Next base: position 12,188 of record NZ_JAENIM010000041.1, read on the forward strand.
TTTTGTAGCTTGGCTGGATTCGTCAGCAAGCGCCCATGGACTAATGAGCAGAATGATCAAGGTGAGAAGTGATTTCATGGCGATGTTTCTATCATGCGCATGGATTTTGAGATGTCAATTTGCAGAATGCCATAGATTGGCCTATAAGCATATTAGCTGGGTTCGCCAGCTATAGAGATATGCAAAAGATGATCCTAAAAACGAATTCTTTGATCAAAGAATACACTAGCGGAGAACAACGGCTGAGAGTTCTCGATGAAGTTAGCATTGAAGTTCCAGAAGGGGCCACTGCTGCTATTGTCGGTCCCTCAGGGAGTGGAAAGACGACGTTGTTAGGATTGTGCGCTGGGCTGGATCAAGCGACGGGTGGAGATGTTCTGCTAGTTGGCCAAGAGCTTGGATCTCTATCTGAGGATCAACGAGCTGCTCTGCGTGCCGAATCGGTTGGCTTTATTTTTCAAAACTTCCAGCTGATGCCAGCGCTCACAGCCTTAGAAAATGTCATGGTACCCGAGGAGCTACGCGGTGTGAGTGGCAAAGAAACCATAGCTAGAGCAGAGAAGTTATTGGAGCGGGTTGGGTTGGCGAAGCGGGTGAATCATTACCCTAACCAGCTATCAGGTGGTGAGCAGCAACGTGTTGCGATTGCTCGGGCATTCATGCACAAGCCGAAGATTTTGTTTGCCGACGAGCCTACTGGGAACCTCGACGAAGAGGCCAGCGCATTGGTGGAAGACATGCTTTTTGAGCTCAACCAGGAATCGTCTATCGCGCTAGTGGTAGTGACCCACGATCTCGATCTAGCAGCAAAGGCTGATTATGTTTTCCGGTTAAAAAATGGTCAACTGGTTGAGCAGAAATTTCACGGTGAGGTAAGTTCATGATCGATTTTCTAAGACAGTTAGTTTCGCCGTGGGTATGGCGCATGGCTTGGCGAGATAGTCGTCCAGCGCGCTGGCGCTTGTTGTTATTTTCGAGTTCGATTGTCTTTGGCGTAGCCGCGCTAGCGACTATTGGTTCACTGCGTGAAAACCTGAATTCGGCGTTAGGTGGGCAGGCGAAGTCATTGCTAGGAGCTGATCTAATGGTGGCATCGCGCGAGCCGTTTTCCGCGGAGTCTGAAAACTTACTGGCCGATTTTCGGCGACAAAGTAGTGATGAAGTTAGGGAGTTATCCTTCACCAGTATGGTTGGCATCGCTGATGAGGTGGCGCCGAAGTTAGTCACTCTGCGAGGCGTCGAGCCTGCATTTCCATTTTTTGGTAGTGTGGTGACTGAGCCCGCAGCTGCTTGGCAGCAGATGCAAGCTGGTGGCGGCATCATTGTGGAGCCAGCATTTCTAGCAAGTATGAACGCCTCGGTTGGTGATCTGGCCAAGGTGGGATCATTAGAATTACCGGTGTTAGGAGTCGTCAAAGAAGCGCCGCCGTCGGCCTCTGGCTTTAGCGCGCTCTCACCAACGGTATTTATCTCGCTAGAAAAGCTAGAATCTACTGGCCTAGCTGGCATGCGCAGCTTGGCATTTCACCGCGCGTATTTCCAGCTCAACGATGGCGTTAATGCTGAGCAGTTAGTTGAGGCTAATGGCGCAAAAATGACTGAACTCAAACTGACACAAACAACCGCTGAGAGCCGCAGTGAAAATGTAGAACAAGCAATCGACTACCTCTATCTATTTCTCAACCTTGTAGGCATTAGTGCTTTGTTTTTGGGCGGGATAGGTGTGGCTGGCGCGATTCATGTGCATGTATCTGAGCGTCTAGCTAGCGTGGCTACGTTGCGTTGTTTGGGGTGTTCTGCGGCGCGCTCCTTTGCCGTCTATTTTGTTCAATGTGTAGCCTTAGGCTTTATCGGTGTTGGTTTTGGATTGTTGTTAGCTTGGGTAAACTTGCTGGCTCTAGGTGCTGTGTTAGCAAACTACTTTCCAGCTGGTTTGCCATTTGGTGTCCAGCTCTCGATGGATGTTGGAGCCTTCATTCAGGGTGGCTTAATGGGCGTGATCGTTAGTACCGTATTTGCGTTGTTGCCATTGTTAGCTGTGCGGCGTGTGAGCCCACTTGCGGCGATCCGCAAGGGCGAGCAATTTCAATCACAAGGGCGACGCGATCCATTGCGCTGGTTGATATACACACTCATGGTTGCGGTGGTCTTTTTTGTCGCTTGGTTTGACTCGCGCCAGCTGGAGCGAGCATGGATCATTGCGGGCGCCTATATTGGGTTCCTGCTGTTAGCCTTTGGGGTATTTGCTGCTGTTGGTCTATTACTACGCAAAGCCTGCCGCTGGCTGATGCGTCCTAGCTGGCCATTTGTTCTGCGCCAAGGTGTGGCCGCTCTCTACCGACCAAATAACCAGACTGGTTTATTTATGATGTCTATCGGTATGGGAGTATTTTTCATGCTCACTTTGATCTGCATGCAAAACATCCTCAACCAGTGGCTCGATCCTGAGCGCATGGCTGAAAAACCGAACCTCTTTTTTGTAGATGTACCTCCGGGTGAAATGTCTGGTGTTTCTACGATGGTGGCGGAACAAGGAGCGACGCCTCTTGGCAATGCCCCTATCGTATCGATGCGCATTACCGATGTGAAAGGCGTGGGGGTACGTCAGCTCGCTAGCCAAGGCGATGCCAGCGGGCACAAAATTCCAGCTTGGGTAGTTAGGCGTGAATTCCGCTCAACCTATCGTGACCAGCTGGGCGACAGTGAAGAAATGATTGCTGGAGAATGGATATCTAGCTGGAGTGCTAGCCAGAAAAATGAAGCGATTCCAGTTAGTCTAGAGCAAAAAATGGCAGACGACCTAGGAGTGGTGATAGGTGACGAGCTATCTATCAGCATTGAAGGCTTTGGCGTTTCGCTACCAATTCGTGTTGCCAATTTACGCGAAGTCGACTGGCGCAGTTTGAACCTGAATTTCTTCATGATCTTTCCTCCTGGAGTTCTCGATGACTACGTTTCCTATGATGTGATGACGGCGCATTCAGCGGGGCCAGAAATCACAGCGGACGTGCAGAAGGCTCTGTTTGAGAAATTCCCCTACGTAAATACTATTGATGTTAGTCTGATTCTTAGCGCCGTTCAGCAAGTGCTAGCTGGCGCGAGCCGAGCGGTGCAGGCGATGGCGATGCTAACGGTACTAACGGGAGCCTTAGTTTTGGTTGCTTTGGTGCTAGCTGGCCGCCGCGTAAGAATTCGCGAAAGTGTTTTGTTGCGCACTATGGGCGCTAGCCGCAGGCAAATCACACAGGTTTTGGCCAGTGAGTACATCTTGTTATCAAGCATGGCTGTCACCGCTGGAGCAGGACTCTCGGTGATTGCTTGTTATTTGCTAGGGATGCAGGTGTTCCAAGGTGAGGCGTTTGTTTTCCCATGGCTATTGATGTTAGCCACAAGTGTGGGATTTGTGATCGTGATCGTTAGCCTAGGCATGTTGCTTAGCCGCGGCATCGCCAAACGTCCACCCTTAGAGGTATTGAGGTCAGCCTAGCTGATGACCCTAGCTAGCCAGCTGGCTGAAAATCTCAGTCAGCTGGATGCTAGGGAATTTGGCGCAAACTTATTTAGGCAGTTTGTATTTCAGGCTGCCGCCGCGAATTTTTCTAAAGAGGAGTAAGATTAGCCATGATCCTGCTAGGCTGATGACGGTGACGGATTTTACCATATCGTAGTTGCTATCATTGATACGGTTTTGGCTCCATTGTTGGACTAAGCTGAGCTCTTGCTGAATATAGGCGTCGCCGTGCGTGATGTGCATCAGTTGGGAAACTGGATACAGCAAAACGATTAGAACCACGAGGATCACAGAGCTACTTATCTTCATAATGATGATGGTAAAATGGGAGCCTTTTGGGTAATTACCATTCATTATCTAAATCGAATTTAGCCTGTCAAATTTAAGAATGTCGCCGTGCTGAGTGGGTGTATAAAACGCTCCTTTGCTTGTGGTTGCTTAGTCGTTGGCTTTTAGGGGGATTTGTTAGCCTCGGCTATTCAGGGAACATTTCTTTAAGAACGCTCACGCGGTGGTCAAAAATCCGCTGAAGTTTCTTACGCACATAGAGCTTGTGGACGAGGTCACCGAGTAATCCAAATGGCAGCGCGTAATGAATTTGGTCTATCATCAAGACGCCGTTTTCGTTAGCCTCGAGTGAGTGTTTGTGGTGCCAGAGTTTGTATGGACCGGCTCTTTGCTCATCGACAAAACTTTCTAGCGGGTGGACATTTTTGATCTCGGTGAGCCATTGGTTCCAGATTCCGGGGGCAATTTGGATATTGTAGTGGATGATTTGTCCCTCGTGCATCCGCTGGTTGGCGCCAGAGAGGATTTGGAACTTCATGTCTGGCGGGGTGATTTTGTCGAGGTTGTTGGGATCACAGAAAAACTCCCACGCTTGTTCTAGGGAAATCGGCAGTTGCTGTTCTTGTTTGAGTTGATAGATCATTGGGTGTGCTAGGGTGATTACTTCTAGCACTAGTACGCGCGCGTCATCAGAGCGCAAGTGAATGATGACAATTTCGGCCAGCTGAAAATCGTCTGCTGTTGGAGGTGGATTTTCCTAACTAGCTGGAACTTGCAAGTGCCTGAGCTAGCTGGCTGAGCTGAGCTGGAGTGTGGCTAGCGCTGATGGTAATGCGCAGGCGAGCGGTATTTTTAGGCACTGTTGGGTAACGGATTGCGGGAACTAGCAGCCCGTTTTGTTGAAGGTTTTCAGAGAGCTGGATGGCGCTGTCTGTATCGCCAATCATCCAAGGGATGATGGCGCTTGTTGGCGTGATTGAGTGATCTAGCTGGCTGGCTAACTGGTGAATGTTTGACCATAGTTTTTCTCTCATCTCGCGGCCCTCGTTAGATGAGATCAACCGTAGGGCGGCGGCGGCGGCGTAGGCTTGTGCTGGTGGTGGGGCCGTTGAGTAGATGAATGAGCGCGCGCGGTTGATTAGCAGTTGGCGGTAGCTGGCTGAGCAGGCGATGTAGCCACCAGCTATGCCAGCGGCTTTGCCGAGTGTGCCCATGTGGAAGTCTATCTGTGATGTTAGGTCTAGCTGTTCAGCTAGACCCATGCCAGTGGAGCCAAATACTCCGAGACCGTGAGCTTCGTCGACTAACAGTAAGGCGCCGTATTTCTCTTTGAGGGCACATATTTCAGCTAGTGGCGCAATGTCACCATCCATGCTGAAGACCGACTCGGTGACGATGAGTACGCGCGCTTCAGCTGGCTGGCTGGAAGCGTTTGAGGTGACGCTTTGCAGCAATTTTTCCAGCTTTGCTAGATGGTTGTGCGGGAAAACTCTGACGGTGGCGCCGCTCATGCGCGCGCCATCTATCAGGCTAGCGTGGCTGAGTTTGTCGAGGATGACGGTATCGCCTTTTTGCAGCAGAGCGGTCAGCGTGCCAACTGAGCAGTTGTAGCCGTTAGCAAAGCTTATGGCGGCCTCGGTATTTTTCAGCTCGGCGATGGTTTCTTCCAGCTGGCGGTGAGCGGGTAGATTTCCCGTCACTAGCCGCGAGGCTCCTGAGCCGGTGCCAAATTTCTCAATTCCCTGGATGAAGGCAGCCTTCAGCGCTGGGTGCTGGGCGAGCCCGAGGTAGTCGTTAGATGCAAAATTAACCAGCTGCTCACCATGCCATGACATAGTGGTGTCTTGCGGGCCATCTAGCTGACGTAATGAACGCAGCAGTGATTGCTCGCGCAGGGCGTCGAGTTCCTGCTCTGGCTGGCGCATGATGCTTAGCTGTTAGCAGCTGGGCGGTCGAGTGCCCAGCGCAGCAGGCTTTCAGATTCTTTCCAAATGGTAGATGAGGTGGCGCCGAGGACGACGACGATGACGGCGCGACCATTTTTCTCACCGGAGGAAACGAGGCAGCGGCCTGATGCATTGGTGGTGCCTGTTTTCATGCCGTTGCAGTAGGAGATGCTTTTCAGCAGTCGGTTGGTATTGGTGAGGTAGCGGCGGCTGCCGTTGGAGAAATTGAAGTAGTAGGCTTTGGTGCCAACGATGCGACGGATGGTTGGGTTGCGGTAGCATTCGCGCCCTAGGATAGCCATGTCACGCGCGGTGGAGTATTGGCCAGTGGCGGTGAGGCCATGTGGGTTGAGGAAATTGGAGCTCATCATGCCGATGCTGCGCGCTTTGCGGTTCATCACATCGGCAAAGGCATTTTCGCTGCCGGCGACGTCACGAGCGAGTGCGCGGGCGACGTCGTTGCCGCTCTTGACGAGCAGGGCGCCAACGAGGTGGCGGCGGGTGTATTTTTGTCCTGGCTGGATGCCGAGTTTGGTAGGCACTACCCAGGTATCACTTTTCTGGATGGTAAATGTGCGCTGCAGGTCACCGGCGTCGAGCACGCAGAGAGCGGTGAGGAGTTTTTGGGTACTGGCGACGTGGCGTTTGGTGGTGGAGTTTTTCTCGTAGAGCACGCGTCCGGTTTGGTAGTCGACGACGATGGCGGCAGGAGCTGAGATTCTCGGCGCGGCTTTTTGCGGCAGCGCGGCGATGCGGATGGGCTTATTAGATTGCGCACTAGCCATCATGATGGAGCTAGCGAGTAGGCAGCAGAGCAGGCGGAGAATAGTCATGAATGTGAAATTGGGTGGGATTGAGAAAGGGTGAAAGTTAGCGGCGGAACATGTTAGCGTAGGACATGACAATGCTCCGCAGAATGAGATAGGCAAATAAAATAACAAGTAGCGGCAGCAGCAAGACTAAAAACAGCACAACTCCAACAAAGATAATGAGGCCGCTGAATTTTGATTTTTTAATTTTGAGGAATTGCTCAAAACATTTCAGCCAGAAGTTGGATTTCCAGGTGATCCCTGGGATAGATTGGCTGCTTTGTTTGGATTTGCGACGGCTGGCGCCTGCGCTGGCGTCGTTGAGGTTGTCATCGAACTGAGAGGTCGACGCATCGGCGCTCTTTTCTGCAGGATCATCCGCTGGGCTAGGTGGGATGATCTCGTCGATTTCAATGGTCTTGCTTTCCGGCATCACGTGGGCAGTTTACGATTCTTCAGCTGAGGTGCAATTGAGCAGGTACAGGTATTTTTAAAACGGGGGTATGGGGTAGAAAATGGCCTGTGAGAAGGGATTCCCACAGGCCATGGATGAAGTGGTTTACGCTTGCACGAGAGTTTTTTCGGTCTCGGCGTCGATGATGGCGTAGCGCTCGCGGTGGAGAGCTGGATCTGAGCGGAAGATCAGGCGGCCTTTGTGCTGGCGCTCGATTTCCATGAGCAGAGGAGCATCTTCTTTTTTGAAGCGGTTGAGGACCTCGCCATTGACGACGATGATGATGTCGCCGGTGAGGTTTTCGTTGCGCTGGATCACGGTATTGAGAGCACGCTGGATTTCCACACTCATGGTGAATGGAGTCTTCACGCGGCCGCGGCCTTGGCAATATGGACATGGCTCGAGCATGGAGTCGCGCAGGCTTTCGTTGAGGCGCTGGCGAGTCATTTCCATCAGGCCAATGGAGGAAATCTGCAGGACTTGAGTTTTTGCTTTGTCACGCTTGAGGCGCTCACGCATGGCGCGGTAAACGGCTTGCTGGTCGCGGCGGTGGCGCATGTCGATGAAGTCGACGACAACGAGTCCGCCGATGTTGCGCAGGCGCAGCTGGCGAGCCACTTCTTCAGCGGCTTCAAGGTTGGTCTGCAGGAGCATTTTGTCGACGTCTTTAGAGCCGCGGTTGCGGCCAGTGTTGACGTCTACGGCGATGAGCGCTTCGGTTTCATCAATCACCAAGTAGCCGCCACATGGCAGCCACACTTGGCGGTGGAAGGCGTCGTCGATTTGCTTCTGGATGCCAATTTTCTCAAAGATAGACCGGCGAGCTGGGTAGTGGTGGATGCGGCGTTTGGCGCGGCGTGAGATACGCCCAGCGATGTCGCGCATTTTTTCTGTGGTTTCAGGATCATCACAGAAGATGTTGTCGACGTTGTCGGTGAGGAAATCACGCGCGGTGCGCTCGATCAGCCCGGGCTCGCGGAAACAACATACTGGAGCTGGCTTGCTGTCGCGGTTGGTGGCTACTTCTTCCCACTGCTCGAGCAGCATGGCGAGGTCGCGCACAAAGTGGCGGGCGCGCTGGCCCTGGGCCACGGTGCGCATGATGATGCCCATGCCTTCTGGTACTTGCAGCTTCTGCATGATGCGGCGCAGGCGCTGGCGTTCTTTTGGGTCGTCAACTTTACGTGAGATACCAAATTGCTCAGAAAATGGCATGAGCACGAGGTAGCGGCCAGCGAGTGAGACGTTGGTGGTGACGCGTGGGCCTTTGTTGCCAATGGCACCTTTGGACACCTGGATCATGATTTCTGATCCTTCTGGGTAGATATTTGGAATATCCTTAGAGGTGATGCGCTTTTGTTGTTTTTTCTGGCCGCGCTCGATCTCTTCGAGGTCGCCGTCTAGAGCTGCAGGAATGGCATCCCAGAAGTGAAGGAAGGCGTTTTTGTCTAGGCCGATGTCAACGAACATGGCTTTGAGGCCGGGCTCGATGTTTTTCACGGTGCCTTTGAAGATGCCGCCAACGATGTTTTCGTCACCTTCGCGTTCGACGTTATATTCTTCTACGGAACCGTCTTCGACTAATGCGATACGACGTTCCAGCTTCTCAGCATTGACAACAATGCTTACACCTTTGTCGGGGCTGGGTGTGCCGACCCCTAAGGCTTTTTTAATGCGTTGAATCATAGTATTGGGTAAAAAATTGGGTAATAAAAATGGGTAGGTTTGAGATAAATAATACAGTTGTGTTTAGAAAGTTTTGGCGGGATTGATTATGGATAAATGGTTCATAGGGAGGGTGAGTCTAGTTTATAATGAGAAATTATTCATCGATGGTGATGGCGCGAGGTGGTCTTGACCCCTCTTGATCGGCCTCGATGGTGATAGTGGGGCTAGGTACTTGGGGTAGCTCGGCTTCTGGAAGCGGTGAGAATGCGAGCTCGTTGATTTCGTCGCCAGTTTCACCTTCTACAGGGATGCCGGCTTTGTTGTATTCTTCTGGAAGTTCAATTTCTGGGATCACCTCGTAGTGGCCGTAGTATTCAGCCATCTCTGTGAGCGGCAGCTTGTAGCCTTCTTCCATGGCAAATAATCCACGGTAGATGAGGTGGACGAGTGGGCCAGCTACGGCGCCACCAGCTGAGCCGCGCTGCACGGCGACAACGACGACGTAGCGTGGGTTTTCAAATGGTGCGTATGAGGCTGTCCAGGCAACGTGGTGGCCGGTTTCGCCGAGGTCAGATGTTTGTGCGGTGCCGGTTTTGGCAGCGGCTTCGATGCCGATGTCTTTGAGGGAAACGCGGCGAGCTGTGCCGCCGACTTTGTTGACGGCTGCCCACATGCCATCTTGGATGGTTTTGAGTTCTTCTTGGCTGACGCCTTTAGCCAGCAGGCTGTATTTGAGTTTGGGCTCGTCGGCGATGATCTTTTCACCTGCTTGGTTGGTGACTTCTTTGACGATGCGCGGCTGGTAGAATCTGCCACCATTGGCGATGGCGGAGATGATTTGGGCTACTTGTAGTGGCGTGGATGAGCTATCGGTCTGGCCGATGGAGAGCATGCCTGTGAGCGCGGGTGTCATGGAGGCGCCGCGGCGGATTTGTCTTCTCCATGTGCGGTTGCCCGGCAGGATGCCTGTGTCTTCGTTGGGCAGTTCGATGCCGGTTTTTTTACCTAGCCCGAGGTCTTCAAACCCTTGCACCATTTTGGCGGTGCCTAGGTAGTTGGCCACGTTCATGAAAAAGACGTTGCACGAGCGCTGGATGGATTCTTCCAGCCCGAGGCTGCCGTGGCCCCAGGTTTTCCAGCAGCGGATTTTGACGCGACCGTATTGCACGTATCCGGGGCAGTTTTCGTGTGTATGGGCGATGTCGTGCTGGGCGGCGACAAGCGCGGTAGGCAGCTTCCAGGTAGATCCTGGGGTGAGTCCAGAGATGGCGCGGTTGGCAAAGGGAGCTGATTTATTGAGCCGGTAGAGGTCGAAGGTATCTTGATCGATACTGGGAATGAAATGTGATGGCGTGTAGTCTGGTACGGATGCCATGGCGAGCACTTCGCCGGTATTTGGATCCATGACCACAGCGGCGGCGCGGCCAGCGCGGCGCAGAGTTTTTTCCACTAGCTGCTGGATGTGGCTATCGATGGCTAGGGTGACTTCGGCTCCCAGCCCAGGGCGCTGGTAATCTTCGAGTTTGAGAATGTGACCTTTTTCGTTTTTCAGCAGGGTTTTGATGCCGGGTGCGCCTTGCAGGTATTCGTCCATGCTGGCTTCGATGCCAGCGACACCGTGGCTATCGCCAGTGTAGTGCTGGTATTCGCGCTGATCAGCTGGGCTGATGTCTCCTTTTTCCCACTGCTTGGTGTACCCCAAGACGTGTGAGGCGGTGGCGCCGTACGGGTAGTGGCGGCGCGGGCTGACACGTACCGAGACGCCGGGAAACTCGAGGTTGTGCTCGGCGAAGTAGGCAAATTCGTCGTAGCTGAGGTCGTTGCGGAAAACAAAAGGAACCAGCCCGGCGTGGGTGATGTAGTGGGTATTGAGTGCGCGGGCGTTGTAGTTGCCGTCCAAATTATGGCTGGCAAGTTTTGGTCGCACCCACTCGTTGATGATGGTGCTCATCAATGGCAGCTCGCTCGCTTCGTCTTTGCGATCATTTTCCAGCAAGTAATCGCGGTAGTCGTCGCGAATGGCCTTGAGGTCAAAAACCACTTCGTAGTTGCGCAGGTTGTCGATGAGTACTTTGCCGTGGCGATCAGTGATCAGTCCGCGGATGCCTGGCTCACGTACTTTGATGGTGAAGTTGGTAGGTACTTGCTCGACAAACTCGACGCGGCGGTCGATCTGGAACTCGTAGAGACGCAGCAACAAGGTAGCGCAACCGACCAAAATGAGGGCGGTGAAGGCATAGAGTCGCAGTCTGTAGCGAGGTTGCTTCATAGGTGCTTAGGCGTGATGTAGCGGCTGGTCCAAACGTACCCTTGGTACTTGATCTGGTGGCCAAAGCGTTTGGCTAGCGCGAGTAGAAGAAGGAAAATGAGTGGCGAAATGAGCATGCAAAGTATCGCCGAATAGGAGATCTTTTTCAGCACCTCAATAGGGAAGATGAGCTCGCCACGGATGAAGGTGAGTAGTAGGTATTCTGCCCACAGATAGAGGAAAATAGCGATGCCGCTGAGCAGCGTGGAGACTTGCCATTTGCCCATGCGGAAGAGCGGCTGAATACCGTGCATCAACATGCCCATGGCGCCGTACAGAAAGATGCTGTAGCCAAAGCGCAAAACTTCAGCTGGCTGGGTGTATACACTTTCGTCGCCGCCAGCTGAGGCGAGCGCGTTCTGCGCGTCCCAGATGAAACCGCAGAAGAAGGCTAAGGCTAACATTGGTGCAATGTCCAAGGTCACTGCCGCACAGAGGAAAACCAGCGGCAAAATCATGATGCGCGCGTCACTCCAGCTGGCAAACTCTGGGCTAAAGAGCTGCAGCACGCTGGCGATGAGTGTCAGTATGAATATGCTGATGAGGTAGCGGATCACGGCGGTTTAGCCGTCCTGAGTCAGGACGAAGACGGTTTTTAGATTAGTAAAATCCACCGCAGGTCTGACTAGTGCTTCAGCATCGACTTCTCCTGATTCAAAAGATTCGACGGTGCCTAGAAGAATGTCTGCGGGGAAGAGTCCGCCTCGGCCGGTAGTGTAAACTTTCATACCTGGCTCAATGGCGGCGTTCTTTGATAGGTAGCGTAGCCGGAGAGCGGTTCGCTCTCTCGATTGGCCTCGCTGCCCGCTGAGGATTCCTGCTTCCGGAGTGCCATCCACCTTAGCGGATACGTGGCAACTCTCGTCTGTTAGCAAAATGATGGTTGAGGTATCTTCAGAGAGGCGATTGACTTTGCCAATCAGGCCTGCTGCATCGAGAACGGCTTGTTGTTTGGTGAGGCCGTTCAGAGATCCTCTATCGATGACAGCTTCTTGCCACCATGTCGCCGGGTTGCGGCGGATGATATTGGCAGCCATCACGTGAAAGGGGCTATTTTCTTGGAAATCTAGTGCCCTGTGGAGATCCACATTTTGTTCTTCAAGTTTACGCAGGTGGGCAATTTCCACACGTAACTTGGCCAATTCATCATTGGCTAGCTGAAGTTGCACATTGGTTTCTTCCGAGTGCTTTACTTCATCTAAAAAGTTTCGAGCTTTTGCGCTGGCGGCTGAACTTTGCGTAAGCAGCGGGCCAGCGAGCTCGTAATAACTAGCCTGAATCCTTTGCACAGAATGCTCCGAGCGGGTGATGGCCCAAATGGCCCCCGCTAAAAACAATAACAGAGCAATAAGATTGTGAGGCTTCATAGCTGGGTGAGAGCAGTAGTCGTGCAAACTACTCTATTCGCTATCGGCAATGCGATGCAAAAGTTCCATTTCCTGCAATGCTATACCGGTGCCTTCAGCCACGGCACTGAGTGGATCTTCAGCCACATTGATTGGCAGGCCAGTCTCCTGGTGAAGAAGTTTGTCTAAGCCGCGGAGAAGCGCGCCGCCACCTGCGAGCGTGATGCCGCGGTCAACGAGGTCACTTGCCAGCTCCGGCGGGCAATGTTCCAGCGTGGTGCGCACGCCGTCGACGATAGCAGAAAGTGTATCAGACATGGCAGCACGGATTTCTTCAGAGGTGATGCTGATGGTTTTTGGCAGTCCGGCGACGAGGTCGCGTCCGCTAACGTCCATGACGATTTCTTTTGGCAGAGGAGCAGCAGATCCGAGACGGATTTTGATGCTCTCAGCGGTGCGCTCACCAATCATCAAGTTGTAGCTGCGCTTCATGTGGTTGATGATGGCTTCGTCGAGTTCATCACCAGCGGTACGCACGCTGCGTGAGTAAACGATACCAGCGAGGGAAATCAGCGCCACTTCTGTGGTACCACCACCAATATCAACAATCATGCTACCAGCGGCATCGAGGACAGGAAGTCCCACACCGATGGCGGCTGCCATTGGTTCTTCGATGAGGTGTACTTCGCCAGCGCCAGCTTGCAGGGCAGATTCGCGCACAGCACGTTTTTCTACCTCAGTGATGCCGGATGGGATGGCAATGAGAACGCGTGAGTTTGCACCGCGGCGACCTTTGCTAGCCTTTTTGATGAAGTAGCGAAGCATGGCTGCTGTCACTTCGAAATCAGCAATGACACCATCGCGCAGCGGGCGGATGGCTACAATGTTGCCAGGCGTACGTCCGAGCATGCGCTTGGCTTCGTCACCGACGGCGAGTACTTCGTTAGTACCCGATTTCACCGCTACTACCGACGGCTCACGTAGTACGATGCCTTGGTCTTTGACGTTGACGAGTGTATTGGCGGTACCGAGGTCGATACCGATGTCATTGGACCGAAATCCGAAAAGTTTAGAAAACATGATTAGAAAGTCGCTTTGGATATGGAAATCAGGGGCGAGATGAATGGGGGAGACGTAGCGCAAGACGGACGGCTCAGCTGGGCAGGAATGATCCTGTGGGAGAGAGAAATTGAGGTCTCCATTCAACGCCTGAGCAGATTGCCCCTTAATCCATTACTGGTCAAGCGGCAACAATTACCTGCGGCGGGGAAATTTTCAGCTAGCTGAGAACGTGCGTTTACCACGGATTAGGCATTGCCCAGAGCCAAGCGCTCGTCGCTTTCTAAGATGTCAGCCAAGTTGCTCCAACCGTCTTGGGTCTGAGCATTGAAAATGTGTAGGTAAGTGGCTACTGTAGCGCCGTCGTTTTTCTCGAGCAATTTGTCTACAGCAGTTTTGAGTTTGTCGTCATCGAGTGACTCAGGAAGTTCACCGTCCACAGCGCCTTCGCCGTTGTGCTCGATGCCGAGTGAATCGCAGAAGTCGATGAGCATGTCTTGTTTGCCCTTCATGAACCAAACTTGCAGGAGGTGCTCGCCAATCATGTCGCTGGTTTTCAGCTGGAGTGTTTTATGCATCCATGCGAACTGCTCGGCGACTGGTTTTTTCTGCACAAAAGCAGGGCGCAGTTTGCGGTTTGCTGCCAAGCTAGCCACGGCAGATTTGTAGAGCTCTCTGTCTTCGCTGCGCATCCATGTGAATAGATCTGTGGATAGTGAAGCGGGTACGTTCTGGAAAATTTGGTATGCGTTCATAACTAGAAAAATAGTGGTAAATATTAACTACTGATTTGCTGGTGGCAGTGAAGCAATTTACGGCTAACTTGCAAGCTTTTCATCACTTCTAGAGGGAGGAATTTTCCATCAAACGGGCAATCTTTATCCGAACGGGTGTTTCCTGCTGATGTATTTGCTGGCATATTGGCTAAAGGTTTACGCCATGTGCCTTTCCGCTGGTACGGGCACGTCTGCGAATGATTATTTTTGCCAGCAAAGTGAATTTGCAAAATCAAACTATTGTCAGGGGAAGCTTGCAATGCTGCTTTCGTTATTGCTAAATCCTCGTAGATGCGCAGTATTAAAGAAAGAAAAGGATACGTATATGTCTGATGTTACTCCACTCCAACAAGAGATAGAAGATCTCGTAGCCAAAGTTATGGCTGAACCAGATAATTGGCCACAGCGTCGTGAAGCTGCGCTTGGGTTGTCTGAGCTAAAACGATTTGAGGAAGCCGCCGATTTGGTGTGGAGCGCACCAGAAGTACCGTCGACAGATGATGACATTGTATTCACATGTTGCATGCTTGCGCAGGCACCTAGCCGCAACTCTCGCTGCATCCGTCTGATCCAAGCGGTACTCGAGCAAAACAAAGGCAAACCAACCAAGAATATGGCGATTGCCGGAGCCATGATGAAATATGGCATGCTCATGCAAGCTGCCCGATTCTATGGCATCGCTCTGCAAGAAGATGAAGGATTAGTGAATCCTGAACTAGAGAAATTTTTCCTCTGGCTGCGCCCAACTAACCAGCTGAAACGCAAAGGTTCAGTGGCTGATCCTGTGCCGTCAGATCCAAATACACCGCCGCTCATGGGCTCATCTGTGCGTACCTCTACAGGCAAGAGCACGCTCAAGCCATTAGCGCCAAAGCAGACCGCGCCGATTCCTTTGATTCGTCCAGCTACTCCTAAGCCGGCAACGACTCCTCAGCCAATGGCTAGACCGACCACGGCATCAACACCAATTCCAATCGCTCAAAAACCGGCTCCTCCTGCGCAGCCTGCTGTGGCTGAAAAACACAAACCGGTTAAAATTAAGCCACCAGTAAAGTTGGCGCCGCCAACTAAATAAGCCACTCCAAGTGCGTTAATTACTTAGAAATGCGAAATGAAGGCAAACTGCAGAGTTTGCCTTTTTTTTGTACCCATACATATAGGCTCAGCCAGATAGCAGTGCTTATCAATGCTTAGCTTATATCTAGCTGTTGTTTTGTAACTAGTTTATTTTGAGTTGGTTAAAGTCTTCTCTGGTGGTGAATTCTATTGCTCCTGCGGAATCATACATTATATTAAACGAGTGTTTCTGGTGTTTTGTATGATTTTAAGCCGTGGGGATAAGCAATATGAATGATCGATATATAATGCAGCGCGCTGTGGGTGAGGGAGCTACAGGCGGAGTCTATGAAGTTTATGATAGTCAAATGGCCCGGTATGTTGCGCTGCGGCAAATTCAAGAAGATGCCAGCCTCGTTGAGGCCGAGCGCGCGCGTCGGCGTAGTGAGTTCAAAATATTGATCAGCGAGTTGATCAAAGTTCAACACCCCAATTTGCCCTATGTCTTTGATGCCGGAATTGATGGTGAGACGCCATTTATGTGCTGCTCATTTATTAATGGCGCCTGGATGATGGACGAACTTGCTGTTTCGCCAACTCTCTCCACCACAGATGTGGCGCGCATCGCTGAGGATGTGCTGAGCGTGCTAGCTGGCTTGCACGACGTAGGCATTGTGCACGGCATGTTGAGCCCTAAGTCATTGATGTTTCAGCCCTGCCCATCAGGCGGCAATCGCTACTTTGTTGTCGATGCCGGAGTGGCTGAAGTTTATACGCTTTTTCATAGCCCGCAGGCATACAGAAAGAA
This sequence comes from Persicirhabdus sediminis, assembly GCF_016595495.1. Taxonomy (GTDB): domain Bacteria; phylum Verrucomicrobiota; class Verrucomicrobiia; order Verrucomicrobiales; family Akkermansiaceae; genus Persicirhabdus; species Persicirhabdus sediminis. Next base: position 28,217 of record NZ_JAENIM010000041.1, read on the forward strand.
TTTACTCGATCCAGCGCTCGCCGCACCTGAGCTGGCACACGGCTGCGTCGCCACGCCGCTGAGTGATCTCTATGCCTGTGGTCATCTACTTTATTCGCTCTTAGCGGGTGGTCATCCATGCGCTGGGATGTCGCTAGAGCAGGCTGAGCGGTGGAACCATGAAACAGGAATGCTTCCTATTTCACATTACCGACCAGAAGTGCAGCCTTCATTTGCCCATTGGCTGAGCCGCCTGATGGAGCCTAACCTAGCCTTAAGGTTTGAAAGTGCTCAGCTTGCACTCTCCACAATGCCTGCTGTTGAGGCAAATGCGCCAGTAATTGGATTTGAGAAGGTGACCATTAGTGAAACAAGTGTTCGAGGGCGGCTTGGTCAATTGTTGAAAAAGCTGGTTCCCTCATCCTGAATCATATATTCATTTATCCGTCCTTGTTAGTAATTACCCACTATTAAGTTTTGTATCATTGGAATTATGTCGAAGTCCTCGAGAAGGCTTCTTATTGTGATCGCTATGCCGTTGGAGCAGATGCTGGAGTTGCCGATGGGCGCTTAGTCAGGCTGCACCATCAGGGCTTTCATAACCCTGTGCCTCCGGAACTCGCGGATGCCGTCAAAGATCAGTTTAAGGTGGTGCAGCAGATTACTGGCCACCCACACATTGCATCCTGGTTTAGCTGCGAGATTGATTTCTCCGGGCTAGACTTGTTTGGCGAGGTGGAACACTGGCAACTTTTATATTCTGGCTTAGATGAAAGCCAGCTCATGCAGCTGATTGAGGAAGTCCTGATCGCGCTCAAATACATGCACGGTCAAGGAGTATACCAAGGCGTCATGGGCACGAGCTCAGTAGGCATGCAAGCGCTGCCTGGCGGTGGCTATAAATACCTATTGGTAGATGCTGGCCTGCATAGTTTGGCGCGCATTTATTTTGGTCACGAACGCTGGAGCGACCTTTGCTTGTCATCCTCTTGGATGGTTCCAGAGATTGCCAAAGGTGAAGCATTTACCGCACAGAGCGACCTCTACATGCTGGGCAACCTGATTTATTATTACCTAGTGGGCGCTCACCCAATGGCAAGTTTGCCAAAACCTGAGTCACTGCGTTTGCGTCAGGCGGATAAAATGGCTGCCATTTCTAGCTACCGCAGCGATCTCAACCCGCAATTTGTGACTTGGCTCTCAGCCATGCTTGCTGGCCAGCCGAGCGATCGACCAAAGTCAGCCGCTCACGCACTCAATGAATTTGAGCAAATCAAAAAGACTGGCATCATCAAGGTGGCGGGGCAAAATTCTAAACCTGCCAAAAAATCGCGCGGCATCGTATCCTTCTCAGCGATCGCCATGGGCTCAGCTGCCGTGGGCGCGCTTTGCAGTTATTATTATGTTCAAGATTCAGGCGCTTCAGCCAGCCAGCCACAGATAGCCAATTCTATCGAGGCAATCGTCGTAGAAGAGCCCGTGAATACCACCGAAGTAGTGGTTGAGAATGCTCAGCCCGCTGAGACCAATCGCGAAGTCAGTTGGCAACTAGATGCAGCAGCTGCATCTGCCGCTTTAGCTCGCCCATGGACTCTGATTGCTGATGGCGGACTCAGACCTGGCTTGGAAATGGTCGGGCGTATTTCATTAGAAAAATTTCAAGGAGCACCTTCTGTATATCTCAATAATAAACAGTCGGTGGCTGAATATATTATGGTGGCGGATGATCAAATTCCCGCTAACAGCTTTGCTGGTGACTACAGTCTCACCGTTTGGCTGCGTTCAGAAATGAGCGAGGACATCTGGAAAAATGGCATGGCTAATGATCCCGTGATTATTGGCAACAAAAGCTGGTTAGATGGACGAAGTGCCGGCTGGGTGATCGCCCTTGGCGCTGATGGTCGCTGGCAGTGGAATCTAGCTGACGGTGAAACTCGTGTCGATTTTGATAGTAAGCCAAAGCTCATCTCTGATGGCGACTGGCACCACCTCTGTGTGGTCGTTAATAGCAGTAAAGGCATCGGCCAGCTCTACACAGATGGTGAGTTAAGCGAAGTGATAGAGATCGGTGAAATCGATCTATCATCTGGCGAGAATACTCTTTTCATCGGCACAGATGCCGCGCTAGGAAAAGAATACCTCAATGCGTTCACTGGAGCGGTTGGCCAAATTGAACTTTGGCCGCGCTGCCTGAGTGAGGATGAAATCAATACTATGGCGAAGGAATAGTAGCCCAGCTGGCTACTAATCTTCCCAAATCATGCGCTCTTGGGCGATGTAGCTCGCGCGTTTGGCGGCATCCTCAGAGCGTGGGCCGTCAAAGCTAGCTATCTTTCTAGCTAGTGATACTACGGCGAGCCACTGAGATTCATCCTTCAGCGCTTTTTGCTCTAGCAGGGTGAGCGCGGTGAACGCGCACTTATAAAACCAGTACCATTCTTTTTCATTCTCGGCAGCGGCCTTGGGCGCGTCTTCTTGGTTGATCACGCTGTAGTAGCTATCCAGTGCCAACTGAATTTTCTTCATCTGCTGGTATGTCTGGCCTAGCTGATAGTGGATTCTGTGTTTCCAGCTGAGTGTCAAACCATCTTCTTCTAGCATCTGTTTGTAGACGTCTAGAGCCTCCTGATAGAATTTTGCTTCACTACTACCAAGTCGGTGCAGGGTGTCGGCTAGCAAGAGGCCCGCTCCACGGCGCAGTGATGGGCTGATGGCTTCTTGTTGATAGACTTCGCGCAGCGATGCCTCCGCCAGAGCTAGGTAGCCGAGGTCAACTTGCACGCGAGCTTGCTGCAGGCGCGCTTCATTGGTCAGCTTGCTGTCCATATCGATGAGTTGTTGGAAAACGGCAACGCTTTCTTCCAGCGCCTGCGGCGTGGCTTCGCGGCGAGCTGCTAGAGCTGAGTAGTAAAGAGCAAATGGAGTAAACTCGCTATTTGGTGATTTGCGTGGAATCTCTGCTAGAACCTGCCGCGCTTTGTTGAAGTCACCATTGTGGAATAGCGACTCGCCTAACTTTAGCTGAAATTCTGCAGTATTCGAAGCTGTTGGAAACCTCTGTAGATAGCGTGACGCAGACTCTGCACTGGCAAGCCAATCTTCTTTGAGCTCATTGGCGCGAATTTCTAACCTCGTTAGCTGGGCGTGTGAATCTGCATCAGTGAGTGAGCCTAGCAATACACTAATCAGATCTTCCGCTAGAGCGACATCGTAAGGCGCTATATACAACGCTGCCGAGGTAAGCGCCAAGCGCGCTTCGTTTGTTCGTGCGTGCTCAGGGTGCTCGTTGATGAAGGTTAGTAATTGGCTGCGTCCTTCTAGCTGATGGGCCGCGCATAACCATAGTGCCCGCTCAAGTTGTAGCGAGGTGATAGCTGCGGTGGATTGTGCTTTGCCTAGTTCGTCTTCAAATGCCGCCAGTTGGCCAGCTTTCAATGCTGAGATACCAGCATTAATTTCAGCCGCTTCACTAACATTATCAAAGCCGGATTGGCTCGCCGCGGAGAATGCTGCTAGAGCTTCGGCGAAATGCTCATCTTGATCGAGAATCAATCCGTGCAGGAAGTTCGCTTGATCTTTGAGTTTTGGCGTGATGGCAATGTCATTGACGATGCTGAGGTCAAAGCGCGCAGCGTCGAAGTCGTCATTGCGGATTTCAATCCAAGCGGACTCTAACATTGACCAGCGGGACAGCGGGTGGTTTGGGTAAAGCAATCTGAGCTTGGAAAATAATGCTGAGGCCATCGCTCTTTCCGCAGCTGATTTGCTAGAGGAGAGCAAGTAGGCACGGTAAAATAACGCGTAGCTAGCTAGATCTTCGTTTTTCTGCTTTTTAGGTGCACGCAGCGAGGTTTCAGCGACTGAACTCCACGGTGAACTTTGAATGTTAGCATTCCAGTACGAGTAGTTGTTGAGCTGCGAACTCGCACTCCAAGTGAGTAATTTTTGCCTCAATGGATGGTCGGCTGGAGCATTGTCAGGGAAGCGAGCGCCCAGTCTGCGGAAGGCTGAATCAATCAGAGGTGAGTTAGGGTTTTCATCGATGAACTTGATCAAGGTTGAAATTGAGTCTTCGATTTTTCCTGCGCCAGTTTCAGCGTCGGATTTCCCCATAAAACATGCCTGAAAGATGGCTCGGCTGAGGTATTCTTTGCTAGAAATCAGCCGCTTGAATTGTTGCTCGGCGAGCGCAAAGTCAGTTTGAGCTAAGGCGATTTTTGCCTCGAGAAATTCACGCAGCTTACTCGCAGATGGTGAGGAATCTTCGATGTCTTCCAGCGCTAGATTGGCTTCCTCGTAATCTTCTAGATCGATGAAGATTTCAGCTAACAATAAGCTAGCTTGGTTGTGTAAAGTACCTTTGTTATCCAACTCGAGGATCTCTCTGAGAGTCGCAATCGCTTCACCTGTTCGCGGGATTGACCGCAGCAGTGATGCTTGCGCGAGCTTCGCTTGACCGTAGTTAGGGTGCTTGCTGCCGATTTCCCCAAAGGCCTCGGCGGCTTTGGCAAAGTGTCCCATCGAGGCTATTGCCTCAGCGCGCCAGTACTGAGCAGCGGCGACATCGTCGTACGCCTTGTCTGCTAGTATTTGGCTGGCTTCGTAGCCAATGCCTGTGCGAATCAACGACTCCGCCAGCTTGAGTTTGGTCGCCAGCTGAGCATCTTCGCTGAGTTCGGTATTCTCCAGTGTCTCGCGGAACCTCATGGTGGCCAACTGTGGCAGCTTATCTTCCATTGCCTGCAGGCCATTTTGGAAGGTCTCGATACTTGCCAGTTCTTGCTTAGCGGCGTCAGTATCTAGCGCCGAGCAGAGCGGGGCTGCGGCGAGTGATAGGCAAATCAATATGGTCGAGCGATTGAGCACGTGCTGAGTTTGGACGAAAATTTGACGAAATGACAGCAATTTGCACCATAAATCCATTCGTCCGTTTTTCTAGCTGGAGAGGGAGAAATGGATTCGTCGCAGAATTGTTTTGGGAATGAGGCTGAAATGGTTTCCAATAGGCTCATGCAAGAAGTCAATGAGCTAGGCGAGGACGCGCTGATTGGAAAACTAACCGAGAACTGGACGACAGGGTCAGGGGTAGTTGTTGGTGTTGGCGATGATTGCGCGGTGGTGGAATCTGCCGATCCGCATACTTATACTTTGCTCAAGACGGACGCGGTCATCGAAGGGGTGCATTTTCTAGCAGATGAAAATTACCAACGTGTTGGCTGGAAGGCCTTGGCCAGAGTGGTCAGCGACTTTGCTGCGATGGGTGGCTGGGGAGATTTCTATCTTGTTACCCTAGCATTGCCCGCTGATTTTGCTGTCGATAAGGTGAGCGCTCTCTATCGTGGATTAGAAATATGTGCTCAAAAATTTGGCGGTCAGTTGGTTGGTGGAGAAACCAGCTCAGTGCCAGCTGGTAGCGCGGCGGTGATTTCTATCGCTGGAACCGGGCGCGTCAAACGAGACCAGTTAGTGAAGCGCACTGGAGCCACCGCAGGTGACGTGATCTATGTCACCGGCCAGCTGGGTGGATCTATCCGCGGCAAACATCTTGACTTTGAACCGCGTGTTGAGGCTGCTAGCTGGTTGGCGGAGAATTTTCTGCCGAACTCGATGATGGATCTATCAGACGGGCTAGCTAAGGATCTTCCTAGACTGGCTGATTATAGTTCATGTGGTTACCAGCTAGATTTTGAAAATATTCCACTCAGTGAGGGATGCGAACTCAGCCAAGCGCTCAATGACGGTGAAGATTACGAACTCTTGCTTACTCAGCCAGCTGAGGTGGTCGATGAGCTCGAGCTTGCATGGGATTTAGCATTTCCAGACCTTCAGCTCAGCCGCATTGGAATTTGCACCTCAGAACCTAGCGATCAGCTTGCTGGCGGATGGGGGCATTTTTCCAACAAGTAGTCTATTTTTAGTGAGTTAGGATGTCTAGCTAGCTTCAATTGCGTGAGCTCTATGACAATGGATTGTCTAGATTTTACGTTTGGGGGATTGCTAAATCGTGCCCCCTGCGCATAGTCTGCCCCTATGTCAGATCAGCCTACTGATACTCAAAGCAATGAGTCCGTGCCTGCTAGAAAAAAAGCGAACCCGTGGAAGTGGTTATGTTTTCTAATGATGCTCGGGCTGGCTGCCTCTATCGCCCTCTGCGCAGCACTTTATTCTACTACCTATCGAGCCATTATTCGCAAATGGATGGCGGACGACCCGCAGGTCGAGCAGGTGACTATCGAGCAATTAGAAAATGACCGACTGAAGGAAATTCAGGTGGTTGAGCAGATCGCACGCGAAGAAGAGGAAAAGAAAGAAGCTGAGCCAGCGTTGGTTACACCACAGGCCAGCCAGGAAGAAGCTGAGCAAGAAGTACGCTATCCACAGGTTCATACCGCCAGCTCTGGTGGCGATGTGAAGCGTTTGTCAAAGGGATTCCAGCTGAAGACTGAGGTGTTGCTAGAACAGGGCGACATCGCCTCGCGTGAGCGCATCAAAGACGATAGCTATCAAGCATTCTATCAGCTCAGAGTGAAAACTCCTGCGGCCTCAAAAACCATTACCGAGCTGGAAGAGGTGAACGAGCACTTAGGTAAGATTTTGCCCGACCTCAGCAAGATGCTAGAGACCGCTCAAGTGTCTAGATTTTACTTTGATATCTACGAAAACAAAGTCGAGCGGCTGAAGAAAAATGCCCTGCAGCTCAACGAACTGATCACCAAGCACAACTTCTTCGACTGCGAAACGATTCTTAATCTCAAGCACCCAGTTAGTGGTCAGAAGGTGCTCTTATTGCAAGGAGACATGGATGTTGTCTCCGACGGCTCCGATGGGGACAGGCTGCCAACCATGCCTGATAAGATTGTCACTTCATCTAACTATCAGCCGATGACTAGCTACGGCTGGCGCAAAACTAGCAAAACACCAAACCCATTGATCAAAGGGTGGAAGGGCAGAATTGCTAATGCTAACAAAGAGCTGGCTGATTCTAAAACGACCAAAGCGAGAGCTGACTGGCTGAAGATGCGCATCGAAAAAATCAAGCGCGAGATCGAAGACATGGAAGCGCGCAGCTACTTGATTGCCGAGTACGATCCATTTGTGGTGATGCCTATCAACATGGTGGTCAACCGTGATGACGAATACGCAGCGCGTGTTGGTGACTACTGTGTGGTGATCTATGGTGATACCCTCTATCCAGCTATTGTTGGAGATGCTGGGCCGTCATTCAAAGTCGGCGAAGCTTCCCTCAGAATGGCCAAGCAGCTAGACGAACGCGCTAACCCGTACCGCCGCCCAGTGAGCGATCTTACCGTGACTTATTTGGTTTTCCCACGCAGCGTGGAGAAACCAAATTCAGCACCTAACTACGACCACTGGCGTAACATGTGCCAAGAGTTTATCGACTCTATCGGTGGCTTAGGTGAAGGTTATCAGCTATTTGAATGGCAGAATACGCTACCGCCACTACCTGGCTCAGAACCACCAGCTAGCAGCAGCGAAGCTCCAACTGAAGGATCTGAAACTAGCGCGCCAGCTGAAACTAAGGCTGCTGAGTAATTAGTCACCTAGCTTCGTTCATTACTTCGAAGCATTGATTTACCAAAAAATGGCGCGTCCCAAATTCGGGGCGCGCCATTTTTATTGAGTTAGCTTTTTAAGTTAGCTTTGTGCTACTATTTCACCGACCAGCGAATGAAGGCTTGCGGTGTCTCACCTAACTCAGATTCGACTTCAATGTTTTGCTGGAGTTCAGTGAACTCTCCTTGTTCGTCGCGAGGCAGCACGAGATTACATTGCTGCCAGTTCTCCATGTCTGAACTCACTTCCACGATGTAGTTAGCCAGCTGGGAACTGCGAACTCTAGCCTTACCCATGAATGACTTGTTAGCTGGATCAATCACAAAGGTAGGTAGAATTTCTTCGTCCTTTTCTATCATGCTACCACCAAACAGATACTCAAGTTGGTTGCTGATTCCATCGCCATCAGGATCAGCATCCAGCTGGGTATCTTCCGCCCGCAGCCCCAGAGCCAAGGCATGCTGGACGTCAGCGCGAGCGCTGTCGACGAGTGGGTTGCTTATGCTGAAGCGGCTTTGGGCAGATGCTGTGTAACCAGGACTAACGGTTCTGGATAGTATTAGATCGGCGTCGAAATCACCATCAAAGTCCGCAGCAACGGAGATCGAGTATAATCTGTTTTCTATGGCATCGTTGATTAGCTGCGATGATTCTAGGTGTACAGGGCTGATTGCGGGCCCTTCTGTTGTAGGCGTGAGATATTGATTATATGATGCAATATCTATATTTCCGTCACCGTTATAGTCAACTTTCATCGGCTCCGATTGGAAGTTAACTCTTAGAGCTTCAGGAGTTAACTCTGAATTAACAAATTTACCGGTCGAGTCATTGTATATAACGAAGGTCTCGTACTCAGCGTAAAGCTGCGCCAGCACATCAAGTTTATTTACGGAGTGAATGATGAGGTCTAGATATCCATCCTTATTGATATCTTCTACTTGATACTGAGGTAAGGTTAGCTCAACCCCTAAAACTCCAGATGTTAGTATATTTTGATGATATAGGGTACTACTTTCATAATAACCAGTATTTTGAATATTGAAGAAAATATTGGCATATGAGCATGTCAATTCTACTCCCAGGTTCTCTGTATCTGGGATAGTGTCTGTGAAGTAGTTAGGTATTAAGAAATCTATGTATCCGTCGTTATTGAAGTCAGCAAAGAGGCAATTGTCTTTGAGTGTTTTTGAATTAGTTAGAAGGTAGCTGCCGAGGGGTATTATGATGGAGGGGTCAATCACTTGATGGAAGTACGCATCAAAGGTAGAGTCGAGTTGCTCATGCCAGCCGCCTCTTTGATTGACAGCATCTAGCTTGCCGTCGCCTGTACAATCAATGAAGTCACTGATATAGCCTCCTCGGTGTGTTATAAGACCATTGACGAATTCATCTGGAAGGGGGGCTTCAAGAGTGAAGTTGGCGTTGCCGTCATTGAGAGCGATCATGTTATAAATAGCAATGGGCTCTTCGATGTTTGATTGATATAAGGCAAATGTGATAAATAAATCATCTAGTCCGTCCTCGTTGAGGTCTATATGATTAATGTGATCCACTCTAACTCCTGCAGTTTGTTGAGCTGCGCTGAGTAATGTGACTTCTGACCTAATCCATAATTTGTCATTAAAATTAAAGAGACAGCAGTTTCCATTGATGTCAGGACCTACAAGAATACTGTTGTTATAATCTGAGTGAAATTTGCCTATGCATAGAAATTTTTCTGAAATAGGCGGAGATCCAAGGGCTTTGAACTCGGTGTATCCTGCTTCTGAACCGTGTGAGATGTAGAGCACTGGGAGGTAGGGGGAGCCTGAAAATGCGGTGACTACCGAAATAATAATGTCACCATACCCGTCATTGTTGATATCAGACCCTGAGACCAATTGTATACTGTTGTGGGAAGGTGATGCAGAGGTGGGTACGTCGAGAACCTGCTGGTTAGTGGTGAATAGGTAGGAAATAACTATTTGAGCCGTTTGGTCATATGGGATTTGCGTTGGTTCAAGATGAATGAGGACGGGAAAGGAAAAAGAGGAGGTTGAGCTATAGCTGAAGCCAAGATATTCACGTGTACTTGGTTCTTCGTATGTTCTTTCCCAACCACTGAAATTGGGGTGATCTGTTAATATTTTGAGTGAAGATAAGAACGTGGAGCCTTCATAATTTTGGGTGAACAGAACATCACCAAGGCTTTTGTTATTATTGTCTACGAGTGTCTTTGATCCAAATGCAGGAGCAGTGTGAATAAGTTCAAGAGGGGAAAACTGTCTAGCTGTGCTTTGTGTGAGTTTGTATATATTTTCATCTACATGGCTTCTGATATAAGAAATATTAATATCTTTCAGCTCGTTTGTGGAATGAGTTGTAACGTAATGATTAAAGTCTATTCCATATGTGAGGTCGAAAATAGTGTCAGGAGCGTCGCCTCCCCAACAGATGGTCAGCTTTCTTTCGGTATCATTAGTAAGACCGACAATATCAATTAAAGAATCCCCGTCAAAGTCCTCAACAGCGAAGATCTCTGATAAATTGAGAGCTTTAGAATATGTTGTTTCCAAAGATAAGGAATCAGCGTCCCTGCGGTAGCATACCGCTTTTGTATAGATTCTATCAGATGTTTCGTTTTGAAGGTCATGAAATTCAAGATAAATAAGCCCTTTTTCAGCTGTATCGTGAAGCCTGCCATAGGTACTGATAATGCTAGAGGGTAGGTTCTGTTGAGCTAGGTGGTAGACGTGAGGACCATCAAATGAACCATCTTCCTGTTGTAGCAGGTATGATGTAGTTTCTAGAGGTGTATGGTGTTCAGGGCTAAGTACGATGTCAGGGAGGCCGTCTTCATTGATATCTTGGATGATAGTTTTTGACGCAGATGAAGATAAATTATGATAAATCGTAGATATATCCTCGGCCCAAGTGGAGCTAAGCGAGGAGGCGGCAATCAGCGCGCCTGCAAGAATAGATGAAAATTTCATGGGTGAATCGAATTTCCGCGAAGCTAGCAAGTGTGTGTTTATATGAAAGTGTAAATCTAGCGAATTTGCTGTGTTCTGACATGGTTGTGCTTATGGCTTGTCAGCTGAGTGAGTTAGTGGGATCTTGGGTTTATGTTTACGGATGTGAGTGTGGATAAATACAAGGTTTTGCCAGCTGGTGAGGTGCAGTTAGGTGGTGAGGGGGCTGCGGATAAGGCGATATTTGACGGTGGCAAAAAAGCGGGGTTGGCAGAGATGGGTGTCTTGTTGGAAGAAATCAAAGAGCTGCAGAAAGTTCTCTATGCCGAGCACAAACAACGGATTCTGGTGGTGGTGCAGGCGATGGATACCGGCGGAAAAGACGGCTGCGTGAAAGATGTATTTGCTAGCTGCGACCCGCAGGGGATTCACATTGAGCCATTCAAGTCGCCAACAACCTTGGAGCTCGCGCACGACTTTCTCTGGCGGGTGCATGCAAAGGTGCCTAAGAATGGACACATCGTGGTTTTTAACCGCAGTCACTATGAAGATATCATTGCTGTTAGGGTGAAAAAGTTGATGGAAGATGCAGTGTGGCAACGACGCTATCAGCACGTCATCGACTTTGAAAAAATGCTCGCTGAAGAAGGTACTACCATCATTAAGATTTTTCTCAATATCAGCAAGGACGAGCAGAAAGAGCGCTTGCAGGCGCGGTTAGATAACCCCGCTAAGCATTGGAAATTCAACCCAGATGATCTGGCTGATAGAGCGCGCTGGGGTGATTTTATGCACGCTTACGAAGATCTGATAGAAAAAACATCAACTGAGCTAGCGCCGTGGTATGTGGTGCCAGCTGATAGGAAGTGGTACCGAAACATAGTGGTGGCGCGCATTGTGATAGAGCGACTCAAACAGCTGAATATGCAGTACCCCAGGATAGATTGGAAGGTGGAGGATGTGACGATTGATTAGATCTATCATGTCTAGCAATGAGAAAAAATGATGATTGTTGTAATTTAGCTAACTGAGCGAGTGTATTAAACATGATTTATGGAAGTCAATTGTTTGCCTGTTGGGATATGTTCGTGGAATTATGAGCTGAGTGGGAGTGGGCTAGAGGCCCGTACCTCACTGAGCATGATGGGGGAGAGTGGCGGCGTGTCGGTGAATGGTCGCGCATTTAGCATCAATAAATCCGGTGTATTAGCGCCGAAGTGGCTGATGGAAGAAGGGTCGCAGGTGATTGCTGAGGCTTCTAGCGAAAGTCTGCTCACCCGTGCGATGGTTATTTTTTCTGGAGCTGATAGGTACGTGCTTTCCGCATCTTCAGCTTTTGGTCGTGAGTTCGAACTGGCTGGAAAAAATGCACAAGTTAGATACACGCCGTCGCATATGTTTACTAGGCGAGCGGTGATGTCAGGCCAATGTGAGCGCGCTGAGCTTGCGGTGTTTGGATTCTGGCTAGCGGCGCTATCGTGGAAGCGCAGCCAGAATAACAGCGCGTCGAGTTCGTCTAACTAATGCCACTCTTCCAGTTAGCTAGCCGGCATAGTTTGCTTCAAAGCTAACAAAATGAGCGGCTCAGCCAGCTGAGTATGATTAATGGAGGCTCAAATGATATGAGCGCGTTCTTGACAGAGAAATCGTCAATTATGAGACTGCGGCCATGGCAGCGCATACAGATCAATTTCACCTCAATGCCCGCGGCAAAGGGACCTATGAAATCAGCTCACAAGTGGCTTCTATTGTTGCCGAGTCTGGCATTCAGCACGGTACGGTGACGGTTTTTGTTGAGCATACCAGCGCAAGTTTGGTGATCATGGAAAATGCGGACCCGAGTGCGCGCACTGATCTAGAAGCATTTTTTGATCAACTAGTGCCAGAAGATACCCCGTATTTCATCCACACCTACGAGGGGCCAGATGATATGCCCTCGCACATTCGTATGGCACTAACAAGAACGAGCGAGGTGATTCCAGTGATCAATGGTCGCATGACCTTAGGTACTTGGCAGGGGATTTTCCTCTTCGAGCACAGACGCGCGCCGCACAACAGGCGCATTAGTGTAGCCGTAGTGGGAGAGTAAGTCGTTAGGTTTTATTGATCAGCCTCAGTGACCTTGCTTTTGCTAAGCTTAATTGTTAGGTTTGCTCATGTCGAAGGCATAAATAAATGCTAGCCCAGCGCGATGACGCAGTCATCCCGCTGGGTGTGTGACGGGAAAAAAGGTGTGCCGAAGGTACACGTAATAGGGGAATGATAGAGCGTGGACTTTTCTATGTTCGGTAATGGGCAAGCCTTTCAGCAAGGTGGCTCGTAGCCCGAGGTGGCATCTATTAGGTGTACCTTCGGCACACGGGGCTTTTGCCTATTGTTTTCCCAGCGGGATGACTTCGCCTCCCCGCTGGGTTAGTGATGTGAAATAAAGGTGTGCCGAAGGTACACAGAATAGATGTATTCTCTATGCTGGGAATCCCCTCTATTACCAATTGGGAAGCTTAGGTTTGAACTTGTGTTATTGACTATTAGCGTGATAGATATGGAACGCTATGTCTCAATCTCTAGCAAAAATATTGGTGCATATTGTTTTTTCAACAAAGAATCGTGCCCCTGTTATTGATTCTAACATCCGTCCTCAGCTATATGCGGCAATGGCGGGTATTGTTAATGACCATGATTCACATGCGCTTCGTGTTGGCGGCACGGCGGATCATGTTCATCTAGCGGTTGACCTGGGCCGGACAATCCAGCTAGCGGAGCTTGTGAAAATTCTCAAGCGCTCGTCTAATCGCTGGCTTAGAGCAAAAAGCGGTAGATTTGAAAATTTCCACTGGCAGGCTGGTTATGGCGCTTTTTCTATTGCTAGATCCCAGCTGGATCAACTTATTCATTACATTGATCAGCAAGAGGAGCATCATCGGGTTAGAACTTTTAAGGAAGAATATCTCGACTTGTTGGCTAAATACAAGCTGGAGCCTGATGAGAGATATCTATGGGAATGAGCTTAGCTAATTCTACTATTCTATTGAGTGTGCCTTCGGCACACGGGGCTTTTGTCCATTGTTTTCCCAGCGGGATGACTTCGTCATCGCGCTGGGTGTGTGACGGGAAAAAAGGTGTGCCGAAGGTACACGTAATAGGGGAATGATAGAGCGTGGACTTTTCTATGTTCGGTAATGGGCAAGCCTTTCAGCAAGGTGGCTAGTAGCCGGAGGTGGCATCTATTAGGTGTACCTTCGGCACTCGGGGCTTTTGCCTATTGTTTTCCCAGCGGGATGACTTCGCCTCCCCGCTGGGTTCGTGATGTGAAATAAAGGTGTGCCGAAGGTACACGTAATAGGGGAATGATAGAGCGTGGACTTTTCTATGTTCGGTAATGGGCAAGCTTTTCAGCAAGGTGGCTAGTAGCCCGAGGTGGCATCTATTAGGTGTACCTTCGGCACACGGGGCTTTTGCCCATTGTTTTCCCAGCGGGATGACTTCGCCATCGCGCTGGGTGTGTGACGGGAATAAAGGTGTGCCGAAGGTACACGTAATAGGGGAATGATAGAGCGTGGATTCTTCTATGTTCGGTAATGGGCAAGCTTTTCAGCAAGGTGGCTAGTAGCCCGAGGTGGCATCTATTAGGTGTGCCTTCGGCACACGGGGCCTTTGTCCATTGTTTTCCCAGCGGGATGACTTCGTCATCTCGCTGGGTGTGTGACGGGAAAAAAGGTGTGCCGAAGGTACACAGAATAGGTGGATGATAGAGCTTGGATTTTTCTATGTTCGGTAATGGGCAAGCTTTTCAGCAAGGTGGCTAGTAGCCGGAGGTGGCATCTATTAGGTGTGCCTTCGGCACACGGGGCCTTTGTCCATAGTTTTCCCAGCGGGATGACTTCGTCATCGCGCTGGGCTGGCATTTAATCATGCCTTCGGCATGTAGGGGAGGGGCTTCGGTTTGTGTGGGGAGGGGCTTCGGTTTGTGTGGGGAGGGGCTTCGGTTTATGCGGGCTGCATTTAAGATGTTAGGGTTGTTTGTGTTTGTTAGTGTGACAGCTGGTGGTTTTGTTTGGTGAGGGAGCAAGTTATGCGTGCATTTATGACAAGATGTGCGAAGGATTTTCGTTATTGGGTGTTGTTTTTGTGGGGTTTGTATTTCATTTTTCGCGGCATGGACGTCACTTCTAAATTGATTGATCTGGCCTTGGTCGAAGACATTGGCACAGGCGATGTAACGACTGAGTATTTTGTGCCTGAGGGCAAGGAGGTCACGGCATATGTGATGTCCAAAGGTGAAGGCATTGTGGCTGGTGTGGCTGTCGCCATGGAAGTATTCGAGCGTGTGGACCGCAACCTGAAAGTGGAAGCACTTCTAACTGACGGTGCTGAGATTTCATACGGTGAATACATCATCAAGATCACTGGTAGCGCACGTTCAATTCTAACGGCTGAGCGTACGGTGCTCAATTTCCTCCAGCAGCTCTCTGGTGAGGCGACTAAGACGTCGACATTCGTCAAGCTAACTGAAGGCACTAAGGCGAAAATTCTCGATACGCGCAAGACGACTCCAGGCTGGCGTTATCTGGAAAAAATGGCGGTGCGTGCAGGTGGTGGAACTAACCACCGCATGGGCCTCTACGATCGCGCGATGGTGAAAGATAACCACTTGGTGGCTGAAGGTGGCCTGCCCGCGATCCAAGACGCTATCAACAAGCTGGCTGAAGAAAAGCCGCATGTGCAGATTGAGCTGGAGGCGGATACACTGGAGCAAGTTGAAAGTTTCCTCAAGCTAGACGGGGTGGATTACATCCTGCTAGATAATATGACTAACGAGCAAATGCGCCAAGCATTAGAAATGCGCGGTGATGCGGAAAAACCTCTGATGGAGGCAAGCGGCGGTGTAACTTTGGAAACCGTTCGCGGCATCGCCAAAACTGGTGTCGACTTCATTTCCGTAGGTGCTTTGACGCACTCAGCGATTGCGCTAGATATCTCGATGGAGTTCTACGAAAAAGAGTCATCAAAGAGCTAAGCGGCTCCTAAAAAGCAATTTTCTAAACTCCCCAGCTGGATCATTCAGCTGGGGAGTTTTTTGTTAAAACTACCTACGGGCCTTGATTTTCTCGCTGGATGAGTTGTTTAGATGATAAAAGACATCTAATTCGCAGAATCTCCTATTGACGGTAAGGCTGACAGGGTAGATGCTGCCGACCCAAAATTTTTTTAAGACATGAGCGAGAAGAACAATACACGCGAATATTCATCACAAGTAGTTGATGGAGCCGACCGCGCCCCAAGCCGTGCGATGCTGCACGCCGTTGGGTTTGAACGCGAAGATTTTCAAAAGCCACAGGTGGCGATTGCTTCTACATGGAGCCAAGTCACCCCATGCAACATCCACATTGACCGCCTAGCGTTAGAGTCACAGAAGGGTGCTGATGCGGCTGGTGGTAAGTCTATCATTTTCAATACAATTACCGTTTCTGATGGTATTTCTATGGGAACTGAAGGCATGAAGTACTCACTCACATCACGTGAGGTGATTGCTGATTCTATCGAGACCGTTGTTGGCTGTGAAGGCATGGACGGGCTAGTTGCCATTGGTGGTTGTGATAAAAACATGCCAGGCTGCATGATTGGTATCGCACGTCTGAATCGTCCAGCTGTATTTGTATACGGCGGCACGATCCTTCCAGGTTGCGCGAAGATCAAAGGCGAAGAAAAAGACCTCGATGTGGTTTCTGTTTTCGAAGCTGTAGGCAAACACGCTAACGGTGAGTACTCTGACGAAGAGCTGCAGACTGTGGAAGAATGCGCGATTCCAGGTGAAGGATCATGTGGTGGTATGTACACAGCTAACACCATGGCATCTGCCATTGAAGCACTTGGCATGAGTCTGCCAAACAGCTCAGCGCAAGCTGCTGTTAGCGACGACAAAATGAGAGATTGCTTCGACGCTGGTGTGGCTGTGATGAACATGGTGGAAAAGGGCATCCGTCCTAGCGACATCATGACTCGCAAGGCATTTGAAAATGCTATCACTGTGGTGATTGCTCTCGGTGGTTCTACCAATGCGGTGCTTCACCTGCTAGCCATGGCTCACGCAGCTAACGTTGAGCTAACAATCGAAGACTTTACTGAAATTGGTAAGCGTGTGCCACTCGTGGCAGACCTCAAGCCAAGTGGTAAGTACGTGATGAACGACCTCGTTGTGATCGGTGGAACGACTCCGCTGATGAAGATGTTGCTAGACGCAGGTCTGCTGCACGGCGACTGCATGACCGTAACTGGCTGCACCATGCGTGAGAACCTTGAGAAGCTGAACCCAGTTTACCCAGAAGGTCAGGAAATCATCAAACCGCTAGACAAACCTATCAAAAAGGACAGCCACCTGCGCATCCTTTACGGTAACCTAGCAGCTGACGGTGCGGTTGCTAAAATCACAGGCAAAGAAGGTGAGTCATTCACTGGTACTGCTCGTGTATTCGACTGCGAAGAAGACGCTATGGAAGCGATTCTTAACCAGAAGATCGTCGCAGGAAACGTGATCGTTATTCGCCGCGAAGGACCAAAAGGTGGTCCTGGTATGCGCGAAATGCTTGGGCCAACATCCGCTGTGATGGGCCTTGGTCTTGGTGACTCCGTAGCCCTCATCACTGACGGTCGCTTCTCTGGTGGCTCTCACGGATTTGTGGTTGGACACATCACTCCTGAAGCTGAAGTCGGTGGCAACATCGCCCTTCTGCAAGACGGCGACGTGATCACCATCGACGCGGTAAACAATACGCTCGACGTTGATCTCAGCGAAGAAGAGCTAGAAGCGCGCCGCACTCAGTGGCTGCCATACGAGCCGCGCTACAAACGTGGTGTGCTCGCCAAATATGCATCTACCGTGCGCTCCGCCTCTGAGGGGGCAGTGACCGATAAATTCTAATCTATCACTCTAGCTAGCTGGTTCTGCCAGCTAGCTAGATGATAATTTTCATTTCCGCTGAGTGAACCAATGCCGGTTTCATTCAGCGGTTTTTTTTGTTTGAGCTTAGCGAAGGTAATCATTTGAGGTGATCGGGGGAATAGCTGGGAATTAGTCTAGCTGAAGGTGATAGGCGGCATTCGCTTGTCATTCTAGCTAGCTTTGTGTTTGTTGGAAGCATGCCATCAGAAACTGCTGTGGAAGCTAAAGCCATCAAGATCACCATCATTGCCAATGCTTTGATGGCGGGCTGGGGGATTTTGTTTGCGGTGATTGCTCGCGCTGAGGCGATCTTGCTAGATGGCATTTTTTCCGGCATTAGCTTTTGCATTGGTTTTCTCAGTTTGTGGGTTTCCAGCTTGGTCTCGCGGCCAGGCAATGACCGCTATCCATTTGGTTATGCCGTTTACGAGCCGCTGCTGAACCTGTGCAAAGGGGTGATGAGCTTTAGCGTGATTGTACTGGCCCTTCTATCAGCTGGCTATGCTCTGCTCACTGGTGGGCGCGAGGTTTCAGCTGGTTTGGCTGTCATTTATGCGCTGGTCGCTACCGCTGGTTGTTTTCTCTTGGCGTGGCGCATCCGCATTCTAGCAGACCAGAGTGGTTCTAGCATTGTTGCTACTGATGCCAAGACATGGATGGTAGATGGGGCGATTAGCGCCGCAGTAGCTGTGGCCTTCATTGCTGCCTTCGTTCTGCAGCAGTTAGGTTTTCATTCGCTGTCCAACTACGTCGACCCATTAGCGGTAGTTATACTAGCGCTGATGATGATCAAAGTGCCGTTAGGTGTAGTGGCTGGTGCGTGGAAACAAGTGGTGGCGCAAAGTGCTGATGTCGAGGTGATCGATGAAGTTGAGCAAGTTTGCCAGCTGGTCATGCCTGAGCATGGTCAATTAGAATGGCGCGCTAGAGTGCTCGAGACTGGTCGGCAATTCTACGTGCATATTGGAGTCTTGTTAGCTGACGGTGATTCGGTGTCGGTGGCGGAACAAGATCAACTGCGCGAGCAAGTGCATGCACAGCTATCCGCCAAGACTGATCACCTCCAGCTCGAGCTATTTTTCACCCACGACAAACGTTGGCTGGAGTTTTAGCCAGCTGGCTGAAACCTGCATGCTCGTTCGCTTTCACTTGCCATCTCCAGCTGGCGGGGTGACACTGCGGCGCACTGATGGTGCATTGATTTCTCATGCCGACACTACAGAAACCTGCCAATGCTGAGTCTCTATCAGCCGATGATATTCTCAACCTCTTCCTTGAGTATTTGCTCGAGATAGGAGTGGAACTCTATGACCACCAAGAAGAGGCGATTTTAGAGATCTTTGAGGGGAAAAATGTGATCCTCAATACGCCAACGGGATCGGGCAAATCGATGGTGGCATTGGCGATGCATTTCAAAGGATTATGCCAAGGTCGCAAGTCGTATTATACCGTGCCGATCAAGGCGCTGGCCAATGAGAAATTCCTTTCCTTGTGTAAAGTGTTTGGCCCCGACAATGTCGGCATGATCACAGGTGATGCAACGGTCAATCCAAAGGCGCCCGTGATCTGTTGTACCGCTGAGATTCTAGCTAACGTGGCGCTGCGCGAAGGCGGCAAAGCGCATGTGGATGATGTCATCATGGATGAATTTCACTACTATTCAGATCTCGATCGTGGCTGGGCGTGGCAGGCGCCATTGCTTACGCTGCCTCAGTCGCGCTTCCTTTTGATGTCAGCTACTATCGGTGATACTCAGTTTTTCCAAGACGAAATCGAACAACTCACTCAAGCTGAAGTGGCGCTGGTGCAGTCCGACCAACGTCCGGTTCCGCTAGAGTTTGATTACTCCGAGACCGTGCTGCAAGAGAAAGTAGTTGAGCTGGTGGAGGCAAATAAAGCACCTGTCTATTTGGTGCATTTCACTCAGCGTTCGTGTGCCGAGAGCGCGCAGAATTTGATGTCCTCTAACGTCTGCACCAAGGAAGAGAAAAAAGAGATCGCTGAGGCGCTGAAAGATGCCAACTTCCGCAGCCCATACGGCAAAGAAGTGAGCAAGCTGCTGCGCCATGGCATTGGTATCCACCACGCTGGCTTGCTGCCAAAATATCGTATTCTGGTAGAAAAACTAACGCAGCGTGGATTGCTGAAGGTGATCTGTGGAACCGATACGCTGGGCGTTGGTGTCAACGTGCCTATCCGTTCGG
The DNA here is from genome assembly GCF_016595495.1 of Persicirhabdus sediminis. GTDB lineage: Bacteria > Verrucomicrobiota > Verrucomicrobiia > Verrucomicrobiales > Akkermansiaceae > Persicirhabdus > Persicirhabdus sediminis. The sequence continues at coordinate 47,866 of NZ_JAENIM010000041.1, forward strand.
TTTTGTTTACCCAGCTGTGCAAATTTGATGGATCGGGCACCAAGATTCTAACGGTGCGTGATTTCAAACAAATCGCTGGCCGCGCTGGCCGTCGTGGATTTGATGATGTCGGCTACGTGGTGGCGCAAGCTCCCGAGCACGTGATCGAAAATATTCGCGCTGAAGAAAAGGCCGCAGCGAGCACCAAAAAACGCAAAGTGGTGAAGAAAAAGCCACCTGAGCGTGGGTTTGTTAGCTGGAATGAAGCCACATTCCGTAAGCTCATTGACGCGGCTCCAGAGCCGCTTGTATCACGATTTATCACCCGTCATAACATCTTGCTCAACGTACTCAGCCGGGAAGGTGAGGACGGCTGCGGCGAGCTCAAGCGCATCATTGAGAGCTGCCACGAAAATGATAACCGCAAGGCGAAGCTGAAGAAGCAGTCATTTGCCTTGTTCCGTGGATTGGTCCAGGGTGGGGTATTAGAAATCATTCCTCCTGCTGAGCGGACGTCTCTAACGAAGGTGAAACTGCACGTCGACATGCAGGAAGATTTCACCATGAACCAAGCATTAGGATTGTATCTCATCGATTCCATTCCGCTGCTAGATCGCGAAGCGCCGGATTATTCACTCAATGTGCTCTCACTGGTTGAGGCCATATTGGAGAACCCTAACATGGTTCTGATGGCGCAGGAAAATAAACTCAAACGCGAGCTGATCAACGAGCTGAAAGAAGATGGGGTGAGTTACGACGACCGCATGGAGCAGCTGGAAGAAGTTGAGTGGCCAAAACCGGGCAAAGATTTCATCTACAATACCTTCAATGATTTCATCGCCAAACATCCATGGGTGGATGCCGAAAATATTCGACCAAAATCCATTGCCCGTGAGATGTATGAAAACTATCAGAACTTTGAAGACTACATCAAAGAGTACGGGCTAGAGCGCAGCGAGGCTGTGCTGCTTCGCCATCTATCAGAGGTGTATAAGGTGCTAGATCAAACCGTGCCTCCAGCTAGCTTTACCGAGGAGTTAGACGAAGCCAAAGAATTTCTCGAAGAGATCCTGCGTGGGGTGGATTCCAGCTTGCTAGATGAATGGGAGCTGCTGAAGAACCCAGAGCGTGTGGTGGAAGAAAGTGCCGCCAGCCATCCAGCGAAAAAGCAGCCGTATACTCGCCGCAAGAAGGAATTCCAGCGCGCCCTTAGGCATTCTGCTTTCTCACTTGTGAAAGAGCTAGCTCACGACAGACTTAGCCAGCTGATTGAGATGATAGAGCCAGCTGACGAAGATGGTGAGCTGTGGACGGTAGCTAGATTGGACCCGTTGATGGATGAATATTTTGACCAACACGACATGATGCGTCTCGATCCCGAGGCGCGAAATGCCAAACATTTCTACCTCGATACGGAGAGCCAGCCTGGTAAATACTTGGTCGAGCAAGTCATCGTCGACGGCCAAGGTAATAATGATTGGTTGATTAAATTGTCTGTCGATTTGGCGAAGAGCGATGCTGAAGAACGACCAGTGGTCCAGCTGAGAAGCTTTGGCCCGATTGTTGGTTAATGAGGTTACTAGAGAATCGAGTGATGTGTCTCGTTTAGTGGATGCCAAAGAGCATAACCCAGCATTTCTGTGTTGGGTTTTTGTTTAAGCCCGTTGATAGATTGCTAAGAGTAGTCTGTCTCTCGCTGGTAATTTTCAGCTTAGCTGTGCATCTTCTCAAACGAGAGGCGTTCATTGACCATATAGTCATGAGCTAGCTGTTTTGTAGCTGATAGGCCGTCAATCGTTTTGGATATGTTGCTACTTTTAAAGAGTCTTGTGAAAAATGAACCATTCTGGGCTATGCGCTCAAATTGCACGAGGTAGACATTTTCTCCAACAAGATCTACCGAGATATAATCAGCATCCGATCTTGATAAAACTAGGCTAACGCTGGCGTCTTTGTGCTGAGTTGTAAGTTCGTGAAGCAGCCCATCCAGATCACTAATTGAAATGCTATCAATCTCTCTGTGATAAGTATTTTCTATAAAATCAGTAAACTCAGCTTTCATTGAAGACAATTGTTACGCGTAGTTGATGTAGGGGCAATGCTCATTCTAACTCTCCGGCAGTGACATCTGAGAGACAATCTCTTTCAGCGTCGCTGGATTAGTTTCCAGATGTTGGGTTAGGGCGCGGATGGCTTCTAGGGTAGCGCGTGAGACGTGGTGCTCCATGCCTTCGACGTCGGCGTAGATAGTTTCCTCAGCGATGCCAAACAGGCGCAGGAAGCGTGTTAGCATTTCATGGCGCGCGATGATAGCTTTGGCAATCTCGGTGCCTTGCTCGGTGAGGGTGATGCCACGGTAGCGCTCGTAGTTGAGCAGGCCTTCGGCGTCGAGTTTCTGCAGCATATTGGTCACGCTGGATTGCGAGATGCCGAGGTTGCGAGAAATGTCCACAGCGCGGGCGTACCCCTTTTGTTCCATCAGGTGATAGATTTGCTCGAGGTAGTCGTCGCGGGCTACGGATCCGCTTGTGCGCTGTGGTGTGGCTGCCATAGTTTGTGGGATGATGTGGCCAGCTGTGGCGGCTGGCGCAGCTATTGTGTACGTAGATTTCGCCAAAGTGCAAAAGAATCTCGCGAAATCAGCTCATTTTCCTTATCATGAACAGTGGATTTTTTCATTCAGCCGAGATCGTTGGGAAAATCATAGCAAAAAAATAATACAAAATTGGTGAACAAATAGTTGCTATGATGACGCCTTAGTAGTAATAAGTAAGCAAATAAATGTTTATCACAAAGACTAGAAAGGAAATTTAAAAAATGAGACAGGACAAATTAACAGTAAAACTACAAGAGGCGCTGCAGTCGGCCCAACAGCTGGCGATGAAGTCAGCGCATGCAGAGCTGAAGAGCGCACATGTGCTCTTTGAGCTGCTGCAGCAAGACGGCGGAATCATTGCTCCTATATTAGAAAAAGCAGGGGTGAATGTGACCCAACTGAAGGCCGCTACGGCCAGCCAGCTACAAAAAGAACCAAGCGTGAGTGGTGCCAGCTCGCAGCCGCAGCTTAGCTACGGCCTGCGCATGGCGATGCAGGAAGCGGACGACCAGCGAGAGAAGTTAGGCGATGAATACCTGAGTGTGGAGCACTTTGTGCTCGGCGCGCTGAAGAGTGATAGCCCCGCTGGGAAGCTGCTCAAAGATGCAGGGCTGGATGAGAAAAAACTCATGCAGGCGCTCAAGGATGTGCGCGGCAGCCAGAAGGTGACCGACCAAGACCCCGAAGGAAAATATCAGGCATTAGAAAAATACGGTCAGGATCTAACTGCGTTAGCTAGAGAGGGGAAAATCGACCCGGTGATTGGTCGCGACGAAGAGATTCGCCGCGTCATGCAGGTGCTTTCGCGCCGCCGCAAAAACAACCCCGTGCTCATTGGTGAGCCAGGAACGGGTAAAACTGCCATCGTCGAAGGACTAGCTAGACGTATTGTTAGCGGTGATGTGCCGGATGCCATGCGCAACAAGCGGGTGGTCACACTCGATCTCGGCGGCATGATTGCTGGTGCTAAATACCGCGGTGAGTTCGAAGACCGACTCAAAGCATTTCTTAAAGAAGTGACGGAGTCTAACGGTCAAATCATTTTGTTCATCGACGAGTTGCACACCATCGTTGGCGCAGGCGCGAGCGAGGGGGCGGTGGATGCTTCTAACTTGCTGAAACCTCAGCTAGCGCGCGGCGAGCTACATACTATTGGCGCTACCACGCTGGACGAGTACCGCAAGTACGTGGAAAAAGATGCGGCGCTAGAGCGTCGTTTCCAGCCAGTCATGTGTGCCGAGCCATCGGTGGAGAGCTCGATTGCGATTCTGCGTGGATTGCGTGAGCGCTACGAAGTTCACCATGGTGTTAGGATCAAAGATGGTGCGCTGATCGCAGCGGCTACGCTGAGTGATCGCTACATCACCGATCGATTTTTGCCCGACAAGGCAATTGATTTGGTCGATGAAGCCGCGTCTCGCTTGAAGATCGAGTTAGACTCAATGCCTACGGAGATTGACCAGATCGAGCGGCAGGTGATGCAGCTGGAAATGGAACGTCAGGCGCTGGAAAAAGAAGATGATGAAGGTAGTAAAACTCGGCTGGAAAAAGTCTCCGAAGAGCTGGCTAACTTGAAAGAGAAATCATCTGGCTTGATGGCTCAGTGGCGCAACGAAAAAGACGTTATTGATGTTGTTAGGAATGCTCAAGAACGCATTGAAGAACTGAAAAATCAAGCGGAACAAGCCAAGCGGCTGGGTGACCTGAACCGTGCGTCTGAGCTGACCTACGGGGAAATTCCAGCTGCCGAGGAGGAATTCGAAAAAGCCCAGCTGAAGCTCGAGCAGATGCAGGGCGGCGAGCGCATCCTCAAAGAGGAAGTGACCGAAGAAGACATCGCCCGCGTGGTGGCTAACTGGACAGGTATTCCCGTCAGCCGACTGCAAGAAGGTGAGCGTCAGAAGTTAGTCAAAATGGAACAACGACTCGGTGAGCGTGTGATTGGCCAGAAAGTGGCGGTGAAAGCCGTCTCTAACGCCGTGCGTCGTGCGCGAGCTGGCATGCAGGATGAGAATCGACCTATCGGCTCGTTCCTCTTCCTTGGGCCGACTGGTGTGGGGAAAACTGAGTTGTCTAAGGCGCTAGCTGAGTTCTTGTTTGACGACGAGGGCGCCATGGTGCGCATCGACATGTCTGAGTACATGGAGAAGCACTCGGTTTCGCGGCTGGTCGGAGCGCCTCCAGGATACGTTGGTTACGAAGAAGGCGGCCAGCTATCAGAACACGTTAGGCGTCAGCCGTACTCGGTGGTTTTGTTTGACGAGATTGAAAAAGCCCACCCAGATGTATTTAACATTCTGCTGCAAGTGTTGGATGATGGACGCATCACTGACGGTCAAGGTCGTACGGTAGACTTCAGGAATACCGTGCTGGTGATGACTTCTAACATTGGTAGCCAGTTCATCGTCGACGAACCTAACGCCGAGCAACGCGAAAGCAAAGTGATGGGGGCGCTGAAAGCTCATTTCAGACCTGAGTTCCTCAATCGCATCGACGAGATTGTCACCTTTGATCAGCTCAAACGCGAGGAGATCACCGAGATCGCCGAGCTCCAGCTGGACCGTGTGCGCAAGCGCCTAGCCAAACAAGGGCTCGGACTCGCGCTGAGCAGTGATGCCAAGGAGCTGATTGCTAACGAAGGTTACGATCCGGTGTACGGTGCGCGTCCGCTCAAGCGGGCAATCCAACACCACTTGCTAGATCCGCTCAGCTTAGAAGTGCTAGAAGGCAACTTTGTCGACGGCGACGTGATCAAAGCCGATGTCGTTGGAGATGCGCTGAGCTTTGGCAAAGAATAATTCCAGCTAGCTGGAGAAGAGCAAAAGGTCGGGGAGAAATCCTCGACCTTTTTTTGTTTATATCGAATTAGTCATCGTCATTCATTCCTGCTTAGGCTAATCAACTATTTGTTATGTTATGGGCCTTTGTTGATTTTGAGAATGTCGGGACACTAGAAAACCTTGAGCTAGGTAAATACCAGAAGGTGATTATTTTTTGCGGACCACGGCATAAGAAAATCAACTTTGGTGATATTCCTACCGATTCGTTTACTCAGTTAGAGCTTTTGAGGATGGCGTCGACTGGAAATAACAATTTGGATTTTCATCTAGCCATGTACCTAGGTGTTCATCATATGCAGGCGGCGAAAGTGACGGAGTTTCATGTGATTTCCAAAGATAAAGGTTTTGATGGCATTGTGGCGCATTTGAATTCGATTGGTCGCCAATGCAAGCGGGTGAGCATCAATGAGGCTACGAAATCTACGGCGAAGAAAGCAACTGCGAAGAAAGCCACAGCGAAGAAAGCCACGGCGAAGAAAGCCACAGCGAAGAAAGTCACAGCGAAAAAAGTCACAGCGAAAAAAGCCACAGCGAAGAAAGCCACAGCGAAAAAAGCCACGGCGAAAAAAGCCACGGCGAAAAAAGCCACAGCGAAAAAAGCCACAGCGAAAAAAGCCACGGCAAAAAAAGCCACGGCAAAAAAAGCCACAGCAAAGAAAGCCACTGCAAAGAAAGCCACTGCAAAGAAAGAAACTGCGAAGAAGGCCACGGATGAAATACCTACTGATTACGAGTTAGGGTTTTTAAAAGCAGCTGGCCAGCTGCAAAAATGTAAAGCTGACTCGCGACCTAGCAGCAGGGGGAAGCTGATCAACTGGCTGAAGAATAAATTGAATAATGACCAAATTGATCCAGCTAGAGTGTATGCAGATTTAGTAGATAGGAGCTACATTTCGCTCGTAGATAATAAGCTACAATACGGTGTCTTATTACAAGAGCCTCAAAAGACTAACTAATACATCATCTAGCTGAGCGGTGCTGTGACCTAGCGCGGTACATTTGTTCTTTGATACCGCCTTTGGTGACAGTGTCGTTTTCTAGTTTTTTGATTTTCCTGTCTAGCAAGTAGTTAGCTTGGTGGGTTAGGCACACACCAATGTTAGCGACGACATCAGCTGGGCGCTTCGGCAAATTCTTGGTAGCAGCTGGCGTAGTTTTCATCGTCGCGTTGGGCTAGCTGGCGGACATAAAGTGCCTGTTGGCTATTTTTTTCCCAAATGGTGAATTTGCGTATGCGCAGGAAGTCTAGGTAGTCGACGAGTAATTCTTCTAAGCTCGCTCTGGCGACGTTGGTGAGATTGAGTTCCATTTCGGTGGAAGTTTTGGCGGCTTTGGATCCCTCCGCGATGTTTTGTTTGCCTGAGCGAGCGGCTTGGATCATTTGATCAATCGTGCGGTCACCGCGGCGTAAAAACCGCTGACAAAAAGTATAGGTGAGGTCGTAAACGATTTCCGCATTCTGGTATGAGAGCAGCTTTTGGTAGTTTGCAGTTTTTGGGAGAAATGAATGATCGGCCATGGGATGGGGAGCTGGTTTGGTTATTTGCAGGCTGGTGATAAGACCTAGGAAAAACGCCACAGGCTAACACTTTTAGGGTAGCTGGTCTAGCTGGCCCACTTGAGAATTATCATATTGGCGGTAAGTTGCTATTTATGAAGTGGTGGTTGCATATTTTAGCCAGCTGGAGCATCAGCTCATTGGCTATCGCAGAGGTGATGGAGCCGCCGCACGTGAGCGTGGTGGGATCGGCAAAATTGGAATTATTTCCCGACTACATGGAGTGGGTATTTGTTGTGAATACCGAGGGCGCGGATCCTGAAATCGTGGTATCCGAGCAGAAGGAGAAGATGAAGTATGTGAAAACATTCCTTAGCGGCAATGGGATCTCGATTGAAAACATGCGCATTTCCCGTGTGCGTCTTAACGAGCTGGCTGGCAGCAATGGAGGCAAAGGGAAAGAGAGCTATCGGGCGATCAATACCGTAGTTTTTACCAGCACAGAGTTTGGCAAATATGAGGTAATCTGGGTGGGCCTGGCGAAGATGCCTAGCGTGAATATTCAGACGGTGGATTTTGAACTCAATGACGAAAAAGAGCAACAAGCCAAGGCGCGCGTAAAGGCGATAGACGCTGCCAAGCTGAAGGCGCGGGCGATGGCGGGCTCGCTGGGCATGGCGTTAGGTGAGCCGATTTTGATAGAAGATCACACTGGCGCGGACCGCTACATTCACGGGGTCTTGCCAGCACTAGATACAGAGACTGATGGCACGGGCGTATCGCCCACCCGCGGCACCATTCCTATTCGCTCACTAGTGCAGGTGAAGTTTGCTATTTACCCACAAACATCTGATGACGAAGAGCCATCTGCGCCTGCCACAGGAGCGGCAGCCAAACCGACACCAGCCCGCGGCATCCAGTGGAAACGTAAATAGTCGCCAGCTGGAAGACGAGTGATGGGGAAATATCCTTGAATCTTGTGGGCGATTGCGTACCTCTCTGGCTACCGCGATGCCTATTGATCCAGCCACCATTGCCTATCCTGAGTTACCCGTCAGCAGACGCCGGGAAGATATTTTGCATGCCTTGGCTCGGCATCAAGTGGTTGTTGTGATTGGCGATACCGGTTCGGGTAAAACTACTCAGCTGCCAAAAATGGCGCTCGAATGGGCAGCCTCCGTGGGCGCTAAAGGGCGTGTCGGTTGTACCCAGCCGCGACGAATTGCGGCGGTGAGTGTGGCCAAACGTGTCGCCGAAGAACTTAAAGTCCAGCTGGGAAATGAAGTCGGCTATCAGGTGCGCTTTGATGAATCATTCAACAAAGAGACTGAGGCGAAGTTCATGACTGACGGTATCTTGTTAGCTGAAACTCTCAGCGACAAAGATCTGCGTCAGTACAGCTGCATCATGATCGATGAAGCGCACGAGCGTAGCTTGAATATCGATTTCTTGCTCGGGTATTTGAAGCAGCTGTTAGTGCGGCGCAAAGACCTCAAGCTGATCATTAGCTCGGCAACGCTGGATGCTGGTGGATTTGCTGAGTTTTTCAATGACGCACCAGTACTGGAAGTGGAGGGGAGAACTTTCCCAGTGGATTTGCAGTACCTGCCGCAGCTGGATCGTGAAGATCTAGCTAGCCACGTGGCGCGTGCAGTGGACGATCTATCGAAAAAGGACAAGCTTGGTGATGTGTTAGTCTTCTTGCCAGGTGAGCGAGAAATCCGCGAGGTGGCTGATACGCTAGAAGGGCGTCAGTATCCGCGCACGGATATTTTGCCATTGTTTGCTAGATTGGGAATTGGCGACCAACAGCGTGTATTTACGCCAATGAAAAGTAGGCGGCGAATTGTGCTGGCTACTAACGTGGCCGAAACATCACTGACGATTCCGGGCATGGTTTATGTCATTGATAGTGGTATTGCTAGAGTGAGCCGCTACAGCCCGCAGAGACAAATCCAGCGCTTACAGATTGAGCCAGTTTCCCAGGCCAGTGCGCGTCAGCGACAAGGCCGATGCGGTCGTGTTTGTCCGGGTGTTTGTGTGCGCCTTTACGATGAAGAAGATTTCCTCGAGCGCAGTGAGTTTACCGATCCTGAGATCAGGCGGTCCGCTCTATCAGGTGTGATTCTGCGCATGATGGCGCTGAAGTTGCCTGAAATCACCGAGTTCCCATTCATTGACCCACCAACGGCCAAACACGTTAGTGAGGGGTATCGAACCTTGCGCGAAGTGGGCGCTATTGGTGAAACGCATCAGCTAACACCGCTGGGTAGAGATCTCAGCCGACTACCTGTGGACCCTCGTCTTGGGCGCATGTTGCTAGAAGGTTATCGCGAAGATTGTCTCGCTGAGATGTTAGTCATTGTGTCTGGACTCAGCATCATGGATCCACGCGAGCGGCCAGCTGAAAAAGCGCAAGAAGCCGATGCCGCGCACGCAAAGTGGAAAGATGTAGATAGTGATTTCATGTCGCTGCTGCACCTGTGGCGGGATATCCTAACTTTCCGTGAAGGCAAAAAGTGGAAACGCAACCAGCTGAGAAAATTCTGTAAGCAAAGGTACCTGAATTTCCGTCGCGTGCTCGAGTGGGATAACCTGCAACGCGAGCTCACACGAATCTGCATTCAGACATTTAGGCCGCAGCGCCGTCGCCGAGGCAAACGTGAAAACCAGCCAGCTGAGAATCCTCAGCCAGAGCTCAAGGTCGAGCTGGCGGCTGAGTCTAACGGACTGGCTGCTTACGAAAATATTCACCGCAGTATTCTAGCTGGGGTGCCGCGGCAGTTTGGTATTTTTGAAAAAGAACGCCGTGGCTACAAAGCCGCTGGTGGGCGTGAGTTTGCTGTTTTCCCTGGTTCAGGCTTGTTCTCACTGAAGAAGAGCCCTGAGTGGTTGTTAGCTTTCGAGCTGGTAGATACCAGCCGTGTATGGGCGCGAAAAGTAGCTGTGATGAAGCCTGAGTGGCTGGAAGATATTGCACCCCATTTGTGCCGCAGCCAGTACCACAGCGCGATGTGGGACAAAAAGCACGGTGCAGTTTATGGTAAAGAGACCGTGCTGTGTGGCGGGCTGAAGATTATCATTAACAGACGCGTTCATTATGGTCGTGTGGATGAGCAAGCTGCTCGCGAAGTCTTTATTTTAGAAGGTTTGTTAGGTGGTGGCTTGCGTTCCAAACCACCATTTCTCAAACACCTCAATAGGCTGAAGACCGAAGTGGAAAGCCTCGAGCACAAGCTGCGCCGCGGTGGTGGTCTCTGGCATGACGAAGGGGTAGTGGAGTTTTTCCAGAAGTTGATTCCAGCTGGAATGTGCACGGCAAAGGCATTTCACCGCTGGCGCACGAAGCTGGAAAATGACAATCCAAAGGCGCTTTTTGTGCCTATCGGCGATGTCGTCTACGAAGAGTTAGGCGATGACCTGACTGCTGCATTTCCAGACATTTTAGTTCACGGTGAGCAAGAATATCAGCTCTATTACCGCTACGCGCCGGGGGAAGTGGATGACGGTCTAACGATAGGCGTGCATATCGACCAGCTAGCTGGAATTCCATCTTGGCTACCGCAGTGGTTAGTGCCGGGGATGTTGGAAGAGAAGATTTATTTCCTCATCCGCTCATTGCCTAAGCAAGTGCGCATCAGCTGCAACCCTGTGGCGGAGAAGGCGGAAGAATTTACTGAGCTTTGGTGGTCGCAGCAGCCCAAGCGTGGATTGTTAGTTGAACTGGCTGATTACCTCAGTCAGAAATCTGGCCAGTGGGTGGAGCCGAAGATGTTTGATGTGAATCGCTCACCTGACTACCTACATGCCAAGCTGTGGGTTTATGATGATGACGCTAATGAACTGGCTAGCGGCAATGACCTCGACAAACTATGCCTGCAGTTGGCTGATGTGTTAGGCGAGCGGGTTGAGAAAGCGGTATCACAAGCGTGGGAGAGCACAGGCATGAAAGGCTGGGAGTGCGGAGAGTTACCTGAGCAAGTGGTGGCAGACAATGGCACGGGCGCGATTGGTTTCCCTGCCTTGTATTTTGAAAAAGAATGGTCATTTGGCGTCAAGGTGCCGGTTTATAAAATGACCTCTGATAGGCTGCATCGAGTTGGCTGCGCGAAGTTGTTTGAAAAACAATACGGTAGCCAAGTTAGACATTTGCAGAAGCAATTTCCTTTAGGCTTTGAAGGCAAGATGACCTTGCCATTGCTCGGTGCCGATGGTGGCCGCAACTTTGATGATTTGGTCAACTTAACGGTGGTTTCCACCTTGGGCTACCCGCTGGCACGGGAGGCCAATGGATTTGCGCTGGCTGCTGAAAATGCTAGAGGCGAATTGCACCACATGGCTAAGCAATGGGCCGAGGTGATAGAAGAAGTGATTTCACTGCACCGTGAGGTCAACGACTGGGTGGAGAAAAACCAGTCTGATAGACATCTTGGTGAAGTGGCTGATGATTTACGCGACGAGATGGCATTTTTGCTGCGCGCTGGGTTTATCGAGCGCGCTGGCCCACGTCTAAAAGAATACCCACGTTACTTCAAAGCGATGGTTCAACGACTGCAGCGCATCGATCAGTTTCCGCTGATCAAGGATGTGGAGAAGATGGACCAACTGCATCCGCTTTGGGATAAGTGGTTAGATGCCGTTGATGCCAATACGGATAACGAAGACCTCGATGAGGTTGGTTGGTTACTCGCTGAATATCGAGTGAAGTTATTTGCTCCGAGTTTGCCGGTTGCTGGAAAAGTCTCTGAGAAGGTCATTAGTCAGCAGCTAGATTTGCTGAGTAAATAATCCAGCTAGCTAGATAAAAAATTCCCCATGTCAGCTGGGTCAGCTGGCACGGGGAAATTTGGTTAAATATATAATCGGCTAACTACGGCGTCATGCGTAGCAGTTGGAAGTCGTCGAAGAGGATTTCAGCGGCAGGAGAGCCAGCGTCCCTGCTGCGAACTCCAGCTGTTGTTAGCGTGATGTCTAAGATCTTCTCTGTATCTTCGCGTTTGCGGAAGGTGATGTAGATATATTCATCACGAGTTTGGTTACGTACAGTCTGCCCGTATGAGGTGCGTGACGGTTTGTCGTCAGATGTCTTCTCGCGGAAGCTCGCATTGATGTAGGCATCGGCATTTTCCATTTGTAAACCAGTGACTCTAACGCGTGCACGATAGCGTGTGCTGATCGGGTCCGCTGAGACATCAAATCTCTGAGAGACGGTTGCCTCTGGTCGTTTGGCCTTTTTATTGATGCTCATCTTGAGAGCGTGATCGCCATGATAGGCTTTACTATCTTTAACGACCTTGATGGTGACTTCAGAAGCTTTGTCGGTTTTCCAGCCGGTAAGTTTGCCGGACTCAAAGCTTGGATTCTCTGCTGGGACTAGCGCACCCATGCGCACGGCTGAAACGGCAGCAAAGCTGCTGGTGCCGTTAGGGAATAGGCAAACGTGCATGTAGTTAGCTCCAGCTGGTTTGCTAGTAGCTACTTCTAGCTCGGCGATAGAGACGCCCTGGTTGATCACTTTGGATTCTGCATTGCTGATTGTTCCTGTGCCGAGTTTGTCGTCCTTATCCCAGATGACAAAGAGTTTGCCGGCACTAGGTTTACCGCGTGTGCTGCTAGTGATGGCTCTCACTTTGTACTCAGTGCCTTCAAATTGATTAGAGACATCGACGGTTTGATAGACGGCTCCGCGGTTATTGCTGGTTACCGTAGCTACTCCACCAGCTAGGCTAGCTGAGTGAGCTACTTTAGCGGTGGCATTGCGGAATGGTTTCCAATGACTGAGTTTTTCTGAGAAATCTCCGTTAGCTAGATAGAGTGGTGAGCCTTCAGCTGGAATGGTGCGGAAGTGTTTGTAGTTATTGCCAGCTGGAATGGTGAATGGCGTGAGCTGAGCGCCGTAGCTATCCCAGGCTCTACCGTCAGTACTAGCGAGCACGCGTTGTGGGCGCATGTCTGAGAAATTCAGGGTGACTGAGCCATCTGTGTTTTTGTTGATTTCCAGCTCGCGGTAGAGGTTGTTAGCAATCGCTGAGTCGATGATGCCCGGTTGGATGAGTTCGGCCAGTCCGTGTGCGCCGAAGTGAACGTCAACCATGCCCCAGCGGCTGTGAGACCAGATGAGTTTCTCATTAGAGTGACGTCCTAACATGTGAGCACCTGGTTTGTCTGAGAACGAATACATGTGATCGCGTTTGTCTTCGCGGTAGGCCATGTATGCCCCAGCTACGGCTACGGCGTCAGAGTAGATACCGCGGGCGAGCAATGACGGGAAGTGAGTTAGCGTGTTAGTTGTTTTACGCAGTGAGCTGGCTTCGAATCCATCGCCGAAGTTACCAGCTGAGAATGCGCCGAGGTAGTGTGGTGCTTGATCATCTGACCAGGCGGAGAAGCCCATGCAGAAGTTGATGAAGTCTTGGCGCCATTTTGGTGATTGGCGGTAATTTCTGAAAATGATGTGACCGTAGGTAGGGACAAACATTGGGTGACCCCAGTGGATGGTAGGTTCGCCTTTGAGGTACTCAGAACCGTGCGGAACTTTATCTACATCGTGAAGGAAGTCTACATATGGCTGGGTGCTAGTATGGTCAATGGCGGCGGCCATTTCTGCATACATGTAGCTTTCCTGATAGTTTGGGCCACTGCGGCGAGGTCTATTCCAGTCTGAGAATTTAGGACCGTGTTGATCGTTAGACATGGTGACGATGCCGTACTCACGGATTCTCTCGGCGACATTTTTGATATCGCGGTTCACCTTATCGATGCCTGCGGCGATCACCTTATTGTCTGGGTAGCGGTGTTTGGCGTAGACGGCGGCGCGCATGAATTTGATCATTTCATAGATGTCACTGAAGTCGCGTCCACCATCGCCAGTTTTGATATTGTAGTCGTAGAGCAGGTGACCTTCGATGAGTTTTGGTTTGAGGCCATCTGGGTGCAGACCCGCGTAGCGAGTGATGATTTTTTCGATGATCTCTTCGGTATCGGTAGCGCCGTTGATTTCTTCATCGAGGATGAACATGAGTGATTGCCAGCCAGCTGAGCCAGTGTGACCTTTGATGCCAAAGTACATCGTGCCGCAGGCTGAGTTGACCCAGCCTTCAGGGGTGTCGCCTGGCCACAGGTTGTTTTTAGCAAGGACGATGTATTGGTTAAACTCATCGCGCAGCCATTCTTCGAAGTCCATTTTCTGATCGTAGCGATCTGAGGTCATGGAAAGTGGTGAGTCGCTAGATGCCGTTAGGATCTTGCCTCCAGAAGTAGCTGCAATATCAATCCACGGCTGGGTAACTACGGCGTAGTAGTTGGCCACTGGCTGGCGCGCGCGCAGGCTAGTAGCTGGAAGGTGAAGGAGGGCGGCGCGGTCGCCAGCGCGTTGCAGAATGAATAGACCTTCTTTGTTGTCGTTGCCGTAGCTGCGGGTGAAGCTGATAGACTGGATGTTTTTGATGCTATAGAATTTGTATAGCTTGAGGTCTTTCTGGCATGGGGCAGCGTAGAGAGTCTCTGCGGTAGATAGATAGAGAATGCCATCAATGTCATCGACCGCCATGCTGGTGACCATTTTTGATGGTTCCTGCGCAGGCAGGGTGACTTTGCTTAGCTGTTTGCCTGTCTTATCATTGCGGTCGGCTTTGTAATTGATGATTTCGCCTTGGGCAGTGGATAGATAGAGAATACCAGCTTGGTGAGCGAGGGCTGTTTTTTGGAATGACCCTGATGTATTGAGAGCGATATTAGAAAGGAAGCGCTCGGTTTTTTTTGTATTGATGTTGAATGAGACGACCGCGCCTTTGCCGTTGTCGCCTTGCACGCTGATGAAGAGCTGGCGGCCTGAGGCGGTGAAGGCGAGCGCTGATGGTCCTGAACTGCTAGAGGACAGTGAAACACCAGCTGCCTTGGCTAACTCGTCGCGGGTGAATGATTGAATCATCTGGCCGCGAATGTCGCGGATTTCCACTGCATAGTTGCCCTGTGGGCTGGCGGCTGCGTAGGCGCCAGCAATTCTAGCAGCGGCGACGATTTCAGCTGGTTTGTCTGAGCTGAATGGCCACGATGCTGGAATGGTATCTTGCGCTGGTTTGGCGGCAATTTGTTGCGCTGTAAGCGGCTCGCGATTCGTAATTTCTTCGATCTTGATGTTATCGATGTGAATTCTGTTTGAGGCGTTAGCTTCGTAGTGCCCGAATATCAGATAAGGCTGATTACGGAAATAAATGGCTGGTGTTTGGAATTTGCTGTGGCGCTCTTCTGCTTTCTCATTGAAGAAATAGCTGTGGAAGATGGCTTTGCCAAAGTCTGGGTTAGAATCTACCAGAGTTGCATCTGGCTTGCCGTCCCAGAGGATGACGTGGGTCTTGCTAGATGCCTTTTCTGCGCCGTGGTCGAGCGAGATCTGGTAGGATTTACCTGCTTTAAGATTGACGGGCACGGCGACCCAAGTTCTACCAGCAATGCAGAGGTTATTACCAGTTGTGGCTGAGCTGAAGACTTGCTTGCTGTCATTGTAGGTAATGCAGTTTACGCTGGAAGTTCTGCTGCTGCCACCCCAGAGCCACGGAGTGATAGGCAATTCACCAGACTCTTCTCCTTGGACTAGGCGAGTGGATTTTTTCTTCGCTAATGATTTGGTCCAGTTATCGCCGTCAAAATTTTCTTCGAAAGCAGTTTTTCCGGTGATAACTGGCTGCGGAGTATTGTCGCGAACAAACACATTCACTTTGAAGTTTTCGCTAGACTGTTGGAAGTTAACGGTGACTTCGAAGTTATCGATGCCAGAAAATCCGCTCTGAGGCTGGTAGTTAATGCTCAGTTGTTGTGGATTAATCGTTAGGCTGCCGTTTTTCGGGTCGAGTTTGCTTTCGATTCCTTGGATGCCGTTAGCCTGTGGAAAGTAGGCCTGAGTGGTAGCGGCGGCGATATGTAAGACACCATCGTGGCGAAGTGAGAAATTAGCGCTTCCTGGGCCAGAAATCACAGCTGGCTGGATGATTTCGTCGCTTGGCGCGGGTGGCGTTTCGTCAAAGTCGACTGCGTCGATGGTTTTGGTATCGGCAATGCCGGTGTAATCTTTTTTCTCATTACCTAAGGTGGCTTCAGTGATCTCGCCGTCGTCTTCAGCTTGCCAGTGAGCTGCGTTAGAGAGTCTAGCGGATAGCTCGCTATCGTCGGCTTCTGGGCGCAGGCTGCGTCCCTGAATGATGGTTACTTTTTTGCCGCTCGCGTCACCAGAGGTTTCATTTTCAGCGATCTGTGTGTCTGCAGCCTGAGCGTCATCTGCGACTTCTTCTTCTGGCTGGGAATTGGTAATCGGTGGGAAGCCAAAGATTCCTGCGATAGAATCGCGTTCTACGTAGCCAACGGCGCAGAATACCAGAAAGAGGGCGGTGTAGACTATTTTGTTGGCCGTGGATGTGCGAGGCTTCTGTTGATACATATTAAAAGTTTGGGCTGCGAACTAGAGGTTACTGTGAGGATATAGGCTGAGCTTTGTGCGTTCTCAATATTGGCTTATTTGTAAGATGGCATGGATTTGCTAGCTTTCATAGCCTCAGAACTATCGAAACTGTGGCTTATTTTATCATTTTATAAACGTAATCTGATGAATTGTAAGGTAAATCGAGGTAGCTGAATGAGTTGGCCAACCCGCCAGATGAGATGAAAAAAATAAATTATAACTAACGATTTCATAGCAATTGGCTGGCGATAAAGAAATTTCGTTGCAAACTGGCGTATGCTAGCTATCTGTGCTTTGAAGTCATGAGCATTGCTGAAAAAGAATCTGAATTATTGGATGAACTGGGTCTGTTCCAAGATTGGCAGGAACGTTATGAATACGTGATCGGCTTGGGCAAGAGGCTCTCGGCGATGGATGACTCATTGAAAACTGAGGATAGAAAAATCCAAGGTTGTCAGTCGCAAGTCTGGCTAGATGCTAGCTTTGAAGATGGCAAAATGCGCTATGTTGCGGATTCTGATTCATTGATCACTAAAGGGATGATCGCGCTATTTATCCGCGTGTTAGATAATGAGACTCCGGGTGATATTTTGCAGTCCGACATGAGCTTCATTGAAAAAACTGGGCTCAAGGAGCACCTTGCCCCGACGCGCGCCAACGCGCTCAACCTAATGGCTACGCAGATGAAACAGCGTGCCCTGTCGTTTGCCTAATTGGCAGAGGACCATTTTGACAATTTTGTTACACAACTTGGATTCTTTCTAAATGAAAGAGGTCTATACGCGCCCCTATGATTGGCCAGCTCGCGATTAACGGGCTGGACTGATGCGTGAGTAATCTGATTAGATAAAAATATGAAAAAGCACATTATTGGCTCTGAAGAGTGGTGTGGGTTTCCCACTCTCGGCATTCCCGCAATTAAGGCTAGAGTGGACTCGGGGGCTAAGACCTCTTCGATTCACGCATTTAACATCACCACTTTCCGCCGAGATCATGAGCTCTGGGTGAGCTTTGAGGTGCATCCTATTCAAGACGACCGCAAGACGGTGGTGCGCTGTGAGCGTCCCGTGGTGGATAAACGTCGGATCAAAAGCTCGTCTGGTAGTACCGAGTCACGCTACGTGGTTGCGGCTACTTTGCTGATTGCTGGGGAAAATTACGAGATTGAGCTCACTCTAGCAAACCGTGATTCCATGGGCTACCGCATGCTGCTAGGGCGCGAGGCCATGAACGGGCGCATGATCGTAGATCCATCTGAGAGTTTCCTGATGCGCGATGTATCACGTGACGAGTTGGATGAATATTATGGCAAACCTGAGCTGCCGCAGGGGGGATTGAAAATTGGTATTCTAGCCAGCAACCCTAATCTCTACAGCAATAAGCGTCTGCTAGAAGCTGGGCAAGAACGAGGCCACGACATGCAATTTCTCAACATCAAACACTGCTACATGCGCGTGGATGATAAGGCGCCAGAAGTTCATTACCGCGGCGGGCGTATCCTTAACGACCTCGATGCGGTGATTACGCGCATTCGTCCTAGCATGACTTTTTACGGATGTGCGCTGGCTCGCCAGTTCGAAAGCATGGGCATTCACACAGTGAATTCATCATCCGCGATCACGCAGTCGCGCGATAAATTATTTTCTCTCCAGCTGATGTTGAAAAGCGGCATTGGCATTCCAACAACAGGTTTTGCTAATTCGCCGATGGATACTGGCGACCTCATCGATATGGTGGGCGGCGCGCCATTGATTGTGAAATTGCTAGAGGGTACCCAAGGACGAGGCGTGGTGTTAGCTGAGACTAAAAAGGCAGCGGAATCGGTGATCAATGCCTTTAAATCGCTGAAGGCAAACTTGCTAGTTCAGGAGTTCATTAAAGAAGCATCAGGAAAAGACCTGCGCTGTTTTGTGATTGGCAACAAAGTGGTGGCGGCGATTGAAAGAACCGCAGCACCAGGAGAATTCCGCGCTAACATCCATCAGGGTGGATCTGCTAGTGTGGTGAAAATCACTCCTGAAGAACGCAAGTTAGCAATCAAAGCGGCTAAGGCGCTCGGGCTTAAAGTGGCTGGCGTGGACATCATCCGCTCGAAAAAAGGGCCATTGTTGTTGGAGGTGAACTCTTCACCGGGCCTTGAGGGGATTGAGACTGCGACCGGCAAAGACATTGCTAGTATGGTCATTACATCCATCGAGCAAAAACTCCGCTGGCAGCGGCCGATTGGCTTGCAGCAGGATGCTTAAGTTGTTCGTCGAAGTTTTTCATCCAGCTGGTGATGGTGCCAGCTGGATGATGATTTTTAATGGGTTTGGTATTTTGGATAGAAGCTGGCGCTCAGCGTACCTTTGACATTGTCATCTATCTGAATATTGATTTTTTTCTCCTCATACGGCTGCATTGGATCTAGCTGGATTTCTTTCACCAGTTGGTCGCCGAGGTGTAGGCGAAGTTTGCTAGGATTGCTCGTTGTTAGGCCAAAGTTTTTCACGGTAGTGACGGCTTTGCCATCAACGATGCTGATAGGTGCAGCGACAAGCACAGCTGGGTCATCAACAAAGCCCGGAAGCCGAGGGTAGGCGAAATAGACTGATCCGTCACTGCGCTTGCCGAGGATTTTGCCAGTAAAGCTATCCTCGGTGAAACCAAAGTTAGTTCCTTTGAAAGTGACTATGAGGTCCGCGCCATCGGCTGCAGAACTTAGCGCCTGCACGGCTTTGCCGTAATCTACCAGCTTAGGATCACCAAACTGCAGCGACTTGATATCGACGTCAGTTAGTGGGTTGAATCCATCTTCGGCAATGAGTTTGATTTTCACCTCGTTAGTTTCCGGGGTGAGTCTGTCCTGATTTAGAATCTCGCATAGTCCTTCGACAACGAGAGGTAAGGTGAGGTGTTTGCTGCTGTGATTATCACTGCCAAGGTCAGCATCCTTTTTCACATCAATCATAGCAACTGATAGGTGAGTAGCGCGCCCGTGGGCATCTTGCACAATCTTTGGGCGCTCAGCTTTATACCAGTCAACTAAGGTGCCATCAGTATATCTTTCTATCTGTTGGGTGTAGGCGATGCCGGGGTCGAGCTGCCAGTTTACGCCGTCGTGACTGCGCAGCTTGATCGCTGTACGAATTTGCCAGTAGTTGAACATCAGGTGGTACTGGTGGCCAGTTTTCCAGATGGCGGGATCTTCTGGCCCGCATCCACGGAACGGGATGGTGTCGGTCACACTAATTCCTTCTATAGCCTGCAGTGGATCTCCTGAAGAGGCGATGCCTAGGTCACCAGCTCTTGAGCAGAAGAGAATGCTGCCGTCTTGGCGAATAACGATAGATGGGTTAGCTTGGATGCGGCGAACCCTGTGCCAGTTAGGTGACGACGAAATTGTGCCGAGGTCTTCCCATTTGCCATTAACGTCAGTGCCTTCGGTGACGTGGATGAGTCCTTTATTGAGCCACAGAGCATAGCGACCATCTTTCAGGCGGTGAACCTCAGGGTTGTGGCCAAGTCCATCTCGCAGATAGGGGTAGGCTGTGCCTAACACTGTCCATGGCCCAACTGGATCATCGGCGACCGCGTGAGCAACTTCTGATCGTGGCCATTGCCAGTGGCCTTTTTTACTATTTTCAGGCCAACGCGCTACAAAACAATGATATTTTCCATCATCTGCTAGAAATACATTGCCGCCCCAGTAGGACCATTCAGCATCTTCAATGCCGAGGCTTGGGTCGCGTGGTTTGCTAGTATCCGCACCCCACACATCATTGCGTAAACCATTCTTACTTGTTAGTGGAAGGATTAGGTCTTGAAACTCGGCTCCGTTAACGAGGCCTTCTGAGTTGCCAATGTGGCTAGGTAGTTGGTTACTGCTAGATGCCTTTTCTTCACTGGCTGAGAGTGGCGCTAAAAGAGCCACTGCGGCAATGGATGTGACGATGAAATGCGGGTTCATTGATGTTAGTTCATGAGGCTGGGGGTTATTTGTTGATGTGAGGAATTATTCGCCTGACAGCGATTTGATGACTACGTCGATTGCCTCACCCGTATATTGTACGGTTTTTGCGACCTTTGGCGTCACCTGATCCATGGAGTCGTTCATCAGCGCAATATTGAGTTTGCGTGAGTTTACCATTCCAGGATAACTACCCTGGCGCTCGCCAATGGATAGAGTTTGCTTTGCCTCGTCCCAGCTGATTTTCCAGGTAGAAAACTGACCCTTTTCGTAATTGTAGTTATCCCCCTCGTCTTCATAGACGGTGAACTCGCCATCGCTGCCTGGATAAACGCGGATGGTCCAGTCGGCGTCGAGGTTTTCACCAGTGTGCTGGACGACTGGGCCCTCTGGGATGATAGAGCCAGCGCGCACATATAGAGGCATGGTTTCTAGCGGAGCATCTGCGGTGATTGTTTGTCCGCCTGTAAGCTTTTTGCCAGTCCAATAATCATACCAGTCAGTGTCGTTAGGGAGATAAACTTCACGTGTCTTTGCAACATCTTTGAGCTCTGTAGATTCAGCGCCGTAGTACATTGGCGTGACAACTGGGCAAACCATGAGTGCTGGGCCATACATGAATTGAGTTTTTATATCATGAACCTTCGGGTCTTTGCGGAAATCAAACGCTAACAAGCGGGTCATGGTGTAGTTATTATGACTAGTCTGGCCAGCGATAGAATAGGTGTAGGGCATCAGCTTATAACGCAATTCTAGGTATTTGGCCAAGGTGTCATAAAATGGAGTGCCGGGCTCACCGAATTGCCAAACTTCGCGCGGGGTGTCGGTACCATGGCTGCGGAACATAGTAAGGAATGAGCCGTACTGGAACCAGCGGGTATAGAGCTCACGGAAGCCTAAATCTGCAACGCCTTCTGGGTAGATGCCGTCTCTAAACCAAGTACGCTTACTAGGTTTAACAAAAAACGCGCCGATGTCGTTAGTCCAATATGGGCTACCCGTGACGGTAAAGTTTAGACCGCAAGGGATTTGTTGTTCTAGCACTTCCCAGCGAGCAGAGATGTCGCCTGTCCAGCTGATCGTACCGTAACGCTGTTGGCCTGCATATCCAGAGCGCGTGAGGTTAACAACGCGCTTTTCTTCGCTGGTTTTGCGTTGGTTTTCGTAGATCCCTTGTGAATGATAGAGTGAGTATGAGTTGAGTTTTTCTCGCCCTAATGTTGCCCGTTGAGATGCGATATTAATGTCACGTCTTTCTTTAGGTGATAGTTTTGTCTTGCCCGTCCAATCGGCTTCTATCGGCTCAGTGCAATCACACCACCAAGCATCGATGCCGTGTTTGAAAAGGTTGTCGTTAGTGTACTTCCAGTAGAGTGAGCGAGCGACTTCATTGTAGGCATCATAGGTTTTGCCATTGTTGAGCATGAATCCCTTCTCCGCCATATCTTTGGGTTCTGGATGATCTCCTTTAATGTGTGGCCAGATAGAAAGCATGATGTGAGCTCCAAGTTCATGCACGCGCTCACACATGGCGGTAGGATCTGGATAGCTTCTTTCTCTAAATTGTTTAATGCCCCAGCCAGTCGGCCAGTATTTCCAATCTTGTACAATGATATCTAGCGGAAGCTTACGCTTACGATATTCTTCGACGATGGAAATGATCTCGTCTTGACTCTTATAGCGCTCTTTAGATTGCACATAACCAAACGCGTAACGTGGCATCATTGGTGCAGAACCAGTTAGGTCGCGGTAGCCTGCGACGATGTCGTCGAGTTCAGGCCCGTAGATGAAGTAGTAGTCGAGGTCTTGAATGGCGTCTAGATCAATGAAACTGCCTTCCTCAGTATCGTTAAATTGTATTTCGCCGCAGGCGTCATAAAGAATGCCGTAGCCATTGGTAGAAACAATGACAGGAATGGCAATTTTCATATTCTGCTGGTAGACATACTGCAGGCTGCCTCGCAGGTTGAGCACGTTTTCTTCATGTGAGCCCAGGCCGTAAATGGCCTCATCATCGGCCCAGTTGAAGTTGTGTTTGACTGACCACGCTTTGGTAGTTTTGCCGGTTTCGACGATTTCACCTTCGACACGTCCGCCATCAATGGTTGCCACTTCTTTGGTGTCTGTTAGTTTGAGTTCCGTAATTTCAATGGCCTCGAATTTTCGAGGACTATTGGGCTCGCTGAGTAGGGGGCCGTCGGTAGTGCTTAAAAAGCTGAGAGCGCTGGTTTTTTTGTCTACTTTGATCTGCAGTTCGCCAGCTGAAATAATAACGGCACCGTCTTGCTCGTTGACCTGAGCGCTAGTTTCCACATCGCGCGGCAGGACGATATTGCTGGTGCTGGCGGTAAAGCTAGGGTTCTGGGTGACACGGACACGAATGAGTGAAGGACTAACAAACGAGATGTCCATCTTGCCTTGCTCAAGAGTCATCTGTGCGCCATTAGATCTAGCATCTACCGACTTCACGCTATTTGGCGCACTCTGCGCAAGGCTAGTCATGGGCAAGATCGCTAGAGTTGCAGCCGCGATTATTTTTTGTTTAGGGTGGAATTGATGTATGGGAATGATCTTTGTTAGTGCTTTCATGGTCAGATTTTCATGCCTATTGGTTAAATGTTCGGAATATGAGGAGCCATTCACCATGGCCTTATGCATAAAATACAGTCGTTTGGGAATTATTATTTCTCCTATATGAATAAATTTTTCAACTATGTTGATTTTAATCACCTAAATGCAATGGCTTAGCTGGAGCTCATCTATGAATAGATGGTGAAATGTGAGTTTTTTGTGAGAGTTATTATTTCCCACTTATCTTGCAAAATCCATGTTTTAGCTAGGATGCGTAGCGCGGAGTGAGATTGTGGCTAGCAGTAGAGAAATACGAAATCGTTAAAGATATAGCTAAAGCTGCGCTTAAATGACGTTTTTTAACGCGAATTTTTCTTTACCCTAGTGCGCGGGTGAGAATAGCGTTCGCGGGATGAGCAAACACAATTCCCTAGAACACCTGTTGGAAAAAAATCGTGATTGGGCAGCCGGCGTTGAATCTGAACGCCCTGGTTTTTTCCAACAGCTCTCTCAGCAGCAGACTCCTGAGATCCTCTGGATTGGTTGTGCAGACAGCCGTGTGCCAGCTAACCAAATCGTCGACCTCCTACCCGGCGAAGTCTTTGTTCACCGCAACATTGCCAATGTCGTGGTGCATTCAGATTTAAACTGTCTTTCTGTGGTTCAATACGCAGTAGAAGTTCTTAAAGTAAAACACATCATTGTCTGTGGTCACTATGGCTGTGGCGGTGTGCAAGCAGCACTTACCGGCCAGAATATCGGCCTGATTAATAACTGGCTGGCCCACATCAAAGACGTCTATCGCATGCACCAGAGCGACATTGATGCGCTGGAAACAGAGAAGGAAAAAGTAGACCTATTGTGTGAGCGCAATGTTATCGAGCAAGTTGCTAACGTCAGTCAAACAGCCATCGTGCAAGATGCTTGGAACCGAGGCCAAGAGCTAACGATTCACGGATGGGTGTACGGCCTAGACAATGGCCGCGTGAAAGAGCTCGGCTGCGCCAAATCATCTACTGATGATGTGCTGCCGTCTCACCGACTTGTCTAATTAGACTGGCAATATAAAATTTCTATCCAGCTGGGTGTCTTGCCTAGCTGGATTTTTTTTGCAGCGAACTGCCTAATGATTATTTCCTATGGTGATTGATTCGCTGGATGCTTTATTTTTTTGACTCAAATACTTTCAGGCCTGAATCAACTACCAGCTAGTTCTGGCTAGCTATTTGCATAGGCAGCTCATTACTAGACACACAAAAGCCCATCCGTGGGAGTGGATGGGCTGGGTTGTGTTTGTTGTTGTTGCGTGGGAACTCAGTTGGGCTGAGTTCTATTGGGGTATGCGTTGTCACGCATGATGTTGGTGCTTTGGGGGGTGGGGTGACATCAGGTATTGCCATCATTTCAGCGTTAGATTGCAGAAGCCATGTCGAATACCCTTGTTACTGGGAAACTTCATAGCAATCCATAGTGCTTAGGGAGCACTGGGGCTGACGGGGTAGAGATGGAAATGACTAGGTGTCGGTATTATATGCTGCTAAAGATGATGAGTCTCTGAAGCTAGCAGCATAGAAAATGGTTTATTTATGATTCTGGCTGAGCCTTGAGGTCAAAGCGGATAACAACTTCCTCACGGATGAGGTCATCGGTTTCTCCTGGGTACTTCACGTTGAAGTCGAATCGGTTAATAAAAAAGTCTGCTTTGATAGTGATTTCGTCAGCTGATTGCTGAACGGTAACTGGAATGTCTAGCGACTTCGTGACGCCGTGGAATTCGAAGTTGCCCGTGAGTACGTGAGTTTCACCTTTGGATCCAGATTTCTCAGTTAGCCCAGTAGCGGTAAATGTGCTGTTCGGGTATTTTTCTACGTCAAAGAAATCAGGTGCTTTAAGGTGAGCCGTTAGGTCGTCGTCGTCAGACCAAGTCGATTTCATATCAATGACAACTTGGTGGCCTGATGTCGCAAGCGTCTCACCCTCGACGTGGAAATAGCCTGAGATGTCTTTGAATCCACCTGAGTGTGAACCCGTGACTTTAGATCCAACAAAGGTGATGTTGGAGTCTTCAGTGAAGACCCACTTCTGGCCAGTTACATCGCCTTCGGCGACTTCTTTGGCTTCAGAAACCTTAGCTGCGGTTGAATTGTCAGCTGGGTTTTCGCATGAGCTTAGGGCAAATGCTGCTGCGGGGAGTAGGATGAAAGCTATTTTTTTCATAATATTGGTGGGAGGGTGCTTATTTTAGATCAAATAATAGGGCTTCGGAGTCAGTAGTACTGGAGATTTCTAATGGGCCAGCGAGTTCAGTGAAGGCGGCATCTCCTGCTAGAAGTGATGTGCCGTTGATAGTAAGCTCGCCGCGAATGACTTGCAACCAAGCGCCGCGTCCGTCATCTAGCTGGTGGCTGATGTTTTCTAGCTTGGCTAGGTTGAGTCTGTAGATAAATGCGTCCTGCTGGATAGTGGCGGATTGCTCGCGCCCGTCCGGTGAGATGATCAGTGATTTGTTAGCTTGTTTTTGTTGTTCGTTAGGTCGCCATTCCGTGTATTGCGGTGGCTGGTCTAGCTGTTTTGGTGATATCCAGATTTGCATTAGTGAGGCGAACTCACTAGCTGATCCGTTAACTTCAGAATGTTGGATTCCTGAGCCAGCTGACATCACTTGGATATCACCTGGATGAAGTTTACCTATATTGCCGAGGCTGTCTTTGTGTTCGAGCACACCTTCTAGCATGTAGGTAAAGATCTCCATATCGCGGTGTGGGTGTTCAGCAAATCCTCGTCCCGGTGAGATGAGGTCTTGGTTGATCACTCGCAAACTGCGAAAGGCCATTAACTCTGGATTGAAGTAGTCGCCGAAGGAAAAGCTGTAGCGAGCTTTGAGCCAACCGTAATCACGGTGGCCTCGATCGTTAGAGCGTAAGACTCGTAAGCTGGGAATGGGCTCGTCCTTCGTCATGAATGGAACTTGTCATAAATTGTTTGTTTTGTCTCATGTTTAGATGTTCTACATGCCATGCCTAAAAGGTATGCTTGACAAGTTGTAGTATGCACGATAGGCATTAAAGAATGAATATTCGTCAATTGCGCTACTTTGTTGCGGTAGCAGATGCAGGAAGTATTACGGCAGCGTCAAAGGTGCTGAACATTACTCAGCCAGCACTCAGCCGGCAGATCCGCGCATTTGAAGACGATTGTGGATGGAACCTGCTAGATCGCGGGGCGAAGTCTATCAGGCTAACGAGAGCGGGCGAGGTCGTGCTGCGTGAAGGACGTGAAATTATCAAAGAAGTCGATAGGCGGAAGTTGATCATGCAGCGTCAGATTGACGGCGGGGTGATTAAAGTTGGTTATGCCCCAGTGCTGGGTGGCCCATTGATTAAGATGGCGATCGGCTGCTTTTTGCAGCGACATGCTAGAGTGCAAGTGGAGCTATTGGATCTGACATCACAGGACATGCGCGAGAAGGCGATCGCGGGGGAAATTGATTTATTTGTCGGCTCGCAGTCTAGTGAGAAAGAGCTTAATTGGCGCACCTTGGTGATCAAGCGATGTTGTCTAGCGGTTCCAGCTGGCCATGAATTTGCAGATAGAGAGATCATTCGCGGTGAAGAGTTAGATGGTCAGCGCATGTTGATTTTGTCTCGCGTGGAATACAAAGATTACCAGAAGCTTATTACTAACTATTTTTTAGACCATGGAGCCAACGCCAAGATTGCTGGTGAGTTTGATGGCATGATGAGTTTACGTGTGGCATTGGAAGCAGGGCTCGGACTAGCGATTTTGCCTTACGAAACGGAAGCTGATGATTCGGTGCGTTTGATTCCGCTAAGTCCAGAACCCAAACCTATCAAGGTAGCGGCGGCATGGAGCAGCGCGAGGCAGCCAGGGCCAGTGGTTTCGGCTTTTGTTGAGGAGCTCTATCATGCTGGCCAGCGGGTTTAATCTGGTTGAAGCGAGCCAGCTGGGAGTTGAAATAGTTAGGTGATGAATTGTACGAGCTAGCTAGGCAGCGCTGCGCTGGAGCCTATCGGTTAAGTTACTTAAAACCTTGAGTTCGTATTGGGAATAGATATTTTTCATGGATGAAATTAATTACCCTATACGCATCTTTATGGGCGATGCTTTTAGGCCAGTTAGCGCACGGCGAGGTCCTGTTACATCACAGCTACGATGATGGTGCTTGGGATTCGCGTAATGGTAACCATGGTGCATTGGTGATTACCAAATTTCCCAAGACATCGGTCTATACGGCTGACGCAAAGTTTGGCGCAGGATCATTAAAATTCACAGCTGATAGTCGAGTTGACCTCGAATCTACCATCACGCTGGCGGATAACTCAGCGTGGGCAATTTCATTTTGGTTCAAATCTAGCAACGGCAAGTCAGCTGGCATCATTGGCAAATCAGGAGACTCCAACAGCCTTGGGGTGAATTACAATGATTCGGCCAAGCGCACACTATATTTACGTGGCAATGGTGGCTCCGCACATGCAATCACTGCAACGAGTACTGTTAATCCAACAGCTGCTGATGTTAGTGTCTGGCACCATTATGTTGTTAGCTGTAATGGTCAGAGTGCTGGCGGCGCTGGAGCCGTGCTGGTTTATGAGGATGGTCAATTGATGTCGGGTAGCTGGACGGGGGAGAATACTGGGTTGAAGTTAGCACAAATTGGCCAAAGCAATTTGTTTAGCGCGGCGGCTGGCCAGCTTGATGAGCTGTGGGTTTTTGATAATGAACTCACCTCAGTGCAGGTGCAGGCGATGTATGCTATCAATAACCCGGCTGAGCCTCCAGCTAGCTCTGATGATGTCTATCAGATGCCTGAGAATGCTAAGCTGCAAGTGAGTGAGCAGCAGGGTGTTTTGCATAATGATCACAGTGCTGGCGGGAGCCTGATTGCGAGCCTTCATGTGGCGGCTGAATTTGGTACGGTTGAGCTCTCAGCCAATGGCTCATTTACCTACACGCCTAATGCGGGTTTTGATGGCATAGACGAATTTGTTTACCGCTGTGAGGATGGGGCGAGTTGGGCAAGTAGTCTGGCTAAGGTTAGGGTTGATGTTAGTGGTGGCAATGATACGCCTGTCGCCAATGCGGATAGCTATGAAGTTTGCAAAGACTGGCTCTTAAATGTTCCTGCAGCTGGGGTGTTGGCAAATGATGTGGACCCTGAAGGTGATGATTTATCCGTGGAGTTGGTTTCTGATGTTAGTAATGGTCAGCTGGATTTTAATGTCGATGGGTCCTTTGTTTATACACCAAGTTCAGGATTTGAGGGCGTTGATAGCTTCAGTTATCGAGCGATAGATGGTCAGGCAACCAGCAGTACTGTGACGGTGAATCTAGACGTGAAGCCAAAACTCAAAGTATTTTTGTTAGCTGGCCAGAGTAATATGTGGGCAAAGCAAGCTGTGCCAGGTGACTTGGCGGCTGACAGCCCTTTTTACGGTGAGCAAGACGATGTGTTATTTTACACGGGAGGCAGCAATTGGAGTGTTTATGATGCCAGCAATTCATCAGTTGTTGGTAACCGTTACGGCCCAGATGTGACCTTTGGCCATGCCATGAGCTCGTATTTTGGTGAGCAGATAGGTTTGATCAAAAGCTCTGAGGGGGGAACAAACCTCTACGTCGAGTGGCGGGCATCGGATCCTGTGGGGGAGAATTTTGCGGCATTCAAAAGTCATGTGTTAGCAGCTCAAGCATCGCGTGATATCGAAATCATTGGCATGCTGTGGATGCAGGGAGAGACGGATACCAAAACCGCTGAAACCTCCGGCGACTATGCTGAAAATCTAGCAAGCCTGATTAGAACCTGCCGTGCTGAGTTTAATGCCGGCGGCATGCTCTTTGTCGCTGGGCGGGTGAATCCACCCGTGGCTAGCTGGCCGTATGTAGATGTGGTGAGATCTGCGCAGGAGAACATTGCCGAGCCTAACTACACATGGATTGGTTTAGATCAACTTCCCAAAGTGAGTGATAATGTACATTACACCGCAGAAGGTATACAGACGATGGGCTATCTATTTGCCGATGCTATTGCTAGCTTGTTTGGTGATGGTCCGGTTGATGTTGATGGTGACGGCATGGCTGAGTCTTGGGAGCATTTGCATTTCAATACTAACATCTTAGCTGAAGATAACCCAGGCGGAGGCATTTTCAATAACGTGCAAAAGTATGTGTTAGGATTTGATCCCCTAAGCAAGCAATCTGATTTTTATTATACGAGCTTTGAAAAATCGGACGCTTCAGCTGGCGTGACGATCAGCTGGCCAGCGGTGCCGGATTGTACTTTTAATGTACTGTGGAGTGCGGACCTGAACACGCCATTTATTGATATCAGTGGTGATTTGCACGCGCCGAGATCTAGCTATACAGATGAAGTTCATCACCGTGCGTCGATGGGGTTTTATAAGGTGAAGGTGACACCGTAAATGATGGTGGCTTGGGGCAAAAAAATAGCTCAGCGGCTAGAACGGCCGCTGAGCTGATTGAGATTCTAACTAGATTTTCTAGCGAGTCATGTTTAGATTGAGGCGGAAGAATTTATGCCTGTTCTCAGCGTCCTGAATGATGCTAATTTCCACGGCTTCACGGGTATCGTCAGCTGGATCAGTAAGGGCTTGCTCGAGTGTGTAGTCGGTATCTTGCTCAGCTGGATACCAGCTGACCATATCGGTGCTCACCTCTAGCGTTTCTAGGATATCTTCATTTTTGCTACGCACATAAGTGAAGGTTGGTCCGTCTGGTGTTAGCGTCATCTTTGGTAGATGGCTGAGTTCATCGTTTGCTGTGTTAGGATCTTTAGCAAAGAAGTACTCTTCTAAGTTGGTGATGCCATCATTGTCGTCATCACCAGTTGGGTCGCTTGATGTAAGCTGGTTGGCGTAGCTCCACTCGTAGTAGTCATAGCCGTCAGCGCTGTAGTGAACCACGAGGTTGCTGAAATCAGCTGAGGCAACTTGGTTATTATTGTGAGACGTTAGGGCGACACCTAAATACGCTTGCTCTGGCATGGCGAGCTCTTTGCTTTCGCCAATTTGCGTCCAAGTCCATCCATCGGTAGAGAAATACCCGGAGAACTCATTTGCGGTGCGAGTTAGTTTGAGCATGAGCGGCATGATGTCATTGCTGACACTTTGGCTAGCAGTCTTCGCGTCCGCTAGACGGCGTATTTGGAAGCCTGTATTGCCGTCTGGGCGGACCTGGAGGTAGGCATTTATAGCGCCCGCTTCTAATGATTCTCTAATCATCAGGCCAGCTTTGGTATTTTTGTTGGTATTGCTGACGTCGTTGAGCTGGATGGTGACTTCTACGTCGCCTGTGATATCAGCACGATGATAGAAGTGAAATGCGTCAGCTGCATTCCAAATGTCTGCACCACTCGCTTGCATGCGCAGTGTGCGATCTGCTAGGTTGTCAGCCGAGCTGCCTGCAAACTGCGCATCTCCAATGTCGATGCCTACCCAGTTAGGGCCAGCTAGCTCGGCGTGTTGAGGGGCTGGGCCATTTGACCCATCTAGCTGTAACAAGTAGTCGAAGAGTTCTTGTTGGTCCGCTGCGCTGAGCTGACGGACGCGCGCGTGGGCGGTGCCGTCGGGAGCGAGTTGGCTAGAAAAGACATCATCGAGAGTAGCTGCGGCGCCGTCGTGTAAGTACGGGGCGGTGGCCCAAATACCTCGCAAAGTAGGCGTATCGATGCCGTCTAGCAAGCTATTGAGTCGTTGCCCGCTTCCCTCTCTAATTGTGCCGATATGATGGCGGATGTTTTTTGCACTATCAGTATAATCGTCACCGCTGTGGCACTGGGCACAGTTGAGATCCATAAAGTGATTTTCGCCAGTTTGGGCGGTGCTAGTCATGCCGCCGTTATTTTTTCGGTGTGGGCTACGCGGCACCTGATCGAGTGAGGCGACATAAGCAGCGAGCGCATCGAGATCCTCCGATAGGCCAGCTTTGGCATTACCTAATGTGGTATTGTGTGAGCCGCTTTCAAAATCGGCATCGTCGATGAAACCTGTGCCGGCTTGTGGCCCGCGGATGTCGTGTTCGAAGTCTTGGATTTCGTCAAAGTTAGCACTCCAGTGGGCGCGACCGTGGCCTACGCCACGCTTGCCTAGCAGTGTGGTGGTATTGCGCAATCCTTCGCCACGCTCGGTGAAATCGAATGTGCGGCCGTCAGTGGCTCCATCATCATGGCATGACGCGCAGCTGATGTAGCCGTCTAGGGACATACGCAGGTCGCCGGCGTTGTAGAAAATTTGTTTACCTAGCAGGACCTCTGAATCTAATGATTCGTTAGCTACGGTGGGAATTGTAGCTAGATGTTCTTCTGGCGCTAGCAGGTTGAGGAATGCCTCGATATCAAAGATTTGTACGCTGCGGCTCATGAAGTTTTTGACGATGAGCTGTTTGCTCTCGGCATGGTAGGCGAGGCCGTCGGGAGCGAGCTCAGTGGCAATGGATTTTCTTTTCACCATGTTGCCGCCGTAGATATCGTAGATGTTGACGACGTTGTTGCCGCGGATGGCGACAAATGCATAATCTCCCAGTGGGCTGAAAACGATGGCTGATGGGAAGGAATGGTTGTCGTGGTCAAATCTGAGCGCTTCATTTTCCTGGCTAGATCCGTTGTCAATCACACAGTTAGCTGGGCGCACGGTATTTTGGAATGCCTCGGAGTCTGGCTGGATGTTTTCGCCTTCGAGGAAATCACCGCGGTCCACATTCACCTTACTAGCTGAAATCCAGGTGGATTCTTGGTCGGGTGTAATGGCAATGTTAGACAAGTAGTTGAATACCCCGCGACCGTCCACAGAGGTGTCGAGCGCTTCGTGTTTGCTCAGGCCTATCGTATTTTGGATCTTGAACTTGTTTAAGTTGACCTCCCAAACAGTGGCGGTTTCTCCTTCGGTAATGAATTTACTAACGTAGGCTCGTGTGGCGCTGCCGTTGATGGCGATGGCGCGGCAGTTAGGGCCCAAGTAGAGTGAGCTGTTACCAGACACACTGGCGACATCGTAGCGGCGGATTTTACCACTGCCTCCAGCGGTGACAAACATCTTGTTAATCTCAGGTGCGTAGACGATGTCGTGTGGCTGGGCACCATAGTTTAGATTAAAGTTTTTGATATTTACGCCATTGTCTATCACCTCGATGCGGTCATCGTCGCGGCAGACAACCCACACGCGCCCTAGGTTATCGACGGCTAGCGAGCTAGGTCGTTTGCTCACGGCGATCTCGGAAACTTTCTGATGGGTGATGAGATCGATGCTGGTGATGGTATCGTTATCTGGGTTGACCGTCCAGATGAGCTGGTTTTGGCTATCGACAGCTACAGTGCTGCTGGAAGTAGCTGATGGGCTTTCTGGTAGGGTGCCACTGGTGAGTTGGTAAATCTTGTTGGTTAGGTTGCCCACGGCGTCGCGCACGCTGACTTGCATGCTGGCGCGGCCAGCTTCTTCAAAGCTGTAGCTGAAAACGTTAGATTCACCCCAGCCGCTGTCGCCGCCGTCGATTTGCACGCGGTATTCTAAGGTCTCAAAATCGGCATCGCTGGCATCTACGGTGATGGTGAATAATTCTCCAACAGGCAAAGGAGTAGCCGTAGAGAGCTGAATATCGTCGATGACTGGTGGGCTATTATTCGGGTCGATAATGATGGTGGTACCGGTAGAGAAGCTAAAACGCAGCTCAGATTCGAGGCCATTGCCAACGACGTCTTTGATGCCGCCTTTGGTTAGGATGACTTCGTAAGTGGTATTTTCTGCCAGCAGATTGCGAGGTGTGATGTTGAGAATGCCCTTATCACACCAGGTCATGGTGGCGTCGAGCTGCTCACCGCCGAGCTCACGCATGATGACGGTATCTTTAGTGATAGATGAGGTATCAATGCTTTCGGGAATGAAGATGCCAACGCGGCTAGTGGTCGCTTGATTGATCGCGCCGTCAGCTGGGCTGTGGTAGCTGGACGCCGTTGGGCCAGTTGTATCAGCCTCTAGCTCGTGGACAAATAGGGCTGAGGCACCTTTGCCGCTGATAATGAGCAGGGCATTGCCGATGGGCATCAGGTACTGGTTTCCTTTTCTGAAATTGAACACCGTGCTGTAATCGTTCATGTCGATTTTGCTGTTGCTCACAAACATGTAATTGTCCTGGAAGTGCGCGTATTGGTCGTTGCCTGAAACGCTCAGCTCGGCTTCCAGCACGAGATTGGTCGGGTCTGTGAAATCGACAATCGAAGTCCTTCCTTCGCCGGCTGCATTTTTTCCGGGCAGGACGATTTTATTATGGTAAATGGCGGGTTCGTACGCGCTGCCGACGCCGTAGAGCAGGTCTAGCATGATCGGGTTGGCAGGGTCACTGATATCATAGGTGGCCACAGCATCGCCCCAGCCGTTACTGGAGGTGATGATCATCAAGTTGCCCATTACCATTGGCACACCGCGGAAGCCAAAGTCGTTTTCAAAGTCCAAGCTAGCTATCTGGGTATCGGTGCGCATGTCCCAGATTTCCATTGGCTTGTGGCTACGTGGGTAGCCGTATTGACCGTAATAGGCGTATGGTGGAACCATGTATGCCTGCACATCGGGTGAGCGGCGGACCGTGTAGTCCAGCCCTGCTTGTTCTTTGATCGCTGGCAACTGGTTGAAATCCCAAGTGGTCGGCGACTTGGTAAAAGTATTGTTTTGGTAATAATGGCCCAGCTGAGGGTCGATAGTCTCGTGCATCAGGTGCTCGGGACGTTCGCAGTTATAGAAATGGCTCACACGTTTTGGATCAGTGAGGTCAGAGAAATCATAAATGGCCAAGCCGCCACTAAAAGCAATGTTACGTGAGTCGACCGCAATCCAGCCGTCGAGGTAGCTGACGGTCACCGAACGACCTTCTTCACCATTTAAGCCCAGTGTATTGAGGTCAAATGTAGCCAAACGATCACCTACTTTGATTGTCTCACCATCGTAGCTTTGCTGGCCAATGCCTGGGCCGATATGACCGTGTGATTTGCCTTCAATTTCACCGGCAATAGTTTCGATTGATTTGCTTTCTAGCCCGCCGAGGTAGAGGTGGCGAATTTCACCAGCATTGAGCACGCGGCTCCACACGGCAAATTCATCGAGATAGGCAGTCAGGCCATCTAGGCCATTGCTGGCACCAATGACGTCGAATGGTAAGTCGATGGACTGAAATGGATGCGAGTTGGTAAAGGCTCCGTAGGCAAAGCCGTCTACGTAGACAGACATGGTTCCGTTGTTGGCAACCATGGCGAGGTGGACCCATTTGTCGTTGGGAAATTCTACATCCAGCACACCATCAGCCACCCCGTATTTGGTTGCGCCAACTTGAGTAGATTCGTATTGAACCAGCCTTACCGAGTTGGTCGCTGAGTCGAGTAATGTTTCAATGTCTCTGCCGGTGGCTTGTTTTTTCACCCAGAGGGAAATCGTCCAGGCGCGAGGAATATCGCCGAGGTTCAGGTTGATTTGCGAGCTGGCTTGTTCGAGATTAACCGCCTTGCTGACAATTCCATTGACGTAGCTTACGGTGCCAGTAGCGGTTCCGTTGATACCATTAGCTGAGGTATCAGTGAGGTTGTTGTTGAATTTCCAATACGCCTCAAGGTCTTTGCCGAGTTCGGTGGAATCAAATGCTTGCAGCTTGGCCGAGCTGGCCATGATGATGCCCGTGATCAGGGCGCAAGCGGTGTGTGCAGCTAGACGAGCGCGCCTAGCAAGCGTGTTTGTGTGGAAGCCTTGCATGTGAGAGAGGTGAAGTTGTGTTCTGGGCCAGAGGCTCTCAAATGGCATTGGGGGAGATGGGACAGGGGTTTACTCACTTAGGGTGAATCATCAGGGGGCTGTCCATCTGAGTGTTTGGCGGGTAAAACATAGGTATGATGGTTAAGTCGCGCAATCACAAAAAATGGCATCAGATGAGGCCTTGATAAGTTAACGCTTTTAGCTAGCCAGAAGTTGGTAACTAGAGGCAATTTTCCAGCTAGGTGGCGCGGGTTTCTGAGGCATTGAGCTGGAATTCGACTACTCGTCGTCTTCCTCGTCATCTTCTTCCACCACCATGACTTTAGGGATTTCTCGCCCTTGCAGGCTGGTCCCTAGCTCGAGCCATAGCGCGCGAGTCATCTGGTCAAATGGCGCCTGTCCCGCAGGCAATTGCTCACGTTTGGCTGGCACAATGAAGTTGGCATTGGTGCTCAGCTGGCGCTGGCTGCTGTCGTAAACAGCATCTTTGATGATCTGCTTGAGCAGCTCTGGCTGGTCGCGCGGCATCATCATGGCGACGGGTGGTGTTTCTGCATCAAAGCGATCGTCGCGTGACAGCCATAGCGCCATAGCTATCGGCGGAGGTGGCAATGGTTCCCCAGTCTCCGGGTGAGTAAGCACTGCTGGCGGCGGCGCTGGTGAGACGATGATGTCGCTTTTGAAAGATAAAGTCTGCCCTGAGCGCAGTGAAATTTCCTGGCCGAGATGCTCGATCTCGCGCTTCAGGTCCTTGCTATTTTCCATCGGAGTGCCCACGTGGATAGTCAGCCCGATTGGTTTGCTTCCTTGCGGGTTGATGTATTTCACCTCACCAGAAATGGCCTCGATGGCATCAATCGCCTTGGCGCGTTGTTTTTTGTCGGAGTCGCAGCTATCGAGAATGCGCTCGTATGCGAGCAAGGCTTGCTGCTGGTAACCGAGTTTTTCCAGTCGCTTGGCCAGCTGGCGCATCGCTACTGGACCAAAGTTTTTCTGATTGGCGTAAAAATTCAATGGCGGCGGCGTGCTCAGGTCGCCCAGCAGGATTTGATTCTGCTTTTTCTTCGACTTGTCATTCTGCAGCGTGATTGGTGCGAGCGCCGCAGGATTGTAGACCACCGCAGGCAGTTGCTTGCTTAGATGTTCGCCTTTCCATTCCTCGGCTGCTTGAGCTAGCTGGCGCGGTGTGGGTTTGGCGAGGAAGTCGTACTGCATGGTGCCAAGTGTCCAGCTCATGGCAGCCACAGCGGTACAGCTGATGGCGACAATATAGCGTGGAACTTTCATGGCGGTAATTTGCGGATAAGCCGGCCAAGATGCAAGTACTGAGGTGGGAAATGAGCTGGATAATCTGGCATCTATACATATCAGTGGGTTTTGTAACCAAGCCGATCATTTTTCAGGGCAAATTTCGAAAAATTCCCTTGTGAAATCTATTTTCATCATAACTATATGACTCATGTTATTATTTCTGAGCAAAAGGAAATGGCAGGCGATCACGGCAATGCTAGTTTCGGCGTGTCCTGTAGCGCTTTCGGCTAATGACCAAATTGGCCCTGATGCCGCTCATGTGGCAGCCGAATGGCAAACGCTATCGAGCCAAATTGCAGAGAGTAATAACTGGGGACTCGACCGTTTACGTAATGAAACCTACCGCCAGGAAGCATTGATCCTACCTAGCGATGTGGACCCTAATGCTGTGGTAAATCGCCAGCTCAGCGGCTTGATCGACCACCTCGAGAAATCTGGCGTCGATCTGGCAGCGGAAAAACTCGAACTGCAAGCGATCAACAAAAATGCCAGCCAGCTGGATAGTCAGGGGCAATTTGCCAAGCTGACAAACTTGCGCCGTCGCGTAGCGTTCAAAAACCCACTTCTGGATTTTGACAAACTGCTCTTCTTGAAACACGACAAAATGGTGCGAGGCGAACGCCACATGGTCGACCAATACCTCGGGTTTAACCAATCCAAGCGCGGGGGTGTTTTTGTTTTGCACAACCCATTCTCAGATGATGCCAAGACCGTCAGCCTATCTGCTAATGCCAGCGTGGAAAATGGTCGCCTCAAGGGAAAAGAGCTAGAAAATAACGGCTCATTCATCTCGCTAGAACTCGATTACGAGGGTGAGTACATCTACTTTGCTTTCACCGAGGCTGAGCACCAGCCACGTGACAAAGAGTACTCGTTCGATGAGGACCCACTGCGTCACCTGAAAAACATCAACGGTGAAAAAGCACATTTCAAGAGCTACTACAACTTCACCCCTAGCGGAAATTTTCAAATCATGCGCATGAAGGCAGATGGCACCGAGCTCACCGCTCTCACCGACGCCAGCCACAATGATTTTGACCCATGCATCCTGCCGAGTGGCCGCATCGTCTTCATCTCTGATCGCATCGAAGGAAACCAACGCTGTGGCGGACGCTACAACTCGACCTTCACGCTGCACAGCATGATGCCAGACGGCTCAGACATTATCCCGCTCAGCCACCACGATACCAACGAATGGCACCCAAGCGTAGATAATAATGGCATGATCATCTACACGCGCTGGGATTACGTCGACCGCGACTCGGACGTCGCTCATCACATCTGGCATTGTTTCCCTGATGGTCGCAACCCACGTGCCTATCACGGAAATTACCCGAAAGTACGTGAACATCGCCCGTGGATGGAGCTTTCTCATCGCGCGATTCCTGGCTCAGACAAATACCTCTCCGTCTCCGTTCCTCACCACGGTGAAAATTACGGCTCATTGATCATGCTCGACCTCAAAAAAGAAGACGACGGCGGCATGTCACAAGTCAAGCGCATCACCCCAGAAGTCCTATTCCCAGAAGCTGAAAAAGCACCCGGCGTTCCTCATGCCAAAGGCAAACATAAACCCAATGGCGAAATCTACGGACAGCCGTGGCCGCTCAGTGAAGACTTCTACATCTGCACCTACTCTCCTGATGGCGACAAACACGGCATCTACCTCGTCGATAGCTTCGGCAACAAAGAGCTGCTCTACCGCGATAGCGAAATCGGCTGCCTCGACCCAATGCCACTGCGCGCACGCAAAAAACCTCGTGAAATCCCCGTGCAAACCACCCAAGCACTCGCGGATAAAGGCGCTACCGGCCAGCCAGTAGATCGCCAACACATGGAGCCCGGCTGGGGCACCGTATCTATCATGAACGTCTACGCGTCCAAACACGAATGGCCAAAAGACACCGTGATCAAAGAACTGCGTGTGGTAAACCCGTACCCAAAACCAAACTACCACCAGCATAAACCAAAAATTGGCCACGCCAACCAGTCCATCGCCAGAGGCATCCTCGGCACCGCACCCGTGGAAAAAGACGGCAGCGCGTATTTCAAAGTGCCAGTAGGCATGCCCATTTACTTCCAAGCCGTAGACGAAAATGGCTTCATGGTGCAAAACATGCGCTCCATCACTTACCTGCACGAAGGCGAAAACCTCAGCTGCGTAGGCTGCCACGAGAGCAAGCAATCAACACCAATCAATAGCTCATCAGCACCGCTCGCCATGACGCGCCCGCCATCACCGCTCGTCAACGATCTCGAAGGCTCATACCCACTCACATTCCCAAGAATGGTTCAGCCAATCCTCGACCAACACTGCGTCAGCTGTCACGACAGCGAGGAGAGCGCCGGCAGCCTGCGCGGTGATAAATTTGATCCCAAACTCGGCTGGTCCGAAGCCTTCACCACCCTCAACCAATACGCCTGGGGCAAACACGGCGGCAACGGTGGCATTAACAAAAATAAACGCTCCTACTCGCTCCCTGGCCAAGAAGGGTTCCGCGTCTCCAAGCTCTACAAAATCCTCGTGGAAAATGACCACCACGGCGTCCAGCTCAGCGATGACGAAATGCGTCGCATCGCCGCATGGGTCGACTGTAACTCCAACTTCTACGGCGCCTACGTCGGGCTAGAAGAACAAGCACGCGGCGAAGTCGTACCTCCACTCCTTGGCCTGCCACCACAAATCCCATTCGACCAACTGCAACGCTAACCCAGCGGGCAGAGGAATGGGGAAGTTTAAGAGGTCAGAGTTTCCGATGTTTTCAACTGGATATTCAATTGAACTTCCCCAAAACACTAGCCAGCAGGTCACCTTACTTCTGCAACTGTTCACGATCGACCTTCTTCAGCCCCTTCACCTCCAGCCGATACGCCAATATTCGTCCTCGGCGCAACACAATCTTACGATTCCACTCGTTCAGTTAGCGCCCGCGGTATCACATCATTCTTGATCCGCACTGAGACCAACCCTTAATGTATAGAAGGCTAAGGCTTTGCCGGTACCCTTGTTGCGGATAATAATCTGCCCAAGGTCAGTCTTCCACGAAACGCTATCTTTATTCTCTATAGCCACCCTAACTTTACCGGCTTGGATATCTACGGTCCCGCTAGAGTATTTACCTGAATAGCTAGCTTCATGTAAATCAGCAGAAAGACCTTCCACTGAAAACTCGGTCACAGACACTTGTCCATCTACACAACGTCCAGTCAACAAATAGTCATCACAGGCAAAGGCGTCTTGGTTTGTGTACTCAAGCGGGTAAAGCCCATGTATGGTTTTGTCTCCGTCATTGATGACGATATCTAATGTCCCTATATATCTACCGTACACCACATCTGTATCGACCGTGACTACACCCTTTACAGCTCCGTCTTCTATTACGGTATCGACTTTAAACATTCCGTCTTCATTGGTCACCTTACAGGCCTCTATGGAATGGTCTGATGATGTTAATTCTATTTCAAAACTACCAATATTCCCTGAACTGACGCATTCAGTATAATTTAGCTTATAGAAATTAGATACATGTATCATGAAAGGCATAACTTTCTTGCTACTACCGTTTTTTCCGTACCTGCATGTTAATTCATAAACAAACCTCGCTGATTCATCAGCCGGACCAAAAACGATCGGCAAACGAAGAGAACTCTTCGCTGGTATCTCGATTGTAGCTGGCTGTACTAAAGTAGCTCCACAACAAGAAAGAGCCTCCAAGACACGAACTTCTTTGGACCCGGTATTTTCAAGTACCAAGGCGTTACTCTTACGAGGACCGATCTGAGCAAAATCAATACGCTCTTCCAGTGTCATGACAAGATCCGCCAGAGCTAAATGAGTCGAGAAAAGAAAAGATAACAACGCTATATTACCAATAACTAATCGCTTCATAATTATTCTTCTAAGTAGAGTGGGTAAGTATAGATCTTTTGTTTAGTATGACTATCGCTGATTTTTCAGACATCGAATTGTCTGTACTCTTGATAGCTAATTTGAGTCTAGTTCCAACTCTCTCAGTATGATCAACAATCAACGAGTCCCGCCCACCGATTTGCAGCTCTACTTCACTTGGAACAGCTCGATCAAATGTAGTTTGGGCACTCCCTGATCTTCAACTCTATCTAGACCCTGCAGATATTGGGACACTGAGATTAGGGTGATCAGAGCTAGCCCCCCAGAGAAGCCATTCAATTACTCTAGTTTTCACAATTAAAGCAGATCAACAGATATCTTCGACTCAATATCATACAGTTTCTTCATACCTTTGGTATTAATTTTCAAAGGCTTATTCTCACCATCAAGAATGTTAACTGAATGAATAACATAACGCTTACTGCCTGAACAATTCAACTTCGTATTGGCTCGGTCCCAATAACCTTTGTAGTCGAACACCTTGAACAGCCCCAGATTACCAATCATCACCTTCTCAGTAGACAAATCAAAATAGTAGTCTGCCAAATTCTGATCTTTACTAATAAGATGGTATCTCGTTTCGCTTTTCTTGTTGATGTCATACCTCCCCTCAGTTTGGTAACGCTTCATCAAGAAATAGGGACTCTGTTTTAGCATGAAACCGTAGGTGCTTTCGACCTTTTCACGGTCTTTAGTTTTTATAAGAGAGGATCGATCGTATCGCTTGATATAATAATTAATCCCATCATAACATAGTGAACTAATAGGTTTCTCCATTAACTTTGAGTGGTAGAGATCAACGCTATATGTATTCCCAATTTTTTTGAGAACTCCATATCGATTTATGGAGCCTCTAGTCTCAGCTACATCGACCTCACCCCTATCGAGCATACCCTGAACCTCTGGATGATTAGAGATCTCGTAGTGGGATTCAAAATCAACCGGCATTGCTAATAGGCTGCGGTGTATCACCGCATTAAAATCTTCGGCCTGAAGCGAGATAAAAGAAGAGATAGTAACTATAGCACTAATTATATAGATTTTCATAATAGAAGGTAGCCCCTGACACATTTGAGCCAAGGCCTGATAGTTCAAATTATTCTCCGTGGGTGTGGTCTGGACATTTATCAACTAACTAGAAAACCTAGTATTTCGTAGGATTTTGACATAATTAGTTAGCACGCGTAAGCACACAAACACCGTTGAGGTTAATCAATACTCAGTGTTAGTTAATGTCGTGAACATTTATTTAGATAGTTTAAAATTAGAATGATAGCAACAACTAACTTAACATAACATGAGTTAGCTGGCGGGTAAGGATATAAATTGATCTTCCCCTCAAATTTCGTACAGCAAGTCTCCTTTAATTTTTTTAGTTGAATTAGGCTGCTAGAGTAACCTGATTTTGTTTTTTGAGGTGCTCAAATGGCGAGATATAGCCCAGTGATGAGTGGCGTCTGTAGGTGTTATAAAAGCCCTCAATGTACTCAAAAATAGCTTTGCGAGCTAGTTCTCTGCTTGCGAAATAGCCACAGCTAGGAAGTAGTTCTGCTTTTAGTGAGCCGAAAAAGCTCTCACATGTCGCATTGTCGTAGCAGTTTCCTTTGGCTGACATCGACTGCTTGAACTTATGATCTCCGAGTAACTTACGT
Organism: Persicirhabdus sediminis; assembly: GCF_016595495.1. Taxonomy (GTDB): domain Bacteria; phylum Verrucomicrobiota; class Verrucomicrobiia; order Verrucomicrobiales; family Akkermansiaceae; genus Persicirhabdus; species Persicirhabdus sediminis. The sequence goes on from NZ_JAENIM010000041.1 coordinate 89,391, forward strand.
AGTTTACAGCTTGTGTACTGGCTACCTCTATCAGAATGAAAGATGGATTTGCCTCATGGTAAATCCCATTGAGTCACAGCTGCTTCTAGGGCGCCGGTCACGATTTCAGCGGGCATGGCTCCAGCGCATTGATGCCCAACAACTAGGCTAGAATGGAGGTCGATAACCACTGATAGATAGAGCCATCCTGACTGGATTCTCGCTGCAACTGAAAAAACGCTGGCTGAAAAATATCTGAAAGGGGACACGCTCCAGCGGAAATCAATGCCGAAGGCATCACTAAAAGCCAACCCCGTGTGATGACGCAGCCACCCCGCGGGAGAAACGCCCCGCAAACCCCGTGCCCTGAAAGGGCTCCTGATAGGCTGACATCCGGTGAATTTTCGCAAGCCAGCTAGCTAATCCACCCAGCTAGTTTTGTAAAGTACCTGTGTTATACAGGTACTTTTAGCCATCCTGTATAGCTGGCTAGCTTGACTCAGAGCTAACTAAGTCGGAATATGTCTTCCCGCCGAACCAACACCAGTTGGAAAACCAATGCCGAAGGCATCGTTAAATGCCAGCCCCGTGCGATGGCGCAGCCATCCCGCGGGGGAAAACGCCCCGCAAAACCCGTGCCCTGAAAGGGCACCCGATAGGTAAACAATCGGTGAGTTTTCACAAGCTAGCTAATCCACCCAGCTAGCTACACGAAGTACCTGTATTATACAGATACTTTATGACACCCTGTATAGCTGGCTAGCTTAGATCTGACGAAGTCGAAATTTGTCGTCCTGCCGCAAATATGATAGGTGAGAAGAACGAGCAGGAAAAGGTCCAACGGACCGGGACACTACAGCCCAGTGCAAGGCTGAACTGAAAGTTCAACGCAGCTCTGGGTAATAGTCCCCCAAAAAGCCAGAAGCCCCAAAGGGGCGAGAGAAAGCTCAGCAGAAAAGAAATCCAGCTAGAGCTCAGAGAGGTGAGATGGAAATTCCAGCCGACCCTACAACAGCTGGAAAACCCATGCCGAAGGCATTACTGAATGCCAGCCCCGTGCGATGGCGCATCCATTCCGCGGGGAGAAACGCCCCGCAAAACCCGTGCCCTGAAAGGGCTCCTGATAGGTATACAATCGGTGAATTTTCACAAGCGGTCTAGCTAATCCACCCAGCTAGTTTTATAAAGTACCTGTATTGTACAGGTACTTTGTGCCTCCCTGCATGGCTGGCTAGCTTGACCTGACGAAGTCGAAATTTGTCGTCCAATCACAAATATGTTAGGCGGGGAGGACGAGCTGGAAAACTATTAGCTGGAAAAGGTCCAACGGACCGGGACACTACAGCCCAGTGCAAGGCTGAACTGAAAGTTCAACGCAGCTCTGGGTAATAGTCCCCAAAAAAGCCAGAAGCCCCAAAGGGGCGAGAGAAAGCTCAGCAGCAAGAAAGATCCAGCTAGAGGGTAGGGAGGTAAGATGAAAATTTTAGCCGCGCTCGTTCCAGTTGGAAAACCAATGCCGAAGGCATCGTTAAATGCCAGCCCCGTGCGATGGCGCAGCCATCCCGCGGGGGAAAACGCCCCGCAAAACCCGTGCCCTGAAAGGGCTCTCGATAGTTAAACCTCCGGTGAATTTTCACAAGCTAGCTAATCCACCCAGCTAGTTTCATAAAGTACCTGTATTATACAGATACTTTATGACACCCTGTATAGCTGGCTAGCTTAGATCTGACGAAGTCGAAATTTGTCGTCCAATCACAAATGTGTTAGGCGGGGAGGACGAGCTGGAAAACTATTAGCTGGAAAAGGTCCAACGGACCGAAACACTACAGCCCAGTGCAAGGCTGAACTGAAAGTTCAACGCAGCTCTGGGTAATAGTCCCCCAAAAAGCCAGAAGCCCCAAAGGGGCGAGAGAAAGCTCAGCAGCAAGAAAGATCCAGCTAGAGGTCAGGGAGGTAAGATGAAAATTTTAGCCGCGCTCGTTCCAGTTGGAAAACCAATGCCGAAGGCATCGTTAAATGCCAGCCCCGTGCGATGGCGCAGCCATCCCGCGGGGGAAAACGCCCCGCAAAACCCGTGCCCTGAAAGGGCTGCCAATAGGTAAACAATCGGTGAATTTTCACAAGCGGTCTAACTAATCTACCCAACTAGCTACATGAAGTACCTGTATTATACAGATACTTTTCACCAACCTGCATAGCTGGCTGGCTTAGATCTAGCGAAGTCGAAATTTGTCCTCCCGTCGCAAACATGTTAGCTAAGCTAGCCTGCGTGCTGATAAGCAAAATCTACCTCTGCGGGATCGTTATCAATGCTTAGTTTTTGTCTCTATCATCAGAGAGAGATTCGTCTTCAAAGTTGTAGCGCCTAGCAAATGAAATGCTACACCTCAATCTAGCGACGCGCTCGATGTTTTCAATCCCGCTGGCAACATCCCTCATGCGTAACGCACAACAAAGCCGGCCCGCCCGATCCCTAATCTCAGCCAACTCACCATCACTAGAGGCCTGAGCCACATAGCGATTTTCTGCTAGCTGAAAAAACTCGTGTTCACCCGCTCTAGCGAGCTCTTGATCTTGCAGAGCATCTTCAGGCCACAGCCCATTGATAATGTCGCCTCCAATTTCCTGGAGTTCGTAGAGCACAAAGCCCATATGATAGAATGACAATGCCGAAATCTGTAAGCGCATGCCAGCGTACTTCGACATGTTCTCAGTCATTATCGTATCTAGGCTGAGCGGAGAATGGCTGGTGTAGCGGTGGCGAATTGCCTGCAATGAAGCCACATCCTTAAGCTGTATAATCTCGCTGGCCAGAAACGCTGAGTGATAATTTTGCATCTTTTTGATTTAGCGTATGCTTGATGGGGGGCTAGCTGCAATAAGTTACGAGAGACCTGTTATTGGCTTTGAGTATTTAACAAGAAATCAGTTGGCTGAAACAATGTTTTTGTTAGTCTGAGGTCAAAACCATGCTGACGAGATCTCACCGAGAATATTATTAGCGGCTTAGACGGTCCATGATGAGCCAACTAATGGGGATTAAACAAGCAGGAATGGCTAATAGCCAGTATGGAAGTGAGAGGTAAGTTAAGTTTGGGAAGGCAGAGAACTTGAACCCGCCAGCTAAGACCTGACTGAGTTTGGGTGGATCTCTAAAAAGAGCCATACCTCTATTGTCGACAAACGCTCTTTCGTAGTGGCTAAAACCCTGTTTGTAATATGGTACTGTTGGGAATAAGGTTCCAGATGGTTCTGGAGTCGTTACAGCTAGAGATAAACTGCCGCTAGATGAGCCAATGTTGATCCAGGCTCTATCAGCAATTGAGCTGTTCACCTCGAATGCAAAAACAAAAGTCAACGCCCATAAAAGGATCAATGCAGTTAGCGGTAAGAGCAAGATAGATTTCATCGTTGGAAACGTTTAGTGTTAGGTTGTCGAGGCCAGCAAACGGCTCGTCGCTGGTTTTGCTCAGCTAGTATTTTTGATGGCGTTCAAAATATCTTTGATAGAACAGGCTGTAGTTAGAATCGTAAGTAATAGAAGTGATGGATTCAATGTCTAGCACACTCTTCTCGTCATCAATTTGTCCAATACCAGTGATGAAATCTACAGAGACGTTATGCTGCGTTACCTCGTCGATGAACCCGATAACAAATAGATCATTTTGTATTTCGTCCTCTAGAATGATGACGGCACGTCGGTCAAAGTTATCTAATAAATGCCTGACGCCTCCCTCGGGGATTTTTGCCGCAAAGTCGACTCGATCTAGCAGACCTTCTTCCTCTAGCAAAGCTTTCTGAAATTCATTTGTCGGCGTGCTCTTAAGAGCGCTAATATCGGCGATCCTCAACAGAAGCCATCCATCGATATGGAAATCATACTCGCGCTTGAGCAAGATCCATTGATCATCGTAATCCACTATAAATCCATGAATGTCATTAGAGTCGATGCGCTCACGAGTGATTGTTACCAATGATCTGGACTGGCTGAAATGTTTAACAAGAGACTTGGGAATCGAGGTCATTGTTTTTGTTGCGGTTAGTCTGGCGATTCAAACGAAATTCAATCAGTGAGTTGTATTATTTAGTTAGCGTTGGAATTGTAATAAAATTAGGGCAGTCTTGGACTGCCCCACGGTTGGGGGGATGCGCCTTGTTTGTTTGAGGCTGTTTTATGGTAAGAGAAAGGTTAGTTCTACTTGATAGGAAGACATAGAAAGTGCCACTTCTTCTCGACATCCCAATTAATTTTGTAGCTTCCTTTAAGCTCTAACTTTACGTTTTCTCTACCTGCACACTTTAGACCTCTAGTGTTGTATTCTCCGGGAGTGATACTAGCACCTTCGTGCAGTTGAAATCTTGTTCCAACTCCTGATCTAGAAGGTTTTATGTACTCAGAGGCATCGGTAATCATGAAGAAATAACCTAATGAGAATTCTTTCTTCTCAGTTGCTAGTTCAACTGCCTCAATGTCAATATATGCATCTATTCTACCTAAATTCTGCGCTGCTTGTTTCTTTGTCTTAAACTTGAGCTCAATGGCGCAATAAGTATTAGAGTTTTCATAGCCGCAAACGATGTCAATGAACTTTCTCTTACCTTTGATGTCTTCGAGGCGTTCTTCTAGGTCGACGATAAACATGTCATCTCTACTGATGCAGTAACAGTCTCCTATAACAGATAGGATATGGCCAAAGTAGTGTTGAAATGGAGCTTCAGTAGGGATTTTATGACGACCATGTAGGAATCTAGATTTGAAGATCCGCCATGAGATCTCTACGACTTCACGGATTCGCTCTTCATGTGACTTGGGAATAGAATTCATTATATATAGGGTAACGCCAAGCTAATGTGACATAAAACGGTGGTATAGAACTTTTGTTAAGCAAAAAGCGGCATGCGTTAAGGGCCCTGCTGTGATGTTTGTTAGAGTCTTATTACTGAATGCTTTGTTTTCTCCAATTGTCTACAGCTTTATTCAGCCGCCCAACTGTTACATCACCTTGCCACTCCTTCCAGAATTCGATAGTGCCACTATCTGGTTTATTATTGGGCTCATCTATGCGTATACGACTTGGCAATAAACTAGCGTCTCCAACAACAAGCGCTTCACCAGTATCTAAAGTAGGTAAGATATCACTAAAACCACCTAAGCTATCTGGGAGCAATTTTTTAATGACAGACTGATCATCAGAATTGGTAAGCCTCATAGCCACAAAGTTACTACACTGACTAAGTATGGTCTTATTCACTTCCGATGGTCTTTGTGTGACAACCACCAAACTAACCCCGTACTTTCTACCTTCTTTAGCTATGCGTTCGAAAATTTGGATGGAAATATCATCTGATACACCAGAGACATTTTTATTAGGAATATATAAATGAGCTTCATCACATAAGATTGCTACTGGGTGGCGTTCTTCAGATGGTGTCCACTGTTGAACAGAAAAAGCAAGGCGAGCGACTAATGAAACGATTAGAGGTAGGACATCTGACGGCACTTCAGAAAAGTTAATTATCTTTACTCCTCCATTCCCATTTTCATCGTTACTTCCCAAAAGAGCATCAGCCAACCTATTTAACCAGTCAAATTCTAAAACATCTGCTCCACCTTGGAACAAAAATCCTAAACGACGATCTGATATTTTATTTTCTAAGCGAGAAATCATTCTGCTCAGTTTACCGTTAAACTCACCAGCCTTGTTAGTCCCTGCTCGAGCACCTGGTACCCGCTCAATGTTGATAGCATTTAACGCATGAATCAATGATGACAAATCAAAAGGAACTGGGCTATCAACTGTAAAGTTATCTAAAATATCTTGGTAACCACCGCTTTCTAAGTATAGGGTTTTTGCTGAGTTGACTTCTCTCGCCATTAGCATTGCTTGGTTTGGCGCATTTTGATCACTGCGATCAACGAATAATGAAACTAATGCTTCATATGATAGCAGCCAATAAGGTAGGTAAATTGCACCGTCTGCCAAGGTTCGACTTGACTCTATGTCACTAGGCCCGGCAACTTTGAAGTGACTAATTCCTTCTCCCTCTACAGGAGAGTACTCACCGTGTAAGTCGAAAACTATTGCATTTGCATTTTTCAGCTCAGAAACTTGCTCAATTATTCGAGCTGTCGTCCAAGATTTACCAGCCCCTGTGCTTCCTCCGATAAAAGCATGTCGCTGAAAAAATTTATTACCATTTAAGTAAGCTACCGCATTTTCATCTAAGGTGTATTTACCTAAAGTTAGAGAATTACCATCAGCTTCTGCGTGGGAAATAACTCTCATGAAAGAAGTTAGTCTTTCTCCCTCCAATGCAAAGCAATTTGCATCGATTTCAGGAACGCTTTCTAGTGTGCGACGAAAAATGTTTCTATTAATTCCTTCAGCGTCAATCAATGAGCCTATCAATGCTACTTTGCATAAGTTTTGTTCATCAGAAGGTTCTTCTTGTTCTTCGGTAGCGGAAGAGGTTAGCTTTTTTCTGGTAACTTGATTGATAATTCCAATTAAATGCTGACCCGGTTTACTACTTTGTAATACTGCTAACCTATTGACCTGCAACCTTTTTAGGAGTTCGGTGTCATTTATTTCTACAACAACTGTTGCAGTATCTACGGAAGCTACTTTCCCTAAAGCTTCATCGTCATTAAAATTTAAAATAGTCATATCTTTCCTTACATTATTAAACTCATGAAGCCTTGTAGTGACCAGAAATCGCCATCTACTTCTACTGGACCATCTAATAGGGAGCTATAAATTCTAGATTTGTTGTTATGAGCCGCTTCAATGGCCAAGTATTTATTTGTACCTTCATGGGCGATGAACTTTTTCGTGGCATCAGTTAATTCATAAGTAATGATAATCACCGAGGCTCCATTGTTAGCACATCGATTTACCAGTTTCGTTTGGATATGTTCATCATTGAAGCCAAACCCTACGCACAAGTAAGCAGAGGCTTCATCCATTACGTCGTCAGATTCATGGATGATTGTTTTGTAGGGTTCTTTATGAGTACTTCGGTACTTTTCAATACCCGGTGTTACTATTAGCGGTGTTAAGCCATCCGGGATTTCATTAATGTTACTTAAAAACGTAATAACACCATTAGAATTAGTGAACCAACCAAGAGAGCCATGAACTTTCCAGATATTCACCTGTCTAGAGCATGATAAGTAGTTCTTCCTAGCGCTATGGCCTCTATAGCCATGAGAGAATCCAGTGTAATGATGAATACTTTCTTGTTCACATGCATATTCTGCTAAGCGATCATAATTAGGTGTAATTATGTTTAGCTCTCTAGCGGTGCTTCTAAACATATGTTTCAACAACTTGCCTAATGGAAATAAAGTGGAGTTATTTAATGAATCTTTAAATACTTTAAAGTCTTCTGGAGCTAGAAGGGTCCATGTTTCGTAAACTATTCTACAAGTCAGCTCAGTTGATAAGGGTACATCATGTAATGCTGTTTCTAAATCTATGCCTGCATTCAGTTTCTCGCAAAAATTACACCAAGAAGCTTTATCGTTACCGGGTAAATCGGCCAAATGGACATGGGCCATAAGATGCTTTGCTAAGTTCCCCATTCCAGACATGCCAAAAGCAGCAGAAGCCCCACTCCCTAATATAATAACAGGAGTATTTCTGTAATAATCTTGAGCTTGTTTTGATATTATTTCTAGGGTTTCTTTAGACATAACATTCCTTAAGTTGGTTATGATTCGGTATTGTGATTCTAACGAATATTGATTCGTAACAATGGATGCGTGATTTAATCTCTCTGCATTGTATCAGCCGAGACTACGATCATGATTGATCATGATCTGGTGTTGATGTAGTTTAGTTAGGTTGATAGTTTTCATGATGGTGGCGGGCCTCGACCTTAGTTAGCAGTGGAAAGTTTTAAGTGACCAAAGCAACTAATGCAGCTTGCTAGAAATCTCTAATGAGTCAATGAGATAGTTAGAATATGGAGCCGCTCCATGGCCCTGCGCTAGGGATGGGCTCTCTGGGCTAGCTAGCCTATCTATGTTTGTTAGGATATTTGTTTTATATGCGCCTCGAGTTCACGAGGATGTTTGAAGCTGTGCACTGTGAGGTGAGGGTGCTCAGCGAGTAAGTGCATCGTTCTCTGACGAAATTTTTTACGGTATCTAATAATGTAGAGGATGAACTCTAGATTGAGTCTTTCTGGGCAGCCTGCGGCACAATCCGGTCGGACTTTGCCGAAGCCCGTGAAGGTCCTGCTTAAGGCACGTAATAGGCAAATGTGAGTTGGGTAGTCTAGGTGATAAACCGTGTCTGATCGCTTCAGTCGATTATCGAGTGTTGAGAAATAATGCCCGTCGATAATCCAGCGGTCTGCCTGATAGAGAGATGTCGTTCGTTCTCTGAACTCAGCAAGGTCAGGGAGTGTCCAACCTTCACCCCAGAATTCTGTGTCCAAGTGAACGATGGGCAAACCACTGATAGCACTCAGCGTGTGAGACAAAGTGGATTTACCAGCGCCACAGCAGCCGATGATAGAAACGCGTTGCATATGCTTTGTTAGTATTCAGCTAAGGGAAGAGCACGGCAAGCGTGAGTTTACTGAAGTTGATAGAAATCTCTAATCAGTCAACGAGCTAGCGCAGTTGTTTGCTAGTTTTGGGATTATTGCTTTGGTCCGGGGTTTAGTCGAAGTGCGTTTGCAGCTGCTTGTGGTTTGCTTGGCTCACGGCATTCCTGCCACAGGCGCTGGAGTTCACTCACTTTTGGTGGTGGCCCGTCACCGTAGGCGTGGGCCATCAGCGCGGCGGAGATGGTGCTCAGTTGGGCATCGTGTGAGCAGGCGCTGCTGAGTTGCCACTCGGCATGTTCTGATACTCGTTGGTAGAGCAGTTCGAGGCAGCGGCGGCTGTCTTGTTGTCCAGCTGCATTCATGAAATCCGCTCTGGCGCGACGTTTGCGACGTGTGGTCTCGATACGATCCCGCAGGATGCGGAGCCAGCTAGCTCGGCGTGTCCAACGGATCAGCCAGTAGCCGAGGGCGAGGCCCAATATTGCCAGCGCCCAATACCACAGCTTGTTGGTCTTTTCCTGTGGCTGGGTGGCGGCTGGCGTAGCGTCTAGAGCTGGGGCATCTGGAACCTTGAAGGTGCGGCCTGCTAGGTCGATTTGCTCCACTTTCCCGGTCTCTACATTAAACCAATGAATGCGGTGATCTGGAATCGTGTGGCTGCGGCCAGCCTTGAAGGTGAAGACCACGCGTTCTTCGCGCAGGCCTTCGAGTTTGCCGCCCACCTCTTTGTCGTCGACTAGCGGTGGCGCTTGGTAGACTTGCACGCCGTTGAGTTCGATTTCAGGTGACGCTGGAATGGCCATCGCCGGTGAGCCATTGATGGTAAATTTCCGGATTCTGGTGACCGCGTCACCGACCTGGTAGGTATCGAGAATTCCCTCCCAAGACTCTTCGACTTTGAATTCGTTTGCCGCCACCCATGAGGTCAATCCTTCAGTTCCCGGAGGCGCCACGATTTCTAATGGCGGTACGGTGAGTTTGACCTCGCCCGTTACGTCACCATGCGTCTCGGTTTCGACAGAGATGAAGGTGGTCAATTCTGGTATGCTCACGGGGCCGGTGCGCTCTGCATGCAGCTCAAATCGCCAAGTCTGAAAATTCCAACGATCGCCACCTCGGCGGCGGCTTTCGTTGAAAGCCGTCTTGGTCATGCGCCTAACTAAGGCGGCGGGCACAGTGAAGTCGCGCACACGGACGCCCTTAGCAAAGCGGTCCGGGGTACCCACTTCCACGATGATCTCGATGGGTGCCTTTTGGTAGTGCGGAGCGGGAGTCTTGACCACGGCGCGGGCTTCGAGCTCACCCGAGGTGAGGAGAGCGTCGATGGTCTCGGCTGGCGCGACTTGCACCATCGCCAGCATGAGCATCAGGCCGAATATATTTGCGAGCTTCATCAAGGTTCTTGTTATTCGTTATTGTCGTTTTTTTCGTCCTGCTCGATTTGAAGATAGAACTTCGTGGTAAGAAACTCCGAGGGGTCACGTTGGATTTGCCGCAACCACATTTCCGTGAGCTCAGGGTCCTGCAGCAGTTGCTCGGCGCTTAGTTGTTCGAGCTCTCCTGAAGCTTGTTCACCGTCGCCCTCGGTGGACTTTTGGCCGTCACCCGGCTTGCGCTTGCCGTCGCCAGGTTTGTCGTTCTGGTCGCTGCCCTTGGTGGCCTTGATGATGGCCTCCATGACCGAGATATTTACCGCTGGAGCTGGATGCTCTGGGTATCGGTTCGCCATTTCTTGATAGGCTATTTTTGCGCCCTTGTAATTCGTTTGGTGGGCGAGGGCGTTAGCGTGGGCCAGCAAGGAATTGGCATCCTGATATTGTGAGAAATACTGCTCAGCGGTATCGAATTCCTCAGCTGCGTATGAGCTAAACCCGCGCCATCGTGGATCCTCAAATGCACGCGATGCGCGTTCATAATCTCCGAGCTGGAACCATAGCCTGCCCTGTTGGTCTGGGGTCAGCCATAAATTCAAAAATGCAGCGGGAAATACGACCGCCCAGACGATAGCGGCGAGAGCCAGTAGCAATAGCAAGCGTCGCTTCGGAACTTGCGCGAGTTTTGACATGATTTCTACCATCGCAGTGCCCATCCCTTTCTAAACCAAAGTAAAAACAAAAGCACGATCGGCCAGACCAGATAATAGCCGCCATCCTCCCATGGTTGGGAGCTGTTGCCGCTGAGTTCGTAGTGTCGGTCAATCTGCTGAAGAATTTGCGCGACATCCTGATCGCCAGCGGAGACTTTTTGGTAAACGCCACCACCGGCACCAGCCAGTGCCTTGAGCTCTGATTCATTGAGCGGTTGCGCCTCGTTTTTCAGGCCGCGTTTGGCGTCTTCATTCAGTTCCGCCTGCGTCTTGCCCATGCCCCAGACAATGAGTTGAATGCCAGCGTCATCGTGGAGCGCGCGGAAGGCTTCTGTGGAATTTTCCGTCGCGCCATCACCGATGAGTAAAAGCGTTCCTCCACCCGCAGCAAGCAGATCACGAGCCATGGGCAGGATGGATTCTGGCGCCTTGCCTTGCTTTGGCATCATGCCGACCTGTAAGGCCTCCAAATAATGCAGTAGGACATTGGTATCATTGGTCAATGGCAAGACCGTGTGACCCGAACCAGCATAAGCTAATAGCGCGGTGCTAGCATCTCCACGAGCTTGGGAAAGTTCGAGAATTTTGCTGCGAGCTCGCTGCAGTCGATCAGGTTGCAGATCCTTGCCTGCCATTGAATCGCCAAGGTCCACCGCAATCACCAGCGAGGCCGAGTCCACCGCAAAGGGAGATTCGCCGCGGGTCCAGCTAGGGCCAGCCAAAGCCACCACCAGCATCGGCAGTACCACTACCGATACCCACAAGGGCGAGATCAGCTGGCGCTGGCTACCCGACACCACCATGCGCGGGAGCAGGTGAGGGGCGATGACGCCCTGCCACTGGCGGGCGAGGTCAGCGGAGCGCCACTGTAGGTAGCTAATCAAAGCAAAGGGAATCAACAGCCAGAACCACTCTGGCCGCAGGAAATGTAGATCTTGGATGAAGGCAAGTTTAGTCATGAGCAACCCTCCGTTTGCGACGCGCTGCCATGACAAAGAACGGCATCGAGATGATGTAAAGAAAAGCAAAAGCAGCCAAGGGGACATGGAACATGGCTTTGCGTGGTCGATAGGACTGGCTGTCGTAGTTAGCCGGCTCCAGCTCATCGATCAGTCGATAGGTTTCACTCAGCGCCTCGCGGTTGTTAGCCACAAAGCTGCCGCCGCCGGTGGTACGGGCGACTGCTTCTAAGGTTGTCATGTCCAGCGCGTCCTCGCCCACGGTTGTTGGGTCACCCACAGCTACGGTGTAAATGGTCACGCCTTCGACCTTGGCCACCTTGGCTGCATCCAATGGCGGAACTCTGCTGCCAGTGTCATTGCCATCGGTCAAAACAATCAACACTCGGTTCTCTGTTTTGGATTGGCGGAAATGTGAAATGGATAGGCCAATGGCATCACCAAGCGCCGTGCTCGGTCCCGCCATGTTGACAATGCTTTCGTCGAGCAGCTTCAGCCAAGTCTCGTGGTCATCGGTGAAAGGTGCCTGCAAATAAGCGGCGCTGCCAAAAACAATCAGACCTAATCGATCACCTTCACGACCAGCTACAAATTCTTCCAGCACTCCCTTGGCCACACTCAGGCGGTCGGTTTTCTGCCCTTCAGCATCGCTGAAATCAGTAGCTTCCATTGAACCTGATAGATCGACTGCCAGCATCAGGTCGCGGGCGGTTTTTTCTAGTTTGACTGGCTCGCCGACCCATTCAGGGCGGGCTAGGGCACAAACCAGAAGACACCAGCCAAGGAGGCCAGCGACAGCCTGAATGATCAAACGCCTGCGGATGCTCGATCCGGTGCGGGGCGTTTCGCCACTCAGGGCGACCAATCGTTGAAAGTAAGGCACCTGAAGTGAATCACGGCTTTCTCGATGAGCTGGTACCAGCCAGTAGATTAAGACCGGCGCGAGCAGCATTAGAAATGCCCATGGATGTGCAAATTCAAGCATAGTCCCTCCTGTGTTTAAGAATCCATCCCTCCAGAGCCGCTATCAACGACTCGGTATCAATTTCCCCAAGCTCATCCAGCGGTGCATAAGCAAGGCGCTGCAGATCAGCTACTGGCAGCCGGTCTTGTTGTGGGGAAATTTTTGCCAATGCATTGGCATAGTCATCGCCCTGCAATCCGGAGACCGATTCGCGGCCAAGTGCTGCGATTGCAGTTGCTCGAAGTAAAGGCGCTAGTTCACGCACTGGCTCATGGTTTCCAGTGTCCAATTGATCTTTAATCGTCGCCAGCTGGGCCAATGCCTCGCGCCGGTAGCTATCCCGCAAATACGCTTGTCGGCGCCGCCAGATGACTCGCATTAGCAAAGCAATCAGGGCGATGAGCAATAGCCACCATCCCGGCGCGACGGGCACCAGTGAGACCGGTTCGGGAAACTCCGCTTCGACGATCGTGCGTAGTGACGGGTTGCCCCATTCTGGTTCGAAGACTTTTTTCATGGCTGGGCTCCTAGGGCTCGTTGCAGCTGCTGCAACGGCTTGTCCACGGTGTTGATTTCGATCAATGGCAGGCCAAAACGCTGCAATGCTTCACGCATGTGCTCGACATGTTTGAGGTAGCTTTGCTCAAAACGTGTTTGTAATTCCTCATGGGTTCCCGAGACGACAATTTGCATTTCACCGTCCGAAACCACGAGCTCCTTGAGCGGTGGTAAATCGCGCTCGGCGGGGTCGAAGAGGTTCATCGCAATCACATCATTGTGCAGCGACAAAAGTTTCACCATCTCGTCGCTAGCCTTATCCCAGCCAAAGCCGTCGCCGATGTAGATCACCAGCGCATCGTTGGTGACGTGTCGCCGCAGGGCGTCGAAGGCGATGTTGAGCTGTTTGGGATTGGCTTGGCAACCCGCAGTGAGGGCCGCATTAGCGCTCTCTAATCGCTTGAGAATATCGATGACTCCCTCACGGCTGCGACGCGGGGTAAAATGGTAGCATTCCTGATCATCAAAGATTAAGGCGCCGATGCGATCGCCTTCGCCTAATATGCGCCATGAGATCAATGCCGCCAGCTCCGCCGCGACGGCTGATTTCATCGCCCGCTGGCTACCAAAAAACATGCTGATACGCTGATCCACCAACAGGTAGATCCGGCGCTCTCGCTCCTCGGTGTAGACGCGGACGTGAGGTTTGCCAGTGCGGTTAGTCACCTTCCAGTCCATGGTGCGGATGTCGTCACCGGGGCGGTAATGGCGCAGTTCTTCGAAGTTGAGGCCACGGCCTCGCAGCCGTGACGCGTTGCGTCCGCTGAGGATGCTCTGCGCTGGCTGGCGCGGTAGGAATGAAAACCCACGCGCCGAGTATTCCTGCGCGCGCAGGTGAGCTAGACTCACCGCGATGCGGTCGTCCTGCTCGCTCAACTCAGGGCGGTTTTGTCCTGAGTCATCTCCTAACCATTTGGACTGCTTCTTCATGCAGCGGTGACCAATTTCAAAATTTCGTCGATCACATCATCGGCGGAAACCGACTCAGCCAGTGCGTCGTAACTCAGAATCAAACGGTGCCTGAGCACGGAATGGGCCACGCCGCGCACATCATCTGGCGTCACATAATCCCGCCCGTCTAGCCATGCAGAAGCCCGCGCGCACTTGTCCAAGGCGAGACTGGCCCGTGGGCTAGATCCTACTCGGATCCAATCTTTGAGGCGTGAATTTTTGTGGCGAGCTGGATCCCGAGTCGCCATGATGAGCGCGACAATGTATTGGTCGATATTTTTAGACACTGTGGTGGCGGCTACTTCCTTGCGGGCAGCAAATACAATGTCCTGTGAGAAGCGCGGCTCTTCTGGTACCTCGCCAGCTTCCTCGCCGCGAACCAGACGGATGATCGCTTCCTCAGCGGCGTCGTCTGGATAGTCGACATTGGTTTTCATGATGAAGCGGTCCATCTGCGCTTCCGGCAGCGGGTAGGTGCCTTCCTGCTCGATAGGGTTCTGGGTGGCGAGCACCATAAACAATGGCGGTAGCTTATAACTCTGGCCAGCTACGGTCACTGTGCGCTCTTCCATGGCTTCCAACAATGCTGCCTGCACTTTCGCAGGTGAGCGGTTGATTTCATCCGCTAGGACGACGTTGTTAAATATCGGTCCCTCCTGAAACTGCAACATCTGCTTCCCTTCAAGCTCTTGGTAGACCTCGTTGCCGGTCACATCCGAGGGCAGCAGGTCAGGGGTAAACTGGATGCGGCCCAAGCTGGCATCTAGGCAGCGGCTCAGTGATTTGACCGAACGTGTCTTTGCCGTGCCGGGTAATCCTTCCAGCAATACATTGCCGTTAGTCAGCAAGGCGAGAAGCAAGGTTCTTACCACTTCCTGCTGACCGATAACCGCTCGGTTGATGGCGTCGTTAAGATCCTGAAATGCTTCTTGATGGCTATTTTTTTGCATGATGATTTTTTTATAAGAGGGAGCATTTCGGCTCCCTCTTATATCATGATGAAGATTTAGTTAGTCTTGATGATTTCGCTAGGACGCCATGACTGGTCAATCCAGGCTTTCAGCGGGCTGTACATCCGTAGGATGGTGAACCAGCTTTTGCCGGGAACCGTCTGCACCCAGTTGTTCTGATAGCCTGGAGGTGGCTTAGGGCCGAAGTAGATATCAATCGATCCGTCTTTGTTGTAGCGCAAGCCCTCTTGCAGGCTGTCGATGCCAGCATTCTTCTGGTCGGTTTGCAGCATCGAGCGGGTCTGAGGGTCGTAGATGGTCACCGCCCAGAAGTTGGCGACTGGAGCATCAGCTGGAAGCGAGATCTTATAGGTCTTGCTACCATCGAATGGCTCCTTGTCTCCGTCGAGGAAGGCAATGCCGTAGTCGGAGCCCTTACCCTCCCGTGGTGCTGCCATTACCGGCGTCACAGCTGTGTAGGGGTAGTGGAACATCACACGAGCATCGGTGTTCATGGTTCCGCCATCCTCGCCGTTGAAGTGCACATTTCGGCCCATGTAGGCCATATTCCAAGCACTTCCAGTATCCGGGTAGATTTGCGCATCAGGCATATTCATGTTGGTACGTGGGTACCATACGATAGAGCGAGCTTGGGCGTTACCAATCGCCACACCGTCGTCTAGGATCGCTTTCATCCTGTCGTCTGGCTTGAACTCTTTGCCTTTCTCCATGCCGAGTGAGGCAAACAAACCACGCACCTCTGGGGTGAATAGGCCAGGTGCTTCATATTGAATCACCTCGTCCACGTGATGATAGAACTCGGCGTTGTTGTAGTGGACCGTATTGAAGTCCTTGTCAGTGCCGCTGAACCATTCCATTTTTGGCGGATTGGCAGCATCGGCCAGCTTATAGACCTTAAGGTTGTCTTTTACATCCTTAACCGCAGCGCTCACATCAGCTTCAGCCTTGCTCTTGGGAGTTTTGCGCAGGAAGACCCACACGCGGTATGTCTCGGGGCGGTAAACATTGTACCCCTCAGGCACTTCACCTTCGTAGCCGGGTGGTAGGAAGAGGTATTTTCCTCCGGTGATGTTTTCGATGAAACGGAAGTTAGCATCGTTGGCAGCGCCGAGTAATCCTTCGGGCGCATCAACTACGGTGGGTCCATCACGTTTCAGGTCAAGATCCGGAATAACGTAGACCGTGGCACTGTTGCCAGTTAGGAAGAGCGATTTGGCATTCATCAGCCCATCGAAAATCATGACTTGATTGACCTCAACGGCACCCAGAGAGTGGGCACCTTCGATCAATGCGGCAACTGATGCCGCTGGCATGCCCTTGAGGAAGGCATCAGCCGCGCGTGAGGTGTCCATGAAGTCGTAGACTTTGTCTGCGGTCTCGCGGGAAGGGACGCCGTCGGTGAAACTCAGTTCACCAATGGAGGTTTCCACTTTGTCGGGAGTGAGAATCCCCTCGGGGATCTCCGTGGTGTACTCGAATTTTTCCTGAGCTGTGGCCGTGGCGCACAGGGCACCGATTGCCAATAAGCCAATCGATTGGATAGTTTTTGTTTTCATAGTTATTGTTTGTTTCGTAGGGCTATTATGATTTTTAAAGGTCGCGGCTTGGAGGAAGCCGTTTGCGACCTTAGTTCGTTTTAATGATTTCGCTAGGGCGCCATGATTGATCGATCCATTTTTCTAATGGGCTATACATGCGCAGGATGCTGAACCAGCTCTTGCCGGGGATAGTCTGTACCCAGTTGCTCTTGTAGCCGGGAGGAGGTGTGGGAGCGAAATAGATGTCAATCGATCCGTCTTTGTTGTAGCGCAGTCCCTCTTTGAAGCTGTCAACACCTGCAGCACCCTGATCAGTTTGCAGCATCGAGCGGGTCTGGGTATCGTAGATGGTCACGGCCCAGAAGTTGGCAACTGGAGCATCAGCTGGCAGGCTGACCTTATAGGTCTTGCTGCCGTCGAATGGCTGCTTATCGCCATCGAGGTAGATGCAACCGTAGTCCGAGCCTTTACCCAGTCGTGGTGTTGCCATTGCTGGGGTCACACCCGTGTAGGGGTAATGAAAACTCACGCGGGCGTCGGTATTCATGGTAGCGCCGTCTTTTCCACTAAAGTTCACGTTGCGCTCAGGATAGCCCATATTCCAGGCACTGTCGGTGTCGGGGTAAATCTGAACACCGCTCATGTTCATATCGATGCGGGGATACCAGACGATAGAGCGGGCCTGAGCATTGCCGATGGCCACACCGTCAGCCAAGATGGCTTTCATGCGGTCGTCGGGGGTGAATTCCTTGCCCTTTTCGATGCCGAGCGAGGCAAAGAGTCCGCGGGTTTCCGGCGACAATAGGCCAGCGGCTTCGTATTGGATCACCTCGTTCATGTGATCGTAAAACTCGGCGTTGTTGTAGTGAATGGTATTGTATTCTGCTCCTGTTGTACTGATAAACTCCATTTTTGGCGGATTTGCCGCATCGGCCAAGCTATAGACCTTGAGGCCCTCCTTGAGTATTTTGGCACCCGCCGCCACATCCTCGGGCGACTTGCTCTTTGGAGTGACACGCATAAATGCCCACATGCGGTAGGTTTCGGGACGATAGACCTTATAACCTTCAGGGACATCACCTTCGTAGCCAGGCGGCAGGAACAGGTATTTCCCTGGCAGGAGGTTTTCTACAAAGCGGAAGTAACCGTCGTTGATGGCTCCCAGCACACCTTCAGGTGCTTCAATCACTGTGGGTCCGTCGCGTTTGAGATCGAGATCCGGAAATGCGTAAATGGTTGATGTATTGGCCGTCAGGAAGAGTGATTTTGGGTCCATCAGCTGATCAAAGATGGTCACTTGATGCGCTTCCACCGCTCCGCGAGAATGGGCGCCTTTGATCAAGCCGTCCAGAGAGGCTGCGGGCATGCCCTTGAGGAAGGCATCGGCTGCGCGCGAGGTGTCCATGAAGTCGTAGACTTTGTCCGCGGTTTCGCGGGAAGGAACTCCGTCGGTGAAGTTCAATGTGCCAATAGAAGTTTCCACTTTGTCAGGAGTAAGAATCCCCTCGGGGATCTCCGTGGTGTACTCGAATTTTTCCTCGGCCAAGGTCGTGGCGCAAAGGGCTCCAATTGCCAAGAGGCAGATTGATCTGGTAGATTGTCGTTTCATCGTAGTTGTTTGTTATGTAGGAGTGTTATGGTTTCAAAAGATAGCTCCCGATCCACAAGAAATCTGATTCGAGTGCTTAGAGGGGAAGGGCTTTGTAAACAAATAAACGATCAGAGATCTTGATCGTATCTCGCCATTTACTCGTGGCATTTGGTGTTGGGCGACCTGTCTCACTACCTGATCTGGAAGTGGCGAGCATCATCGGAAGCCTGAGTATTGGTATAAGGGGATTCATTTTTTTGCTAACATAATTGGCTAGTGGTCGTAGTTGAGAGATTTAGCCTATCTATAGCTTAGTTAGCCGAGCTTGCAAGCTGGGTGGGTGGCTGGGAGCCTGTTTGCTAGGATGATAGTTTTTATGATGACGGGCTGGGCCGCTCAGTTTGTTGGTGGGCAGGTTTCGGTTTTTCAGAGAAAGAAGCCTGCCAAAAAAGAGCTCGTGGAACAGACGATTGAATTAATCGAGGTTTGATAGAAATCTCTAATGAGTCAATGGAAAAAAGGTTAGGTGTCCAGCCGGGAGGGAAGGGTGAAGGGTGAAGGGTGAAGGGTGAAGGGTGAAGGGTGAAGGGTGAAGGGTGAAGGGTGAAGGGTGAAGGGTGAAGGGTGAAGGGTGAAGAGGGCTAATATGTAAACCATGTCCTGAACCCGTAGCCCAAACGGATGTAAGCTTGCTAGCTGGAATCGCTGGTGGCGAGATGGTTTCTGGCGTCCTTTCAGGACACGGTGCTTAGGAGGAGTGATCTCGGGGCTAAAGCCCCGAGCTTTGTGCTTATGCGCCTTCAGCGCAATGGCTAGCCGCAAGTGGTGTATCCCGCACCAGCGGGAGGACCTTGATCGCAGCGAACCTTAGGCCGCTGGCCGTACCTGCAGCGTAGCGAACCTTCATCCCGCGTCAGCGGGAGACCTTAAGCGCAGCGAACCTTAGGCCGCTGGCCGTACTTGCAACGAAGTGAACCTGCATCCGCGCTAGCGGGAGAACCTTAAGCGCAGCGAGCTGTGGCGCTCTTTCAGAGCTTTTCCTGCTGGCTGGCGATTTACCTTGGGTTGCGTTGCCCCTATGGGGCGGCCTTACCCAAGGCTAGGCTGTTTCACGCCCTTGGCGTTTATCGGAAAGATAGCGAACCTTAGGCCGCAGGCCGTACTTGCAACGAAGTGGACCTGCACCCCGCGGCTAGCGGGAGACCTTAAGCGCGGCGAGTTGTGGCGCTCTTTCAGAGCTTTTCCTGCTGGCTGGCGATTTACCTTGGGTTGCGTTGCCCCTATGGGGCGGCCTTACCCAAGGCTAGGCTGTTTCACGCCCTTGGCGTTTATCGGAAAGATGGCGAACCTTAGGGCGCGGGCCGTACCTGCAACGAAGTGGACCTTAGGCCGTACCTGCAGCGTAGCGAACCTTCATCCCGCGCCAGCGGGAGAACCTTAAGCGCAGCGGACCTTAGGCCGCAGGCCGTACCTGCAACGAAGTGGACCTGCATCCAGCGCCAGCGGGAGACCTTAAGCGCAGCGAACCATAGGTTGCAGGTCGAACCTTTTTCTGCGTCGTACTGGTCTGAAAACTGAAAACTTGTATCTGAAAACTAAAAAAAAGCCCCACCGGGATGAACCGGTGAGGCTTTTAGAAAATCAGATGGTCTGGAAGGATTACTTGTTACCTTCAGCTGCCTTAACGAGAAGCGCACGCTTACCAACACGGTCACGAAGGTAGTTGAGCTTAGCACGACGTACTTTGCCCTGACGAGTTACTTCGATCTTGCTGATACGTGGTGTGTGAACTGGGAATGAACGCTCAACGCCTTCGCCAGATGCGATCTTACGAACGGTGAATGCAGCGTTTACGCCAGACCCGCGCTTAGCGATGCAGAGACCTGCGAAAATCTGAGTACGCTCTTTGCCGCCTTCGACAACGCGTGTGTGCACCTTAAGAGAATCTCCTACGTTGAAATTAGCAACGTCTTCCTTAAGTTGCTCCTTTTCGATTTTATCAATGATATTCATATCGGCCTTCTGTTTAAAAATTTCTACAAAATGCACGTAGTGCATTGTGCGGGGCGGAGAGCTAATAGATAATGGCAGATGATGCAACAGTTTTTTTGCTTTTTAGCCAATTTTTCACTCTCTTCCCAGTGATTTTAGATGTTTGTGCAAGATACGCTGGATTTCCTCACTGGTTTCCAGCTTGTCATGCACTTGGTGGTCAAAGGGTAGTATCAGCTCAGATTCCGCGCCGTCAAGACGAGATGAGCGATATGTCACCACACCGTCTGAGGCTTTAGCTAGCGGGCCTTTGCGACCGCGGTTGCCGATGATGCTGTGGTATTTCACCTCTGGGTTGAGCGGCTGTTGTAGTAGAGTTTTTAGGTAGGGGTTATTGGGTTTGAGCTTGGTGATGCTGGTTGGTTTTTCGTCAGCGGCGGTGATGGCTTGGCCAATTTCATTCAAATCCTCGCGCAGTGAGTCCATCTGCAGGGTGAGCACATCCTTAGGCACAGCAATGATCTGTGAGGCGGTGCGGCCTAGCCAGTCGCTCGCCAGCTTGCTGCCACGGTGGGGAGTGGCGATGAAGATCACGCGTGAGGCGGCATCGATGCTTGGTGGATTAAAGAACGCTTGAACTTTTTCCATCGCCTCAGCATCGCTATGGCTGCGGAATTCCTCCAGTGAGATATCGGAAAGCTTTTGCCATAGCTTTTTGTCAAAGCGGCGAATCTGCGCGTTGGCTACTAGCCCGCCCATGCTGTGGCCAATCAGCACCATGTTCTGGCTAGCTTCGTGGTCACCACGGCTGCGGCAGTACGCCTGTAGCCGCTGCAGCTCCATACGCAGGTGGCCAGATGGCAGCGCCGGTGGCTGGCCAGTGGGGTAGAAAAAATAATACGCTTGGAAGTTTTTGCGCAAGAGTGGGTCTGCCATCACCTCATTGACGGTATTGGCCCAAGCCGCAGGGCTGGAGATGAGCCCGTGAATGAAGACAATGGGGATTTTCCCTTCACTATAAGGAGTGCCTGAGTAGAGGCCTTCGCGCTCGAGGTATTTTTCACCATTGATCGCCGCATCTAGCCCGGTGCTCAGGTTGCCTACATGGGAAAATGATGCCGCCAGCGCAGTCGTATAATCTGCCGTCAGCGGGTAGGTTTTGCCGCGCCAGCTGATTTCTTCTTCATCGCGCAAGTTGGTGATGGCGATGGATGCCTTGCCGCCAGCTTTAAATTCTATCAGCGCGTTGATAGGCACGTGCAGGCCGATGTCTGGCATGAATGGATCTTCCGCTAGCCGATCTTCGGCGTAAAAGCGCTGACCCACCATAGGCGCGCCGTAGCCGTCAAAGTGTACGTCCGAGCGCATGAACAGGTGGCTGGTTTTTTGCGATGGGATGTAGTTGTCAAAATAATCTGGCCGCAGCGTAGGGCGATGACCGCTGTATTCGTTTAGCGTGTAGCTGCCCACGGTGACGGATTTACCATCAGTGGGGAGTTGTTTCTGGTGGGCGAGCCGGTCGACAGTTTGGCTCACTGCTTCGCGGTACAAATTTTTCGCTAGCTGGAATTGTTTATCGTCCGCCGCTAACGACTGGTCGAGGATGGGCCACAGAGATTCGCCTGCTTTGAGGTAAAATTCTACCACCTTATCGTTAGTGTACAGGTAGTCGTGCTGGGCTGAGCGGATTCTATATTCCGCCACCGCAATGCGTTCCTCAGGCGTGTGAGCTAATGTCTGCCCACTGCGCCTCATCTTCGCCATGCTCAGCTGTGACTGGCGTGATGGTTTGTCGCTATTGAGCACGCAGCGTGGCAAGCTGCGGTAGTATTGTTTGCTCAGCTGCTCGTTTTCTTTAAATACTGGCGCGCAGCTAGATAGAGATGCCATGCTCAGGGGAAGCAAGCCTAACTTCGCCAGCTGCAGTAGTTGGCGGTTTTTGCTGTGTTTGCTAGCTTCCTTAGTTTCCCTCATGATGAAGCTCTATCTATAGATCATTTTCGTTTTTTTGCACGCGCATAACGCGACTGCCTAGAGCTAGCTGTTACGGGTGTTTCTTCTTTGGCCACGGGGGATTCCTTTGGTTTTTCTGCTGCGCGTGGTTTTTTGCTAGTTTTGGCAATCGTAGGCCGCTGGGTGATTCTAGCAAGCCAGCTGGATTTTTTCTCCTCAGCTGGCGCAGCTGCTAGTGCTGGCTTTTTACGCCATGATTTCATCCAGCTAGCTAGCTCGTTCCACTGCCAGCCAATCCTTGTTAGCAAGGCGTCTAGCAATAAAATCAAGAGCACGGCAATCGCCAAGGGGAGTCTGAGATTATCTAGCTGGCTGGTTTCTGGTCGTAGCCAGGCGTCTGATAGATCGAGTAGATCGCGCCCGCCGCTGAGCTCGCTGGCCGCTACCAGCTCGTCGCGCGCTTGTTTGTCAAATGCCCACTCGCTGCTAGTTCCCATAGTCACTGGGCCGAAGCTCAGTGCCCGCTGGCCTAGCTGGATGGCGCCGCGCAGCGTGCTACCTTCGCTCGCCTGGTGGCGGATCTGATAGTGACCGGGAGCCATGCGCTGCCAGATGATCTCAGCTGGTGGCTGGTCGTCTTCTATCACCATGATGCGCGGTGGGTTGTTAGCCAGTTCGCGTTCCCAGCTTTCTTGATCGTAAAGTAGGTCTAACTGTAGATCCGTTCCTTGTGCTTGTTGGCGCACCGCTATTCCCGGTGGCAGCTCGTCACCCATCAGCCAGCGTGTTAGCGTTTGGGTGAAATCACCATATTCATTCCAGCCTAAGGCGCTCGCTGAAAATTCTCCAGCTAGCGGGAAGCTTGTGGCCACACAGCGGCCCATGCCTCGTCTAACGTAGCTAACTAATGGCGCCGCGTATTCATCCTGGCTGATCAACATGGCCGACGCCTCGGGACGCAGGTAGGATAAATTGTAGCCGTCCACTTGCTCCAGCCAGCTCAGCTGAGATCCTGTGAGCTCGAACCATTTGCCGGTTGATAGAGTGGCCACTGGATCTTCTAGAAAGGTAGATCTAGCTACCGACACCGTCTCCTGAGCAAATAGCTGCGGGATGGTTTTGGCGTCTTCGGTGAAGAAAATCCTGCCGTCGCCACGCTTGGCAATGTCTTTGAGCAGCCAGGCGTCGCTGTCTTTATCCGTGCCTAAGCCGATGACTGAAATGGTCACGTCAGCGGCGCGCATTTCCTCGATGAGTTGTTTGTATTTGCTCGGCTGCTCGCTGTCGGCTGCATCTGAAAATAGAATCAAATGACGTGTTCCCGCTTTGGATTTTTTCAACTCTAACCAGCCAGCGTAAAGTCCGTTGTAGGTGTAGATGCCGCCACCCTCCGAGCGGATTCTGCGAATGCGTTTGGTGATGTCATCGCGGTTGCCTGCCATTCTGGTGAGAGGCACCATGCGGTGTGCCTCACTGTCCACGGCAAATACACAGATTTGATCGCGGTCGCCTAGCAGCTCGACGGCGGTAGTAGCGCCGCGGTTAGCTAGATCCATCTTCGTACCTCCAGCTACACGCATAGCCATCGAGCCAGAGCGGTCCATCACCACAGCCATGGCAACCTCTAACTTGTGGTGGTCAGATTTTAGCTCCATCGATACTGGCAATAACGCGTCGATGTCGGATTGGTAATAGCCGCCCGAGCCAAATGCGTGTTTGCCGCCCACCATCATCAGCCCGCCACCTTGCTCGCGCACGTAGAAATCTAGCGCTGCTAGAAATGGGGTGGCTATCTTGTTAGCTGGAACGTTGTTGATGATCACTGCCTTGGCGCCGCTCAAGGTACCAGCATTCAGCGTGGTGGCATTGGTTATCAGCTCGACGTCGTAGGCGAGCTTTTCTAGCGACTGAACCAGTGGGTCGTTAGTGTATTGGGAAATTAATAAAACGCGCGGGCCTCCAGCGATCTCAATCCACTTATCCTTCTGGTTGTTGCCAGTTTGTTGGTCGTTAGGTGGATAGATGCCGGCGCTGTATTGGTACGAGCCAGCAGTGGCAATGCGGTCGGTGAACTCGACTACCGCAAATCCATCTTTTACTTCGACATCAGATTTGGCAATCGTCTGGCCATTGCGCTTCAGTTCCAATGGCACCGCTAAGTTTTGTTCACCTCTAACGATGATTTCTATAACGTAGGGTTCATTTACCTGCACTTTGTCGGGCAGGCTCAGTTTTGCCAGCTGGAAGTCGTTGGGGAATTCTTTTCCTAGCATTCTGTAGTCTAGCGGAATTTCCGCCAGCTGAAGTTTGCTCGCCACGTTGGTGATAGATTCGGTGGCATAACCATCGGTCATCAACAAGACGCGGTTGGCTCGCTCTGGATCTGCCAAAGCCAGCACATTTTCCAGCGCTAGAGCTGTTTTGGTGAGGTTTTTTTTGCCGGTATACGATTGTCTATCAGATCCAGCTAGATGCAGTTCTACTTCCTCGCCGTATTGGATAAGGTGAAGTTTATCGTGGCGTGATGGTTTTTTCTGCTCGAGAATTTTCACCCATTCTTGGACGCTCGGCCCGCTCAGTTGGTCGGCTGATTCTGAGCGATCGACCACTAACCAAAGGTCTAGCGATTTTTGCCCTTGCTGCACCATTGGGTCGGTTAACCACAGGACTCCTAGCAGCAGAATGACCACTCGCAGTGGCTGCCACAAGCGCATGGATTTCCACATCCATGCGATTACCACGAGCGCGGGGATAAGGATGAGCCATTCTGGTGATGTAAAGGTGATAGGCATCTCTGTTAGCTAGGGTTGGTTTTGGCATCGAGTTTCCAGCTGAGCAATAATAAGCCCATGGCAAGGATCAGCCACAGCTGCCACCACGGATCGTCGTAGTGGTGTTGGCTGCTCAGCTGGCTGTGGCGTGTGCTTTGCTGGTAGCGTGTGGTGGAGCGGGAAAAATCAGCCTCGCGAGTATCGGCAAAGTTAGCTGCAGAGCGCAGCCAAACTTCATCGCCGCGGTGGATTTGATACCACCCCGCTTCAGCTGGCGCGTGTGCATTGCTGGTCGATACCGGCTGGCTTGAGACAATAGATCTGTCTAACTTTAGCTGGCTGAGTGTCAGCTGGTCGCTACTCGGTGGATAGATATCGAGCGCCTGCAGCAGCTCGCTTTGGTATTGTTCGAGCCCGCGTTTGTTCTGGCGGATCTGATCGCAGTAGCGCATCAGCATGATGGCAAAGGCGGGTTGCTGTAGCGCGTTTGACTGCGTGAGGTTGAAGTGGATTGTTAGCTGGCTGGATTGTTCTAGCTGGCGCAGGGAGATTAACGGTCTATCAGCTTGCCAGAGGAGTACTTTGTCGTCGGCATGCAGTGCTGGGTGTGGCACGTCCATGACGAGTAGTGATTGCCAATTTAGCCTATCAGTGAGCGGGTTCGGTTCGGCAACGATAGAGCCAACTAACCAGCTGGAATCGTCTAGGCCAACTGGTGCGCTGAGCATGCGGTGGGAATGTGGTGGTAGCTCATCTGCCTCGGTGTGGTGAGCGAGGATTAAGTCGGCTGATTCGTGCTGCCCCGTCAGTGATGTATGGGCAAAGCTGGTGCCTAACTTGCTAGCTAGTTGGTCTAGCCCGGCTGCTGTCTTGTCGCTGGCAATGGTGAGTTCTTTGGCAACTGGCCTTACTAGATAGAAAACATCATCGGCGGCAAAATGGTCGGGGCTGAGCTCAAGCACGGCAAATTCCTCTCCAGCTGGAAATAGACCAGTTAGGTTAGCTGTGGATAAGGGCGCTAGCTCGATCACTTGCGGCTGGCTAGCTCCCTGAGAGGTGATGATTCGCCACTGCCGTTGAGTGGCTATAGAAGTATGGTTTTTTACCAAGGCTTTCCACATGAGTCCGTCGGCGCTTGTCTGATAGTCAATGCCTGTGATGCCGACGTTATTGATGGGGTAGCCGATGCTGAGCTCTGCAGCATCGAAAGGTAGTGTTTGGCGGCTCGGCGTATCAGTGAGGTAACAAACGGCACCCTGTGGACCTGCTAGGCTGCGCGCTAGCTGCAGTGATTGGTTAGGCGAAACGGCACCGGTGGCACTTTGGTTTTCGCTGATAGCTAGCGTCGCAGCCTCGATGTCATTGCCGTAATAGATGCGGGGAAGTCGGTGGTCGCTTGGCAGTACCCAGATTTCCGCGTGTGGTGCCACGCCCTTGAGGTCGGCCATCATTTTGCCAACAGGTTCAGGCATGGATTTTTTGAATGCCTGCATCGATGCCGAACTATCAACCACAATGGCAATGCGCTGGCTGGAATTTGATGCCAAATAGCGCGGTTGGACAATCAGCCAAGTAATCAATAGAATGGCTAGAATCTGCAGCAATAGGGGAATGGAGAGAATGAGTCTATCAAAACGGCGACCTTTGGCTGAGACGTAAGCCGCTTGGTTTAACAGAAACAAGGTGCTGGTCGCATAGGTCTTGCTCTTGCGCTGGAGAAAATGAATCGCCAGCAAGGCTGGAATAGCCAGTAGGGCAAAAAATCCATATGGGTTAGCAAATTGCATGATCGGTTAGCTGTTGGTGCTCAGCGCTTGTTTGGGTAGTGCTTGTAGCTGCAGCGATTCTATCAATGAGAGCTCAGCTGGGATTCTAGCAAGCGGTGCTTGAAATTTCTGCGCGCACTGCTGCCACAAACTAAAGTGGTTGTTATAGGCAGTTTTGTAGGCATCGAGCTGTTTGGGATTAATATGCACCTGATGGTCACGCCCTTGCTCAGTATCTTTGAGGTTGCAGTTACCGCGCCAGGCTGGGTTTTCTTCCTCGCTGCAGTAGGGGATAAATAGGCTCATCACGCCTTGGCCGCGCGCTAGCTGATGCAGCCAGCTGGTTGGGTCGCCTAAGTACAATCCGTCAGTCAGTATAAGTCGGAAGCTTTTGGCGCGTAGCGGTAAGTGGTCGACGCGTGGTAAGCTCGGTCCATCAGCCTCGGCTGTTTTTTTCTGCTTGCTAGAAAAGTTAGCTACTTTTTCGAACCATGCGTGAGAGGCTAATTGGTCGCGCTCCACTCTGAGATGGTGGTCACCGTGTAGCAGGTAGATCTGTACCGCCGAGCCAGATTTTTCAGCCAGTGCGTGAAGTAGGTAAATCATCTCGCAGCTACGCATGGCTTTCTGCTTGGTTAGAAACATCGACGGGGTGACGTCCACGATTAGCTCTACCAGCGGGCGCACTTCCTCGCGGTAAAGTTTCATGGTGTAGCTGCCATTGCGCGCGTATGCCTGCCAGTTGATGTGGCGCGGGTCATCACCGGGGTGGTAGTCGCGCTGGTCGTGAAAATCGATAGACGAGCCCGTGCCTGAGCCAGCAAATTCGCCAGCTGGCCCCGACCAATTTTTACCAGCCAGCGGCAGCGCGAGGTGCTGGCTGGCGGCTTGAGCATTTTCTAATGCCAGCTGGAGATCGTCGATGGTCACGTGTTAGTCAGCTGAGTTAGCAATTTGTTTGAGAGCGACGCTTTCCACTTCACGGATATGTTTCCACGCTGGGATAGATTTGAACCATAGGATAATCAAATAGGTGCCTGTGACGAGGCAGCTAATGACCAGCTGTGAGCTATCAGAGACAGTATTATCAAAACTGAGAGCCAGTGCGCCAACTGGCAGCCAACAGAATAATAAGAGCACATCATCAGAGGTGGTGGCAGCCATGATGCCTAGCAGAATCATAAAACCCCAGTGGATACAGAAGATCAGTAGATAGACGGTGAATAGGTTTTTGTATTTTTTGAAAAATAGTTGGGTGATAGCAGCTGGAAAAATGAGTATGCCAAAGTAGGCGATGAAGGCTGATAGGTCTTCTGGCTGAAAACCGTAGGAAGAATTAGATAATGAGCAAATGGTTATCATTACCGGCAAGAGTAATAGTCCAATAATCGTGCAATAGAAGGTACCCGTAGCCCAACCAGGGTAGAGCAGTCGTCCTGCTAGCTGGCCAATTCTGCCACGTTTGACGAATGGTTTGCAAATGCTAGGTACCAGCTGGTGGGTACGAATGAGCGCGCTAACAAAGAGCGGGGTAATGACCGCCATGGTGCCCATGATGATGGCCTCTGGTGAAGTATTGGCGAACATCAATGAGATGCTAACAATGACAGCAGCGATAAAGCCAATGACGCGCTTGATCGTATCACGGTTCTCGGCCAGTGGAGCAATGATAGAAGTGGCAATTTCTAGCATGAGCCAGCTGGTGTAGAGGCTACCAGCAATGATGGCAATGAAGACTGCTGTGAAATCTGAATCAGTAAATGTGAGTTGTTCGATTATGTTGTTGAAAGAATAGGAATTACTAAAGGCTCCGGCAATGGAGATAAAGACGAACATGGATCCTATCAGAGGAATGATACCACGCAGCAAAATGGATGGTGTGGCGCTGAGGCCAACGGTGATGGCACTGAAAAAACCTGAGAAAACCAAGATAGTCATCAGCAATGTGAGCTCCGGCAAAATCTGCATGTTACCAAAGAAGTAACGCATGATTAGATAGGGAAGAATGGCGCTAGCTATCAGTAGCGACTGCGCTACTAACGAGATCCATTTGCCAAAAACAATAGACCAAGCTGACATGCGGGTGAGCTGCAGCATGTCTAGTGTTTTGGCTTTCAGCTCGCTGGATATCCCATTGCAACCACGCAGTGGCTGGACGATGAGCAGGCAGAATGAGAAACAGAAAAAGATCAGCTGGGAGATGTGGGTTCCAGTATCTTGTGAGCTGCTTGAGAGAGTGGCCGTTAGGAGTAAGATCAGCGAGAGGATGATCTGCAAGGTGATGAAGAGGATGAGAAATCCTTTGCCGCGCAGATCTTGGCGAAGTTCTTTGACTACTATCGGGCTGAGCCGATCTGAGAAGTCGTTAGTGAGATTCATGTAGGTAGGAAAATTAAGAGTTAGGTAGAGCTGGAGGAATTGGGTTGGCGTTCGCTTCTTCTAGCGAGCCGAGCATGTCGATGAAGGCGTCTTCGAGGTTGCGTTGCTCGCGGTGGAATTCGGTGACTTCGAGGCCATCGCGTAGCATGTTAGCGAGCACTCTAGCGGCGAGCGCCTTGTCGTCGCCCTCTACTTTAATGCGTCCGCCGTGTTTGCGAGATTCTATCAACTCGACGTATGGCGAGGTGGCTGCCCAGTCGCAGAGTGACTGTGGATCACCGAGAATTTGCACATCGTAGAGCAGTCCAGCGTCTTTGTTATTATGGTTTTTCAGCGAGTCTGAATCGCCGTGGTGGACGATTTTTCCGCTATTGATGAATAGGAGGTGGTCGCACATTTCTCCCAGTTCGGAGAGAATGTGGGAGGAAATGAGAATCGTTTTGCCTTCATCTGCTAGGAGGCGAATGAGGTGCTTGAGTTCGACTCGAGCTTTGGGATCGAGACCGGCCGCGGGCTCATCCATGATGAGAACTTCAGGGTCTTGCAGCAGCGCGCGCGCTAGGCAGAGCCGCTGAGTCATGCCTTTGGAGAGTTTGTCTGAATCCCGATCTACCAATGTATGCAGGTCGGTGAAATCCATCACCTCGTTGAGCCTCTCTTGGCGTTCTTCTCCTTTATAGCCGAGCGCCCTAGCGTAGAAATCGAGGTATTCCCACACCGTCATGTTGGAGTAGTTGCCAATGTCATCGGGCATCCAGCCGAGTTTTTTTCTCACCTCGTCTGGCCTATCCATGATGTCGATGTCACAGATTCTAACTTCACCTTCGTCTGGGTAGTCGAGAGTAGCTAGAATGCGCATGGTGGTGGTTTTACCGGCGCCGTTAGCGCCGACAAACCCACAGACTGAGCCAGCTGGGACGTCGAAGCTGATGCCGTCGACGGCTTTGAGCGCGGCAAAGTTGCGGTGCAGGTTTTTTACAGAAATGGCATTCATGTTAGTTTGTGAGTTTGGCTTTGCCGGTGATGATAGATGTTTTATCGTTCCAGCTGATTTGCTCAAAGCTAGAGATGAATGGTGGCTGGTCGCTGAGCGCAAAGAACCTTTCGTTCTGGCTGCTTAGTAGCTGGATGCGATCACGTAATGTTTCCGAGTAGGCTTTTTGATTGTTAGCTAGGAAGGTTTCAAATTTCTGATTGTGTTCGTCTTTGCTCAGCTGTGTTAGTTTGCCAGGGGTGAGTGATTTTGCCCACCAGACTTGTCCCTCTGCATCGCGGTAGCAAAACTCATTGAGCACCTTGTCGAATGATGAGGTGGCAGCTGGCTGGCCATTGTTGTGGCTGAGCTCAACTTTCGCACGGGTCGGCATTTGCTGTTCGAGATAGAATCCCAGGTCGCTGCGTGAGAGTAACCAATCCCCACTGAGTTGTTTGCCATTTTCACTATCAGCATACTTGAGCCGCAGCGAGGATTCATTCATCGATGAGACTCGAGTCCAATCTGAGACTGGCATCTTGATAGGGCTGATGAAGACGTCGTCGGCTATTTCGCCGCGCGCTTCAACTAGCACGCCAGCTCGCAAACATTGATCTTGTTGGATAATGAATTGGTGGTTGGCTGGATCGACTTCTACTAAGGCTACACGGGCTCCTTTGCCGTTGATGCCATCGATGATTAGAATCAGTGCGATCATTAACAAGCTGGCAATGATGGAGATGGCTGGTGTGGTAATGAAGAGGCGGTGACGTTTGCCTTTTTTGGCAAAGCAGAAAAAGTTGACCGGACCAACGATTAGAGCAAAGAGAACTAGGATGATAACAAAAAACTCTACGAAGCTGGATTTGACACCAAGTGAGCGGTACAGGCTCCAGTCGTGGCTAGTGCGCCCGTTAGCCAGCTGAGTCGACTGCGTGTTGTCTGCTAGGTCGCTCATGGACATGACCAAGTCGGCTTTGTTTTTGATGCTAGAGGTTGAGTTTAGCTGATAGAACTGGATGGTGCCCATGCCCAGCGCGGTGCTGCCTTTGTGTTTGAGTTCCGCTGGCTCAGTGGTGACATTGAATAGCTGCGATGTAGTTAGGCTGCTAGCTGAGTCGCATATGGTTAGCTGGCCACCTTGCTCCACCCAACGCTGAATGGTTTTCTGTGAGGTCGCTGGAGTTTTGCGCCATTCATCGAGCGAGATGAGCATGGCATTAAAACCTGAGTAGATTCGCCAGTCGCTAGGTAATTCCTCGGCGATGAAGGTGCCGGCAAATTTATCGTAGCTGGAGTGCCCCCTAGAGCTAGATTTCGTTAGGTAGGTGACTAGTTCAGATTCTAACTTGCTTAAGTTGTTAACCGACAGCTGATTACTAATGAGGGCTGAGGGCCAATTGTTTTCCTGGGGCATTGAGCTCATTGATCCTTGTTGCTTGCGCTCACCTGAAGCGTAGACGTCAAGCTTTAGAGCGGTGCCGTTAGAGTAGCTGCTGTAGCTTCTGATGCTTGAGCTTAATAGTGAGACTAAGGGCACACTGAGCTCGTAACGTTGTTTGGCGCCAGCTGGGCAGCTAAGGTTATAGCTAGATTCAACGATACTATCCTTAGAATCAAAGCTGTCAGTCCTGTGGATGGAGCGGAATGCAAAGTTCCAGCTGCGTTCGCGGTTGCTGCCATTGCTGAGCTCAACCACGATGGGCGCGTGACCACTAGCAGGGAGGATGTCGAATTTGTTAGTCACTGTGACGGTGCAAAGCCCGTTGCTTTCGCTGTAGTCGATTATTCGTTCTTGCGCTGAGGCCGTTAGCCAGCTCAGAGCCAGAATGACCGACAGAAAATTGATTAGAGATCTCATCTTGCTAGTGAGATTAGTTGATAGATTGACTGTGACAATTACAGAAATGAGAAATTTCTCTCATGTCTCCAGCTGGCTAGAATTTCTATCAAGACAAAAAAATAGCCCATGCCGTGAGTCGGCATGGGCTAGAAATATGGTAATGATTAGATTACTGGAATTTCACAGGTTTGTGATCTGTGAAGATGTTGTTCTTCAGCATTTCCTGTGGGTAGTAATCTGGCAGTGGACCCGCATCTGGAGGACGTGGAATGTTGCGGCCAATAGTCGCGTCTTCAGGCTGCGAGTAGGCGATGTTGATAGGAGTGCCGCTCTTCACTAGGGCAAAGAACTTAGGCGCTACGTTGACATGCAGGCGGATACATCCGTGGGTGCATGGACGATCTTTCATCCAACCAGCATGGATACCATAGGCTGGGGTGAACTCTACCCAGTATGGCATAGGTGTTCCTTTGAATTTCCAGCCAGCTGGCTTTTTCGCAAGGTAAGTTTGGCGGATTTGGCCACTGTCGGTATAGGCGAAACCGTGAGTGTTAGCACGACGGTAGTGTTCCTTGTTAAAGGCACGGAAGTTACCTCTAGGTGTCGGTGTTCCAGCTTTGCCCACACTAGCTGGTGCTATGAGGAGTGGTTCATTGCCTTCCATTACGTAGACCATCTGGTTTTTAAGTGAGATCTTAACGCGAACATTGTTCGGGTTAGATGGTTTTTTAGCAGGTCTGTCGTAAGAGAAGTAGCGTGCTGAAGCTCCACCACCTGGGTGAGTTGATGGTTTGAACGAGCTGCCACCCGTTGAATCACATGAGGTGAAGCAGATGGCTGTTAGTCCGGCGAGGATTAGGGATAGGTATTTCATAGACAAGCGGTATTGTATTGTGTTTGTGGGGGCTTGGTGAAATATTTTGTATTACTCAGCTGGTTGCTGCATTTTTTCCCAGCGTGCGACTTTGTCGTTGGTTAGGAATACGGAAGCTGATTTGTAGGGGATGTAGGTGACTTCAGGAGTGGGCCCACCGTAGCTGCCGACGCCGTAATAGCCGCGTGGGTAGTATCCGTAGCCCCAGTAGTTCCAAGTATAGACAGGCTTAAGGTTGGTGTAATCCCAGCGGACAAATGGGGTATTTCCTTTTTGTCCTTCGCTTTTGGTAGCTGGAGCGCCCCATGCGAGGAAAACGCCGCCGCTTGGCATGCCATTGGAGATGTGTCCTTGGGCGACTTGTTCTTTCTGAGAATCGCTGAGGCTATTGTAGATCTCAGGGTGTTTGGCGATTCTAGATTCGGGGGTTTGTGGTGCGCAGTTGGCTAGCAAAAGCGCGAGCGGAGCAAGCAGGAAGAAGAGTATATTTTTCATGTTGGCTAAAGTTAGTTAAATGAATGTATACCCTGATCTTCCGCTTGTCGCACCATTAGATTTACTTTTTTTTGCGAAGGAATGGAGGGATGTCGAGGTCCTCACCGTCGTAGAGGTTTGGTTTCTCGCCTTCGAATTTACCTTTTGGTCCACCGTCGAGCTCAAGTTCAGCTTGGTCAGGAGAAACGGCTGGTTTGGCTGGGTCAACTGGATCCGCTGAGCTATCAGGGAGTTCGATTTCATCACTGACCTCCTCTTTTACTGGAGGTAGATCGGCTTCGTTGATTGGTGCAAAAATTGAATCAGATACTTTGTCTTCATCTTTCTCGCTTGGTGTAGACCACTCGGCGATAGCGACTTCAGGTTTCTCCTCATCGCTTGAAGAAGTGAGGTCTTCAAAAACTGGTGCGTTGAGGCGAACGATGTCATCATCGTTAGAAGGTGTTTCAGTTAGTCCGCCTTCGATAGTTTGATTGAGCAGATCTAGCGGGTTTTCACTTTCTTCACTAGCTGGAGTGATGCTGCCAAAGTCTGGTGTTGGAGTGCTTTCCTGAGGAGTCACTTCAGCTGGTGTTGAGGCAACTGGCTCAGCGATAGCTGGGCTAGGAACTACTTGGGCAACTGGCTCGAGCTTTGGCTCAGCCTGAACAACTGGCTCTGGCTTGGCATGCAGAGCAGCTTCTGGCAGCGAGCTAATGAGAGTGACGGATACATCGTCTTGCATGCTAGGGTCGACGGCCACACCAAAGAGGATGTGAGCATTGTCTGGCACGTGCTTGCTGAGTGACTGCATGAGAAGCTCAACTTCGTAGAGTGATAGATTGTCACCACCGCAGATGTGAACGAGCACGGTGTCAGCGCGCTTGAGCAGAGCGCCTTTGTCTAGCAGAGGGCTGGTGAGTGCGTTTTCTAATGACTTTGTGCTGCGGTTTTCGCCAGATGCTAGACCTGAACCAAACAGGCAGCGTGAGCTGGTAGTGTTGAGAGCGGTCATCAGATCATCGAGACCGATGTTGATGATGCCTGGGCGAGAAACGATGCGTGTAACGGCCTGGATGCTCTGTGCGATCATGCGGTCAGCAGCGGAGAAGGCATCGTGGATGCCTTTGTCTGCTAGGACGAGTTCACCCATGCGCTGGTTATCAAAAGTGATGAGAGCGTTAGAAAGAACTGAGAGTTCGTTGAGTGATGTCTCAGCTTGTTCGCGGCGGCGCTTGCCTTCAAATGGGAATGGCATGGTGGCAAAAACCACCACAAATGCGCCAGCTTCACGAGCGAGGCGAGCAAGTAGCGGTGCGGCGCCTGAGCCAGTACCACCACCTAAACCTACGCAGATGAAGACGATTTTGTGATTTTTCAGAGAAGCTAGCAGCTCGTCTTGATTTTCTCTAGCAGCGTTGAGACCAACTTCAGGGTCACCACCCGCACCGAGTCCACGAGTAAGGTCGCGTCCGATCTGGATTTTCTCTTTGGCGACAGAAGTAGACAGCGAGCGCATGTCTGTATTGATGGTGAGCATGTCGATGCCACCAAAGCCGTCGAGGGCTGCGCGGTCGATGATGTTAGCGCCTGCGCCACCAATGCCTACGAGCTTGATAGCAGATTCGGGGATCGTTTGTTGCGGATCATTTTTGTAACCGATCATAATAAATTTTTAGTGTGGAGTATGTGTTAAATTAACCGAATGGCCAGATTGCTCGTCCTAATGTTCGAACAAAACGGCTGATTTTGTTGCCGCCGGTGGTTGCTTGTCGTTCGCTATCGATTAGCTGAGCGTAGCGAATGAGACCGATAGCGGTGGCGTATTGGGGAGATCTGAAGTTGGCGTGAACGCCGCTGATGTCTGGCTGATCAGCCTCGTAAACAGGGAGGTCAAAGACGCTGTTTACCAGCTGGGAAAAGCCACGCATCTGGCTGGCTCCACCAGTGAGGAAGACACCGGTGCCGACGCGGCTGAGTTCTTCTTTTGGTAGATTGTTTTTTACTAACTGGAGTGTTTCTTCCAGTCGGTAGTTGATGATGCCATTGAGTGTTTCGCGCTCGATCTCTGTTTCTGTGAAACCTTTGTCGTCGGTAACGCGGATTTTTCCCACGTTGTGAGCCGGGTTTCCGGAGGCGTCACCTTCTGTTTTTTTGACTTTCTCAGCCTCTGATAGAGGGATGCGAGTGACTAGGTGGATGTCATTGGTGACGTGCTCGCCGCCTACTGGGATGCAGCCAGAAGCCGCGATTGAGCCATTGTGATAGAGAACGTAGTCGGTGGTGCCGCCGCCCATGTCGATGACTAAGGCGCCGGAATCTTTGCCTTCGCGGTCCAGCGCCACGAGGGCTGAAGCGATAGGTGAAAATACAACATCATCCACTTCTAGCGGAATCTCACGCACGCATTTGATACTGTTTTGAATGCGTGTGCGGATGCCGTGAACGATGTGGTAGTCGACATCTAGTGTGCGCCCGTGAAGACCAACTGGGCTGACATTGTGGTCGTGGCCGTCGAGGCGGTAGTTGCGGATCAGAGAGTGGAGGTAAACGTTGTCGCTAGGAATGGATACATCTCTAGCAATTTCGGTAGCCTCGGTGACATGGCCGATGTGCACTTCCTCTTCCTCTTCTGGTAGACGGTAGGTGCCACGGTTGTTGACGCCTTTAATGTGTGATCCTGTGACCGCTAGAAATACGCTGTTAATTTCTACGTCGCTGAGGTCTTCAGCCTCCAGCAATGCGGATTTCACCCCAGCTCTAGCGAGCGGGTAATCTGAGATTTCTCCACGTCTAACCCCCGCTGAGCCATTTTCACTGACCGCAAGGATTTTGAGCGAGTCGTCGGGTTTTACCTCAGCAACGACCATGCAGGTTTTGCTGGTGCCTATTTCAAGGCCGACATGAATTTTAGACTTCGCCATAGATGTGGTATTAAAAAAGTTTTAATTATTACGTTTGGTGTGTGGAGAGGTTTATTGATTGGAGGGGGTATTCGTCTCAGCAGGTAGTTCAGGTGACTGGACAAAGCGCACTGGGATGTTCTTATCTGGAATAAGGTTAATGTGTGCGATTTGTCGACCTGTTTTCTTGCAGTGGTTCTGCGCTTGCAGCAAATCAGAGAGTTGACGGTCATGGTCGTACAGGCCAAATATTGCCTCCGTGCCATCCATACAACTCGCTTGCATGGAATAAAAATTTAGCACCTCGACTTTGTCAAATCTCCACTGCTCATTATCCACTTTTTCTTGTGACAGCAGTATTAAATTGAGCGCCCGCTTGATCTCGGTGGAGCCAATCTCTTCGCCTAACTTGATTTTTCTATAATCTTCATCCGAGCATTTGATTAGCGGCAGGTCTTTGGCGTGTTGCCAATAATCAGCATGGCAGAAAAAGGGCACGCCCGATTTGTCTAGCAAAACGCCAGAACCTATCCTGCGCGAGCCGTCATGAGCAACCCAGGCGCGAGCTTCGCGCTCTTCTATCTGCACTTTGATGGTGCCTGGTAGAATGCGCTCAATCTCACAGCTGATGACTTCTGGTTGATCAAGAATGCGTTGACGCGCGTCAGGGAGATCAATGGTGAGAACGTTCGCTTCTGTGTCGATGTTAGTGAGTTGGAGAAACCTGCGGTGGCTGAGATAACCATCAGTTTTCAGCTCGAGCTCTTGTAGCTGGTAGGCTTCATTTTCAATAAACATCTCACGTACGCCAATCGCAGCGGCGACAATCAGGCCGGCGACGATAGCTAACAATAAGGTGGTTTTCATGGCAGACCTCAGAGCATGCATGGACTGGTGCATGACGATGCGCGGCGAGCTTACCTGCAAGTATTGCTTGCGGTAATCGCGGTCGCGGCGCGATCGTGGCGCTCTTGAGGTCCTGCGTTTTGCCATGTTACGAGCGTATAGTTAGCGAGAGTTCAGCTATTCTAATACAAAGAGCTGGGAAGTCGATGCCAGAAGCGGCTGCTGACTTAGGTAATAGGCTGCTAGCAGTCATACCGGGAATGGTATTTGCTTCCAGTACGTAAGGATTATTGTCGCTGTCTAGCAGGACGTCGACGCGTGAATAAACTTCGGTGCCGAGCGAGCGGTGAGCTTCTAACGCTGCCTGTTGGACTTTTTTTGTAGTCTCTTCATCGAGCTCAGCTGGGCAGAAATAATCGGTGCCTCCTTCGTTATTGAGCCATGGGTATTTATTGCTCATGTCATAGAAGCCACTGCGCGGGACAATGTGCACGATAGGCAGGGCTGTATCATCTAAGATGCCTACGGTGAGCTCTTTACCTTCAATAAATTGTTCGATTAGAATTTCCTCACCGTACTTGGCGGCGTCTTGTAGAGCTGGCTGGACGTCGGCTTGTTCTTTGACAATGTGGATGCCTACGCTGGATCCCTCGCGCGGTGGTTTTACCACGTAGGGAATAGGCATTTCTGGCTGCACGATGCCACGGCTACAGTCTATCATTTCTGATTTAGGTGTTGGCACACCAGCGGCTACAAAGGCTTCTTTGCTAGCTGCTTTATCAAAAGCGAGTCGGCTGCTAGATGCGCCAGCACCAGTGTAAGCGATGCCCTTGGCGTCGAGAATATCTTGCAGGGTGCCGTCTTCTCCAAAGGTGCCGTGAATCGTATTGTAGCAGAGCTCCGTGCCCTCAGGCAGCTCAAGTTCGCTGCTAGTGACGTCTACAGCTACGGCATTATAGCCAGCGGTAGTAAGAGCTTCTAACACAGCGTTTCCTGATGCGAGTGATACTTGGCGTTCGGATCCAGGTCCGCCCATGAGGACGGCGATGAGAGTGTTCTTATTCATGATGGTTTGTCAGTTAGAAATGGACTTGGTTGTCACCGATGATTTGCACTTCGGTTTCGAGATCGATGTTGCGTTGAGTTTTTGCTTTATCTTGGATGCGAGAAATCAGCTCTAGCACATCACTTGCAGTGGCTTTGCCGCGGTTGATGATGAAGTTTCCATGAGCCGCGGAAACCTGCGCATTGCCTTGGCTGGCTTCTTTCATACCGAGTTCGTCTACCAGTTTTCCAGCTGGGATTTCAGCTGGATTTTTAAAGATGCATCCGGCGCTAGCGGCAATGGGCTGCGATTCGCGGCGCTTTTGTTTCGACTCCGCGATGCGCTGGTGGATAGATGAGGTATCGGCGGGTGATCCGCGGAAGGTCGCTTGCAGAGCAAAGTTGCGGCGAATTTCTGGCACATTGCGGTAGAATGTTTTGATTTCGTCACGTGTGCGCGTGCGGATTTCTCCATCTTCATCGAGGAAGGTGACACTAACCACATGATCAAATGTCTCCCAGCCCATGGCTCCAGCATTCATGCGCAGGCCACCTCCAACATTGCCTGGTACACCTTCCATCCACTCCATGTCGCCAAGTCCGTTAGCTTCGGCTACGCTGGTAATCTTTTTAAAGCGCACGCCAGAACCAGCGCTGATGAGGTTGCCGTCCACGGTGACTTCGGAGAACTCGCCGCCTTTGGGATGAATAACCGCGCCGCGGATACCACCGTCTCTAACGAGGAGGTTGGAGCCGCGCCCAATCACGCGCAAGGGAATGCTGCGTTCGCGTAAGTAGTTAGTCAGTTTTTGAAATTGGACGAAAGTTGTTGGTTCTAGCCAGAACTGAGCTGGGCCACCCACTAACATGGTGGTGTGGCGGCGCATTGGTTCGTAGAGTTTGTGTTTCATTTCCCCGCAGAAACGCATCATTTCTTCGAGCGTCTGCATGTCGTTGGCAATCTTGGTGCCAGCTTCGTGAACGTTGCCAGCTCCCAGAGTGATGAGCAGGTCTCCTTCCGCTAGTTGGTTGCCGAGCTGGTGGTGAGCGCTGCTAACAGCACCAATGTACTCAGCTGGTGTATCGCCGTGACGCGCCATGGCGTCTACGATCGTTTGGCCGGTGATGCCTTCTATCGGCAGCTCGCTAGCTGGATAGATGTCGGTGATAAATACCCGATCGGCAGCCTGGAGAGCGGCGCCAAATTCATCGGCGAGTTTTTGAGTGCGTGAGAATCGATGTGGCTGGAAGAGCACAACCAAGCGCTTTGGTTTTAGTGAACGCGCTGTTTGTAGAGTAGCCGCTAGTTCTGTTGGGTGATGACCGTAGTCATCAATGATGCGCAGTGTTGGCGAGAGGTATTTGGTTTCAAATCGGCGCTTGGCTCCAGCAAAGCTAGAAAGCGCGCGGGCAATTTGTTGGTGGCTGACACCAGCTGTATCAGCAACTGCGATAGCTGCTAGGCTGTTAAGTACATTGTGGCGGCCTGGAATACCCAGCTCAATGCGGCCAAAATACTCGCCATTTTTTACTACGTCGAAATTCACTGTGCCACCAGTTTCTAGGATGTTAGTCGCTGTGAAATCAGCATTTTCAAAGCCGTAGGAGATGGTGTTTTCTCTATCGGCATTGAGTTTGCTAGCAACTGGACAGCCGGCAAAGTAGATGATAGGGCCAGATGTTTGGCTCTGCAGCTTGGTGAAGACCTCGCAGATATGATCTAGGCCGCTGTAAAAATCGAGGTGTTCTTCCTCGATGTTAAGCATCACGGTTATAGCTGGCTGATAGAGAGCGAGCGTGCCGTCACTTTCATCACCCTCAGCGACCATCAATTCGCCAGCCGGATCCCAACAAGCATTGGTGCCAAGAACTGGAATTTCGGCTCCAACATAATGGCTAGGTTTGACTTCTCCCTGGCGCAGAATGTGAGCACACATCGCAGAGGTGGTTGTTTTGCCGTGGGTGCCGGAGATGATGATACCTTTTTTGGTATGCAAGATGGCTGCTAGGCATTCTGCGCGGCGCATGGTTGGAATACCTAACTCTGTGGCTCGCGCGTAGGCTGGGTTTTCTGGACGGATGGCTGATGAATAGATGACGACTTCGGCGTCATCGACATCTTCGGCGCGATGCGGGCAGGAGAACATGAGGCCTTTGTTTTGCAGGCGTTCGGTTTCTCCGCTAGTCACTCGGTCGCAGCCACTCACTTTGTGGCCCATTCCCAAGAGCAGTGAAGCGAGTCCGCTCATTCCTGATCCGGCCACACCTATCAGGTGGACTCGCATCGGCTGGTCAGATTGGGTAAGTTTGCTGCTGAGGTCGGATATTTTCATGAAAATTCTGTTTTATTAGGCTGATTCGATGGCGCCACAGATCTGGCTGGCGGCGTCTTTGATGGCAATAGAGGCTGATTTTTCTGCCATTTCAGCGAGCTGGTTACTTTCAAAAAGGATTTGGGTGAGGTCGGCTAACAATGACCCGCTATCAAGATCTGCTTCCTGGCGCAGTAGTGCTGCTCCAGCATCGGCAAAAACTTCAGCGTTTTTGGTTTGGTGGTCGTCAGCGGCGTATGGGTAGGGGACTAGTATGGAGGCCATCTCCAAGTAGGAAATTTCACTCAAGCTGGAGGCGCCGGATCTGCATATTGTTAGGTCGCTGGCAGCGTAGGCGCTAGGCATGTCGTCGCAGAATGAAACAACGTGGTGGTTAGGGTGAGCGGCTGCAAGCTCGTTGACGCGATCAAAATCACGGTTTCCAGTTAGGTGGAGGAATTGCACATCAGGCATAGCTGACGCTGTAGTAGCGACTACGGTATTGAGCTGCTTGGCGCCCTGGCTACCACCCATGACGAGGATGGTTTTGAGCTCAGGATTGAGTTTCCATTTGGCTGCGGCGTCATCTCTGCTAGGGAGTTTGGTTAGCTCGCTGCGCACAGGAGTGCCGGTGATGACGACTTTGCTGTTGGGGAAGTAGCTGGATGCTTCTTCCAGACCTAGAAAAACGGCATTACACCAGCGGGAGGTTAGTCGATTTGCTTTTCCCGGTAGAGCGTTGGAGTCGTGGACAAAACTTTTCAGTCCCAATTTATGAGCCGCGTAGACAGGGGCCAGCGAGGTGAAGCCGCCCATGCCAAGCACGGCATCAGCATTGAGCTCTTTGAGGATTTTTTTGCACTGACCAATGGTTTGCCACATCTTCGCCATGAAGGGCACCATTTTGATAGAAAATGTAGCTGGTTTGGCAATCGCAGGAATTGTGCGGAAATCTAGATCGCCGTATTTGCTAGATGCTTGAGCGTCTACTTTTTTCTCAGAAATAAGTAGGGTGACAGTGTGGCCGCGGCGGCGCATTTCTTCTGCTACGGCGATACCGGGAAATAGGTGGCCGCCTGTTCCTCCGCAGGCGATGACTACATTTAGTGATGATGGCATTCTCGATGAGTGGTGAATGCGCAAAGTATGAGAAAAATGGATATATTCAGCAACGCTTAAATACTAATTTGCTGGAGGTTCTGCAGAGTGATAGCAATTTCTCAGATGGTGAGAGGGAAAAATTCTAAAAGTCATCACGAGTCTATCAGAATTGTTGGTTTTTTGAGCTTGAGAAAAATAAAAGAGCGGCAGAAATTCTGCCGCTCTTTGTAGGAAAGAATGATGTTGTTATAGTTTATTCAAAGGTGACGAGAATCACGGCATCCTGGAGATCGTAGTAACTGTTATTTTCTTCTCCAATGTATCCGTAGGCTTCAAAGAAATAGATGACTTCGCGGCGGCCTAAAGTAACGTTTCCATCTTCATCGATGAACTTTTTGATGAAGTCTGCCGCGTCGCCTTGACCACTGTGACCAGTTACATCTGGAGCTTCATCTCCATCGATGCAGGCAACAAGAGTTAGGTACTTGCTGTTTTTATCCAAGTTGGTAGCACGCCAGTTAGCTCGGCTGCCGGTGTAACCATCTTGTTTGATGCGGAAGTCGATGCGGGTATTGCTGTTAACTACCTCACCTGTGCTGTTTGGGCCGTTAAGCACTTTTTCTGGTTGCACGTCACTACTTACACCTTGGAAGATACGTTGCCATGAGCCATTGGCTCCGACTCTGTACTCTACATAAATGTCACCTCTGGTCATTTCTGCAGCTTTGACGCGAATCATCATGCGTAGGCCGTCTACAGAGATTTCTATGGAGCCATCTTCTTCATCAATATCAACGATATCTGAGATGTCTGGGTAATCAATGTCCCATTCAACTTGTGTTTTACTTCCCCAACCCACTGAGTCAGGTACAATGAGCTTACCCGTAGGAATCTCATCATTAGCGGCGACTGTGAGCGAGAATAGAGCGGTCGCTAACAGGGTGATATAGCTTTTAATCTTCATACTTATGTTTTTGTTATGTTAGTATGAGGGCTTTTTTGTTCCTTCCGACAAAATCTAATTAGGCCCCTTGGACAGGACATGTTAAGTACTAAAATTAACGATTTAGTTCCAGTCGTTTGTTTCGGTTAATTTCTATCAAGCGATCGTATAAGTCGGTCATTTAATTGCGTTTGATAGATTTTATGTTAAATCGATTGACGGGTTGTCTGATAAGTTCATATTTGAGTGAAGGAAAGGGGATGCTAAACTGTTTTAGTTTGTCTGTCTATTTCTGATAATTTAATATTATGAAGGTTCTAACTATTGTAAAAAGAGCCCCCCATAACTTAGTTGCATTGCTTCTATCACTTTCACTGGCTGAAAGCGTTGTAGCTCAAGCATCGAAGGTTGAAGTCGTCGAGTTGCAAACTGAGACAGAGCCGCGAAGCAGGCCACAGTCTCAAACTCAATATATAACTGACAGCTCTAAACGTTACACCCGCGTGCCTAAGGGGGCAATTGTCTATCTACCGGAGCATATGCAACGGTTTGTGTCGGAACAAATGCCGCAGCGCGGTGTTGGTTATAAATATGTGAAATGGCAAGAGTTCACTAAGATTAATCGCAACCTTCTGACGACATTTGAGTTACCTGATAGCTTCCTAAGTCGTGACGTGGAGGAACCCTACACGGAAGATGAGTTAATCCGTTTTACCAGCCATAGCCGGATTGTGGTAACGACTCGAGGAGGCAAACCGACTCGAGCTGGAAATAACCCTCGGTTGATGAATACTAACAAATAATCGCAGGACAATGAAAAATAAAATATTCACCTCATTTGGAATCACACTGTTAGCTATAAATACCCTACTAGCTAGCGAACCAAGGTATTATAACTACATGAAGGAATTTTATTTCCTACCTGATGGTACAGGCCCTTGGGAGACCTTACACGACGGCATCGGCGTGAATGGTACTGATGTTTCTCAGTATAATATCTATGGGCAAGGAAGTTATTTTGAACTCTGGTGTGATGATACCGAGTTTAGTGTTCCTCATCTGTTGGATACCAAACTTGTGGGGCCAGCAGTGCCCAAAGCTGACATCGCGATCACTACGGTGGATCCGTATGTTGGAGATTTTAGACGTACCCGTGAAGATAAGGGGTTTAGCTATCAAGTCACTATGTCAGGCATGGTGGTAGATGGATCTAGCGAAGAAGGTAACCATATTCGTCCAGACGTTGTGCACCTGATTCATGACTTCATCGACTGGGGAAATAGCCACACTGTGGACACTAACCATAAGACCCGTGAACTAAAGGGCAATGGATCGACTGCTACCTACAATGAAGGTCAGCTTATCTCCTCTGGTTACGGTGAAGAAAAAGTCTACGTTAGAGCCGTGCTCGATGATGGAGATGGTGAGTATTCCAATCCGTGGATTGGTGAAGAGTTTCCTGAGTTCCTCGTCTATAAAAGAGAGACCGTTAGGGTTTTCCCTTACCCTTATGTTGCCTTTATAGGCATTACTAACGGTGAGACATTCACTTATGATATTCCTCAATGTCAGGTAACTGTGAGAAATGCTTATCCTGACAGTAGGGTCTTGATGAAGGCGTATATGCCAAGCCAGCAGTCGACCACCGAGAAGATTTTGGATCAACGGACTAACGGCAATTATGGATCAACGATCAACTACACGCTTTTCTCACCAACTGAGATGAACAAAGCGATAGATAGAAACGGGACTTGGACTATTGAAGTGATAGATTATTCACCAATCAGCCCTGAAGGAGAGTTGCGCTCAAAGGTGACCTTCAATGTTGATAGACGAATTTCAGTCAATGCAGATCTCCACACAGCACAATAGTAAGTGTGCTTCAAACAAGACGGTGCAGCGTGTGCGCCGTCTTGTTAAAGGAAGCGCTTTGGTGGAGCTTGCGGCGTCAATATGTCTGCTTGTTAGCTTCGCAGGCGTCACCATGAAGACGACTTACTCGAATCTATCAGCTAGAAACTGGGTGGTAACT
Organism: Persicirhabdus sediminis; assembly: GCF_016595495.1. Taxonomy (GTDB): domain Bacteria; phylum Verrucomicrobiota; class Verrucomicrobiia; order Verrucomicrobiales; family Akkermansiaceae; genus Persicirhabdus; species Persicirhabdus sediminis. The sequence continues at coordinate 133,753 of NZ_JAENIM010000041.1, forward strand.
CAGACGATGGTAGATGCCTATATGAATGTGATTGCTACGGAAGCGCAAGCAATTGCTTTTGAAGAAATTGATGACTTTGGCAGTCATTGGCCTGAGGCCAGTGAGATGAGAGAGACTGAAGTCGAACTGGGTAAGTTATCTTATGGTAAGCCGTTTATGGCTAAATTATACCAAGCACGTATGCCTGTTTATTCCTCAGCGGATATGAATGGTGATGGCGGCGATTATCTTAAGATGGACACGTGGCGGTTGCGCATGGTTATCAAATACGAAATTGATGGCAGGTCGTATGCGAGTTCTCGCACTGTAGTTAGAAATAAATAGTATGAAAAGAATGTCCCCAGCGAAGTCAAAAAGAAAGCTCAAAGGGTTCACTCTGGTAGAACTAACTGTAGCGATAGGTGTTAATCTAGTTATCATTGGAGCAGCGCTTGCTGTGTTGACCCAACAGAGCGCTATTAATAATGAAATCCGTAAGCGGAGTTTCATTCCTGAGCAGGCACCACAGATAAATACTGTGGTGAGCAAAATGATTAAACGAGCAGATCGTTTTCAAATTTATAAAGATGTGGCGGCCGCTCAATCTGCAAATGCAGCTACCAGTTTAGCCGATTGTTCTGCAATTTTGTTAGTTTATCGAGATTCTATAGGAGGAAGGGTTTTTGGGTTAATTGGCGTGGAAGAAGTCGGCGATCAGGTGAACCTTAATTATTATCTGAATTCAGGTTCAGGTTGGGGGGGCGCGCCTAGCTGGAAAATTGCTAGCTGGGGGAAATCTGATACGATCAAAGATAACAACGATCTACCATTTGATCTTTCGGTAGAGAATGGAGTTCTACGGATGAAGTTAACAGGACCATTAGATGAGGAGGTTACTTATGCATCATTGTCAGCATATTAAAAATTCTACTCGTGCTGGATTCTCTTCAGTGCTGAGTATTATCACGATTTTCATTATCGTTATGGGGCTGGTTGTTGTGGGTACCAAGCGTGCAATGTTAGGCCTGGATACAAAACGTGATTCATTGCTGCGCTCTGATTACGCGCAAAAGGAAGAGGCCTTCCAACAAGCGCTGCTGCGGATCTTACCTGAGCGGGCGATGAAAGGCATGGACAGCGGTTCGAAGATTGGCAATGAAGATGACCTTGTCTCGTGGAGTCGCATTTTCAGAGATGCCATTCGCGATGCCAATGCGGCTAACGATGCTGGAGATTTGAGTGATGATATTCTCAGTAAGATTCTGGAAGACGGGGTGATCTCTGGCAATACAGGCTCAACGGAGCTAACTGTAGCCAATTTTAACACCGCGAGTGTGAAAGATCTTCAAGGTGTTAGTGGCCGTGCTACTTCGATTCCAATTGCTGGTCATGATTTTCCTCCTGAGTGGTCGGTGCTAGCTTCTGGTCAAACTTTGGATTCATTAGGCCCTGTAGTTAGCTTGAATAAAACTTATACAAATGGAGGTTCTAGTGGAGATGCCTTTGGCATGGTTGAATACCCGAATGTACGCTTTGGCTATGCGGAAGCGGGCAGTGAGATTGTAGCACGACACAACTGGTGGGCTATCTCTGTTGATTTTTCTGAAGGAGATAGAGAGTCGACAGGGATTGCAGATGGAAAGAAAAAATATCTACTATCACTTTATGAAATACCATCTCAGTTACCGATTACTGCAGATGCTTTGATGGAATTTGGTAACTGGGATAGGCAGAAGGTCACCATTGATGGTAGAGTTTATGCCTCTTCAGCAACTCAGGTCGGCAACCAAGTGGGGACTCAAGATATAGCGGGCATAGCTACTCGTGATGGTGTTGATTTCTCAAACATGTCAGTGATAGAAGGCATTGATGATAGTATGGTTTCTCGTGACGATTTTGAGGCTCAGCATGCAAACCTATACGAGGATGAGATATTTTTTCCTATTTCACAAGTAGGTGATGGAACCAAAGTAGCGTTCTTACCAATCAACCCAGGTAGAGACTTTTATACCGACTACTATGTTGATGGCGCTTATGATGATTTGAATTCTCATTCAGATTCAGCTTGGGATCAATATGCTAGAGGTTCGAAGAAGTGTCAGATTCGTGTGGTTATTGTTGATACTTCTCCAATGACCAGTGAGTATCCAGCGCAGGTCAATACGATTAAAGTGTTAGCTAGAGGGGCTGACGGTTCTGATGTCGTTAGGTATTATTACCGCTTGGAGTTTCCAGAGGTATTGGACACTAGTCACCCTGGGGCACAACATATAACGTGGGAGACATCGAGCCAAACCTTCCCCTTCTCTGTGGACGAAATCGAAAATATTGATGGTAATGGAGGTGCTCAGAGTTCGTTAAATATTGATTTTGCTAAGTTAGCTAACTACATCACGAACGACCTGAGCTTATCCTTGGATGATAATCATACTTTGGTAGTGACTCATCAAGCAGCCGCTCGAGATGGATACTATGTGAATAGTGAACGCTTTAGCTTTCCGCCCGATGACGATGATATCGCTCTAGTGATCAACGGCGCGACTGACATGACGGTTTGGGGAAACCAGGGGTTTTCGTTAGTCAGTAATATGAGGACCTACTTTGATAACGACTTTAACGTCGTCGACCGAAGTTCAGGTGCTGGTAGAGGCAGCCCTCCTCCCGTGAGTATTTTTACTCCAGAGCAGCGTTTCAGTACTCTCTATATTATGGATGTTGATATTACTGGCCGCATACATGTGGTTCATACAGAGACTGGCGAGAGTGTTGACCCCTTGGAAATACGCGGACGTGATGGCACGGTTAATGATAGTAGTACTTCTAGCTTTAATCTGGGGCAGATCAAACGGGTTGAGGATCTACCGCCGATCTTCTTTATGAATTGGCTAGTCGTTATCCGAGAACTACGTTAGGCAATTAGATAGCATCTATCAGCTGACAGAGATGTTGTGGGCTTTGCGCTATCTGATTGGCCTGGCTAGCAGTGAGTTCATCAATGGAACCGTACCCCCAGCTGACACCAATGCTTTTGATATTGTTGTTAGTGGCTCCGATGATGTCGTGTTTGCGATCACCAATCATAACAGCTTCGTCAGCTGGGATCTCATGGCGCTGCAGAATGTAGCTGATTAGTTCGGTTTTATCTGCACGGGTGCCGTCGAGCTCGGCGCCGTGGATGGCAGTGAAAAAATGATCGATTTCAAAATGGGCGAGAATTTTTTCAGCAAAGACACGCGGTTTTGAGGTGGCTATGATGAGCTGGTGACCGTGTTCTTTTAGCTCTGCTAGAATCTGCGGAATGTGCTGGTAGAGCTCATTTTCAAACATGCCCACAGTGGTAAAATATTCGCGTGAGATGAGCACGGCATTGCGCGCCTCGTCATCATTGTCTGTGTCTAGCAGCTTCTTAAATGACTCTGGCATGGGCGGGCCAATGCACCATTTCAGCTCAGCTGGATCAGGTAATGGTTGGCCAAGTTTTTCAAGTGCGTAGATGAAGCTGTTAGCGATGCCGGTAAATGGGTCGCTGAGTGTGCCGTCGAGATCAAAGAGCAGAGTCATAGTAGCAGGTGTGCCGCGAAATATAGGGGGAAATAAAAACGGTGCAAGCCGAACAAGGCCTGCACCGATTGAGTTGATAGAATGACTATTATTTAGCCGGCCAGACCTTGCGATGCTCAGCGGTCATTTGCTCAACCATTTTTTCGTATTCTGGATCAGTTGATAGGTTTTGGTTGCCAGCGGGATCTTCTTGTAGGTCATACAGTTCGATGCCAACGATTTCCTTGTTTTTATCTTTTTCCCAAATGGTGAATCGATAGCGATCTGAGCGGATCGAACGGCCCATGACAGGACCTTTTTTCAGCTGGCTGAAGGCAAATTTGCGTGCGGGTAAGGATGGATCTTTGACTAAGGGAACTAAGCTAGATCCTTCACAATGTGCTGGCGTTTTGATGCCGCTGGCCTCGCAGAGGCTTGGGTACACATCGAGAAATTCTACCAGACCATTGACGCGAACGGCTTTCTTTTGTCCGGCTGTGCGCAGGATGAGAGGGGCGTGGTTAGAGCTTTCCCAGTTGACGCCTTTAGCCCAAGTATTGTGGTTGCCGAGTTGGTAGCCATGGTCACCCCAAATCACAATGACGGTATTGTCGTAGAGACCAGCTTCTTTGAGTGCGCTGACTACTTTGCCGAGTTGTGCGTCTACGTAGCTAACACATGCTAGATAGCCATGTATGGACTGGCGCATTTGCGCTTCAGTTAGCGGGTGCTTTTCTGGAATATCGCTGTAGCCGCCAAGCTCTCCAACAGATTTTTTTAATGCGATCTGTGGAGCATCTTTTGGGTAGTAGTTGTTGTCAGCCAGAGGAAGCGCATCGCGGTCGTACATGTCCCAGTATTTCTTGGGCGCACACCACGGGAGGTGTGGGTGCCTGAAACCCAGCGCCATAAAGAATGGCTTGTCTGAGCCAGAGCGCGCGAGAATTTCCTTAACCGCTGCATCGGCAGCTTGGCCGTCGCAGTAAGCATCATCAGCAACATCTTCTAGCTCGATAGAAGGTGGTAGGCCCTGAGATTTTTTTGGATTGAAAAAGGTAGCTGCTAGTTTCTTGTTTTCAGGACGAATGTGGTCTAACCACTTGGTTTTGAAATACGGCTTTGACCAGCCATCATTCGGGCCTTCGCTAGCGTGATAGATTTTGCCGATACCGATGACGTCGAAGCCTTGCTGCATGAAGTATTTATTCATGACCAAGGTGTCAGTTAGTTCATTGTGAGCTGGCTGGTTATTTCCGTAGACCCCAGAACTATCTGGGCGCAGGCCGCTCATCAAGCTGGTGCGTGAGGCGTTACAGATGGGGTACTGGCAGTAGGCTCTCTCAAATACAGTGCTTTCTTGTGCCAGTTGGTCAATATGGGGAGTTTTGGCTAGCTCGTCACCGTAACATCCAAGTGCTGGCATCAGGTCGTCAATGACGACCATCAGCACGTTTTTTTTCTCCTCAGCGGCTATGGAGGCAGCTGAACACAGCAAAATCCCAGCTGTGAGCTTGAGCATTTTTGCCCAATGTTTGATTCCGAATTTCGACATATCGTTCATTAAGTGGTGTTAAATGAACGATAGTATGATGTTTATTGCAGCTGTTAGCGATCCTTTGTTTACTCCTTATGTTTCAGCTGGGGATGAGCCAGGAGCCATTCTCTAGCTGGCGCGATGTCTTTACTTAGTTCTTAGCTGGTGAGATCTCAATGAAATCTAGCGGAGCTCTGGATTCGCCACTAGCTAGAGCCTTGACCATGATGCGGTCGTATTTTTTCAGAGCAACGTTTTTCAGGTGATGGACAGCAGGTTGTGGGAGGTCTTTGATCTGGCTGGATGCCCACATCCAGCTTGGGTTAGCCTCGGTGCGGTCGTGGTCACATTCGATTTCAAATCTGTAGTTAGCAGAGTTTTTCTCGCCGCCATCAAAGAGAACATCACGCAGGTAGCCGACTTCGATATCATAGCTGCCGTCTTCACCGGTAAAGATAAACTCAGCTTCAGCCCATTGTGGGTTGCCTGATAGATGATCAGTAATCAGCCCTGCCATGGCGACAGCCATGCCGCTAGAAGCTCTATCAGTAGGCATTTTTCTATAAAGGGAAAGGTGCATGTCCTCTGCTTCAATGCGCGAATCCGCAGTAGGCATGGCGAGCTGTTTAGCTCTGAGTTGGCGGAAATCATTTTCTAGGCCAGCTTTGGATTTCACCTCAGCTAGGAGCGGCGAATCAGCTGGAATTGGGGTATTGATCATTGGGCAGTATTCGGCGCCTTTGTTCTGAATGTTGATACGTGGGCCAGTGACTGCGTTGTCTTTAAAGATGATGAATCGGCTTTGAGTTTCTGATTTAGGTCCACCGTCGGTGTATAAGTTGCCTGTCCATGTACGATCGATTCCGTGGCACCAGTTTTCATAAATATAGCTGTTTTGGTAATCTGGATTTTGTTCAGGGTTTTCATCTTCTGCACTGATTCCCTGAAGCCCGAATGTATAGATATTGCCGCCGTCATTCATCGTCTGCATGCTGCGATAGATGTGGTTTCTGCGGACGATGTTGCGGCGCATGCCAGTGTCTCTAACTTTCAGGGTATTGCGTCCTGTTTGGATGCCGATGTATGGCACATCTGAGATGTCATTGTGTTCAACGATGACGTCTTTATGGAAAGTACCTCCAGCGATTCCCTGGGCGCTAAAGTAGTTTCTACCAACCAGGCGAATGATGTTATTCTTCACGGTGACAGACTCAGTTTGTACAGCTGGGTCAATGCTCATATTCATGCCTAACTGGATGCCATTACCCATGATAGTATGGAACACATTGCCTGTGATTTGGGCATTTTTGAAGGTATCAATGATGAGTAGACCACTGTGGCCAGCAGCTTGTACGGTGTTGTTGCTGAACTCGATGTGATGCGCGTTTCTAGCTTCTACCATGCCGCGCATTTTTGGGCCGCGACGTAATCCCTGAGTTAGGTCTAAACCCATGTGATCAGGATCTAGCCAGTTGGTGTGCTCTAGGGTTAGGTTGCTGATTTTGATGTGCTGAGTAATTTTGTCGTCAGCTTGGCCAATTTGAATGAGCGAGACGATTTTTGGCGCAACGATATCTAGCTGGTTAGGATCTACTCCTGGCTCAGGGATGTAGTAGACCACTTGCTCTTGAGCATCGTGGTACCATTCGTTTTGGTCATCTAGCAGCGCGTAGTGACCTTCGAGAAATGACTCTCGTTTGGCGTAGTGGTGGGCGCCAGTATGCACGAGGTTTTCGAAGTTAGGCGAGTGTGCAAAAACTTGATCGCCCTCGGCTGTGTACGAGTCAATGCGCATGCGGGTATGGTACCATACGCCGTGGATGATAAGCTCGAGCTGTTTGCAGTCAGCTGGATCAATGGCAAATCCTTCGATTTCTTTTTTATCGAACTGGAAGTGGTGTTGGTTGAAATCGATCTCGCGGTTGAGGAAGTAGGGTTGCTGTGAATAATAGTCTAGCTGGTTTGGGTGGCGAGCGCGCACCGCATCTTTGCCGTCAACGTAGAGCTGGCGGAAATTGCTGCCGATTGGTTTGCTACTGGCTTTCCAGATGTTTTTCTCAGCATCGTGGATTTCCCAGTTATTAATTTTTCTGCCGCCGCTGATAGAAACGGTGGCTCCATCTTGGGCGCTCAGCGTTGTGGGTGAGTCTGCTGATCCTGACCAGTTAGAAGTTATGCGAATCGGTTCATTGGCCTCGTAATGGCCAGCTGTGAAGATGATATTTAGGCTAGCCTCAGGGTCTAGGGTGGCGACTTTGCCATTGAGACCGTCAATGTGGCCGGGGGATTCTTGAGAGAACGATTGACCTGAGCCGTCTGGAGCTAGATAGATATCGATGGGGCCATCAGCCATTAGTGATGAACTGGTGAGCAGACTAGCTGAAATCGTAGCGAAAATGAATCTTGCGCGCATGATTGTATAGCATCAGGTTTTTTGTAAAATTCAAGCGCAGGTGAATCTATCAATTTTGTCAGATAGAAACGGATTTGGCTCTTGACGCATGCTAATGAAATAGAGAGAACACTTTTGATGAAAACGTTTATTAGAGTATTTCTAGCTGGAATTTTTATCGCGGCTAGCAGTTTGATTCCTTCATGTGCCCCGGTGAGCACGCAAACTAAACTGCAGCCGGGGCAGTACGAGTGGAATCCTGAGCGGGCGACGAGCGGGCCAGTATTGATGGTTGTTAGTATCGATGATCAAATGGCTTATGTTTACCGCAACGGCATACAGATTGGTCGTTCAACAGTAAGTACTGGCCGCGAAGGTAAGGAGACGCCAACCGGTGTATTTACCATCTTGCAGCGCAAAGTGGAACATGAGTCCAACATTTATAAAGGCGCTCAGATGCCATACATGCAGCGTCTAACTTGGTCAGGCATTGCGATGCACGCTGGTCAACTTCCCGGCTACCCAGCCTCTGGCGGGTGTATTCGTCTGCCATATGAATTTTCACAAAAGCTCTATAGTGTAACGGCTAACGGCACGACCGTAGTGATTACCAAGAAGAATACTATTCCTTCGAGCTCATCCACCCCAGCGAGTGTATTGTTAGCTTCCAAATCTAAGACTGGCGAAAAAGTTCATCCAGATCCAGAAGGTCGCATTGTTTGGAATCCATCGAAGTCTCCATCAGGTCCTGTGAATGCGGTGATCAGCTATGGTGATCGCACGATTTATCTGTTCCGCAATGGTGTTGAGATTGGTCAAGCTCCAGTTGGCATCCACGGGACAGGATCACTTCCTGAAGGTGTTTTTGTTAAGTTAGAATCTCCTGGAGGTGTGCCATCATGGTCAGTACTGAGCCTCAAAGGTGGCTCCATCCGTGGTGATGTGGCTAAGGGAATTAAAGATCGCATTACCATCCCAGCGAGCTTCCGTGCTAAAGCGGGTGACCTGCTAGCTCCGGGTAGCATCTTACTGATCACCAAAGAATCTAGCAATGCCGGAACTCGTTCAGGTACTGATTTTGACATCATGAAACCTGAATAGCTTTCATTTCACCCTCAGCTTAGGCAATGGCTGAGGGAGGAAATTTCTAGCTGGCTACCTCGGTAGCCAGCTTTTTTTTTGGCTCAGCCAGATGGCTTGCATTAATAGAATTTCGTATTACTTTACCCATTAGCTATGAACGAGTTTTCAAAGCCATTTGTGTTTGCTGTGATTGCTGGCGGGCTGGCGACTCCGTGTAGCGACGCGGCTATCTTGCGTGATTATCAGAAATCGATCCTCAGCGACCCTGACGTCGTTCTAGCTACAGCGATTCCTGCAGCGGATAAGTCAGGAAAAGCTGATGTCGTGCGCACCACCTCAAACAAATACAATAAGACCGGGCAGGTGATTGAGAGTAGTGCGCTGGATGGCGATGAATTTAATATCTCGTCAATGGTGCTGCAGGCTGGCAGTAGTGGCTCTCTTCCAGATACTGGCATACACCAAATGGAAGTCTGGATAGGCAGCTGGGATGATTCAACAGATTCGCCTGGAGCCGTAATTCACAGTGAAGTCTTTGATCTAACTGGATTTGATTACCAAGACGGCGAATTTTATGAATTTGTCTTCAGCTCGACATTCGATCTAGCTGCGGGAAGTGAATACACCTTTCAGACATGGTGGACGAGTGATGATGCCAGCCACTCACTCAGCTGGGAGCGAGCCAATGGTCAAGGCATCATCGCAGGCGGATTGATTAATGATAGCTCCTCATCAACTTCATTTCCATTTTCTGATACCCCTGAGCCAACACAGGATCTTGTTTTTGCATTTATTCAAGTGCCAGAGCCGTCGAGTGCATTGCTCAGTCTAGCGGGCATGAGCTTGTTGTTATTTAGACGTGGGCGCAAACATTGAGCCTTGAATAGGAGGGTTTTGTTAGCTAGTTAGCTTCTATGAAGTTATGTTTGATGGTTGTAAGCTGTGGTTCTTTTCTTGTTCTATTCTTATCTAGCTGCGTCACTGAGCGCACGGTGACTAACGAATCTGGTGATGTCTTATTGAAAGAGACAGTGGTTAATAAGCCATTTGAGAGTGAGGCAGAAAAACAAGCAGAGGTGCAAGAAGAGCTTCGCCAGCATGGATGGTAGCTTAGCTGCTAGGTGGCGACCCGTAACCAACAAATTTTGATTTCGACTTTGAGCTAGGAAGTTTGAAGTCGAAAACACCAAACCCGCAGCGCGCTTTTCCTTGATAGCTGCGACCGTCGCTAGAGCCTATCATGATGGCTTTGCCCCTTGCTTTTTCTACTCCCAAGTACATCTGGACATGAGTGATTTTATTAGCGCGTTTGTCTTTAGGGGAATAGGTTCCAGACCAAAATAACAAATCGCCTGGCTGGAGATCGGCGAAGGCAGGGTCATCTAGCGAGCTCGTTCCAGCTGGCACGGAATGAATTTCGCCAGCTGATTTGAGCCATTCGTATTGTGCCGATGAGCTACGTGGTGGCTGGTAGCCACATTGCTTTAACAGATAGAAGATCGAACCTGAGCAGTCGAAGCCACCTTTGCTAGGGTCGGCGCTGGCGTAAACGTAGCTGTTGAGTTTTAATTCCTTAGCTTCGCTTAGCGAGGTGTCTACCAGCTTTTTCTGAGCTGCCGAGAATTGTTTATAGTCAGCAATATCTTGGCTGGCGACGAGGCCGGGTAGTGGTCTGTTGGATGGATTTTCTGCGTGACTGCAAGCAGCCAGTAACCAAGCGCCCAGTAGACCTGAGACTAGATAGTGGGGAAGTTTCATGGTATCTACTCGGCTTTTTCTTCCTTGTGGCCAATCAGAATACTAAAGTCGTTTTGGCTGCGTTTGTTAGCGCCTGAGCTTTCGTTAGTAACAATCAAGTTAGTTCCTGGCCCAACGACTTCTGTGAGGTGTTTCTGGAAGGCGGCTGGCATCTTGAACCACTCGTTGAGTTGGTTTTCGTGGTTGCTTTCGTGTCCACCTACTTGTGTCCAGCTAGCGGTTTTCGTACCATCGCGGCCATTGTTTTGCCATTCATGGAAAACAAACGCGCTGGTGCCTTTTGGCCTTTTATCAAACCAGCCTGTGTGCACGGCGCATTCACCAATGGCATGGCCATTGCGAATGACGTAGAGTTTTTTATCTGCCTGACTATATAACAATGACACTGGCCCAGCTGGAGATGCCTGTGGGTTCCAGCTGAATTCACCATCCGTACCTGAGTGGAAGCTCAAGCTATGGCTGCTCGTCACTGGCACACTTGGCGTATCATTAGAAACGACCACTGTGGTTCCTTTGTGAGTCAGGGTGAAAAGCTTTTTAGCAAATTCATAGGGCAGGTGGATGCAGCCGTGTGAGGATGGATAGCCAGGTAGGCCACCGGCATGTAGCGCTACGCCATCCCAGGTCAACCTTTCAGAGTAGGGCATGGATGCATTGCCGTAGGTTTTAGAGTGGTGGTCAGCGTCTTTATTGAGAATTTGAAATACTCCAGTTGGGGTTTCGTGCCCCGGTTTGCCTGAGCTCACTTCACAGTGGCCAATGCGGATACCGTTTCGATAGACCGCAGCGACTTGGCTTTTTAGGCTAACAGAGATAATGATGGGACCTTCTTTTGAGAGCTCAGGGTGCCATGAATAACTGTCTTCGCTGTACTGGCGATCTTTGTGTTGGGCTAGGACGGAGGCGGCTGAGAGTCCAGCTAGGGTTAGGGTGAGTAGGAGATGTTTAGCTTTCACAATAAACTTTTTAGAGTTCAGCTAATATGATGACAAGAGGATTTTCGTTAGCTGGGGTGTTTGAATTGTTTACGGTGATGCAAAATCAGCTGGAATTTGCGAATTCTCTATGGAGGCTAATTATCGTGTATGCACGATTTTACAGCCGCTCTAGCTGCCGTAGCTAGGAGCGCAGCAATGCACTCGTAATTAATGGAGTGGCGGTTCATGTCTGTCTGGCTGCGCCGTTTTTTTGTGACGAATAGTACGCTTGAGATGGATTTTTTCACGGCGCGCTGGGTGGTTCTTTTTTCTGATCCAGCTTACGTTTCTATCATATCTAATGCATGAGAGCTGATGCATCAGGTTTGATAGAACAAAAAAAACGCGCTGGAGGTGACCTCCAGCGCGTTTTATTTGTTAGCGAAATGTGTTATTTCTTTTTCTTGCCTCTGTTGGCAATAGCATCGTCCATTTCTTTTCTGTAAGCGGCAGAGATTTCGATGGCTTCAGCGCGGTTCTCTTCTGTGTAGTCCCAGAATTTATTGATCACCTCGTTGAATGGGAATTTTGGATCGTCGTACTTGTAGTCTGAGCGCAATTGTTTGAGATCAGCTTTGAGCTTTTCGACGATCTCTTTGTACTCAGGGTTGTCGTAGACGTTGTTCATCTCGTTAGGATCTTTATTGAGATCGTAGAGTTCCCATGACGGTGGGGTTTGTGGAGTAGATTCATTCATGCCTGTACCGTAGAACATGATGAGTTTGTGGTTCTTTGTGCGGATGGCCAGGTGAGCTGGGTTTTGGTGGTGAGCCATGTGCAGCCAGTATTGGTAGTATGCCGCTTGTTTCCAGTCAGCTGGCTCTTTGCCAGTTTCGAGGATGGATTTGAAGTTTTTCCCCTGCATGTATTCAGGAGTTTTCTCGAGGCCAGCGAAGGCTAACATTGTAGGAGCAAAGTCGACGTTTTCAGTGATCGCATCTGAGCGGCTACCAGCTGGAATGGATTTAGGATAGCGCACGATGAATGGCATACGCATGCTTTGTTCGTAGGCCCAGCGTTTGTCGATGTAGTCGTGCTCGCCGAGGTAGAAACCTTGATCACCAGTGTAGATGACGACGGTATTGTCGAGGATGTCTTCGCTTTTCATGTAGTCGATGACACGCTTGAGGTTATCGTCGACACCTTTGACGCAGCGCAGGTAGGCTTTGAGGTATCCCTGATAGGCTGCTTTCTGAGCTTCTTCTGGGCTCATGTTAGTGAAGTCGATTTGCTTTGCCCAAGCACCTTGGCGGGTGTAGTTGCGGCGCAGTGAACGTGGGCCAATTGATGAGCCGATGTAACGCACCAGTTCGTCGTTATGACCGCGTGTGCCGATAGAGCCGTGATTGCCTCTAACGGCTAGGTTTTCTGGCTCAGGGATGTGAGTATCTTCGAGGTAGGACTCATAACGAGGCGCGTACTGGAACATATCGTGAGGAGCCTTGAAATGAAGCTTGAGGAAAAATGGTTTGTCCTTGGTGCGGATTTCTTTGAACCAATGGAGTGCTGAGTCTGCCACACAATCTGAGGAATGGCCTTCCATAGTCACTTTGGTACCTTTGATATCGCCTTTGGTTCCCTCCATGAAGTGAGGGTTAAAATATTCACCTTGGCGGATGAGTACTTTGTAGTAATCAAATGCAGCTGGGCGTTTGCTGAGGTGCCACTTGCCGATAACAGCCGTTTGATAACCAGCCTCGCCCATTTCGATGGCAAGGTATTGGTTTTCTGGGTCAAGCGGATCGTTGAGTTTTGGACAGCCATTTACTGAGCTGTACTGGCCGGTCATGATGCTGGCGCGGCTAGGCGTACAGATGGCGTTGTTGCAGAAGGTGTTTTCCATGACGATACCTTCTTTGGCTAAGGAATCGATGGTTGGTGTCGGGTTGAGCTTAGCTAGTCGACTACCGTAGGCACCAATTGCTTGGGATGTGTGGTCGTCGCTCATCACAAACATGATGTTGGGCTTGGCTTCTGCGTATAGAGCCGCTGGCATGACTAGGGCGGCTAGTGTTGAGGTGATTATCTGTTTCATTGTAGCTATATAGAAATCTGGCTAGTACGCGACTGTCTGCGTATGTTATTTCGAGTATATATACCTTGTGAAGTGGATGAATGTTTACATGAAAAAGTAATTTTTTTACCTGTCGGTTCAATTTGATGAATCTTTGGGCATAGAATAACGTGCTGAATCGTTCCAGCGCATTGGAGTTTGATTCGTCAGAGGGGGGGGATAGCTTTGTTCCTTTTGCCCGCTTTAATGAGTTTTTTGGAGGCGGTGGAGATTTCGTTAGCAGTAGCGCGGATTTCATCAGAGTGGTGTCAGCACGGATTGATGAGCTCATGGTAGTCAGTGGAGTCGCCGACCTTGTTGATTATTTGCTGAATAAATATTTTTTTGTTTCCGGCAGTGGCCTCGCGTCTGGTTTATAAATCTCTGGCTGATCTAGCGGTTTTCTTAGCTGCTTAGTTTTAGTCATTTTGTAAAATACTGAGCGGGTAAATGATTTGGCTATTTTGCTAGGGGGCACTGGCTAAGGGCATTTTTGCATGCCTGCAGAAGGCGCAATTGTTCACTACTTATATGGAACAGTAGTTTTTATTTTTTTGAAGAAAGCCGCTGAAGGGCAGTAGTTGACAGGTTTTTGATTGCTAGCGGGCAGTATTATTCAGATGTCTGTTTCGTCGCCAGCAAGTACTGGGCACGATTTGGCGAATTTGGTGTTGCGCAATTTTTTTTGCGTGGCATGGTGCGCACGTAAACGTAAGTAAGTTGATCTAAGAACTAATGATTGAATTTCCCACACACGCTCCATTTAACGATGGGCAGAAGAATTTGTTGTCACAAGCGCTGACTGGATTAGACGCCAACCAGACTTCGTGGCTGAGTGGATATTTGGCAGCGTGGCAGGGTGTTTCTGCTGGAGCCGCAGCTGTAGATACTTCCCTAACGGTACTCTTTGGTACAGAATCTGGTAACTCAGAAGGTCTAGCTGACCTGACGGTGAAGCGCGCTAAGAAAGCGGGCTTTAAGGCGACCATGCTGAACATGTCTGACGCCGAGCCTAAAGATCTCGAGAAAGTAACTAACTTGCTCGTGATCGTTAGTACTTGGGGTGACGGCGAACCACCAGAAGCCGCTGAAAATTTCTACAATACGCTACTCACTGAGAGTGTAAAACTCGACGACCTGAATTTCTCCGTCTGCGCACTGGGTGATACCAGCTACGATCAATTCTGCCAGACTGGTAAAGAAATCGACGAGCGACTTGCTGAGTTAGGCGCGAAGCGTTTGGTTGACCGTGCCGACTGTGATGTCGACTTCGACGACAGCTACGCAGCGTGGGCTGATAGTGTGTTTGATAAACTTGGATCTGCCGCATCGGCTGCTCCTGCAGCTGCTAGTTTTGCTGCAGCACCAGCGATCGAGTACGGCAAGAAAAACCCATTCCCAGCTGAAGTTCTCGACAGCGTGGTCCTCAATGGCGACTACTCGAAGAAAGAAACATTGCACCTTGAGTTCTCACTTGAGGGATCTGGCTTCAGCTATGAGCCGGGTGATGTGCTCTGCGTGGTTCCACAAAATGCCGACGACGTCATTGCTGACTTGCTAGAAGCAGCTGGCCTCAGCGGTGAGGAAGAAGTTGAACTCAAAGGTGGCGAGAAAAAAGCGCTCAAAGTTGCTCTCAAACAAGATCTCGATATCACCAGCCTCAGCCGCAAAGTCGTCAAAGCATGGCAGGAAATCTCTGGCTCATTGAAGCTAGCTGACCTGCTCGCTGACGATGCTAAAGCACAACTGAAAGAATGGATCAATGGCCGTCAGATCGTTGACCTTTTGGTAGAATTTCCAGCTAAAGAGCTCAGCGCAGCTCAGCTTGTTAGCTTGATGCGCAAACTGCCACCGCGTTTGTATTCTATCGCATCTAGCCCGAAGGCCCATGAAGGTGAAGTTCACCTAACTGTGGCTGCCGTGCGCTATAACAGCAATGGCAAAGACCGTAAGGGCGTCGCTTCTACTTTCCTCGCTGACGATGCGAAGAAAGGCGACAAAGTGCTCTGCTACATGCACCATAACAAAAACTTCCGTCTGCCAGAAAATGATGAAACTCCAATCATCATGGTGGGCCCAGGTACTGGGGTGGCACCATTCCGCGCATTTGTGGAAGAGCGCGCCGAGCGTGGTGCAAAAGGTGAGTCATGGTTATTCTTTGGCGACCAGCACTACAACGAGGATTTCCTCTACCAGCTAGAGTGGCAAGACCATCTCAAGAACGGCGATCTGACCAAGATCGATGTCGCCTTCTCACGTGACATGCCTGAGAAAGTGTACGTCCAACACAAGATGCTAGAGCGCGCTGAAGAGCTCTATCAGTGGCTGGAAAAAGGTGCTCATTTCTACGTTTGTGGTGATGCTTCCCGCATGGCTAGCGACGTCAATGACGCCCTGATCGAAGTGATCTCAAGCCAAGGTGGAAAATCAAAAGAAGATGCTGAAGCCTACATTGCCCAGCTCAAGAAAGACAAGCGTTACCAGCGTGATGTGTACTAAGCTAGCTGAATAAACCAACGCACTAACCATTTAAAAAAGAAAATCATGAGTAAGAAACTTTCTGCTAACGAGCCTCTCAAGGTGAACAGCAACTACCTGCGTGGTAATCTCGCCAATGAGATTGCCGACGTTTCTACCGGTGGTATTACTGAAGATAGCATCCAGCTGATCAAGTTCCACGGCGCCTACGTTCAGGATGACCGCGATGTTCGCGCTGGACGTCGCAAGAAGAAGTTAGAAAAATCCTACAGCTTCCTGATCCGCGTTCGCGTACCGGGTGGTGTAGCTACTTCTGACCAATGGCTGCAGATGGACCGCATCGCTGATGAGCTGGCTAACGGCACGCTCAAACTAACTACACGTCAGGCATTCCAGCTGCACGGTGTGATCAAGCGTAACCTCAAGCGTTCTATCCAGGAAATCAACCAAGCGGCGATGGACACCATCGCAGCCTGTGGTGATGTGAACCGCAACGTCATGGCTAACCCAAATCCAGATTTGAGTTTTGCCCACGCTGACGCGCTCAAGCTGGCTGAAGATATTTCAGCTCACCTCACACCACAGACTCGCGCTTACCACGAGATCTGGCTGGACGAGGAAAAAGTAATTTCTAGCGAAGAAGAGCAGGAACCGATCTACGGCAAGACCTATCTTCCGCGTAAGTTCAAGATCACCGTGGCTGTACCACCATCTAACGATGTGGACATCTACGCTCACTGTTTGTCATTTGTAGCTATCATTGATGGCGACAAAGTGGTTGGTTACAACATCGCCGTAGGCGGTGGCATGGGCATGACTCATGGCCAAACAGCGACATTCCCACGTACTGCAGACATCATCGGTTTCTGTACTCCAGAGCAGGCGGTTGATGTAGCTGAGAAGGTTGTGTTAGTACAGCGTGACTTTGGTGACCGTACTGACCGCAAGCATTCTCGCCTCAAGTACACTGTGGAAGACATGGGTGCTGATGGATTCCTCGCCAAGCTCAACGAGTACCTCGGCTACGATCTCGAGCCAGCTCGTCCATTTGAGTTCACTCACAATGGTGACCGCTTTGGTTGGGTAGAAGATACTAACGGCAACAGCCACCTCACTCTGTTTGTACAGGGTGGACGTGTGATTGATAAACCTGGTAGCCAGATGAAAACTGGCCTGCGTGAGATTGCTAAAATCCACAAAGGTGATTTCCGCCTGACCGCTAACCAGAATGTCATGCTGGCTAACATTACGCCAGAAACTCGCCCGCAGATTGAAGCATTGCTTGAGAAATATCAAATTTCTGAGAGCCACGTAGCCTCAGCGCTGCGCCTGAACTCAATCGCCTGTGTGTCTCTACCAACATGTGGACTCGCGCTGGCTGAAGCTGAGCGATTCCTACCTGACGTGATCACCGAGCTGGAAGAAGTCATCGAAGAAGCGGGTCTGCGTCACGACGCAATCACCATCCGCATGACTGGCTGTCCTAACGGCTGCGGTCGTCCGTTCCTCGGCGAGATTGGTTTTGTTGGACGTGCCCCAGGCAAGTACAACGTTTACCTTGGTGCTGGCTTCCACGGCGAGCGCCTCAACAAACTCTACCGTGAGTCATTCCCAGCTGAGAAAATCAAAGATCTTCTCAAGCCTATCATCAAGCAGTACGCCACCGAGCGTGAAGACGGCGAGCACTTCGGTGATTTCTGTGTACGCAAAGGGTTTGTTGCTGCGACTACTGCGGGAAATAACTTCCACGCTAACATCGACACGGAGAACCTCTCCAAAGTCTAATTTATTAACTTACTAACTGGTTAACGGCGGTGGTCTCCGCCGCCGTTATTATTTATCTGGCGAGCTCAGCACTCCTGGGCTCGACCATACAAATCATTGAGAATTGTGTCTGAATCTATCGAACTTTTATCAGAGGCACAGGAAGTGTCTGCTGCATTTGAACACCTTAAAGCTGGCGAGAGAATCGCTTGGCTTTACGAGAAATACGGCTCTAGAGTCGTGCTGAGTAGTAGCTTTGGCCTGCAGGCTGCAGTGATGCTCAGCTTGGTCAAAGAGCATGCGCCTGAGATGCCGATCGTGTGGTTAGATACAGGTTATCTTTTCCCCGAGACATACCGGTATGCTGAGCAGCTCATCGACAAGTTAGACCTCAACGTCACTGTCTATCAGCCGCAGATCACACCAGCGCGCCAAGAAGCGTTGTACGGAAAACTCTGGGAGCAGGGTGAAAAAGGCCACAGCAAATACGGCCTGATCAACAAAGTGGAGCCAATGGCTCGCGCGCTCAAGGAACTGCAGGCTGACGTCTGGGTGAGTGGGGTGAGACGTTCGCAGTCCAGCACCCGTAAAGGGCGCAACTTTGCTGAGCAGCAGAAAAAGACACTCAAAGTATACCCAATCCTTGATTGGGCGGATCCACAGGTGTCTGCTTATTTCTACGACAAAAAGCTACCTAAGCACCCGCTGGAAGCCGAAGGTTACCAAACCATGGGTGACTGGCATTCTACCAATCCTGTGGTCGAAGGCCAAGATGCGGAGTCATCTCGCTTTGGCGGACAGAAGTACGAGTGCGGCCTGCACTTGGACAGCGGCAATGCCGATTTCCAAATTTAACCATTGCCCAATTTCATCATCTATCACCAGCTGGCTGGAAATTCATCCCGCCAGCTGGATGCACAAAAAAGCGCGACTCATCAGAGCCGCGCTTTTTTAGTAAATAAAATCAGACTGGCTATATAGACCAGTCTAGTGACAGGCGAGGGGATTAGCTAGCTGGCTGGGTGCGGGTGAGCTGCGCCCACTCAGCGAGCGTGACCGCTGGATCATTCTCCTTCATCAGCGTTTCGCCAACGAGGATGGCATTGGCTCCAGCATCCAGCACACGCTGTACATCTGCGGTAGTTTTCAGGCCAGACTCGCTGACCAGCAGGCAATCATCCGGCGCCATTGCGGCGAGCTCTTCAGTCACCGCCAGGTCCGTGACAAATGTCTTCAGGTTGCGGTTATTAATACCAATCAGATCTGAGCCCAGATCGATGGCGCGGTACATTTCTTCTTTATTGTGCACCTCCACCAGCACATCCAGTTGGAAGTCGAGCGCTGTTTCGTACAGGTGGTTGAGCGTTTTGTCATCCAGCGCCGCCACAATGAGCAAGATCGCATCTGCTCCAGAAATGATCGCTTCATAAATCTGCGCTTCATGCACCATGAAATCTTTACGCAGCAGCGGGATGTCTGAAAAACGGGAAATCTGTGTGAGGTAGGAGAGTGAACCTTGGAAGTACTTTTCATCCGTCAGGATAGACATGCAGCTGGCGCCACCGTCTAAATACATTCTAGCCTGTTTCTCGGCGTCAAAGTTGGGATCAATGATGCCAGCACTCGGTGAGGCCTTTTTTACCTCAGCAATGATGCCGAGCTGATTTGGCCCACGATCCAGCGCTGAGCGGAACCCACCAAAGTCGTTTCGGTTCAGGGCTGCAGCGCGCAGCATGTCGATTCGTGGCATCAGCAGTTCCACTTCTTTATGTTTTTGGGCAATGATTTCGTCCAAGATGCTCATGGCGCAGATACTAATGCCAGAATGCCAAATGCCAACGGCGAAATGTGGCCAAAATGTTTCTTTTTGGTGTTTTGGTGTAGTTATTTGAAAATCAAATACTCAGAGCTATATTCTAATCAGAGAGGTAAAAAAAATACAAAATTCGTGCAGAAAAGTATTGTCATTTTTCTGAAATCGTGTAAATACCTCCCCGCCCTCCCGAGGGTAAACGAGAAAGTCAAAGCGGGTGTAGCTCAGGGGTAGAGCGCAACCTTGCCAAGGTCGAAGTCGAGAGTTCGAATCTCTTCACCCGCTCCATTTTCTCAACAACAAATCATTTGCATAAAAGCGGGTGTAGCTCAGGGGTAGAGCGCAACCTTGCCAAGGTCGAAGTCGAGAGTTCGAATCTCTTCACCCGCTCCATGCAAAACCAAAAAAGCCAACCAATCGGTTGGCTTTTTTGTTGCCCGCAAACCAGCAAATCCACCCACCGCTATCTCCCCGCGGAAATGCCTGCTGAAGGGAAATTCCAGCTGAGAGGAAATGCCAGCTGAGAGGAAATGCCAGCTGAGAGGAAATGCCAGCTGAGAGGAAATGCCAGCTGAAGGAAAATGCCAGCTTGAGCCATTAAATATCTAGCTAGATGGAGGAGCAAATGCCGAAGGCATACAACAGTCTAGCCTAGGGTAAGGTCGCGCCGAAGGTGCAACGCAACCCTAGGAAAAGGATCGAAAAATAAAAGAGGGCTGAAGGCCCGAGACAGCTCGATGCAGCTACTAATTACCCAGCAGGATATTTGGGAAATGCCAGCTGAGAGAAAATGCCAGCTTGAGCCATTAAATATCCAGCTAGGTCTACGAGCAAATGCCGATGGCATGCAACAGTCTAGCCTAGGGTAAGGTCGCGCCGAAGGTGCAACGCAACCCTAGGAAAAGGATCGAAAAATAAAAGAGGGCTGAAGGCCCGAGACAGCTCGTCGCCGCACCATCAGAGATAGATGCCATCTTTACCGGCTTCATTAGATCTTCTTGATTATTTAAAAATATTATTTACCTGTAAACTGGGCACGGCTTTTGCTATGGGGTGAGGCCGCAATCATGGCTGAACTCATACATAGCATTTTATCTCAAGATTTCCCTAATACCGAGCAAGCTAGCTACGAAATAGCAGCGCTAAAATCTCAGCTAGAAATCCCCAAAGGAGTGATTCATGTGATCTCAGACATTCACGGTGAGGCACGCAAACTCAAGCACGTGATCAATAACGCCTCGGGTCGACTTCGCCCGCTAGTTGATAGCTTGTTTTCCCACCGCCTAACGCCATCGCAGAAGCAAGAGCTGCTGAATGTGCTTTATTATCCGACGGAACTTCTCAGCAGCAAATCAAAAGCACTTTCCGAAAAAGAACGGCTGGCGTGGGTGATGGAGACACTACAGAACCAATTCTCTATCATCCGGGAAATCGTCAAAAACAAACGCCGCAATACCATCTGGAATTACACGCCTGTGGTCTATCGCGAGCTGTTTGATCTGCTGCTCAATTACCCAGCTGGCGGGCATAATCCCGTATTTCTCGAAGTCCAGCTGCAGGAGCTCGTCGCCCGAGAGATGGATTTTCTAGCCATCCAGGCGGCTTCTCGTTTGATCCGCAACCTCGCAGTCGAAGAGCTAATCGTGGCTGGTGATCTCGGCGACCGCGGGTCGCGAATCGATTGGGTCATTGATTACCTGAAACGCCAATCTTCAGTAAGTGTCGTCTGGGGCAACCACGATGTCAGCTGGATGGGCGCGTGCCTAGGAAACCAAGCGTTGATTGCCATCGTGCTGCGCATTTCTCTGCGCTACCGTCGATTATTTCAGCTCGAGGAAGGGTACGGAATTTTAACAAAAGCATTAGAAATATTGGTTGAGCACGTTTATCAAGACGATCCAGCGGCTGATTTTTACCCGAAGCGAGGTGGCGAGCGAGATAGCTTGCTGATTGCTCGTATGCAAAAGGCCATCTCGGTGATTCAGTTTAAGCTCGAGGGGCAGCTGATGGAGCGTCACCCAGAATGGAATATGGATGACCGCAATGTGATGAGCCGTATTGATTATGCCGCGGGCACGATCGAGATCTCAGGAAAAACCTATCAACTCAAAGACAGCTATTTTCCCACCGTTTCTCCAGATGATCCGAACAAACTATCCGCTGAGGAGCAACAGTGTATCGATAGATTGACGGAATCCTTCACCAGCTCAGCTAAACTTTGGCAGCACATGTCGTGGGTTGCTCAGTCTGGGTCGATGTGCCTAGTTAGAGATAAGGCGGTGATCTTCCATGCCTGTTTGGCGCTGGATGAAAACGAGCAATACGAAGCGCTAGAAATCGATGGTCAGACGCATGTAGGGCCGGAGTTATTTCCAGCATTTGATTCAGTGGTAAAGCGCGCCTTTCGGGCTGGAACCAACGCAACTGATGATGATAAAGATTGGTTTTATTACCTCTGGGCTGGGCCAAAATCTCCGCTGTTTGGTAAAGATAAAATGGCTAGTTTTGAAAGCTACTTCATTGCGGAAAAAGAAACTCATCAGGAGCAAAGAAATCCGTATTTTGAGAAACTTCATGATAGGGAGTTTTGTGACCAACTGTGCCGCGAAATCGGCGTGGCTGAAGATGGTCTCATCGTCAACGGCCACGTTCCCGTGAAGGTGGAAAAAGGGGAGAACCCAGTGAAGCGTGGTGGCAATGCCGTGACTATTGACGGTGCTTTTTCCGAGGCCTACGGTGATCGTGGTTACACACTCATCCTCTCGCCAGAAGGCGATGAATTGGCCGAACACCATGGCTTCCGCGACCCCGTTTCCATTGTGCGTTCAGGGGAAGATATCATCCCCAAAATGCAGAATATCCGTCGCCATTTCCCACCACGGCTGACCAAGGACACCGAGCAAGGTGCCGTCATCCGCGAGAAAATCAATGCGCTCGAAGGACTCGTTCAAGCCTACGCCAGCGGCGCCTTGACCGAACGATCCAGACCCTAGCTAGAATGATGGGCTGCAAGTCCGAGACTTCCCTCGGCAAGTGCTGAAAATGCGACGGACGATAGCTGGAAAAGACATATCAAAATGGGCACCGCTGGCGGAGGAAATCTACCAGCAATTGATTTAGCTAGAACCAATATCGTGGCTAAATAGATTGTCTGCAGCTGACTTTACCTGTCCACGTGAGGTCATTTTCCTTGATTTGTGGGGAATAATTTGCCAGCTAGTGTATCGTATTGATGTCTATGTTACACAAAATCACAGCTGCGATCATGCTCTGGATAATGGCCCTTATGGTGACCGTTGCCCAGCCTGGCGTATCTTATTGTTTGTGTGCGGAGGCATTAATTATCGGCGAATGTGATTGCCGCGAGCCCGCGGCAGCTCCATCCAGCTGCGAGAGCGGCTGCCATGACTGTAGCGCTCCGGCCCAGCTAGATGAGTTTAAATCCAGCCAGCCATCTCCTTGCAAGGATGACGATTGCATTCTCGAGCTAGAAATGGATGTCGGTCTGTACCCTGCTGCCTATGGGGCTAACGATTGGGGAAAAAATCCGCTGACTCATTTGGCTATTATCGGACAGTCAGCTGAAGCTGATTGGTCGATTCAAGCGCCTCATATCTTGGTTGACGCCCAAAGGACTCGCGGAAGCCCGCTAGACGAACTGGCATGCAATCCAGTGCCCATATTTATTTGGAATTCTGTTTATCGACTTTGATTCTACGCAATTAATGTCAGTTCTATCTGTTTGAGCTGACAGCGTTTTCTTTTGCCCGCTTGTGGGGCATTTCGCGGCTCTATCACACATTTATGTGAGGAGCGTGCATCAATCTATCAAAGTTATATTTAAACCAATTTCCATTTATCAATCATGTCATTAGACGTACTTAGAAACGCGCCAGCGGAACGGGGGGATCAACCTTCTCGCCGACGGCCAAAGTCATTAGCGTGGCTACTACCAGTGGCCTTGCTGCTAGGTTTTGCCCTCATTTTTGCCTTATTGTTTGGCGATCGCTTATTGCCAGCTCATGAAGTCCAAACCTCTGCAGTCGTTACCATTAGAACGGCTGCTCAAGTAACAGAGGCAGTTGGCAAGAAGGCTCAGCCAGCTGGAACTAGCAAGGGGGAGCTCGCTTTCCAAGCATCTGGCTGGGTGGAGCCAGATCCATACACAATCTATGTGCCGACTCTGCGAGATGGCGTGATAGATAGCGTTCACGTGCTAGAGGGGCAAGCGGTAAAGCAGGGGGATTTGTTAGCTGAGCTAGTTGATGATGACGAAGTTCTCAATCTCCAGCTAGCTGAGAATATGGTTGTTAGCATGCAGCAGACGATTAAGGCCCATTGTGTTGGTCTAGATATTATCGATGCTGAGGAGCACGCTGTAGAACGGCGGATTGAGTCATTGGAGGCTGAGTTAGAGGAGGCCAATGATTCATTTGAAAGGCTCGAACGCATTGGTTCTCGTGCTATTTCTGAACAACAAAAAGTACAGGCAAGGATAGCAGTGAAGCGCCGTGTGGCCTTACTTGATGAAGCCCGTGCCGAGTTGCCTCAGCTGGAGGCGAAGCGCTTGCAGATAAATGCTGAGAAGCTGGCGATGGAGGCAAAACTAGCTGAGCTGAAAACGGCTCGAGCTCAGGCACAGCTCCAGCTAGATCGCACAAGGATTAGCGCGCCAGTGGATGGAGTGGTGCTTCACCTTCACGCCGCGCCAGGTAAAAAGCGTATGTTAGGAATGGATGATCCTAAGTCGGCAGTGATTGTTGAGCTTTATCAGCCAGACAAATTACAAGCTAGGATTGATGTGCCGCTCAATGAAGCTGCGGCCCTACACGAAGGTCAATGGGTGGAACTCACTTGTGACCTTCTAGCTGAAAAAACTTTCAGCGGCATAGTGACACGCATCAATGGCGAGGCCGACATGCAACGCAATACGCTGCAAGCTAAAGTGGCGATCCAAGACCCAGATCCTAGATTGAGGCCTGAGATGCTCATGCGTGCTAGGTTTTTTGCTAGCTCGACTAGTACTGAGGCCAGTTCCGATCAAAGTACCGGACGTCTATCACTCTATGTCGATGAACAGGCTATTTTTGACGACAGTTTCGTCTGGGTAGTTTCTCCTGATGGAAAAGCTGAGCGACGCAGTGTGAAGTTAGGCCGTGAGCAACGTGATGGTTTTCGTCATGTTGAAGACGGTTTGTACTCTGGCGAGCATGTTATTTTACCGCCATTTAACGACCTCCAGCCAGCTAGTAGAGTTCGTGTAATTACTTCTAAACCATAAATTGTAACGATTATGAGTTCATTAATTTCTATCCAATCCGTGAGTAAATCTTTCACTAAGGGCAAGACGGTAATCACGCCATTAGACCAGCTGACACTTGAAGTTGCTAGAGGTGAATTCCTTTCTTTGATGGGGCCGTCGGGTTCAGGGAAAACGACTTTGCTTAACTTGATTGCAGGCATCGATACTCCCACATCTGGCGAGATTATTATTAACGGCGAGAACATCGCGGCGCTATCACGCGCGCAGTTGACCAAGTGGCGGTCCGTTCATGTTGGTTATATCTTCCAGCTCTATCACCTTGTGCCAATTTTATCTGCCTACGAGAATGTTGAGCTGCCATTATTACTGTCAAAGATGAGCAGAGCTGAGCGCAGAGAAAAAGTGCTCGCTGCGCTTGATCTGGTTGGCCTCGCTGATAGGGCTGACCATAGACCTAGCGAGCTTTCAGGGGGGCAAGAACAACGCGTTGCTATTGCTAGAGCGATTGTGCATGACCCTGATCTGTTAGTAGCTGACGAGCCCACTGGTGATCTTGATCGTGAGTCAGCGGATTCTATCTTGCAGCTGCTCAATGAGCTGACTGAGAAGTTTGGCAAAACCGTCATTATGGTGACGCATGATCCCAAGGCTTCAGCTGCGGCGCATCGTTCACTGCAGTTAGAAAAAGGCAAGTTCATCGAAGATGGACATTTGCTTAACAAACAACCCGCAGAGCAATGAGCCCATTACTTACATTAGCGATAAAAAACCTCTGGCGTAACAAGCTGCGCACGGTGCTAACTGTCCTTGGCGTTTCAGCGGGCATGTTCCTTTATGCAGCCGTGCAGACGATGCAACATTCGCTGTCATCTGCCACAGAAATGAATGCTAACGATACGACCTTAGTTGTCTATCGTGAGAACCGTTTTTGTCCGTCGACGTCTCGATTACCTGAGCATTATCTGCCTACGATTGAACGCATCGACGGCGTGCGCGAGGTGATCCCTATTCAGATAGCTGTCAATAACTGTGGGGCGTCGTTAGACGTGATTACTTTTCGAGGTGTACCGGCGGACTCTCTGCAAAAATATAACCCAGCCATCAATGTGATCGCAGGATCTTATGACGATTTCCTTAATCGTAGTGACGCGGCACTGGTTGGTAGAAACTTTGCCCAACGGCGAGGTCTATCACCTGGGGATAAGTTTGAAGCTGTGGGGGTGAATGTTTCCGTAGCTGGAATCATTAGCTCGGATTCCGCTACCGATGAAAATGTTGCCTACGTGCATCTAGCATTTCTCCAACAAGCTTCCCGAGTCGGCCTCGGTGTGGTCACTCAGTTTAACGTCAAAGTTGATTCTGCTGGCCAGCTAGATCGCGTGGCGAGTGAGATTGACGAGACATTCAGCTCAGACCAACAGCCTACCAATACACGTCCTGAGAAGGCCTTTTTTGCAGAAACTGCCAGACAGATGATAGAGTTAATTAGCTTTACCCGCTGGCTTGGTTTGGGCGCTGTTGTCGCTGTTCTAGGTCTTGTGGCTAATGCCGTGTTGTTGATCGTGCGCGGGCGAGTAAAAGAGACTGCCATTCTCCAAACCATCGGATTTTCTCGTCTAGCGATTGCGACGATTGTCCTTTTTGAAGGTCTGCTGCTAGGTCTAGCGGGAGGTTTCATTGGTGTCTTTGGTGCCGCGATCTTTTTCAAGATGCAGTCATTCACTTTAGGAAATGAAGGGCAAACTTTGGCCCTGATTCCATCCGCTAATGTGGTGGTTTCTGGCTTGCTCGTAGCCATCGTTCTCGGATTGTTAGCATCTGTCTACCCAGCGTGGAAAGCCACGTCTAAACCCTTAGTTCATTCATTAAACGCCTAATAGATCATGTTGCCATTTACTTATGCATTGAGAAATTTATTTCGTGATCCTAGCCGCTTGTTGCAAACTGTTGGCGGCTCGGCGCTAGTGGTATTTTTGCTTATCGCAGCCGTTGCGCTGACTCGTGGCATGGATGAAGTCCTATCAGCGTCGGGTTCCACTCAGAACGTACTCCTTGTGGGGAAAGGATCTGAGGAGTCGATAGAAAGGTCCGAGGTCCCTGTAGCTGCAGAGTCAGCTACTGCCACTTCAGTGGTTGGTATTGCTGAAAAGTTAGGTGTCACTGCAGTGTCAGGCGAGATTTTTTACCAAGCCCCTGTGCTCACGGAAGATGGTACGAAAGGGCCAGCATTGTTGCGCGGTGTGTTTGAAAGTGCTTTGTTAGTTCACGTGCAAGTTCGCTTGATAGATGGGCATTTTCCTTCACCTGGTGAAGTCATGGTTGGTCACCTAGCTCATCGTAAGTTGGGTGTGCCAGCCAGCCAGCTAGAAGTGGGGAAATCGATCTTCTGGGGTAATGAAGAGCTTAAAATTTCGGGTATCTTTGTGGCTCCCGGAACGGTGTTGGAGTCAGAGATTTGGTTTGATCGTAATGATCTAGCTAGCCTAACTCAGCGTGATTCGCTTTCTTCCGTCACCCTAAGAATGGACACCGCTGAGCTGGAAGATATCGAGCTCTTCACCTTTCAGCGCAACGATCTGGAACTCTCAGCGATTCGCGAAGATAGATATTATGCTAAGCTCAGCGAGTTCTATGAGCCAATCAAGTTGATGACTTGGGTGACCGCAATTCTCGTGGCTGCTGGCGCGGTATTTGGTGGCTTGAATACCTTGTATGCTGCATTTGCTGCTAGAATCAAAGAGATGGCCACCTTGCAGTCTATAGGATTTGGTCGCGTAGCTTTATTCATCTCGCTGATTCAGGAAAGTTTGTTAGCTACGATGACGGGCACACTACTAGCCTTTCTAGCAGCTTACTTTCTGCTGGATGGCCGCACCGTGCCATTTTCTACTGGGACATTTACCTTGGTTTTATCACCCGCGGTGATTCTCGCTGGATTGTCAGCTGGGCTGCTGCTCGGCTTGATTGGTACCATACCGCCAGCGGCTCGTTGTTTGTTGCCCAAATTACCGAGCGCGCTGAGATCGAACTAACTTTTTTACATACTGAATGAATTAATAACAAAACCAAAAACGATTATGAAAACAAAACTGATGATAGGAATTGGGGCTGCTCTGGCCATTGGCTTGAGCGCCTGTAGTAAAGACGAAGGTCAAGGAGTGGTTGAAAACTCCGCTGAGCAAGCAGCTCTAGCTGGACTGGTTATTTCCGAAAAACCAGCTGATGCGGTTAGCATCGTTCAGCTGCGCAAACAGGCTAAAGCTGGGGATACAGTTACTTTTACTGGCCATGCGCTAGGCAGCCGTTCTGTATTTGTCGACGGGCGAGCGGTGATGATTATGGGGGATCCAGAAGTGCTCATTTCATGTAGCCTGATAGAAGGGGATAACTGCAGCACGCCATGGGACGTATGCTGTGAAGATCCTGATGAAATCAAAGCCTCTATCGTTACCGTTCAGGTGCTTGATGGTGAGGGGAAAATCATCAAAGCTGGCTTGAAAGGTGTCGCTGGAATTACAGAACTTAGCGATCTAACGATTGTAGGTGAGGTTGCTGAAAAATCGACTGATGACAATATGCTCATCAATGCGACAGCGATCTACCTGAACCAGTAGAGGTGATAGTTTGAGAAAAAAAATCCGCAGCTGGAATTTCCAGCTGCGGATGAAAATAATGGCTAGCTAAGTCTAACGACCTCCGCGACCTCTGCCTCCACCCGGGCCGCCGCGACCGCCAGTACTGGTAGCTCTGCGTAGTACGCGCTCGCGCTCATCGTCGCTGATGTATTCGCTGGTATTGATGTATTCTTTAGCCGCTTCTGGATCATCTTTCATCCAAGTGGAAACCGCAGAGCTGATAGAGCGTGCTCTGGTGCCTTCATCACTGATAGTTTCGGCCACCTGCAGAGAGATATCATATTCCTTGCTGTTATTGTTTCTGACAAATGCGGTAGCTGCGGTATCGCGAACGTCGCCAGCTTCTTGGTTATTGAGCCAATCGATAGCGCCGTCGTTGTCGAGCCTAGCCCATGATGACATCACTTCGGACATGGCTGAGCCTTGGGCATCTGTTGATTCCTGCTCCATGACCCACAGCGCAGTAGCAGCTGGATCTTCACGCGCCCATTGCTGGCTGATGTTGCGGATGGTGCTATTTTTTTCATCACCATCTGGTAGAAGGGAAACATTTTCCGCTGCCAGCTTTGGATTGTCAGCAGCTAGACCGCGTAATGCTTGGGCATTAGCTTCATCTCTAGCGTCAGCTGGTAGAGTATTGATCCAAGCTTGAGCTTCGCCCCAATCTTGCGCTCCCCATTCTCTAGCAATGCTTTGGTAGGCCTGGCTACGTGCGTCTTCGTTAGTAATGGTTGCGGCTTGTAGTGCTGCTTCAGACGGATCTACCTTAGCTGTCTGGCTGAAGATACCACGCATGGCACCTGCTTGATCACCATCAGGCAGTGAGTTCGCCCATGTCAGTGCACCTTTTGGATCGATGCGCGCCCACTCGGAGGCAATCGTGCCAGCTGGGCTTGGGCCTCTGCCGTTAGTGTCGAAGCTAGAGCTGTTGGCTAGGTAGTACTGAGAAGCATTCACTGGATCTGTAGACGCCCAACTTTTCAGCACGGTGCCGTTCACAAATCTTCCCATCATGCCCATGCTATCGGTGTAGCTCATTGCCGTGATAGGGTCTTTTTCACCCCACTGCGAGAAGAGCAACTGCATGGCTATCATGCGTTCGCCAAAGGGCAGACGTTCTAGGCTGCGCGCTTCTGATTCAAATAAGCTAGGATCTAATTGAGCGTAATAATCTAGCATCGCCTGGATGCGATCATTCTGCCCCGGAGTGCTAAGCACATCTTGTAGTGATTCCGGTCGACTACTTGCGCGACGGTCTGAAGTGGAGGCAGGACCTGATAGAGATGTTGCAATACTTCTTTTGCTAGAAGTAGGAAGCTCACTCAGAGAATTCGAGCTAGCTTCAGAAGAGCTGTTGGATTGGCCAATGATAAAGCCGCCAGCGGCTCCGACTGCGAGGGTGGCAGCGGGAATGATGATATTAAGCTTCATGGTTAAATTTTTATAATATGTAGATTAAAGAGATTCAACTCAGATATTATCCAACAGTTGCGGAGAGTTTTTATTGTTTTAGCATTTCGGGTGTAATATCGACCTTTTTCTCGCCTAGACGTTTGATCTCAATGAATGGTGCACCGAGTAATTTGTCGGCGCCGAGTTGGTGAGTGAAAACACATTCTAGATGGAATATGCCGGGGTCTAGGTCCATCTGAGATGTAATTCGGCTGGCTCCCTCGTGAATTATTAGATTCATTCTACGGCTACCAATCTGCACGGTCATCTGGCCAGCTCGTAGTCCTGCTAGTCTTTGAAAATCTGCATGACCCGAAAGTGATTGAGGTAGTAAATAGGTTGTTAGCTCGTAATTGCCAGCTTGTTTGACATCGATACTCCAACCGCCTGATGTGGAAGGTATATGACGCCTATGCCGTTCCAGCTGGATGCTTCTGAGTAGCTCTACCAGCTGCTGTTGGGTTTGTAGACCTTGATGTTCTGGTGAATTTTTTTGACCGTCTTTGAAAACTGACTCACTCCACTGGTCGGCAGTTAGTGTGGTGGTTTTTTCATTGTCTGCGCCGACGGTAAATGGTCGTGGATTGTGGATTGCTTGGCGAGCAGCCGCCCACCAAGCTGACTGTTGGGTAATCAAATATTGGAACTCGGCTGGGTGGTCGGTCATAGCGAGCGGGGATGATTTTTCATCAAACCATGATTCCGGCTGGTCCGCTGGATAGAGGTCGATGCCATTGATTAAGGCGAGTTGCTTATTGCTAACGACTGAACCGCGAAAGCGTTCTTGCTCAACTTGCGCATCTTCTGGCCAGTTGGCTAGGTGGCTGTAGGCGAGTGAGCGATCCCATTGCACCGCGCTTGCTTGGGTGGACGATTGGCTTATTTTTAAAAGATAGGCATAGAGTTGGTGATCTGTGAGATTATCTTGCTTAGGAAATGGCTGTGCATATTCAGTCTGGCCAAAGATGGTCAGTTTTCCAGGGAAGTAGGTTAGGGTTTTTGTGAACCCACGATGAACGAGCTGAGCGGTGGGGTTAACTTGAGCGACTACGAGAATCTGTGCGCGCTGTGATTGTCTCTTAGCTAGGGTGTTAGCTAGCTGGACGGTAGCGTTTTCTAGCTGGCTAGTGTTTTGTTTACGTAGGCCAGCAGTCTGCTGCCTAGTGGAGTTCGCAATCATTGGTTTGATGAGGGTGAACAGAGGGGAACGATTAGCTGGGTGTTTATCTATCAGTCTGCTGGCGTTAGCCATGAAGTTTGCTGCTGAAATGGATGAGGGCTCTGACCATTGGTTAGAGATATTCAGTAGCGAGCTTGTCTCAGCTTCGCGCTTGCTTGCGTCGTCCAGCTGGCTTTCATGCCACCAGTTGGCGATACTGTTTGGGTTTTCGTCTGGCTGATAGCTAGCACTAGCAAAGCCAAAGTCTGCTGGCGAAAATGGCGCACATTTACCAAATGGCCAAATGCCGTAAAACTGGCTGTGATAAGCATTGAGCGAGCTGGCAAGTGGGTGAGTTACTAGCGCTGGACGCCGCCGCCAGTCAGCATCAGAGATGACTCCGTGAATCAGTGATTCGTTACCAGTTAGTAGGGCACAGAGGCTGGCGGAAGCGCCCGGTGAGAAATAGATATCTCCACTGTAGATTTGTGGTAAATGAGCGGCTAACTTTTCGCTATCGACTGCTGTCGCTGAATTGTTTGCGGCAGCTGATCCGTCTATCCAAATGATTGTGATGTCGGGCTGTTGGTTTTCACTATGCACAGCTAGGGAGCTGCCCATATATGTCATGAAAATAGAAATGATGAACCAAGCTTGTCTTGCCAGCATGAGATAATCCTTACAGGATACACAGAGTATGCCAAGAACGCCTTTTAGAGTATTGTTTGTTTGCATGGGAAATATTTGTAGATCCCCAGCAGGAGAAAATGTGTTTCGCCATTTTGTGGAATCAAAGGGCTTGCAAGATGTGATAGAAATTGATTCAGCTGGAACGATTGGCTTTCACACTGGAAAACTGCCGGACGCAAGAATGCGCAAGGCGCTCGCGCGCCGAAACTATCCAACTGGAGGTGCTGCGCGTCAGGTTGTTCGAGCCGATATTCAGAATTTTGATCTCATTCTAACCATGGATGATGACAATCTGCGCAACGTGCGGGAATACGTGAAGGATGATAGTGAATCAGCCAAGGTGAAGCGTTTTGTCGACTATTGTGAGCGCTTTGAGGATAAGGAAGTTCCTGACCCATATTACGGTGGTAATGGTGGATTTGAACACGTTCTCGATCTACTAGAAGACGGTTGTGAGAGTCTGTTGGAGGAGATCCAACAAAAGCTCTAGTCTATTTCTGCACAGACAAATTTATCAAGTATTAGAAAAATACTTGTTACGAGGGGAGTACGCAGTACAAAGTAATCAAATGTTTTTTCCATGACTGAGGCTAAGGAGACAAAAGAAAAGAAAGTGAAGCCAGCGAGAAGGCACCGCTGGAAGCGGTTGTTCTTCTTGCTTACTTTACTGCTGGCGGCACTTTTTTTGTTAATTAATGGTCCAGTCACTCGTGGTGTTGCTAGATGGGCTGTGAGGGAAGGTCTCAAAAAGGCTGAGATCGATGGAAGTTTTCATCTAGATGGCACATTGATTGGTGGTTTTCAGCTGACTAAGGTTGATTTGTATAGTGAGAAGGCGGGGATTCGCGGGCTAAGCGCTTCTTTGCTAGAAATTGATTACAGCTTGCGCAGCTTGATGAATAAAGAGATCGAGCTGGTGAAAGCTCGCGACCTTTATTGTTGGATTGATGTGGCTGCCTTTGAGTCTAGCGATGAGGTAAAAGAGCCTAGCGAATCGACTCCAGAGGAGATTGTGGAAATGGTGCGTCCCTACGTGTTGCCTATCGAGTTAGATATTCAGAATACGACGATCATCATTGATAAAGACGAAAAAACTTTGTGGCGGGCTGAGGGTATGAGCCTCACGCATCAGCAAGGAGCTTCAGAGATTTTACTTCATATCAGTCAATTTACTGACATTGAGGAAAAGGTGTTAGTTCAGCAGTCGGCTAAATTAGTGTGGCAAGAGAAGTCGATTGAGTTTGGCGGTTTCCCCGTGACTCACGATGTGATCTTCAGTCATCTCGAGTGGGATTTTGAAGATGCGGAGTCGATTGATTTCATCGCCGACATCCAATTGGGTACTTCTAACCTGAATGCCAAGATGCTTGCCTATACCTCGTTAGAGGTGAAACTAAATGAGGGCCCGCTGCTTCTTACCCTAGCTAACGAGTGGCTGCCTGAAGAGCATCATATTCAGGGGCAAGTTGATCAACTGGCTTTAAAAATAGCTGATCTGAAAGAGGTTCGAGCCCCTAGTGATGCTGAATTCTCGCTGGCGGTATCAGGGCTGAAATATCAAAAATACGCCTTAGATGCAATCCGTATAAGCACTGAGGCTAGCGATTCAGCACTCAACTTAAATTACTTTGTTAAAGATAGATCGACAGTCATTGACGGTACGCTTGGACTAAAACTCAATGATACTGAGAAACAAGAGTGGCAGCATTTTGCCTCTGATGTGGATGTCGCCTTGCAGCTGAAAATTGATCAATATCAAGATTACTTAGACGAGTTAGAGATCGAGGCCCCCATAGGTGGCTGGCCGAAGTTAGGGTTGCACGTGTCAGGTACTACAGCACTGGTGGCTGGGGCGCTACAAGATGCCCATGCTGATCTTGGAGTCACTGATTTTACTTGGGCTGGTTTGGATTATCAGGCTATCGATATCTCAGCTAACTGGCTGGCCTCTGAGCAAGTAGCTAAGGCAGCAGTGACGCTGAAGAAGGACGGACGTGAGGATATTGAGCTGGCAGGAAGCTATGGGATAGAGAGTCAAAATTATTCAGGTCAGTTAGCTTTGCAGTCATTTGTGTTGGATGATTTGCAACCATTGCTAGAAGTTTTCGAAGTCGATTACCCGCTGGCTGGTCAGCTAGATTTGAGTTGGCAAGGTGAGGGGAATGTGGCCGATGTGCTTAAGAGTGCAGGATCACTTCAGCTAACTGGGTCTGAAATATTTGTGGCTGATGAACAGCCAACGATTCAAGCGAAGTTAGATGCGAGTTACGGTGGCGTGAAGGTCGTGACACTCAAAGAGTTTGAAGTGGTTCGCGATAAGCTAGCTCTGACTAGTCGCGGTGCCTGGGCTGACGGCAAACTCGTGCTAGAGACATTGCAGCTTACTGATGACGGCGATACGATTTTTGCTGCTGAGATGGAGATTCCTGCGTCCGAAGAGATACGCGACCTGCAAGGGTTCCTAGAGCAAGAAGATGAGCTAAAGCTGCACATTCAAGCTGATAAATTGCCGCTGGCGAAAATCTATGAGCTTCTACCAATGCTTCCTAACGAGCCATTGGATGGTCTGCTGGATATAGATATCACAGCAAATGGTCAGCTGTCTGATCCGCAGATTGATAGTAAAATTAAGCTGAGTCAGGTGAGCGTAGATGGATATGATTTCTTTGATGGCGCCTCGCTCGAGTTGGATTTGTTGACTGCGGATAAACAAGTGGATCTGAAAGGGATCTGGACGATAACAAATCAGAAGCCATTTTTGGTAAATGCCAAGATGCCATTTGAGTTGATGAAATGGGTTGATAACCCTGACTCTTTGCTAGAGGAGGAATTTCATGTGGATCTAGATTCGCGCGATATCAATCTTAACCGCTACGCCGAATTATTCCCTAAGATCACGGAGGTTGCAGGTAGTCTAACGATTGAACTTGAGGGCTTTGGTAAAATCAAAGAGCCTAAGATTCGTGGCGATATTTTGCTAGATGTAGATCGTTTTGCGATGAAGAAGCGGGCGGTGCCTGAATTTAAGGACATCGATATTAGAATCCGCTTTGATGAAGATCAGGTAGAGATCAAACCATCGAAGATGAGAGCAGCTGGCGGCGCCTTTGAGTTTTCAGGTCTGATAGGCATCGCTGATTATAAAAATCCGGAATTCGATATTACTCTAAAGGCAGACAAGGCCTTGGTTTGGCGTGATGATTCAGTGATTGTTCGTTCAGATGGGCTGATTCAGGTCAAAGGGCCATTATCGGGAGCTGAAATCAGTGGCGAGGTAGCAATTGTAGAGAGCCTATTTTATAAAGATATTGAGATCATTCCGGTTGGTATTCCAGTTTCTCAGCCGGAGAGCGCTGAGTTGCCTAGCTTTACCACAGTTGATACTAGCGAAGGGTTTGGTTTGCCAGAGCCCTTCGATAAATGGACGGTCAATATGTTGGTGCGGACCAAAGATGACTTTTTGGTACGTGGCAATGTAGCTGAGGGGAATATTGCGGCGAATATCAAGGTAACGGGATCGTTGAATGACCCTCTGCCGGATGGCTTTGTGGTATTGAAAGAGGGCAAAGCGAATCTACCATTTAGTCGCTTAGAGGTGAATGAGAGCCGAGTCACCTTCACCCATAAGACAAAATTTGATCCAGAGTTGGAGATTGTTGGGCGGTCGAAAGTTGGTAGTTATACCGTAGAGATGCGAGTATTTGGTCGGGCGAGTGCCCCTAAGACATTGATGACATCTAACCCTCCTTTGCCTGAATCCGAGGTTCTATTATTGCTGCTTACAGGAACCACTTCTTCTGAATTGGAAGACCCTGCGGTAGCCAAGGCCAAAGCCTATCAGTTTTTGCTAGATAGTGTGCGCCGTCAGGCATCTGGCGGGAAACCTAATTTCCTCACGCGGGTACTGAACTTGTCGGAAAAAATAGACATCAACATTGGCGGTGTAGATCCATTTACAGGACGGAAATTTAACTCAGCAACGGTCGACCTTGAAGACTTTAGCTTACCGCGACCTCGTCTTTTTGGTCGTTCATCTCTGGCGGATAACCCGTGGTTTGCCTCGTTTTCTATTGATGACAAAAACAACACTCGTGGGTTGATCCTCTACGTGATCCGATTCAAATAATGAGCATGCAGCTAGACAACGATAAGAGGCATTGGTTAGTGATCTGCTATCTAATGATATCGCTGTGCCTGTTTGTCTCATCGGAGGCAAAAACCAAAGTTACTATCAGAGGGCTGGTAGAAATGAGTGAATCTGAGGCGCTGAACTTATTAGGCGGACGTTTTGAGCACGTGCTCAGTGGCTCGCCGAGTGCTTCACGCGCTGATGATGCGGCCTACCTGCTGCAACGTGAGTTGAGAAAAGCTGGCTACCCGCGCTGTAAGGTAAGCTGGAGTTTGCCTCCAGCTGGCAATGTGATTCTTTTGAGTGTTGATCAAGGACAACCTAGATATGTAGGTGAGGTAACGGTCGTTGGCGTTGATGAAGATTTAGCCGATGAAGTGCAAGCCTACTTCAAGCGAGCACCTATTGGGAGCTCACAAGTGAAGCGGTCTAAAGTTCCGCTGCTAGGATCTAGCATGAAGGCGGCTAGGGAAGATGCTAGTGCTTTGCTAGAGTCGCGTGGATTTTGGTCAGCGGAAGTGAAATCTGAGCGGGACAAGTCACGCGACGACAACCCGAGGGAAGATTATACACAGGATATTACAGTCACGGTGTCTGAGGGGCCATTGTTTACACTGGGCCGCCCGGTAGTGAGTGGTGCTAACGAAAAGGATACTAATATCGTCTACCAGTTGCTCGGTGATTATACCGGAGCTCCAGCAACAACGCAGAATATTAAGGCCTGTTATGACGCGGTACAGCACTATTTCAGGGACGACGGTTACCCTTTTTCTAAGGTTGATTGGGATAAAGAGCTAGGTGAGAAACAGATGACTTTGATCTTCCAAGTTGATCCTGGGGAGAAGTACATTTTGGGTAACGTCTCCGTAGAGGGCACTGAAAAAACGAGGCCGCGTAACGTTTCGCGTCCGTTTAAGCGCTATCAAGGAGCTGCCTATGATGACTCTGTTATGGATAAACAGCGGAAAGAGTTGTTAGCGCGTGGGGCTTTTGATTCCGTGCTTTTTGAACTCTATCCACAGGACGATGGAACCATAGATGTGACTCTTCGAGTTAGGGAAGGGCGCGCCCGAGGCGTATCATTTTTTGCTGGAGCTGGTAGTTTTGAAGGCGCGATTTTTGGTATGGCGTACTATGACCGTAACTTCCTAGGTCGCTTGTGGAACCTGACGATTGCGGGTGAGTATTCAGGTCTCGGTCTGTTTGGCCAAGCGAGTGTGACAGACCCTTGGTTCTTAGGCTCAGACATGGATTTCACGGGGAGCATGATATTGATTTCTCATGACTTTGAAGGATATAGCAAAGTTGAAGCAGGCGTGGGTATTCAGCTAGAGTGGGATATTACCGAGAATTATTCTTGGCGAGCATACTCTGATCTAACGTATACGGATTTGTCTTCTACTGGCCTGCCTAGCCAAGCTCTAGGTTATCAAAGCTATGTAGTGAATAAGATCGGTTTGAGCCAGAGGTTAGATTTCCGTGATAACGCAATCAACCCCAAGAAGGGTTTCAATGGCGAGGTCATTACCGAGTTTGGTGCCATTGATGGGAAAACTATCATTCCTTATTTCAAGGCTGAGTTACGCAGTTCGTATCGTCAGGTGATTAATAAGAAGAGTCTCATCATGTTAGGAGCGCGCGTTGGCTCTATTTGGAACAATGACTCACAGAATTTTCCTATTGATCAACGCTATTTTGTTGGTGGTTCAGACAGTGTACGCTCATTTCCAGATCGTGAGTTAGGCCCGCAAGCTAATGGTTACCCAACTGGTGGCGAAAGCTTCTGGGTGGCTAATATTGAATACATTCGTCAGGCCAAAGGGCCGATCTATGTGGTGGCCTTTGCTGATGCTGGGGCTCTAGCGCTAGGTTTAGAGGATCTAGATAATACGGATCCTAAATATGCGCTGGGCTTAGGTCTTCGATTAGATCTACCCGTTGGACCAGTTAGGATGGAGTATGGTTATAACTTGAACCGTGAGGAAGGTGAGCCACGAGGAACGTTGCATTTTGCTGTTGGTGTGACTTTCTAATGATTACCATTCGTAGCCTAGTTTGAGGCGAAATGTTGTATCGGTCGTCTCATTTTCTAGGGTGCGTTGGCTGTCGTAGTCGATTTGGTATTCGGTACTAGCGACGATTTTCCATACCAAAGGCATGCGTAGGCCAGTCCACGAGTGCCAGAGTACACGACCACTCGTTTCCCCGCCGATGATGATATAGTGGCGGTGATAGAAGCTGATACGGTCCTTCCAAAGTTCGTGTTCGTAGTCGAGTGACCACGTTGGCCCAACGAAAAATTTATCTGGGTATTCAACAAAATCTTCTGAGACGAGGAATAGTCCAAGGGCAGATTCTAGCTTCACCGGTGAGCCATTAAAGAACTGGTAACCAATTGATGGACCTGTCCATTGGCGTAGGTTAAGGCCGTCAAACTTTTCTTGTTTGGCGGCGTAGTCATATGCAAGGTACCATGGTTCAGCGAAATAATTTTTATAATTCACGTTTATAAGCCAGTCTTGTTTGGTATTGGCACCTGATTTCTGATCGTACTCAGCCTGTCCTGATGATGCGATCTCGTGATTGGCAAATTTGTAGCTGAGTGTGTAGTCGAAATCGACCTCACGTTTATCTGAGTTGCCGGTTTCAGTTTTCACAGCTAGACCGAGTCGGCCTTTGAATAGTCCTTTTTGGTGCAGGTCGAAATCGGTCGGCTTGATTTTACTAACATCTTCTAGCTTGATGGTAGATTTGTTGGTTTTTGGGAGGGAGGTCTTTATTGGTGGTTTGGCATCGGGGTCAGCTAGAACCTTAGCGTTCACTAGAGATTCATCATAAAGCTGAATGCGTTGTACTTCGTCCATTTCTAGATTGGCGACGTCAGCCCAATTCACTTGAATCGTGCCCGCGTAGCTGGTTTTAAACCGCAAGGTATTGGCCTCTTTTTTCAAGGTTTCACCAGTGATGCGATCACCATTTTTCATAATCAGCGTGTCGGCTGATAAAGAGCTCGTGAGGGCTGTATAGATGCTCAGGCAGGCTATGACTGGCTTACCTAGCAGGTGTTGATAGGGTGATGTGGGCATAGCAGTGGTCCCTATATATGAGCATGTTGGCTAAATTTCGAGCCTAATTGTTATGCGCAGTACGAAATCCGCACGGCTTAGTAGAAGCACATGCGCAGGCCAGCAAAGAGGGCAAAGGCGATGATGAGTTTTTCGAACAGCGATTGCGGTACTTTGTGAAGTAGGGCTTTACCGCCAAAGACGCCCACGGCGATGAATGGAAGAACGTATAGGTTGGCCGTTAGCGTTTGTTGGCTAATCAAATCCAGCTGGCTATTAAGTGGCAGTTTGAGCAGGTTGATGAACAGGAAA
Organism: Persicirhabdus sediminis; assembly: GCF_016595495.1. Taxonomy (GTDB): domain Bacteria; phylum Verrucomicrobiota; class Verrucomicrobiia; order Verrucomicrobiales; family Akkermansiaceae; genus Persicirhabdus; species Persicirhabdus sediminis. The sequence continues at coordinate 172,829 of NZ_JAENIM010000041.1, forward strand.
AATCTAGCACCTGTGCCTATCAACTCCATCTTGGGCATTTTGCGGGATAGCAGGTAGAGCTGCATGACGGGGCCAGCTGCATTGGCTAACACGGTGGCTAGGCCTCCTGAGATGGCGGCAAAGGTGCCGAAGCTGCGCGACATGGCTAGCTCGTCCATGTGTACTGGGCTGAGTTTTCTAGCGAGCTGGAGGACAACCATGAGCAAGATGATGATACCAATGAGCACACGCATGGTGTCGTTGTCTGCGCGCTGCAGGATGAGATAGGCGGCGGCCATGCCGATGAGTGCTGGCCATGTTAGTTTCCAGACGTTTTTCCACGATGAGTATTTGCGGAATGCCGGATAGACCATGAGGTCGGCGGCGATGAGCAGCGGGAGCGCCAGACCAACTGATTCACGGGCGCCAACGAGATTGGCTAACAAGAAGACGGAAATCAAAGAGACGCCAGAAAATCCAGCCTTGGAAATGCCGATACAGAGGGCGGCACAGGCGAGGGTGATCCAGTAGGTATAGGCGTCAGGCATGGCCATTGATTGCGGCTAGCTAGCTGAAATTCAAGATTATTAACTAGCGGTTGATTATGGCTGTTAGTTTCTCCTGGTTAGATACCTCACTGCGTAGATGCCGTCTGGGTATTCGTGCATGGAATCGTGTGGGGTGCCGATGCCGAGAGGATCGTGGATGAGGTAGTCATTTCCTTGTTTGCCGGTGATGAGCACCCAGTGGAAAATTCTCTTCTGATAGAAGACTTTGGCGATGACTGGATTGCCGCGTTTGAGTTCTTGGTCGATGAGCTGGTGGCTGGGAGCATCATCGACGGTTACGGAGAGATTGCCATTAGAGATGGTGGAAATGGCTTTCCATATGAGCAGGGCTGATTTGGTGAAGCCGTCATTTTCTATCAGCTGGGTATTTAGCTGAGCTGGGTTTAATGCATAGCCATTGGCGCTGAGAGCCATGGCGGTGGCACACACAGTGCAGCCGTGAGAGGCTATGGTTTCTTCTGTGCCAGCTAGCTGACAGGATGCCCAGCGCGCGTCGTGTTGTCGGTAGAGTTGATCCAGCTGGATTCTCACCTGCATGGGTTCACCTCCTGTGCTGGGCAGGCCAGCTGGCAGGGGGGATGGGAAGAAGTTCTTTTTCACAGCGATGGATCAGCGATAGATGTGCATACCGCCAGCACAGCTAGCAGCATGGCTAGACGGCAGTTTTTCTGCAGGGCTGCGGAGGATTTCATTTATTAAAGCTAGAAATCAAGCAGCTGGAATTAAAGACAAAAAAAGGCCGCCTCATAAAATGAGGTGGCCTTTGGAAATTTTTTGAATCGATGAAGATCGGGTCGCTTAAGCTTCGAGAGCTTGACGACGAGCCTTCTTGATGATGTCACCAACAGTGTCGGATGGCTGAGCGCCGTTGCCGATCCACTTGTCAGTTTTTTCAAGGTCGATGGTCCAGTTCACACCTTCAACCATTGGGTTGTAAGTGCCGAGCTGCTCGATGTAACGGCCGTCGCGACGTGCGCGGCTGTCTACAGCAACGATCTTGTAGTAAGGACGGTCTTTAGAACCTTGGCGGTTGAGTCGAAGTGATACCATAACGTAAAAATGTTGTGTCTATTGAGACGGGGCGGGAAGTTGGACGAAGATTGGCGATTTGCCAAGCGAAAAATGAATCAATTCGCAAAGTTTCTTTAGAATTATTGAAACGAGCTGGCTGAAGCGTGTGAATAGTTTGCTTTGAAGTGGTTAAAATGGCAGTTTGCCGCCGCCTTTTCCGCCGAGTAATCCGCCGAGACCACCTGGGAGTTTTCCACCGCCGCCACCTAGGCCGCCGAGTCCACCCATGTCGTCCATGCCGCCGAGTTGTTTCATCATGTCGCGCATTTTTCCTTTGGACTTCATCATTTTGCGCATTTGGCCAAATTGTTTGAGGAACTGGTTTACCTGAATGACGGTATTGCCAGATCCTTCAGCAATGCGCTTACGGCGTCTGCCTTTGATGAGCTCTGGGCGTGAGCGCTCGGTAGGAGTCATGGAGAGCACGATGGCTTCCATGCGCTTCATACGCTTAGGATCGAGTGCGCCAGCTGGGATTTGCTTTTTGATTTTATTGAATCCAGGAAGCATGCCCATGAGTCCGTCAAGCGGTCCCAGTTTGTTGAGCATCTTCATTTGGTCGAGGAAATCATTGAAGTCGAATTTGCCATCCTGCATGCGCTTGGCTGACTTCATGACGGATTCTTCGTCGATCTTATCAGCGGCATGTTCTACCATGCTGACGATATCGCCCATGCCGAGGATGCGGCTGGCCATACGGTCTGGATAGAATTCGGTAAATTGGTCCATTTTCTCACCTTCACCGATGTATTTGATCGGCTTGCCAGTGACGGCACGCATTGACAGAGCGGCACCACCGCGGGCGTCACCGTCAAGTTTGGTAAGAACGATACCAGTGAGGCCAACTGCGGCGTCGAATGACTGGGCAACAGAAACGGCTTGTTGACCCGTGGCTGAGTCAGCTACCAGCAGAGTTTCTTTTGGCTCGATGAGTTTGTTGAGCTGCTTGAGCTCTTCGATGAGCGTTTCGTCTACTTCTTGGCGGCCAGCGGTATCGAAGATCAAAACGGTACCGTTTTGCTCTTTGGCCCAGCTGAGTGCTTGTTTGGCTACTTTGAGAACGTCAGTCTCGCCAGCTTCAGGGGCAAAACATGGCACTTCTACTTGCTCGGCTAGCGTTTTCAGCTGGTCGATGGCTGCTGGACGGTAAAGGTCACAGGCAATGAGAAGTGGGCGGCGACCGTCTTTTTTCAGGCGCAGCGCGAGTTTGGCTGAGGTAGTAGTTTTACCAGCACCGTTGAGACCACAGATGAGGATGTGCGCTGGAGGATTGAGATCCATGGGCGCTTGGTCACCACCGAGCAGTTTGGTCAGCTCGTCGTTGAAGATTTTAACAATCTGCTCGCCAGGTTTGATGGATTTCATCACCTTTTCACCCATCGCCTGTTCCTTGACGGTGGCGATGAAGGCCTTGGCTACGGAGAATTCAACATCAGCTTCTAAGAGCGAGAGTCGCACTTCGCGCAGTGCGTCGGTGATGTTTTTCTCAGAAATTTTCCCTACGCCACGCAGGTTGCGGAAGGTATTGTCGAGGCTTTCAGAAAGTGCATTAAACATGGTGACAGAATCTCTAAATATAGACGATGGCGCAAAAGTGGTTCTTTCGCGCGCGCATTGATAAGCACTCAAATACAGGAAGATTGAGGAAAAGCAAGGATGGATGCGCCTACTCATGCAGCAGAGCGCTGCCATTGTACCTAGCGATGGAGTGGAAATGGGGGTGGATAATTATCTAACCTAGCGAACTGATTTGCCGTCGATTTGACAAAAATTGTGAATGATACCGATATCTTTTTCGCTCAGGTGAACTTTTTTACCGGTAAATCTAGCTGATTTTGAAAATGATTTCAGCTGAATGTGATGGGCTGGACCATTTACTAGATGGAAAATTGTTTGTGACTGTTGATTTCGCTAGAATATAAATGCTGAATACTAGCTGATGTGAAAATCTATTGTTTCTACCAACAATCTCGTTAACTAATGCTTGTTGGGAAATCGTTATATTGAGCGGTTAATTAGTCGTGTTTGTTTATTTTGTTAATAATAAGTAGGTTAAACACAGTTTTATTTGTTGGGTTTCTGTTTGATTTTAATGCAAGTGTTTTACATTTTGCTACTGCAAGAATGATAAAAACAAGTTACCATTGTTAGTTTCTGTGTTAGTTTCTTCGTAAGTCAATGAGTTGGAGTTAGAAGCGGGGAAGATGATCTGCTTCATAAGCTCGTTGTTCAACCCACTGGGCATGCGCTCATACCCCTAATAAAAAATATGAAATCGAAAAAGAACCTGACTCGTTTCACATACGAAACTACTGCATTCCAAGGCTGGCGTCTAAATATTAGCCGCGCAGGCACGAGCTTCACTAAGTACTATTCAGACAAGAAGTACGGCAGTGGAGCGAAATCCTTGAAAGCAGCTGAAACTGCTCTGAAAGACCTCAAAAATCTTTTGGATAACTCAAGAAGGGTAAAAAACAAGCTAAGCAAAACGACGATCACTAAAGCTGAGAAGATTCTCAAAGGATCTTAAGCTGGAGTGGAAACTACTTCAAAAGAGCTACTAGCCGCGAGGTTAGTAGCTTTTTTGCGTCTAGCGGAATAACAGCGAGCCGCCTTACTGCTGGATGACTTTGATAGTGGCTCTTTTTTGCTCACCGCGGTCGTTGGTGAGTGTGATCTGATGGGTGCCGGGGCTGAGTAGGAGTTGGTATTTTTGTTGTTCTTGGGCAATGGTTAGGCTTTTGCATTGCCAGTTGATTTCCCCTAGGTAGTTGGTCTCAAGGGTTAGTTTTCGCCCTGATGATGGCAGATCAGGGTCGAGCAGATAGGTGGCCTGATCTGCAGGTGAGAGAATTTTCAGCGATGAATTCAGCTGGCGTTGTTGTTGATCACCAGCGGTGCCGTGGATGGCAAATTGCTTATTTTCATCTGCACTGGCTAACCACTCGGAGTAGATAGGGGCGAGCAAGATTTTGCCATCGGCGGAAAAATCGCTAGCTGAGGTGAAGGGCGGAAGTTTGTCTTCTGGTAGAGCTAGCTGGAAGGCGGTGGCTAGCGAGTCATCGTCTGCGATGCGCTTGCCGGTGTATGGGTGGATTTGGCAAGGCACAAAACTAGCTGGAATTTCTGGCCAGCTAGCGGCTGGAGTATCGAGAAATGCGAGGTCTTGGCGGCGGCTGAGCGCGAGCATGATTTGGCGAATGACTGGTCCAGCACTCTGTAAGCCGGTGATTTGTTTGCTGGCTTTGTGGTCGAGGTTGCCGGTCCACACGCCGAGTGTGTAGCGTTGATTGTAGGCGAGGCACCATTGATCGCGGAAATCTGTGGAGGTGCCAGTTTTGGCGGCGATGGCAAATGGCAAGTTGAGCGGTGAGTCGCTGGCGAGCTGGCTGGCGCGCGCTTGTTTGCTGCTCAGCGTTTGGGTAATCATGTTGGCGGCGCTGGCTGAACAAAGCCGTTGGCTAGCTGGCTGGCTGGAATTTTTCAGCAGACTTGGCTGCAGTGATAATCCGCCGCGCGCCAGGCTGGCGTAGCTGGTGCTGAGCTCGAGCAGGTTTACTTCACCGCTGCCTAGTGTGAGTCCCAGCCCGTAATGTTTGGCCGGTTTATTGAGTGTGGTGATGGAGGATTTTTTTAGCCAGTCGAGCAATGTTTGCGGGCCACCGAGTTGGTTGAGAGTATGCACAGCGGGCGTATTGAGCGAGCGTCCGAGCGCAGCGTGTAGAGTGACAGGACCATGGTGAGTGCGGCTGAAATTGACGACCTCATCGGCGCCTAAGTCGCTGGCAAAATGGGTGGGGATGTCAGCCAAAATAGTGGCTGGCGTATATCCGAGCTCGTCGATGGCGAGCAGGTAGGTGAATGGCTTGAGCGCGGAGCCAGGCGAGCGTGCTTGTAGAGCGGCATTAAATTGGCCGCCATTTGGTTGGTTTGGGTCCGCGCTACCGACTAGCGCGAGGATTTCTCCCGAGTGGTGGTCGATGATAATGGCGGCGCCGTGTTGCACCATTTTGGGCGCTAGTTTGTCGAGCTGGGCACGCAGAATCTGTTGCACATTTTCCTGCAGCTGGGCGTCGATGGTAGTGTGAACATCACGCCCGCTGGCGGATTCATTTTTCAACATCTGCGCGAGCTGTGGATGGTGAGCTGGCTGGTAGTCGACCATCTCTAGCGGCTCGGCTTTGGCGCGCGCGATGATTTCAGCATCCATCTGGTAAACGATCTGCATGCGATCGAGAATCCAGTCGCGGCGTTTCAGCGCACGTTCAGGATGGCGGCGCGGGTTGAGCCGAGAAGGAGCCTGTGGTAGGCCCGCTAGCAATGCAGATTCAGCTAGCGAGAGCTGATCGAGTGATTTGTCAAAATAATGTCGAGCCGCTTGCTTTGGCCCGAGGCTGAGGTTGCCGTAGTCGAGGTGGTTAAAATAACAGCTTAGGATTTCTCCCTTCGGCCAAGACATTTCTAGCCGGCGCGCCACCAATGCTTCGTGGGCTTTGGTGAGTAAATTGCGTTGTGCGCGCGGAGATGTGAGTTTTACCGTTTGCTGGGTGACGGTAGAGGCGCCTGAGACAAACCGTCCGGCGTCTAGCGAGTCGTAGATGGCGCGGAAGTTAGCCAGCGGATCAAACCCGCCGTGGTCAAAAAATCGCTTATCTTCAGCTGCCAGCGTGGCCTGAATCAGCGGCTCTGGAATTTCTAATAACCCGACTGGCCGGTGGCGGTAGAAATCTGCCCGCGGAGTGTGGTGAAGAATTTTCCCATCGCGGTCGTAAATCACGCTCGAGCTAGCTGGAGCGGGGGATAGATTGACAGGTAGTGGATAGCAAAATGGTAGCGCATACCAGCCGATGAAAAACACCAGCGCAGCAAGCAAGCTGGCTGTGCCCAGGTGGCTCAGCGGCTTTCGCCAATTTGTGAATTTTGCGCGCACGAGACATAATAAACAATACAGTGGGGATCTTGGCAAGAGGCTAGCCAGTCAATTGTTGGGCCGCTTGTTAGCGCGAATGGTTGTGGCTGTGGAATATATAGAGTACCTTTGTCGTCTATATCTCGTCAAATCGGCATAAATCCACCACATTCTAGCGTTTTGGCGAGCGTCCATACGAATCCCCCCCGTAAATTGAGTCCATGGAAGTTAGCCTCGTTTTTCCCCACCAACTGTACGCCCACTCGCCGGCTTTGTCTCATCAAAGACCGGTCTATCTGCTTGAGGAAAAACATTATTTTGGCGAATACAACGGAGAGGGGAGCCATTTTCACAAACAAAAGCTCGTGCTGCATCGTGCGTCGATGAAAGCCTACGAGCGCTTGCTAAAAAAACACGGTTTTGTGGTCCACTACCTTGAGCATCGTCACGGCCAATCATTTGGCCAGACTATGGAGGATTTATTTCACGGAGAATCTATCGTCGCGCATTGTTGCGATCCAACGGATCATTTTTTGCTAGACGAACTGGAAGCCTGGGGGAAGTCGACCGCATCAGAAATCCATTATTATGAGACACCTAACTTTGTCTGCCAACAACCGTGGCTGAGTGAATTTTTCGAACACGGGCATGACTTGCAGATGTCGTCATTTTATAAAGCTCAGCGCCGGCGACTCGGTGTGATGGTGCACCGTGATGGAAAACCATACGGCGGCAAGTGGAGTTTTGATGAGAGTTTCGAATCCCAACAACTCACACATGAAGTGGAGCTAGCTGAGCCGTGTGCCAGCGAAGCCGATGAAGTCGCTGAGGCCACTGCCTACGTGGAGAAAAAATTCCCTCACGCCCGTGGCCAGCTAGATGGAGGGTTTCATTACCCACACTCACGCCGCGGTGCCTTGTTGTGGCTCAAACAGTTTTTTGAGGAACGTCTGCTAGATGGAGGCGATGAACTAGCTAGCAAAAACAGAAATAAGCAGATCGTCTATCACTCGGTGCTAACGCCAATGCTGAATATTGGCTTACTGCAGCCAGAAGAAGTGCTGCACGTGCTCATGCGTTTTTCTAAGTTGCACAAAGTTCCCGTTCATTACGTGGAGAGTTTTGTGCGCCAAATCATCGGCTGGCGCGAGTTTGTGCGCGGCGTGTACCTGTACCACGGACGCAGTGAGCGGATGGGGAATTTTTGGAAGTTAGAGCGGCGCATGCCGGATTGTTTTTACACCGCTGAAACTGGCGTCGACCCAGTAGATGAATCGATTAGAAAAGTGCTGGCTACTGGCTATTGTCACCAGATGGAGCGCATGATGGTGCAGGGGAGTTTCATGTTGCTCTGCCGCATTCACCCTGACGAAGTACACAAGTGGTTTATGGAAATGATGGTGGATGGCTTTGACTGGGTGGTGGTACCTAACGTCTATGGCATCAGCCAGTTCGCCGATGGTGGATTATTTGTGAACCGTCCCTATCTAGTGAGCTCGCGCACCATTCAAGAACAACTCGGCGTCGCCCACGGCAAGTGGAGCCAACTGTGGGACGCCTTGCTCTGGGCATTTATTGACGACTATCACGATGAATTTATGGACAACCCGCAGCTCAGTTCGATGGCTGAGATGCTGACCCATATGCCTGATAGAATTAAAAAACCGCAGCTGAAAATGGCTAGAAACTTTCTCGCTCAGCTGAGCTGATAGGTATAAAAATTCACGATGCGTAGTTGCATCTCCAGCTAGAGAAAATACCTTGGCGTGCATGAATACTGAAAAACCTAGCACACGCACCGTGCTTATTGCCGGTCGTGGTTATCTCGGCAGCGCCGTGGAAAATCAATTCCAGCTAGCTGGCTGGAAAACGATCGCGGTCACGCGCAGCGGGCGTGAGCAAAGTATCGCCTGTGATCTAGCCAATGCAGATGCGGTGAAAAAACTATCGACTCAGCTGGATGAGATAGATTTGATCATTCTCTGCGCCAGTGCTGGTGGTGGCGGGCTTGAATCCTATCAATCAGCTTACCTCGATGCGGCAAAAAACCTCATCGCATGCTTTCCTAACTGCCGCATTATTTTCACCTCTAGCACCTCGGTGTATGCACAAGGTGACGGTCAGCTGGTAGATGAAACATGCCCGACTGAGCCAAGCCGTGAGACTGGTCAGATATTGGTAGCGGCGGAAAAGGCGATTCTATCAGCTGGAGGCATGGTTGCTAGACTTTCTGGCATTTACGGACCTGAGCGCAATTTTAGCTTACGCAAATTTTTAGCGGGCGATGCACTGATGGAGCCAGCGCGCACCATGAATTTCATCCACCGCGATGATGCGGCAGCGGCGATGTTATTGCTGGCTGATATGGGAGAAGGTGGAAATGCCTACAATGTTAGTGAAGCTCACTCACCGACCCAGCTGGAATTTTACACCGGGCTGGCTGAGCATTTTGCTAAACCACTACCACCAGAAGGCAAAACCATGAGTAAACGTGGCTGGAGCCATAAGCGTGTTAGCAGTAAAAAACTTCAAGCATTAGGCTGGAAACCGAGAAACATTCTCAGCCAGCTAGACGACTGGACAAACCAGTAAAAGATGGTAGCCGCCGTGATCCTTTTGTCAGGATCAGGCGGCTTGCTAGTTTCTAGCTGGATTTTTTCTGCATCAGCGATTTGATGTCGAGCCACGAGTTCTGGTAGAGCACGCGGATGTCGCGGCCAATGAGTAGAAGCATTGGCAGCAGGTACAGCGTGATCAGGGTGGCAAACAGTACCCCAAATCCTAACGATACCGCCATTGGCTTGAGGAACTGAGCTTGCACAGCTGTTTCTAGCAAGAGTGGCGCTAAGCCTACAAAGGTGGTGATAGAAGTGAGCATGATGGCGCGGAATCGCTCGCCACCAGCTTGCACTATGCTGTCTTCTTCCTTATCGTAATCACCTGCTAGATCGTCAATGCGGTGGATGAAAACCAGTGAGTCATTGACCACCACACCGCTCAGAGCAAGGATACCAAACATGGATAGAATACTCACTGGGATGCCGACGATATAGTGGCCTAGCAGCGCACCAATGATACCAAATGGAATCACGCTCATGATGGCTAGCGGTTTGACGTAGGCTTTCAGCGGAATCGCTAACAAAATGTAAATGAGAACCAATGAGACGATGAAGCCAATCTGCAAGGAGCGCATGGATTTTTCACGTTGTTCAGCCTCACCACTGAGGTTGATGCTAACCAGCGGGTGAGTGCTGAGGAATTCATCAAAGTATTCGTCTTGCAGACGCTTGAGGATGACTTCATCAGAGGTGACGGCTTTGTCGATTTCACCTTTCACGGAAACAATGCGCTGGTTATCGTAACGTTCGATTTCAGCTAGACCTTCACCGTATTCCGTTGAGGCAATTAGGCCAAAGGGCATGGCCCTGCCGTCAGCTGAACGCACTCGCATGTCGCGCATGGTTTCGATGTTTTCCCTATCTTCAATGGGGTAACGAACCATCACTTTAACTTCGTCGCGGCCACGCTGAATGCGCTGAGCTTCGCGGCCAAAAAAGCCATCGCGGATGTTAGTTGTTAGGTCTCGCTGGGCAAATCCAGCAGCTTCACCCTCAGGGGTCACGTCGATAGTGATTTCAGGTTTTCCAGCTGAAAAAGTATCCTGCACATCTTCTACGCCTGGGTAGGTTTTGATGACTTCCTTTAGGTCGTTAGCGGCAACCTGCAGCGCATCTAGATCATCACTGCGCAGCTGGATCACCAGTGAGTCACCTGGAGGACCTGCTTTGCCGGAGAATGTTAGCCCTTTTGCGCCAGCGATGCCCTTCACCTTACTGCGCCAAGCATTGACGATTTCATCAGTACCAGTGGTACGCATCTCAGATGGCGAGAGTTCAACCGCAACGGATGATTTGGTATCTGAGCTAGCTGATATCTGCACGCCGGTGACTGGGTTGTGACCGGTTGATTTTTCAAAATCTTCGCCGACTTCGAGAATCGCCTTGCCGATCGCCTCGGATTGCTCGTGCAAGTAACTAACTGGTAATCCTTCCTCTAACTCTAAGTTAGCTGACATGTTGTCGCGCAGAATATCTGGGAAGAATACAAAACGTAGTTGGCCAGATGGTAGCAGCGAGGCGACTAGAATGAAGACGGCTATGAATGCGGCTGTGACCATGTATCGGCCCTTCATCAAGAACCTCAGCGTTGGCTGGTAGATTTTTCTAATGACCCATGCCAGTCCTCCTGCGATCTTTTTCTGAAACCTAACCCAGAGTTTGGAAATGAAGTTAGTTGGTTTTTTATGAACATCAATGTGGGCAAGGTGAGCTGGTAGAATGAGCTTTGACTCAACCACTGAGAAGATGAGGCAAAAGATAACCGCTGTGGCAATGGTGCCAAAGACGTTACCCATACGGCCAGAAACAGTGGTTAGAGGGAGGAAGGCTGCGATGGTTGTGAGTACGCCAAAGATAGCGGGCACGATGACTTTGTTAACTCCTCTAACGGTGCCGCGCAGTGGCGCGAGTCCTTTGTTGCAGTCTTTTTGTTTTTCCTTTTCTGAGTACACACTCTCGCCGATGACGATGGCGTCATCGACCACAATACCTAGCACGATGATGAAGGCAAAGGAGGTGAGTTGGTTGAGAGAGAGGTCAAACATGTCCAGCGGGAATAATGCTAGAGCTCCAGCTAAGGAGATTGGAATTCCTAAAGCCACCCAGAAGGCCAAGCGGAAGTTGAGGAATAACATCAAGACCACGAGAACTAGCAAAATGCCGAGAATGCCGTTGTTAGCTAGTAGGCTAAGGCGCCCTTTAATGGTGCGTGATTCGTCACTCCATGCAGTGATTTGCACACCTTCAGGAAGTGAAGCGGTTTTGCGATATTCTTCTAGCAGCGCCTTGGCTTGGTCGCTGGCGACAATGATATCGTCATTGCCCTCAGTGATGATTTGCAGGCTTGCGGTAGGATCGCCATTAAAGCGTGATAGCGCCTCTTGGTCGACAAAGCCGTCGCGGATGTCAGCTACATCTCGCAGGTAGATGCGGGTGCCATCGTTGTTAGTCCTCAGCGGGATGGTAGCGAAATCATTGGTATTGTATGCCTGTGAGCGCGTGCGCAGGGAGATTTCACCACGTTTGCTGCGAATCACCCCAGCGCCGAGGTCAAAGGAATTCTGGCTGACTGCGTCGGCAACTTCGTCAAAGGTTAGATTGTAAGCTCGTAGTTTGTCCTCGCTGGGTTCGATAGAGATTTCATAGTCGCGAGTACCCGAGGTGTCGACGCGGCTGATGCCGTCTTGCATGAGCAGTTGGTCGCGCAGGTTGCGGGCGATTTCTTTGAGCTCGGCTTCTCCAGCTGGCCCGTGAATTTCTACCCACATCACTGAGTGATCGCGCTTGCGCTCGGCAATGATGGGCTTTTCCGCTTGTTCGGGAAAGCTGGAGATGGCGTCGACTTGGATTTTAACATCATCTAGCAATGTCTTGAGTGGGTAGTTCTCCAGAGCGTCGATGGTGACGGTGGAGCCGGACTCAGTTGATTTGCTAGAAATATGGTCGATGCCTTGAACTGACTCTAATGATTCTTCAATCTTGATAGAGACACCTTTTTCTACATCTTCAGGTGTACCGCCTTGGAAGGGGACTTCAACGGTCACTGTTTCAGCAACGAATGAAGGGAAAACTTCCTTCCTAACGGTGGCTAATGTGAATCCGCCCCATGCGAGAATAGCTAACATCAGGATGTTGGCTACCACTGAGTTTTGGGCAAACCATGCTGTGAATCCTTTGAGTTCGGGATCGTTATTCTTCATGGCTTGCTGGTTTTTCGTTTTTGATTGGCATCACTTTTTGACCATTGTTGAAGCTAACTAATGGGCGGGCGGATAGGCGGATTTGCTTTTGCTCCGTATCTGCTGTGGCGATGATCTGATCGTCGTTAGCGTGAATGCGGGTGATGGTTAGGCGGCGCAGCTGGTTGTTGTCATCCAGCTGCCAAACGTATTTGTCGTCTAAGATAGATGACTCTGGGATGAGGATGGCATTGTCTATCACTTTCGCCTGCGCGGTAGCTTTGACAAAGGTGCCGATAGGCAGTGGGACGTTTTGTTGGTCGAATGGTCTATCAATTTCAGCGACGACGTAGATGACGCGGTTGTTGGCATCCACGCTGGCTTCTGTGCGGGTGATCTGAGCTTTCCAGCTGACGCCTGGGTAGGAAGGCGCTGTGAGGGTAGTTTCTATCGACTCGTTAGTTGCCTGTTCACGAAAAGCAAATGGCAGGTCAATGAGGTTTACTTCATCTGGTGTGAGAGGCAGTCGCACTTCGGCTTTATTGCGAGCAATCAGTTTGCCCAGCTGGGTGCCGGTGGTGACAATGCTACCTGGGCTGGCTGTTCTCTCGGAAACAACCGCATCAAATGGCGCACGAATCTGTGTGCGTTCGAGGTCGAGCTGAGCTCTAGCTAGTGCGGCTTCAGCCGATTCTAACTCAGCGGATGCTGCGATTTGTTGGGGAATACGTAATGTGTATTCTGGTGCGTCTTCGATTTTTCTGCCTGAGGCTAACCAATCGAGTTTGGCTTGTTTGCCGCGGGCGACTTCTTCAGCTAGATCTCTTTTTGCCGTGGAGATGGCTGACTTCCGCTCAGCGACGGCAGATGTGTAGTCGGCTTGGTTTAACGAGACGAGGATTTCACCTTTGTTCACTGATTTACCAGCTTCGAAGTTAGCTGAAACGTCAATGATTTCACCGGTCACCAGGCTAGATAGCTGGGTATCGTAGTAGCTGGCGACAGTGCCAAAGCTAGCTAGCGTGACCGGGTGGGGACCAACTTCCACTTCGATGACTTCGGTGCGCGCGACGATTTCTTTTGGGGCCTTTTTCTTTCGTTCAGGTTTACTGGCTATCATTTTGTTAGCGATGAAAGCAGCCAGAGCGAGAATGGTGATAGGGATGAGGAGGATGGAGAAAAGTTTCTTCAAAATGTCCATGGGTAGGAAAGGTTAGTTAGTAGGCTTTGCCCAGTGCTAGGGCTAGTGAAACACGATTTTTTGCGCGTGCTGCGCGCAGTTGGATGACTTGTTCTTCGGTATTGAAAACTGTGCGCTGGGTGATGAGCAGTTGGAGGATGTCCACCAGTCCGTCTTCGTATTCGCGCATGGTTTTTTCTTCAGCTCGTTTGGCGGCGGTGAGTGCCTGCTCGGTGGCGCTTAGCTGGCTGGCGAGGTAGCGTTCGCTGCCGAGTGCGTTTTCCACTTCGCGAAAGGCTGATAATACAGTGCTTTGGTAGCTGAAGTAGGCCTGCTCAGCACGGGCTGCGGAGGCGCCTAACTCAGCGCGTCGTTGGCCAGCATCAAACAGTGGCGCGGCAAAATTTCCAGCTACTGACCAAACGCTGAATCCTGATTTTGCTAGATCGCTCAGGCTGTTGCTATTTTGCCCTCCGCTGGCAGTTAGTGTGAAGCTAGGAAAGAGGTCGGCATAGGCTACATTGACACGCTCGTCGGTGGCGACAATGGCCTGATAGGCGGCTACAATATCTGGGCGGTTGAGCATGACGTCTGAGGGAATGCCTGCTTTGACACTGCGTCTGAGAGAGGGCAGCTTTGCTTTGGCTGTGAGACTTGCGTCTGGGTAGCTGCCGGTGAGAACACGTACGTTTCTAGCGGCTTGATCGCGCAGGTTTCGCTGGCTTTCTAGTGATGACTTGGAGCTCAGGGTTTCGGTTTTTGCTAGGTCGACGTCAGCGAGCCCACCGGTGCCGTGAACAAATCGGTTGTCGACGAGCTTCTCGGTGGTTTGAAAACTTTGATAGCGACGTGTTGCTAGATCGACGCTTTGTTCAGCTGATGCGAGGTCAAACCACGCCTGCATGGTTTGAGCGGCGATGGATTGTTTGGCTGCTTCGTAGCTGGCGGCTGTGCTGTAATAATCTGCAGCGCTGGCACGTGAGCCGGAGCGGATTTTCCCCCAGATGTCTACTTCCCAGCTGGCATCTAACGTGGCATTGAGTTGATTGTTAGTTCCAAGGCCCATGTCTTGTCGGGCTCCTCCCACATTAGCGCTGAGGCTGGGGAGAAGTGGCGCGTTTGCCTTGGTCATATTAAATGATGACTCATCTAACCTAGCAAGGCTGGTGCGCAGGTCTGGGTTATTTTTCACCGCTTGCTGGACGATGCTATCGAGCGTGGAATCGCGAAATACCTTGCTGAGTGAGTCTACCAGCTCGGGTGTTGGAGGTTGTTTGGCATCAAATTTTCCAGCTGTGATTGATTGCTGGCTGGCTGGTGCGAGTGCGTCTGGTTTGGTAACGCAGCCAGAGATGATGAATGCTGAGCTTAAAGTTAGGGTTAGGATTCTCATGCGACTAGTTGGATTTTGCGATGCTTGCTATCTGGTTGATGCCAGCTAGGGCAAATTGGTATTGCTGCTCTATCATGTCGTCGATGTCTTGAGTGCTTGGGGTGTCTGGGAAAACATTTTTAAGCATGCGAGCTTTGTGAAGTGGGAATAGGCAGAGGCCCACGGTGCTCATTTTAGTTAGCTGGATTTGCACTTCAGATGCGTGGGTCATTTCAGTAATGATTTGATGAAGCAGATCACCTTCGGCTTGTTGGATTTCTTCAAAAATCACTGCGTGAGGGGCATCTTGACGCGTTCCTTCGTGGCTCATGATACGGGCAAAATGGCCCGCTTCGCCTTTGTCAAAGTGGCGCTTGATCAATGAACTCATGAAAATGCGTAGTCGCTCTTCGATGCTGAAGTTTTCATCTGGGGCTGGGGCCACGGGGTAGTGTTTTTTGACCAAATCTAGCGCGCGCCTCATGGCCATGCGAAAGAGCTTCTCTTTGGAGCCAAAGTGGTAGTTTACTGCGGCAATGTTTGCCTCAGCTCGTTCGCAAATATCAGCCACCGTGGTATCGCGGTATCCGTGTTCCGCAAAGGCCTCTACCGCACAGCGGATCAGTCGATCTTTGGTTTTTTCTGCTGCCATGGGCATATCCGTACGCTAGCTTCAAATATATGCAAATGAAAATTTCAAATGAAGATTTGAAATTTTGATTTCATTCAATTTATCATACTGTTTTTCAATGAACTAGGTCATTTTATGCCTTATAAATGTGGTTGACTAATTTTATGCACGTCATACATGTTGGTACCTGCACGTGCATAATTTAATGATTTCTGTCGCTCCATCAGCTTAGGATGGAACGAGGGAAGGCTTGCAAATTGTGACAAACAGGATATTGACCCCTCCAGCCTCATGAAATTAGCAAGTTTACTTACACCTGCTCAGGTGATCCTAGATCTCAGAAGTGAAGATCACATGGATTCCATCGTTGAGCTCGTCGACCACCTGATCAGCAACGATTTAATTGATGTGGAGATCCGCGAGGAAGTGCTCCAGTCACTAAAAGATCGTGAAGACCAGATCAGCACGGGTATCGGCTACGGCGTTGCCATTCCACATGCCTTTTCTGACAACGTTGATAAGGTGACCGCTGTGTTCGGTCGCTCTAAATCAGGCATTGATTTTGAGTCATTAGACAATGCGCCTGTGAATTTCATCGTGCTCTTTGTGGTTCCACGCAAAGATTACAACATGCACCTGCAGACATTGGCGGCAATTGCCAAGATGTTTAATAACTGCGAAGTGCGCCAGCAGCTGGCTGATGCCGAAGACGTTGAAGCGATCCTTGAGATCTTTGCTTCACGTCCATCTCGCATCCACAGCGAGTGCTAAAATTTTTTCGTGCTGGCTTGTCGACGTCCGACAGCCAGCTGACGGCCAATGATTTGGCCGCTTTTGATTATTTTTCATCCAGACGACTATGTTGATATGTGAACTCGAAAAGCGCCTAGCGGGTGCTTTGGAACGTGTGGGGGTAGAGTTACCCGAGGGAATGACAGTGCAAATTTCACCAGCGGCGGATTTACGCTTTGGCGACTATCAGAGCAATACCGCCATGGTATTGGCTAAGCGCGTACGAACCAACCCACGTGAGCTGGCGACCAAAGTGGTTGATGCGCTCGAGCTGGATGGCCTAGCTGAGGCTGACATTGCAGGTCCTGGATTCATTAACTTCAAGATCACTCCGCAAACATGGAGTGAGCGCGTAGCTGGATTGCTTTCTGACGATCGTCTCGGGGTACCTGAGATTGAGGAAAAGCAGACTGTGGTGCTTGATTTCTCAGCGCCTAACGTGGCCAAGCCAATGCACGTTGGCCACATCCGCTCAACCATCATTGGTGATTCGCTGATGCGCATCGCTCGTTTCCTCGGATACAAAGTGATCACCGATAACCATATTGGTGACTGGGGCACGCAGTTTGGCATGATCATTCATGGCTGGAAAACAGTGCTCAATGAAGATGATCTGCAGGCCGACCCAGTGGCTGAGCTGCTGCGTGTTTACCGCTCGGTCAATGCCAAGTGCGGCGAAGATGAAAGCGTGCGCGACACCTGCAAAGAAGAGCTGGTGAAACTGCAAGCTGGTGATGAGGAAAACCTCAAGATCTGGCAGCGCTGTGTAGAACTCTCCAAGCAGGGGCTGCAAGGCATCTATGATAGACTCGATGTGAGCTTTGACTTCTGGTACGGTGAGAGTTTCTACAATGATAGACTCGCGCCGCTGGTAGAAGACATGATTGCTAGCGGCACAGCTCGCGAGAGCGACGGCGCCATTTGCGTATTCTTTGATGCTGATAGCAAGCTCGCTGAGCAGCCAACGATTATTCGTAAGGCTGACGGTGGATTCCTCTACTCAACGACCGATCTAGCAACCATCGACTTCCGCGTAGAAGAATGGAATGCAGACCAAATCTGGTACGTTGTTGGAGCTCCTCAGCAGTTGCATTTCCAGCAAATTTTTGAAGCCACCAGAATGCGTGGTCAGAATCCTAACATGCAGCACATCGCCTTTGGTTCTATCCTTGGCGAAGATCGTAAGCTGATGAAAACTCGCTCTGGGGACAACGTCCAGCTGGTAGATGTGCTCGACGAGGCAATCGTGCGTGCACGTGCTGCTATCGAAGCTAAAAATCCAGACCTCGAAGGTGAGGAGAAGGAAGAAGTCGCTAGAATCGTTGGGCTTGGCGCGGTGAAATTTGCCGAGCTCTCACAGCACCGCATGACTGATTATGTATTCAGCTGGGATAAGATGTTAGCCCTGCAAGGCGATACCGCTCCTTACCTCCAGTACAGCTACGTTCGTGTGCGCTCTATCTTCCGCAAGCTGGAAGATGGCCATCAGCTAGATCCAGCGGCTGTGTCCGTTAGTGAGCCAGCTGAAATCCACCTCGCGCGCACGCTGCTGAAGTTTGGTGAAACCGTACCAATCTTGCTAGATGATTTCCGCCCGAACTTGCTAGCTAACTACCTGCTCGAGCTAGCCAAGGCATTCCATTCATTCTTCGAGGCATGCCCAGTGCTCAAATCAGAAGGTGATGTGCAGATGACACGTCTTGTTCTCTGTGAGCTCACCAGCCAAGTATTGGTGAAAGGACTTGGGTTGCTAGGCATCCAAGTGCCTGAGCGCATGTAGTCGACTTGACTAACTTACTTTTAGGATAGCGGGCCAGCTGGCCCGCTATTTTTTTGAGCATTTCTAGCGAGGACAGGTGATCTACAGTACATCTAATCTAGCGGACTTGGTTATTGTCAGCGTGGACTGGCTATGCTTTAAATCATCTCTATATGAGCATCTTAAGAGCTGTGTTAATCGTTTGTTGTTTTGTTCTATTTGATGTTGCTGATGCTGCGAGCCAAATGAATGAGCTAGATGATTCGGCAAAATCATCTGAAAAGACAGTGACTGTGGCGGTACCCATCAATGTGACAGAGGATGACTTAATGACAGAGGACGCCTTAATGCTTGAGATGAATAAATTCTCGTCACATTTTAACACTGATGAGGAAGCGGTGAAGCTGCGTGTCAGAAAATTGATAGAGCAGAGGGTGGCGGAGTTAAAAAAGACAGGTAAGTCATCGTTCACTGATGTTGAAATCGAGAGCTTTGTTGACGCAGCATGCGCCGAGAGTATCAAGCAGCTCAAGGTTTCATTGAGTGGGCCAAAAGTCATTACGGATAAAAAGCCAGCTGAGGATATTTTACAGGCGATGGAGGAAATGAACCCTCGCTTGCAGATGCGCTCTAGTTTTCAAGAGATTGAGCATGATGGCAGAAAGTTCTTAGCTTGGACTGAGATGAAAAAGGTGCGCTGTATACCGCTGCAGCCCAAAAAGGTATCTAGCAAATTGACTTATCGAGCTACAGTCACCTTAGGAGAAGAGTTTATGGAAGGAATGTTAGGTCAGCTAAGCTATAAAGTGGAGGCTGCAGCTAAGATGGAAATCAGCCTGAAGCTGCGCTACTGTGCACCTGGTCATCCATCTCCTGTTGGCGCGAAGAAGGCTCAGGCGTCAGCCATTCCTTATTTTGCATGCTCTGCTACAGTTGTTCGTGATGGCGGTGACGTGGTGAAATTTGGCATCAATCAGTATCCATCTGTTATTCCCTTCGATGTCAGTTTTATGCGCGTCAGGGGGACATTTGTAGCGGGTGACGATAGCTTCAATGCTCCGCCGAATGACTAAACGTCGGAATAATTATACTAACATGGATAAGGAGATAGACCTTGGACCTCTCGGGCTTTTTAAGTTCTCGAGAAAAGATGTTACCTATAAGGGAGTTAAGACTTTCACCATAGAGCAACCCTTATGTTAGCTGACTTCAATAATTAAGAAACTATGAAAAAAATAATATTCTCGTTAATTTTGATAACAGCTATCATTATAGCTAACATCTATTTTTGGAACCCCTCCAAATTTGAGTACGAAGAATGTAAAATAGAAAACAAAACCATTGAGTGCAAATATCTAGAGTTCAGTCCACCATTAAAAATTAGTAGCATCTCAGGATTTGGAGCATCTTATGACAGTAAAGAATATCCACAATGGGTTCAGGCTATTCAATTTTCTTCTCCAGGATCGAAACTAAATGAAAGTTTTGATCAGTCATTTTTTGTTAACTATAGTGAGCAGAGGACTAATCAAATTATAGAGGACTGGCCTGGCCAAGTAGAAGCATTGAGAAACTTCGCTGAGCGCCTTAGAGAAATCAATAAAGATAATGAAGAAGCATTGTGGCAATCACTCGATGGTTTATTATTTGCGAAATCTGACGGCAAAGAATATCTCCTCATTTCAAAAAGAAATGAAAGTGGCACTCTAACTAAGACGAAGCTCCTCATTAAAAACGAAGTGAAAATTCTTGATATGGAAATGGAAAAAGTCCCTGCCATTATTTCAGATGCTACAAGCCATCTAGATGAAATAATTGCACAGCTAAAATCCACTGAATCAGGATTTCTCAAATATGATAAAGATCCATTCGCGTGGCAAATAGATTGGCAAGCAGAGAACTAATTACATAAAATACTCGCTAACTCTACCTCCCCCAAAAAAAAGAAAAGAATCTAGGTTTAGGGGATCGGCTCCTCTGTAACTCTCTTGTGGCTAACTGCTTGGGTCGGGTTGATTCCTTCCACGTTTTATAAGACAGACAAACTAATCGATAGAAGGCGATTTCGGGCTAGACGCCTAGCTATTAGCTCAGATTGGGCTGTAGTCGTGCTTGTTTGTGTTTTTGTGCATGGTCGCCAATCCGTGGCTGGCTGGAGCTGACTCTGATCATTACGCTTTTGGCCTACTTTCAGCAGGCTGATTTCTTTTTGCGTTTATCCTAGGGCTGAAGCCCTGGGCTTTGTTCTTATGGACCTTCGGCCCAGTGGGTTAGGCTGCGCGTGTGATTGATAAATTCGGTTCTAACGGTCTGTAGCGCGGTCGGTTGATGGACGGTCGCCACTGCGTGGCTAGCTGGCGGGGCTGGTCCAGCTGGTGTTTGGTCTAGTTGATGATGAAATGGATGTTTTCCGAATGGGATAAAATTTGACAGTTATCCCATTTTGGATAAATTTCTTTTAGATGATCGTTGAGTTCAAGTGCCGGCTGACGGAGAAGATATTTCTCTCACAGCGTCCGAAATTGACAAAAAAAGAAAGGTCGCAATTGGGAGGTTTGGATTTTCCTAAGGCACATACTCGTTTGCGGGTGCTCAATGCGGTAGCCAACGAAGCGGAGCTAATGCTACCGCTGCATAGAATTCTACATTATCATCGGCTGCAAGGCTCCGAGTCATACAGTATTGATGCTAATAGGAGGTCGGACCGATGGCGAATTGTTTTCTCTTGGCTAGATAAAAAAGAAGCAAAAATTAGCGCAGTGATTATTAAAGATACTCATTGATACTGACTGGCGCATAAATCAATAAATCACACAAAGAAGATGGATAATAAGCAAAGGGAAATTTCTCCAGCCGCAGATCACCTGCACGATGTGTTGGAGGGTATGGATTTGACGCAAACGAAGGCTGCAGAGATGTTAGGTGTTAAGCCATCAACGCTTAGTAACATACTCAATGGGCGTAAAAATATGTCATTAGAGTTTTGCTGCCGTTTGGAATATGTCTTTGGCCTGAGGGCTTCGTTCTGGGCAAGCTTGGATACAGATTTTCGTTTAGCGCAATGCCAAGATGAATTTACGAGCCGTGACCTCTCTGACTTGCAGCCGATGGTTAGCTAATTCTAGCAACTTTGCTGCAGTATCAATTAGCTTCCAGTTAGGATAATGATGATTAGGTAGATGGCTTCAGCGATGCAGCCGTAAACTAGCCACTTGGAGGGAGCTAGTTTGGTGTTAGCTGGCTCGCTATTGTATAAAACTCGCGATGCTCTGAGGTAGCAGTAGCTTAGAGGAGCAAGAAGGATGATGGCGAAGACGAGGCTGTGATGGGCAGCATAGTTCATCAATAGAATGAAGATGAAGATAGTTGTTGGCCCAAATAGACAGTCGCGTTTTTGCTGCTCTTTTTGTAGCTCGCGCTCTCTAGCAATAGCGTCTTTCTTCGCTACGAGGTGGTATTGATAAACCTGTCTTGTGATATGTCTTGTGATATAAAGAGTTTGCTTATGTGGATCAAACCGATATATTAACGGTTTCAACACTTCGAGCTTACCTTACTCTAATCAAAGCTGATGTAGTTAGTGAAACGGAGGGGACTGATTTAATATTAAACAACGAGTAATGAAAATAGGAATAGCGTTCTTTATAATTTTTTGCGCATCATTTGTAAGTAAGGCTTCAGAGTTAAGGTACGAGCCAATGACAAAAAGCCAGATCGAGGCAGTTGGAGAAGGTGTTGATGACCCCGTATTGAAGTGTTTGGCTTATGTAGATGAAGCTCAGAAATTAAGAAACAAAATTTCGCTAGATCTTCCTGATGTGTATACAAATTTACCGTTCCCTTCTCCATTTGTGAAATATTCGAGGCCTCTGAGAGCGTTGGAGGGTTTGAAAGGGGAGGCTAGAAGGTCTCTGTTGGATCAACTTGAAAAAGAGCATCAGGTAGCTGTACGTAAGAATAGAGAGGCCGCCGCTATGAGAGAGGTTCAACAGTTAATGAATCTAGATGTCAGTTTGTTGCTAGATAATGCTAGGTCAATAGCTCATGGGCAATTACAAGGAGATTCTAAAAAACTAATTATATCAATCATTGAAAACATTGAACACCTCGAGATCAAGAGGAGGCGCGAGATCGACGAGGTGAGGAGTAATAATGGCAGAATGATTGATGCGACAAGTCAATGAGCTGGGTGCTCTTGAGAGGCTGAGTGCACAGCCTATCTTTACAGATGGGGTATAGTAGAGATTGAATTTTATGGTGAGCTAGGAAGAGCCTCTTTTTGTTGAACCAGCTGATTTGCGGTGAGAGATTAGTGCTGTTAGCTTGCAGGGTACTAACGACCAGGTTTTCTCAGTTTTGGTTTTTTGTTTTGCAGTGGTTTTTTGCGTGTGCCTTTTGGGTTTGATGAATGTGGACGCGCGTGGATGAGTTTTTTTGGCTGTTTGTCGTAGCTGAATGATTCGGCTTGGGTGAGTGGGAGCTGGGCTCCAAATACCTTGGTCATTTGTTTTCTCCAGTTGCTATCGCTCTGGCTGACGATGGTGATCAGCTGGCCGTCTAGCTGGGCCAGAGTTTCTGCATTTTTGACGAAGTATTTTGGCTGCTCAGGCGACTCGTAGTAGACGATGTGTTGCACGCCTTCGATGTTGAGGTTTTGGGCAACGGCTTCGGTGGTGCAGAGGATGCGAGTTTCGCCAGCTGCGAATGCGGCGAGTGTGCGGTCGCGCAGTTCAGGTTTTTTCCCGCTGTGCACGGAGTCGGCGTCGAGCTCGGCGTGGTTGAGATCGGCGGTGAGTGCGTGTAGTGATTCTTTGGTTCTGCAGAAGATGAGCACGTTTTCCAGCTGGCTGGTTTCGTTGATCAAGTGAATGAGCAGGTCGAGTTTCTGGTGGTCGAAGGCTTCGTAGATAGCTGGAGAATTTTCAGACATGGCTTTTGCGCAATCTAAGCGGCTTGCCGGTAGTTACAAGGAAAACTATGCAGGGAAGGGGGCGCGCTCCGCGCTGCAGGTGGAAGGTACGCACTGCGTGCTGCAGGTGGAAGGTTCGCACTGCGTGCTGCAGGTGGAAGGTGTGCGCTTTGCGCTGAAGGTGGTGTCATGTCACCTTTAGCGAGCTTGCGAGCACAACTTGCAGGGCGTAGCCCGCACTTGCAGCGAAGCGCACCTTCAGGGCGTAGCCCGAACCTGCAGCGCAGCGCAACTTGCAGGACGTAGCCCAAACTTGCAGCGCACCTTAAGGGCGCAGCCCGCACCTGCAGCGCAGCGGACCTTAAGGGCGTAGCCCGAACCTGCGGCGCAGCTACAAAAAGAAAGCCTCGTCAGCTGAGCTGACGAGGCTTTCGAAATAGATTGATCAGGTGATCAATTAGCCACCAATGCTGAAACGTGAGTAACGAGCGATTGAGAGTGTGTCACCGAACTCTTTGCCTTTGGCGTCGAGCAGTTGTGAGATAGAAACTTTGTCGTCCTTGATGAATGCTTGGTTAACCAGGCAGTTTTCAGCGTAGAACTTGTTGATCTTACCTTTAAGGATGTTCTCGATGATGTTAGCAGGCTTGCCTTGTTCTTCGAGTTGCTTACGGTTGATCTCGTTTTCTTCTTCGATGACAGTTGCGTCGATGTCGTCGCTAGTGAGGCCAGCTGGCTTAGTAGCTGCAACCTGCAGACAGATGTCGTTAGCGAGTGCTTGGAAATCAGCGTTAGCAGCTGTTTCTGCTTTTTCGCAGTTGAGCTCAAGGATCACACCAACTTTACCACCGAGGTGGATGTAGCTAGCGATAGCACCTTGTGTGCCTTCAGCGACTTCGTAACGTGCGTAGTTGCGAACGAGCATGTTTTCGCCGAGTTCGATAACTTTCTCTTGGATGAGGTTAGACACGGTAGTGTCACCTACTTTAACTTCGAGAGCAGCTTCTAGGTCAGCAGCTTTTGCTTCAGCAGTAGCAGCGTTGAGAGTCTTAACGATGTCTTGGAAAATGTCGTTTTTAGCAACAAAGTCAGTTTCGCAGTTGATCTCGATGAGAGTGCCGCTGCGCTTGTCGTCAGAAGAAGTATTAGTGATGGTTCCTTCGCTAGCTTCACGAGAAGCTTTCTTAGCAGCTTTAACGATGCCTTTTTCACGAAGAAGCTTAACAGCAGCGTCGATGTCGCCGTTAGTTTCGCCAAGAACTTTCTTACAGTCCATCATGCCCGCGTTAGTGATGTCGCGGAGTTGTTTTACGAGAGATGCGGTAATAGCCATGTCGTTTGATTATGGTGTAGGTCAAAAAGAGCAGCACCCAGTGAGTGAGTGCTGCATGAATTACAGATTAGATTAAGCAGTCGCTACTGCCTCTTCTTCTTCTTTCTTTTCCTCGATGCTCTTGGCGTCCTTAATGGAGTTTACCAAGTTTTGCAGGATGAGGCGTACGGACTTTGAGGCGTCGTCGTTACCTGGGATAGGGTAAGCTACAGCGCTTGGGTCACCATTGGTGTCAACGAGTGCGATAACTGGGATGTTGAGGCGCTTGGCTTCAGCTACTGCGATGGATTCACGAGCTGAGTCGATGATTACCATAGCGGCTGGAGGCTCTTCCATGTCGCGCACACCACAGAGGTTGCGGAAAAGCTTATCACGCTCACGACCAAGAGCTGAGAGCTCTTTCTTAGACATTTTCTTGAAGTCAGGTGACTTCTCGATGTCTTCGAGGTACTTGAGACGCTCAACAGAACGGCGGATGGTGGAAAGGTTTGTGAGAGTACCACCAAGCCAGCGATGATTTACGAAGTACTGGTTAGAAGCTTCAGCAGCTTCACGAACTGCGTCTTGTGCTTGACGCTTACATCCTACGAAGAGGACTTTTTTACCTTTGCCTGTGATTTCTGTGAGGTAGTCACATGCTTTGTCGAGACACTTAACAGTCTCTTCAAGGTTGATGATGAAAATGCCGCCTTTGTCCTTGAGGAGGTAAGGCTTCATTTTTGGATTCCATTTACGTGTCTGGTGTCCGTAATGAACGCCAGCGTCTACCATTTGTGATACGAGTTCGTTGACCATTGTACTAATTTTGTCCTGCCTTGATTCAGGCAAGGCGCTTTTGATTGGAAAACCCGCCGCATAAGATCGCCCGTTTTCCGTTGTTTAGCGGCAGCGTTTTGGGCTGGGGGTTCCTAGTCTAGATGTTGATGTTTGACAAGTTAAATCTGTGGCTGTTTTCGCCAGCTGGCATGGTCTGGGGAATTTGTGGAGAAATTTCACATTGCTTGATTGGCGATGAACGATTTAGCATTCTCGGATCAATCAGCCGTATAATCGCACATTTGCTGAGTTTAGCTGGATTTCCCGCTAGCTGGCACGGTTGGCTGCAAATTGCGGCAGTGACACCGCGGTGCAGCTGGTATAGTCAGTGGCCGTCCATGAGTGAGGAATTGTGCATTATATATCAAGACGAGTATCTAGTGGCGGTGGATAAACCTGCCGGTCATTTGGTTCATCCAGCTGACGTGCCACAAGATGGTGATCTGGTTGCCATGAAGATTTTGCGCGATCAAATTGGCCAGCACGTATTTCCGATTCACCGGCTAGATCGTCCGACTTCGGGCGTTTTGTTATTTGGGCTGGAGAAATCTGTGACCAAAAAATTACACGCCGCGCTGCGTGAACATGAATTTGAAAAAGTCTACTGGGCAGCGGTGCTCGGCAAGCCGTCGGCTGATGCTTGGGGTTGTCACCAACCGCTGCGCAAAGATGACGATGCGCCGGAGAAATCTGCCCATACTAGCTTTCGGGTGCTCACCAGCTGCCATGCCGAGTCGTTAGCTGGAATTCCAGACATCGATGAGGCCACAGTCACTCTGCTAGAGGCGATACCTCATACAGGAAGGTTTCACCAGATCCGCCGCCACCTGCTGCACCACGGCATGCCTATCATTGGCGACTATCGCTATGCCGGCATTGATAGAAGTAACCAGCTCGGTGAGCTACTCGGCACGGGCACTCGCATGTTGCTGCAGGCGAAAAAACTCACCATCACGCACCCAGCTACTGGTGAGCTGCTAGAAATAGAAGCGCCGGTGAGGGAAAATTTCCAAAAGTGTTTTCCGCATCTTTAGCGGCGTTTAATTTACTATTGAGAAATTCTACACAACCGCGATATTAGCTACATGATAGATCTAGCTGGAAAAGTAGCGGTGGTGACGGGGGCGTCGTCTGGCATCGGCAAGGCAGTGGCGGTGGATTTGCTCAAAGAGGGGGTTAAAGTCTACGGGCTGTGTCGCAATCTCGCTGAGCTGCCAGCTGGCGTGATAGGAATTCACTGCGATATGAGCTCATTAGAGCAAATTGACGCGGCCTTTTTCCAGCTGGGAGATCTCGACATCCTCGTCAATAGCGCTGGCGTAGCTTATCTATCGAGCTTGATCGACGGCGACGTTAGCGACTGGGAAGAGATGTGGCAGGTTAATGTTAGAGGTCTGGCTTATTGCTCCCAGCTGGCGCTGAAAAAGTTTCCCGTAGCTGGCGGTCAGATCGTCAATATCTCAAGTATGAGCGGCCACCGTGTGCCGCCGACAGGTGGATTTTATGCGCCGACGAAGTTTGCCGTACGCGCCGTCACTGAGTCATTGCGTTCGGAGCTGCGCGCGGCTGAAAATCCTACGCGAGTGGCGTCGGTGTCACCTGGATTTGTGGATACTCCGCTGCTGAATAAGTATTTTGCCGGTCGCGATGAAGCGCTCAGGCTGACCAAAGAAAGCATGCAGATGTTGCGCGCCGAGGATGTCGCCCGCTCAGTCATGCATATTTTAGAAACACCACTGCACGTGGAAGTGGGAGATCTGCCACTGCGCAGCGTCGGCCAGAAAGTTTAGCTAGCCAGCCGTGAGCTGCGATAAGATGGCTGCCCAGCTGGATTTATTTCTATCTCAGCGCGGGCTGGTGAAATGGACGTTTTGCTCTCAGATCTCTTGTTTTGTATTGGTTCTGAGTGTTTAGGTCGGTTTTCTGGCTGATTTTTCCCTCAGCTAGCTGGAATTATTTATTGGACAAGGTGGGTTTGCTATTGCATCTCATTCTCAACAAGTTCGTTTATTGAGAGATTATGGGAGCCAAAGTGAAAACATTCTGCAAGTGGAGTCGCAAAGACATTGAAAAGCGCTTTGACCTGCTCGCGGAGCTGGTGGATGAACCACGCTTTGTATGCAAAAAATGTGCGCGTAGCTCAAACGATAAGAAATTGTTATGCAAGCCAGCAGCTTTGCCAGCGATGTCGTTTCGCTAATCTGCAGCTGATTCAACTAGCTAGACATGCTTAGTTAGCTGATTTCCAGTGGCTAAAATAGCCAGCTGGATGATTGTCTTTTTGTTTAACAAATTAGCTTGGCTTTGCTGCCGTGGCGGTGATGATATGTAGCTGTGCTTACATTCTCTCATTTGGCAGCTAGTGCACATGATGTTTCACCATTCTTCGCGTTGTTAGCGTTAGTTTTGGTAATGTCGGTGTTGGTGGCTTTGTTATTGGTACGCTTCAAGCAAAGCTTGTTAGTTGGCTATTTCATCTGTGGCGTGGTGGTGGCTAATAGCGGGCTGCTAGAAATGGTGGTGGGCACTGAGGGCTCGGGATTGATCACTGTATTGGCGGAATTTGGCATCATTTTGTTGATGTTTACGCTCGGGGTAGAATTCCCGCTCAAAGAGCTCAAGCACATGTGGAAGCTAGCCTTCATTGGCGGTGGTGTGCAGATGGGGCTGAGTTCGTTAGTGATTGGTGGCATTGCCTATGCCGCTGGCATGCCTGCCTCACAGGCTGTGGTTCTGGGCATTGCTTTAGGTTTGAGTTCCACCGCAGTTAGTTTGAAATCATTTCAGGACATGGGGCTGGGAAACCATCCAGCGGCGAGGATGTCCTTAGGCATTGCTTTGTTCCAAGATATTTTGGTGATTGCGGTGATGCTATTATTGCCATCTATGTTAGGTGGCTCAGGTGATCAAATCCTCAGCGCCATGGCGCTAGCTGGAGGCAAGGGAATTTTGTTCATCTTGGCGGCTTGGCTGCTAGGTGTGTATGTGATTCCCAAGATGCTCGATCAGGTCGCCTTTACCCGCAGCCGCGAGTTATTTACCCTGACGGTGATTGGCCTGTGTGCAGCGATTGCCTATGCTGGAGCAGCGATGAACTTGAGCCTAGCGCTGGGAGCATTTTGCGCTGGCCTGATTGTTAGCGGGTCCATTTACAGCCACCGGATTTTATCTGAGATTTTACCTTTCAAGGATCTATTTCTCACATTGTTTTTTGTTTCTATCGGCTTGTTGATTGACGTCAGCGTAGCGATGGAACATTGGCTTACGATTGCTATGGGGGTGTTTGTTTTGATTCATCTCAAAGCATTGATTTTGTTGTTAGCGGCACGTTGTTTCAAGCTGCCGCTGGGGCCAGCATTACTATCAGCTGGCGCGCTGGCTAGCTCGGGGGAGTTCTCCTTGGTGCTGCTAACTGAGGCTAATGTGCTGCAGCCAATGCCGGAGTTTTTGGTGCAAATGTTGCTCATCAGCACAGCGGTTAGCATGGGCCTGGTGCCTAGCTTGATGCGATTTGCGCCGACGATTTCTGACTTTGTTAATGCTCGCCGGCCTAGCCGCAAACGTCACGTTCCAGCTGGCGCGCTGTCGGCGTCTCACCGCGTGAAAGAGCTGCAGGACCATGCCATCATCATTGGCTACGGGCCCGTTGGTCAGGCGCTCAATGAGAGCTTGCGCCAGCACAATATTCCAACATTGATCGTCGAGCTGAATGCTAAGACCGTTAGGAAATTGTACGAAAGCGGGCAGGCGGCGATTTTTGCCGATGCTACTCATCACGAGACTATGGAGCTGGCAAAGGTGGCGGATGCGCGCATGGTGGCTTATACCTTCCCAACGGTAGAAACGACCTTGAAATCATTGCCGCTGCTGCGTGCTATCAGCCCTGAGGTGATTGTTTATGGGCGGGCAAAATTTAGCAATGAAGTGGAAATGTTGGATAAGGCTGGTGTGATCGTGATTCACGACGAACGCGAGAGTAGCCGTGCGCTGATAGATTCTGCTCTGGCAACCTATTCAGTCTAACTAGCTGGCTGGTGATCTAGCTCAGCTGGCCACGAATTTGGCATGACAAAGTAGCGTTGATTTTCTAGCGGGTTGTAGATCATGCATGCCCTGTCTAGCGAGGTGATAGCCGCTGGCTGGCTCGGCTCGAGCAATTCTAGCAACTCAGCGGTGACATTAACTGGCCACAGTGGTTTGGGCAATTGGTACATTTGATGGCCTGCATTTTCCAGCTGGAGAAATTCATCTTGGTACAGCCACTTGCCACGCGGGCAGCTGGAGTGAATGAAATCGGCACCTGCTAGCTGGCTACTGTGGATGTGATCAAACAGGTAGCCGTAAATCAGCTGACGGGTGGTGAGCGACGCGTCTGGCCAGCGAGGCTGTAGCGTCTTGAGTGTCGCTGGATTTTTGCTCAGTACGAGTTGGTGCTCGCGCATGCGGTTGAGCTTGATCTGCCAGTTGTCGCGAGCGTTAGGCCCGGGGAAGGTGGTATTTCCAGCTGGATCTACCACCGCTAGATAGAATTTACACGCGAGCTCAAGGTGAACCATCTGCTCGCCGTCGGCGATGAGGAAGTCGAGCTCGCCAATGGTATGGTGTCTATCAGATTGGATTTGCAGGTTGCGCGCCACGACCTGCACGCCAGCTGCCTGCATGAGGTGATAGAGCGCGTCCTCATACAGGTGGCCGAGCTTTTGTTGGAAATTGAGCTCAGGCAGGCTGGCTAGCGAAACTGCAGCTAGCTGGCTACGATTCCAGCTGGCGGCTTCTGGCAGCTCACCAGCTAGGAGCTGGCTACTGGCTAAATATTGATAGATAGCTAGGCTGAACTGGCGTGCGTATGGCGGCTGACTCACTACAGCAGCATGCGTGGATGACCAGCCAGCGCAAGTGGTAATGACATCAGCTAGATTTTTCGGCGTTTCCAGATGATGAGCGCGAGGCTGCTGAGCAGGATGGCGGCATTGGGCTCGGGCACCGGAGATGGCTGTTGGATTCCTTGTACAGCTGCGGCAGCTTGCTGGGAAAAGTCGAGTTCGCCGCCAAAGGTGAGGTCGTATTGCGATAGGTCTGAGCTGTAGGTGACCTTGCCGTCGTAGGCAAATGGCTTTGAGCTGATCTCATCATCGGGATTTCCCGAGTATGGAGATTTATCACTAACGGCATGCATGATGCCTACCAGCTGCCATTCTTCGTTGAGGTAGCTAAATACCGCGCCGCCGGAGTCACCATTAGTTGCCTGAGCTTCGTGCTCGAGTGAGCCAGCTCCAGTATCAAACTGGGTGTAGAATGAGAGAATTTGCCCGTGAGTGCCCAAGCCGATAGTTTGATTTCCTTCGACAATATTTTCCCCCCAGCGAATGGTTTTCCCGCTAGCGGTTTTGTAGCCAAATACATCAGCTTTGTTGGCTTTGGTCGTTTCCGTCCAAACATTTGGGTAAGTTTTTGTGCTGACATCCCACATGGTTTGTTCGCTGGCGCGGTTGTAGCCATTGCCTACCATGATGACGTGATCTCCTGTGGCCACGCCTTCAGTGGCGATGGTTAATGCTGGCAGCTCTGGGATTTCTGTCAGGCGGAAAACTTTGAGGTCAGTATAAGTGCTGAGCCCCGAACTTTCTGGGTTTTGCACTCGTCTGGTGGAGCCAGCTTCGACTTCGTAAGTTTGCCCATTCAGCTGCACAGATCCTGTGCCGACGTGGTTGGCGGTGAGCACATAACCGTTGCCTAGATAAACTGCGGTAGCACTGCCGCGTTGGCCGACGTTATCAAAAGCAAACTCTACTTCTCCAGCTGAGGTATTGCCAGAGCCGTCGCCTGAGCTGATTAAAACCGCTTGCGCACACGGGGCTGTGGCTAGCGTGATTGCGGTAAACAATTTTGCGAGGGGGTGTGAGGGGATGCAAATGGAAGTCATAGCATTCACTATAAAACTTCATAACTGGCTGTGGTTCAATATGTTCCGTGTTGCAAATTTGTGTAAATTGATAACTTAAACGCTGATTTAAACAATGTTTTAACAATGGCGCTAATATTTCACTTTGGCTTGGTTAGATGTTAATAAGTTGTGAATAAAAAATCCGTCATCCATTTGCTGAAATGGATGACGGATGGTGAAAATTCGATTTGTCGACTCAGCGAGCCCGCGAGTGAGTCGTCATTAGCTGCTTACTTCTTTTTTGGTGGCGCGATAAAATCTGAGGTGAAGCGGATGCTGACGCAATATTTCCCCTCAAACATGCCGACGCCGCAGAGTAATGACTGGCGGTTTTCTAATGTCCATAGGCTGGAAAATTGGTTCATGCCCTCGGTGACAATCTTCTGAGGTGGGTATTCGGCTTGATAGGTAGGTGGTCCGTGCATGGAGCCGATGAAGTTGACAGCGTCAGCTAGTGATTGTTTCAGCTGGCCAGTGTATTCGCTGCTTGGGATGCCTTCTGAGCGCAGAACAACTTCTTTGAGCAGTCCTTCTTCGTCCCAGTCGAAGTACAAGCTGTAGTCGAGGCCAGCGAGTTTGGAGGTGCATTTGTAAACGCCATTGAGGCCAGTGCGGCCAAACATGGTTTTTTCAATAGTAGAAACCACCAGCGGGCTGGTTTCTAGTTTTTCGTCGACGATCTTACGCGAATCACCGTATTCGAGTGGACCAAAAACGCCAGCTTGCAGGGCTGCACAGCTGGTAAATAGAATCATTGTGTATGTGAGTTTGCGAAACATGATGGGTGATGGTGGGTGCAAAAAAAAACTGAGCACAGCTGGTAGAGCTGGCTCAGTTTGAACAAGTGATTTGCTAAGGCAATGCTTAGATTGAAATTATTGAATAATTATCCAATCAGTTTTGCTCTGAGGGCGTCTGTTACCAGCTTAGGGTTGGCTTTTCCGCGTGATGCTTTCATCACTTGGCCGGTGAGCCAGTTAAGAAGTTTATCATTGCCTCCCTGAATTTCAGCTACTTTTTCTGGGTTAGCGGCGATGGCTTCGTCGATCAGCCCGTCGATCAGGCTATTATCAGCTGGCTCAAAGCCCATTTCCTTGGCGGTGGCCGCTGGGTCTTTTTCTGGTGATGACCAGAGGACTTCAAAGAGCTCTTTGCCTTGGTTATTGGAAATTGTTCCCGCTTCGATGAGGTCAACCAGCTGGGTAAGTGTAGCGGCTGGAAGTGGGCAGGCGCCGATGGCCAGCTCAGCTTCGTTGAGCTTGGAGAGCAGGTTGTTGATCAGCCAGTTGGCTACTTTTTTAGGTGCCTTGGATGGTTTAGCTGCAGATTCAAAGAAATCAGCCAGCGCGCGCTCGGAGGCAATCACAGCGGCGTCGTATTCGCTGATCTTGTATTCTGCTACAAATCGGTCGCGTTTTTCATGCGGCAGCTCAGGCACAAACGGGCGCATTTTTTCCACAGCGGTTGCGGTGCGGATTGGCAGCAAGTCTGGCTCTGGGAAGTAGCGGTAATCGTGTGCGTCTTCTTTGGTACGCATCAGCTCGGTTTCACCGATGCCATCATTCCAGCGGCGGGTGGACTGGATCTGCGCGATGCCTTGATCCAGCTCGAATGCTTGGCGCTCGATTTCGTAGTTGATGGAGCGGCGCACAGCGGAGATGGAGTTGAGGTTTTTCAGCTCAACTTTTTCACCGAGTTCTTCCTGTCCGTGAGGACGCAGGGAGATGTTGACGTCGCAGCGCATTTGGCCTTTTTCCATGTCGGCGTCAGAGATTTCACCGTAGATGAGGATCTGCTGCAGTGACTTGAGGTAGGCGTAAGCTTCGTCTGCGGTATCGATGTCTGGATCAGAAACGATTTCCATCAGCGGAGTGCCAGCGCGGTTGAAGTCGATGGTGGTATTTTTCGAGTGGTGAGTGGATTTGGCCACATCTTCCTCGAGGTGAATACGGGTCAGCTTGACCACTTTACCTGGCTTAGGGATGTTTTTCTGAACTTCCTTCGGGTAGGCCACATCGTAGAGCGGCACGCCACCACCGATGCACAGCGGTTGGTCAAACTGCGTCAGCTGGTAGTTTTTTGGCATGTCCGGGTAGAAGTAGTTTTTGCGGTCCCACTTGGAGATCTCCGGAGTTTCGCAATCCAGTAGCATGCCAGCGAGGATAGTTTGCTCGATAGCGTGTTGGTTGAGCACTGGTAGCGCGCCGGGCAGGCCGAGGCAGACTGGGCAAGTATTAGTATTTGGGTCGAAACCAAATCCTGTCTGGCAAGCGCAGAACATCTTGCTCTCAGAGTTGATCTGGCAGTGGACTTCTAAGCCGATAGTGACGATGTAATCTTCGATGGGCATGGTAAATAGATAGTGGGCTAGCGTGTTCTTGGCTCTCGTTTAGCGGAGCGCGAGCAGTTCTTCAATCTTGATTTGTTCCAGAGTGGCGAGGAATTGGCGGTCTTCCAGCGCTGGCTTGAGCGCGGGCGCCGTGTAGAAATGGAAAACAGTGCCGTCTTTGGCACTTTCTAGCAGCTCTTTATTGATCACCAATCGGCGGAATGCCAGCTGGTCAAAGGTGCGTCGGCCATCTTCAGTGGCGAGGATTTTCTGTCTCAGCGGCTGGTCAGTATAGGCAATCAACAGCTGGCAAAGTTTGCGTTTGTCGGGGTCGTTAAACGGGTCTGTGGTGATCTGTAGCTGGCCAGCTCGGGTGGCATCAAGCATTTGCCACGCCTGCAGCAAGTACGGCTCAGGCACGTTGGCTGGCTGGTCGCTGGTGACTTTGTTGCGCACGTAGTCGAGCTCGCTGAGCGCGCCACAGTAGCGGATGCCAGAAAATGCTAACCAAACCATGAGGATGCCAGTGCACAGGCTGATCAAGGCAGCTGGCAGGCCAAATCCCCATTTTTTACCCGTCTCGGATTGGTTAAATGGATCCGCCACAAACCGCAGCACAAAGCGCACGATGTAGATGGCAGTGAAGCCAGTAAGTACCGCAACCACCACAGCCATCCACGGCTGCGGGTCACGGAAAAACTTGGAGGCGACACGCAGGCCATTCACATATCCCCAAAATCCGGCATAAGCACCGGCGGCAACCCCCAAGATAGCGCCAAGCGAGCGGACCAGCCCTTTCATAAAACCAAACACACCTAGCGCGACGATGGTAACGCCGATAACACTGGCAATGGTGGTATTATCCATAAGCTGAAAATCCGCTAAAACGGGCGCGATTTGATATTAGTCTAGAATGATAGCACGCTGGTGCAGTGCCATGTCACAGAGGGTCAGAACGGTCATCGCTTCAACGATAGGTACCGCGCGCGGAAGCACACAGGCATCGTGGCGGCCACGTCCTTTCAGCTCAGTATCTTCCTTGCTGGTAGAAACCGTCTGCTGCTCACTCATGATGGTCGCCGTTGGCTTGAATGCCACGCGGAAGAGGATGTTTTCACCATTAGAAATGCCACCTTGGATGCCACCTGAACGGTTGCTCGCAGTGCGCACGCGGTCTTCTTCCATAAAAAATGGATCATTGTGCTCAGCTCCGGTGAGCTGGGTGCCTTCAAAGCCAGAACCCACTTCAAATCCTTTGGTCGCCGGAATGCTCAGCATTGCCTGCGCTAGGATGGCGTCGAGCTTGTCAAAAACAGGATCACCCAAACCTACAGGTGCATTTTTCACCACACACTCAACCACGCCACCTACTGAGTTGCCCTCAGCGCGCACGTCTTTGATCAGCTGGATCATTGGCTCCACCGCATCCGCATCAGCTGTGCGCACGATGTTGGATTCAATCATCTCGCTGGTCACCGTATTCGGGTTCACATCAGCTTTGATGTCTTTGATGGAGTCTACCCACGCGAGGATTTCCATATCAGGAGCAATCTTCGCCAGAACTTTTTTTGCCACCGCAGCTGCCGCTACGCGACCAATGGTCTCGCGAGCAGAGGCACGACCACCACCGTGCCACGCGCGGTGACCGTATTTGGCGTCGTAAGTATAATCGGCGTGCGATGGGCGGTATTTGTCCTTCATCTCAGTATATGACGATGGACGTTGATCTTTGTTGCGCACCAAAATCGCAATTGGAGTGCCCAGAGTTTTGCCTTCAAATACACCAGAAAGAATTTCGCAGGTATCGCTCTCTTTGCGCGGCGTGACAATGTCGCTCTGCCCCGGACGGCGGCGGTCAAGATCAATCTGGATCTCTTCAGCTGAAATCTCGATGTTTGGCGGGCAGCCGTCGATGACGACGCCTACGCCTCCACCGTGAGACTCTCCCCAGGTGGAAATGCGGAATAGGTTACCGAATGTACTTGGCATGATAAATTCTGTGAAATTGGGTGACTAATGTGGGATCTTGCCAGCATTTTGCGAATGCCAGCTAGCGCCTGTGGCCAAAAGATGCAGTGATCTGCGCCAATGCGCAATGATGAAGTGACCCTGTAGCGCTCAAGGACACACATTTCAGCCAATTTCCCGCCGTGGTAGTGGAGATGGACTGAATGTGAAGGCTGAATGGTGGCGAGCTGAACGTGCTGGCTGAATGTGCTGGCTGAATGTGCTGGCTGAATGTGCTGGCTGAATGTGCTGGCTGAATGTGCTGGCTGAATGGTGGCGCCGCGGCGGAGAGCTGGAAGTAGTGAGTCGCGGCTGATAGCTGGAAGTAGTGAGTCGCGGCTGATAGCTGGAAGTATATGGATACGCGTGGCAGGTTAGCTCGCCAGTGAACTTTAGGTCCCTCTGCGCGATGTAGCCCAGCTATCTGGCTGGGTGCTTTGGGCGGCTAGATAGAGGATGCGGCTGGGGATGAAATCACTCAGGAAAAACCCGAATGTGTTTGTGTCTATTTTGGGTGAATCATTGATTTAATCATGATCACAGCGCTGCTAGCTCAGAAATGCCGTGCATCTTTTAGCTAGCCTGTAGGCGCATCTAGAGGCTGGGGCTAAAGCTTTCCTCTACCAACTAGCTGCTGGATCAAGAATTTCCTGAGCGGGTATTTTTCGGCGAGAAAGGGAGCTGAAGTGGCTGGAAATCATTCAGGAAAACCCGAGCCTGAATGTGCTTATTTTGAGTCAATCATTGATTTAATCATGATCACAGCAATGCTAGCTGAAAAATGCCGTGCATCTTTTAGCTAGTCTGTAGGCGCATCTAGAGGCTGGGGCTAAAGCTTTCCTCTCACCAGCTAGCTGCTGGATCAAGCATTTCCTGCGCGGGTATTTTTCGGCGCTGAAGGGAGCTAAAGTGGCTGGAAATCACTCAGGAAAAACCCGAGTTTGAATGTGCTTATTTTGAGTGAATCATTGATTTAATCATGATCACAGCGCTGCTAGCTATAAAATGCCGTGCATCTTTCTGTCATGGGGTTTATGGGTTTGCCTGTCAAAAAATGCCGTGCATATTTTTGCGGGAAGGGAATTTTTGTGGCGAGAACCGCTCAGGAAAAACCCGAAAATGAAAGTGGCTTTCGCGAGATAATCGTTATTCTCATGGGGTTTATGGGTTTGCCTGTCAAAAAATGCCGTGCATTTTTTTGCGCTGGTTTGACCAATTAGCTGGCTTGCTCATGGCGCTGAAAGCGGCAAAGAACAAAGCCCATGGCTTCAGCCATGGGGAATGGCGTTGGCTGAGATGCACGCTGAAAGTGTGCCAGACATCTCGCTCATACCACTGGGCCATCTGGCTGATATAGATTGAGCAAGCCTGGGAACGGCTCTCATTACCGGAGGCGAAAATCGCGATGCTGCCCCTTCTAGCTAGGGGGGATTTCAGCGGCGGCGTCTACTCTCCATCTTTAACGGCCAGACGATAGAAGATTTTCTCTTCATCGAGATGTTGGGTATTGGTGAACTCAGCTTGGTCAGGTGATAGATTCTCGGCGAGCAGTTGGAAATTGATTAGGTCGGTGGACCAATAAAGCGAATAGAGCTTGTTGTGTTTTGTTGGCCAGCTGATTTGATGTCCTGCCAGCTGGCCATTTTCATAAACGGCAACTGGAGTCGAAGTTTTCAAAAAGTCATCTGGGTCGAACCTATCAGTTCCAGCTAGAATCTCATCGGCATCGCTAAATCCATCACCGTCGCTGTCGGCATGTTCGCTGAGAACAATGTCGTCAAAGTAGATATATTGGTCTTGGTTATTGGCCCAACTGTTATCGCTGCCGCCATGGAAAATGGTGAAGAGCAGGGTGTCGATAGAGAAATCGTTGATGTAGCGGAACCTCAGGTTATGCACGGAGACGACCTTTACACCATCAACCCATGCTTCTAGCACGCCATCGTAATGGGCTGTATTATCGTCATCGATGGTATTCATTTTCACTCTGTGGGTGATGTGATACCACTTGCCTGATTCGATGGTTAGCAGTTCGTTAGCATCGTTTTTATCTGTGTAATAAAAAAGTGTGCCGTAAGGGTCAGTTAGTGATCCACTGCTCGGCTGGTAGCCATCTGTTTGGTCTGATGGGTCTGGCTGGTAGACGTATTGCACCAGTCGCGCCACGGAGCGGGATTCGTCAGCCTCGTAGGTTCCGCCAGCATGCCACATCATGCGAGCGCTGAAACCATCGTAACCAGTGGGCTTTTTCCCACCAGTTGGTGGTCGGTCGGTGGCAATGGTATCATCGTCGATGGTTTCGGTTCCGTTAGTATTTGTGGTCGTATAGCCGCCAGCTAGCCCTGGCAATTTTCCGCCTCTGGCAAAATCATAACCGTCTGAGAATTTCAGCCGATAGCTGAGGTAAAGTTCGTCGTAGCGTGGTTTTTTGTCTCTAGTCCATGAATGCACGTTAGAGTTGCTGTCAAAGCGAGTCCTCCAGGCGACACCTCCAGCCACGGTTGAAGGTGAATTGTTATCTCTATCGTCATTGGTGACGGAGTTCTCAGGAAGGAACACTTCGAGAATATGATTGCCGTTTTCCTCGATCACTTTGGCTCGTCCGTCGCTAACACCTTTGTCCCATTTCGACCACCAATCGCCTTTCCACGTATTGTTGCTGGCGTAAGTTTGAATGGCTGAATTCTCAAGGTTTTGAGAAAACACAGCGTTAGATTGTGCGTCGCACAATGATAGTGATCCGGCAAAAGCAAGCAACTGGATTAACGAGCGAAACATAAGCGGTAAAGGATGATTACGAATTCTACATAAATGACAGACTGAATATGTCTAGGTCGCTTTTAGTTGCTGTCAGTAAAAGAAAAAACCTCCCACGAGCTAAATCGTAGGAGGTTGGTGAATAGTACTTAATCAGTGGTTTACTCAACGGTCACACTTTTCGCCAAGTTGCGAGGTTGGTCGATAGAGCAACCGCGCAGACGCGCCACGTGATAGGAGAATAGCTGCAGGGCTACGGCAGCTGGAATGACTGAGGTATATTGCGGACAATCTGGGATCTCGATAACGTGATCGAAGATGTCGGCTGATTCTTTATCGCCAGCTGTGACTACACCGAGCACAGGTGCTGAACGCGCTTTACATTCTTCCACGTTGCTCAGAGTTTTGTCCTGACCTGCACCTTTGTTAGCTAGTGCGATGACTGGCATGTTTTCGTCTAGCAGGGCGATAGGACCATGCTTGAGTTCAGCGGCATTGTAGCCTTCTGCGTGGATGTAAGAAATTTCCTTAATCTTCAGCGCACCTTCCATGGCGACGGGATACATGTAGCCGCGGCCGATGTAGAACATGTTCTGGTAGTTAGTATAGTGCTGAGCAACCTCTGCGATCTTATCGTTAGTTTCTAGCACCCATTCGATGAGCTCAGGGATGCGCTTGATTTCTTGGACAATCTCAATGCCACGCGCCTGTGATAGACGACGTCCACGAGCCAGCTTGAGGGCAATCATTAACAGAACTGAAACCTGGCTGGTGAATGCTTTAGTTGAGGCTACTGAGATCTCTGGGCCAGCGTGCAGATAGATGCCTCGGCCTGTTTCACGGGCGATGGTAGAGCCGACAACGTTGACTAGACCAGCAACTAGAGAACCTTTTTCCACGGCTTCGCGCACAGCTGCTAGAGTGTCGGCAGTTTCACCCGACTGGCTGATAGCGAGCACGAGGTCGCGGCTGCCTACGATTGGATTGCGGTAGCGGAACTCAGCTGCTTGTTCAACTTCAGCTGGAATGCCAGCAAAATCTTCAATGGCGTATTCACCAATAAGGCCAGCGTTCATTGAGGTGCCACAGCCAACGATCAGAAGTCGCTGGATGTCTACCAGCTCGCGTGGACTGAGGTTAAGACCTGATAGAATAGAGGTGCCGCGTTCCGCGTCGAGACGACCACGGGTGGTATTGCGGATCGTTTCTGGCTGCTCAAAGATCTCCTTGGTCATGTAGTGCTCGAAACCACCTTTTTCTGCGGCGTCTGGTGACCAATCAATTTCTGATGGTGTGCGGGTGACAGAACCTGATGTTAGGCTGCGGATGTCAACCTGAGCGCCATTGATTTCAGCAATGTCGTTGTCATCCAGATAGATCGCTTGGCGAGTCCAGCGGATGATGGCTGATGCGTCTGATGCGACGATGGTTTCATCTTCACCAAGTCCCAGAACGATAGGGGAGCCGCGACGGGCAACCACTAATTTGCCTGGCTCATCTTTAGCCATACAGGTGATGCCGTAGGTGCCTTCTACTTGCTGTAGTGCTTCAGTAACGGCTTCTAGCAGGTTGCCACGATAACAAGATTCTACCAGGTGAGCGAGAACTTCGGAGTCAGTTTCAGAAACAAATACATTGCCCTGAGATTCGAGTTTTTGGCGCAGTGAGTTGTGGTTTTCAATGATGCCATTGTGCACCAAAATCACCTTTGATTCTGGGCCGGGATGCGGGTGGGCATTGATAGATGTTGGAGGACCGTGAGTGGCCCAGCGGGTGTGAGCAATGCCGCTGTGAGCAGCCTCAAGCTCGTCGACATTTTCATCGGTTTTGATTTGTTCGATCAGCCCCTGCACCTTGCCGTCGCGCTTGCTAACGAGAATCTTATTATTTTCGTTAACGGCAACGCCAGCTGAGTCGTAACCGCGATATTCGAGTTTTTTGAGTCCGCTCAAAAGCACGGGCATGGCTGAGCGTTTTCCGGTGTATCCTACAATTCCACACATAATGTTATGATTCTGTTAAATTTTATTGGATGTCCTTTTGGACGGTTTCGTTAGGGCGGGTGGTGGTGTTGGCTGCGAGCTTGCGGCCTGGGTAGATGGCAGTGTGAATGCCAGTGTGTGTGCCGTCGCCGATGATGGCGCCAAATTTTCGGCGCCCGGTATCAATGAGGTTTTCGTCCACTATTGAGCGGTGGTTTTTGCCATCGTGACGTAAGTTAGAGGTAATGGTTCCGGCGCCGAGGTTGACGCCGTGGCC
This sequence comes from Persicirhabdus sediminis, assembly GCF_016595495.1. Lineage (GTDB taxonomy): Bacteria > Verrucomicrobiota > Verrucomicrobiia > Verrucomicrobiales > Akkermansiaceae > Persicirhabdus > Persicirhabdus sediminis. The sequence goes on from NZ_JAENIM010000041.1 coordinate 213,242, forward strand.
GAGCACACTGTCGCCGATGTAGCTGAGGTGGCCGACGGCAGTTTTGTTGCCAATGAGAGAGTTTTTGATTTCGACGGCTTGGCCGATGTGGCAGTTGTCGCCGATAGTGGTAGAACCGCGAAGGTAGCAGTTAGGGCCAATTTTGCAATTTTCCCCAATCACCACATTGCCTTCGATAAAGACACCAGGGAGGATGCGCGATCCTTTACCGAGTGTGATGTGACCCTCTATCACAGCTTGTGGGTGAACCTCGCCTTCGATGACATCGCGGTCGAGAGTGACAACAATCTGCTCGTTGACGGCAATCAGCTGCCACGGGAAGCGAATGCGGAATGAGTTAGCGCTAGCAACAACGATAAGCGCGCCAACTGGACGTTCCGCTGAATCGCCTGTCCAAGCGAGAACTTCAGCGTCGGCTGACTCGAGCACGGCGTCTTGGCCAGACTCTAGCAATGCCAGCCAATCGCTGTGGCTGATCCACGCATTGTCAAACTGTGTGAGCCGCACATCCGCTGGCACCATGGCCAGTTGGAGGTCGTGCAGTGTGCTGCCGGCAATTTGATAATCACCTGCTTTGTCGACCGTATTGAGAGGCCACCAGCTGGTGAGTTCATTAGATGGGATGAGCTGAATAGACATGGTTAGGCTCCGATAGTTTGGTTGATGATTTCGGCCATCTTGTTAGCTTCTGCGCTTGCCAGCTGACCATCGGCGCATTCGGTGAGAATGCGAATTTTTTTCTCGGTACCTGAGTAGCGCACGAGTACACGACCTCTATCACCAAAGACCTTTTCGGCGGAAGCGATGGCCTCCGTCATGCCGGGAATGTCTTCAACAGCTGGTTTTTCAGTCACCATCATATTGAGCAGGACTTGTGGATAGATCTCCATGCAGTTAGCTAACTCAGCGAGTGACTTGCCGGCTTTGCTCATGAAGGTGAGAACTTTCAGAGCGCTAACGATTCCGTCACCCGTAGTGCCGAAGTCTGAGAAAATAATATGGCCAGAGTTTTCCCCTCCGAGGTTGAAGCCTTTGTCGCGCATGCACTCTAGCACGTGTCTATCACCTACAGGCGTAGTTTCCAGCTTGATGCCGTCAGCTGCGAGCGAGTCGCGCATGCCGAGGTTGCTCATCACTGTGGCGACGAGTGTATCACCTTTCAGTTGGCCAGCGGCTTTCATCGCTTTGGCACACAGGCAGAGCACTTGGTCGCCGTTTACGATTGCTCCTGTATGGTCGCAGAAAATTACCCGGTCGGCGTCACCATCTAGGCAGATGCCGATGTCGGCACCGTGTTCGATTACCGCCTGAGCACAGGCTTCTGGGTGCATCGCACCACAATCGGCATTGATGTTAGTTCCGTTCGGATGAGTAGACATGGCAACCACCTCAGCGCCTAGTTCGTTGAAAATCAGAGGCGCAGCGTAGTAGCCCGCGCCGTGCGCGCAGTCGATGACCACTTTGAGCCCTTTGAGCGAAGTATCGCCTGCGGCTGTTTTGGCAAATTCTATGTAGCGGCCAATGGCGTCGTCGATGCGCTTGGCTTTACCTATAGTGGTTTCTTTTTCAGCGACTTTTTCGGCGAGGATGATTTTTTCTACCTCGAGCTCGAGTGCGTCGTTGAGCTTAAATCCATCTGGCCCAAAAATCTTGATACCGTTATCCGGGTATGGGTTGTGCGATGCTGTTAGCATGATGCCGGCGTCGCAGCGCATGGTGCGCGTGAAATGGGCAACCGCAGGTGTCGGCGCTGGACCTGTGAGCAGGACCGTAGCTCCCTCAGCCACCAGACCACTGGTGATGGCGGTCTCAAGCATGTAACCTGAAATTCGTGTATCTTTGCCTATCACCACCTTGTGCTTACCGGCTTGCTGAGCGTCGAGCACACGTGCCACCGCTCGCCCAAGGCGTAAGGCTAGCTCTGGTGTAATTGGCCATTCATTAGCCGTGCCGCGGATTCCGTCTGTTCCAAATAATTTCTTGCTCATCTTGTACGTCAAATCGGTAAAGTTAATTTCTGCGCTGTTTTGTAGCTTTTGCCAAGGGTATTCTGACTCCTCTGACTTAAGATTAAAACAGTTTATTCAAAAATATAGGCAAAGTTCAAAAAAAAATGAACTTAAATCCTGTTTTTTAACCTCAGTGAATGATTTTCAGCCTTCTAGAAGGTGATTGGAACAAAGATCGAGAAGTGAAAAGTGGACGATACGGGCTATGAAATACGACTTTTAGAAGAGAATCGAGCAAGCAAGGGCGAAAATTGGATGACAAGTGAAATACTCAAATGTCCACAAAAACTAGCAGCTGAATTGCTAGCTGAGTGATAGATTTTGAGCCGCGCAGAGAGAGGGCTGGGCTCTGAAAAGTATCACGAGGGCTATGCGGATGCAGGGCAGGAGCGGTCATTATTAGCTGATCTGTCTGGCGTGGTGAGGGCTATAGGCAAAGCTCAGCGTGCTGTTTTAGTGGCACTTTGGCTAACGGAGATGGCGTGCGTCGGCTCAGAGAGATGAGCGGGATGCTTCAGCTGAAAGCTCAGATGTAGATGCACAGGATGAGTATAGTATAAAAGATGCACGGCATTTTTTAGATGCAAGCCACTGATTCTGTGCGATATTGGTGATTATGAAATCTCCAGAACCAATGCAGAACCAACAAAAACCAGCGGAAACGAAGCCGCTGACGCCGCTGCAGCTGGCGGATTGTAAAACGGGTTTTTCTGGTGGCGCAGCGGGCATGATTTGTGCGCCGCCGTCAGGTGGGCATGTGCGCATTGTTGGCGATGATCAGCACTCGTATTGCTACCACGTGATGAGTCGCACGGCGGGCGGAGATTACCTGTTTGGCGACCGGGAAAAAGAAGCATTTTTGCGCATCATGTGGCGCATGGCGCGCTTCTCAGGCATAAAAATCCTGACTTATTGTTTGATGGATAACCATTTTCACTTGCTCATTCGCGTGCCTAGCAGGGTGAAATTCAATGCCAAATTCGAAGCCTACGAGTCACAAGGTCGGCCAGATGAAAGACCGTCGCAAACCAAGCAGCAAGGGGAAGAGCGGCTGATCGACCACCTGCGAACGCTGTATAGCAAAGCGTACATCAGCCAGCTACGAGCCGAGCTGGCTCACATGCGCGCCAATGGCATGGAGCGCTATGCTGATGAGCAACTAACTAAATACAAAGAGCGTTTTTGTAACTTAGAAAAATTCGTTAAAGAACT